>CAYSKK010000003.1:0-356765 GCA_964431635.1 uncultured Chthoniobacter sp. | reverse complement strand
TTGACGCATCAGGTGTTTCGCACAGTTTCTGACTGTCTCGCGCTTTTTCGTTCGTCCAGTTGCTTACATCATCCTGTCACAATAAAATCGGGGCGACAGGATTCGAACCTGCGACCTCCTGGTCCCAAACCAGGCGCTCTACCAAGCTAAGCTACACCCCGATGTGAATAGCCAACAGCGATCAATATGAGTCGGCGGAAGGGAGTGGCAAACAAATTCGCCTGAAGATGAGGAGCGCGGACGCATGATTTGATCGGCTGCTCACGGGGATTCTGTCGCGTGGGCGGTGACGGAACGGTCAGCTTGCCGGGCGGGACGGATGCGACGCCGCGCCCAGATGCCGATGGAAAAACAGGCATCGCCTCAGGCAGTTGGCCGGGTCCGAACCCGGTGTTGATTTCGCTGAGCCGGGGTGACAATCTGGCAGTTGTATGAAAACCCTCCCGGGCGGCTGTGAACTCCGGTTGCAACCATCAACCCGGAGGGCGCTTGCGGGAGCGTGCTTTTTCCTGACCGGGCTCACCGGCTTCGCCGGATCCTGCCGGGTGGAGCAGGCGGCGGACTCCGGGATTTACGTCGAGAAGAACGTGGTGATCCCGACGCGCGACGGGGTGATCCTGCGCGCGGATGTGCGCCGGCCGAAGAAGGACGGACGGTATCCGGTGCTGATCTTCCGGACACCGTATGACAAGTGCGAGGGCGACGTGGACAACGAGAAGACGTTTGCGGAAGCCGTCAGGCGCGGGTATGCGATGCTTGTCTGCGACGTGCGCGGCCGTTTTGCCTCGGACGGGGAATTTGTCGCCTACCAAAACGAGGGGAAGGACGGCTACGACACGATCGAGTGGGCGGCGGCGCAGCCGTGGTCGGATGGAAACGTCGGGATGTTCGGGTTGTCGTATCCGTGTGGCGTCCAGTGGTTCGCGGCGGTGGAGACTCCGCCGCACCTGAAGGCGATCGCGCCGGCGATGGGATCGTCGGCCGTCGGTCCGCAAACGGTCTATTTCGGGGGAGTTTTCGAGTCCGGCTGGGCGAACTGGTGCTACATCAACATGGCACCGAACACGCGCGTCAGAAAGAACCTGCCGGGACCGAAGACTTACGATGAGGCGAAGGCCGAGTGGGACAAGCTTGGCGGCGCCGAGGGGATCCAAGGATTCATCCCTACATCGGAGATGCCGTATCTGCGGGACACCGAGCCCTATTACTACACATGGCTCGAACACGGCCCCTACGACCCCTGGTGGGAGTGGGGGAACTTCCGGACGAAATACGGAAGAGTGAAAGCCGCTGTCCTGAGCATCTCCGGGTGGCACGACGAGCCATACGGCAGCGAGGGGGCGATCACGAATTTTGTCGGTATCGCCAGGGTGCGCGCGGGCGAGGCGGACCCCCGGAACAAGTTGATCCTCGGCCCGTGGATCCACGGCGTCGAAGCCACTGGAAAGGACGTTGCGGGCAAGCGGACATTCGGCCCCGCGGCAAAGCTCAACTACCATCAGGTCGTGCTCGACTGGATGGACCGCTATGTCCGCGGTATCGACAACGGCGTGAAGAACTGGCCGAACGTGCAGGCTTACGTCATGGGTTTGGATACCTGGAAGACAGGCGACACATGGCCGCTCCCGGGCTCGGCGGCGGAAACAATGTATCTGTCTTCGAGCGCGGAGCCCGGCGGAAAGCCGGGAGCGCTCTCCAGGCGGGAACCCTCTGATTCCGGTTGCAGTTCATTCGTGTCGGACCCGGCCCGACCGGTCCGCGATGAAGTCGATACCACGTGGGGAGCGTTTGACCTGCGCAACATGGCCAAAGATCCCGCTGTCCTTACGTTTGAAACGGAACCCTTCGCCGGGGACACGACCGTTCTAGGAATCCTCCCGGCGGAAATCTATGCCTCGAGCGATGCGCCGGATTTTGACCTTTACCTCCGGATCCTCGACGTCGCCCCGGACGGTACCGCCTTCAACCTCGAAGCCGCCGGCCATGAGGTGATCCGCGCCAGCCTGCGTGACAAAACGCCCGAGCCGAAATTCCTGAAACCCGGCGAGATCGTGAAACTGGACTTCGATAATCTGATCACCGGAAACTGCTTCAAGAAGGGTCACCGGCTCAGGGTGTATATCCATGCATCGTGGTTTCCGGCCTATTCGCGGAACCTGCAGACAGGGAAATCCGAAACCACCGGGTCGGAGACCCGGAAAGCCACGATCAACGTTCACTTCGGGCCGCAGACGCCATCGAAGATCGTGCTGCCGGTGTTTCCCGCGACAGCGAACCGGTAGCGCGGCTGCCGGCGTCAAGGACTTGATGATCTCACCCCTTTCTTCTGCGCGGACAAACTTTGGGTTTATCGAAATCCCGGTTCATGAGATGAATTCCCGATGCCCGACTCGCAAAGAAGCATCCTGGTCATCCGTGGTGGAGCGATCGGGGATTTCATCCTCACGCTTCCGGCGCTGCGCCTCTTGCGCGAGGGGTTTCCCGGTTGCCGGATCGAGATCGTCGGCTACCGGCACATCTGCTGCGTGGCCGAGGGCCGGTTTTATGCCGATGCGGTGCGTTCGATCGAGTATGCGCCGATGGCCGGGTTTTTCAACCCGCGCTCGGAGCTTGATCCCGGGCTCTCGGAATACTTCGCCGGCTTCGGCCAGGTCATCTCCTACCTTTTCGATCCGGATAAATTTTTCGAGGGGAACCTGAGGAGATGCGGGGTAAAGAACCTGATCGTCGGGGATCCGAGGATTTCCGGCGCGCATCATGCCTCCCGCCAGCTCGCACGCCCGATGGAGTCTCTCGCCCTTTTTCTGGAGGATGAGGCAGCGAGGATCTATCCCTCGCCGTCCGATTGCTCGGCCGCAGATGCTCTGCTGAACGGAGTTGAGGGGCCGCTTGTCGCGATTCACCCGGGCAGCGGGTCGGAGAAAAAAAACTGGCCGCTCCCGGCGTGGCGGGACCTGATCAACCGGCTCCTGGATTTGCAGGCAACGCTGCTGGTTGTCTCTGGAGAGAGCGATGCCGGGCGCACCGCGGAGCTGAAATCGGAATTTTCCGGGCAGCTCGTTTTCCTTGAACATCTGCCGTTGAACGTGCTGGGGGCGGTACTGGCCCGCTGCGCATTTTTCATCGGCCATGACAGCGGGATTTCCCATTTGGCCGCTGCCGCAGGCGCGGAATGCCTTGTCCTTTTCGGCCCCACCGATCCGGCGGTCTGGGCGCCGAAGAATGCGAATGTCTTGCGCGCACCGGGCGGATTGCTGCAAAACCTGACCGTTGGGGATGTTCTCAAGCACCTGCCCCTGGTACCCCGATGAAAGAAACCCTCCTGGCCGTCGACCCCTCGCTGCGCGGCACCGGCTATGCCCTGCTCGAACGCGAGAACGGAAAGATTCGTTGTCTGCATTTCGGAGTCATCAAGAACCCTCCGAAGCTGACCGTCTCCGGGTGTCTGGTGGCGATCCATGAACAGCTCGGCGATGTGATCGCCCGGTTTTCCCCGAAGGTGATGGCGATCGAGAGCGTGATCTACGTGCAGAGTTTTCCGACGGCGATCACGCTCGGTTCGGCGCGCGGCGCCGCCCTCCTCGCCGCCGCGCAAAAGGGCCTTTCCATCCACGAGTATGCCCCGCGCCGTGTCAAACAGGCTGTCGTCGGCCACGGTGCCGCGCAAAAATCCCAAGTGGCGTTCATGATCCGCGCGCTCCTTGGACTCACTGTCACCCCGCCTCCGGATGCCGCCGACGCGATCGCAATCGGACTCACTCATTTCCAATCCGCCGATGCCGCCGCGCGCCGCCGGGTTCCCCTGGACCGCGTATGAAAGTTCTCGATCTCGGCCGCATCGAATACCATGCCGCCCTCGGAATCCAGGAGCGGTATGTGGAGGACCTTGTCTCCGGGGGAGGGGAGGAAGTCCTTTTGCTGCTCGAACACGAGCCGGTTTACACGATCGGACGCACGCGCGATCACTCCAGCCTGCGCGCGCACCTTCCGCATCCGGTCGTCGAGACGAACCGCGGCGGACAGGCGACGTATCACGGCCCCGGTCAGCTCGTCGGGTATCCGATTCTGGACCTCAACGTCCGCGGGCGCGACCTCCACCGCTACCTGCGATCCCTCGAGGAAATCCTCATCCTCCTCTGCGCCTCCTACGGAGTCGAGGCCTCGCGGAAAGAGGGCCTCACCGGAGTCTGGGTCGGATCGCGGAAAATCGCCTCGCTCGGTGTCGGCGTCAAAAAATGGATCACAATGCACGGGTTTGCATTCAACGTCCTGCATTCCCCGCTGGACGGCTTCTCACACATCACCCCCTGCGGGATCGCCGGAGTCGAGATGACCTGTCTCGAACGCGAAGCCGGACAACGAATTTCCATGCCGGAAATCACCGCCCGCGCTTTGGAATGCATTCCCGCGCAACTGGAAACACTCCTTGCTGTTTGAAGGCTGTTTTTTCTCGGCCCCGCTTTCTGGATGGTGTGCATTGAAGGGAAGCGGCTTCTTCCGCTTGGGGAACATTTCCCGGAGATTGACTCTCAGGGTGTGATCCGGCAGATTTCAAATTCCTTATGAAGCCCCTCCTTTTCATCCCCCTCGTCCTTAGTGCCGCACTTTCTCTTCACGCCGGGGACACATGGGTGAATCTCTTTGATGGCACCAGCCTCAAGGGTTGGACCCAGCTCAACGGCACCGCGACCTACAAGGTGGCCGATGGAGCGATCGTCGGGACCACCGCTGCGGGCAGCCCGAATTCCTTCCTCTGTTCGGACAATCATTACGGCAACTTCGAACTCGAATTCGAGGTGAAGGTGGATGACAAGCTCAACTCGGGCATGCAGATCCGCTCGTTGCAGAAAACGGCGGATGCGGCAGCCCCCCAGGGAAACAAGAAAAACGACGGCCCCGGACGGGTTTACGGCCCGCAGGTCGAGATCGAGGCGAGCCCGGGACAGGCCGGCTGGATCTACGGCGAGGCCACCGGTCGGGGCTGGCTCTCTCCCGAGCCCAAGGAAAAGGACCCCGCCAAAAACCAAAATTCCCTGATGAAAAACGGGAAGTGGAACAGCTTCCGGGTCATCGCCCAGGGCCCCCGCATCCAAACCTTCATCAACGGTCAGCCGGTTGCCGATCTGACCGACGAGGAAATCTACAAGACCCATCCGAAGGGCTTCCTTGGCCTTCAGGTTCACGCCATCAAACCCGGCGACGGTCCCTACTCGGTGGCCTGGCGCAACATCCGCATCAAGGAGCTTCCCGCCAATTAAGGCCCGGAGGCGGCGGGAACGTCACAGCAATTTTTCTGAACCTGTCTGCGGGCGGTTGTGGATCAACCCGGCCGCCAACCGGACGGCCGCGATCATGCTGTCGGGTTTCGCGATCCCTTTTCCCGCGATGTCGAATGCCGTGCCGTGATCCGGGCTGGTCCGCACAAACGGCAGGCCGAGCGTCACGTTCACTCCGGTGTCGAAGGCGTGAAGTTTCAGCGGGATCAGGCCCTGGTCGTGATACATGCAGAGCACACCGTCAAAATCGCCTGCGATCGCCCGGTGAAAAATCGTGTCCGGCGGATGGGGTCCTGAGAAGCGGCCGGCTCCGGCGGACTGAAGCCCGGCGACAGCGGGGGCGATGACATCGATTTCCTCGCGTCCGATGTCGCCTCCTTCGCCCGCGTGGGGATTGAGTCCGGCGACGGCGATGCGCGGGTCTTGGTGTCCCGTCTGTTTCAGGAAGCCGGCCAGAAGGCGTCCGACACGGACGATTTCGCTTTGGGTGAGCAACCCGGGTATGTCACGGACCGGCACATGCACGGTGACCAGTACCACGGTGAGGCCTCCGCCGGTCAGGCACATGGCAAAATCCTTCACTCCTGCACGCGCAGCAAAAAATTCTGTTTGGCCCGGGAATTCGTATCCGACCGAGTGGAGGGCATTTTTTGAGACCGGTCCGGTGACGACCGCCTGCCAGGCGCCTGAGACCAGTTTTGCCGCAGCCTCCTCGAGGGCGGCTGCCGCCGCGCGGGCTCCCGCTTCCGTCGGAACACCCGGCGCATGGCCGGACATATCCCCGACGATCTCGTAACGAAACCCTTCAGGCGCGGACTCCATCGCGGCGCGGATGACCTCCGGCCCGACTCCTGCCGGATCGCCGGATGTGATGCCGATGACGGGAGTCATTTCGGGAGTTCCGGTATGAATCGCTGGGCGAGAGGCATCCTGCGCCCGATGCCGAATGCGCGCCCGGTGACCTTGAGCCCCGGGGCTGCCTGTTCCCGCTTGTATTCGTTCAGATCCACCCGCCGGACCACCCATTTGACGGTGTCCGCATCAAACCCGCGAGAGATGATGTCCGCCGTTCCCTGGTTTTCCTCGATGTAGAGGCGCAGGATTTCATCCAGGATCTCGTAGGGGGGCAGCGTGTCCTGGTCGGTCTGATCGGGACGAAGCTCCGCGCTGGGCGGCTTCTCGATCGTGCGTCGCGGGATCACATCACGGCCCGCGTTTTTGTTGATGAACCCGGCCAGGCGGTAAACCATCCCCTTCGGGAGATCGGAGATGACGGCAAGCCCTCCGCACATGTCGCCGTAGAGCGTGCAATAGCCGACCGCGAGCTCGCTCTTGTTTCCGGTGGTGAGCAGGAGGTGGCCGAATTTGTTCGAGAGCGACATGAGTGTCAGTCCGCGCAGGCGGGCCTGCATGTTTTCCTCGGTGATGTCCTCCGCCTTTCCATCGAATGCCTCCGCCATCTGGGATTTCATCGCATCGAAGCTGCCTGAAATCGGGATCTCGAGGCACTTCATGCCGAGGTTTTTTGCGAGCAGGAGGGCATCCTCCACGCTGTGCCCGGATGAGAAGGGGGACGGCATCGCGACTCCCGTCACGTGTTCGGCTCCGAGGGCCTCCACCGCAAGGCACGCGGTAACGGCGCTGTCGATCCCCCCGCTCAAGCCCAGCACTGCCGAGCGGAACCCGCACTTGGTCATGTAGTCGCGGAGCCCGAGCACCAGAGCGTCACGAAGGTCCCGGAGATCGCCGGCTTCCGACTGTTCGCCTTGTTCGCGGGCCCACGGGATGAGGGAGGTCCGGGATTCGCCTCTATAAAATTCGACCTCGTGGTTCATGTCGCCGATGTCGAGGAGAAACGATCCCTCGCAGAAGCCGGGAGCCTGGATCCAGACGACGCCATCGGCGGTGGCGGCGAGGGAATGCCCGTCGAAGACGAGCTGATCGTTTCCGCCGACGGCATTGCAGTAAAAGAATGGAACCCGGTGCCTGCCGGCCTGCATGCGGATCATTTCCCGTCTTTGTGCCGGTTTGCCGATTTGAAATGGCGAGGCGCTCAGATTCAGAATGGCGGCTGCGCCGGCGACGACGAGATCGTGGACAGGGTCGCGGCTGTAGAGCCCGCCCGGGAGATAGGCGGGCGTCCAGATATCCTCACAGATCGTCACGCCGATCCTGCGGCCCGCAATGTCCACGGGAGCAACCGAATGCGCAGGCTCGAAGTAGCGCGCCTCGTCGAAGACGTCGTAGGTCGGCAGCAGGGATTTGAAGACCTTGCGGATCGGGAGACCTGCTTCGAGCACGGCGGCGGCGTTGTGAAACGGTCGTCCGGAACCGGAGATGTTCCTCTCCACATATCCGACCAGCCACGCCGCGGACCGCACCCTCGAGTGGAGTTCCTCCAGCGCCCGCAAATTCCCGGGAACGAAGTCGGATTTGAAAAGGAGGTCCTGTGGCGGGTAGCCGGCCAGTGAGAGCTCGGGAGTCAGGATGATTTCCGCTCCACGGTCTTCCAGTTCCCCGCAGACCTCCGCGATCCTGCGTGCGTTGCCGGCGAAGTCTCCGACGACCGGGTTGATCTGGGCGAATCCGATTTTCACCAGAACCCCCATTGCCGGGTCGCCATGATATACAGGCCGAGCCCAAGGTTTGTGATTGCGTGCGCCGCCACGCAGGCGGAAAGGCTTTTTGTTTTTATGGCGACCCCATTGTAGATCAACCCCGTGAGAAACGCGGCCGGCCAGTCCGGCATCGCATGCACCAGCATGAACAATCCCGCCACGCCGAAGAAGGAGAGCGGCCGGTATGTGCCAAACGCGACGGATTCAAATTCCTCGCGGATCAGGTAGCGCATCAAAAAGCCGCGCCAGAAAATTTCCTCCACAAGCGGGACGACCACGACAAGCCGCGCAAACCGCGCCGCAACGGTCAGCCAGTAGAGGAGCGGGCTGCCGGAAAAAACCGTGGGGTCGAATCCCTCGGTGCGCGGAGGGCTTCCGAACAGAACCTGCGGTGAGAGCCAGAGGGCGAGCGCGAGCACCCCGGCTGCGGTCGCGGCAATCCCCCCGCCCCGTTCTCCGAAATTGTAGCGCTTCCAGAAAATGACGAGGGCCGCGCCGCAGAGCAGCGTCTGGAGCGGATAGATCCAGAATTCCGGCTTCGCGAGAAACAGGTTGTCCGATGAGCCTCCGATGCTCCTGACTGCTCCAGCCAGCGCAAGCCCGAGCATAAAAACCGCAAACGGCACGACATAGGGTGCGATTCGGGATGAGGATTTGCGTTCCATTCCTCCCTCCCTCATATCCGAAATCTCCCGTCCGTGGGAACACTTTTGCTTTCCGCCGCCCGTTTCTCTCTGCTAGTCTTCCCCTCCGTGACGAAAAATCCGGTCTATTATTTTTTCCACTCCCCCGGGAATGTGGGTCCGCTCGTCCTCCGTATTGCGGTGTCCGGGATCTTTTTTTATCACGGCACCCAGAAGGCGCTCGGGTGGTTTGGCGGCCCGGGCTGGCACGGCACGATTGATTCCTGGACATCCACGACAGGGCTTGGTCTCCCGTTTGTTCTGGCCTCTCTTGCCATCGTGCTGGAGCTTGCCATTTGCATCACTCTCTTCTTTGGGTTTTTCACCCGGCTCGCCGGGCTGGGGGTGGTCGTCAGCATGACTGGTGCCCTGATTATCATGGGACGGAATACTCCGGCCTTTTCGGATTTGGAGCTCCCTCTCATGGTCTGGGCAGCCGGTCTCGCCATCTTCTGCCTCGGTGGAGGAGCGCTCTCGATCGACCGGGGTGTCAGCAAAAACCTGCTTCCGATTGTTGGATAGACCCGGACTGCTCGGCAAATTTCTCCGCGTGGCAGCCGCGGGCACCGGGCTTTTTACGATCGGGTATTGCCTGCTCGCGGCGGGGCTTCTCCGGCGATGGTTTGCCAGGCGGGAAACACCCCGCTCTCCGCTTGAACCCGTGACATTTTTCCGTCCGATCAAATCCGGAGAGCCCGGGCTCGCGCGGAACCTGGAAATTTTTCTGGAGGCCGTCGAGCCGGGCGACCGCGTGCTTTTTGGAGTCCTCTCTTCGGAGGACCGGGAACTTTGCGGTGGCCTCGCCCGGAAATTTGCCAGCCTCGACATCCACTGCCCGCCGCTTCGAGATCTGGATTGCCTGAATCCAAAAATCGGGAAATTGCTCCAGCTCGAGCCGCTGGCGATTCATGACCGGTGGATTGTTCTCGACAGCGACACCATGACAGGACCGGAATTCCTGTGCGCCTTCCGTGCCGAGTGGCAGGACTCGGGTGCGGACGCCTTTTCCTCGCCCTACGTGTTTGACTGCCCGGGCAATCTGCCCGCGCGGCTTGATGCGATCGGGACGGAACTCTCCCTCTGGCCGGGAGTGGCCATTCTTCGCGCGGGCGGACGTGTGGATTTTCTGACCGGGGCCTGCATGGCGGTCCGGGCAGCCGCCCTCCGCCGCGTTGGAGGATGGAAGGCGTTCGTGGATGAGCTTGCAGACGATCACGAACTCGGACGCGCTGTCTCCCGGTCCGGAGGACGTGTCGGGATTTCACGGTGTGTCGCCACCCTCACTCCTCCCCGAGCCACGGTGACGGATTGGTTGCTGCACCAGCATCGTGTGTTCGCGACATTCCGCCGCTGCAATCCTTCCGGCTTTCTCGGACTGCCGCTCACATTTGGACTCGCCCTCTCCTTTCTCTCCGTGCTCGCAAACCCGCTTTCGCCCGGACGCTGGCTCCTGCACCTTGTCGTCTCGATCAGCCGACAGGCCGTTGCCACTGCGCTTCCCGGTCGCCGCCGTTTGTGGACGGACGTCTGGATGGCAGGCCTCGCGGAGCCCCTGTTCTGGGCGGCTTCCCTCCTGCTGCTCCCGGTTCGATGGGCGGGAAAATGGATCAAGCCGGCGGCTTCTGGATCATCACGCCACACCCGCTGAAGGCTTTTTCGTTTTCTGATTTGACTTCACCAAAGACTTTGGGTGAAACTAATCATTCCCTCAAGCAGCCGTAGCTCAATTGGATAGAGCATCTGACTACGGATCAGAAGGTTGAAGGTTCGAGTCCTTCCGGCTGCATTTTATTTCCCCCTCTGAACCCTGAAAACGGCGAAAGGAAAGTCGTTTTGCGCGGAGGGAATGATGCACCGTGAGATGTGAAACAAACCGACATCTCCGCGACCGCACAAAACGATACACGCACCTTTGCCCCGCTCTTTGGGGAGGGCAGCTCAAAAATCAATCCCTTGTCTTTTATTTCAATCGCCGTTTTCGGGCTTGTTTGAGGATGAGACTGGAAATGAATTCCGGATTGTTGCTCGGAAACTTCAAATCCCGTGAATTCTGACAACTCTTCAGAAACGCAAACGTCAAATCCATCATCTCCATGTGCGCTCTCCATACGGGAGTTCCCAGAGGTTCGTGCGTTATGCTGGCAGAGGGAATCCAGCGGTCTGACCCGGAGCGAAATCGCAAAGCTCCTCGGGATCTCGCGGGCGGCGGTCCACCAGCGGCTTGATCCCGCGCGGAAGTTTATCCCCCCCCAAAAAACAGCTCAAAGATGCCCGCCTCGGGAATGTGGAGCGCACCCAAAAACCAAAATTTGCCTCTTGACGTCTTTCAAAAATTCAAATACCTGTCTTTCTAAGTATAGGAATAAATGCACCCGACCAACATGAAAACAAATTCCCCCCTCGTGAAATTGTTCTGCGGAACCCTCCTTCTCATTTCGGGTCTGGCGACAGTCTCGGCCCAAAGCACATGGGACGGGGGAGGTGGCAACGCCACTTGGACCACGGCTGCCAACTGGGTGGGGGATGCTCTTCCCGCCAGCGGCGCGGATGTGACTTTCGGCACGGGATTTGCTTCCGGGGCTACGATCACTCTCAACGGAAACAAGACGGTCGGGAACTTGACATATGACTCTGCCGGCACCCGGGTCATATTGACGGGATCAACCCTCACCGTGAACTCAAGCATCACACGCGCGGCGGGAACAACCGCTACCAGCGATATCCAAAGCGCTCTCAGTCTTCCCAACGATATTGTGATCAACAACAATGCGACTTCCGGAGGCACACTGAATCTGACGGGAACCATTACCGGTGCCGGCAAAATCACCATGAACACGACGTCTTCTTCGGCGATCTCCCTGGGGCTGGGCGGCAACAACAGCGGATGGAGCGGCGGTCTCACCCTGGGGTCTTCAGCGGCGAACAGCAGTGTGAATGTCAACGGCGCCACCGCTCTGGGGACAGGGGACATCACCTGGCTGGCCGGCACCAATGGCCCGACCATCACCTTCAACACGGACGTCAACTACACCGTGGCCAACAACTTCGTCGTGACCGGGGAGCGGATTATTAATCCATACAACGTGAGCGGTGGCCTGGGCAAAACCATCGCACTCACTGGAAACATCACCGGAGGCACGGGTGCAACGATCCGGTTTGTTCCCAGACAAACGAATATCACCGGAGCGATCACCGAGCTGAACGGCACCAACACCAACGCGGACTCCGCCAGCCGTATCATATTTTACGGTTCCACGAACGACACGACTTCCGCCCTGGGCATGACTTACGTGATTGGAAACAACAGCGCCTTGGACTGGGGGCGCGTGATCATGGGGCAGACAGCAACCGCGGTCGATGATGTTGTGCTCCTCTATAAGGATGGCATCACCATCTCGAAAATGATTGAGCTGAATGATACCGACGCCGGCTCGGATACTCTGGGCGTCTATGGCACCAGCGCAAACGCCACCCAGAATGCAACCATTCAACTGAGCAATTTCGGAGCGGCTTTTAGCAAAACCCTCAAGCTCTCCGCTGACACCGGCAGCACCTTCACGGTCAACGGAGCGATGACCACATCAAATGGCACAGATACTCTGAATGTCCAAAAAATCGGGGCGGGCACAGTCAAGCTGAACAGCGCCTCCGGCAGCTCCTACACCGGCACAACCACCGTTACCACAGGCACCCTGTTGATCAACAACACGAGCGGTTCAGGCACCGGCACCGGTGCTGTGACCGTGGATGGCGGAACGCTCGGAGGCTCCGGTTCCTTCACCGGAGCGCTCACCGTGAATGCGGGTGGCACGCTCGCTCCGGGTGCCAGCATCGAGTCGCTTGGCTCGGGCGCGCTGGCGCTGAACACCGGATCCACATTCGGCTACGAGGTGGATTCGGGCGTCGTGGGAGCCGATCTGCAGCGCGTCACCGGCAATCTCAGCCTGAGCGGGACCGTCACGCTGACTCTTACCAATCTTTCTGTCGGCACATTTGCCAACGCCACCAAATTTACTCTCATCAATTATACCGGCACATGGAACAACGGGCTCTTCACCTACGACAACGTTTCGCTCGCGAATGGGGCCACATTCAGCTTCAACGGCCAGAATTGGAGGATCGACTACGATGCTTCCAGCGGAGGAAGCAACTTCAGCAGCGAGTATCTGGGCGGCAGTTATGTGAATATCACCGTCGTCCCGGAGCCAGCGACATGGGCGCTCCTAGCCTTCAGCCTGACGACGGTCATGATTCTCCGCCGCCGCAAAAACAACTAGAACCCGACACGCAATGGCAATCAGACCTCTGGCGCTCATTTCGGTTTGTCTCCTGGCCTTCTCCGCTTCCGGTTGGGGACAGGAGGAAGTTGTGCTGGAGCAAAACTTCGATCAGATTCCCGAGGGCCAACAGGGGAGGGTCGGCAAGGTCCTCGCCGGCGGAAGCAAAAAATATTCCAACGAGGGCCGGTGGAGCGAGTTCGGAACCGAGTTGGGTTGCCCAAAAATTCAAACTGAAGTCCAGCGCGGGGGCAACGCCGTCGAGTTGACCAGGACACAGGATCAGAATACCCATGTTCTTCACGGAATTTTCGACCCGATCAGGCAGGCGTCGCGGATTCTTTTCACCTGTGACGTTCAAATTTCCGGCAATTCCGGCACAATCGTGAGCCTCGCGCGCGGCAACGACATGGCAGCCGGCGTGCTGCTGCGGTCGGACGTCCCGGGAATCCGTGCCTGGAACCCGGAATCCAAGGCTTGGGGCACCATGTTGGAATCCCCCCGAACCAATCAATGGCTCAAGGTAGTGATGGATTGCGATGTGCGGAAAAAAACTTATCGTGCGGCGCTTCTGGACGATCAGGGGAACGAACTGGTTTCGAAAGAGATGCCATTTGATGATTCCCTGCTTTTGGAGGGCGGTTTGGACAATTTGTGTTTCATTCCACAACTCCCGGAAGCTTGCTACATCGACAACGTCTCTGTAAAAGTCGAGGAATGAATCCGGGACCTACCCAAACGACTTCCGCCCCTCTCCCACCTCCTTTCAAGCGTGCCGGAAGAGCGCACCTTTATGAAGTAGTTAGTTCCAAACTGCTGGAGAGGATCAAGTCCGGGGCGATCCCCGTCGGCACCTCTCTGCCTTCCGAACGCGAACTGTGCCTGGAGTTCAACGTGTCGAGGCAGACGATGCGCAACGCGCTCGCCCAGCTTTCCTTGAAGGGAGTCATCGAGTCGCGTGCGGGGTCCGGGCATTTTGCCTGCTCCTCCGACGGCCCGAGACGCAAGGCGAACGGCGAAAAAAACGGCGCCCGCATCACGCGTCAAATAGGAGTCATCTGTCCTCCAAAATATTACCTCAACGATCCCAACCAGTGGAAAACTCTCATGGGCCTCAAAGGCCGGATTTCCCAGGAAGGATACTCGCTGGCGATGAGCGTATCGCAAAAGGATGAAAAAAACGGGTTTTCCCCATGCTACCAGCACTGGCTTGAAGACGGTGACATGGCGGGCTATATCGGCATTTCCGTGAACCCCGCCATGCAACGGAGGCTCCACGAATCCGGTTATCCCTCACTGGTCATGGGTTATGTCTGGGAAGATATTCCGCTGCCTTCGATCGCCGTGGATTTCCGGCTCGTTTACGAAAATATCCTGGAGCATCTCGCGCGCGAAGGCCACACACGGGTGGTGACAATGCTGAATAATCCGGACACCCTGTTCACCAGCAAAGTCAAGGAGGGCATCGCCCGGGGCATCCAGAAGCTGGGATGGAAGGAGGACCAGGTGGTTATCCGCCGCTATAACGATAATGCCTACGATCTCGTCAGCTCCATTCGCGCTGTGATCCGCTCCGATGAACCGGCACCTGCGATCGTCCTCCAGGGCGAGGATCATCTGGATGCCGTCATGCGGTTCTTTGAAATCGAAGGAGTTCGGCTTCCTGATGACTGCCATGTGCTTGTGGCCCAGTTTTCCGATACGAAGCGGGCGGCTTATGGCGACAAGATTGTTTTTTTCAATTTTGACTATCTCTGGATTGGGCAGATGATCGGCCAGCGAATGCTCGACATCATCGCCGGGAAACAGCCGGACCCCCTGCATCAGGAAGTCCTGTTGGGGGAGATCGTCGATGCCCGGGCTTCGTCGGCCAGGGTGGCCGCCTAGCTGGTGATGAAAATACTCTGCGCGAGGAAGGCCCACGTCTGGCAGTTCGGAGAACGACCGGTTGGCGCGGATCTTATTCCGGGTCCAACGGAGGACGCGGCATGGTCATGGCCGGATGATCCCGCTTCCATCGACGCCATTTTTTGCAGCCTGCCGCCCGACAATCTTGCGGACTTCACGTCCCTCCGGTGGATACAGATCGACTCGGCGGGGTTCAGCCAGTTGATCCCCGCCGATCTTCCAGGCAGGGGGATCGTGGCGACGAATGCCGCCGGTGTCTTTGATGTTCCCATCGCGGAATGGTGCGTGGCGATGATGGTCTCCCTGGCCCGGCATTTGCCCGAAATGCTTCGTAACCAGGCTGCGTCCATCTGGGATCGGGACGCCCGATTTCAAACTGAAATTCGGGGAACGACGGTCGGGTTTTGGGGCTATGGCGGGCTGGCGCGAGAAACGGCCAGACTGGCCAAGGCGTTGGGTTTGCAGGTACACGTGCTTTCCCGGGGAAAACTCCGCAAGCGGCCCAACACATTCTGCCTCGCGGGAACGGGTGATCCGGAGGCGCTGCTGCCCGACCGTGTCTTTGGGGCGGAGGAAACGGACAAGTTTCTCGAAGGTTTGGATTTTCTCGTCATGGGGCTGCCCCTCACGGATGCCACGCGCGGAATTTGCCAGGAACACCATCTCCGGGCGCTCAAAAAATCCGCCTTCTTGCTGAACCCCGCGCGCGGGCCGCTCATCGACCAGCAGGCTCTCATTCGTGCACTGCGCGAGCGGTGGTTTGCGGGAGCCGCTTTGGATACCCATTACGAATACCCCCTGCCGCCGCACCATCCCCTGTGGTCAATGCCCAATGTGATCCTAACCCCGCATATCTCGGGATCGACCGGAAGCCGGGGGTTCTCGGGCAGGGTCGCTGAAATTTTTAGCGGCAATTTGCGGCGCTTCGTCAACGGCGAACCGCTTTGGAACCAGATTCCGCCCACTGACCTGAAGCCGGCCGGGGCCCGTTAGCCGCCGCGCCATCAGCGAATCCGCTGTTACAAAATCTCACCCATGATTATCGACACCCTTGCCCATCTCGAAAAATACACGGCGGCCGGACCTGTCGCGAAACTCATCACGGACTTCGCCAGACAGGTCAACGCGACAACTGAAACCAAAAGATATGACCTCGATGGCGACCGCCTCTTCGCGCTGGTCCAGGAGTATAAGCCGAGGGAACCGGGCGACGCCAAAGTCGAGATCCACCGCCGCTACATTGATGTTCACGTGCCGGTGACCGGCCACGAAATGATCTGCTACTGCCCGATCGACGGGCTAACAATGATCGAAGATTTCACTCCCAAAAGTGACGATGTTCTCTACGAGCTGGATATGCTGGCAGCAAGTAAACTGCTCGTGCCTCCGGGCAGCTTCGCGTGGTTCAATCCCGGAGAAGGCCACTCCCCGTGCCTCAGGATCCCGGGGGCCCCGCCGGTCTGCCGCAAGATCGTGTTCAAGCTCGACGCCGCGTCGTTTTGAGCTTGAGTCCAGCGATTTCTCGCGCAGGGGCACCCTCGGAGATTTTTAACTTGGAACGGAAAATCCCGTCTTGCCTCAACTCCCTTTGCCGGGTTGATCGAGCGCCGCCGCCACCTCGGTGAGTGTGCATTTCCCGTGATCGGGACCACCGGGGTAGAAGCGGTATCTTCTCTCCATCTCTTCTTTCGTGACCGGATGCCACCCGTCGTTGGTTTTAAAAAGCACCCTCCACGTCAAACCGGCCAGCTCGGAGTTTTTTCCGTTGAGAATATCGAGCAGTGCCCGCCTTCCCTTTTCGCGGAATCCATCCCGAAGAACCTCTCCGATCGGCCTCCAGCCCCAATCGGCATCCGTGCGCTTGCAGCCGGCCCCAAACTCCTCATACCGCGCAAGCAGCGTTTCAAAACAGCGCTTTTGCAGGTCTTCGGAAATCTTTGGGATCATTCCCTTGAGGGTCATCGCCACACGACACTGCACCGCCCCTGAAGGATCGTCCAACGCCTTCAGGAGAATTTCGACATTTTCCGGGCGCGCCGAGTTGTATGCAAATGCATAGGCCGCCCACCATCGAACTTTTTCGTTTGGATCTTCGATCGCTTTCTTGAGCACGGTGAGATATTCCGGCGTGCCGTTCCGCCTTGAAAAACTCTGCAGCAGAACGGTCCGGAAATAGTCGTCCTTGGTGTCATACGCCGCGGCCACGTCGGCATAGCGGTCCGGTCCCATCGCGGCCAGGGCGTCGCGCAGGGCCATTCGCACCGGGAAGGTGTTGACCGCACTGAACCCGCGTGCCATGGCTGCCACGCTATGGGGGCCGTTCACTTTTCCCAATGCTTGAATGGCCATCGACTTGACGCTTCCTTCAGGGTCGTTGATGGCCGCCTCCTCCAGCGCCGCCACCCCGGCCTGCAGCTTCAATGTTCCGATTGTGTTGGCGGCCTGGCGTCGCACCATGGGATTCGGATGTTTTAGCAGCAGCGTCACCATCTTCTCCACCGGCAGCTCCAGCGTCTTCTTCCTGGCCTGAAACAGCACGTTCAAAACCGCATCCGGGTCCCGGCTGTCGATCTCGGAGGCGGGGCGTTCCCCGCTGTCTCCCTGCTCGCACGTATCATCTGCTGACACCACCCGCCTCACTCCTTCGGCGTAGAGATCCTGATCCTTTTCCGGGAACTCTCTCTGGTAAAACACCGTCACTTTCACCCCTGTTCCTTTTACGGCGTCAAGAAGGCTCTTCACATCTTCGATTTTTTTGTCCGGTCCGGTGCCGCCCCAGACATGAAGTTCATCCACCAAGCCCTCCTTGACCCATGTCCGCCAATCCATCTTCACGCGTCCCTGCTGGAGGATGCGCGGCCCGGTGGCATCCTTGGGCCAGACCCCCATGCCGCACAGCCAAAGCTGCGGCCACTCCATGTTTTCCGCGTTCAACGCGACCGCCAGTTTCTTGTTGTATTTGTGGAACAAAGGCCTGAGCTCCCTGAGATATTGCGTGATATACTCGCCGCGCATGGCATAGTATTTTTCAAGGTCAAACGCCTCGGTGCGCACATCCACGCCGAAGCGGTCCTTGAAGTCCTTCACGGCAAAATCGCTGTAAATGTATTCGTCGGTATATTGGGCCTCCATGTGCTCCACAAAGGAATACAGGAATATGCCTTCGTATCGGCTCCACGGTCCGCGGAACATTTCTTCGATCCGGCGAAGGTATTCCTTGCGAACCTCCGGCTGGCCATACTCGATCATGCCGGACATGTAGGTGATGCGCGGGCGATCCCACAGGCAGTATTCCGGATGCTTGACCAGCCAGGGGTCGAAGGAAGCGAAGGCCCCCATCCCATTATCTCCTCCGGAATAGCACTCGGCCTTCCCGCCATAATCAAAAAGGTGGAAAACGCCCCAAAATTGCATGCCTTTCTCCCTGGCTGCGTTCCAGGTGTGTTCCGAGGTTTTATAATCCCGGTTGATCCGCTCGCCGGCAGTCATCATGTCTCCAAACCAAGGCGAATCCTCGCGCACGGCATTCCATTTCATGACCCACTCGGTGTTGGCCTCCCGCCAAAGGAGGCGGTCGCAATTATATCGTTTCGCCAATAGTTTGACCCCTTCCTTGCACGTCGCCTCGGAATCCATGGGCATCCACTTGTATTCGACGATGGCGTCGCCGGAACTGTAGAACACGCTGACCGGATAATTGGGGTTGGCGGTCTCGGCGAGGGAGGCGGCGGAGTTTGCCAGTTGACGGGTGGGATCATCATTGGGAGAGATTTGCTTTTGGGAATCCTCCCCCCAAGCGCAGACGAATCCCAAAGATAGTGCAAGCAATGCAACGGCGGATATTTTTATGGTTCTCAGGGTTTTCATAGGGGAGTGATTGTAATATTCCTGATTGTTCGGGCGGTCTGATCTCAGAAGTTTCCAAGAGGTGATGTCTGGATCCCTCTGGCTGCCCCCCGGTAATTTCCTCGGTCAACAAAAGCTAGTATTCGTGAATACTGGTATTGCATAATCCTGTCTCTCCGTCAATTCGGATGATGCGGTACAGTAATCGAAGGGAGGCGGGCGGCATGGTTTCCTGTTGGTTTTTTTAAAAACTTGTTGCTGCGATAACAGGTATTTAATAATATTACTGAGTTGCCAGTTCAAAAACCCTCAAAATTAAAATATAAACAAATCTCTATGAGAGCCTTACAAGTTGGACTTGCCGTTTTTACGGCCATTGTTGCTGTCATTCCCTTTTCTTTGGCGGGCGACGACCAGCCGCCTGTCGATCAATTCATCAGCTCGGGAGACAATCATTTTTTGGGCAACTCGATCCCGGTGGATTCCCGCGCTTCGATTGAGGCAACATTCGACATGTTCAAGGGCGTTTTCGACACCCGGCGGATTTATTGGAGAGGCCTGCAGGGGACGGCCTGGGTCAAAACGATGCACGTGCGCGATGACAACTTTCGTTATGGGGGCTTCCACTACTGGGAGCGACATCTCTACAATGATCTGAAAATTGAAAAGTTGGCAGTGGAGATTGCTCATAAAAAGGGGATGGAGCTTTGGGGGGTATCGACTTTGGGCGATTGGGGAAGTCCTGCGGACACCGCGGGGTTTAATGACTTCCCCTTCAATTGTGAGTCCAAACTTCGGATCGAGCATCCCGAGTGGGTGCCGGTGGACAAATACGGATATCGGAAGCAGGGTGGAACCATCGAACTGGCCTATCCCGAGGCCAGGAAGGCACTCGTGGACCTCCATGTGCAACTGGCCAGGGAAGCCGGATACGACGGGGTCATTTTCCTCACGTATGTGGAAAATTTTTCGCTGCGTTTTCAGGACGAATTCGGCTACAGCGAGCCGATTGTTCAGGAGTTCAAGAAGCGCTACGGAATCGACATCCGCCAGGAGGAATTCACCCGTTACGCCAGCCTTTACGACTGGCGCAAGTTACGAGGAGAATATGTCACTCTGTATTTCAAGGAACTCAGAGCGGCTCTGAAAGCCGAGGGAATTGCTTTCGGGGTGTTTCTCAATCCTCAAGACATCCGCAAACCGCTCATCTGGGCGACTCTTCCCTACGACTACCAGACGATCGGGAATATGCACATGGACGTGGACGCCTGGCTGCGGGAGGGCGTTGTGGACCGCCTCATCGTCTGGGGGGGGGCTGCCCCATCGCGAATCAAACGCACGTTGGACGATCTGCAGTGGCTCACGCGGGGCACCGATGTCCGCCTGGGAGCAATGTCATCGAACCCTCTGAAAGCGTTTGCGGACGTTAACCCTGCGATTGAACGGGTGGCCTCCCTGGACGAAGAGTCAGCGTATTTGAGCAGAAGCATCATCCCGGAGCAGACGGTTGATGTTCTGGCCTCCGGAACGATCTACGAAAAGATGAAGTTCCTTTCCCAGGTGATCGAGAAGACCTCCGTCTGCACATCGGACAAAATCCTTCCCCTGCTCCAAAGCGAAAATCTTTTGATGCGCCGCCTCGCTCTCAAAGCGCTGGGCGTCATCAAGGATCCGCAGGCGGTTCCGTCAATCGAGGCGGCTCTCTCCGATCCGGAGATCGGGGTCCGTTGTGCGGCCATTTCCGCGCTGGGGTTCAATCATCGCCCCGAGAGCCTCCGTGCCGTTCTCAACCTCATCGAAAAGGACGACAGCCATCCGCTTTGCGAAATGGCCAGGAGCGCCATTCCCAAGTTCCAGCCCTCTCCGGCAAAGGAACTCGTCGAGGCCATTGCGAAGAGCCAGTCCCCTGCTGTGCGGACGCTGGCCCTTCGCACGCTGGGCATGATGCCGGTGCCTCCGAATGACCGGGAGGCCGCAGTGGACGCATTGATCAAGGGCTTGTCCGATTCCAACGCCTACGCCCGCTACTCCGCCGCCATGAGTCTGGCCCAATACAAGGCCTCACCAAAAGCGGTCGGTGCCCTGATTAACACCATGAAGAGTCAGGATGCGACCACGGCGGACCGGGCTGCCCTCTCATTGGCAGAAATGGTCACGACCGGATACGATGGCGACTTGAAGCCGCAGATATTCACCGGCATGCAGGAGTTGTTCCGGCAATTTGGTGACGGCACCGTGCGCCCGGACAAGGACTGGGGTCACCGGTCGGTGGGGAATGCCCTGCTGGCGTTCGGGGAAGAAGGTCAGGGAGTTCTCCGGGAGTGGATGAAGCAGACCAATGATCAGCGTTTGGCCGAGATGGCCTGGCAGGTTCTCTCCTTCCGGGAAAAGGCGGGCGACAATAAATTCAATGTCATTTCCGAAAAAGAAAACGAAGCGGCCTACAAAGCGAGGCCGGCCCACATGAAGCGCCTGCTGGTCGAGAAAATCTCGCAGGATTTTGAAGGCGAGCTTCCGGCCGAGGGGTCTTTTGGAGATTCTGAAAAAACCATGGGCCGCTGGTCGGCGCTGGGTCCCAAGGGGCAGTTCCTCGAAAAGGCCAAGGCGGGCAGCGGATCGAACGCCATCAAGCTGGTCCGGTCCGGCGGAGTTTTCATGGGCTGGGTCAACCACGGGGTGTCGGATGGATACGGCTACGAAGCCAGCGTCCGGATCCGGCGTTCCGCCGGTGGGGCGTTGACATTCTCCCTTCAGGACCGCAAGCGCACAGAAAGCATCGCCTTGCGGGTTGATGCAGCAGGAAACGTGTCCTACAAGGACCCGCAGGATCCCGCCAAATGGCTGAACTCTGATTTGAACATCGGAGCAAACGCGTGGACGACGCTCGCCATCCTGGCCGATCCGCTGGGCGGCACTTACAAAATCACCTTGAACCCCAAAGGCGACAATCCTTGGAATGATGCGCTGGTCGCGCCGCTTCTGACCTCGGGTGCCGTGGATCGGGTGACCATGTCCGCCCTCAGCGACAGCTCCGGGGAAATCCTAATCGACGATTTTAAATTGATCGAAAGGCACTGAGCGCCGGAGGGGGGCTGGTTGTCCAGTCCCGGAGAGTGATGGTGCGCGGCACGGAAATGTGCCATCGTCGGAAACCTTGTGGGACAACACAACTGCGCCCGCACGACGGCGGCGGTTCGTCGGGTAATCCAACACGGTCAAGAGGGCCTGCTGAAGCTGGCTGAGCGTTACGACCTCACCCCCAAGACGGCCCAGAAGTGGAAAAACGATCCTTCACAGAGGATGGGCCAATGGGCACGAATCAACGCCGCTCCACGACGCCGAGCGTCGAAGAAGGGGCCGCTGGCCTTTCGCAAGCCCCCCCTGCTTGCCCTTGCCGCCCACCATTCCACACGCGCCTCAAGACTTTATCCGGCCTTACTCCCTGTCAGTAACATCTGTCTTTGTTTACAACATGAATCTCGCCGATTTATATTCAATCCACACCGCCACTCCCTGGGGCTGACCATTTATTGCAAGCCCAATGCCCGCCGCATCAGCGAGTGTTTCAACCGGAGCAGCCCGATAAAATTGGGGCCGAAGCATTGACCCCACTCGTTCCGGGAAACAGTCAGGAGCGTTGAAGGATGGCTCGTCAGGTGTTCTATGGTGAAATCAACATTCTCCAGTTCGTCCTGAACGGCGCGCATTTGCGCACAGGTGAGATCGGAGTCGCGAAAAAGCGCGCCGGCACCGAAACATTTCAGATGGTTTGCATAGGTTGTCCAGAAGCAACGCAGCAACCGCAAGCTGGCAACCTGACTGGCAAGCCAAACCATCACCTCTTGAGATTCTCCGCTCTGAGCCGATTCCAAAAGTCCCTCCGCATCACGGAGGTTCCCGGTCATTTTCTCATAGGCTTGGGCGACCTCGAATGCCTGGGCCTCGGAAAGATGCATGAATGCCGTAGAGATGTCCGGTGCGTCGATGCGGTAGATTTGATGCTGCAGGTAATATTCCCGTTCTGTCTCGTTCAGCGATTTTCCCGGCGGAAGCAGGGGCCGCACCAGCCAGCGCAAGCGAACCCCGCTGTCTTGCAGCCGCATTCCCCAGAATTGCGGCCAGCTCCGAAGCGCGTCATCCACGGAAATCCACGCACGCAGAACCGCATCCTGCTTCACAGGACAAAGACCGCCAGGAAGAATTCGGAGAAGCAGATCCACGAAGTTCTCCGATGGGTCGCCCCAACCCATCTCACGCAAAACATCTTGGTTCGGGTTCACCGGGGTGATTTCGGGCGAAAGAATCCCCCAGTTTCCTGATGAATCGGATGCTCCAAAACGTCGCAATGCGGCCAATTTCCGGAAGGTCATGATCGGATGTGGAACCCCCAGAACCGGATCGAGATCCTCGCTGAAATCGATGTATTGTCCCAGGCAGATGCGGCGTCCCTTTTGGTCCGCCAGCTCTTTGACCAGCAGAGGGGTGGTGCCGATGCGGGCGGTGATCACGGTGGCGTCTCCCAGATGGGAGTGCTGGGAACCGGTGTCGATCTCCGCGCCGGGATTGTCCTTGACGGTAAAGCCGACATGGCCGGGCAAAGCGGCATTGACCTGGCCAAGACACTCTTTTGCCAGAGCCCAGGGGTTCATCCACACTTTGGTTTGCATGGAACGCTCCGCGAGCAGGCGGGCGATCATTTCGTGAAATTCGGCGATTCGGCTGGCCAGCGAGCGGCGTCTGGGGCCCTCCCCGTCTTTCCAAAACTGGGTGCCCAGATCGCCGTGCCAGAAACAAAGGTGTCCCAGTTGGGGGTAGCGATCAAAGAGTTCGGCGTAGACGGCCGCATAAAAACGCATCGTCTCGGGATGGTCGGTGTCGAGGCTTGAGACGGCGGAGTGGTTGCCCAACTTCAAATATTCATGCCGGAAGCTTGGCCCGCGCAGATGAGGATGCCGAAGAAAGAAAGCCTCCGGGTAGGGGCGCGGCACGAAGCTGGTGATGCTGGGATCGAGGTCGTATTTCAAGGCGAGCCGGATGCAGCGGTCGAGTTCCTCGGCATTGCGTGAAATTTCATCCTTATCCCACACCCCCTCGTGCCAGGGGGTCCAGACAAACAAGGCGGGCGACGGATTGGTCAACTGATAGGCGTCATAGTATTTTCCCGCGCACGATCCGGGATGAAGCCTGTTGCATTCCATCGATGTAAACCCCAAAGCCGCGAGGTTGGAAGCGTAAGGCTCCGGATCAAAGTCGAATCCGGTGGGCGCGTAACAGTGGAAGGGGAAATCCTCAATGACGAGCCGGTTGCCCGTCGAGCCCTGCCGTTTCAACGGGAAGGCCGGCAGGGTGTTTCGTTTTGCATGATGCAGGAAATAGGAGACGCCTGCGAACAGGCTGCGCGGGCGGTCGCC
Organism: uncultured Chthoniobacter sp.; assembly: GCA_964431635.1. Taxonomy (GTDB): domain Bacteria; phylum Verrucomicrobiota; class Verrucomicrobiia; order Chthoniobacterales; family Terrimicrobiaceae; genus QYQL01. The sequence continues at coordinate 332,746 of CAYSKK010000003.1, read as the reverse complement.
CTTAAAAACCAGCCGTTCGTCCACGATTTCGATGGCAAAATAGGGGGGTGTTGCGGGGCCGCTGGCAATGTGGAGGAGGCAATCCACGGGAAAGGGGAAAGGCTTGCGAGCCTCAGGCGTAAACGCCATCAGAAGAGCGGATGCCTGAGCAATGGCAGGATGACAGGACGGCGGAATGGCTACGGAACGAAAGTGGGCGTTCATGAATAGATCCCCGGTTCGGCTATGTACTGAGCACCTTGCCCGCAACGGAATTGAATTCCCCGGTGCCGCGTTGGAAGGGATGGCGCTCGGCAAACCCCTCGGGAAGGTGAGTGCCCAGCCCGGGGGCATCCGACAACCGAAGATTGCCATTTTCCAACGTGGGAGGCTCGATCCACAGGTCCGTGAGCAGCGGCGAATGGAAGTGCGCATTCTTTTTCGGATCGGCCGGATGGCAGGCTGCCATCTCGACGATCCGGGTGTTCCGGCAGGCAAATGCCGCGTGCAGATTTGCCGCGGCCCCCACCGTTGCTGACCAGGCATGCGTGGCAATGGGAATCCCCGCCAACTCGCAGAGATGCGCGATTTTGACAAAGTTCCCCAAGCCCCCCATGAAGGACGCATCCAACTGCGCCAGACCAAAAGGCTCCTCCGCGAGCCAGTCCCTCCATTCTTCGAGGCTGGTCAGGCATTCGCCGCCGGCCACCAAGATGCTGGTGCGTTGGCGGAGCGAGCGATAGGCGCGCTTGTCGGTATAGGGAAGCGGCTCCTCGAAGAAGTCCACGGGATAGGGCTCGAGCGCCCGCAGAACTGTGGCGGCCGCCCCTTCATCCCAAACCCAGTCCTTCTCGCCCAGATTGTCCATGTGGCCATCCATAAGAAGCCGGAAATCCGGCCCGAAGCGCTTCACCAAAAACTCCAGCTTGGCGACCTCGATGGCTGCTGCTTCGGCACCCGAACGACCGGGCAATATGACGCTGTTCCCTTTTTCGTAGCGGCCGGCACCGAGTTTGACGCGATTGAAACCAAGGTCCATGTAGCAGGCCACCTTGGCTTCCAATTCTCCCATGGGCCAGTTCGACGGGCCGCCTGTCGCGTAGCAGGGGAGCCATTCATGGCAGCGACCGCCCAGCAGTTCATAGACGGGAACCCCCAGAATTTTTCCCTTCAAATCGAGAAGGGCCATCTCGATCCCGCTGAGCACGATGGATCCCAACCCGACGCGGGCCCAAAACTTTCCGGCCACGAACATCCTGCGGTAAAGCACATCAAGATCCAAGGGCGAGGCGCCGACTAAAACCGGCTCATAAAATGCCACGATTTCAGGCACCATCTCGGGAACAAAATACCCCGCATAGGTCTCGCCGATTCCCTCGTGTCCGGAATCGGTTTTGATGACCACAAAAGCCGCGGATCGCATCGTGCGGGCGGCCATGTGTTTGTCCTGGTGCGGGGCGCTGCAAAGAATGGTTTGGACGGATGTGATTTTCATAAGTTGTTTGGATCAGGTGAACGGTCAGACCGGCGATCAGGGTTGTTGTTTGCGCGCGAGCGGTCGCTCCATGAGATCGCATTCCTGCAATTTTCCCTTGCGATCGATGAGGAGGGTTTTGATTTCGTAAGGAGCGAATGCCATGCGATGGCGGTTCAAAGTCCCCCGGATCGAAAGCACTCCCCCGCTCGCCCGTCCGTTTCTCTCCACCAGCCGGAGGACGAGGCGGCGCCCGTCCTGTGAAGCTTTCACGGCACCCACCTCCAGCCCGTCGCCTTCCAGGGAGACGAGCGGTTGCCCCTCCGGGACGCCGCCGGCGGGACATGGGGCCAGCGGGTAATGCACGAGGGCCGCCGCCGGCATCGACAGACGCCCGGTAAGCTTGACCAGGCCTGCGCGCAGACGGTTCCTTCGGCCCACGAGGAGCCCGAACCGGAACCGGCTCTCGCCGAGATCCATAAAATCATGGAAGCGGTCCTTCCGCAGGTGGTGCAAAAAACAATGCGCGTAAATCGCGCTGCGCAGAAGGGTGATGCGGATTTCCCCGTCAGCCACATCATGCCCCGAGGGGCCTATCCCGGTGATTCCAAACGCCCCCCCCGCGTTCTTTCCGGTCGAATGATCCTCCACGGCAAGCCAGCGGGAATGCGTCTGCTCGCCGCCGCCCTGCGCGCGACTGATGTCTCCGTAGGGAATTTCCGCAAGGTGTTCCCCGCTTGCAAACCGGGTCGGCCAGATCCATTTGAGCTGCTGCCCGGGCTGGTTCCAAATCACGCGGACCTCCGCCTCAATCTCAGGGCGGTTCCGGTAGAGGCAATATCGCACGGAAGCGGTCGAGCGCCCGTAAACAAACAGACACTCCCAAATCGTGCGCACCGGACCGTCTTCGATGATCCTGACCGGCGCCACTTTTCCCAAATCGCCCTGACCGCTCAGCTCCGCCGCCTGCGCCGGAGTCGCCAGTTGGAAAGTTCCGAGACAGTCGCGGTATTCGAGCAGTCCCGTTCCCCAGGCATCCCCGCGATCTTTGAAGACTCCAAGCGCTCCTCCGGGCGCTTTCAGAACGGATTTTCCGCTCTTGCGTTCAACCAGCCGCTTCACCAGTCCGGTAGTTCCGTCGAGCACGATGCGATAGTGGCTGTTTTCCCAATGCCATTCCTTGCGGATCCGCGTTGCTACCTTGTGTGGTTTCGGCTTGTCGCGCGTGTCGAGGTTGATCGTGAATTCCCGGTATCCTGCCGCGGGCAGATCCGCCTCGAAGACCACGCGTTTGCGCCAATCGAACCGGGTGGTCACTGCGTGGGTCATTTCGTCCTGGCTGGGGATCGTGGCCCCGTTTTCCGAGGTGATCCTCGCCGTAACGTAGCGGGTGAAAATCGGACGGTGGCCAACCATGTATTCCACATCGACAGGCAACCGGCACGGGTGAGGGTGGGGGTTGAACACCGCGATGGTGAGCGGCTTGCGCCGCGTCTTGCGGGCCATCAGGGCCAGCTGGGATTCCAGAATCACCTCGCGCGCGTTTTTCATCGCACGCCCCGCGATTTCAAATGTTCCTGCCATGGCGGGCCGCGTCGATGAGCCCGGCAGAATGTCGTGAAACTGGTTGAAAAGCGTGTCTTTCCAGATGGCTTCCATGCGGGCGGCGGGGTAAGGTTTTTTCAGGAACCACCAGGCGAGCGTGGCAAACCGTTCCGCCTGCTGTGCCAGCGACTCGGAGCGGCGGTTGGATTGCTTGGTCGCGCTGACCGACGTGTAGCATCCGGTAAAAGTGCGCTGGAGATCCCCGCGCCAGAGGGGGGCGGTCTCCTGGTGTTTTTCCATGTCTTCGAGCAGGCTCTGCGCCGTGCTGTGGCGAAGCCCGGGATGCTTTTTCTGCAACTTCGCGATTTCTCGGAGATCCTCGCGCGTGGCGCCCCCGCCATGGTCTCCCATCCCCCAGAAAATACCAGCCACCGGTTTTCCGTCTGCGAATGCCGTCACGCGATTGGCCAGCTCCTTGTGATCGTCGGTTCCATACCAGGCGTACGGAGGACGATAAACCAGCACTTGCGAACCATCGATTCCCTCCCAGCGATAAAAATCCGCCGGCAGTTCCAGCTCCTTCTTGTCAGGCCTGAAATGGACGTAGGCGCTGTAGCCGGATTTTTTTAGTATCTGTGGCAGGTTGCCGTGATGCCCGAACGCGTCGAAATTGTATGCCAGCCGGGGCTCCACACCGAAATGCCTCCGAAAAAACTCTCTTCCCACCAAAATCTGGCGCACGAAACTCTCGCCGTCCGGCATGTTGCAGTCGGGCTGCAGATACCAGCCCCCGGCTATGTGCCACCGTCCCGCAGCCACATGCTTGCGGATCCGCTCAAACAGGTCTGCGCGATACTCGAGCACCCATTGATACAGCACGGACTCGTTGTGGTTGAATATCAGGTCCGGGTTCTCGTCCAGCAGGTCTGCAGCCGTTTCAAACGTGCTCAGCGCCTCTGTCAACCCCTCTTCCCAATCCCACTTCCACACCGGGTCCAAATGGGCGTTGCATATCAGGAGAATGTTTTGAAGGCTGGAATCTCGGTTCATTGGAACTTTCGATTCTCTTCCAAAACTCCTATTTGACAACATAAAAATACCAGTTATCGACAATGGTGGCATTTGCAATATATTTTTTCACTTGCTGATTTCTTGTTTAAATCGCCTCTTGACAGAATACCTGTTATTTATATACTCGGTATTCTTATATGAAATCTAAAGCGTTCTTAACCCAAAGAATCCATCTGCCTGTCCATCACGAAATTCGAGAGGATGAAAAAGCGGTGGTGGAAAAGCTGGTTTCGGGATTTGTGCCGCAGGAAATCGTTGACATCCACACGCACATTTTTCGGGATGCGGATTTCAACGCCGGCAACCGGCCGTCCTTTTCGCGGGAAGGGTTGGTGTTGGGGATGGGTTCCCTGAAGGCGGGTTTGCGTGCGTGGTTGCCGGGGCGGGATGTCCGGGCGCTGTGTTTCGGGGTTCCCGCGCGCGGCCTGGATACCGATGCCGTCAACGGGTGGGTCAAAGAAGAAGTGTCCAAAGAACCTTCATGGTGGCACCTGGCCTTGGCGCGTCCGGACGACAAGCCGGAGGATCTGGAAGCGGCCATGGCCGTGCCGCAATGCCGGGGGGTCAAAGTTTATCATCTGTTCACGGGGCGCGAGGATTCCTTCGACTGCCAGGTCGAGGATCTTGCCCCGGAATGGATGTGGGACATTTTGAACAGGCATCACGGAATCCTGATGCTCCATGTCGTGAGGGATTCTGCGATGGCGGACGCGGGAAACCAGAAATCCATTGCCCGCCTGTGCAGAAAATATCCAAACACGAGGCTGATTCTTGCGCATGTGGCACGGAGTTTTTCGCACCGGCATGGCTTTGACGGAATCCCGTTTCTTCGAGACATCGACAATGTGTGGCTGGACACCTCGGCTGTTTGCGAGAGCCAGTCCATGGCGACCGCGATCGAACATCTCGGTCCCGAACGGGTCCTTTTTGGTTCGGATTACCCGGTCAGCAATTTCCGCGGCCGCTCGCTCACGCTGGCGGAGACATTTCACTGGATTTATGAGGATTCAGAAAAGTCTGATGGACTCAACCGTCACCTGACGCTGGTCGGGATCGAATCGCTCACCGCCCTGCGCGAGGCCTCGGAATGGTCCGGACTCACCGCGCCGGATCTGGAAAACATTTTCCGAAACAACGCGCTGCGTGTGCTGGGCGAGCCGGCTGCCAGGCGAACACTGGAGTGGGAAGACGTCAAAACGCACGTCGCCTGCGGCACCGGACTGATGTCCAAGCGCAAGGAGCAGTTTGATGAAAAATCCTGGCCGGCGTTTTTCAGCCGCTGCCACGGGGCGGAGGTTTGGGATTTGGATGGCAGGAGATTTGTGGATTTCGCAGGGGGAGTCGGGGCGATCCTCCTCGGCTACGGCGACAAAACCATCGAGCGGGCGCTTCGCCGCAGGCTCTCCGCAGGCACCTACTGCACACTCGTCAATCCCGAGGAGGACGATCTGGCACAACTGCTTCTCGGCCTCCACCCGTGGGCGGGGAAAGTTCGCTTCGCCCGGGGGGGCGGCGAGGCCATGGCCATGGCGGTGCGCGTCGCCCGCGCGGCGACCGGGCGCAGCGGCATCGCCTTTTGCGGTTACCACGGATGGCAGGACTGGTACCTGGCAGCCAACCTCGGAGACGACTCCGCGCTGGACGGCCACCTCCTGCCCGGACTTCAACCGCTCGGCGTGCCCCGCGAGTTGAAAGGCACGGCCGCGCCGTTCTTCTACAACGACATGGCCTCTCTGGAGAAGGCCCTGGCCGGATTGAATGGCAAACCCGCGGCGATCGTCATGGAGCCGATGCGTTCGAGTCTGCCGAAGGATGGCTTTTTGCAGAAGGTGAAGGAACTGGCCGCCGCGACCGGAGCCGTCTTCGTGCTCGATGAGGTGACCAGCGGGTGGAGGTTCGGATTTCCGGGCGCCCACTGCCGCCTCGGTTTTGAGCCGGACATCGCGGTTTACGCCAAGGCCATGAGCAACGGGTATCCCTGCGCGGCCATCGTCGGGAGGGAGGACGTCATGAACGCGGCCGCCCCGAGTTTCATATCGAGCAGTTACTGGACGGATGCCATGGGCACGACCGCCGCGCTGGCCTGCATCCGCAAGCTCCAGGCCGAAGATGCGTCTGCCAGAATCTGGAACGAAGGCGAGAGCTTCGGGAAGGAACTCCGCGCGATCGCCGCCGCCCATCCGCTCTGCAAGCTGACCATCGGCGGCATGCCACCGTGTCCATCTCTCGCTTTCAGCTTGGGAGCCGACGCTCCCGCGGCCCGCACCTACTACATAAGAAAAATGGTCGGGCGCGGATTTCTCACCTCCAGCCAAATGTATCTCATGCTCGCGCACACTCCGGAGCAAAAAGCGGGCTTCTTTGCAGCGATGCACGAATCGCTCGTGGACTTGGAAAACGCCATCGGCTCGGGCGAGTTGCAGTCCACCGTCACCGGCGCCAAGGCCAATCTCTTTGCCCGGCTCGCATGAACGCCACGATGAACGCCCTATCGCCGGAACGGACCGAAGGTCCTCGCAAGAACAAAAAATCCTACCGCCTGGGATGGATCGGATGCGGGGCCCGCGGGAGCGGGTATCCCATGCATCTGCGCCGCTTGGGCCACGCTTTCGATCTCATGGGTGTCGTGGACCCTCGCCAAGACCAGGTCGATCTGGCCGTCTCTACTTTTGGCAGCGAAAAAACCCGGCAGTTCGACGGCGCCGCCCAGATGCTCAATGCGATCGGAGGAGAGCTGGACGGGGTCATTGTCGCCAGTCCGAATTTCTGCCACGCCGAGCATGCGGTCGAAGTGCTCGACCGTGGAATCCCTCTCCTTCTTGAAAAACCCGTTGCCGTCAACAAGGATCAGCTCGCGAAAATTTGGGCGGCCAGCAGTAATGTGTCTCACGCCTGCGTCATAGGATTTACCCTGCGCTACACTCCCTTCTATCACAGAATTCAGGCGCTCATCCGGGGCGGCGTGCTCGGAAAGGTCCTGTCCATCCACGCGGAGGAACTGATGTCCGATCGGCTAACCAGCCTCTACAGCCGCGGTCTCTGGCGTCCGGATCTCTCGATCTCGGGAGGCTTGATGCTGGAAAAATGCTGCCACGACATGGACATTCTTTCCTGGCTCGTCGGGAGCCGGATTGACAAAATCCAGTCCTTTTGCAGGCGTACATTTCTCCATCCGATTCCCGGTGCTGCAGACACCTGCGATGTCTGCAAACTCGAGAGCGAATGCCGGTTCTCCTATAACAGGATTATCGCCTCATTTCGCGGCCTCGCGCTCAGCGAGCATTTCGACAAGCTGGCATCTCAAACCACCGACCAGCGGTGCGTCTATCAATCCGGCCGGGAGTATCCCGACCACCAGACGATCAACCTGTCGTTTGACGACGGCATGCTCGCCACGTTCTCCGTGGCCATGGCCCAACCGAGGAACGAGCGCACGATCAGCATCCAGGGAACGGAGGCGCGGCTTTACGGCGAATTCGAGCGCGGCGTGATCACGTTGATTCACCACGCCGGCCCGAACGACGAGCGCCGCGAGGAGATCGTCATCGAGCACGACGGCTCCGGGCACGGCGGGGGAGACACCCCGCTCGTCAACGATTTCATCGCCCTGATGGACGGCGACGACAGCTCGTCGCGGGCCAGTCTGAAAGACGCCATCAACGCCTCTGCCGTCTGCCTCGCCGCGGACCAAAGCTGCCGGGAGGAGCGGGTCGTCCGGTTCAGCGAATATTTGTCCGCCATCTACAATGACTGAATGTCCCCTCATATGAGGCGCATGGGAGCCGAGCCGTGAAAACATCGCCCCCCCAAGCCCCTGTGTCTGCGCGAAGCGCGGTTCCTTACGATTCCCTGACTGTCGGTACGCTGACCTACACGAGGGCGGGCCTGGCCATGGTCTTCGTCTGGCTGCTTTGGGGGGACTTCTGCTTCACCTTCATGGAGCAGGTGATCCCCACGCTCATGCCTCTCAAACTCAAGGAGCTGAACACCCCGAACTGGCTGATGGCCACCATCCTGACATCCGTTCCCACCGCCATGGCCACGGTGGTCAGCCCGGTGCTGGGATACAAGTCGGACAGGTTTCGCTCGCGGTGGGGGCGCCGGATTCCCTTTTTGCTCGTCTCGGCCCCCTTCGTCGCGCTCTTCCTCCTGCTCATGGCCTTCTCCCCGGAGATCGGGACGGCTTTGCACCGCCTCCTCGGAGGATGGGGCGGGATCTCACCCACTTCGCTGATCATCGCCTGCATCGCGGTGTTCATGGCCGGGTTCAAGTTCTTCTCTCTCGTGAGCAACCTGATCTTCAGCTACCTGCTGAACGACGTGGTGCCGCCGAGCCACCTGACCCGGTTCTACGCGATGTTCCGGATTGCCGGGATCCTGGCGACGGCCACTTACAATTTTTTCATTTTCAAATACGCGAACACCCACATGCGGGAAATCCTCATCGGTTCCGCGATCCTCTACCTGCTCAGCTTCCTGCCGATGTGCTGGAAGGTGAAGGAGGGAGAATATCCGCCGCCGCCTGAAAACCTGGACCACCGGAAAGGGTTTGTTTCCTCCACCAAGACCTATTTCCGGGAGTGTTTTGTGGACCGTATATACTGGTATTATTTCCTGCACACCGCGTGTTGGAATATCGGAGGGGCGAGTGCGATCTTCACGTTGTTTCTCAACCTTTCCCTGGGCATCACCCTCGACCAGTTCGGCAAAATCCAAGGGATCGCGATGGTCCTGACCGCCGTGCTGCTCTATCCCGCCGGGGCGCTGGCCGACCGGATTCATCCGCTCCGGGTCATGGTCTGGGTGAAAATCGGCATGCTCCTCTCGATGGTTCTCAATATGATCTGGCTGGTCCGGACGTTCTCGCCGGAGACGAATTTCTATATCCTGGCGGGGATCACGGCCCTGACACTTCCGCTCAGCGTCATGTATAGCGCGGCGTTGAGCCCGATGATGATGAGGTTGCTCCCGGCCAGCCGGTTCGGACAATTCTCCTCGGCCTGCTTCATGATGGTTTCCCTCTTCAGCATCTTTTCCGGAGTGGCCGTGGGAGCGGTGTTCGACATGATTCGAAAGATCCTTCCGGCGGATGTCTGGGGGGCGGACTATTGCTACCGGTTCATTCCCGTGTGGTCGTTCATCTTTTTCGGCATCGGTTTGATCTTCCTGCTCCTGCTCTTCCGCGAGTGGAAGCGCAACGGCGGCGACGAAAGTTACAAACCACCAAAATTCGATTGAATAAACGAGCGCGAACGCCATGAGGGGGAGGGGAATGGCGGTTCCATGAGTTATGGCGGATACAACCCATCCGTCTGCGGAATCCCCCCGAACAGACTTCCTGTCAAGCGCCTCTCGCAGTTTTCAAAACCATCGTAAGTGTGGATGATCGCGGATGGGAATGCGCAGCCATCCCCCTATGCCTGGGGGATACAACGACGAGACGGCGGATCGCCTGCGATCACAAAATTCTTTCACTATTTCGCATCCCCTTGGGCGGGCTTGGACTTTAGCGATTCCAGCACCGTGGCCGGCGGTTTCCATCCCTGCTGGTGGGGATCAGCCGGCGTGTAGGAAGCCGTGATGAGGGCAAAATCCAGCTTTTGCGTTTCCTCCGAAGGAAGATTGACCTGCAGGTGGGTGAAGCCGTCCGCCACCCAGGTGGCATACCCGAAATCATCGCTTGGCTTGAGCGGAAACCCGTTTAATGCGACCTCGCGGAAGGCCACCTTTTGGTAGGGAATTCGAAAACGAAAGGCGAGGCTGGATCGAACCGGGGTTTCGGGGATTTCCGCCACCGGTATGGCGAGGCCCATTGCCATGTCGAAAAAGAGGGTGTTTTCAGGCCCCCCCTTGAGATAGGCCGTCAATTTCTCCCGATCCACCCCGGGGGCGCTAGCGACGAATTCCAGCAAATCCCCCTTGGAAATTTTTGCCGGCAGCGCGGGTTCGGATTTTGCCAGCAGCGCGGCGCCGCGCGAAGTGAATATGCCGATGGCGGCACAGCGTCCGTCCGCCCATTGAGTCAGCATGGCCAGGGGCAGACGCTCCTGCCGGTTCCACAATTCCTCGCGGCTTTTCCGGAGTTCGCCGTTCGTGCGCCCCGCGGCCATGAGCTGACAGACTCCGCCCTTCATCACGTTCACGGGGTAGCCGGGCCGGTTCTCCCCCTTCCAGATTTCGTTGCCGATGCGCAGGATTTCCTTGAGCCGGGCAAGTGCGCTGTCCTCCCAGCAGATCTCCAGGACAATGGGGAGGGCGTGGTATTTCAGGTAGCTGGACATCTGGGTGTAAAAGAACGGACGTCCCGTCCAGAACTTTCCGGACTGCGCCTTCATCTGGTCCCCGAAGAACAGGCGCTGGTCGTCCATTTCCATCCGATGAATTCCGTACCCCGCGGCATTGGCTGCTTGAATCAGCCGCTCGGAAACCCGGTCATCCCACGGCCGGAGCGCGACGTTCGATCCAGCCGGGCCCGCCGTTTCCGCCATGATCATTCCGCGCCATCCCTCGGAGACGCCGTGGAGATCCACCGTGACTTCCGGCTTGTATTCATCCACTACCCCCAGATAAGCGGCGGCTTCCGGAACTTTTTCCGGCTCCTTCAGGGTGAGAGCTCCGGCGGTGATGTCCCAAAGCGCGCCCCGCCGCGCCGTGTAGGGGTCTATGTTTGCGTCATTGCTGTTCGATTCGCGGATGAAGCCATCGGGATTCAGAATCGGCATGACCAGAACGATTTGCTTTTTGAGGGTTTCCCGGGCCAGGGGATCATCGCTGAGAAGCCATTCGACAAACCGCATCGCCGAACTGCACCCGCTTCGTTCACCGCCGGAATGGAAGGCGGAGATCAGGATAATCTGCTTGGCGTCCGGCTGAACGCCGGGATCGGTCGCCTTCAGAAGAAAAAGGGGATGCCCGCCAACGCTTTGGCCGCGCTCTTCAAGGGTCAGGATGTCCGGGTGTTCCGCCGCCCAATATTTGAGCGTGGCGGCCACTTCCTCAAACCTGAGGCGGTGGGCCGGTTCCTTCCACGGCTCATATTTTGCGTCGGGAGCCGATTCGATGCCCAGCGCCATCCCGACGCTTCCCAGAAGACAAAGGAGAAGTCTGAACATTTGCAATATTTGATATTTTGAGGTTTCGCGGAAGGCGGGATCTACCGGGCTCGGTATGTCAGGCCAAAGATGTCGTTTTCATTGTTGGCGACCTGCTCCTCGGTGAATTGCGCGATGTGACCGTCCACCATGATCGCCTGCATTTTGTCATTGTGGGAAAAGGCCGCTCTTCCCGAGAACACGGAGGTCGGGTAGTAAATGGCACCGTAGCCATTGGCATCGGCAATCATCCACACCGAGGCCGGCTTGTCGAACACGGCCAGCTTCCTCCGGGGCGGCCCATTGGGCGGAATCCCCAAGACAATTTCATTCTGGGCGTAGCTGCCATACCCGACCGAGGAGGCTTTTCCCTCGGCCAGTCGGCGCTCAATCACCGCCCGCGGCCGATCCGGACAAAAAAATATGGGGTAGTTGGCCGTATAGTCTGGAGAAAAGATGGTCTTTCCCAGCAAATAGGGGGCAATATTATGGTAAAACTGGTTGCCCTCCGGATTCCCCTTGTCCGTGCAAATCGGCAGCCAGCCATCGTGATCCGCCGCATAGGCCATGGTCGCGGCGTGTAGTTGCCGCAGGTTGTTCGCGCATTTCGCAGTATTGGCCCGCGCCCGAAATGTGGAAGCCATCGGAAGGAGCATCGTGGCAAGAATCCCAATAATCGCCACGACAACCAGCGTTTCAATCAGGGTAAACCCCCTGCCGCCGACTGGTTGGCGCATGAGTTTCATTCGATGAAATATTTCTTTGAAAATCAGAATACCTTTGTCCTTCAAAGGCCGGAATTATTAATAACAGGTATTTTAATTAATGCGAGAGAAATCTCTATGAGTTTAATTTTTTACTTGCTGTCTGCAATTTCGAAGTCCGGGAACACGACACACCAGTTCCACAGGGGATAAGGCCGTTCTGCGCGCCGTCCGTAGGAGGAATCCACGAAGGCATACACGGATTCCTCGGCATCGGAATCCCGCAGATTTCCATAGGTGAACGGACGCCGTGCCACAAGGGTCTGCCCGGCTTCGAAGGAACCCCGCATTTCCTGATCCAACACCCGGAGTACCGTCGAACCCTCCGCGAATTCCACCGTCCGCACCGGCACCCGGGCCTCCTTGGGCGCGGGCAGTTCATTGGCGACGAAAAACGCCCCCTCATCCATCAGCGGTTCAAGGCGCTCCCGAAGATCCCCCTCCAGAAAGAGCAGCGTGGCCGCGTCGCCGTCTTTTTGAATCCGACTGATTTTGCCGAGGCTCCCCGCGTTGGGATTGCCATAGCGCACGAAGGCTTGTTTCCCCTCGGGAATGGCGGCATCCAGAATGATGCGAACCGTCTCCGGATCGTATACCTCGACACTGCGGATCACCCTCGGCCCGCCTTCCGAACGAACCTGAAACCCGTCAAGCGAGGTGAATCCACCGCCGGCTTCGATTTGCTGCCGCGCCAGGAAGCGGGTATCCAGAACGAGGGGGGGGCAGGGCACTTCAAACCGGACAAAAACCTCCGACCGCCCTTCGTCCAGCCACGCTTTTTTCGGCCGCAATGGCTGCCAGGGCAAGCCATCGAAAAGAACCCGCCGCATCACCTTGCCGATCTGCTCGCCGAACATGCGTTCGCCATCTGCGGCCAGATGCACGGGATCGCCCGCCTTTCCATCGGCGCGGCGGCTATTGATCGCGTTGGGCACGGCGTAATGAGGACCCACCACATGGATCAGGGGGTCCGCGTCCGCCGCCATGATCTGGGCCGTCCCGGCCGGCCCGATCGTTTGGTAGGTAAAGAGCGGCAGATCCCGCGTCTGCCCTGTGATGGCGCGCAAGTCCTGCGACCATTGCCGGCGGAAAGCGATCAGGCGGTCGCGATACCATTCCAACCCGGCGGGGGGCAGGATTTCATCCTCCCAGCGGCTGGGCTTGATCCCTCCCCGTGCCCCGCCGTTTGCCTCTCCCTGCATCCAAACCAGGGCGGAAATTCCGAACTTCTCATTTCGTGCTGCGGCCTGGGTCATGGCGCGTCTGGCATCGTCCAGGCTGGTCTGGTAGTAGCCTCCGCCCCGGCGATTTTCCGGCGTGCGGGGGTCAGCCGCCTGATCCACGATGGAAAGTTCATCAATGTATCGTCCCCCCTGGCCCGCATAGGCGACGAGAAAGCCGGGTGTTTTCCTTCCCCCGTCCCCGGCAATCGCCTTGCGCAAATGGTCGGCCATCCCGTTTGCCACGGTCTCACCCAGATTGCCCTGCGTGGTTGCGGAAAGCGGCGTCAACTCGAAGTCCGATTCCGGACGCGTGGCCGGTCCTCGATCCGGACCGGCCCATGTGCGCACGCCACGCCGGAAGCGCAGGTTGGCGGGATCGAGCGATTTTTCAGAGACGATGGGCACGCTCTCGGCTCCCTCGGCCAGGGATTGGCCCATGATCCACAAACCACAGATGCCGGAATCAAACGCCGCGGCGTTCAGAGCCGCCACGCTCCCCATCCATGTCCCGAGGATCAGTCCTGCGAGCCTACTCCTCGCTTTCGATGGAAAGATCATCAATGTAGATTGGTCCCCCGTCGAGGGTGTGAAATTCAATGACGTTGATCCGCTCATTCGCATTGGGATTCAACGGAATATCCTCAACCACCACGGAAGGCTCGGATTTGTTTTCCGCCCGCTGCGAGACGCTGTACGTCTGGCTTTGCCGGTTGCATTTGATCACGATCTCATGCCAAGTGCCGGTGGGGAGCGCGAGCGCCGCCTCTTTCCGCCATTTGCCAAGGCTTCCGTCCAGCACTTGCGGCGCGCTGGTTCCCAACTCCACCCCGGCAAGGAAATGCCGCCAGTCATCCAGGGCGCATCGCAGCGAGCCATTCCCTTCGAAATACACCCAGAACTTGAGCGTGATTTGCGAATCGTGCGTCGGGACAAAATAGGCATGGATCGCCTGGTTCGGCGACGCAGCGCCATCCGGGCGGTGAACCTTGATGGCGTTTCCTCCCCGGGCCGTTCCGCTTTGGATCTCGCTGTCATTACCCTCCGTGCCGAAGCCATGCCAGCGGCCCGCCAAGGCAGAGCGGGTTACGATGGCCTGCTTCCCCGTGGGAAAACCGTCAAAATTTTGCTCCAAGCGCGGCTCGGCCAATGCAAGGCACGCCCCCGCAAAAGTGAAAACAAGAAGAAGGCGAATCATTGATTCGATTCCATGTTTTGGCGCACGCGAAACCTTTTGAGGGCAAACAGCGACAAAAGTCCGGCGGCGAACAACAGGCCCGCACCCGGCTCCGGCACCACGGTGATCTGGTAGGAGCTTCCGAGGTCGGTCCAGACGTATTCCGAACCGTCCAGAGTCACGCCATTGAGGGTCACCCCCGCAACCATGAAATCGGTGCTGAGATTGGTGATGACCGTGTAAGCCTGGTCATACGCAAAACCCGCGCCCGAGAAAAGATCAAGCGTGAGGTTGCCGCCACCCGTCACCCAGTCACCCGATGTTTCGAAAGCGAGTTGATCGCTCGTCGTGCCGAGCGTGAGGGCAAGATGCGAACCGGTGGCGAAGTCAAGCTTGGACGCTCCGCTGAGGGCGAGCGTCATGGTGCCCACCCCGTCGCCCGGCGAAAGCGTGCCGGCAATGCTGATGTTGTTGCCTGCCGCGGGCGCGAGGCGGGAGGTTCCCGCCAGCGTGGCGCCCGCCGCAACCGTGATCGCCCCCGTGCCCGTACCGGAGCCCGTATTGTTGGCTATGAGCAGGGTGCCGGCGCTCACCGTGGTTGCGCCGGTGTAGCTATTGCCCGCCGAGCGGGTGAGCTTGGCGATGCCGGCGCCGGTCTTCTCGACCGAAAGAACATCCCCGGCGCTCGAGGAATAAAGCCGCCCCGAAAGGGTGAAGGTGCTGTCGGTGTCCGCAGTGAGCACCAAGGTTTTGTTGAAGTTTCCGCCAAAACTCGACAACTGAATATCCCCGGATTGCGTGGCCGAGGCTCCCGTTCCAGACACTCCGAGGGTCGAGGCGGCACTGTTCCAGTCGGCCAACTCGATCAGCCTCGAAATCGTGATGCCATTCTTGTAGAGCATCGCGACGGCCTCGGCGTCGGCGGTCGTTGCCCCAAGGATCACCCGCCCCCAGTCCAGAGCGTGATTGTTGCCGATCAGGTAGGTGTTGCCCAAGGCGCCGCTGGTATCGTTCGTCGAGCCCATGAGGATGATGCGGCTGGCGGAGTTGGCATTGGTGTTCACCCCGTTCAACTCGGTGATATTATCCGTGATGTCCGATGTGCGGGGAGAGAATTGAATGGTATCATTTCCCGTGCCGGTGAAGTTTCCATTGAAAATCACGCTCTTTCCCGTCATGGTGTTAAAACGTAAGGTATTGATAATCTGATACCCGCTGACGTTGAAATTATTGGACAGCGTATAGTTGGTGTTGGCGACGAGTGTCAGTTGATAGCTGGTGCCCCCGGTCCAGGTGATTGTTCCCGTGCCCAAGCCACTCGCCGAACCAATATTTATGGCACTATTGGCCGCTGCCGTGCCCAGCGTGAGGCCCCCGTCCCACAAGGAATTGTTTCCGTCCAGCCGCAAGTACGTGGGACTTGCCGCGGCACTGGAGACGCTGACATTGCCGCTTCCGCTGACGTTGCCGGACAACGTGACCTGACGGTTGGCGGCATTGAGCGCCACGGTGATGTTCGAGCTCAGGCTCACGGCGCTGTTGATGTTTGTATTGGCGGCGGCGGTGGACGATTGCACGATGCCCGTGTTGATGGCCATCGTTCCGGTGGAAATCGTCAGGGACTGGTTGTTGCTGAGTGTGAACGTGCCAACCGTTCGCGTGACGCCTCCCAGACTGATTGCCGTGCCCGATCCCGCGGCAATCTCAACATTCGCACCATCGGCTGGAACCCCGCTGGGAGACCAATTTTCGCCGGTTCCCCACAGGGTGTCGGTGCCGCCATTCCATATGGATTGACAATAAAGCGGAGAGAACGCCCCTCCTGCTGCCAATGTGAGCGTGAGGATGATTTTTTTCATGATGGGGATTTTTAGCTTCAAGTGAAGTTTGAGAAAAATGGGCATCGCTGTCAAATAAAAAAACTCCAGAATGGTTAATAACAGGTCTTTAATCCATCCACCGGGAAATCCTCCGGCTTTGTCGGTGGATTTCCCGGTGGATCGCCTCTCATAGCGAAGCGCAACTCGGTGCAAACTCCGGCCTGTTCCACGGGCAGGACGACACCCGTGCTTTTGATGGTGGAGATCACGGCGATAAGTTTGCAGGCGGAGAAACCCAACCCTTTGGTGCTCATCCCCACTACAGACCCTCTGCCGCAAATCCCCCTGAGGAAGGGGCAGGGGGCACCCCGCGTCCCACTGAGAAGAAATTTTTCGCCGCAGGCCAGACTGCGGAATTTGGGATATGTGATTGGGCAATCTCACATGGCTCAACTCCTCATGCTGGATGGTCACGCCGAGTTCAAAACCGTCGAGGAAATGACAGCCAATGCGGGCAATTTTTGGGCAGTACTGAATCTCGGTGCCCCCAGTGAATGGCCGGTTTTTCCCGGCAGGGCAGAGTGCAAGCCAGCGTGATTACCGGGCGGTGTAGCCTCCGTCCACCGGCAGATTCGCTCCGGTGATATAAAGCGAGGCGTCGCTGAGGAGAAAAACCACGGCCCCGCCGAGATCGGTTTCGTTGCCCATCCGGCCGAGGAACGTCTGCTCGGAATACCGGCGGACAAACTCCTCCGGCTGGTTGTTTAAAAAACCTCCCGGAGCCAGGCAGTTGACCCGGACGGAGGCGGGGCCGAGCAGCGCGGCAAAATACCTCGTCAGGTTGATCATCCCGCCCTTGTGGAAAAAATAGTCCGCAGGCAGGCTCGGCATGTCGAGCCCTTCGTAAAGCGAAAGGGCGGGGCCAATCATCCCCTGCATGGAACCGATGTTCACGATACTTCCGGATCCCTGCTGTTTCATGGTGCCGCCGAAATGCCGGTGCATGAGAAAGACGCCGGTGGCATTGATTTTCATGGACTCCTCCCACTGCTCAAGGGGAGCGTCGGCGCTCCGCATCGGTCGAACGACGGAGTTGTTGACCAGACCGTCGATCCGGCCAAACTTTTCCAAAATGCGCTTGCGCAGATCCATGATGGAGGTTTCCTCTCCCTGATCAAACTGTTCCGCGGTGGCATCCAGTCCTTCAGAGCGCAGCGTGGCGGCCACCTTTTCGCACGAATCGAGGTTGCGCGAGGCAATGACCAGCCTGGCACCCGCGGCCGCGATGTCCTTCGAGAGGCCGCGACCGTAAAGCCCCGCTCCCCCGGTGAGAAGGATGACTTTGTTGTTGAGTTGAAAGCGTTCGATCATGGTTGTTGGTAAGGAGTGGAACTGCTTGGAGAAACAGCGTTGGAAGTGACTGATTGGCGGAAGGCCTCGCCGAGACTCCAGACGTCGCTCCCCACATTCGCGATCGTATAACCGCGATCCAGCATCTCCTGCGGGGTGCCTCCTGCCGCGACACCGAAGAGCTGTTTGCCATGCTTTCGGGCGGCTTCCTCGACCTTGAGCCGCGCGGCGAGCACCTCCGGATGCCGGATGTCTCCCGCAAAGCCGATCCGGTGGGAATAGTCGCCCGGGCCGAAAAGCAGAAAGTCGAACCCCGGAACTGCGGCAATTTCTTCGATCTTTTCAACCGCCTCGGGAGACTCGATCTGGAGGATCAAAAATTTTTCGCGGTTGCTTGCGGTCAGGTAATCGCCGACCGGCATTTGACAGAATGCCCCGTCCACATTGCCGCCATCCAGCGCGCGGCGGCCGAGCGGATGGAAGCGGCACATGTCCACGATCTGCCGCGCCTCGGCAGCGGAGGCGACGTGGGGCACCATGATCCCGGCGGCATCGGCCTCGAAAGGCTTGATATAGTCGCTGTAGGAGCCCTTGTTGACGCGGACGATGATATCCATGTCATGAACCTTTGCCGCGCGGATGCAGTGTTCGATTTGGTGCCAGTCATTCGGCACATGTTCGTTGCAGAGCCATGCCGCCGAAGCGCCCGCCAGTCCGGCGAGCTCGATCACATTCGGATGTGTGATGTTGATTTTGAGGCAGGAAGCCAGGCGGCCTTCCCGGATGTCGCGCAGAACACGGCTGGGTCTCATGGTTGGACTCCTTTCAACACTTCTTCGAGGCGAACGGCCTCTCCTCCGCGTTTCCGGCTTTCGATCCCGGCCAGTATGACGGCCATCAGTTCAACCGTATCGTCAAACGGATAGGGATCGGTGCCGGATTCCAGCCACGCGATCACCGCCAGAAGCTGGTTTCGGAATGCGGAATAGGTGTCCTTCATTTGAACCGAGCGGTGGGTTTCTCCGCCATAGGCGTGGATCACGCCAAAACTTCCGTAGGCCTCGTGAACGGCCGCCACGGTGGCCGTCACTCCGCTGGCATGCTCGCAGGTGACAATGTCGGCCCCCTGGCGGTGACACGTTCTCACCTGTGTAAATCCGGCGCCAAGGAGCTTGAAAACGGGCTCCAGGGCATGGATTCCGTAGCGTTCCCACGTCTTGCACGTGATGCTGGTCATCCACATCCACCTGCTGTTCTCCAGTTCGGAGAGTTCGGGCGCATACCGCATTCCGCTGGACGAGAGGATCTGGGCGCCCTGATTTTTCCAGCTGATAAACTGCGCGAGTTCTTCCGGTGTCGTGGCCATGGGTTTATCGACAAAAACCGGCAACCCGGCCTCGACAAACGGGCGTGCGCGCCGGACGTGGTCGGCCCCGTCGTCCGTCGAAATGATCACGGCATCGACTTCGCCGATCACATCCTCCGGTTTCGCGACAATGTTGGGGATCTTGGCGGCGGCGGCAACACCGGAAGCCTCGGCGGGGTCATCCGTCCAGAGATGGGTCACGGAGGCGCATGGAATCCTCACTGCCTCCAACGGCTGAGCGCCGAGATACTGTGGTATGGCCGCATACGGACACGCGGCCATGTGAACGGGGTCGTAGCCATTAATGATGGCCGACCATGAATAAGGGTGGCCGTTGCCGGGGATCATTCCCAGCATGGCAAGTCGGATGGGGCGTTTCATGAGATGGTGATTTCTTGGTGCCTGCTGGCGGAATCGAGCGTTGCCACGTTCACTTTCAGCGTTTGGATGTGATGGTGCGCAGGGGTGCAGATCACGGCGACGTCAAAGGATCCCGCAGCCAGTGCCTGCGCGAGTTCGGCGTGGACCGGGCACCCGTCGCGATCTCCTGTCGAAGCGTGTCGTTTGGTTCGCACGCGGAGACCGAATAGAGGCCGGATTTTTGAAAACAGCGCAGGTGCCTCTCGCCGATGCTTCCTGTGCCGATGATGAGAGCAGAGAGCATTAGGGGATGTCGATGAGTTGGATGTCGTCCATGTAAAAAATTCCGGCCGGTTCGGTCTTCGTGGAGACGACTTCGACGCTGCCTACCGGGCCTGTTGCGGAGATCTTGCCCGGTGGCGAGGTGACTGTGTTGTCGTCGACCTTGACGACGAGAGTGCCGTTGCTGCGCGACACGGCGGCTTCGATGGCAACCCATTTTCCCGCGGGAATTTTCAGGTTGAGAGGTTCAGCATCCTTGCCCCCCCCGAAAAACAGCATGCCGGAGGAGTCAATCCGGAGGGAAAACTCCTCCCTGGAGCCCCCCTTGACGCGAACCGTCAGCCCCCCGCCGGCTTCGCGCCACACTTGGAACGAGAGAGCATAATCATTTTTCGGGTCAATGCCCGGCACCCGGTTCGCCGTCAGGGTGCCGGCTCCCTCGAACTTCACCGAGTGGGGGCCGGACGCGAACTTCTCCGTTGTGATGGCCGGAGAGAGGCTGGTCAATCCGCCCCATCGGCCGAGCGGTTTGCTGGCATCTCCAGCCAGGCCGGTGACGTCCGGACGGAAGACGCTGGTTTCGTCGAAAGAACCCTCCAGCACCGGAGTCCGCGCCGTTTTTAAGATTCGCGGGCGCTTGCGAAACGCCTCGGCATTTTCCTTTTCCGTCACCTCGCTGAAGGAATTCGACGCTTTCCGGATGTAGAGGCATTTCCATGCGTTGACGGCCAGTCCGGGATCGTCGGATTCGTTGTCGATCAGCGACTGTAAAAAAGCCTCGCCTTCCGGGCCGCAGGCGATCAGGGCGTTCCCCACCGGACGGTATCCCCAGTCGATGTCCTTGCGCTTCGAGTCCTTTCCATATTGTTGGAACTGGATTTGGAGTGCCTTGAGGATCTCGGGACGCAGGGAGGCGGTTTCGGGTTCATTCCGGGTGAGAACCTCCGCAAGCGAGGTGGCCGCGCGGGGGCTGACCAGCGGGTTGTCGCTGGAGGTGGCCGTGATCAGGGCTTTTACGGCATCAGGGTCGCGGCGGATTTTCCCGAGCGCCTCGGCGGAGGCAAAAGCCACATACCCGACCGGATCCTGCAAACCCTTGATGAGCGCATCGCGCACGCTGGAGTCGGCTTTTGTGACCAATGTCCTGGTCGCGACCGTGCGGACATTGTCGTCCGGATCGGTGAGGGCCGCAGCCAGAATCGCGGATGGAAACGGGTTCAGGCGGAGCAGGGCCACCACCGCCATTTCGGACGCCGGGTGTGACGGGTGCTTTTTGATGGCGTCCAATATCGGTCCGGCACTCGAAGGATCTCCCAGCTTGCCGAGCGCGCTGATCGCGATCGCCCGGACCGCGTGCTCGGGGTCGTCGAGCGATTTCGTGATCAGGGCCACGGACTCGGGGGCTTTGATTTTCGCCAGGGCAAGAAGAGCGAGCCGCCTCGTGATCACATTGTCCGATTTCGACAGGACCGGTCCGATATCGGCCGCCGTCGCGGCGGTCCCGCCTTCGGCGATCTGGGCCAGCACCTTCTGCCGCCGCAGTTCGGAGTTGCCGGTCAGTTCCGACAGGGGCAGCATTTCCAAATTCGAGCTGCGCTCCAGGATCATGCTCTCTTCTGCGCAGGCATCAACGACAAAGGCCCCGGCCTCGACCACTCCCTTCCAGCGTTCGTTCAGCGGGCCGGAAGTCATCACGCCCACTTGTGTTTCCGTGTCGCGCGTCAGCCACAGCATGTCCTTCACGGCTTTCAGTTGAAGCGACGGTGCGCAATATCCGTAAACCAGAAACTGATCGACCAGTTTGTCCTGCACCCATGTCTCGAGGTCGAGATACATGCTGCCGGCCGTGCGCATGGTCTCCGGCACATTCCACGGTTGCGGAAACCTGACATCGTGGGGATCCACAAAAAACCCCAGCTTGCGGCCCTCTTTCGCGAGTTCGGCCTTGAGCTCGCGAATGTAGGCGGTGAGGTATTCCCCGCGCAGCCGGATCCAATCCTCGCGACTCGCAAACCGCGTCCACGCCTGCGTGCGCGGGTCCAGCTTGTAGCGTTTCTTGAACTCCGCGACGACGGGCTCGTTGAATCCGAATTCGTCCTGAAACCTCATCGAGTGGTTTTCGGCATAGGTCAAAAACACCATTCCGGCGTAACCGTCCCGCCGCATAAACTTCATGTGGAGATCCACCAGGGCCTTCCGGGCCTCGGGATAGGAGAAATCAATCACCCCGCCCTGTTTCAAAATCCCGTAACGATCCACGGGCACCCACTCCGGGTGCTCGATCCGCAGCTTGCTTTCGCTGTTGAACGGCCAATCTCCAAAAGGCGGCACATCCGCCTGGCTGCCCCAGTCCACCAGCGTGGCGACTCCCCAGAGTTCGATGCCGTATTTCTTGGCGGCCCGGGAGGCCAGCGCATCGGGGTCCACTTCCTTGTAAAGATACCGGAGCCATTTCCAAAACTCGTTGTAGCGCGCGCTTTCCGGGCGGTTGATGCTGGAGTCCACCCAGGTTGCCGCCTCGAGCCCCCGCCAGTAAACCCGGTGGATGCCGAGGTCGTGAATGAACTGGAATGTGTCGTTGATGCTTTTCGGGGAATCGATCGGCAGGGATTGCGCCAGCCAGTGGTTGTCGCCGGTTGAAATATAGAGGTCCAGCGGCCACGGCTTTCCGTGGACTTGCCGGGCCGGATCGTAACTCGCGGATTTCAAGACGCTGGCGCTTTCCGCCCGGAGTTGCGGGAGGGTGAATGCAAATCCGGTGAGGGCTGACACCAGAAGGATTTGGAATGGCGGGGGGCATTTCATATTTTAGTTTCTCAATGGCGAGCTGTTAAAAAGGGGAAGAGACCGGAGGGGTGGCGCGTTTCATCAGCGGGCTTTCGGCAGGGAGGTAAAATCCGCGCCGGCACCTGAAGGCAATCCGGCCGGTGGTGCGGATGGAGACAGGCGTCCGAGGGGAAGCTGCCGCGAGTTCGCCTCGCCGACCGCCGAGGCAAACTGGTCAAATGCGGACCCGGGAAACCGGGTGTCGCCGAGTTGATAGTTTTGAAAATCAAACGTATTCCCGGAGCCGCTCCACCGCGCGGTGGGCAGGATCTGCAGGAGCCCCCCGCCGGCCAGCACCG
The DNA here is from genome assembly GCA_964431635.1 of uncultured Chthoniobacter sp. Lineage (GTDB taxonomy): Bacteria > Verrucomicrobiota > Verrucomicrobiia > Chthoniobacterales > Terrimicrobiaceae > QYQL01. The sequence goes on along the minus strand of CAYSKK010000003.1, from coordinate 310,122 downwards.
AATTCTGGATTTCGACCGAGGAATCCTTGTATGCGAGAAACGAGACGCCGGAGAACGTGACCCGGTCGGCCTTCAATGTTCCTCCCGGCATGATTCGGACAATGGAATCCGTGGCATTCCGTCCGTCTGCTCCCAGGATCAGGCAGTTTTTCAAGATGAGTTCCGTGGTTTTGAATATGGTGGCGGGCTCCAGGACGACCGGGCGCAGCGCATGACCTATCGCAATCGTGTCCGTGAACTCGTGCGTCCCCCCGAGCGGATAAATTTCCACCCCGTCGATATCCTCGATCCTCACCCGCGTGTTGACCGATTTGCCCTGGCTGCAATAGCCGGTCGAGTTGGCGCGCGAGAGGAATCCATCCACCGTCACCTCGCAGTCGCCATGCGCGCTGAGCCCGTCATCCCCGCATTCGATGGCCGCGATGTTTTCGTAGCGGATGGCGCGCACTGTGCTGTCCTTGTTCGGGCCGACGGTCAGCCCATAACCGTCGTTGATCACATGGGTGACGGTCACGTTGCGGATGGTCAGGTAGTGGCATTGGCCGGTGATCTGGACGCCGGTCACGATCTTGGGCAGCCGGATCCCCTGGGACGCCAGATCCGCGCCGGGCGGAATTTTCAGGTAAAACGCCTTCTCCGCGTCCACCCACGTCCATTCGCCGGGAGCCAGTTGATCGGGTCGTTTGAAAGGGGTTTTGCTGCCCTTGAGTGACCGCCCCATCCGGTTCATCTTCCCGTCCTGCATAAAGAAGAACCGGTCGGTGTAGGCCGGGTTCGCTTTGTAGCAATACGTTTGCGCGATCACGGTGCTTTTGAAAAGCCCCTGCCCAACGTCCTCCCACTCGGAAGGAATCAACGGCACGGTCCCGTCAATTGTGGCTCCATGCCCGTCGAAAACAATCGGAGCTTCCTCGGTTCCGCTGATGTCGGCAAAGATGACCGGCTCGTAGTAGGGAGAACACGCGGGATCCAAATGGATCGTATCTCCCGGATGTGCCAGCTTCATCGCCGCCTTGATCGACTTGACCGGGCCGTGCCCTCCAGCCTCCGGGGCTGCGGCGGACCCATCGCCTGCATCATCCCCGGCTTTCGGGGACACAAAGATGTCACGGGCAACACACGGCGAGAGGACGAGAAGCAAAATTCCGAGAACAGCCCCAGCCCGAAAAATTCGGGACCCCCGAATTGCGTGCGTCACGAAGATGCTGGGATGCACCGAGGTGATTTTTGCCGCGCTCACAAAATGCCTGCATTTCAAAATCATGGCATGTAAATCCATAATTTAGATGTTGGTGACTTCATAAGTTAAAATACCAGTATCAACGCATACAGGAACAATGCAAAAGCTCAAGTCAAAAATATTTTTCCCGCGCATAAATAGTTATGTTGCGGAACCCTCCTCCTCATTTCGGGCCTGGCGACAGTCTCGGCTCAAAGCACATGGGACGGGGCCACTTGGACCAGGCAGCGAACTGGGAATACTGTTCGCGCCAGCGGCGAGGATGTGACTTTCGGCACGGGATTTGTTTCCGGGGCTGCGAGCACTCTCAACGGAAACAAGATGGTCGGGAACCTGACGTCTAGCTCCGGGGCCACCCGCGTGATCCTCACGGGATCAACGCTCACTGTGGCATCTCCCCGGGCGTCGAGGCCGATGCGCTCCACCGAAGCTGCTACTCGTAGCGGAGGGCGTTGATCGGGTTGAGCCTGGATGCGCGCAGGGCCGGGTATGAATATTGCACGACTCCTCGGAAGCCGCCCTGTCTACACATTCACTGAAAAAGAAGCCGCATTGCGGCACATCATGAAACGCTACAAGCGCGTGTTTTTGGGCATCTGCGGCCGGATATCACATCGAGATTTTTATCGGCAGTCACCTCAAGGCCACACGCAAGCTTGTGGAAGATGCAGAACGCGCAAGGCTCGCAGAGCAGGCAAATGCCTGAAAACTGTGTGCAAAAAGGGTGCAGACGAAAGCCGTTTTAAGCTTAGGTTGTTGGTTTTGTGTGACTAATGTAATGCTATTTTCTGCAGAAATAGCTGGCTGCGGATCAGAAGGTTGAAGGTTCGAGTCCTTCCGGCTGCATTTTATTTCCTCTTCTTAAACATTCGTTCGATGAGTTTCGCGTCCTGTGGGGTGTCCACTCCGGGGGAGGAGGATTTTGTGACGATGACGCGGATTTTCGCGCCATGCTCGAGGGCGCGGAGCTGCTCGAGTTTTTCAGATTTTTCGAGCGGGGTCTGACGGTGTTTGACGAGTTCAAGAAGGAATGCGCGGCGGTAGGCGTAGATGCCGATGTGGCGGAAGCGGGCCGGGCGGATGTCGCCGTCGCGGTCGCAGGGGATCGGGCTCCGGGAGAAATACATGGCGTATCCGGCGAGATCCGTGACGACCTTGACGCAGTTCGGGTTGTCCAGATCATCCGGAGCGAGCGGGCAGGCGGCGGTTGCCATCCCGGCCTTCGGGTCGGATTTCAAGGCCCCGATCACGCGCCCGGCGAGGCGGGGATCGAGGAGTGGTTCGTCTCCCTGGACGTTGAGGATGATTCCTGCTGACGGAAGGTTTTTGGCAACCTCCGCAAGGCGGTCGGTTCCGCTCGGGTGTCTGGCGGAGGTCAGGGCGACCTCCGCGCCGAAGCCGAATGCGGCTTCAAGGATCCGCGTATCATCGGTGGCGACTATGACCTGATCGACGCCCTTCACCGCACGGCACCGCTCCCAGACGTGCTGGACGAGCGGCTTGCCGGCGATCAAGTGCAGGGGTTTTCCGGGGAATCTTGTGGAGCCCCAGCGGGCCGGGATGATGATGACGGTGCGTGACATGAGCCTATTTCAACCACGGGAGGCGCGGGGAACACAGTCGAAAATGCACTCGCGTAGTGCGTAGAATGCGTTTGCGATGTCGCGATCGTGCCGTTCAAAAGCTCAGCGGAGCCCGCTTGCGAGGATGATTTCCGCTGCCTGGTTGATATCTTCCGCGAAATGGTCGGGCTCCGAGCCGGCATGGTTCGCCCCGTATCCCGTCCTGACGAGGATCGTCCGGCATCCGGCGGCGCGTCCGCAGTCGATGTCGATCGCCTTGTCACCGACCATCCAGGACAGGGTGGGGGAGATGTCCAGGTCCCGGACAGCCTCCTCGATCATTCCGGTTCCGGGTTTCCGGCGGGGAGTCGGTGCTGTTGCGGAATCGGGGCAGAAGTAAACGGCGTCAACAACGCCGCCGAGCTGGCGGGAGAGTTCGGCCTCCACCTCCTGATATTGCTGCAGGGAGATTTTCCCCGAGGCGATCCCGCTCTGGTTGGTGACGATGACGTTCAGCCAGCCGGCATCTCGGAGTTTTTTCAAGGCGGCGGCGGCGGCGGGAAACGCCCTCACTTTTGCGGGGTCGTTGCAGTAGTGCACCTCTTCCATGAGGGTGCCGTCCCGGTCGAAAAAGACAGCTTTATGACCGGCCATCCTGATCGAAGCTGGCGACGAGTTCGTTGGATTCGAGGGTTGCCGTGCCGAGCTTGGCAACGACAACTCCGCTGGCATGGTTCGAAATTTCCGCGGCCTCCTGCGGGTTCGCCCCGGAGCAAACGGCCAGGGTGAACAGCGCGATGGCCGTGTCCCCTGCGCCGGACACGTCGAAGACCTCGCGGGCCCGGGTGGGCGTGTGATAGGGGGCCTTGTCGGCATCGAAGAGGATCATGCCGTGCTCGCCCAGAGTGATGAGCAGTCCCTTGAGGCTCCATTTTTCCAGAAGAATTTTTCCCACTTCCAGAAGGGCGGTGTCCGTGAGCGGATCATCCACGGCTCCGGGATCCCTGCGTCCCGCCATGGCGAAGGCCTCGCTGCGGTTCGGCTTGAGCAGGTCCACCCCGTTCCAGTTCAGAGGATTGCCGGGATTCGGGTCGGCGGTGAGAAATTTCCCATGGGACTTCGCCAGCCGGCAGACTTCATCCTTCAATTCCTGGCAGACAAACCCTTTTCCGTAATCTTCAATGATCACGGCATCCACCGATGGCATCAGTCCGGCGATGAGTTCCAAGGCCCGTGAGGTGACTTCTCCGATCGGTCTCGGATTGCGCTCCCGGTCCACCCTGACCACCTGCTGCTGACGCGCAACAATTCGCGTTTTGACAATGGTGGGGGCTCCTCCGAAGGCAACGAGGGCGTTGGTTTCGATCCGCTCGCAGGTGAGAAGATCCCGGAGTTTGCCGGCATAGGAATCCTCCCCCACGATGCCGCAGAGTTCGACCCCCGAGCAAAACGGGCGCAGATTCCTTGCCACGTTTGCCGCGCCGCCCGGATAGGAGGACTCGGCCTGCACCTCGACCACCGGTACCGGAGCCTCCGGAGAAATGCGGGAGACCCGCCCCCAAATAAATTCGTCCAGCATGACGTCGCCGACAACCAGAATTCGACGGGACCGGGCGGACTCAAGAAGATGTTGTAATCTTGAAAGATTCATCGCATGATAAACACCCTTTCTAGATGGACCACGCTCCATCGACAAAGCTCAAATTTTCACATGACCAAGAATATTCCGCTGATTCTGGCCCTGGTCTGCCTCTCCCGGCTGTCTCCCTGCGCAGGGGAGGCGGTGCCTGAGAGCATCGACCTTTCAAAGTTTCCCGGCGCCGAGGTCGAGGATGTCGTCGTCCCGGTGCCGAGCGAAATTTTTAGTGTCCTCGACAAGCTGGGCAGCCCGAACTGGCGGAGCGAGCTTCGGGGATCCCTGGGGAAGAACACCGGCAATCGTGCGCAGGTGGCTCTCCTTCTCGGCACGGTGATCGCCGAGGGGTTTATTGCGGTTGAGGCGGAGGATTCCGGAAAAGTCCAGGAAATCGGCCGGGAAGTGCTTGTGCTGGCGGAGGCGATCAATGTCCGCAAGGCGGTCATCGCCCGCAGCAAGAGCATCACCGAGAAAGCCGATGCGAAGGACTGGAAGTCGGTGCGCAAGGAGTTCGACGGGGCTCTCCACGACGTCCGGGGGGCCATGGAGGAACTCGGCGACGACGAGCTGGCGCAGCTCGTGAGTCTCGGCGGCTGGCTCCGTGGCACCGAGGTGCTGACCTCGATCGTCTCGAAGAACTACAGCCCCGACGGGGCGGAACTCCTCTACCAGCCCCAGCTCATAGACTATTTCAGCAGGAAGCTCGACGGGATGAAGAGCACCCGCCTCGGCAAGGATGACCTCGTTGTGAAGATCCGGAAAACCCTCGCCGCGATCCGTCCGCTGATCGGCAAGGACGACGGCACAAAAATCCCTCCCGACGCCGTGCAGCGCATCAACAAGATGACCGGCGAAACCGTCGCCGCCATCACATCCCGGAAGGAGTCCTGAATTTTCCTGTGAAAAAATCCCTGCTCCTTCTGGCGCTCCTGGCCATCCCGGCCTACGCCTACGTGAACGACGCGCTCTCCTTCGCCCACGAGGCGGCGCTGCCCTATGTGAAAAAAGGGTTCACCGTCCGTGAGGACGCATGGGGAGGGGACCTCGGGGTCAAGGACCAGCAGGCGGTGACGGCCCAGCTTTTCAAGGGGAATGAATACTGGTTCTGCCTCGGCACCGAGGTGCGCGGGGCGGTGCTCACGATCCACATCTACGATTCCAAGGGGAAGCTCGCGGAGGCCGAGTCCTGGCAGAAGGGCCGGTTTGCCGGGGCGCGCGTCGTTCCGACAAAAACCGGGACCTACTACGCCATCATCACGGTGGAGAAGTCGCCGGAGGAACGAACGGGCTGGGCGGTCGTCTACGCCTACAAGTAGCTCCTCATGGAGAACCTCACGCTGGAATTTGAAAATGCGCGTGAGGTTCACGCGCTTTACGGAGGCGACGAGAAGCTTCTCCGCGAACTGGAGGCGCGCCTTTCGGTCCGGGTGACGACCCGCGACGGGTGGCTGCGCGTGGAGGGGGATGCGGAGAATGTCGAGCAGGCCCGGGCGGTGTTCGAGCAGCTTCAGGATGCCGTGAAGCGGGGTGTCGCCGTGCGCCGGCACGAGTTCCAATACGCGCTCAATTCCGTCAACGGAAAAAATGCGGGAGGCGAGGGGCTTGGAAAGCTGTTGGAGAACCGGATCGTCTGCTCCCCGCGCAAGGCTCCGATCGTGCCGAAGACCGCCGGACAGAAGGGATACATCGAGACGATCCGGAAGCATGACATCACGTTCGGCGTCGGTCCTGCCGGTACGGGAAAGACCTATCTTGCCGTCGCGCTTGCGGTGGCGGCCCTCAAGCAGGAGAAGGTCAGCCGGATCATTCTGACGCGCCCCGCTGTCGAGGCGGGGGAGGCGCTCGGTTTTCTCCCGGGCGACCTGCAGGAAAAGATCCTGCCCTACCTGAGGCCGCTCTACGATGCGCTCTACGACATGCTGGAGCTTGAGGAGATCCAGAAATTCATGGACCGCGGGATCATCGAGATCGCCCCGCTCGCCTACATGCGCGGGCGGACGCTGAGCAATTCGTTCGTGATCCTCGACGAGGCGCAGAACACGACCGCCGAGCAGATGTTCATGTTTCTCACGCGCATCGGTGCGGGATCGAGGTGTGTTGTCACCGGCGACCGCACGCAGATCGATCTTCCCCGGAACAAGCTCAGCGGCCTGATCGAGGCGGTGGGAGCCCTGCGCGAGGTGCCCGGCATCGGCCTGTTCTTCTTCAGTGAGGACGATGTCGTCCGGCATCCGCTCGTGCAGGCGATCATCCATGCCTACAAGGAGCACCGCGGGGCAAAGGAAAGCAGGATCTGACCTATGTGGGATTTTTTCAAACGCAGACGCCTTGTCGGCAAGGGACTCGATTGCGGAAAGCGCCGCCGGACGATCGGAGAAAGCGAGTTTGCCGACGCGCTCCAGTCCGGCTGGCCCGTGCGTTCGGTCGTCCTCGGCGCATTCGTCGCCGGGCTTGCCATCCTGGTTTTCAGCGGGCAGCAGGACGAGCCGGCCAAGAAATTTTTGCTCTGCCTCCTGATCTTCGTGACCGCGGTCGTGCAGCTTTGGATCAACCACCCGCAGACGCTGGCCGTGAACTCCCGGCTGTCCCTCCTGCTCGGTGTTCTGCTTGTGCAGCTCGCCGCCATCAAGGTCACTCTTTTCCAGGCGGCCTCCGGGAACATTGATCTCCGGCTGGCGCCGCTGCTGGTTCCCTACGCCTTCGCGCCGCTCGTGCTGTCGGTCCTTCTCGGCCGCAACCACGGCCTCTATGCGGCCGTGTTTGCGAGCCTGTGGGGATCGCTGCTGGTCGGGCGGATCGATCCCGTCTTTCTGGTCATCTCCCTGATCACCGGGTTCATCGCCGTCTACCTGACGCTCCAGGTCCGGCGTCGCAGCCGGCTCATCCGGGCGGGCGTTTATGTCGGCATCGCGACGTGGGTGCTTGCGGCGGCGTTCGGCCAGATCGGTCCGGTCATCTGGGAGTCTCCTGCGCAGACCGACTGGCGGATGATCGTGCTCCAGAGCCTCGCGGCCATTGCGACCGGCATCGGGACGGCGGTGATTGTGAGCGGAATCCTCCCCATCCTTGAGCCGCTTTTCAAAATCACGACGGACATCTCGTGGCTGGAGATGAGCGACCTGAACCACCCTTTGCTGAAGCGTTTGAGCATGGAGGCGCCGGGCACCTACCATCACAGCCTCGCGGTGGCGAACCTCGCCGAGGCGGCCGCCGAGGCCGTGGGGGCAAACCCCACGATTTGCCGGGTCTGCTCGTATTTTCACGACATCGGGAAACTGGTGAAGCCGGATTACTTCACGGAAAACATCCCGCGCGGACACAACCCGCACGACGACCTCACCCCGACGATGAGCGCCCTGATCATCATCGCCCATGTCAAGGAGGGGGTGGATCTCGCGCTCAAGCACAAGCTCAACGGCGAGGTCGTGGACATCATCCGCCAGCACCACGGCACGTCGGTGGTTTCTTATTTTTACAAGCGCGCTCTCCAGCAGCAGGAGGATGCCCGCCTCGGTGGCAAGATCATGAACATGCGCGAGGACGACATCCCCGCCGTCCGCGAGGAAAGTTTCCGCTACCCCGGCCCGCGCCCGCGCACCAAGGAGGCTGCAATCATCAATCTCGCCGACTCGATCGAGAGCGCCTCGCGGAGCCTGGAGCGCCCGACCCCGCAGCGGATCGAGGACCTCGTCAACGGGATCATCGAGACCAGGATCGAGGAACACCAGCTCGACGAATGTCCGCTCACGCTCGCGGAAATCCATCGCGCCGGGGAAAGCTTCCGGTTCACGCTTTTGAACATGCTTCACGCCCGGATCGCCTACCCGAAGCGCGAGGAGGCTGCGACGGAAAGCCGTGAGGAAAAATCCGTCGCCTGAGCGGAGTCTTCCCGCCCTCGTCATTGCCAGCCGCCAGCGGGCGGTGCCTTGTGATCACGCCAGGCTCGAGGGGATTGTCCGGGCCGCTCTGCCGGCATGCATCGAGGTTGCCCGAAGGCTGGGTGGGCCGCTTGCCGGACTCCGGCTGGTTGAGATCTCCGTGCTCGGTGCCGGCGCGATGGCAAGGATCCACCGCGAGTTTCTCAACGAGCCCGGACCGACCGATGTGATCACGTTTCCCTACGGAGAAATCGCGGTCTGCGCGCCGGTTGCGGCCGCGCGCGCTGACGAATTCCGGCATACGGTGGCCGAGGAACTCGCCCTCTACTGCATCCACGGCCTTCTCCACCTGGCCGGACACGACGATGTCCGGCCCGCTGATGCCAGGCGCATGCACCGGGAGCAGGACAGGATTTTGAAGGCGGCGATGCGTTCGTCTGTTCGGGATTAACGCAATTCGTGGCATCTGTGGTGACGGAAGAATATTTTTCGTTCTCCGCCGGGCCTGTGGTGATATGGGTGAGTCATGTCGTTGGGTTTTCTGCGCGAGTTTTTCAAATCCCCCGGATCGGTGGGGGCGGTCTGGCCGTCTTCTCCGGCGCTGGCGCGGGCGATGGTCCGGGCGGCCAATGTGGCGTCGGCGGATTTCGTTTTGGAGATCGGGCCCGGGAACGGGGCGTTCACCGGGCAGATTTTGGACAGCAAGCGGCCCGGAGCCCGGTTTGTTGCGATCGAGAAAAGTCCGGACCTTGCCCGTGCGGTGGCGGGAAGGTATCCTGCCGCAAAAATTGTCGCCGGGTGTGCGACCCGGCTTGCGGAGCACATTGACGGCAGGCCGGATTCCGTGGTTTCCGGCCTTCCATGGGCGGCATTCGACGAGCCGCTCCAGGATGCGATCATGCACCAGATCACGGCCGCGCTTCATCCGGAGGGGACATTTGCGACGTTCGCCTACTTCGGGCCGCACCGCCTGAAGGCCGGCCGGGCATTTCGTGGCAAGCTCGGCGCGCATTTCCGGGACATCCGCCGCACGCCGGTCGTCCTCGCGAACATCCCGCCGGCGTTCGTTTACTACTGTCGCAAATAATTTTTTCCCGATGCCATCGCTCGACAGTCCTGAAACGCTCGAAAAGGCCGGCCTTGCCGTGCCATGGAATGTGATCGTCCACAACGATCCCGTGAACCTGATGAGCTACGTGACGCTCGTCTTCCGACGGGTGTTCGGGTATTCGCGCGAGAAGGCCGAACAGCATATGATGGAGGTTCATCAAAAGGGCCGCTCAATTGTCTGGACCGGGTCCCGCGAGCAGGCGGAGCTGTTTGTCCAGCAGCTCCATTCGCATCTGCTCCTTGCCACTCTGGAAGCCACGGAATGAAACTCCATCCAGCCGACGACGGAGCCCTAGTGCTCGAGGAAATTCCTGCCTTTCTGTTCCATCTTCTCGGGAACATCCCGGTCAGGGCCTCCTCTTCGGACCCGCGCGTCGAGACACGGTTTTTTCCCGACCCGGCGCGCGAGGAATCGCTGATTGAGGATTGGAAATCCCTCGTCCAGCCGGAGCTCCAGGTCCTTTTCCAATCCGCACGGGAGACGGTGCAGGCGGATCTGCGGGGGGCATCGGAAGAGGAGGGCGTTTATTCGATGAGGATTCCCCCGAAACACATGGATGCCTGGCTGAGCGCCTTGAACCAGGCCCGCTTGGCCATCGCGGAGGAGTGTGGTTTCGGCGAGGAGGACATGGCGGCCGAGGTCCAGCCTGATCCCGGGGATGAGCGCTCGATGGCATTGTTCGAGATCAGCTTTCTGGGGTTTTTGCAGGAATGCCTGGTCCGCATGCAGGAGTGATCTCTCCTCCCGTCCGCGTGCGGGAGTTCCTCATTGCCTCTGTGTGGGGCAACGTGTTCACTGTGCCTGCCCATGCTTGCCATCCGTCAGGTCATTGATCATACCATCGTGAACTTTCCCGGCTACGCGCCGGAGGATTTTCAGGTGACCGCCGTCGAGAAGGGGGGATCCGACAGAAAGTTCTACCGGATCCGCGCCTCCGACCGCTCGATGATCCTGGTGAAATATTCCGGGCACAAGGAGGAGAACCGGCACTATGTGGACATCGCAAAATTCCTGGCGTCCTCCGGGGTGCAGGTGCCGCATGTCTATCTCCACGATTCCGCCGAGGGCCTGATCTGGATGCAGGATCTCGGGGAGCAGGATCTCTGGTCGTTCCGCGAGCAGGCATGGACTAGCCGCAGGCCGCTTTACGAGTCGGCTTTGATCGAGGTTTTCAAGATGCACACCGCCGCCGCGCGGAATTACGAGAAGGCCTCGCTCACGCTGGAGCGTGAGTTCAACGAGCACCTCTATTTCTGGGAGCAGGGGTATTTTTTCGAGCACTGCCTTGGCAACCATTTCCGGGTTCCGGCAGCGGAGGTGAACCGGCTCGCGGCGCTTCCCGCGCTCCATGATGCGGCAGCCCGCCTGGCGTCGCTGCCGAGGGTCCTTGTGCACCGGGATTTCCAGTCGCAGAATATCCTGATCCGCGACGGCACAGCCTGGCTGATAGATTTCCAGGGGATGCGGCCGGGCCTCGCGCAATACGACATCGCGTCCCTGCTCTACGATCCGTACGTCTCGCTCGACCCGCTTGAACGGGATGAGCTTCTGGGGTTCTACGAGCGGCTGGCGCGCCGTTCCGGAGTGGATCTGCCGGAGGATTTCCGCGAAATCTTCGACTGGTGCGCCCTGCAGCGGCTCATGCAGGCGCTCGGTGCCTACGGGTTTCTCGGATTGCAGAAAGGCCGCGCGGATTTTCTTGCGCACGTGCCGGCGGCGAGGCATTCGCTGCGCGAGGTGGCATCCCGACTTGACGGCCTCCGGGATCTTGTCCGCATACTGGATTCACTGCCATGAACAAACAGCCAGAGACCGCCATCATCCGGCGCATCACCCCTTCGCTCGACAACGCGCGCTACGAGATCAAACGTGCCCCCGGCGAGGAGATCACCGTGGAGGCCGATATTTTCAAGGAGGGCCACGATGAGGTCACGGCAATGCTCAAATGGCGGCCGGCCGGCGCGGCGGCCTGGCGGGAAACCCCGATGCGCCCGCTGCTCAACGACCGATGGAGCGGCACGCTTTGTGTCACCGATCCGGGCGCGTGGGAGTTCACGATCGAGGCCTGGGGGGATGTCTATTTTTCCTGGCTGCATGACTTCGACAAGAAGTTCGAGGCCGGACTCAGAGAGCTCGGAAGCGAAATCCTCGAAGGGGCCGGGTTTATAGCCGCCGCTGCCGCGAGGACGGGAAAAAAATCCCCCGATGGCGGTGCCCTCAAAAAGTTTTCGGATGCGCTGAAGTCCGCCGGCGCGGAGCAGGCATCCGTCATCGCGCACGACTCCGACCTTGCGGCGCTGATGACGGTTTATTCCGACCGTTCGATTTCCACCACTGCCGAGCCGGTCCACCCGGTCCGGGTCGAGCGCGAGCGCTGTGCCTTCGCGGCCTGGTATGAATTTTTCCCGCGGTCCGCAGAAGGGAAGCCTGACTCCGGGTCGAAATTCCGCGACTGCCTCGGCCGGATCGACGATGCGAAGGCGATGGGTTTCGATGTCATCTATTTTCCGCCGATCCACCCGATCGGGACGAGCCACCGCAAAGGCCGAAACAACTCGCTCAAGTGCGAGCCCGGCGAGCCGGGGGTTCCTTATGCGATCGGCAATTCCAGGCAGGGCGTGAACGGAGGCGGACACAAGGATGTCGCGCCAGAGCTCGGCACGCTTGAGGATTTCGAGTGGCTCGTCGGCGAAGTCCGTGCGCGCGGGATGGAAATCGCCATTGACTTCGCGATCAACTGCTCGCCCGACCATCCGTATGTGAAGTCCCATCCGGAGTGGTTCTTCAAGCGGCCGGACGGGACGATCAAATACGCCGAGAACCCCCCGAAGAAATACGAGGATGTTTACCCGCTGAATTTTCACAACGACAACTGGCGCGAGCTCTGGGACGAACTGCGCGACGTCCTGCTCTTCTGGTGCGCGCGGGGGGTCCGGATGTTCCGCGTGGACAACCCTCACACGAAGCCGGTCTCGTTCTGGGAATGGGTGATCGCCGAGGTGAAGGATCAATTCCCCGATGCCGTCTTCCTCAGCGAGGCGTTCACCCGTCCGAAGATGATGCAGGAACTCGCCAAGGCGGGCTTCAACCAGAGCTATACGTATTTCACATGGCGGAATTCCAAATACGAACTTGCCGAGTATTTCACCGAGCTGACCCAGTCGGAACTCAAGGAGTTTTTCCGCGCGAACTTCTTCACGAACACGCCGGACATCCTCCCCGCGTTCCTTCAAAAAGGCGGCCGCCCCGCGTTCCTCATCCGGGCCGTCCTGGCGGCGATGGCCTGCCCGGTTTACGGGATCTACAGCGGGTTCGAACTCTGCGAAAACACGCCGATATCCGGACGTGAGGAATACCTCGACTCCGAAAAATACCAGTTCAAGGGCCGCGACTGGAATGCCCCTGGCAACATCAAGGACTTCCTCACGAAGCTGAACACGATCCGCCGCCAGAACCGCGCGCTGCAGGAATACGCCAACCTCCGCATCCACACCGCCGAGAACGACCAGATCCTCTGTTTCAGCAAATCCACCACCGCCTTGGACAACATCGTCCTCGTGGTCGTCACCGTCGATTCCTGGCAGCCGCAGACGGCATTCGTCACCGTCCCGATCGCCGATTTCGGCATTGGTGAGACTGAGCCCTACGTCGTTGAGGACCTTCTGACCGGCGAGCGGTTCTCCTGGCGCGGCGCGCGCAATTTCGTCTCGCTCAACCCGCACTCCCGGCCTGCACACATCCTCCGGATCCGCAGGCTTCAGGACCGTGCGGAAGGGCAGGATGTCTTTGCCTGACAGCCACCCCGGAGCGATGGCGGAAAAACACTTCCCGTCTGCCGGCTGGACTAGAAAATATTTGACAATCAGGGTGGGCACGGCTTAGATCACCGTGTCGTTCGATGCAAGGGGCGGGAATTTCTCCCGTTTCCGAACTCGAAACCCGCAAAAAGTCGCGAGACATCGTATTAACTTTTTGTCCGTTCCCCGGGGGATAAGACTCATCCCGAATGCGGACTTGATTCATTCTGAAGACAATTCATGGCCGGCCACAATAAATGGTCGAAGGTGAAGCGCTTGAAGGGAGCCCTGGATGCCAAACGTGGCAGGCTCTTTTCCAGACTTTCCAAAGAGATCGCCGTCGCAGCACGGCTTGGAGGCGGAAATCCCGCGTTCAATCCGCGGCTCCGTGCCGCCGTCCAGTCGGCGCGCACCCAGAGCATGCCGGGCGACAACATCGAGCGTGCGATTAAGAAGGGCACAGGCGAAATTTCCGCGGGAGCCATCGAGGAGCTCGTCTACGAGGGCTATGCGCCCGGCGGAGTTGCCGTGCTGGTCGAGGCGGCCACGGACAACCGGAACCGCACGGCGGCAGACATGCGCGCGACTTTCACCAAATACCACGGCAATCTCGGTGGTCCCGGGAGCGTCTCCTTTCTTTTTCATCGCATCGGCCAGATCACTCTTCCGGCCGCGACCGTCGGAGAGGACCGGCTTCTTGAACTTGCGCTGGATGCCGGCGCCGAGGAGCTTTCGTGCGATGACGACTTGCATGTGGTGACCACGGCCCCCGACCGGCTCTATTCGGTGGCGGAGTCGCTGCGCACGGCGGGCGTCGAACCCGATACACAGAAACTGACATTTGTCCCCCAGACGACTGCCCGCGTGGCCGACGAACAGACTGCCGCGCAGATCCTGAAACTCTGTGACGCGCTGGAGGACAACGACGATGTCCTCGATGTGCACGCCAATTTTGAAATCCCTGAAGACATCCTCGTCCGACTCAATTGAATTTACCCATGACTGAAGAACCGACACCGTCCGCGGCCACCGCGGAGTCCCCTGCCACTGAATCTGCCGCACCCGCGCGGGCAAAACGTCCCAGGGCGCCGCGTGTTCCGCGCCGCCGCAAACCGGAGGCAGGGCAAATTTCCGGGCCATCTTCTCCCGAAACTCCGGTGGTTTCCGACGCTGTGGAGCCTGCGGCGGAAGTGGCCGCGCCGAAAGAGGTTGCTCCGGTCGAACCGGCCGCTCCGCCCCGGCCTGTGACTCCGCCGCCCCCGCCCGCTCCTCCGACTTATGCCGAGGGCATCGTCGAGGTTTCCGGAAAAGGCTTCGGCTTCCTGCGCGAGTCCCGCAGGAATTTCGCGCAGTCAAACAACGACATTTTTGTGACACCCGAGGTCGTTCGCAAATATGCGTTGCGCGACGGCATGTGGATCCGCGGGGAGACCCGCCGCGGCAACCGGGGCCCGCAGCTTTTCCGCCTCACCGAAATCGAGGGAGCTGACCCGGATGGCTTTCAGAATCTTCCGGTTTTCGAGGAGCTGACAACGATCAACCCGAACAAGCGGATCCGTCTTGAAACCGTGCCCGACCGTTACACCACGCGCGTCATGGACCTCATGACGCCGGTCGGCAAGGGCCAGCGCGGGCTCATCGTCGCGCCGCCCCGCACGGGAAAAACCACCCTTCTCCAGCACATCGCCGACGCCGTGGTCAAAAACCACACCGAGATGAAGCTCATCATCCTGCTCGTGGACGAACGTCCGGAGGAGGTCACCGAGATCCGCCGCACGGTCCCGTCCGCCGAGCTCATGGCGAGCTCGAACGACTGCGACATCAAGACCCACACGCGCATCGCACAGCTCGCCATCGAGCGCGCCAAGCGGCTCGTCGAGATGGGCAAGGATGTCTTCGTCCTCATGGATTCGCTCACCCGCATCGGCCGCGCGTTCAACAACGCGCAGGGCGGGGGAGGCCGGACGATGTCCGGCGGCGTGGACGCCCGCGCGCTGGAAATCCCGCGCAAGCTGTTCGCCGCCGCGCGCAACACCGAGGAAGCCGGCTCGCTCACGATCATGGCCACCGCGCTCATCGAGACGAACAGCCGGATGGACGAGCTGATTTTCCAGGAGTTCAAGGGCACCGGCAACATGGAGCTCGTCCTCGACCGCAAGATCAGCGACCAACGGATCTACCCGGCCGTGGACATCTTCCTCTCCGGCACCCGCCGCGAGGAACTTCTCCTCCCCGGTGAGGATCTCCACAAGATCAACGTCATCCGCCGCGGACTTGCCGGACACAAGCCGATCGAGGCCATCGAACGCCTCCTCTTCTTTATCCGCAAATACCCGACCAACGCCGAAATGCTCAAAGGCCTCCCGGGATAGCGAAGCCGGGGATTCGTCATTGCATGGCAGGGCCGCGATGTCGCTTGCCTGGTAAACTTCCTTTTGGCTGTCACGAAATCAGTTTTCAGAATCGGTTTCGCAGTCGCTGGACCGCCCCAATTGCGAAGACTTCCGGCCCCATCCGAAGTCCGCAACCCGAATTGCGTTGACCGATTGTTCCCAGATGGGAAAAACATGCCTTATGAAACCTCACGGACGAAGTCTGTCTCCCGGTGCGGCATTTGTCGGAGTTATGCCGCATGCGGCATTTGCAGGTAAATTGCCGCGCGCGGCTCAATAACACTGTTCGGCAGAGGAATCGATGGATTATCAACACAAAGACGTCGCCAAGTTCTGGCATGAATGGATTAATGCGATTAGGAAGTATCCAGGACGAACGCTGTGCTTGCTGTCAGCAACACTCGTTCTTAGTGCCGCAATAGTGGTCGCTGTGGCCTTTCTCTCCGGCGTCGGGACAAGACTCGCCGAGACCAAAAAACAGGTTTCAATTTTGACGAATCAACTTGCGGAACTGAAGATAGAAATTCGGCAAACTACCAGCATGAAGCAGGAGGTCTCTCAGACTGTCAATCTCATCACGAAAGTGGAAAAAGATATCGGCGATATAAGGGAAGCCATCAATTCGTTTTACAGACTGGCAAGTGGAGAGGTGTTTAAAGCGAAGGACAAAGGTCATCGTGTCCAGACGTTCACGGCGAATGGATTTACCTTTGTATACTTCGAACTGGAACACATTCCGTTGCCGGAGTCGGTTCTGATCACTCATAGGCGTGGAGCTTACTCCCCTCTCACGTACAGCAATGCCCGCAACATTGTGGAATTAAGATTGGTGGGAGATGAAGCTCTTTCGTTGAAGGATGATGAGGACTTCTGCTTCATCAGATATCATCAAGATTCATTCACAAAGGACATCCCGCTTACCGTAAACGGCATGGTTTTTATCGGCGAAAAGAATCACTTCGGGCTTGCCAGTTTTTAAAACCGAGCCCAACAACCGGCCGAAGGCGACTCCGTGATCCGCGCCGAACACGGCGCGGCTCTCGGCGCGCCTCAACCGTAACGTTCGGCGGAATGAAATGAAATATGGCTTCGCTAGATTTGTGTATGGTCTCACGGGTATAGTTTTGATCGGCGCAGGCGTCGGTATCTTTTTCACACCTCAAAGTGAGACTGCCGGCACGTTTCCGGTCACGCTTGTCAGCGCGGCTTTCGCTGGCATTCCGATTGTGCTGGGAGTGCTCTGCCTCATTCGATGCAGACATTTCGGTCGGGAGGCTCGACGGAGAGGATGACAGGCCGAACGGTAGAGGGTGTAGCGGAGGCGAAGCATGAGGCGCGCATGAGAGCGCCATCGCGAACAATGCCACCTGCTCCAATTCATAAAGCAAAGTGGTGGGCTTGGGTCTTTCTGGCAGCACTCATTGCAGGAGTCGCTTATTGGTTCTGGAAGCAGTCATACTTAGTCGCCGTCTTTATTGCCGTGTTTGGAGTTCTTGTCTGGATTCAGACGATTTGGGAGATGCATTTCCGCCGTCGGCTCGCGGCGTCCCGTTACGAAGAGAGTATTTGCAGGTTCGCGCGTTCTTTTGGCCGGAGCGCGGACTCTTGGATTTTGCGAGCGGTTTATGAGGAGATCAGCCGGTTTATTGCTGTTGATTGTCGGGCAATTCCAATTCGTCGCGAAGATCGGTGCGCGGAGGACCTGAAGATTGACCCGGAGGATTTGGACGATTTGGGGCGAGACATTGCATTCCGTGCTCGGCGTTCTATGGACGCGTGCGACAGGAATCCTTTTTATGGCAAGGTGAAGACGGTTGGTGATATTGTCGCCTTTCTTGAGTATCAGCCAAGAATTGTCGAACGCGCTGCACCGAATGGTGGCCCCACACGCAGCTTGGCAATTCGGGAGTCACGGAGGGGTCGCCATCGGTGAGCTGATCGTTGATATGGCGAAGCTTGAAAAAGCCCGCAGAGCCTTTGTTTATGCGGTTCCCCTCGTATGAGGGGTGGAGCGGGTGACGAGACTCGAACTCGCGACATCAACCTTGGCAAGGTTGCACTCTACCAACTGAGTTACACCCGCGCGAGAGGGCACAAGCATGCCATGATATCCGGCTGAGTCAACGCAATCTTTTCGCATCCGGTTTTGCGTTCTTGCAGAGGGGGTATTGAGAGGGTATTCAGAAGGGCTCTCCGATGATCAAAGTGGAACAACTTACCAAGCGCTACGGGTCTGTGACCGCGGTGGACGGGATTGGTTTTTCCGTGGAGAAGGGGGAAATCGTCGGGTTTCTCGGGCCGAATGGCGCGGGGAAGAGCACGACGATGAAAATGATCGCCGGCTTTCTTCCCCCGACGTCGGGAGGCGCCGAGGTGGCCGGTCTGGACGTTTTCCGGGAATCTCTGCGGGCCCGCGAGCACATCGGCTACATGCCGGAGAACGTGCCGCTCTATCCGGATATGCGGGTTGCGGAATATCTTCGATACCGTGGGGCGCTGAAGGGGGTGCCGGGGCGCAGGATGAAGGAGCGGGTGGGGGACGTGATCGAGCTTTGCGGGTTGCGCGAGGTGGAGAACACGATCATCGGGCGGCTTTCGAAGGGATACCGCCAGAGGGTCGGACTGGCGGACGCGATGATCCACGAACCGGATGTGCTGATCCTTGACGAGCCGACGATCGGGCTGGATCCAAACCAAATCCGGCAGGTCCGGGATCTGATCCGGAGCTTGAGGCGGCACCACACGATTTTGCTCTCGACGCACATCCTGCCCGAGGTGGAGATGGTTTGTTCGCGGGTGGTCATCATCAACAAGGGCCGCATCGAGGCGATGGATACGCCTCAGAATTTGCGGACGCGCATCGGGGTGGCCGGCCACATTGTTCTGGACGCACGGGTCCCGGATCCCCGGAGTGCAGCCGCCGGTCTGCGCAAGATGGAGGGGGTTTCGTCGGTTTCGATGCGTTCCGATGGGCCTTGGACCATCTTTTCAATCCAGGCGGCTGCGGGGGAGGATCTGCGGGAGGCCATTTACGGACATGCGGTGGAGAACAAATGGCCGGTTCGGGAGCTGAGCCGGTCTTCAGTGTCCCTTGAGCAGGTTTTTGCCGAGGTGACCCATGCGGAGGAGCACTAGGACATGAGGAGATTCCATACCCTCTTGGGCCGTGAACTGGCGGCGGCATTTCACCAGCCGCTCGCCTATGTGGTCCTGTTTTTCTTTTTATTGATCACGGGGTTCAACTTCCATGCCGGGGTTTCCCTCCTGAACCATGCAGCCGGGCCGACCACGGTGGTGGAGGCGTTTTTTAACACGGTTTATTTCTGGTTTCCCTTTGTGCTGGTGTTCCCGCTGATCACGATGCGGGTTTTTGCCGAGGAGGCGAAACTGGGAACGGTTGAAACCTTGATGACAGCTCCCGTGCGCGACGGGCAGGTGGTTTTTGCCAAGTATGCCGGAGCATTGGTGTTTTTCCTGATCCTGTGGGTTCCCAGCCTTCTCTATTTTGTTGTTTTCCAGCAGGTGACCAGCATGAGCGCCGCCGGTGCGGTCGGATCGTATCTCGGCGCTTACTGCATGATCCTGCTGATCGGAATGCTGTATACTGCGATCGGATGCCTGGCTTCTGCGATGACCGACAACCAGATCGTGGCGGCGGTGATCTCCTTCGCGGTCATCCTCGTCCTGTTCTTCCTGGGCCTGCTGTCCCTGTTTCTTCCCGCTTCGGGCCCGTTGTTGCGCGAGGTGACTTATTATTTATCCCCGGTGCAGCACATGATGGATTTTTCGCGGGGGATTTTTGACACCCGCCCGGTCGTGTTCTACCTGAGTTCGACTGCGGTTGTGCTCTTCTGCACGTTCCATGTTTTCCAATACAGGAGGTGGCGGTCGTGAAAAGGATTCCACGCGGCGCCATCCGCCTGGGGATCGGCCTTCAGGCCCTTGCCGTGGCCGTTATTTTTCTCGCTGTGAATTATCTCGGGTTTGAGAACTACACCCGGCTGGATTTCTCGCGCTCCCGGGACGTTCTTCTCTCCACCCAGACCCGGCGGGTCATCCGCGAGTTTCAAAAGCCGTTGAATATCGTGGTGATTTCGTCGCCGACGATGTTCGGACCCGTCACGCAGATTCTTGGTGACGTGAGAAACCTTCTCAATGAGATCCAGTATTCCGGCCGCGAGCGCGTGGTGATCGAATATGTTGATCCAACCCGGAATCTTGAGCGCATGCGGTCCCTCCAGGCAAAATACAGGTTCACGAGCGCGGACAACCTGATCATTCTCGATTACGATGGCCACACCCGGTTCCTGAATATTGCGGAGATGGCGGACTTCGACATGAGCGCGGTTGCGCAGGGGGAAGAGCCGAGGCTGTTGGCGTTCCGTGGCGAGCAGGTGCTGACCGGGGCCATGATCGCGCTGCTGAAGCCGGAGACACAGGTGATCTATTTCCTGCAGGGACACGGTGAGCCCTCCCCCGGGCCGGGATCCCCGATTTCCGCGCTTGTTGATTACGTTCAGAAGCAGAGCGCGCGAGTGGATGTGTTGTCGCTGGCATCGATCGACACGATTCCCGCGGATGCTGCGGCGCTCGTGATCATATCCCCGAAATTTGATCTGGAAGTCCGCGAGGAGGCGTTGCTGTCGGCATGGCTCCGCGTGAACGGCCGGATGCTCGTTTTGTTGGATCCCGATGCGGAGACTCCACGCCTGCACGGGCTCCTCGCAGCGAACGGCATTATCCCGCAGGATGACAGGGTGCTGCGGACCGTTCGCCTGGCATTTGCCACGGGGATTCTGCGCGAGGTGACCGGCGAGGTGCAGCCGACAACCGAGTTCACGCGCAGGTTGCAGGGGATGAAAATTCTGTTTGCCGGAGCCACGCAATCGCTCACGCTCGATCAGAAGCTGGCGGACAAGGAAACGATCCAACTGCGACCGTTGATCCTGGCGGCGGAGCAGTTCTGGGGCGAGAGGGATTACGCTCCGAACCAGCCGGGGGGGGTGCGCTACGAGGATGGCAGGGACAACGGTCAACCCCTCGCCATTGCTGCCTCCGCAGACCGCGGCGGGGTCGAGGACGACCGCATTGAGGTTCAAACCTCCAAACTGATCGTCGTCGGAACCTCGCAGTTTGCCTATGATTCTTCTGCGACTCCCCAGGGGTTCGACTTCCTTCTCTCCGCTCTCAACTCCCTTCTCGACCGCAGCCGTCTGACCGGGGTGGCACCGAAAACCGCCTCGCATTTTGCCTTGAACCTGACAGACGCCCAACTCGGGAGCATCGCGCTTTTCACGATGGTTGTCCTGCCGGGCCTTGCTGCGCTGGCCGGGCTTGTTGTCTGGTGGAAGCGGAGGTCATGAGCCGTTCCGCAACGGTTTTTCTTCTGCTTGTTGCCGTGGGCATCGCGGTTTTCGCGGCGATTTTCATCCCTCTGAGCCGGGGGGGGCGCCCGTCGGGGGCCGCCCTTTTTGCTTTCGACCCCGAGGAGGTTCGGGTGATCAAAATCACCAACGGAGACAAAATCTTCGAACTGAAAAAATCCGATGAGGGATGGGTGATCGGTCCGGATCCCGCGGACCGGGCTTCCGTGGATGCCGTCAAGCGCCTCATCGACACGGCGATGTCGACCCCGGTTCTCGACCACATCAACGGCGGGGAGATCGCGAACCGGGATCAGCTTTCCGAATACGGGCTGAAAAAGAGCAATGTGCAGTTCGACATCAAGGGGGATCGCGATCATCCGTTGCTGATCGGAAAAGATTCTGCTGACGAGAAGCGGGCTTACGTGAGGTTTGAAGACTCGCGGGATGTCTACGTAATTCCTGATGATCTGGTGAGGATGGTTTTGAGCCCGGCGGAGGATTACCGGGACCGGATGCCTGTCCGCCTCCGGCCCGACCGGGTGGTCCGGATTGTGATTCGCCGGCCGGTGGGGGAGATTGAGCTCAAGCGGGAGGGAAGCGGGTGGGTTGTGGTGAAACCGCTTTCGACACGAGCCAGCACCGCCGCTGTGGAATCATTTTTGGAGAAGCTTTTCCGCACGCGGATTGACGGGTTCGAATCCTCCTCGGATCCCGCTGCGTTCGGGCTTTCGGAGCCCGTGGCGGAGGTCCAGGCGTTTGGAGAAGGGGAAAGCGTTCCCGAGACGATCCGCCTTGGCGAGCTCTCAGCCGGAGGCTCTTACTTTTCGCAATTGCTGCCGAGGGATGTGACCGTGCGTCTTCCCGCCGCGATCATGGATCTTCTTTCCGTGGATCCGACCACCTTCCGGGATCCGGTAATCGGCCGGATCAACCTCGACCTCGTGGACATGATCCGGATTTCCTCCCCGGGAAAAACCTTTGAGATCCGGAGGGATGGCGAGCAGTGGAAAATCGGGAAAGACAGGGTCGGTGGCGCGGCGATTCAGCGTCTGGTGGAGACCCTGGCTGCTGCCAAAGCCGCGCATTACGAGCCGGCCACCGATGCCGTGCTGGAAAAAGCGGGGCTGGCGGATCCTGCTCGCGTGGTGGGATTTTACTCCGTCGTATCGGAGAACACCCCGGAATCTCCCGCCGGGGAACAGCTGATTTCCGAATTCCGCATGGGGGTGCCTCAGGCGGAGATCGCCGTCCACACGGCGGGTTCTCCCGAGGTGGCGTTTACCGCCCCGTCACTTTTGGACGCCGTTCCTGCTGAGCCCTCCTCCTGGACGGTTCCGTAGCCGCTTGCCAACCGCATCCGTTCCGTTTTTCCTTACACCATGACGTCCGCACAGATCCGCCAGTCGTTTCTCGATTTCTTTCACGAGCAGGGGCACACCATCGTGCCCTCTGCAAGCCTCATGCCGGGTTCGCCGAACCTGCTGTTCACGAATGCCGGGATGAACCAGTTCGTGCCGATCTTTCTCGGTCAGCATGCGGCGGATGTCTCCTCGTGGGCGGGTGCCGTGACTGGCTCTGACACACGGGCGGCCGACACGCAGAAGTGCATCCGGGCCGGGGGCAAGCACAACGACCTCGACGATGTGGGGCTCGACACCTATCACCACACGTTTTTCGAAATGCTTGGGAACTGGAGTTTCGGCGACTACTTCAAGAAGGAGGCGATCTCGTGGGCCTGGGAGCTCGTGGTGGGCCGCTGGAAATTTCCTCCGCAGCGCCTTTACGCCACGATCTACAATCCCGACAAGTCCGCGGGTGATCCCGCGGAGCGCGACGCGGAGGCCTGGGAATTCTGGGCGGAGAAATTCCGGAGTGCGGGATTGGATCCCGAGCTCCACATCGTCAACGGGAACAAGAAGGACAATTTCTGGATGATGGGCGAGACCGGCCCCTGCGGGCCGTGCTCTGAATTGCACATGGACCTGACCCCCTCGGGCGACACGCGCGGAGCGCTCGTGAACCGGGGGACCGCCGAATGCATTGAGATCTGGAACCTGGTTTTCATCCAGTTCAATGCGAATCCGGACGGTTCGTTTTCGCCGCTGCCGGCGAAGCATGTCGATACCGGGATGGGATTCGAGCGAGTGGCCTCGATCATCCAGGGGACCAAAGGTTTCACCGATTTCGCCAACGCAAAAATCTCAAACTACGAGACCGATATTTTCCGTCCGATTTTCGATGAGATCGAAAACCTCAGCGGGAAGACCTACGGCTCCACGCTCCCGGCATCCGGAAGCACGGGAGGGAGCGAGCAGGAACACATCGACGTCGCGTTCCGCGTTATTGCCGATCACATCCGGACGCTGAGCTTCGCGATTGCCGACGGGATCCAGCCCGGGAACACGGACCGGAACTATGTGCTGCGGCGGATCCTGCGCCGGGCGGTCCGCTACGGTCGCACGCTGGGTTTTCACGAACCGTTTTTTTACAAGCTCGCCGATGTGCTCGCCCGGACGATGGGGGATGTTTTCCCGGAGATTCGGAGGAAGCAAAAGCATGTGGAGGAAGTGCTCCGGCGCGAGGAGGAGGCTTTCAACAGGACGCTCGACAAGGGAATTGCCCTTTTCGAGAGCGAGGTGGAAAAGCACGCCGGCCTCATCTCCGGGGAATTTGCCTTCCGGCTTTATGACGAGCAGGGGTTCCCGCTGGACCTGACCGCCCTCATGGCCCGGGAACGGGGGCTTGCCGTGGACACCGAGGGGTTTGAAAGTCTGATGGAAGCCCAGCGCGCCCGCGCCCGCTCGGCGCAGAAAAAGACGGTGATCGAGCTTTCCGAAATCGAGACGAAAGAGCCGACGAGGTTTGTGGGCTACGACCGCCTCTCCGTTCCGGCCAGGGTGGTCGAGGTGCTGAGCTTGAAAGACAAAACCGCGGTGGTGCTCGACGCGAGCGCGGCTTACGCCGAAATGGGCGGACAGGTGGGGGATACAGGCGAACTGACTCACGGCGCGAATGTCTGGCGGATTTCCAACACTCAAAAATCCGGGCACACGTGGCTTCACTTTCTGGATGCGGACGACACTCCCCCCGTGGGAAGCGAGGTCATGATGAGTGTGGATGCCGGCCGTCGTGCTGCGATCCAGCGTCATCATTCGGTTACCCATCTTCTCCACTGGGCGCTCCACGAAGTGGTCTCTCACGAGGCGACGCAAAAGGGGTCGTTTGTCGGACCCGACAAGCTGACGTTCGACTTCAACAGCGCTCCATTGACCGCATCGCAGGTGCGGGATATCGAGAGGCTTGTCAACGAGCGCATCGTCGAGAATGCCGCGGTGTCGTGGATCGAGGTGCCCTATGCCGATGTGCGCGGACGCCCGGACATCATGCAGTTTTTCGGTGACAAATACGGGGAGACCGTGCGGGTGGTTCAGATCGGCGGCAGCCGGTCGGCACTCGACGGATACTCGATGGAGCTTTGTGCCGGAACTCATGCACAGGCGACCGGCGAGATCGGGCTGTTCCGCATTCTTGGCGAGGCGGCGATTGCGGCCGGCGTCCGCCGGATCGAGGCGATCGCCGGGCTTGAGGCCTCTGCTCATGCGGTCCGCGACGGGGAGCGCCTGATGGGGATCGCTGCGCAGATCAACAGCCCGGTCGGCGAGATTGAGAAAAAAATCGAAGGGATTCTCGCCCATCACAAGGAGCTGGAAAAATCCCTCAAGGCGACGCGTGCGCGCGAGGCCTCCTCAAGGGGCAAAGAGGTTCTTGCTCTGGCCGAGACCATCGCCGGGATTCCCTTCATCGCCGTTGATCTGGGAGCGGTGGATGGGGATTACCTGCAGGCTGTTTCTGATGCGATCAAGGGAAGCTTTTCGGGAGTCTGCCTCCTCGCGGGCACGGCCAACGGTTCCGTGGCATTGGTCGCGACAGTCTCCAAGGAATTTCAATCCCGGATCCAGGCGGGAAAGATGATTCAGGCGGTGGCTCCGATCGTCGGAGGAAAAGGCGGTGGCAAGCCGGACTCCGCCCGTGGGGGCGGAAAAGACGTCTCCAAAGTCTCCGATGCCCTGGCGCATGCGAGGGCACTTCTGTCCTCATGACGAACCCCTACGAATCCCGGAAGCTCGTTTCGGAATATCTGTTCTTCCACTATGCGGAGGATTCCGATTTCCCGGGTGACATTCCCGTCCCCCGCGAAGCGCTGCATTTTCCTGTTCGTCTCGTCGCGGAATTGACCGACAGTGAGCGGGTCGCACGGACCGGGCTGGATCTTGGCTGTGCGGTTGGGCGCTCAACCTTCGAACTAGCCCGTTTGACGCAATCCGTGACGGGGGTGGACTATTCCGCCGCATTCATCAGCGCCGCGGAAACCCTGCGGCGCGAAGGGAAGCTATCGTGTCAGATTCTTGTCGAGGGCGAGCGCACCGCGGAATTCACGGCCCGCATTCCCCGGGGTGTTGATGTCTCGCGGGTCCGTTTTGAAACCGGTGATGCGTCGGCCCTGCGTGCGGACATCGGCTGTTTTGACATCGTGCTCGCGGCGAACCTGCTTTGCCGGCTTCCCGATCCGGGAAAATTCCTTGGCGGACTCCCGGATCTTGTCGCGCCTGGCGGGCAGCTTCTCCTGGCCACGCCGTTTTCGTGGCTTCCCGAGTTCACTTCTCCCGCGCGCTGGATCGGCGGGCAGCCCGGGACCGGGCCTTCGTGGGATGCGCTTTGCCGGGCGCTTGAGCCGCATTTCGATTTACAACTGAAAAAAGAAATGCCCTTTCTGATCCGTGAACACAGCAGAAAATACCAATATGGAATCTCCCTCGGATCCCGCTGGATCCGTCGGTCCTGACTGGGAAGCGCGCTACCAGTCCGGCGACATGCCGTGGGAAAAGGGGCGCGCCCATCCCGCGCTCCTCGCGTGGCTTCGGGAAAACCGTCTGACCGGTGACATTTTGGTTCCCGGCTGCGGGGCGGGGCATGACGTGCGGGCGCTGGCGTCCGATCCTGCGGCCCGCGTGATCGGACTGGATCTCGCCCCGTCCGCGATCGCCCTTGCGGAGACGTTTCCCAAAGCGGGGAATGAATCGTATATTCTGGCCGATTTTCTGTCCGGTCCGGCCATTGCCCCGGGCGCGTTCGATGCGGTTTTCGAGCACACCTGCTTTTGCGCGATCCTGCCATCCCTGCGCTCCGCCTACGCGCGTGCCGTCACCTCCGCCCTCAAGCCGGGCGGTTTTTTTCTCGCGATTTTTTACAGGAATCCTTCGCATGGCGGTGAGGACGGCCCCCCGTTTGGATGCACGATGGAGGAGATCGACGCCCTGTTCGGAGGGGAGGTTCTCCTCGTTCACGAGAGGGAAGGCTTCCCCACATTCGATGGGCGCGAAGAGCGGGAAGTCCTCAGGCTGATGCAAAAATTGCCCGGCGGGTCCGCCTGATTCTTTTCGGCGTGACAGGGATCCGTTCCCGGGTCTTTCCTTTCAGGCATGGGTCTTTCCTCGCGCTGTCTCGCCGTGTTCCTTTGCACGGTGGGTTTTGCTGCTCTTTGTGCACAGGATGCACCGAAGATCGACAGGCTTTTGCCGGATTCCGGGGGATCCGGCGTGCCGGTTGTCAGGACGCTCGCTCCCGTTGCAGGCGGTGCAGTGGCCGCGATGCTCGCCGTGCCGCCGAAATATGCCGACGGAATTCTCGAGGTGACCGGCAGGGACGGCTCTCCGAACCCGAAGGAATGGACCCTGCAGGCGTGGAACACCGAGGATCCCGGAACGGTCCACAAGTTGACCGTTGTCGGCGATCAGTTTGTTTCGGACGCTCTTTCCGTGAATATCTATGAGGCCGAGCGGAAGGAGATCAACATTCCGATGAGTGCTGTCGGGATCGATTCCGGCGGCGTATGGGAGATTGCGCGGAGCTATGCGGCCGCCAATGGAACGACGCTTGGGCGCGTCGATTTTATGCTGACCTGTCATGCAAAAAAAACTCCGCCGGTTTGGACTGCTGAATGTCATGACCCCGCCGGAAAGCCGCTCGGCAAGCTTGAGATTCTAGCCACATCGGGAACCGTCCGGAACTTTTCGGGATTCAAGAATGCTCCACGGTGACCGCACGGGCGGTTCCATTTTGGAGGAACCGGCATTCGTTGCTCCGCCTGAGGGGCTGGCCTTGGAGCCTGTCCACGTTTGGAGGTTGGCGGGTGGATGGGAGGACTTGCTGTCTGAAGCAGAAAAGGAACAGGCTGGCAGGTATCGATCCTCCCGGGCCGGACAGGCATTTGTTGCGGGTCGAAGCGGAATCCGGCGGATTGCGGGGATCTACACCGGACGCGATCCGCGCGGGTTCAGGCTGACGGCTTCGCCCGGGGGAAAGCCATTTTTCGAAAATGCGGAAGGCATCCATTTCAATGTCACTCATTCCGGCGGCGAGGTTCTTGCGGCGTTTTCGAGTTGTCCGGTCGGGATTGACATCGAGTTTCCCGGCCGCTGCCGGGATTTCGCCGGGATCGCCCGCCGGTTCTTTCATTTGGAGGAGGCATCCGGCATTGCCGATGAAGGCGATTTCCTGCGCTGTTGGACGGGGAAGGAGGCGATGCTCAAGCTGGCTGGAACCGGGATTTCCGGAGGTTTGGCCTCGGCCCTGCCAGGGAGGGACGGGGAGGGGAGGATTGCCGGACGGAGCGTGTCGATCCGCCGGTTTCGTCTCGGCATGTGTATGGGGGCGGTTGCTTCATTTCAACCGTTCGAGGTAAAAGGCTGGTTTCAAATCTGAAACTAGTTTAATAGTATCGGTTCATGTCATTCCAAAATCTTGGCCTTTCCGAGACCGTGCTTCACGGTGCCCAGCGGATGGGGTATTCCGAACCGACCCCGATCCAACTCCGCGCCATCCCGGTCATCCTCTCCGGTCGCGACCTCATTGCCTCCGCCCAGACCGGCACCGGTAAGACGGCCGCTTTCGCCCTTCCCGTGCTCTGCAAGCTCGACCACCCGGAGCGGAAGATCCGCTGCCTTGTTCTGGAGCCGACCCGCGAGCTGGCCATGCAGGTCGAAACGGCCTTCCGGGATTACATGCGCTTCATGCACACCGAGGTGACGCTCATTCACGGAGGGGTCGGATACGGAAAGCAGAAGGAGGACCTCGCCCGCAAGGTGGATGTCGTCGTGGCCACCCCCGGCCGGCTTCTCGATCACATGCAGCAGGGGGCAGTGGATCTTGACAATTTGGAGTTCCTGATTCTTGACGAGGTGGACCGCATGCTCGACATGGGGTTCCTGCCCGACGTCCGGCGGATCGTTGAGAAGTGCCCGAAGACGCGCCAGACGCTTCTGTTTTCCGCGACGATTCCAGAGGAGATCGGCCGCCTGGCATCCTGGTGCCTCAAGGATCCTGAAAAGATCGAGATCGGAGCGCACCGGTCACCAGCGGAGACCGTGAACCACGCGCTCTACCCGGTCGCTGTCGCCCAGAAGTTCGAGCTGCTTCTCGCGCTTCTCGCCCGGACCAACTTCGACAGCGTCCTCATCTTTTCCCGCACGAAAGATGGAGCCGACCGGATCTGCCGGGAGCTCAAAAAGAACAACCATTCCGTGGTCGCCCTCCACTCGAACCGCACGCAGACCGAGCGCGTCGATGCGCTGGAGGGCTTCAAGGCCGGGCGCTATGAGGTGATGGTCGCAACCGACATCGCGGCGCGCGGAATCGACATTGCCGGAGTGAGCCATGTGGTGAACTACGACGTTCCCCAGCATCCGGAGGATTATGTCCATCGGATCGGCCGGACCGGCCGGGCCCAGAACGTGGGCGACGCCTTCACCATCATGACCGCCGAGGAGCTTCCTCATGTGAAGGACATCGAGCGGTTCATCGGACAGTCGGTTCCCCGCCTGAAACTCGACAATTTCGCCTACGTCTATACGGCAATCTTCAACGAGACCGAAGCCGCGGCCGCGTTGAAATCCGCCAAGGGCGTCCGCACCCACAAGGGGATGCGCTTCGGTTCCAAACGCCGGAAGTAAAGGAACTCCCGACCGTTTGTTACGGAGGAAGCCGGAACGCGGAGGGAGCAGTATGCGGAATGCGGATGCCTGCGATTGTCAGCCAAGCGTCGCGGGCTGATGTTGCAGTCTCCTCCCTTGTGAACGCCCGTTCAGCGGACCTTGGTGGATTTACAGCGGACTCCATGTCATTCGGGCTGCGGCTTTTCGACGGCGTTGATCGAGTTGAGCATCCCGTCGACGGCGGCTCCATATTTCGTCGCGGTCTCCTTTGAGGAGATGACGGAGAACAGGATCTGGTGATCTGAATCGGGGTGCTTGATCAGCGTCATGTTGATGCGGGCGGAACCGCTCGAGTCTTCTCCCTCACCTCCGATCTGTCGGATCACGAGGCCCTTGGCTTCCGAAAGATCACTTTTCTCCAGCTTCAAATTTTTGAAGTCCTGCATGGTGTCTTTGGCTTCCTTGACCGCCGCATCATCGTCGTCAGTTGCAGCCTCCATCATCATGACTTCCACGATGACATCCCCGCCGTCCGGGGATATCACAAAGAGGCTGGCATTCTTGGCCTTTGCCTCCCAACCGTCCGGGACAGAGAAAGAGATCAGCGGGTTTTTCACCGGATAGCCGAACGCTTGATCGGCTTTGGCGATGCCGGTGAGCAGGAGAACCGCAAGGCACGGGATCAGGGGCTTCATGATGAAGTATGAAACGGGGGGGGGGACTTACTCCAGCCTGACCCGCGGGTCAACCACGGCATAGAGGACGTCGGAAATCAGGTTTCCGATGAGAACGAGCCCGGCGACGATGAAGTTGAGGGCGACGAGCGTCGGGTAGTCGCGCTCGAGCACGGCCTCGTAGCCAAGCCGTCCCATGCCGGGATAGGCAAAGATCGTTTCCACGATGACCGCCCCCCCGATCAGTGCGGGAAGGAGCCCGCCGATGCCGGTGATGAGCGGACGGATGGAGTTCCTCAGAGCGTGCTTGTAAAAGATCACGTCCTCCTCCAGTCCTTTTGCCCGTGCGGTCCGGATGTAATCCTCGCGGAGGGTTTCCAGCATGCTCGCGCGGATGTAGCGCGACTGGACGGCGATTCCGCCAAGCGAGAGGACCACGGCCGGGAGCGCCACGTGCCAGATGCGGTCGAGCCCGGCGGAAATGAAATTCGGGAAATCAATGCCGAATGACTGGGTGCCGAGAACCGGAACCGACGTCCACTTGACCAGCCCGATGATCGCGAGGTTCGCGATCCAGAACGTCGGGACGGCAATGAATACGAACGCGCCCAGCGAGGTCCAGAAGTCCGGAGGTTTCCCGGCGTGCTTCGCGCAGTAGATCCCGAGAAGCAGGCCGAACGTCAACGAGATGACGATCGATGCAATGTTCAGGGTGAGCGTGGCGGGCATTCGCTCCAGGATCCGCCCGAGGACGGGCCGGTCGTCCTTGATGCTCTTCAGCTGTCCCGTGAAAAGATCCCTCATGTTCAGCCAGTATTGCTCGTAGAGCGGACGGTCGAGGTGAAATTTTTTCCGGAACATCTCCTTCACCTGCGGCGTGATTTTGGGATTCAATTCTCCCCATGGATACGGGCTCCCCGGAGCCAGGGTGACCATGAAAAACGAGATCAGGCTGATCCCGAAAAGCAACACGATGCTGATCAGGAGCCGCCGGATGAGGAACGGAATCACGGCAGGTCAGCTGGCGGCGATTTTCTTCATGCCGTCCATGCCGCCGCCGGCTTCGTAGGCATCCAGCTCCCGGATCCTGCGGGAATGGCGTCCGCCGTCGAACGGGGTTTTCAGCCAGATATCGAGGATTTGGAGGGCGATCTCGATCGAGATCATGCGCTCGCCGAGCGAAAGGACATTGGAGTCGTTGTGGCGGCGGGAGAGCTCGGCGGTCTCATCGTTCCAGCACAGTGCGCAGCGCACGCCCTTCACCTTGTTGGCCGCCATGGCCTCTCCGTTTCCGGAGCCACCCAGGACGATTCCCCGCACGGTTTCCCCGCGTGCCACCGCCTCGGCGGCGGGAATGATGAAAAGCGGATAGTCCGTGCTCTCGGAAGAGTGGGTTCCGCAGTCCACGACCTCGTGTCCGGCTTCCTTGAGATGTGCGATGATCCGCTCCTTGTAGGAGAATCCCGCGTGGTCGCTGCCGATGCTGATTTTCAATGGACGTGTGCGGGTTGGTCGGAATACGGGGCCTGGGCCTCGAGTCCAAGGTCTTTCAGGAGCTGGCGGTCCTCGTCCACGCCGGGGTTTCCGGCGGTGAGGAGCTTGTCTCCGTAGAAAATGGAATTTGCTCCGGCGAAGAAGCAGAGCGTCTGGGCCTCGCGGCTGAGGCGGGTGCGGCCGGCCGAAAGGCGGACTTTCGCTTTCGGGAGAACGATCCGGGCGGTCGCGATCAACCGCACGAGCTCGAAGATGTCCACCGGGGGAGCCTCCTCGAGAGGTGTGCCCGGCATTGGCATCAGGCAGTTGATCGGCACGCTTTCCGGCGGGGGATCAAAATTGCAGAGGACCTCCAGCATTTTCAGGCGGTCGGTGGTGCTCTCGCCCATTCCGATGATGCCGCCGCAGCAGACGCTGATCCCGGCCTTCTGCACGGAAGAGATGGTATTCAAGCGGTCCTCAAACGTGTGAGTGGTGACGATCTGCTTGTAGTGCTCGGGCGAGGTGTCGATGTTGTGATTGTAGGCGGTGAGGCCGGCTTTTTTCAACTCCCCGGCCTCCTCGTCGCCGAGCTGTCCCAGCGTGACGCAAACTTCCATTCCGAGGCGGCTGACCTCCCGGACGGTTTCCAGCATCTGGTCAAATTTCTTTTCGCCCTTGCGGACGCCTTTCCACGCGGCTCCCATGCAGAACCGGGTCGAACCGTTTGCCTTCGCCATCTGCGCGACCGGTAAAATTTCGTCCGTGGTCATCAAGGTCTGGCGCTCGAGATTGGTATCGTAGCGGGCGCTCTGGGAGCAGTATCCGCAGTCCTCGCTGCAGCCCCCGGTCTTCACGCTGAGCAGGGTGCAAAGCTGGACTTCGTTTTTGTTCCAGAATTCCAGATGCACGCGGCGGCTCTCATGGATCAGGTCAAAGAGCGGGCGGTTGTAAATTTGGGTGAGTTTTTCGAGTGTCGATGTCACAGGATTGATTTGTCTATCTCTCCCTGACTCCGGAGTCAACCCGCCTTAAATGAGAAAGTGTCTCAATAATGCAAAATTATCCCTTGCGGCATGAGAATCCCTCCCTAGGTTCCCCGGCTCCATGAAAAAATCACACATACTCATGGCCGTGCTGCTGGGGATGGTATGGACGGCGGAAGCCTCCAAGACCGGCCAGCAGCTTGGGCAACGCATTGAATCCGTCCGGACGACCGCCTATACGTATGGCGCGGAAGAAAACGGCGACTATCCGACTTCGAACGCCCTTGGGCAGCCTTTGAAAGCCGGCCGGGTGAGAAGCGCCGCAGCCGATTGGTCCCTCTATCCCGTGGGCACCCGGTTCCGCATCGTCGAAACCGGGCAGGATTACATTGTCGATGATTATGGCAGTGCCATGGTCGGGACCGGGACGATCGATCTCTTCAAGCCGAGCAGCGGCGAAATGAACCGCTGGGGCGTGCGCCGGGTGACGATCGAAATCCTGGAGTGGGGCTCTCCGGAGCGGAGCCTAGAGATCCTCAGCGAGCGGAAGGGACTGCGTCACATCCGGGAAATGGTTTCGAGGCTGGAACTCCAAAACGTGACCTGAGACGGCAACCCTTTGAGCATCGCAATGTCCGACAATCCGCCCGCCGGTTGATTGGTCGCTTTTTCTGACGGGAGTGGTAGATTCCCTTGCATGGCGAACTCAAACACTCCCAAGAAGAGCATTGCGTTGCTGATCGATGCGGACAATTCGCCTGCGGCAAAAATCGATTTTATCATTGCGGAACTCGCCACTTACGGGGTGGTCAACATCCGGCGGGCCTACGGAAACTGGAAGAGTCCCGGGCTTTCGGGGTGGGAGAAGGTCCTTCACGAATACGCGATCCAGCCGGTTCAGCAGTTCGATCTGGTGAAGGGGAAAAATGCGACCGACATGGCTCTGCTCATCGATGCGATGGACATCCTCTACACCAAGAACGCGGAGACGTTCTGTCTGGTTTCCTCCGATGCGGACTTCACGCCGGTGGTCCAGCGGTTGCGGGCGGATGGCAAAGAGGTGATCGGATTCGGGGGGCACAAGGCGCCGCTGCCGTTCGTGAACAGTTGTTCGCGGTTCCTATATCTCGATGAGGACAGGAAGGCCAAGGAGGTCCGCACGGACAAGATTGCGAACACCAACAAGCTCAAGAGCGACACCAAGCTCATGAACATCCTGCGCAACGCGGTCGAAGCCTGCGAAAACGAGAACGGTTGGGCCCCGCTCGGCGGCGTGGGATGGAACATTTCCAACCAGACGCCGTTCGATCCCCGCAATTACGGATTCAAAAAGCTGATCGATCTTTTCAAGGCGGTCGATCTTTTCGAAGTGGATGACACGAAGGCGGGGCAGCAGCCGATGGTGAGGAACAAAAAGCGCGTGAAAAAGGCGGCGCTGCCTGTGAAAGCGACCGGCTTCGTTCAGGCTCCGGCTTGAGAAAGGCTTCTGCCTGGAATGTCAACCTCTGCCGGGGGCCTGCGATCCCTTTCAGGCCGGACTCTGCGGAATTCCATGACGTTCACCGGAGGGAAGTTCAGCGCGCAGAACGATTTTTGAGCCAACTCGAACAAGTGGCCCTCGTCGCAAAGCCGGGTTGTCAGCTGGTAGGCGATGAAGCGCCCCTCGTCGGTCATGGCGCCGGCGATCCGGCTCAGGATCCGGTCACGGGCGGGCTTCTCAATCGTTGAAAACGGGATTCCCGAGACGACGTAATCGCATTGTGCATGCCCGAGGTCGCGCAGGGCTTCCCGGATATGAAGGGCATCGGTCTGGAGGACGGTGACGCGCGGCTCGTTCCTGAATTGCCTCGTCAGGTGGGCGGCGAATTCCGGATCCAGTTCGAAGAGGATCAGGCGGCAGTCTGGCCCCATCCGCCTGAGGATCTGCCGGGTGTGGCATCCCTCGCCGGGACCGAGCTCGACAATCACCCGCGGGCGCGAAAAATCGAGCCGCGAGCTTGTCTCCCGGGTGAGGAACGGGGAGCTCGGCACAAGGTAGCCCACGCGCATCGGATTGGCGAGGACCCGCCTGAAAAATAAAAAACTCATCCGGAGTGCCTTTGGAGGGAAGCTCCTCAGGGGATCCTCGAAAGAATTTCCTTCGAGGCCGCCTGTTCGTAGGCGTCGGCGATTCCGAGGAGGCGCGTCTCGTCGAGCGGCTTGCCGAGGAATTGCAAGCCGACCGGCAGCTGCTTTCCCTCTTCCTCGACCAGCCCGCAGGGGACGCTGATCCCGCAGATGCCCGCGAGGTTTGCCGCGATCGTGAAGATGTCCGCCAGATACATCCGCAGGGGGTCGTTCACGCGCTCGCCGATCTTGAACGCGAGGTCGGGAGAGGTCGGGCAGATGAGGGCGTCCACTTTTTCGAAGGCGCTTGTGAAATCGCGCCGGATGAGCGTGCGGACCTTTTGAGCCCGCAGGTAGTAGGCGTCGTAGTATCCGCTGGAGAGCACATACGTGCCGAGGATGATCCGTCGCTTCACCTCGCTGCCGAAGCCCTCCTCACGGGTGCGGCGGTAGTGGTCGAGAAGATCTGTCGGGTTCTTTGCGCGGTGGCCGTAGCGGACGCCGTCGAAGCGTGCCAGGTTCGCCGAGGCCTCGGCGGTCGCGATGATGTAATAAACTCCGACAGCGTATTCGGTGTGCGGGAGCGAGATCTCGACCAGCTCGGCCCCGAGTCCCTCGCACTGCCGGATCGCGGCCTCCACTTTTTCGCGAATCCGGGGGTCCATCCCGTCCACAAAATATTCTTTGGGAATCCCGAGCTTCACTCCCTTCAAATCGCGTCCGAGCCCGGCGGTGAAATCCTCTTCCGGAAGTTCGAGCGACGTCGAGTCGCGGGGGTCCTTCCCGGCGATCGCATTGAGGATTGCCGCGCAATCGCGCGTGCTGCGGGCGAACGGGCCAATCTGGTCGAGCGAACTCGCAAACGCGACCAGCCCGTAGCGCGAGACGCGGCCGTAGCTCGGCTTGAGACCGACCACGCCGCAGAGTGCCGCTGGCTGGCGGATCGAACCTCCCGTGTCGCTGCCGAGTGTGGCAAATGCCTCGCGCGCGGCCACGGCCGCCGCCGAGCCGCCGCTCGAGCCTCCGGGAATGCGAGTCGTGTCCCACGGATTGCGGGTGATCTGATACGCCGAATTTTCCGTGGACGACCCCATCGCGAACTCGTCCATGTTCAGCCTCCCGAACGGAATCGCGCCTGCCGCCCGCAGCCTGGAAATCGCCGTGGCATCATACGGTGCCTTGTATCCGGCAAGGATCTTCGACCCGCACGTGCATTGTTCCCCCAAAACGTTGATCACGTCCTTGATGCCGATCGGGACCCCGCCGAGCGGGAGCGACACGTCGGCTTTCTCCGCGG
This sequence comes from uncultured Chthoniobacter sp., assembly GCA_964431635.1. GTDB lineage: Bacteria > Verrucomicrobiota > Verrucomicrobiia > Chthoniobacterales > Terrimicrobiaceae > QYQL01. Next base: position 274,612 of record CAYSKK010000003.1, on the reverse strand, counting down.
ACGCCAGGGCGGAATCAAAATCCCGCGCGAGATACGCCTGGATTTGCGGGTCGATGGATTCGATGCGGGATTCGATGGCCCTGACGGCATCCGCCGGGGTGAAGGCCCCGCTGCGGAACCCGGTCTGGAGTTCGGAAATGGTCAGGCTGGTGAGATCGCTCATGGCTATTCGATGACTTTGGTGACGACGACCAGGTTGTTCGCCGCATGCGGTGCGTTCGCCAGCACCGCCGCCCGCTCCAGGCCCGGCTTCGCGACGTCCTCGCGAAAGACATTGAAGACCGGCGCCGCGTGCGCGGTCGGTTCGACCTGCGACACGTCGAGCCTGCCGAGCTGCTCGACATACTCGAGCACACTGCCGAGCTGGGATTGAAACGTGGCGGCTTCCTCGTCGCTCAGTTCGATGCGCGCCAGCCGGGCGACATCACGGACATCAAGGTTCGGACTGCTCATGTGCGCATCTTGGTAAATTCCCCGTGCCTGTTTGTCCAGCGTGGGGTTGGTGCGGAGTCCGGGCGTTCCTGCCGCTGGCCGGTCGCAATTCCAACGGCTGATTCCACGGGGGGAAACCTCCAACGCGGTGGTTGAAAATTCTTATTTTTGCTTTATTGGAGATAGGGGAGGGGACTTTATGAGAAAGAGGATTCTTGGAATGGCGGGTGCCGTGTTGTTGCCGGTGTCGGGGTTCGCCCAGACCGTTTACAACGTCATGGAGAACGCGTCGTATTTCGGCTGGCTCGACCAATACAGCTTGGACAATGCGACTTACCATTTTGTGGGGAGCGAGGCCTGCGTGCCCACCTCCAGCACGAATGCCATGACCTACCTTCAAAATCTCGCCCCCTCGTATTTCGGAACGGCCCTGACCGGAACCAGCTACTCAAGCTGGATGAGCACTGATACGCTTCTGATCTCGGCCCCCTACATGGATACCAAGCCGAATGACGGCACCTATTACGACCACATTCCCTTTGCCCTGAACAAATACATCATCGTGGACAACGGGTTTTCCAGCGTCCAGTTCTCCGGAATTTTCCCGGTGGATTACTGGGGCGGAGGAGATTACTCGAAGCCGTCTTATATTACGGATGGCAACCCGACCTCCGGGTTTTTCCTGAATTCCCTCGGCGCAGGGAATGCCACGATCTTTTCCATCCTTTACGGGGGAGCGGGAGGGGGGCATGAACTGCTCGCCGCCGGCCTGAATTGGACCGACGCCAACGACGACGGGGTCATCCAATTTTCCGAAAATGCATCGCTCTTTTTTGTGGATCCCCTCGATCCCGCCAGCTACGACATCAACGGCCTGCCTGTCTCCGGGCCGAAAATCTCTTCCGGGCACCTTTGGAACGATGCCGGTTCGCTGAAGCTGGATTACCTCCAATACAGCGGGAGCCTTCCGTATTCGAGCGGTTCCTACAGCTACACCGGGACCGTCACGATCGACACGGTTTTTGCGATTGCCGTCCCGGAACCCTCGTCCGTCTTCCTGGTCCTTGTCGGTTTCGGGGCTTGCGGGTTCTGCTTCCGGCGCACCCGGGCTCTTCGCTAGGAAACTCCGGTTCGCCTCCTGTTCAGAAAGGGGAGGCCGACGCAAAAAATCCGCGCTTCCTGATTGCTTTCGCTTCTTCCTACCCGCATGATCTCCAGCCTTCATGAGGGTTCCTCTGCATGTCGTCGAAGCGCGCCGGGAAAAGCTGGCAGCCCTGATCGACCGCCACCGGTATCTTCCTGTTCACGAACTCTGCCGCCGGCTTGGCGTTTCGGAGGCGACAGCGAGAAGGGACCTCGCGGAGCTGGCCAGCCGCAACAAGGTCAAGCGCACCCGCGGCGGTGCGCTCGCGGAATTTAATGAGCGGTTTCCTTCATTTAATGAGAGGCAGTCCGCCGGGGCGCGTGGAAAAGCCCGGATCGCCAAAGCGGGCGCACGCCTCCTGCAACCGGGGGGCACATACTTTCTCGACTCCGGGACGACCATTTATTCGATGGCGGAGATTTTTCGCGAGGCGCCGGTTTTTCCTGTGACCATCGTCACGTCCAACCTGCCCGTTGGGGAGATGCTGTCCTCGGTGCCGGGCCTGAACGTTTTCCTGACTGCGGGACAAATTCTTGGCCGCCAGTCTGTCTTGATTGGAGAGACGGCCAGGAGAAGCCTGGAGTTTTGGAATTTCGACATCGCGTTTCTCTCCGCCGAGGCCGCAAACCAGCATGGAATCTGGAACTCCCAGGAGATCATCGTCCAGCAGCAGCTCGTTGCCGTGCGTCGTTCCTCCCATGCCATCTACTGCCTGGACTCATCCAAAATCGGCTCCACCGCACCGTTTCTTCTCAAGCGCTGGCCGGATGTCGACCTCCTGCTCACGGATGCGCCGGCTGAAAAGCTCCAGCGTCTGGGAATCAGCCCGGGATTCAACCGCACGCTGTCCTGCGACACGTCTTTGCCGCTGCCCGACATCCTCCTGCCGTCCAAACCGGCTCTCCCCGTCCATTTTCTCTGATGTTTTCCGGCCCGCAAAAGATTTTCAAAAAAATTGTTGACGCACCCGCTAGGAAATATATGATCGGTTTCAGTCATTTAATTTTTTTCTGATGGCCACTTCTGATATCCCCAGCCGATCCGTAGTTGAGTCGCTTGTCCGTGAGTCGTTGTTCCGCCAGATGGGGCGGGCGGTTCCCGCCGGGCCGGCTCCTGTTCTGGTCGTCAACAGCTCGGCCCGCCACATGCACATCTCCCCGGAGAACGTGGAGGTGCTTTTTGGCAAGGGCGCGGAGCTGACGATCCACAAGATGCTTTACCAGGAGGGGCAGTATGCCTCGCAGCAGACGGTGACTCTGGTGGGGCCCCGCAAGCGGATTATTCCGAACCTGCGGATCCTCGGCCCCTGCAGGAATCTGACCCAGATCGAGCTGGCATTCACCGACGCGGTGCAGCTCGGGATCGATGTGCCGGTCCGCATGTCGGGCGACATCGAGGGAACGCCGGGTGCCTATATCATGGGACCGAAAGGGTTTCTCGAAATGAAAAACGGGGTGATCCGCGCCGCGCGCCATGTCCACATGTCGCCATCCGACGCTTCGTTTTACGGGGTCAAGCACCTTGACACGATCACCCTCAAAGTCACAGCCAGGGGATGCACCACGCGCTTCGACGACCTGATCGTCCGTGTCGACCCCACATTCAAACTCGAGGTTCACATGGACACCGACGAGGCCAATGCCTGCGACCTCGACCACGCGGACAAGGTGGAGCTTTTCAAATCCTAACCATCAACACCCAACCAAACAACAAATGAGCGAAGCAATCGGACTACTCGAAACCCGCGGATACGTCGGCCTGGTGGAAGCCAGTGACGCGATGATCAAAGCCGCGAACGTGCAACTGATCAAATCCGTCCCCATCGGCGGAGCCTTGGTCACAACCATCGTCCAGGGCGATGTCGGCAGCGTCAAGGCGGCCGTCGAAGCCGGCCGCGAAGCGGCGACCCGCGTGGGCAACCTCGTGGCCTCGCATGTCATCGCCCGCCCGGCGCCGGAACTTCTGAAGTTCTTCGTCGCCTGAGAAAAATCATGAAATCGGGAAAGATCGAATCGGCTCCGGGGATCGCATCCCTTCCGCTCCCTTCGCTCTCCTGATTTCGCATTACCAATCACCAATTCACCTACTAACTACTATGGCTAATCAAGCACTTGGAATGATCGAAACCAAAGGCCTCGTGTCGCAGTTTGAAGCGACGGACGCGATGCTCAAGGCGGCGAACGTGGAACTTATCGGCTGGGAAAAAGTCGGCTCCGGAAACGTGGCCGTCTTCATCGGGGGCTCCGTTGCCGCCGTCAAGGCCGCTGTCGAGGCCGGCGCAACCGCAGCGAGCACGATCGGCGAAGTGGTCGCCGTTCATGTCATCCCGCGGCCGCACGACGACCTCGTCAAACTCGGCAAGTTCCTCGCAACAAAGCCCGCATCCGCCGCCAAGTAACAAGGCCGGCAGGGTGTCCGCAACCGCAGACCCGTGAACAACAAGATTCTCGTCGCCAACATCGGGAGCACCTCGTTCAAGTTCCGCTTGTTCGAGATGCCGTCCGAGCGCGTGCTCGCGAAGGGCGGTGTCGAGCGGATCGGGTCGGCGGATTGTCCGTATTCCATCACGGTCGGCGACGCGGCGGCGAAGAAAGGAACGGCCTCCTTTCCCGACCATGCCGCCGCCATCGGGTTCATCGAATCCGAACTGGGTGGATTTGACGGACTCGCCGCCGTGGGCTTCAAGCCCGTGATGGCGAAGGGGATTTCCGGCACACAGTTCATGGAGGAGCCGGTGCTCCGGGCGATGGAGGAATTCAACACCCTCCTGCCCGCGCACAATCCGCCCTATATCGCCGGGGTCCGGCTGTTCAACAAGCTCTACCCCGGGCTGCCGTGCATCGGAACATTCGAGACGGCCTTTTACGACCACGTTCCGGTCAGCACCTACCGGTATCCCGTTCCGCTCGAATGGGAGGAAAAATACGGCATCCGCAGGTATGGTTTCCACGGGGCCAGCCACCGTTTCGTCACCGGCCGGTGCGCCGAGCTTCGCGGCACCGACAAACTGAAAATCATCTCGTGTCACCTGGGCGGCAGTTCGTCGATTGCCGCTGTTGCAAATGGCGCGGCGGTGGACTCCAGCTGGGGAATGACTCCCCAGAGCGGCCTTCCGCAGAACAACCGCGTGGGGGATTTCGATTGCTTCGCACTGATCTATCTCGCACGCAACCTCGGCCTCGGGCTGGACACGGTGGAAAAAGCCCTCACCAGCGGTGCCGGACTCAAGGGGATGTCCGGTCTGCCCACCGGGGATGTCCGCGACCTTGTCGAGGCGGCCTCCAAAGGCAACGACAATGCCCGCATCGCCATGGACGTCTTTGTCGCGCAGATCCGCAAGTTCATCGGCCAGTTTCTCGTCGAGATGAACGGGGCGGATGTCCTCATCTTCACGGCCGGGATCGCCGAAAACAACACCAGCCTCCGCGCCGCCGTCTGCGCCAACCTCGACTTCTGCGGGCTCGAACTCGACCCTGCCGCCAACGAGGCCACCCGCGCGACCGAGGCGGTCATCTCGACCCCCGCCTCGAAGATCGAGGTGCGCGTCATCCCCACCAACGAGGAAATCATCATCGCCCGCAACGCCTGGCAGAAGCTCAAAGAAAAGGATGAAGGATGAAACAGGGAGCCTGCCTCCGGCAGGGACTTCATTTCCAATTTCGAATTTCACATTAACCAATAACCAACCAACATAAAAACATGTCACAACAAGCACTCGGAATGATCGAAACCCGCGGACTCATCGCCCTCGTTGAGGCGACGGACGCGATGCTCAAATCGGCCAATGTCGAACTCGTCGGTCCGATGACCCAGGTCGGCAACGCGATGGTCACGGCCTGCGTCTGCGGCGATGTCGCCGCGGTCAAGGCAGCGACCGAAGCCGGCAAAACCGCCGCCCAGTCGCTCGGAGAGGTGATCAGCGTGAGCGTCATCGCCCGTCCGCACGCCGACCTCGGCGTGGTTCTTCCAAAATCGAAGTAGCAACCCGCCTGCGAATCTCGCGAAGGGATCAGGGCGGCTGTCCTGACTCTCATCGTTCCCGGATTCGCGTGATGCACGGACCAACCAATCCTATCCCATGATCCTCGCTAGAGTCGAAGGCAGCGTTGTTGCCACCAAAAAGAATCCCAAGATGACGGGAAGCAAGTTCCTCGTTGTCCGTCCGCTTGTCATTGATTCGCCGAAGGCGAAGGAGATCAAGCCGGGTTCCTCCACTCTGGTGGCGGTGGACAGCCTCGGCGCGGGAGAGGGGGACTGTGTTCTCGTGGTTCAGGGCAGTTCCGCGCGGCTTGCGGCGGATGACAAGGACTCGCCGGTGGACGCCGTCATTATCGGCATCGTGGACACCGTCGATCTCGGAAAAGCAATTCTCTACAAAGCATAATTTATGGCAGCAATTGACGAAAAACTTGTGGCAAAGGTGGTCGGTGAGGTTCTTTCCCGCCTGAAGAACCAGCAGACCCCGTCTGCATCTTCCGGCCAGTCCGGATTCGGTGTGTATGAGGACATGAACGCGGCCGTCGAGGCCGCCCAGCGCTCGTTCGTGAAGCTCCGCGAAGGCGGCATGACCGCCCGCAAGAAGGCGATTGCCGTCATCCGCAAGCTCTGTGTCGCGAAGGCGAAGGAGTGGGGGACGATCGAATTCAACGAGACGAAGATCGGCCGCCTCGACCACAAAATCGAGAAGCTCGGGATCTGCGGCGATCTGGTGCCCGGGGTCGAGATGCTGGACCGCATGGCCTTCAGCGGGGATTCCGGCCTGACCGTCATCGACTACGCACCGTGGGGGGTCATCGGTGCGATCACGCCGTCCACCCACAGTGTTCCCACGCTCACCGGGAATGCGATCAACATGGTCGCGGCAGGCAACGCGGTTGTTTACAACACCCACCCTTCGGCAGCCAAATGCGCCGCGATTGCCATCCGCGAATACAACCAGGCAATTTTTGCCGAGACCGGCATTTCCGATCTTCTCACGACGGTCATCAAGCCGACGCTCGACACGTTTGATGCGATGTGCAAGCACCCGCATGTGAAGCTGCTCTGCGTCACTGGCGGTCCGGCTGTCGTCGCTGCGGCGATGAAGACCGGCAAGCGCGCGGTCTGTGCGGGACCGGGAAACCCACCGGTCGTGGTGGACGAAACCGCCGACCTCGATCACGCCGCCCGCTCGATTATCCAGGGAGCATCCTACGATAACAACCTCCTCTGCATCGGCGAGAAGGAAGTCTTCGTCGTCGCCTCTGTCGCCGACAAGCTCATGGAGGCCCTTCGCAAGGCCGGAGCAGTCCAGCTCGACGCCAAGCAGGTCGAGGCGCTTGCGGAAAAAGCCTTCGTCTTCCCGCAGGGGAAGGGGGCCGGATGTCCGCATCCGGTCGTCAATCGCGACCTCGTCGGCCGCGACGCCAGCGTCCTTGCCAAGGCGATCGGCCTCGGCGTTCCGGCGTCCACCCAGCTTCTTTTCGGCGAGACAAAAGCCGATCACATCTTTGTGGACGAGGAGCAGATGATGCCGTTCATTCCGGTCGTTCGCGTGCCGAACGTGGATGCCGCCATCGCGGAAGCGATCAAGGCCGAGCACGGATACAAGCACACCGGGATCATGCACTCGCAGAACATCCGGAACCTCACCAAGATGGCCCAGGAGATTGACACGACCCTCTTCATCAAGAACGGCCCCTGCATGACCGGCCTCGGGCTCGGCGGCGAGGGCTTCCTCAGCTTCAGCATCGCCACGCCGACGGGCGAAGGCGTCACCACCCCGATGACGTTCACCCGCTCGCGCCGCTGCGTGATGGTCGAAAACCTGAACCTCTACTAAGCATGAAACTGGAAAGCGGAAAGCGGAGATCGGAAAGAATCAAATTCCGCGCGAAGTGCGGCCGGTCTGCCATTTTCCGTTCTCCATTTTCCATTCTCCATTTCTTATGAGAATCGCGACAATCCGCGGATACGCGACCAGCACGGTCAAGCACGACAGCCTCGAGGGCTGGAGGCTTCTCGTTGCCGAGCCGGATTCCGCGGATCTTGCGCCGCAGATCGTCCTGGACGACCTCGGTGCGGGCATTGGTCAGAAGGTTCTGATCTCGAGCGACGGCAGCGAGGCCCGCAAGATGGTTGGCAGCGAACTCAGCCCTGCCCGATGGTCGGTTCTCGGGATCATTGATCCGGAAAGGAGCCTCGCGATATGAGGATGGGAACCGTTATCGGCCGCGTCACGCTTTCCGCCCGGACGAAGAAATTCACCGGCGAGCGCCTGCTTCTCACTCTTCCCTGGAAAAAGGAGACGTTTCAGGGGGACGAAGCCTTTGCTCCCGCAATCGTCGTTTACGACGAGCTCGGTGCCAACATCGGCCAGCACATCGCCATCAGCGAAGGCCGCGAGGCCGCCTGCCCCTTTCCGACTCCCACGCCGGTGGACGCCTACTGCGCCGCCCTCGTGGACGAACATTTTTACAAAAACTAAACCATGAAACTATTCGCACAAAAAGACGCCGAGGAATTCTTGAAATCGGGAGAAACGGAGTTCCGTTACAACCGCGACATCCGGCTGACTCCCGGAGCCAAGGACGTGTTTTCCGAAGCCGGAGTCAAAGTGGTTTTTGATGCCGGGGCATCCGTTTCGCCTTCCACACCCGCGACTGCCGCATCCGCCGGGAAGACGGACGACGAGAAGCTTTTCCACTCGCCGGAAGCCGAGCGGATCAAGAAGGAAATCTGCGACATCGGACGCCGGATCTGGGCGCGCGAGTATTGTGACGGCAACGGCGGGAACATCTCCGCCCGCATCGGCCCCGACCGGTTCATCATCACCCCGACCGGCGTCAGCAAGGGCTACATGACCCCTGAAATGATGAGCATGGTCGATATCAAGGGAACCCAGCTTGCGGGGACTTGGAAGCGCTCGAGCGAGTTTACGACCCACGCCGCAATTTACGAGACCACTCCGGAGGCGGTCTCCGTCTGCCACGCACACCCGTGCCATGCGGGGGCATTCGCCATCAAGGAGCTCCAGCCGCCAGCCAGGCTCATTCCCGAACTTGAGGTCTTTGTCGGAACCGTCGCCGTGGCCGGATACCAGACGCCCGGCTCGCCGGAGATCGCGGCCAGCATCCGCCCGCTCGCCCCGAAGCATCAGTCGATCATCATGGGCTGCCACGGGGTGATCTGCTGGGGCAAATCCGTTGAGGACGCCTACTTCAAGATGGAGATCACCGATGCCTATTGCCGCACGATCATTCTCGCGCAGTCTCTGCCCGGCGCCGCCTCGATCCCCTGCGAAAAGCTGGACGATCTGCTGAAGATCAAGCAGAGCCTCGGGTTGCCCGACAACCGTTTCGACCTCAAGAACGCGGAGCTTTGCGAAGTCGATCCCTGGGACCAGATGTGCGGACAGCACGGCTGCTCGACCCCGGTTACGCCGTTCAATCCCATGCCCGCCCCGCAATCGGGAGCGGATGTGGAAGCCCTCGTCCAGAAACTCACCGACGAAATCATCGCAAACCTCAACAAGTAAAAACATGAAGGTTGCAATCATCGGCGGGGGCGGACGTGTCGGATCCTGCGCGGCATTCGCGCTCCAGTGCTCTGGAATCGTCAAAGAGATTCTCATGCTCGACGCGAATCAGGCGGCGGCGGAAGGTGAGGCCCTCGACCTTCTGCACGGCGCGGCCTATTGCGCGGATCAGAAAATTTCGGCCGGCACCTATGCCGACTGCAAGGATGCTGACCTCATCTGCATCACCGCCGGACTCCGCCGCAAACCGGACGAATCCCGACTCGACCTTATCAACCGCAACGTCACCCTCTTCCTCGGAATCCTCGAGAGCCTCAAGGGCGCGGGGATGAAAAAAGAGGCGATCATCTTCGTGGTCTCGAACCCCGTGGATATCCTCACCCAGCTTGCCGTGGAGAAGACCGGACTTCCTGCCTCGCAGGTCCTCGGTCTCGGAACCGTCCTCGATACCTCACGCTTCTGTTCGCTGATCTCCAGCTCCCTGAACCTCCCGCCGACCCAGGTCCGCGCGATGATCCTCGGCGAGCACGGCGACACGATGCTCCCGATTTGGTCGTCCGCCACGGTGGATGGATTCCCGCTCACGAAATTTGCCGGTGTGACAGCCGGATTTCAGACGCAGATTTTTGAACGCACGCAGAAGAGCGGAGCGGAAGTCATCTCGCGCAAGGGCGGGGCCGGCTACGCCGTCGGCGTTGCCATCCGCGAAGTCATCGACTGCATCGCTCTCGACCGCCGCCGCATCCTCCCGGTCTCCAGCCGTGTCAACGGAGCCTACGGGATCCGCGACATCAGCATCAGCGTTCCGACGGTTGTCGGCCGCGCCGGTGTCATCGGCCACGTCGAACTCGAACTCTGGCCGAAAGAACTCCAGGGCCTCCAAGCCTCCGCCAAAGCTCTCAAGGATACACGGGCGAAGGTCAAGTAGGGGGCCTTCGGCAATTCCTCACGCAGAACACGTGCTGGCGGGAGCCAGCCGGGTAGCCTGCCAGAGGCAGCCCGAAGGGCGAACCGGAGCGCCGGAAGGCGCGGAGATAGACTTCCGCAGGAAGCCCGAAGGGGCCATCGCACGGAAGCGCGATGGATCAAACTCGCGGGAAGCGAGCGAGACAATCGCAGAGTCCGCAGAGGAAAACCGTTTTCGGGCTTATTTGAGATCTTCGGCGATGGTGGCGAACTGCTCCAGCGCGGCTTCCAGATCGTCGCTGATTTCCTGGGCGATGATTTCCGGGGCGGGCAGGTTGGCGGAGTCTTCCAGCCCCGAAAACATACTTGGCCGATTGTTCCTCGGCGCTTGTCAGCGTGATCCCTTCCGGCTTCGCCTCCACTGTGCCGATGGCCTTGGCATCCACAAAAAGCGTGTAATCGGGTTCTCCGGTTTTGAAAGAGAGCTCACAGACCGCGACACCACGCGAGGCGGCCAGATTGATCTGATCCTTCGTCTGAACCATCCAACCTGCCGCAACGAGCATCGCGTCGATTTGCTGGCGGGCGAGTTGTTCCGAATTCTCAGGCATGGAGCAGGCCATGGGAATATCACAAAGCCGCCATCCGGGGAATCAGGGATTTGTGGGGCGAACGGGATGACGGCTCAACGCTTGGTGGAACACCCCGTCAATTGTGCAACGGGGCGTTGCACAATTGGCGAGGCGGGTTCGATTTGTGCAGGCAGCACCGAAACTTTTGATGCCAGGAGAAGCGGATGCGGGCTTGTTTTGGTTGGGGGCAGTGGTGATAGTTTGCGGGTGATAGATTCTTTTTCCTCCGCTTTGGATGCCTCAGGTCCGGAGCAGGAGCTGCTGCACCGCCGCGCCGCGGATGTTCGAGACTCGGTTTTTGGAAAGACAGTCTTCGTCCGCGCGGTCGTGGAGATTTCGAATTTTTGCCGCGAGAACTGCGGGTATTGCGCGATGCGGCGCGATAATCGAGGGCTCAACCGTTACCGCCTTTCTGCCGGGGAGATCTTCGACGAGTTGATGGGTTCCCTGCCGGAATGCGTCACGGACATCAATATCCAGGCGGGGGAGGATCCCGTTGCGGTGCGGGAGATTGCCATTCCCCTTTTGGAGCAGTTGAAAAGCGAAAACGCTCTTGGTCTGAGCGTGTGCCTGGGAACTTTGCAGGGCCGTGACTACTCGGCGCTTCAAACCGCCGGGGCGGGATACTACGTCATGAAGATCGAGACAGGAAACCCGGACCACTATCGCTTTGTTCAAGCTCCCGGTGCTCTGGCTGAGCGGTTGGAGTCCATCCGCCTTCTTGCGGAAAGCGGGTGGATGGTCTCCTCCGGGTTTGTTCTGGGACTTCCCGGACAGACCGCAGAGATCGTCGATGAGACGGTTTCTTTGCTCGAGTCGCTTCCGCTGGCGGGGTGCAGTGTGAGCCCGTTCATTCCCGGCGAGGACACGCCATTTTCCGGCCATCCCGCTGAAAGCCTGGACCGCGTGTTGAACGCGGTTGCACTCCTCCGGACCCGCATGCCCCGGTGGATTATTCCCGCCGTGAGCGCCATGAGCCTGGCGGGCGAGGGGGGCTATGCGGGCGCCCTCCGTGCGGGGGCAAATCTCGCCACCGTGAATCTGACCCCCGATCGCGCCCGGGCGGATTACCAGATCTACAAGCGGGAACGGCACATCATGACAACCGGGAGGATCCTTTCCGAAATCGAGGCGGCCGGGTGCACCCCGTCATCCGTGAGCCTTCACGACTGGCTGCGGAGTCAGAATCCCGGGCCGGTTCGCGAGATTGACCGTTTGTCCTGAGAGCAAATTGAACTGGACAAACTCATGCACCGCGCTCAATTTTTCAACGATGATTACCCCCCTCTCCTCAGGATTTTCCGTGCGGACAAAACCGCTTTTTTCAGGTGTTTTTCTGGCGGTGTTGCTTTTTCTGTCGCAGGGGATGGAGGCGGGGACATGGTCATTCAAGAAGTGGGACAGCGACCGGGACATCCCGCAGCCTGCGCCGGACATGGTGACGCATGCCATCGCTTTCTCCCCTCCGAAGGAGGCTCCCATTCCGTCTCCTTTTCTGTCCACCAATAAGATTTTCGGTCAGACATGGGCCGTATCGAGGGAGCCGGGCCATACCAAAATGCTGGGGGTTCTTCCCACTGCGCAGGGACGCATGGACAACCTGAGGGTGGGAGGCGAGGGGATGGCGCTTCTGCGCGGGCGGGTCTGTCCGAGAGGAAAAGAACAGGAAAAAGGAGGTGCGGGCCTGTCGCTGGAACTGACCGGTCTGGAGCCCGGGCACGTTTACAATCTCTTCCTGATGGGGCTGGGGTTGTCGGCCGACCGGGATTCACCGGGAAGGGAGAATCACCAGATCAACGTCTCGTCCAGTGATGCTCCCGACCAGTGGCAGATGCTTGATGCAGACGTTGGGCCACTTCGCAACAAGCCCAAGTTTGTGGTTTGCGAATACACCGCGCCGGAGAACGGCGGGATCACCTTTTTCTTCAAAAGTGCGGATGAGAAGAGAAACGTTCAACTCGCCGCGTTCATGAATTTCCGGGCGGACTGACCATGCGGGGCGCGTCAATTTTCCGGACCCGGTCCGAAGATTCAAAATGAAACTGCGCTTACTTCTGGCCCTCACCATTGGTCTGGCCATGCCTGTTCATGCGGCGGGCAAGAAAACCTACACCCCTCCATCGGACACGAAAGGGGACTGGAGTTTCGTTGCCGACCCCTCGCTGCCGAATGTGCTTTTGATCGGGGATTCCATTTCCATCGGATACACCCGTGCGGTCCGGGAGAATTTAAAGGGGAAGGCAAATGTTTACCGTCCGATGCGTGGGAAGGGGCCGGAGAATTGCGGTGACACGCTGATGGGGCTGGATCGCATCGATGCCTGGCTGGGGGACACGAAGTGGGATGTGATTCACTTCAACTGGGGGCTCTGGGACCTGTGCTACCGGAATCCTCTCGTGAAAAACCAGGGCAGCCGCGACAAGGTCGGCGGCAAGCTTTCCGTTTCCCTGGACGATTACGAAAAGAATCTGGAAAAGCTTGTCGCACGCCTCAAGTCCACCGGAGCAAAACTGATCTGGGCGAGCACGACCGTCGTGCCGGAAGGGGAAGACGGCCGCTTTGTCGGGGACGATGCAAAATACAATGCCGTCGCCGCAAGGGTCATGGAAAGGAACGGGGTCGTTACCGACGACCTGTTCGCACTGACCAAGGGATTCGCCGGAAAATTTTCGAAGGCACCCGGTGACGTGCATTACACGTCGGAGGGTTCTGATGCCCTCGCTGCACAGGTCAGTGCGAGCATAGAGAAGGCACTCTCACGCTGAGCCATTCGCAGGAAAGAGCTGTCCCTTTCAGTCGGACGAGGAGGCGGCGGCCAGCAGCGCCGAGGCCGCGCGACGCGAGGCACCGGCCGCGTCCAGAGCAGCGGTGATTTCCAACAGCCGGCTGGTCAGGCTATCGCGGGCCTCCGGATTTTGAATCAGCCGGATTGTTTCGCTCGCGATGCGCTCCGGGGTGGCTTCGTGCTGGATAAACTCCCGGACGACATGCGGGGCGGGTTTGGCGGGCATCCTCGGGTCCCCGGGGGGATTGATCCGGTAGTTGTTGAGAATATTCACGATGCCCAGGGCGTCCACGTCGACGAGCCGACGTCCGATCTCGAATGTCAGCCATGCGATTTTGTAAACGAGGCAATACGGGAGCCCGAAGTAGGCGGCCTCGAGCGTGGCTGTTCCCGAGCAGACAATTCCTGCCGAGGCCCGCTGCATGAGCTCGTGCGCCGTTCCGGTGCGCACCGTGATCCCCGGCGCGATCTCCCGCATCCGCGCGGCGAGGGGCTCGCTGGCCGCAGCGGCTTCAAAGCGGACCGACGGAACGCTTTTCCGGATAATGGCTGCAGCCTGCGCCATGACGGGAAAAATCCGCTTCACCTCACGCTCCCGGCTGCCGGGAAACAATCCCACAAGCCCCGGCTCGCGGGGGGATCCGATGCGTTTCCTTTCAAGAGCTTCAAGCAGCGGATGCCCCGTAAAAACCGTGTGCAAACCGCTTGCCTCATACATCGGTGCTTCAAACGGGAAGACGCAGATCATGAGGTTCAGAATTTTTGCCATCTTGGGAATGCGTCCGCGGTTCCACGCCCAGACCTGCGGGCTGATGTAGTAGAGAATTTTTCCGGCGAATCCCGAGGAGCGGAGGGATTTTGCAAGCCTCAGGTTGAATCCGGGATAGTCCACCAGCACGACCGCCGCCGGTTGTGCCGTGCGGATGTCCGCGAGCATGCGGCGGAATTTTTTCCGGAAATACCCGTAGTGGAGGAGCACATCCCAAAGTCCGAGGACGGCGGCCTGGTCCGTCCAGTTGTCGAACGGTCCGTCCGCAAGCTCCTGCATCCGGGGACCACCGGCACCCGCGAAATGGATCGAAGGGGCCATCTCACGGAGCGAGCGCATGACTTCCGCCGCGCGTGCGTCCCCGCTCGTCTCCCCGGCAACGAACCAGAATGTCCGGGTTTGCGGGTGCGTGGTTCCAGTGCTTTGCATCAGAAATGGGAATCAAACCTTCAGCGGGAGATTCTGGCAAGGAAACGTGGGCGAACCGCCCCAAGCGTATTACCTCCCGTTTCCACCGTCCGGCTGCGAAGGGGTGGTAACCACCGACTCAACCCGGCCGTCGAGGAACTGCGTGGTAATCGACTGTCCGGTGGAGAGGTGTTTTGCCGAGCGCACAAATTTTCCGTCTGCGCCGAGCGTCATCGTATATCCTCGGGCGAGGGCAGCGGAGGGATTCAGGGCTTCGAGCACTGCGGAATTTTTTGACAGGCCGGAACGCGCCGCATCCAGCGAAGTTCCGCATCTCTGCTTCATGGCGGTCTTTGCATGGGTGAGGGAAGCGAGAGCTTCTGAAATCCTCCGGGCCGGACTGTGTGAGGATAAAATTCCGGACGACCTCTCAATCATCAGGCGGCGCGACTGGATTCCGGCGGAAGCTCCGCGGAGGAGATCATCCGACAGACGGTCCACATTCTGGTGGCCCTGAAGCAGAACCCGCCGGGGTTCCGAAAACAACACCGTGCGGTGGAAGCCGAGAATCCGTTCCCTGGCGGCATCCATCCTCCCCGAAACCGAACGCCTCAGCCTGGAGGAAAGCTGCACCAGATGCTCCAGAAGTTCCGCGCCGTCCGCGCTAAGAATCTCGGCAGCGGCGCTCGGGGTCGGCGCCCGGACATCCGCTGCAAAATCCGAAATGGTAAAGTCGATCTCGTGTCCGACCGCGCTGACCACGGGGACCGGACTTTCCGCGATCGCTCTGGCCACCGCCTCCTCGTTGAACTCCCACAAATCCTCCAGGCTGCCTCCGCCCCGGGTCACAACGATCACATCCACCGGCCCGATATCAGAGTCCGCGGCGTTTCCGAGCATCCGAACCGCCTCAGCGATCTCTGCGGCCGCCCCCTGCCCCTGCACGCGAACCGGGAAGATAACCACCTCGATCCCCTGTTGCCGCCGGTGCAGGACATTAAGAAAATCCCTGATTGCGGCTCCGGTTGGGGAAGTGACCACGCCGATCCGCCTCGGGAACCGCGGTAGCGGCCGCTTCCGTTCCGGGCTGAACAGTCCCTCTCCTGCGAGCCGCCGCTTCAGCTCCTCGAACTTCGCCTGGAGCGCGCCGACTCCTCGTTCGCGCACCCGGCGCACGATGATCTGATAATTGCCGCGTGCCTCGTAAACTGTGATCTGTCCGAAGACCTGCACCTGCGTGCCATCTGCAAATTTCATCCCGCGCAACTGTGCCGCCTGACTGGCAAACATCACGCAGGCGAGTTGGGAAGTGGCATCCTTCAACGTAAAATAGACATGTCCGGATGCCTGTTTGCGCAGGTTGGAGACTTCGCCCTCCACCCAAACCTCCCCGACACCGGATTCCAGGATCTCCCGGATTTTTCGCGTGAGCACCCCGACGCTCAAGACCGTTGGCTCCGATGGTGGCGAAGGCTTCTCAGGCCCGCCTTTCAGGTCAAAATCCAGCTGCATGCCCGCAATGATGCCCGGTTTTCCTGCTGCCGCCATCCGATTTTCAATACCAATCGTTGATGCGGCCGCATCAAAGTTTTGTGACACCGATGATTTTGATTAAGAAAGCCGGTCGTCCGGCGTAAACCCGGCAGAGCCCGATGTCACCCGAACAAATCATCGAAGATGCGCTTGCGCGCTACGAGCGCCCGCTGATCAGCCATGCGAAGGCGATCACGGGCGACATCGAGTCCGCCCGCGATGCCGTGCAGGAAACCTTTCTCCGGCTCAGTCGCCAGGATGTCCCCCTTCTCGTTCCCCGTCTCGCTCCCTGGCTGTTCTTTGTCTGCCGCAACTGTGCGCTCGATCACGCGCGAAAAATCGTCAGGTTCCAAGAGGGAGCTCTTGAGGAGGAGTCCCAGGCATCTGAGGGGCCGGGCCCGTCTGGCGAAGTCGAGAGGCGCGAGGATGTCACCCTCCTCCGTCGCCTCGTTTCCGAACTGACTCCGCGCGAACAGGAACTTGTCCGCCTGAAATTCGAGGCAGACCTCAGCTACAAGGAAATCGGCGAGGCACTGCGGATAAGCGTCTCGAATGTCGGGGTACAGCTTCACAACGCCATCCAAACCCTCAGAACATCCTGGAAACGGGAAAATATGGAGGTCCTATGAAACCCGAAAATCTCACTGCATACGCGCTCGGCGAGCTCCACGGCAGCGAGCGGGAAGCATTTGAAAAAGAACTTGCCTGCTCGCAGGAGCTTCAACGGGAACTGGCATCAGCCATCTCATTCTGCGAGGCGATCCGTTTCGATCCGGCCGAGGATCTCGGGACGGATCTTCGCTCCAGGCTCCTGGCCGAATGCCATGGAAACATCGCGGAATCACGCCGCCGGCGGAACATCCGCAATGTTGTCTTCGTCACGTCCCTGACCGCGCTGGCCGCCTGCCTCCTCATTGCGCCGATGCTGCCCTGGACGGCATTCCGTCTCCCGGCTTTGAAAACGGCGGATTCCTCCGGGGAGGCTGAAGGGTTTGTTGTGACGGTGCAGAAAAGCGTCGTGTCGCCCGCGCCTTCCTCGGCGCTCCTGGCGAAAGTCGAAAGCTCACAGCCTGCGGTGTCCGCTGCCACCGATGTGGCGCTTGTGGCAGGCACGGGGAATAGCGCCTCCTCGTTTGTAATGAGTCCGATGATCGTCCCTCCAGCTTCTGCTCGGCCAGTGCTCACGGGAAGTGCCGGCATGCTCACGGCGGCGCAGGCCAGCACGATTACAACCTTCGCTGGCGGCTGGGGGAAGGGCTCGGGTGCCGGAACGGGAACCCTGTCGCGCACCGCCGCCTGCGTTGCCCCCCCTCGTCAGGACTTCAACACCGAATCCTACGATGCGATCTGCGAGAATGTGTTTTTTGATGCGAGGACGAACCCGCTTTCCACGTTTTCGATTGATGTCGACACGGCCAGCTACGCGAACGTCCGCCGGCTTCTGAACGACGAGCAGCTTCCTCCTTCCGGGGCGGTCCGCATCGAGGAACTCATCAACTACTTTCCCTACACATATCCCCGGCCGGGAAAAGGCGCTCCGTTTTCCGTGAATATGGAAACCGCCCGTGCACCCTGGGCCCCGGAGCACCAACTCGTGCGCATCGGGATCAAAGGCCGCGAGCTCGACGGAGGGAAACGGCCGGCTTCGAACCTCGTTTTTCTGGTGGATGTTTCCGGTTCCATGCGGCCGGAGAACAAACTCCCCCTGCTTAAGCGCAGCCTGCGGGCGCTTGTGGAAAAGCTCGATGCGCGCGACCACGTCGCCATCGTTGTGTACGCCGGGGCCTCCGGGCTCGCCCTGCCGCCGACGTCCGGCTCTGAAAAAAAGAGCATCCTTGCGGCCCTCGATCACCTCGACGCCGGCGGCTTCACAAACGGTGCACAGGGGATCACTCTCGCTTATGAAACCGCGCGGGAGAACTTCCTGAAGGGAGGCATCAACAGGGTGATCCTCTGCACCGACGGGGATTTTAACGTCGGTGTCACCGATCAGAGCTCGCTGGTAAAGCTCATCGAACACGAGCGCGGATCCGGCATCTTTCTCTCCGTGCTCGGTTTCGGTGACGGCAACCTCAAGGACTCGACGATGGAGAAACTCGCGGACAGGGGAAACGGGAACTATGCCTGCATTGACTCGTTCTCTGAAGGACGAAAGGTGCTCGTCGAGCAAATGGGAGGAACGCTTTTCACCATCGCAAAGGACGTCAAAATCCAGGTCGAGTTCAACCCCGCCCGTGTCGCCGGATACCGGCTCATCGGCTATGAAAACCGCCTGCTTGCGAAGGAGGATTTCAACGATGACAGGAAAGATGCGGGCGAAATCGGGGCCGGGCACTCGGTCACGGCGTTCTACGAAATCGTCCCTGCGGGGGTGCCGGTTCCCGGAGGACAATCCGTGGATCCCCTGAAATACCAAGTGCCTCCGCCGCAGACCGAATCGGGAAACAATGATCTCCTCACCCTCAAGCTCCGCTACAAAGCCCCTGATGGCGACGCAAGCAAACTGATCGAGGCACCGCTCCCAGCGACCGCTCCCACGGATTTTGCGGATGCCTCCGGGGACTTTCAGTTCGCGGCCTCGGTTGCAGCCTTCGGGATGAAACTCCGCGGGACCCCCGGCTCGGATGACATCTCGTGGAAGGATATCCAGTCTGCCGCCCGCCGCAGCCTCGGAGACGATCCCGGCAGCTACCGCGCCGAGTTCCTCACCCTCGTCGAAAAGGCCTCGCAACTCAGTAAGAGCGAGTGAATTTCCCCGTTACCAATCGTTGATGCGGCCGCATCAACGATTGGTAACGGCTGGTTGTTTCAGGCGGCTGGTTTTGTGATGTGGGGCGGCTTCAGGTAGATGGGGCGGGCATCGCCGAAGGCATGACTGCGGAGGGCGAGGAGGCCGGCTTGAGGAGGGGAGCAGATGGCTTCCGGGATTCCGGGAAGCTGCCCGCCCGGTGTGAAAACCGGGATCCCGGGGATCAGCATTTCGCTGGCCTGATCCGGAGCAATCAACACGGGTTCCAGCAGGAAGCGCTCGTCCGCCACATGGGCGAGGAACCACTGCCCGCCCCGGGCATCTCCCGCGACGAAATATTCCGTGGCCTCGTATCCAAGCAGGGATGGCACGCCGACGAGTTTTGAGCCATGGATTTTGGAGAGCCCCCATGCCGCCGCTGCGGATGCACGCAGGCCGTTGTATCCTCCGGGACCGGTTCCGACGACAATGGTGTCCGGGGGGCCGCATTTGACAAAAGCGGATTCCAACGCGGGGAAAAGCCCGCCGCCGCGTCCCCTCGGGCTGGAGAAGGTCCAGGAGCCGGCCAGGACGTTGTCTTCCAGCACGGCCACGCTGCCTTCCGGTCCCGAGGATTCGATGGCGAGAATCTTCATGGTGCCGGCGAAGCCTGGATTTTTCTGCCATCCGGCTCGATTTCGAACGTGACCCTCCAGGCTCCGCGGGGAAGGGAGGCCGGAAATTTTCCACCCCATTCGATGGCAACAATTCCGGGAATTCGGAGATATTCCTCGAATCCTAGCGGGAGCAATTCCTCCTCGGATTCCAGCCGGTAGAGGTCGAAATGGACCAGCGGGATGCGTCCGCCGGAATATTCGTGGACGAGGGTGAATGTCGGGCTCGAAACCTCATCGGGATTGATCCCCAGTCCTCCGGCAAGGCCCTTGACGAAGCAGGTTTTCCCCGCCCCCAGCGGGCCTTCGAGGCTGAGAATGAGGGAGGATTCCACCCGTGAGGCGATCCTCCGGCCCAGCGACATCGTGTCCGCCTCCGTCAGACAGCGGATGCCGGAAAAGATTTTGTCAGACTCGGGATTTCGGTTTGCCATGCCGCGGACAATCTAGTTCGCTTTCCCCATGAGCACAACCTCACTCTGGCCGCGTTTCCAGCAATACTTCCTTGGCTACGACGATCTGGGGATTTCGATCGACATCAGTCGGATGAACTTTCCCGAGGATTTTTTCACGGGGATGGCGGTTGCATCCGACCGGGCGTGCAAGCAGATGAAGGCATTGGAGGCGGGAGGGATCGCGAATCCTGACGAGAAGCGGATGGTGGGGCACTACTGGCTTCGTGACGCGTCTCTGGCCCCGACGCCGGAGCTGCGCGAGACGATCCTCGCGACCAAGAAGGCGGTTCTCGAATTTGCCGCGGATGTCCACTCGGGCAGGATCGCCCCGGCCACCGGAGCGAAGTTCACCGATCTGCTCGTCGTGGGGATCGGGGGTTCCGCCTTGGGTCCGCAGCTCGTGGCCGATGCCTTGTGGAGCGCAAAGAACCCGCTGCGCGTCCACTTCTTCGACAACACCGACCCGGACGGCATGGACCGCGTCCTCTCGCAGATTGGGGCCGGTTTGGGGAATACTCTCGTTGCCGTGATTTCAAAATCCGGCGGAACCAAGGAATCCCGCAACGGCATGCTTGCCGCGCAGGCCGCGTTCCGGAAGGCGGGGATTCCGTTCGCCAAAAACTTTGTGGCCGTGACCGGCGACGGCAGCGAGCTCGACAAGGTCGCCGTTTCCGAGGGCTGGCTCCGGCGGTTTCCGATGTGGGATTGGGTGGGCGGCCGCACTTCCGTGATGAGCGCCGTGGGTCTTGTTCCGATGGCGCTTCAGGGGCTCGATGTGGAGGGATTCCTTGCCGGGGCCGCGGCGATGGATGCGAAAACGCGAACAGATGACATCCGACACAACGCGTCGATGCTCCTGGCTCTCATGTGGTATTACGTCGGCGAGGGTCGCGGGCTCAAGGACATGGTGATTCTTCCCTACAAGGACCGCCTTCTCCTGCTCAGCCGCTACCTCCAGCAACTGGTTATGGAGTCGCTCGGCAAGGAACTCGATCTGGATGGAAACGTGGTGAACCAAGGGATCGCGGTCTATGGGAACAAAGGGTCCACTGACCAGCATGCCTACGTGCAGCAGCTCCGCGACGGCGTAAACAACTTTTTTGTCACCTTCCTTGAAGTCCGCAAGGCGACCTCTTCCGAACCGCTCGAGGTCGAGCCCGGAGTCACCGCGGGCGACTACCTGCAGGGATTTTTGCGCGGCACGCGGAGCGCACTGCATGAGAAAGGCCGCGAGTCCATCACCATCAGCATTCCGGAATTCAATGCCTTCCAGCTTGGTGCCCTCATCGCCCTCTACGAGCGGGCGGTCGGATTCTACGGGTCTCTTGTGAACGTGAACGCCTACCATCAGCCGGGCGTGGAAGCCGGCAAAAAGGCCGCCGCGAAAATCCTCGAAGTTCAGGCCCGCGTCATTGCCCATGTGAAGCAGTCCGGAAAACCCGTCACGGCGGAACAAGTGGCCGAGGCCGTCGGGGCCGATCCCGAGGAGGTCTTTCACATCCTGCGTCATTTGTCCGCCAACTGCCCGAAGATCACCGCTCAAAACGGGCGTTCTCCCGCTCAGGATACCTTCTCCGTATGAGAAAAACTCTCGCCCTGCTCGTTGTTGCCGCAGGCCTTTCCGCCTGCGACTCGCCAGGGCGGACCGTGCAAACCACAAAAGCGCAGATTTCCGCATTTCAGGCGAACCCGGACAGCGCGAAGCAGGCGGCTGTCGAAGAATCGCTCGCTCGTCTGGATCTGCAAGTCGGCGAGTTGGAGAAAAAGGGCGACACCATCCAGGCCGATATTTTCCGCCGCCAGGCCGTCAGCCTCCGCTCGGACTTTCAGGCCGCCAAAATGTCCAAAGCCATCAACGATGCAAAAAACGCCATCCAGGGGCTAGGAGATGCGTTCAAAGAAGCCGGCAAGACGATCGGCGAAGCTCTGAAAAGCTCCACCAACGAACCCTGACCTGCGCTGAACCGGCGATTCCTCGCGCAGAGGTCCAGAGGTTTTCTGGTCCGGCCCAACTGCTCCCTTTGCAGAAACATGTGGCGTCGGCGTCCCGCCGATGAATCGAAAACTCTTCATGTCCGGGACGGCCATGCCACGGTAAGGGAAAAGTGTTGGGGCTAGAACAGCGTCTGCTGCGGTGATGGCTTGTCCGGCAGTTCCCGCTTCTCGGGTGGTTTTGGCCGTGTGACGGAACCCGGCTCAGTGCGGGGGGGCTTTGCGGTTTCAAGAACCCCGACTTCCGGCTTTGACATCTTCACTCGCGCCACCAACTCGTCCGCGTCCATTTTTTGCGCCGCCTCTATGATGGTCAGAAAGGCACCGACCATCTCCGGCTTCCTGCTGAAGAGAATTTTGGCTGCTTCAATTGGTCCGCGTATATCGCGGCATTCGAGATCTTTTACGGTGACATCCAGGGCTTTCGCGAACTTTGCGAACGTCTCCTTTGCCGGATTCCGTTTTCCGCTCTCGATATCGCTCAGGTGAGCCAGGCTGCGGAACCCAACGGCTTGGGAAAGAGCCCTCTGAGTCAATCCACGTTGTTCACGCAAAGATCGGATATATTGTCCAAATGTTTCTTTCATTTAGTTAGTTAGTCAGAATTTCGGATGGAGGAGTTCGTTTTATTCGCAAACTCTGCGATGAGTCGCAAGTTTTTTTCCATTTCTTTTCCTATCGCAAAGAAATCGGCTGGTGGAAGGGGGGGCAGGGCAGAGGGCTTTTGGCGGGAATTGCCTCCTCCGTCACATTGCGCTCAGTTTTTTGCAGGCACTCTGGAGCGTCCTCAGACGTTCGGACTGTTCTGTGCTGAGATCGCTGGTAGAGGAAGAAGGAGTCCTGGATTACGGTCAGTCGGTCACGGCATCGTGACGTGCGGATCGAAACGGATTTGGACCAAGCCACCGGCGCCATAGGGTTCTGTGACATGGTTGATGGCTTTGAGAAGGTCCTCGTCGGACACCCAGTAAGGGGAATACCACTCCCGGTCGACATCGAGAATCAGCACGCGTCGAGTGACCAGGTCATAGGCTCCGATTGGTGAGATGTGGGCGTAGGGTCCCCCTTTGGCCCCTGTCAGATCGTCTTGAACAAAGTGAGCCAGCAGAAAGTCCGTCGCGCAATTCTCATTTTTCCGGAGGATGTCGAGGAATTCCTCCAACGAGAGATTTCGAAAAGACCGGGTTGTGACATGTGTGCCCAGCCTGCGGGCCGTCTGCTCTGCAGCAGTCTTCAACTCCTCCAGGGTCAGGCCGTGCCTTCCCCGAAGCCCTTCCTTGGAAACAAGAGCCCGAAGAGGGATTCCGCGAACAGTGTTCAGGAGATCATCCTGAGTGAGGTTCCGCTCGGTTCCAGCGCTTCCCGCAGTGCCTCTGGTTGCGGCGTTGAAGACCATCGCAAGGGAGGCGACGGAGCAGGAGTATGCATTGGTCTGCGGAACGTAAAACGGCATAAGCCGCCAAAAATCCGCCGCCTCAGCCCTGCGGAAATACTGATGATCACAGAAGAGAGGAGTCGCCTTTGGACCATACTTCGGTTGCGCGTTTCCAGCGACTGCGGAGGCATGAACCAGCACAGGCAGAAAGAGCAGGAATCCGAAAGCAAGCCGACTTCTCATGAAAAAATTATAGGGGTATCTCCCGGTCCGGCAACTTCCTTGCCCGCAGATTTTCCAACATCCCAACGAGCATGTCCGGATGTGCCTGCAATCGGCCGTTCGATTTTCCGGGCGGTTCGCGGGAGCGACGTGGCTGGAGCTCCCGCCGGGGCATCGGGGCAATCTCCGCGGGCGGATCACCCGCGCATCGGGGTGAATCGAGAATTTTGCAGGGTCTTCAGCCGCAGGATCAGGCTCCGAGGTAGGCCGCCTGCACGCGGGGGTTTTGCAGCAGATCCGCGCTGTTTCCGGCAAGGGTGATGAGGCCGGTCTCAAGGACTGCGGCCCGATGGGCGAGGCGGAGAGCGATGTTGGCATTTTGCTCGACGAGCAGGATGGTGACCCCCGCTTTGTTGACCTCGCGCACGACATTGTAAATTTCGGTTACGAGCTTGGGGGCGAGGCCCATGGAGGGTTCGTCCAGGAGGAGTGTCGTGGCGCGGCTCAGGAGGGCCCGGCCGACGGCAAGCATCTGCTGTTCTCCGCCGGAAAGCGTGCCGGCGGGCTGGAGGAGCCGCTCCTTCAGGCGCGGAAGGGTGGCGAGGAGGCGGTCGAGGTCCTCCGCCACGGCCTTGCGATCCTTGCGGATCCACGCGCCGAGATGGAGGTTTTCCTTCACCGTCAGGTTGCCGAAGATCCCCCTTCCCTCCGGCACCTGCGAGAGGCCGAGGGCGACAATTTTTTCCGGCGGGAGGCCGCGGAGCTCCACTCCATTCAGGCACACGCTGCCGCCGAAACGCAGAAGCCCGGAGATGGCGCGCAGCGCCGAGGATTTCCCCGCGCCGTTGGCTCCGATCATGGTGAAGATTTCGCCCTTGCGCACATCGAAGGAAATCCCCTTCACGGCATGGATGTCGCCGTAGGAGACCGTGAGGTTTTCGACGGTCAGCGCACTCATTCGTCTTCCGATCCTCCCAGGTAGGCTTCGATGACGCGGGGGTTGGTGCGGATCTCATCCGGAGTCCCGTCGGCGATGGTCTTGCCGAAATCGAGGACGGTGATGCGGTCGCAGAGGTTCATGACGAGATGCATGTGGTGTTCGATGAGGACGAGCGTCACCCGGTAATGTTCCTTCACCCAGCGGAGGAATCCGGTGAGGTCTGCGGTTTCGCCGGTGTTCATCCCGGCGGCCGGTTCGTCGAGGAGTAGAAGATCGGGCTTGAGCGCGAGGGCCCGGGCGATCTCCAGCTTGCGCTGGGAGCCGTAGGGGAGGTCGCCCGCGAGATCGTGTGCGTGGTCCGCGAGACCGAAGGGATCAAGGAGCTCGAGGCAGGCGGCGACGGATCTTGTCTCGTCCCGGCCAAACCGGTTTACCCGCAGCATCGCCTCCAGCGGCGAATAATGGAGCTGCGAATCGAAGGCGATGCGCACGTTTTCCAGCACGGTCCGGCTTTTGAGCAGGCGGATATTTTGGAACGTGCGGCCCACCCCCTTGAGCGCGATCCGTCCGGGACGGAGCCCGGAGATGGATTCGCCGCGGAAGCGGATCTGGCCTTCGGTGGGTTTGTAGATGCCCGTGATGAGGTTGAAGAGCGTGGTCTTGCCCGCGCCGTTGGGCCCGATGATGCCATGGGTGTGCCCGGCCTCGACCTTCACGTCGCAATCCGAGATCGCGCAGAGGCCGCCGAAGCGCTTGGTCAGATGCTCGATTTCAAGAAGCGCGCTCATGGCTTGAGACGTTTGAAGAGCTCGCGCGCGGGGACAAACCAGGGCAGCTCCCGCATGCCCATGATGCCGCGCGGCCGGAAGAGCATGAGCAGGACGAGGATGAGCGGCAGGATGACCATGCGCCAGGTGCCGAGGGGCTGGAGGATCTGGAGAAGCACGGTGAAAATCACCGCGCCGATAATCGAGCCGCCCAGGGAGGCGATCCCGCCGAGATAGACCATCACCAGAATCTCCGTGGACTTGACGATGTCGAATGACTTCGGATCGATGAAAAAATTCACCTGCGCGTAGAGCGCTCCGGCGACCCCGCCGAAAAACGACGAGGTGACAAAGGCCAGAATTTTCGCTTCGCGAATGCGCACCCCCATGGCGTTCGCGGCGATCTCGTCCTCGCGGATTGCGGTGATCGCCCGCCCGAACTTCGAGTAGACGAGGTTGCGGATGACCCACAGCGTGACCACCACCCAGAAGAACGTCCAGGGCAGGGTCGTCAGCACCGGGGGCGTCATCCCCCGGGGGCCGCCAAGGTAGCTGATGTTCTCGATCGCGGATTTCACGATCATCAAAAACGCCAGGGTGATGATCGCGAGGTAATCCCCCCGGGTTTTGAAGGAGAGCAGGGCGAGGGGAAATCCGATGAGCGCCGCGACCACCCCCCCGAAAAGAACCCCCATCGGCAGCTCGAAAAATGATGCCGGAAGCCACTTGATGGTCATCAGGGCCGAGGCGTAGGCGCCGAGCGCCATGAACCCCGCGTGCCCGACGGAGAACTCCCCCATGTAACCGTTCACAAGGTTCAGGCTCGCACAGAGGATGATGTTGATTCCAACCGTGATGAGGACGACCTTGGAATAGTCGTTGAGAACCGGGAAAAACTCGCAGGCCAAGACGAAGGCGAAGCCGGCGGAGACCAGCACCGGCAATGCCCAGCGGCAGCGTGCGACGGAGTCAAGGAACCAGTTCACAGATCAGACCTTCTGGTTGGGAGGATGACCGAGAAGGCCATAGGGTTTGAAAACAAGGATCGCGAGCAGCAGCGAATAGGAAATCAGATCGCGATAGGTCGAGGGAAGATAGGCAACGGCCATGACCTCGACCCCTCCGAGGATGAAGCCTCCGAGAACCGCTCCCCGGATGCTGCCGATCCCGCCGATCACCGCGGCGATGAACGCTTTCCAGCCGATCAGCACGCCCATCGTGGCGCTGATCTGCGGGTAGGCGAGGCCGTAGAGCATGCCCGCCGCACCCCCCAGCCCGGCTCCGACAAAAAATGTCAGCGAGATCATGCGGTTCACCGGGATCCCCATCAGGGGCACCGTCCGCGCATCGAAGGAAATCGCCCGCATTGCCATGCCGAATCCGGTTCTCCGGATGAGAAGATCCAGCCCCACCATCAGCCCGAGGGCGACGCCGATGATCAGGATCTGCAGCGTCGTGACCGTGAGTCCGGCGAAGGTGAGCGTCTTGCTGACGAAGAGTGTCGGCAGGTGCTGCGGGTAGGGGCTGAGGCTGAGCGTGGTATTCTCGATCACGAGGCCGCAGCCGAGGGCTGTGATGATCGCCGAGACGCGCGGCGCATCGCGGAGCGGGCGGTAGGCGACCCGCTCGATCAGGGCCCCCAGCAGCCCGATCACCAGCATCACCAGCAGCAGGATGACCGCGAAAGGCAGGTGGACGGGCAGCAGCACCGCGAGCAAAAGACACGCGAAGGCGCCCAGCATGAACAGGTCGCCGTGGGCGAAATTGATCATGACCAGCACGCCGTAAACCATGCTGTAGCCCAATGCGATCAGCGCATAAATCGACCCCAGCTGCACTGCGTTGATCGTCTGCTGGGCGAGGTAGAAGAGCATCAGCTTTAAGAAAAGAAAATCCGGTCGGCCGAGGTCATCAGTTCCTGACGTTTCGTCCTACGGCTGCCCGTTGGCGATCCAGACGAACTTGCCATCCTTGATTCTCAGGATCACGGCGCTCTTGACGGGATCTCCGCTGCCGGGTTGAAACTTCAGCGTGCCGGTGACGCCCTCGAATTCGGGGATTTTTGCCAGCGCGTCGCGCACGGCCTTCCGGTCGGCCTTGCCCGCCGTCCGGATCGCCTCGGTGATCAGTCCCATGGCGTCATAAGTGAGAGCCGCGACGTCGTCGGGAGCCTTGCCATATTTTTTTGTGTAGTCGGACACGAACTTCTCCGCGATCGGTGTGGCGATTTCGGTCGAGTAGTGGTTGCAAAAGTAGGAACCATCAACATCCTGGCCCCCGAGGGCGATGATCTCCGGGGAGCTCCAGGCATCGCTGCCGATCAGCTGGGCCGTGATCCCCTGCTGGCGGGCCTGACGGGCGATGCCAGCCGCATCGTTGTAATACGCCGGCAGGAAGATGACCTCGGGATTCTGCGCCTTGATCTTGGTCAGCTGCGCGGAAAAATCACGGTCCCCGGTTGTGTAGGTTTCAAACGCGACGATTTTTCCACCGTTTTGTTCGAAGACCTCCTTGAACAGGTTGGCCTGGCCGTTCGGGGCCTCGGAAGCCACGTCGTAAAGAACCGCCGCAGTCCTGGCCTTGATGTTGTTCAGCACAAACTTCGCCAGCACGCGGGCCTCGAACGGGTCGATGAAGCACGCGCGGAACACATACTGCTTTGCCTTTCCCTCTTCATCGAGTGTGGTTTTCGAATTTGTGGACCAGGGCGAGATCATCGGGCATTTGAAGGTTTCGGCGACGATGGATGCCGGAATCGCACAGGAGCTGGCATCCGGGCCGACCATGGCGACCACGTTGTCCTGGGAGATCAGGCGCTGGGCCACCGTGCGGGCCTGATCGGCTTTTGCCCCGTTGTCGCCGATGACGAGCTCGATGGGAAGTTTTGCGCCCCCGAGGTCGAGTCCGCCGGCCGCGTTGATCTGGCTGACGAACATCTCCGCGGCATTTTTCGAGGAGGCCCCGACCGCGGGCATCTCACCGGTCAGTTCGACGTTCAATCCGATTTTCACCGAGGGGGATCCGCCGCTTCCACACCCGGTTAACCCTGCCAGAGCGAGCGCTGAAGCGCAGAAAAAGATTTTTTTCATCAGACAAGTGACATGGAGAAATCCCCGGCTGATGGCAAGCTTTGCTTTCTCCTCCCGGCTCGGCAGTTTTTCAAAGCGACCCGTGCTCACCTAGTCCGCCCGCTCAAGCCCGGCCAGCTTTCTTTGCTACGATACTCAAACCAGTCGTATGCCGGGCGGGGGCCGCGACCGGTGGAGTCGAAGCAAGCCATGCCGACGAAGGTGCCGGTAAAACCGAAGCCCGGGATGGCGTCGCCTTTTTCCACGAACTCATCGCTCAGTACCAGTGCGTTTTGTGGTGGGCCGAGCTCGTGCCAGGGCGATGTCGTCCCTTCGGCGAAGCGGAATTGGAGTGTGCGCCCGTCGCAGTCGACGCCGAGGCGGATCGTGGAGTTTCCGGAGATGCCGGCTCTGGCCAGTTCCTTGAGCGACGAGTCCGGGCCCTTCGTGTAGAGAGCAATCGACTGCCCCTGATTGGAATCAAACTGGCGATGGAGGAAATACCAGTGTCTCGTGTCGTAGTAGCAAACGAGGCCGGCCCATTGCTGGATTTCAGAAGGGAGAAAATCGAGGAGAGTTTCGGCAGTAAAAGCGTGATGGCGGATGCGCCGGGCGAGAAGGTTCGGTTTCTCGATGCTCGTTAGAAAACTCGTGGTGGGCTGAAGGACCAGCCAGCCCGGGCGTGACTGGAGATCCTGAAAGGCCTCCATCGGCTGCCGCAACGTGTTCCAGCACAGTCCAAGGCGTGGGCCATCGAAGTCGTCGCGATCCGGCTCATGTGCTGCCGGTGCGGGAATTAACCCGAAGTCCGGCAGGTCGAGCTGAGGCGAGGAATGCTTCAACCGCAGCCACCCGTCGTCGCACCATTGTGCCTCGGCAAGAAAGGTTTCCCGGCCGAGCATGCTTCGTTTGTCCACAGGTCGCGAAGCGAGATAGACGAGAGCCACCCGACCGTCGGGCAGAGCCACCATGTCCGCGTGGCCCGCACGCTGGATCGGATTGCCCTCATCCTGACGCGCTGTGAGAATGGGGTTTTCCGGGTGAACTTCATACGGTCCCCAGATATTGCGGGAGCGCGCCATGGTGACAGCGTGCCCGTATTCCGTGCCGCCCTCGGCAATCATCAGAAAATACCAGCCGTCGTGTTTGTAGAGCTTCGACCCCTCGGGGACGCCGAGCGCGGTGCCGGGGAAAATATTTTTTACCGGCCCGACGAGCCGTTTTTCGCTCACCGAATATTCCTGCAGCAAGGTTCCGGCATGTCCTTTGGCCCCCGGAGTGCGGTTCAGGCTGGTATTGACCACCCATTTTCGCCCGTCGCTGTCATGGAAGAGCGATGCGTCGTTGCCACTGGCATTCAGGAAGACGGGAGGCGACCACGGTCCACTCAACTCATTCGCGGTTGTGAGATAGTTCGGGGACTCGTAGCCGTGCTGGCGCGAGCCGGAGGCAGGGGAAAAGACCAGCCAGAACAGATCGTCGGCATACGTCAGCGACGGTGCCCAGATGCCCGCGGAATCTCCGATGCGCCGCAGGTCCGCCAGTTTCGGGTCGGTCAAGCCGTAGCCGAACAGCTCCCAATTCAACAGATCCCGGCTGCGGTAGAGCGGCACCCCTGGCCACCATTGAAAACTGGAGTTTGCCAAAAAAAACTCGTCGCCACGCCGGCAGATGGCCGGATCGGGAGCGAATCCGGCGATGATGGGATTGTGTGCGGCCGCCGGGCTGGCCGTATCCGCCGCAAGTGCATGCGATATCAGCGGGATCAAGCTGACCAGGACAACAAACCGGTGCCCGGAGATGGGTGTCATGTCGCGAGAATGGCAAACCGGCAGTCGTGTGACAACTGCCGGATCGCAGCAACATTGCCGCGATGCCCTTTGACGGCTAGGCTTCGAGCCTTACCGACTGAAAGCATGCCGTTATCGAGGAGTTTTGTTTCCGCCATTTTTTTCCTGTGTTGCCATGCAGCCGTGGCGTCACCACCCCGGCCGAACGTCATTGTGATTCTCACCGACGATCTTGGTCGGGGGGATTTGGGGTGCTATGGTGCGAAAGACATTCGCACGCCCCAGCTCGACCGCATGGCGGCGGAGGGAACGCGTTTCACCGATTTCTCGGTGGTCTCGGCGCTCTGCACTCCATCACGGGCGGGATTGATGACCGGCCGCTATCCCGGGCGGGCGGGATTGGCCGCGGGAGTCCTGAGGCCTGATGCGACCAACGGCCTTGCCAAGGAGGAAATCACGCTCGCCGATTTATTCAAATCGACCGGATATGCCACCGCCTGCATCGGGAAATGGCATCTTGGCTACCAACCCGGCATGCGGCCGCTGGATCAAGGATTCGACAGCTACTTCGGCGTGCTTCACAACCTCGACCGCTTTGAGGCCTGCTTTTATGAGAAGGAGGGCGGGGTGCCGGTTTTGCGTGACGACAAGGTGGTCGAGCGTCCCGCGGAACCGTCGAGGCTGACTGCGCTTTACACACACGAGGCGCTTGAGTTCATTGAGAGGCATCGAGATCAGCCATTCTTTCTTTATCTCGCCCACAACATGCCGCACCTCCCGTTCGATGCCTCGCCGCGATTCAAGGGAAAGTCCGCCCGCGGCCTTTACGGGGATGTGGTGGAGGAACTCGACGACAGCACGGGACAAATCCTGAACAAGTTGCGGGAGCTCGGGCTCGCGGAGAAGACTATGGTTTTTTTTACCAGCGACAACGGGCCCGAAAGCGGGACTCCGGGCAGTTCCGGGGATTTGCGCGGAGGCAAGCACACTGTTTTTGAGGGTGGCATCCGCATGCCGGCGATCGCATGGTGGCCGGGGCGGATTCCGGCCGCTCGCGTCAGTGATGAATTCATCTGCTCGCTTGATCTATTCCCCACATTCGCTGTGCTGAGCGGTGCGGATGTGCCCGGCAACGTCACGCTTGACGGGTTTGATATTGTCCCAGTCCTGCTCGGAACGGCTGGCGCGCGCTCGCCGCGCACGATGCTTTACTCGTTCTATGGCATCAACAACAAGCGGCTGGAGTCCATGCGGGAAGGGTATTGGAAACTGCTTCCCGGCCCTCCGGTCCAGCTTTACAAGCTTGCACGGGATCCCGGCGAGAGCACCAATCTGGCCGAAGAGCATCCGGATCTTGTGAGCCGGCTTTCCGAACTCGCCCGTCGCTTTCGTGCCGAAACGCGAATTCCTGAGACAGGGGCGGCCCCTGAAATGTCGCCGCTGACTTCCAAGCGTTCGGAATAGCCAGGGTCCCCTGTTTATGGCCTAGCCATGCGGAGCCGTGTTTTTTTCACGAGATCTCAGGCGAGTCGGGCTTGTTTGAGCGCCTGGACCCTTCTACACTTCAGCCGCCCGATGAAAGAACGCGTCATGAAACTGATCACTCCCGTGAAGTTGCTCCTCCCGGTTCTGGCATTCGCCATGTCTGCCATTGCGGAGGAGCCGGCAAAGCCTCCTGTCCAAAGCTTTCTCTTCATCGGGAACAGCTTCACCTTCCGCCACGAGCTCAAGGATATTTTTCGGGATCTTGCGAAAGAGGGGAACCCCGGGGTCGATTTTGTCACCGAGAGAATCACTTACGGAGGCCGTGACATGTTCCGGCATTTCGAGCTGTTCCGGAGCCAGGACCTCCTTCGTCTCCAGTCGCTTTCCGACGATGACCTCAGGCATTCCATGGCCGAGATGCAGGCCCTCGCCGATTCCGCCGCGGAGCCTGAATTTTACAAGGAATATTGGAAAAACATCGATTCCTCAGCCCTGAAGCCCTGGGAGGACTACGAGGCAAAAAGCGCCGAACCCTCGCGGGCGAAAGGCCCTCCCCGGAAGAAAACGCAATGGGGGGGCGACCGGCAGTCGATCAAAGCCGCGATTGCAAATCACGAGGAGTGGATTTCCAACCGGAAGAACTTTCCTCCCGCCTGGAACTATGTGGTTCTCCAAAGCTGGCAGGATGTCATCGCAAACCCCGAGACCGGCTACATGAAATACGCAGCCAAGTTTGCCGAGGGCGCGAAGCAGCAGGGCACCAAAGTCGTTCTGTATATCACCGCGCCTTACAGCCAGAACATGGAGCCCGTGAAGGAGCCGCTCGAACAGGAACGCGCATTCAAGGAACTGCACATTGCGTCCGACCTCGCAAAGAAAACCGGTGCCATTGTCGTGCCGGTGCCCCTTGCGGTATATCGTCTCCAGAAGAGCGGGGCCGCCATAACCCTCCGCTACAGGAATGACGGGCATCCGAACCAGTGTGGCGCCTATCTGACCGCCTGCCTGCTTTACGCCGCCGTCTTCGACAAAAGCCCGGAGGGGCTCCCGCTTTCCCAGGTGGTTGAAACCAAAATCGTCGATAAAAACCATCCGGACAGCGATCCGGATGGAAATCCGCTCAAGCGCGTGCTTACCGATGACGAGCGCCGGCTCCTGCAGCGCACGGCATGGGAGACGATCCAGGCGTTCCGGAAGGACGAGTTTTAAGCCAATCGCTTTTGCTTTGCTCCGAGAGTGCCGGCCTACGCGGAGCTTCAGCGTGACAGCCAGCGGACGCCGTCGGCTTCAAAGAGACCGGCCAGAAGACGGACCTTGCCATCTTCGATGGATGCTTTTGCTCCCAGCGGAAGGTGGCACCCTCCGCCAAGGCTGTGGAGGAGTTCCCGTTCCGCATGGACGCAGAGGGCGGTGGGCTCGTGATGAATGGAGGCGAGAGCTTTGAGGGTTTCTGAATCCTCCTCACGGCACTCGACGGCGACGGCACCCTGTCCGGGAGAGGGAAGCATTTCCTCGATGATCGTCATCTCCAGGCCGGCGGGAACGACCTGATCCCCGAGCCGGACCACTGCCGCGCGTGCAACAATCAGGGCGTCCAATGCGGGGTTCTCCAACACCTTGCGAAGGCGGGTCGGAACGTTCCCACGGATTTCCTCAACGCGGAGATCCGGCCGGAGGAGGCGCATCTGGTTTTTCCTTCGGAGGCTTGAGGTCGCCACCGTCGCGCCCTCCGGGAGCCCTCGCCACCCGCCCGGATGCTTCGATGCCAGCGCATCGGAAAGATCGGCACGCTCCAGAATCGCCCCGAGGACGAGCCCAGGGGGCTGCTCGGTCGGGAGATCCTTCAAGCTGTGCACGGCGGCATGGATTGTCCCTCCGAGCAAGGCCTCCTCCAACTCCTTCGTAAACAGACCTTTTTCAAGCGACCCGGGAGCGGAGAGGCTCACGTCAAGCCGCCTGTCGCCTGTGGTCTTGATGATCTTTTCCTCGAGCGTGAGGTCCGGGTGCGCCTGCTGGAGGCGGGCGGCAACATTCCGTGTCTGAACCAGTGCGAGGTCGCTGCCCCGGGTGCCAAGAATCATTTGTATCACTTGATGAAGTCGGTGTGGGTGCGCGACCATGCGACAAATTCCCTGACATGATGGTCGATCATTTTCTCGCAGCGCTCGACATCGGCCCTGCGGATTTCGAGCGACTGGCTGACGATTTGTTCCAGCGAATCGATGTCGTAGAGGTAAACGTTCTCGAGTTCGTTCAGCGAGGGGTCCGCATCCCTCGGGACCGCGAGATCAATGATGAATACAGGACGTCCGTTCCGGCGGGCCAGAAGGGGCTCAATGGTTTCCCGGGTGACAACCGGGGTGGGGGAGGAGGTCGAGCAGATCAGGATGTCCACGTTGTCAAAGGCGTTCGGCCAGTTGTCGAAGTGGACCGCCATGCCTCCGATCTCCCCGGCGAGCTTTGCCGCACGCTCAAACGTACGGTTGCTGACGATGACAGTATGCACCCCCCTGGAAACCAGGCTCCTCGCGGTTTTTTCGCTGATTTCCCCGGCTCCGAGGATCATGACGGTCAGCTTGGAAAGGTCGCCGAAAATTTTTCCCGCAAGATCGACGGCGACCGAGCCGACCGACGTCGATCCCCGGGTGATCTGGGTTTCGGTTCGCACCTGCTTAGCGACCCGGAACGCGTGTTGGAAGAGTTTATTGAGGTGCCGGGTCGTCGAGCCGTAGTCCATTGCGGCGGCGTAGGCCTGCTTGAGCTGCCCGAGGATTTCCGTTTCTCCGATCACCATGGAATCCAATCCGCTGGCCACCCGGAACAGGTGCCGCACGCTCGCGGGGGATTCGTGGGTGTAGAAGGCGGACTCGTTTCCTCCGGTGCGCTTTTGAAGATACCCGCGGAGCCCTTCCAGCACGCGGAGCGGGCAGATGCTTGCCGTGTAATACTCGACCCGGTTGCAGGTGGACACAATCACCGCGCCGGCAAGTCCGTCGATCTGGCGAACGCACGTGAGGGTCTCCTCAAGCTCGTGGGCCCCCACTGCAAACTTTTCCCGGATGTCGAGCGCCGCACTCCGGTGGTTGATCCCCGCACAGACGATATTCATTTCACGGAGGAGGAAAGGTATTGGATCGCGGGGAGAAGCAGCATGGCCACGCAGAAAATCCACAGCGAGGCCTCGGCGGTGCGCTTGGGAGGGAGGTGGTGCAGGCGTCGCAGGAGGAGGATCGCCCCGTATCCCGCCCAGATGAGAATCGAGGCCGCGAACTTCAGGGAGCTCACCTGCATCCCGCTGATATGTCCCGCAATGAATCCGACGGTCAGCAGGCAAAATCCCAGCCAGATCAGCCTCGCATTGGCGACCCCAAGATCGGAAATCGGGGGGAGGTTGTAGAGCAGCGCCCCGGCTTTGCGTTTCTTGAGCTGGCGGTTCTGGACCAGATACATCAGCCCTGCCACGGCTGCCAGGGCGAACGCTCCGTAAGCGATCAGGCTCAGAGCCGCGTGAAAGGCGACCCAGGGATCCCGCTGAGCGTGCCAGGAAGAGCCTGCCGGCCCCAGTTGGGCGGTGAGGAGAATGAGAAACACCAGAGGTGAGGTGAATGCTCCCAGCAGCGAAAGGTGGTAGGCAGGACCGATCACCAGATAGATCAGGAGGATCGACCAACTCATGAAAACCAGGACGTCGAAAAGCGAGTTGATCGGACAGGCACCCTGGCTGTGCCCGCGATTCCAAAGATCCAGCGTGAGCAGCACAAAGCCCCCGAGGATGGCGATCCGGTTCACCAGACCCGGCCGGAAACGCCCGGCACCCAGGGCGAACAGGGTGTAACCGAAACTCAGAAGCAGACAGAATGTCGCTCCGGTTAATAAAATTCGATCCATGCGATGGGGGTGACTATGTCGCAGTTCACCGGTTTCTTCAAACGTGAAATGAGCGCTGCGCCGGGATGGCTTTTCTCATTGGAACGTTCCCGGTGCGAATATATACGGGAAGGGAGTTCAAAATGACAACCGACATGATTGGGGGATTGTTGAGTCCGCCTTGCCAATCCCCCGGCATCCGGGAATAGTGATCCATGTCAAAAAGATATGCGGGAGATGCACAGGACCGTCGAACATAACAACGAATCGCCCGACGGGGGTGGCAGGAGGGCGCATATCCTGCTGGCCGCATGCGAAGCGGTCTATCTTTTGGGCCTGCGTTCGATATTGGCCTCGCAACCGGGTCTGCAGGTCGTTGGTGAGGCGACGACCAGCCAAGGTCTGCTCCGCCTTCTCGCAGAGTTCCGGCCTGAACTTCTTCTGATGAGCTTTCGTCTTTCCTGCGGTCGCGACGCTCTGGGGCTTGCCCGGGAGGTTTGCGAGTGCAGCCCTGAGACATCCATCCTCGTGCTGCTGCCGGGAAATGCGGTCCCGCTCACCGGCCGCCTTCTATCTGCCGGGGTGCGTGGCATCCTCGCGCGCTGCGCCCGGCCCGAGGCCTTCCTGCCCACGATTGAAAAAGTTTTGGGTGGGGAGGTTTTTGTGGATCCTGAACTCTCGGCGTCCCGCCCGCGTCCCGAGTCCACCGCAGGGCAGGTCGATCCGTCCGTTCTCACCCCCCGCGAACTGGAGGTTCTTCGACTCTTCGGTCTTGGAAACAATTACAAAGAAGTCGCCTCCCATCTCGGGCTCAGCATCAAGACGGTCGAGGCCCACCGGGAGAACATCAAAGTCAAACTTCACCTCGGCAGCGCATTCTCTCTCCTGCTGGTTGCCAAAGCCTATGTCATGTGGGAGTCGAGCGGCGTGGATTACTTGGTATAAGCTGAGCTTATACTGAATCTGCAAGAATAGGGGCGCACCCCTATGGACGTGTGGCATGGTCAGGGGTTAGAACTCATGGTGCGCAGGCCGAATTCGCGGTGGCAGGGCCAGCGGTTTCTCGATGAAAGAAGCGACATACGATGATCTGGCAGCTCTCCCCTTGCTCAAGAGTTACGAGCAGGCATTTTTCCGGGCGACCAAGGTTTCCTTGAAGCTGCTTCCGCCGGATGAGATGAGGCGCCGCGCGAATCTGAGGCAGAGCGAGAACCCTTTCTGTGCGCTGGTGGCCAGCACTCCTGAGGGTTGTGCCGCCTGCTTGAAAACGCAGAGCTGCATTGAGCGAAGCGTGGCGAAAGAGATCGCTCCGCAGCAGGTCTATTGCTTCGCCGGGCTGACCGATATCGCGATTCCCGTGATGGTTGGAAACCGGCATGTGGCCACCCTGCTGAGCGGGCAGATTTTCCGAAAACCTCCGCTTCCCGGTGATTTTGCGAAGGCGATGAAGCAGATCGGTGATCCGCGGGACAAGGGCTGGGTGAAAATGGCGCGGCAGGCATATTTCTCGACTCCCGTCATACCGAAAAGCAATCTTCAGGGAGTCATCCAACTCCTTGTGATGTTTGCCGGGCAGCTTCCCGACGGGGTCAACAGGCACTTGATGCTCGCCCGCCCGGAACCCGAGCACGGGGCGGTTGCCGGAGCCAAGCGGTTCATCGAGGCGCATTCCGGGGAGAACATCACGCTGGAGCAGGTGCTGCGGCATGTGCATGTGAGCCGGTTTTACTTCTGCAAGATTTTCAAGAAAGCCACGGGGGTGACCTTTACCGAGTATGTCGCGCGGGTCCGCGTGGAGAAGGCGAAAACCCTGCTCCTGGATCCCTCTTTGCGGGTTTCTGAAATTGTTTTTGCCGCCGGGTTCGGATCCATCCCGCAGTTCAACAGCGTGTTCAAGCGTTTCGCCGGGATGGCGCCGACGGAATACCGGGGCCGGATGCGCGGGAATCCACAGGGCGACGGGCTCCGGATCATGGATTGCACGGTCGACGAGGTGACTCTCCGCAACTTTCGGATATCCCCTTCGGAGGAGGCGGAGATGTTTGGAAATGTCATCTATCCCCTGCCGTTCAAACGGGAGGAGGAATCCGGCACTCTCCGCCGGCGTCTGGCGCAGGAGTGATGCGCTCCTCCCGGGGAGTTTTACCCCCAACCCGGTTCTGAAAGGGTGCGAGCCTTTTGGATTTACCTGCGGTCTGTTTTCGCTTTGTCTCAGGGCCGTCGTCGGCCTGTCGGAAACCATGACAGCTCCGAATTCTTAATCTTGTGAAAACCACCGCACCCCTTTCCGCGATTTCCCCGATCTCCACCAACCGGGACCGCTTTCTGTCCGCCTGCCGGTGCGCACCGGTGGATCGCCCTCCTGTGTGGCTGATGCGCCAGGCGGGGAGAGCGCTCCCGGAATACCGCGAGCTGAAGGAGAAGCACACCTTCCTTGAGCTGGCCCGGACGCCCGAACTCGCGGCCGAGGTCACGCTTCAGCCGATCCGGCGTTTCGGTTTTGACGCGGCGGTTTTGTTCAGCGACATCCTGGTCGTGCCCGAGGCGATGGGGCAGCCGTATCAGTTCCGCGAAAATGGCGGCGGCATCGAGATGGAGTTTCTGCTGAACTCGGCGGAGGATATCCGGCGCCTGGATCATCGGAATGCCGTGGAGCGGCTTCACTACGTTGCGGAGGCGCTCGCCCTCATCAAGCCCGCCCTGGAGGGGCGCACGGCCCTGCTCGGATTCGCGGGCTCTCCCTGGACACTGGCCCGGTATATGATCGAAGGCGGAAGCTCCGCGAAGTCCGACCGTGCGAAGGAGATTTACTACGCCGAGCCCCGGCTGTTTGGTGAGCTGATGGAAAAAATCACCGCCGTGGTGAGCGGGTTTTTACAGATGCAGGTCGCTTCCGGCGCCGAGGCGGTTCAGATCTTTGACAGCAATGGCGACATGCTGGCCGACAATGCCTACGAGGCGGCATCGGGCCGGTGGATCCGCGAGGTCATCGCCTCGCTCGATGGAAAAGTGCCGGTCATCTTGTTTTCCAAGGGCGGGCTTGGCCGGTTCGATCAGCTTGTCGCGACGGGGGTGAACGTGCTGAGTGTGGACTGGACCCAGCCGCTGGCAAGAATCCGCGGGCTTCTGCCGGACCATATCGGAGTTCAGGGAAACCTCGATCCCTTTCTCCTCACCACGACGCCCGAACTTGTCGCCTCGGAGACCTCGCGAATTCTGAATGACATGGGTGGCCGCCCGGGTCATGTCTTCAACCTGGGCCACGGGGTGACTCCCTCGGCGAAGCTTGAGTGCATCCAGGCGCTTGTGGACACGGTGAGAAGTTTCAACGAAGTCGGAAGGCTGACGGAGGAAGTATGAAGTGCCAATTTCCTGTTTGCCGCGCGTCTCTTCATTCCGCATTCCGCATTCCACATTCCGCATTGCCCGACGGAGGAGGGGCAAGATGAGCACGCTGCATGTCGATCTCGATCTGGTGAGAAAATACAACGTGGCCGGCCCGCGGTATACCAGCTACCCGCCGGCGACGAAATTTACTGATGATTTTTCGCGGGATGAGCTTTCCTCCCGAATCGAGGAAAACAATGCATCGGCGCGGGACCTTTCCATCTATTTTCACATCCCGTTTTGCGAAACGCTCTGCTGGTTCTGCGGCTGCACCACGGTCATCACGCTCAACCACGACAAGGGCGCGGGCTACATCGATTACCTCGAGAAGGAGGTTGCGAAGATGTCGCCGCGCTTGCACCCCGCCCGCAAGGTCGTTCAGCTTCACTTCGGCGG
The DNA here is from genome assembly GCA_964431635.1 of uncultured Chthoniobacter sp. GTDB lineage: Bacteria > Verrucomicrobiota > Verrucomicrobiia > Chthoniobacterales > Terrimicrobiaceae > QYQL01. The sequence goes on along the minus strand of CAYSKK010000003.1, from coordinate 235,341 downwards.
AGGGTCGCCGACCTTTCTGCGGCCGGATGAAATCCGGAGGCTCGGCGGCATCATCCACAAACATTTCACCTTCTCGCCGGAGATCGAGGCGAGCGTGGAGGTCGATCCGCGCCGGCTCACGCGCGACCATCTGGTTGCCCTGCGCGAGATTGGTTTCAACCGCGCCTCGATGGGCGTGCAGGATTTTGATCCGAAAGTCCAGCAGGCGGTCCACCGCATCCAGCCGCGGGAAATGACGCAGCAGGCGATGGATTGGATGCGCGAGCTCGGCTTCCGCTCGATCAATCTCGACCTCATCTACGGGCTGCCCCACCAGACCCCGGATTCATTCGACGAAACCCTCGAAGCGGTTCTTGCCATGCAGCCCGATCGCCTCGCCATGTTCAGCTACGCGCATGTGCCGTGGATCAAGCCGGCCCAGAAAATTCTGGAGCAAAAAATCCTGCCGTCGCCGGAGACGAAGCTCCAGGTCCTCAAGCTGGTCATCGAAAAGCTGACCGCAGGCGGCCGCTATGTCTATATCGGCATGGATCACTTTGCCCGGCCGGACGACGAGCTCGCCGTGGCCCAGCGCAACAAGCAACTCCAGCGGAATTTCCAGGGCTACAGCACCCGTTCCGGCTCGGACATCTACTCATTCGGGATGTCGAGCATCTCTCAAATTCCCGATGCCTACTGGCAGAACGAAAAAGAGCTGCCGAAATATCAGGACGCAGTGGACGCCGGCCGGATGCCGTGGCACCGCGCCTGTTTCGTGACGGATGAGGACAAAATCCGGCGTGAAACCATCATGCGGGTCATGTGCGATCTGTCGCTCGATTTTTCCGCGATGTCGCAAAAGCTCGGCATCGACTTCGAGGGCCATTTTGCCGGGGAGCTCGCCGGGCTCGAGCCTTTTCAGGCCGACGGCCTGGTGCAACGCACTCCCGGAGGTTTCACGGTCACCGACAGCGGGCGCCTGTTCATCCGAAACATCGCAATGTGCTTCGACAACACCCTCGTTCCGGCAGGCGAGCGGAGACATTCCAGGACGATCTAATGAAATCCGTCGCGATTATCGGAGCGGGCGTCACCGGGCTGACTGCGGCATTCTACCTGAAGCGGGCGGGTGTTCCCGTGACGGTTTTCGAATCCGGCGGCCGCGTGGGAGGAGTGATCCAATCCCTCCGGCAGGACGGTTTTCTTGCGGAATCCGGCCCGAACACAATCCTGGAAACATCGCCCAGGATTGCAGAGCTCATCAGCGACGCGGGGTTGGAATCCCGCCGCCTAGAACCGCCCCGCGAGGCGGAGGCACGATACGTGGTCCGCTACAGGCGGCCGATCGCCATGCCCGGCTCCCCGCTCGGTTTTTTGACGACGAAGCTTTTCACTCCCCGTGCGAAGCTGGCCGTGCTGCTTGAGCCATTTGTCCCGGCCCGTCGCGACGGGATGGAGGAGAGCATCGCCGGGTTTGTTGTGAGGCGTCTTGGCCGGGAATTTCTCGACCACGCGATCGACGCGATGGTGGCCGGTGTCTATGCCGGCGATCCCGGCAGGTTGTCCGTGCAGCAGGCATTCCCGAAACTCGCGGCGCTTGAGGAAAAATACGGGTCGCTCATCAAGGGGCAGATCTTCGGCGCGCGCGAACGCAGGAAGCGCGGCGAGATCGCCAAGGACCGTGCACCGAAGTTTTCTTTCGATGAAGGCCTTCAGGTGCTGCCGGACACGCTGCGCGAGCGGCTCGGGGATGCCGTGCGGCTCAACGCCCCGGTTGCGGGGTTTTCGCGGACTTCATCCTGCCTGAAGCTGGATGTCCCATCGCACATCGGCGCGGAGTCCGAATACGGTGCCGTGATCTACGCGGGAACCGCGTTCCAGCTTGCGAAGTTGCAGGCCGGACCTGCCGGGGACCTCTTTTCGCAGTTTTCTGAAATCCGACATCCTCCCGTGGCGAGTGTGGTTCTGGGTTTCCGCCGCGACGACGTGGCGCATCCCTGTCAGGGGTTTGGTGCCCTCATCCCGAAAGTCGAGGGATTCAATATCCTCGGAACGATTTTTTCCTCTTCACTGTTTCCCAACCGGGCGCCCGCAGGGCATGTCACGCTCACCAGCTATATCGGAGGCGAACGGCATCCGGAGCTTGCCGCCCTGCCTCCGGAGAAACTCATCGAACTGACGCAGCGGGATTTGAGCGTCCTGTTTGGAGTGAAGGGTCAGCCGGTGTTCCGACACTGCGCTTTCTATCCCATGGCCATCCCGCAATACAATGTCGGCTATGGGTGCTATCGCGACGCGATGGCCGAAGCCGAGCGCCGCATCCCGGGGCTGTTTCTTGCCGGGCACTACCGCGACGGGATTTCCCTGGGCGACTCCATCGTCTCAGGCTGCCACATCGCGGAACGGGTTGAAAAATATCTGGTTTCCGGCGAGTCTTCCGACGCATGAGCACACAGGGCGTTCTGTTGATCAACCTCGGTTCGCCGGAATCCACATCCGTGCCGGATGTCAGGAAGTATCTGCGCGAATTTCTCATGGATCCGCGCGTGCTCGACGCGCCGTGGCCGATCCGCTGGTGTGTCGTCAACCTTGCCATCCTCCCGAAGCGCCCGGTGGAATCGGCCGAGGCTTACAAAAAGATCTGGACCCCGGAGGGGTCGCCGCTTGTTGCCACCAGCCGCCACGTGCAGCGGGAGTTGCAGCAGCGGGTCGGCGATGCCTGCGTGATCGAACTCGCGATGCGTTATCAGACCCCCGGCATCGAATCCGCCATCGCGCGCCTGCGCGAGCAGGGGGTTACCGATCTTCTGGTGTTCCCGCTGTTTCCGCATTTTGCGATGTCGAGTTTTGAAACAGCCGTCGTCCGCGCCCGGGAAGTCGCCTTGCGGCTGGCACCGGAGATGAAGCTGAAGATCGTGGAACCGTATTATGACAACCCCGACTATATCCGGGCGCTCGCGGCCAGCGCGGAGGATTTTCTTGGAGAGGGATACGATCATCTGCTTTTCAGTTTCCACGGCCTGCCCGAGCGACACCTGCGCAAATCGGATCCGACCGGAGGCCATTGCCTGACGGCACCCGACTGCTGTTCCGCTCCGAGCCCGGCGCACCGCACCTGCTACCGGGCGCAGTGCTTCGCGACCGTCCGGGCTTTTGTCGAAGCGACCGGCGTGCCTGAAAATAAATATTCGGTTTCGTTTCAGTCGCGGCTCGGACGCGCCCCGTGGCTGAAACCCTACACCGACTTTGAGTTCACCCGGCTCGCACAGAGCGGCGTGAAAAAACTGCTCGTGATCTCCCCTGCGTTCGTCTCCGACTGCCTGGAAACCCTCGAAGAGATCGCCATCCGCGGCCGCGAAATCTTCCTCGGAGCCGGCGGGGTCGAATTCGCGCTCATCCCCTGCCTGAACGAACATCCCCGCTGGCTTGATGCCCTGGAGAAAATCGTTCGCAGGGATCTATCGCTCTGAGCCCGGAGCTGCTTGAAAGCTGCGCCAGCTGGCGGGGGGGAGGGAGGCAAACGCCATCAGCACAAGCTGGCTGATCATGAAGCCGGCAAGCCACGGCACGGCTTTGTTCATGAACCCGTAGGAATGCAGGCCGACCCCGAGCATGTTCACGCCGAACCACGAAAAACTCGTGATGACATTCCCGAACAGCGCCATCACCATCAGCCCGCGCTGCCGGATGAAGCCGCCCCAGCGTGCATGGAGGATGATGGCGCACCAAAGGACGATGAGCAGGGCCCCGTTTTCCTTCGGATCCCAACCCCAGAACCTGCCCCACGACTGGTCGGCCCAGATGCCTCCGAGCACCGTGCCGACGAAGCTGAACAGCGTTGCGAAGCAGACCACGCCGTAGGTCATGCGGGACAGCGACTGGGCAGCCTCCCTGGTGAGCGAGCGGGTGAAAACGCCCCGCACGACGTAGATGATCGCCAGCGTCCCCGCGAGGAACATCGCCGAGTAGCCGATTGTGATCGTCACCACGTGGGTCGCCAGCCAGATGTTCGTGTCGAGCACCGCCTGGAGCATCTCGAGGGTGTCGCCGCTGCCGGCGAGGTGGTGCGCGATGATGAGAGTGATGAATCCGATGGCTGCGGCGCAGGCCGAGCCGACGCCGTCGCGGAAAATCCTTTCGATGATGAGCCCGATAATCACGGTGCCCCACCCGATGAAAATCGCCGATGAGTAAAGGTTGGTGACCGGCGGGCGGCCCTGCAGATACATGCGCGAACCGAGCCCGAAGCTGTGGATCGCGAGGGCGAGCAGCAGCACGTAAAATGCGGCGGTGCCCAGCCTGCGGTTCCCGCCCAGCCAGGAGACGCACACCAGAAGAAACGCCAGCACGTAGAGTCCCATCGCTTGGTAGAACGGTTCAAGCTGGTTGAAAAGAAACTCGTATGCGGCTCGGCCAGTTGCCTTCGGCTCGTTTTTTTCCAGCCAGCCCTGAAGGTCGTCCAGATGCTGGTTGAACAGGGCTGCATTCCCGTCTTGATAGGCGTCGCCCATGAGCGCGTAGTCCTTCGTGACAGGGGCCACCACGCCCGTTGAGATCGCCTGCAGGAGGCTCGTGCCGATGGAGAGCCATTCCTCGCGGGGACCGGAGCCGGAGGGATCCGGTGGCACAGGCAGCGCGTAAGCCAGTTCGGCCATCGTCTCAAAGCTTAGCGTGATCCGCGAAAACGCGTTGATCCTTTCCTGATCGAACGGCTCGCCCTTTCCGTTTTTGGCGGTCGCTTCCAGCGCTCCGGGGATCGCTTTCAAAAACGCGTCGATTTCGCCCGAAAGATCACGGATGCCTTCCGGGCGCAGGGTGTTTTTCAGCCGCTGATAAAGCATCAGCGAGTTGCGCAGGTTGAAGATCGCGGTCTGATACGGGGTGCGTCTGGCCGATTCGACCTCCACCACCTGACCACCCTGGGTGTCGATCTTTTCGAGAAACGGCTGAAGCTCGGCGTAGCTGAAATACTTCCGGTCGCTCTGCTCCCATCCGAAAAGGCCGAGGACCTCGGGGTTGTGGATGACAAACGAGGGATACTTGTCGGCCACGGGGCCGTTGAACAAGACGTCGGCCAGCCAGCGCCTCGCATCGATGGATCGGCCGTCGTCGAGGCGCAGGGTCTGCTTCCCGCGAAGAATCAGCAACGAGTTGCGCGCGATCGTGTCGAACGGCTTGTTCCGGCCGTCGGAGAGGACGGGGATTTTTCCGAATGTGACAAGGTCGAACTCTCCCGGCGCGGCCTTCGGCATCCGCGAGTTCGAGAGGACCCAGAGCGCAGCGATTGCCAGCGCAATCCATGGAGAGAGGCGTTTCATTGTGCGTGATTCGTTTTCCGCCGGCGCAGGAACCCGACAAAATGGTAGCCGAACTGGAGAAGCAGTCCGGCGGCGACGATGACGCAGGCGACATAAGGTGCCACGAAGCTCGGGTTATACACGTCCTGAAGGATGGTCGCGGAGTCGTTTTGCTCGAACCCCGACTGGAAAAACGTCTCGCCGCGGTAGCGCAGAGGATGGTTCATGTAGATCAGCACATCGCGGTTCTCGTTCTGCTCGGGATCGGTGAGCACGGCGTGGCTGGCAAAATTTTTCGGGATCTGTGTTCCGGCATACCGCTCGTGGGTGAACTTCTGCAGCGTCAGGCTGTAGGGCTTGTAATACCGCTGCGGACGCATCAGGAGGCGCCATGGCTTTCCTCCGTAAAAAAAGGTCTGCGACTCGACAAGCTGGTCGGAAACCAGCCAGGTCCCCAGCGACGGTCCCGGGGCTCCTCCGGCAGCCGGGACGGGGCTGATCTCGATGACCACGCTCTGGAGATCGCGCTCGTTTTCCGCGGTCGCCCGGGGAACTTCCGCCACGGCCAGTTGCGAGCCCGTGCCCTGCGTGGAGGCGGGAGCGGCCTCCGGTCCGGCCTTGTCGAGCGGCTGCAGGCGCGAATTCGGATAAAAGCGCCGGATGTTCACGAGGAACGGCAGGCTTTCGCTTTCGATCACCCCGGATTGCTTGAGTCTGGCTTCCGGAATGGCGACCACCTGGTCAAGCTGGGCGTCCGATTCATCGATGATCACCAACTCCATCGCACGGGGGTCTTCGGAGTAGTTTTTTGTTTCGCCGGGAGCGAGGCGCATGAAGCTCTCGACCGAGAGGAAATCGGTGAGGAGGACGCCAGCCAGCATGACGATGAGCCCGGCATGGATCAGCTGGATGCCGAGCTTGCTCCATGTCCAGCGGAACCTGCGGGCATGGGCCGCGATCAGATTGATGAGAAGCACGCCGCCCAGAAGATGCCCGCCCGGGAACACCGGGATTCTCAGACCGTGCGATCCGGAGGGCCACCAGATGAGCAGGCTCTGGAAATAGCGCTGCTGCACCTCATGGATGCCGAAATTCACCTGGGCCATCGTCCCGACGAAGACGAGGATCATCGCCAGCGAAAGGCAGATGACCGTGAGCTTCAGCGATGAAATGAAATCTAGAAGCCGGCTCAGTATTGCGATCACGGCTGAAATTGAACCGACTCAAGAAACTTCTGGAATCCCGCTTTCTGACTGCCGGCCATCTGCTCGGGGGCGATCAGCTTGAAGAACCAGCTCCTCCCGTCGATCCGGGCCCATCCGGCCAGGATGCGTCCCTTGGGGCCGGTCATGTCCACGGTCAGGATCTCGCTGTCTTTTCCGGCCACAGGCACGATCAAAGATTTCAGCTCTGCATCCGCAACCGCTCCGAGGCCGATTTGCGAGCGCCAGCGGTTCACATTTCCCAGATCGCCGCCGCCGTCGCCGCCAAAGACGCTCACGGAAATATCCGCCTTTTCCCCGTTCTGCCCGGCAACCGCAAAACTCGCATAGCGCATGGCCGACGCAGCACCCGCACTCCATCCTTCGGGGACTTCCCATTTGATCTGTTCCTTCTGCGGTTCGGGGCCGGGGGCCGGCTGGACAGCCGGAACGGCGGCTGCCATGGAGGGTGCTGCGGGAGCAGCAGCCATCGGCGCGCCTTCCGTCTCGTTCATCCGCACCGATCCAATCCATTGGATGAAACCTTCCTTCTGCGATTCGGCGAGAGGAGCGTTTCCGCGCATTTTGAAGAAGAATGATTTTCCGTCAACCGGGGCGATGCCGGCGATGATCCGGCCTTCCTTTGTGGCATCCGCGCCATCCGGCAATCCTTCAATATCGACCAGCGTCACGTCACCGAGAGGCGAAGTCACATGCTGCGCCAGTTGCGCCAGTTCCTCCGCAGTGATCGCAGGCCTGCCGAGTTGCGACAGCCAGCGGTTGACATTGTCGAGAACGCCGCCTGCAGGCCCGGCAAGGGCCACCAGAGAAATGTCCGCCATGGCTCCGTTCTCGCCTTTCACCAGATAACTCGCCATGCGCATCGTGCTGAGTGGCTGCGCCTCCCAGTTCGCGGGCGGATTCCCTGTGATTTGCGAGGGCTGCCCGGCCGGGGCCATGGCATCGGAAGAAGCACCGACAGCGGGGTGGCCGGGCGGCATGGCTGCTCCCATACCCGGACTCTCGGGGGCGGCGGACGGTGCCGCCGCCGATGGCGTTTCCGCCTTGGAAACGCGATAAACCTTCACGGCGGATTTGTCTTTGCAGGCAGAAATTGCCACACACAGAATAATAAGCCCGAAATACAAGCGCGTTCGATGGAGTTTCATGGAGTAAAAAGGGAGAGGGTCATGTAAAGCCTGACAGGGACGGTGTCCAGACACTTTCGCATATTCCATCAGCGAACAGTTGCCTCCCTCAAATTGCGTGACGAAATGAGGGCATGAAATAAGTATCGTGCGCGCTTGCTGCAATTAGCACAGGTCATAATTCGCTTGGACCATTTTCCCTCTCATTCGGTTCAACGCATTTTTTTCCTCCTGCTGACAGGAGGAAACTTCGGACGGTGAATGTCGAGGTGTTTTTGCCGCAAAAAATATTTATAATATTTTTGCTTTGAGCGTCTTATGCGTTGCGTTTGTCGTCAAGTGCGCCCGACCACGCACATTTCCTGCTGAGCAATACGCAGGAAGAGAATCGCAATCCGCAAGTAGCCATCCGAGCAGTAGCACTGCTAAAACGCTTCCAGTTGAGCATTAGAAATTCTTATCCCCCAATTTCCGACCCGACCCGACCATGACGAATTTTCCGGTGCTCCCCAGCTGCAGTTTCGGGAGCACTTCAGAAACAAAGCAGTAGGCAAATTAAAAACAAAAACAAAATCCATGAACAGACCCTCGTTTTTCAAAGTGCGCTCCTTCCTGAAGCGGAGCTTCCAAGGCAGGCGGGCAAAAATTGCCTGGCTCTCCGCCGCCTGCACCGCCCTGACCTTGGCGCTGATTTCCTGCGGGACACTGAATCAGCCCATCATGGCTCCGCCGAGCATTCCGGGAGCAACATTCGTGGGGACGAAGGCCTGCGCCGACTGCCACGAGGAGATTGTCCGTGATTTCAAAACCGCCGGCCACTCGCGGCTGATGGCTCCCGGCAAGAACGCCGAGAATGCCGGCTGCGAATCCTGCCACGGCCCCGGCAGCCTGCACGTCAGCTCCGGCGGCGCGGCGCGGACCATTATCAATCCCAACAAGGATCCGGAAGCCTGCTTCAAGTGCCACTTGGAAATCCGTTCAAAGTTTAACCTGCCATACCGCCATGCGGTGCTCGAGGGCCGGGTGAGCTGCAGCGATTGCCACAACCCGCACAAGGGCGCGATGATCAAGGGCGGGGGAGCAACCAACATGATGGGCAAGAACGATGTCTGCTTCCAGTGCCACACCCTCCAGCGCGGACCGTTCGTTTTCCAGCACGAGGCGATGCGCGAGGGTTGCGTGACCTGCCACGACCCGCACGGCTCGGTGAACCAGAAAATGCTGGTCGCCCGGAACCAGATGCTCTGCCTGAAGTGCCACTTCCAGCAGCAGCATGTCCCGGGGCAGACCTACACGCCGGGTCAGCTCGCCATCGGCGAGGGAAGCCACACAGGAAGACTCTCTCAGGGCACGTGCTGGTCCGGTGGCTGCCACGAAGCCGTCCATGGCTCCCAGGTCAACTCGCATCTCAGATATTAACCCTCCTCAATAAAGCCAACTACTCCACCCTATGAAAAACATAGCTCGCCTTACACCAAACTGCTGTGTTCGTTTTGCCGCCACGGCGCTGTTCACCGGTTTATTGAGCAGTTCTCTGATCGCAGGAGACACCAAGCAGGTAACTCCTCCAGTCGAGGAGGAGGTGCCTTACAGCAACTGGGTTAATCTGACTCTCGGCGGACTCATCCTCCGCGGGAACCAGGCCCAGTTCCACCAGACGAACCCGACTTTGGGGCCGATCTTCGGCGGGATTGACGACATGCACCTGGAGCAAAGCCTCGGGAAGGCGCTCTTCTCCCTCGATGCTCACGCGATCTTCGCGGACAGCGATTACAAGGTGAAGTTGGAGGTGTCGCTGCCGGATGTCGGTTATATCAAAGCCGGGTTCACGGAGTTCTGCACCTACTCCAACGGGAATGGCGGGTATCTCTCTCCCAATGCGAACATGCCGAACACGCTGCCTGGCGGAATGTTCTTCGGCGGGCCGGAATTCGCCCTGTATCGCGGGAGCATCTGGGTCGAGGCCGGTCTGCGGATTCCGGATTTTCCGGAGCTCACGTTCCGCTACGAGCATGACTTCCGCAACGGTCAGGAGGATTCGACCAGCTGGGGAGGTGCCGATATCGGAACTGTCAACACGACCAACAACTCGAATGTGCGCAAGATCCTTCCCTCATTCCGAAACATCAACGAAACGCGTGACATCTTCACCTTCGATGCGAAGCACACCTTCGGCAAGCCAGATGCCATGGGCAATACCGACGTGAATCTGGGGATGATCGCGGAGTTCGACAACACGAAGGACTCGCTGAACTTCCGAAACCTTCCGGGCGCTGCCCCGACGGCCGTGGCGAACAACACGGACAACATCCCGCTTTCGGCGAATGATTACTACATTACGCAGGCCGACCAGCTCTCGATGGCACTCTACAGCGGACACATCTCCACGGTCACCCGGTTCGGTGAAAAACTCTGGATCACAACAGGCTACTCGTATTCCGCCGCCTCCACCGATATCGGCGGAAGCCGCATTGCAGGCCCGGCATATGGTTCGAAATATGAGCCCTACACCAACAACATCTGGTATGCCAACCACTCGGGCTCGTATATCGACCTTGGCGGCGGTTCCCATATGGGACAGAGCATCGCGGCTGTCAACCTGATGTGGATGCCGATGGATACCCTGACCATTGCCCCGTCGGTCCGCTTCGAGTGCAACGAGGTCAGAAGTTCAAGCACCATGCTCACCGAGGTCAACCAGGTCAACGGCACCACAATTGTTACTCCCGCAGTGAAAGCGGTGGCAGCGAAACCAGCGACCAAAACGAGCCCGGCGGTGGCCGCCGTTGCCGCAAAGCCCGCTGTAACGAAAGCGAGTGTTGTAAGTTTCGCTGGCACGCAGGTAGCACCGACCATTGTGAACAGCTGGTCTTTGATGAGCAATTTTGAGGAAAGCCTCCAAATCCGTTACACCGGAGTCAGGGACTGGGTCTTCTATGCGCAGGGCGACTGGGGCCAGCTCTATGAGAATCGCGGCGACGTGACGGCGGGCAACAGCTATGCGACCGCCGCCAGCACCCTGGACTTTGCAGGAAGCAACTACAACCTGACCCAGAAGTATTCGCTGGGGGCCAACTGGTATCCGCTGCCCAACCTGAATGCGGCGATCCAATACTACCTCCAATTCCAGGACATCTCGCAGCATATCAACTCGGATGATCCGGTCCGGGCCAACCAGCGTCTGGTTTCCCAGTTTTGGAGCACGAACGACCTCAATCTCCGGGTGACCTGGCAGCCGCTCTCGACGCTCTCGATTGTGAGCCGGTATGACTTCCAGAGGACAAACATTAACTCCCAGTGGGCGCTCGATGCCAACTGGGCGACCGATGGAGGTCCTGAATACGTCGCCCCGAACGGCCAGAGCGGCCTGATCACAACCAACATGTTCACCGAGAGCATCACTTGGTCTCCGCTGGACCGGCTTTTCTTCCAGGGAAGCCTCTCCTATGTGTTGAATAAAACCTCTTCGCCGGCATCCTTGCAAACCCAGGCCATCTTGAACTCCAATAACAACTATTGGACTGCGAGCGCCGGGTTTGGATTTGCCATCGATCCGAAGACGGAAATCCGTGGCGACTTCTCGCTCTACAGCTCAAACAACTACGTAAACAACGAGCAATACGGCATGCCATACGGAGCCAGCGCGACCGAGTATATCTTTTCGGCGAGCCTGAACCGCAGGATTACGAAGAATGTCAGCCTGGCGCTGAAATATTATTTCGACACCTACCGCGACCAACTGTCCGGCGGCAACAACAGCTACACCGCTCAGATGATCACGACCAACCTGCAGGTTCAATTCTAATAGAGGAGAACCGGCGGCAGTCAGAGCATCTGAATCATGGAATCGGGTTGAAATCGCCAGTCTGACAGCTTAATGATACAAATACACGACCTGTGCATGCAGGTCTAAAAAAACTCAACAAAAAATCACTATGAAATCCAAAACCACCTCCCTGTTAGTCATCGCTTCCCTCGTTGGTGCCGCCAGCCTGGCTTCTGCCGCTGACGCCGCCGAAAATTGGTCCAAACTCTGCGCTTCCTGCCACGCCAAGGATGGCAGCGGCAGCACGGTGATGGGCAAGAAGAACGGAGTGGAGGATTACCGCGATCCCAAGGTGCAGGCCAAATTCACCGATGCGGACGCCATCAAAATCATCACCGACGGCAAGGAGAAGATGAAGCCGTTCAAAGACAAGCTGACGCCTGACGAGATCAAGGCCCTTGTCGCCTACATCCGCGGCATGAAAAAGTAGGGCGGACGTCCACTCTGCTGCAGAGCAATTTATTATCAGATCGCCTGACGAAAATCAGGCGTATTGAAACATGAGCAAAGAACCCGCGAACAGGTTCCTTTTGGGCAAATTGATCCGGAACTGGGTCAGCTTGGCGGGTGCAGTCATTGCAGTCGGGAGCTTTTTCGCCTTCCTGCTGCTCTTTGCGCTTGATACGCTGTCCGCCCACGGCAACCCCTACATGGGCATCCTTGCCTATGTCGTGGCTCCGGGGTTTTTGTTCCTCGGTCTCGGGCTGGTCGCGTTGGGCTACTGGCTGCATCTTCGTCAGGAGCGCAGGGCGAAGCCGGATGCGCCTCCAGTGGCGCTTACCATTGATTTGTCTCGACCCCGGGATCGCAGGATCCTGTGGGTTTTCATAGCGGGGAGCGTGGCATTTCTGTTTATGACCGCTCTGGGCAGTTACCAGACGTATCACTACACCGAGTCGGTGCAGTTTTGCGGTGCGGTGTGCCACGTTCCCATGGATCCCGAATACGTGACCTCCAAGCATTCGCTGCACGCGCGGGTGGATTGCGTGGAATGTCACGTTGGAAGCGGTGCAAGCGCCTACGTGAAAACAAAAATCAGCGGCATGCGGCAGCTGTATCATGTCATCAGGGGCGATTTTCCGAGGCCGATCCTCATGGATGCGACCAAATTGCGCCCCGCCCGGGAGACCTGCGAGCAATGCCACTGGCCTCAGAAGTTCACCGGAGGTTTTGAGCGCACCTACCGGCACTTCCTTTCCGATGAGACGAACACCCCGTTCTCCGTGAGGCTTCTCCTCAAGGTCGGTGGTGGAGATCCGCGCCACGGCCGGGTCGACGGGATCCACTGGCACACAAATCCCGAAAATAAAATCGAATACATTTCCACGGATGAGCAGCAGCGTGTCATCCCCTGGCTCCGCCAGACCGATGCGAGCGGGAAGGTCGTCGAATACCGGGATCCGGATTTCAAGGGCGACTTGTCGAAGTATTCCATGCACACGATGGACTGCATCGACTGCCACAACCGTCCTTCGCACAACTTCCTTTCGCCGAACGATGCGGTGGATCATGCGCTGGCCAGCGGGCGTATCGACCCTTCCATTCCCTGGGTGAAAGCCAAGGTTGTCGCCGCGCTGGCGGCTCCCTACTCGACGAGGGAGGAGGCTCTTAAGAAAATCGACGAGTCGCTGCGGGCCGCCTATCCTGACAACCCGAAGGTCGGCTCGGTGGTTGCCGAGGCCCAGGCGATTTACAACGCCAATTTCTTTCCGGAGATGAAAGCCGACTGGCGGTCCTATCCGGACCACCTCAGCCACAAAAACTGGGAAGGTTGTTTCCGCTGCCACAACGGGAAGCTCAAGACGGCCGACGGGAAGGGCTTCACCGAGGGAAACGACTGCAAATCCTGCCACCTCATCCTGGGCCAGGGGAATGACGAGGAGATCAAAAAGCTCAATGCGGACGGCCTTGATTTCGTCCACATCGATGCCGAATACTCGGATTTCTCCTGTGCCGAATGCCATACCGGCGCGGCACCGAAGGAGTAGTTGAGGCGTTGGCTCTCCTGCCTGATTTTGGCGAGCATTCGTGGCACTTGGAGCTGGGGCGCGCGATTCTTCGATTGCGTGACTTGAGCCGCACGGGATAGGATGCCGAGATCATTGACATGCCTTTTTGTTCGTTTTCAGACAAGGATATTGCATGGGCTGAGGATCTGTGAGCGGAAGGGCGCTCCGCTCCTGCACTTCGTGACCAGCCGTATGCCCGTGTCTGGTTTCGGTTGGCAGTTGATACAAGCCGGCGTGGCGAAATGGCAGACGCAAGGGACTTAAAATCCCTTATCCCGAAAGGGGTGTGCGGGTTCGAGTCCCGCCGCCGGCAGATCATTTGAATAACTTGTAAAAATCCACTCCTGTTTTTCCGGGAGCGTCCAATTTCGATTTTGAACGTTTCAACCTGAAAACGGCGATAGGAAAAAGTCGTTTTCAGGTTTAAGGGCCAATTACAGCCCCGGCTTCTTTCTGTCGCTCTGCAGGATCTCGTGTGCGCTTTTGGTTACCTCGTTGAGGAAGGCAAGGTGTTCGTGGAGTTGGCTGTAATCAATGAAGGGGGTCACGACGGCTACGGCGGTGTCATCCTCCGGGCTGTAAGTGACGAGGTTGACATAGCCGGGGTGGGCCCCGGAGTGTCCGCGGCCGGACTCGGTGCTGCCAATTCCGAGTGCATAGGTGGTGTTGCCTTCGGGCAGGGCTGTCATGCGTGCGACTTGCTTCTCATTGAGTGGTCCTCGGCCGGAGAGCAGGGCGCGCATCCACCGGGTGATATCGCGCGGGGTGCTGATAATATTGCCCGGTCCGACCTGATCGGACATGTTGCATTCGGTGGCATCCTGGAATTTTTCGTCCGGTGCGAGACGTGCGACGCCCTTGAGAAATGGTTCAGGCAGGCCGCTGTCATAGGCGCTCCATGGTGCGCTGGTATTTTTCAAGCCCATGGGAATGAAAAATTTTTCCGCCAGGAAGCGGTCATAGCTTTCCCCCGAGACCCGCTCGATGATTTTTGCGAGGATCGTATAACCGGTGTCGCTGTATTTGAATCCGTTGGCGGTGTCTTCTTCCTTCAGCCTGAGTTTATTGGCGGCGAGAACCCCGATGATTTCATCGTGGGTGAACTGGTGGTCGGGTTCGTTGAGGGTGCGTTTGATGTATTCTGCGTAGGGCATCCCGTTGTAGGGTTCCTCGGGCAGGGGGGTGTTGAACAAATCGACGACGCGCGCGCGATGCGAGAGGAGATCTCGGATGCGGATCTCCTGCTTGCCGGGAATTGCAAAACGCGGGGAGTCCGCAAGGTAGGGAATCCCGGTGCCGGGAATGGCATCGGTGAGGTTGTCATCGATCCGCAGCTTCCCCTGCTGGTCGAGCAGCATCACGGCGGCTGCAGTGAAGGTTTTGCTCACACTGGCAATCCGGTAATGGGACCCGGCCCCGGCATCTCCGGGCAGGCCGGCCACCGCGCACCACTCGCCGGATGGCGCGGCTACGAATACGATCGCACCGACCCCGTCGGGCGAAGGCGTCTTTCCACGCAAGTCCGCGACCTTGTCCTCAAGCATTTTGCGGAGGTCGGCTGCGATGTCGCCCGCCCGCATGGCAGTGGCCCCGGCGAGGAGGCTGGTCACAATTAAGCCGACACGCAGGAAGGTCCGCACGTTGGATGGAAGGAGCCGGGACGTGGGGAGCATGGCTTCATTCTCCAAGCCGGATGTCCTCCTGTCGAGTGGATAAAAACTTCTGCACGCGGGCTCTGCGAGAGAGGCTTCGCTTGGACAAAGGCGCTATCGCGCGGGCAGTCGAACTGCGTTCTCGTCCATTGCTGGTGCGCTATCGCGCATCGCCAAATCCTCCGGATTTGGCTCCTGAGGTAGGACTCGAACCTACGACCAATCGGTTAACAGCCGACCGCTCTACCACTGAGCTACTCAGGAATTACAGGGGGCGATGACAATAGTCGCGCATCACCGGAGGGATCAAGAGAAAATATTCTCCTTTACGAAGGCGCAACCGGTCGTGGAAAATAGAACGGTGAACGAGTCGCTCTATCCGATCACCTACCGGTTTTCTTTTCCGGATGGTGAGTTGAAAGAGTTCCATCTGGCGCTTGAGCGGCCGGAGTTCCGGCTTCACAAGACGGAGACTCCGGCGAACCTGCCGGTCTGGACCGAACTGGCCCACCAGCGGTGCCCGAATTGTTCGCTTTGCGCGGAGACGCATTCGCACTGCCCGGTTGCGGTGAACCTTGTGGGGGTGGTGGAGGCGTTCAATGACGTTTTTTCGTATGAGGAATCCGACGTCGAGGTGATCACGCAGGCCCGGGTCTTCACGTCGAGGGCCAGGAATACGCACGCCGTCGGATCGTTGATCGGGATTTACATGGTCACCAGCGGCTGCCCGATCATGGACCGGCTCCGGCCGATGGTCCTGACCCACCTCCCGTTCGCCACGACCGAGGAAAGCGTTTACCGCTCGATCTCAATGTATCTGATGGCGCAGTATTTCCGCTACAAGAAGGGGCTTGTGCCGGACTGGGACCTCACGGAGTTCACCGCATTTTACGACGATGTCAGCACGGTGAACCAGGCGTTCGTGAAGCGGCTGACCACGTTCGTGGAGAGGGACGCATCGCTCAACGCCGTTGTGCTGCTGAACTGTTTTGCGACGGCGACCCGGCGCGTGATCACGCAGGAGCGGTTCGAGGAAGTGGAGAAAATGTTCGGCGCGTATTTTGACGGACCCGTGGAGGAGGCTTGAGGCTCCTGCGTTTTCTTTTCCTCCTGTGCAACATGCGGTTTGACATCTGTCGCGGCTGCTCATAGACACTACTTTTCACCATGAAGCTAGCGGTCACCAAAGAAGCCCTCCTCGAAGGTTTGCAGCGAATCCAAAACGTGGTCAGCAATCGCGCGACGCTCCCCGTTCTCTCCAACGCGCTCCTCGAAGCGACGGAAGCCGGACTTCGACTCACCACCACCGACCTTGAAGTCAGCATCCGCTGCACGATCGAGGCGAAGGTTGAGCGGACCGGCGCAACGACGCTTCCGGCACGGCGCCTTGCAGCGATCGTGCGGGAGCTTCCGAGTTCGGAAGTGGTGATCGATGTCGATGCGAAAAATGCGGCATCAATCCGGTGCGGTGCGAGCTTTTTCAAAATCTACGGCCTTCCGCAGGAGGAATTCCCGACGTTTCCCTCGTTCGGCGAGCCGAAATCCTTCACTCTCAAGCAGGGGGAACTCAAGGACGGCCTGAGGAAAACCTCGTATGCCATTTCCTCGGACGAGACCCGGTATGTCCTGAACGGGATTTTGTTTTCCCTGTCGGACAACAAGCTCACGCTGGTGGCGACCGATGGCCGGCGCCTCGCGCTTTTTGACAGCGATATCGAATTCCCGAAGAGCCACGAGCGGGACTTCATCCTGCCGACCAAGGCGGTGACGGAGCTTCAACGCCTGCTGGGCGAGGAGGGCGAGGTGACGATCTCGACGTCCGAGAACCTCGCTTCGTATGAGCTCAACGGCGCCCAACTCGCCTCGAAGCTCGTCGAGGGGAATTATCCAAATTATCGTCAGGTCATCCCGGCCGAGGCCAAAGAGAGGATTTCGCTTGAGCGCGAAGCCTTTCTGAACTGCGTCAGGCGCGTTTCCCTTCTCAGCAGCGACAAGACCAGTTCGGTCCGGCTCAACTTCACCAAGAACAATCTCGACATCACCGCCAACACTCCGGAAGTCGGCGAGGCGAAGGAATCCATGGCGATCAACTACAAGGGCAAGGACCTCTCGATCGCTTTCAATCCGGAGTTTCTGATGGATCCGCTCCGCAGTCTTCCAAACGACGAGGTATTCCTCGAGTTGATCGACGAGATGAGCCCTGGCGTTCTGAAAATCCAGTCGCCGTTCCTCTACGTGATCATGCCCATGCGGGTTTCGGTGTGAGCAGGCTGCTCTGGGGAATCGACCTCGGAGGAACAAAAATCGAGGGGGCCATTCTGGATGCGGACCAGCCGCAATCCGCCCGGTATCGTCTGCGCAGGGAAACCGGAGCCGCGCAGGGATACGACCATGTGATTTCCCAGATTGTCGGCGTGGTCCGGGATCTTGAGAGCGCTTCCGGTTTGACCTGTCCGTCCGTCGTGGGAATCGGCACCCCGGGTGCCGTCGAGCCCGATACCGGAGCGCTGAAAAATTCGAATACGACCTGTTTGAACGGGCGTCCGCTTCTTGCGGATATCCAGTCGGCCCTTGGCCGGGAAGTGCGCATGATGAATGATGCCAACTGTTTCGCCCTTGCAGAGGCTTTACTGGGAGCGGGTGCGGGGGAGGATGTGGTCGTGGGTCTCATCCTGGGGACGGGTGTCGGAGGGGGGATCGTGGTGCGTGGAAAAGTGATCGCCGGGAGGAATGGGATTGCGGGTGAGTGGGGGCACAACCCGCTCGTCGGAGAGTCGCGTCCGTGCTATTGCGGCCGCACGGGATGTGTCGAGACGGTGCTCGCCGGCCCGTCGTTGGAACGGGAATACCGCGAGTTGGGAGGTGATGCTGTCCGGCTGCAGGAAATCGTGTTGAGGGCAGGGGCCGGCGAAGGACTGGCCACCTCCATTATCCGCCGGCTTCAAGAAAAGTTTGGCGAGGCGATTGCGGCGGTGATCAACATCGTCGATCCCGATGCCATTGTGATCGGTGGCGGGGTTGGAAATATTGATGCCCTCTACACCGGGGAAACCCGTGAGTGCATCCAGCGACACGTCTTCACGAGCGGGTTTCAGACACGGATTCTCCGTCCGCGCCTCGGAGACAGCGCCGGAGTTTTCGGGGCGGCTCTTCTGGGGGATGGTGAATGAAAGCCCGGGTTCCGGTGTCCGGCCCACAGCAGGACTTGCAATCTCCCTTTGCCGGACTGGATTTACCCGGACTTCCGGAAGGTCCCGCTGAGGAAAAGGCTTCACCAAAAAAAATCCCGGCCGGGAAGCTTGTTTTCCGCAAAGAAAAAGCCCGCCGGAGCGGAAAGACAGTTGTGGTCGTCTCCGGATTCGACGCCGCCTTCCCGGACGCAGAGATTGAGGAACTGGCCAGGCGGCTCCGGAAGCAATGCGGCTGCGGAGGAACGGTGCGCGACAGGGAGATCGAACTCCAAGGTGACGAGTTGGAGCGTTTCAGGACGCTCGTCCGGGAGCTTGTGCGATAAGGCTGCCCTCAGGCTTCGATCTGGAAGATGCGGTGAAGGCGGAGAAGCTCGATGACAGCCTGAACCTGCGGCCGTAGGGACTTCAGAACAACTGTGGCGCTGTTCTCAGGAAGGCGGCGATAGACACTCAGAAGGGCACCGATCCCGGAACTGTCGATAAATTCCGTGGCGGCCATGTCGATGTCGGCGCGGGTCAAGCCATTCTTCCAAGCCCTTGCGATCTGCTCCTTGAACTTGGCGACGCTTGCAGCATCCAACCGGGTCTTCAGGATTTTGAGGTGGAGAGTATTTCCTTCGGCTTGTGCTTCGAAAATTTCTTCCATAGGCTCTGGCTATTCTATTCCCATGAGCAACGCAATTCCAAACTCCCCCTGGGTTGCGGGGCCGAGGAGTGAGCCATGCGGGACGAAAAAGAGACCGTTGATTACTGGATACGGGCGGCCAGCGGAGGCGGTCGTTTCCGCGAGCGTCTCCGGATCCGGCTCAAGCTCGGCCTCTGGAAACTGGTCCTGATGTTTTCCTACGGCCTCAAGCGTGTGCTGGATGTCTGCGCGGCGTCCGCAGCCTTGATCGCAGGCAGCCCGGTTTTCGGTTTGACCGCCCTGCTGATCAAACTCGAGGATGGCGGGCCGGTCTTCTTCCGCCAGCAAAGGGTGGGCTATCGGGGAAAGCTTTTTGGAATGTATAAATTCCGCTCGATGGTCACCAATGCCGAGGAGGTCAAAAAGCGGCTCGAAGAGCAAAATGAGATGCAGGGCGGCGTCATCTTCAAAATGAAAAACGATCCGCGCATCACGAGGGTCGGCCGGATGATCAGGAAATATTCGATCGACGAGCTCCCGCAGTTTTGGAACGTGCTGGTCGGGGACATGTCGCTTGTGGGGCCCCGGCCGCCGCTGCCGAAGGAGGTCGAACTTTATCTTCCGGAGGAGCGTCAGCGCCTGCTCGCGAAGCCGGGGATCACCTGCCTCTGGCAGGTCAGCGGGCGAAGCGAGATTGATTTCCGCGGGCAGGTCAAACTCGACATCGACTACATCCGATCGACGAGCATTCTCACGGATATCAAGCTTCTCCTGATGACGGTTCCGGCGGTTCTGCTCGGGAAGGGGGCCTATTGAGCATGTCCGGCAACTGGCATCTGGTTGCACCCGACTGGGCTGCGCTGGACACGGTCTGGAAAAACCCGCTGCCGTTCGTGCTTTGGCCGGTCTGCGGGAAACCCCTGCTCGCCTACTGGCTGGATGAGGCACTGCGCCGGGAGGCCGAAACAATCACGATTTGCGCGACCGACCGGCCCCACCTCATCCGCAGGTGGCTGGATCTCGGTGATTACTGGTCGAAAAAAATTCCGGTCGTCACCGGAGAACCGCCTCCCGGCGGGGAGGTGCGACGGATGGATGCTCTTCCCGGAGCCTCCCCGACTGCCTATGTCGGGGAGGGGCAGCGGTTGCTGGAACACTGGTTTTCGCTCCACCGGGGAGCGCTTGCCTCCCGCAAGGGTTCCGCGCTTTTGATTGACAGGGAAATCTCGCCGGGGATCTGGGCAGCCCCCGGTGCAGTCATCGATCCCTCGACGAAGTTGGTTCCCCCCTGCTGGATCGGGCCGCGTACACGGATCGGACGGGGATGCAAGCTCGGGCCGGATGTCTTTGTTGGCAGCCGGGCCGTGATTGATGACGATGTCGAGGTTTCGGAGGCGGTTGTCTGCGAGGATACCTACATCGGCCGGCACACCCGGCTGGAACAGAGCGTTGCCCAGGGCGGGCTCCTCATCAACTGGAAGCTTGGCGTGGCCGTGAACATCGTTGACGACTTTATCCTTGCCGGCATCGGGCCGGATCACATCCGCTCGGGAATGGGAGAGCGGATTCTTGCGATGCTGCTCTGGCTCCCCTGCGTGCTGGCGGGGATGGTGCTGAATGCAGGGAAGGCTTCTTCGGAAAAGGTGGTGCTTCTTGCGCGGGGGAGGACGCTGCGCCTTGCCACATGGCCGCAGGGTCCGGTCATCCTGCGGCGGGCACGCTGGATCGGGGCCGTTGCTGCGGGGCATCTGCGGATCGTCGGTGTCCTGCCGAGATCTGAACCCGAATGGGAAACCCTGCCCCCGGAAGTGCGGGCGCTTCTTGAGAGCAGCCCGCCAGGGGTTCTGGCGCTCTCCGATCTTCATGGATGCCACGATCCCGCCGAGCCGGACGAGTGGATGCACGCCGTTTATCAGGCCGGGGCACCCGGCGGGGCGGGGCGGAGGCAGGCATTGTGGACTGCTCTTACGATCGCTTTGAAAACCCCGCTCTCATGAACCTGGAGGTCTCGTGCTCGATGCAAATCCTGAATCCGCAGTTGGCGGATGTCGCAGCCGTCTCAGGACGACTCCTCGGTTTTCTCCGCGACCACGGAGTCTCTGACTCCCGGTTTCTCTCCGACGTGGACCTGATGGCGACGGAGGGACTTAACAACGCGATCGAGCACGGCTGCTCAGGGACATCTGATCCCGAGGTCACCCTTGATGCATCGCTTTCCGCTGCCGGGCTCATGGTGTCCATCGGAGATCCCTCTGCATTTGCAGGCTGGGAGGGAGAAGCCTCCCTTCCTGAAAACCCTTTGGTCGAGGGAGGAAGGGGGCGTTTCCTGATCAGGCAGCTGAGCGACAGTTGCTCGCACGAGATCCGGAATGGCACGCACTTTCTGATCCTGAAGAAATCTTTCGTTCTCCAGAAGTGGAGCTACGAACCCGGAAGCCAGGAGAACGTGCTTTCCGCCATGACAGAAGAGGTCGGTGCAAGCTATGAGATGATCAACGCCCTGATCGGGCTCGGCGAACTTCTCGCAGGGGCCGACGAGGTGGACAAATTCCTGAAGCTCGCCCTAGATCGTGTCAGGGAGCTCACCGGCGCCGGGGCCGCCTACGTCCGGATGCACAGGAACGCCGGACTGGAACTCGAGGGATCGGTGGGCACGCTTTTGGGAAAACTGCCGGAGATCCTTCCCGCCGGGCTGGATTCCATCGAATGCAAAGTTTTCCAGACCGGAGAGGAAATCACAGTGACAAACACGCTCGCAGGGGACGATCCGCTTGCCGGCATCCTTCACTCGGCGTTTATCGCGCCCATTCTCTACAAGTCGGAACGCCGCGGGGTCCTCGTGCTGGCCCAGTCGCAGCCGGACATGCCGTTCTTTACCGCCGCGCAGCTTCAGGTGGCGAGGGTGGTCGGTGAATACCTTGGGATTGTCGCTGCCATCAACGAGCTCCAGCAGCGCCGGGAGAGCGAACAGCGCGCGCTCCGGGAACTCGAGATTGCCGCCGAGATCCAGATGTCCCTCATGCCGCAGGAGTTCCGGTTTTCCGAGCATCTGGATGTGTTCGGGATGTGCCGGCCCGCCCTCGAGGCGGGGGGAGATTACTTTGACTTCATTCCGCTGCCGGACGGCGCTCTGCTGATCGTCTGTGCCGACGTGATGGGCAAGGGCGTGTCTGCCGCGCTGGTTGCCAACATGCTCCGCACAAACATCCGCGCGCTCTCGCATATGGCCGGAGATCCCGGAGGCCTTCTCACGATGGTGAATGCGAACATGGCGACCGACCTGCGCCGGCTCGAAATGTTCATTACCGTCGCGTGTGCGTGGATCTCCCCGGATGGCTCCGGGATCCGCGAAGCCAGCGCCGGGCACCCGACCGGCATCCTCCGCCACGCCGGCGCCTCGATATCGGTTTTGAAATCCCAGGGGCTTCCGATCGGAGTCATCCAGCAGGTGGCATATGAGACCCACCATGCCGCATTTACGGTCGGCGATGTCCTCGTGCTTTTTACGGACGGGATTACCGAGGCTTCCGACAAGTCGGGAGAATTTTATGAATCGACCGGCCTGATCAGCGAAATCGCACGCGAGCCGGTTTGCGGATCGGATTCCCTGGTGCGTCGGGTCCTTGACGCGGTGGACCGCTTTTCCGGCCATGCGCCACCGGGGGATGATCGAACTCTGCTCGCCGTAATTCGAAAATCCTGAAACTTCCCCTCATCCCGCAACATTCCACCATGCACAAGACCGTCCTCCTCGTTGACGATGAAGAGCACATGCTCAGGCTTCTCCAATTCGCATTGAAGTCGGTTCCGGTGACGACCTGTGCGCTCAAGTCGGGAGCCGAGGCGCTTGATGTCCTTGCGGTGCAGCCCGCGGATCTGGTCCTTCTTGACTATTCCATGCCGGGGATGGACGGGGTGGAGGCGTTGCGCAGGATCCGGGCCATGGAGGGAGGGGGAAACATCAAGGTCATCATGCTTACCGCGCGCGACCAGACGGCGATCCGCCGGGAAGCTGCAGGGTTGAATGTCGAAGCGTTCCTTACAAAGCCGTTCAGCCCGAGCGATCTGGCCAGGCGGGTGAGGGCCCTGACGGAAGGATCCTGAGCCGCCTGCACCGGGCAGCAAAAAGCCGCCCGGGATTTCTCCGCGGGCGGCTTCTTTTTTACGGGAGGGAATTACTTCGCCTGCTCGAGCGCCGCCTGGGCGGCGGCGAGGCGCGCGACGGGCACGCGGAACGGTGAGCAGCTCACGTAGGTCAGGCCGACCTTGTGGCAGAACTTCACGCTGTCCGGGTCGCCGCCGTGTTCGCCGCAGATTCCGAGTTTGATTTTCGGGTTCGTCTTGCGGCCTTTTTCGATGGCGATCTTGATCAGCTGTCCGACGCCATCCTGGTCGAGGGTGGCGAACGGGTTCTTCTTGAAGACCTCGTTCTCGGTGTAGGAGTTGAGGAACGAGCCCATGTCGTCGCGGCTCATGCCGAGAGCGGTCTGGGTGAGGTCGTTTGTTCCGAAGCTGAAGAACTGCGCTGTCTGCGCGATCTCATCGGCGGTGATGGCACCGCGAGGGACTTCGATCATCGTGCCGACGAGGTAGTCGAACTTGACCTTCTTCTCGGCCATGACTTCCTTCGCAACGCGATGGACGATCTCGACCTGGAGGTCGAGTTCCTTCTTGAACCCGACGAGCGGGATCATGACCTCCGGCTTGACCTTGATTTTCTTCTTGGTGACGTCCGCCGCCGCCTCGAAGATTGCGCGGGCCTGCATCTCGGTGATCTCCGGGTAGGAAACGCCGAGGCGGCACCCGCGGTGGCCGAGCATCGGGTTGAACTCGTGGAGGTCCTTGACGCGCTGGGCGATCTTGTCGGCGCTTACGCCGAGCTTTTGAGCGAGGGCGTTCTGCGAGCCGTGGTCGTGCGGCAGGAATTCGTGAAGCGGCGGGTCGAGCAGGCGGATGGTGGCCGGGTAGCCGTTGAGAGCCTTGAAGATGCCGGTGAAGTCCTCGCGCTGATAGGGGAGGAGCTTCGCAAGGGCCTCTTTGCGCTCGGAGGTCTTCTCGGCCAGGATCATCTCGCGCATCGCGTCGATCCGGTCGCCCTCAAAGAACATGTGCTCGGTGCGGGTGAGCCCGATGCCGGTCGCTCCGAACGCGATCGCGTTCTCGGTCTGCTCCGGGTTGTCGGCGTTCGTGCGCACCTCGAGGCGGGTCACCTTCGAGCACCAGTCCATGAGCTGCTTGAAGTTCTTGAACTTCTCGGTCTTCTGCGCGGCCTTGTCGCCGTGCAGGAGTCCGGTGATGATCTCGGAAGGAGCCGTCGCGATCTGGCCGCCATAAACGGTGCCGGCGGTACCGTCGATCGAGAGATACTCGCCCTCATGGAAGGTTTCTCCCGCCACGGTTACGGTCTTTTTGTCGTAGTCGATATGAAGCGCGGAGGCGCCGCAGATGCAGACTTTGCCCATCTGGCGTGCGACAAGCGCCGCATGCGATGAGACGCCGCCCTTGGCCGTGAGGATGCCTTCGGCAGCGATCATGCCGCGCAGGTCCTCCGGAGAGGTTTCGGTGCGAACGAGGAGGACTTTTTCGCCCTTTTCTTCGGCGGCTGCCGCGCGGTCGGCGTTCAGGTAGATTTTGCCGGAAGCCGCACCCGGGCCGGCGGGCAGGCCGCTGGCGAGGAGCTTGGCTTTCTTGATTTCGGCGGCGTCGAACACCGGCGCGAGCAGCTGGTCCAGCTGGTCGGCCGGGTTCCGCTGGATCGCGGTTTTCCAGTCGATGAGCTTTTCCTTGACCATGTCCATCGAGAACTTGAGCGCGGCCATCGCGGTGCGCTTGCCGTTCCGGGTCTGGAGCATGAACAGTTGGCCCTCCTGAATCGTGAACTCGAAGTCCTGCACGTCCTTGAAGTGCTTCTCGAGCGTCAGGCGGACTTTTTCGAGCTCGGCGTAGGGTTTCGGGAGCTGCCTCTTGAGGAGGGCGACCGGCTCGGGGGTGCGGACGCCGGCGACGACGTCCTCGCCCTGGGCGTTGATGAGGAACTCACCGTAGAATTCCTTGTTTCCGTTCGCGGGGTTGCGGGTGAATGCGACTCCGGAGCCGGACTTGACGCCGGTGTTGCCGAAGACCATCGCCTGGACGTTGACCGCCGTGCCCCATTCGGCCGGGATATTGTATTTGCGGCGATAAACGATTGCGCGGTCGTTCATCCAGGAGCCGAAGACGGCCCCGACAGCGCCCTTGAGCTGGTCCCATGGATTCGCAGGGAAGCTCTTGCCCGTGCGCTCCTTTACGAGGGCCTTGAAGCGCTTGACGAGCTCCTGCTGGTCCTCAGCGGTGAGGTCGCTGTCCACGATGTCGACATGATATTT
This sequence comes from uncultured Chthoniobacter sp., assembly GCA_964431635.1. Taxonomy (GTDB): domain Bacteria; phylum Verrucomicrobiota; class Verrucomicrobiia; order Chthoniobacterales; family Terrimicrobiaceae; genus QYQL01. The sequence continues at coordinate 210,047 of CAYSKK010000003.1, read as the reverse complement.
CTCATGCTTGAACTCGTGGATGATCGTTTCGAAGGGCTCGTGGTCCTCGCCCTCGCGCTTCTGGACTCCGAGAACAACGTCCCCATACATCTGGACGAAGCGGCGGTAGCAGTCCCATGCGAAACGCTCGTTCTTCGTGGCCTTCGCCAGGGCGACGACCGTCTCGTCGTTGAGGCCGAGGTTGAGGATCGTGTCCATCATGCCCGGCATCGAGTCGCGGGCGCCCGAGCGGACGGCCACGAGCAGGGGGAATCCCTTCGAGTCGCCGAACTTCGTGCCCATGATCTTTTCCATGTTGCGGACGCCGGCCTCGACCTGGGCCTGCATTTCCTTCGGATACGTGCGCTTGTTCGCGTAGTAGTAGGTGCAGACATCCGTGGTGATCGTGAACCCGGGAGGCACGGGGAGACCGATGCGGGTCATCTCTGCGAGGTTGGCACCCTTGCCGCCGAGGAGTGGCTTCATTTTGCCGTCTCCATCAGCCTTGCCAGCCCCCCAAGTGTAAACATATTTGCCCTTGCGGGGTGCTGCGGACTTCACTGACTTGTGTTTTTTGGACATAAAGGGAAAAAAAGGAAACATTTAGAAATACCAGCCGCACATTCTGTGTCAACGCGTTGCTCAAAATGTTTTTTGTGTGCCGTTCGCCCGGAGCGGGCGTTTTGGATTTTGACTCCACGGGGGCGGTTGGCGAAACTGCGGCAGGATGGATTTTTTCGACAAGCAGGCGCGGGCTCAAACGAAGACGAAGTGGCTTGTCTGCTACTTTCTCCTGGCGGTGGCCGGGATCATCCTGACCCTGCATATTGCCCTCGCGTTGATTTTCGGGCTGGAGCTGACGGATCCGGATTTGTTTCTGGTGGTTTCGGCCGGGGTGGTGGGGCTGGTGGCGATCGGGAGCATCGCGAAAACGCTGGAGCTGTCGAAAGGGGGGCGTGCGGTCGCGGCGATGCTGGGGGGCGTGCCGGTGGATTTCAACAGCGGGGATCCCGCGGAGCAGCGGCTGGTGAATGTCGTCGAGGAGATGTCGATCGCTTCGGGGGTGCCGGTTCCCGAGATCTATGTGCTTGAGGATTCGACCATCAACGCGTTTGCGGCCGGCCACGGACCCGGCGACGCGGCGATCGGGGTGACGCGCGGGAGCATCGAGCGGTTGGACAGGGACGAGTTGCAGGGGGTGATCGCGCATGAATTCAGCCACATCCTCCACGGGGACATGCAACTGAACATCCGCCTCATCGGAGTTCTGAACGGGATCCTCCTGCTGGCGCTGATCGGCGGGATTGTCCTCCGGATGGGCGTTTATGCTCCCCGGTCTGACGATTCGTCGGAGGGCCGGAGCAAGGGGGCGGGGGTCTTCGTCTTTCTCGCGACGGGACTGGCTCTCTACCTGATCGGCTGGATCGGGGTGTTTTTTGGCAGGCTGATCAAGGCGGCGGTGAGCCGTCAGAGGGAGTTTCTCGCCGATGCTTCGGCGGTGCAATACACGCGGAATCCGGAAGGCCTCGCGGGGGCGCTCGCGAAGATCGCCAAATTTTCCTCGCGGCTGGAAAGCCCTCGCGCCGAGGAGGCGAGCCACCTGTTTTTTGGCAACGGGGTCGGCGATTCGTGGATTGCGCTCCTGGCCACGCACCCGCCGATCGAGGAGCGGATTGAGCAAATCGCTCCCGGGTTTGATATCGCGGCGGCGAAGGCGAGGGCGCCAGTCGTGCCGCCGAAGGAGCCGAAAGGTTTGCATGTGGCGGGCCGTCTGGCGGAGGCCCTCCTGCCCGGCCAGCCGCATGTGGCCGAGGCGGCGGCCCTGCTCGCAGGGCTTCCGGAATTTTCAAAAACGGCGAGCCGGGAACTTCATGGGGCCTGTGCCTTGGTCTATTCCCTGCTCCTTTCGGAGGATCCGGCCATGCAGGCGCGGCAGTTCGGCCTGCTGCAGGCGGACGATGCGCTGCGCCGTGAGACACTTTCCTTTTTTGCCCGGCGGGGGCAGTTGAATTCCGCCCAGCGCATCGGACTGGTGGATATTTCCATCCCGACGCTCCGCCACATGTCGCGCGAACAATATGAGGTCTTCCGCACGAACGTGAAGCAACTCGTCGAAGCGGACGGGGAGATCAGCCTGTTTGAGTATACCCTGCAGAAAATCCTGCTCCGCCATCTCGACATGTATTTCTCGAATGCGACCGGCACCAGGGTCCAATACAAGACCCTTCTGCCGCTGCTGCCCGAGGTCGGCATTCTGCTGTCGTCACTGGCGACGCTGGATCCCGGAACGTCCGGGCAGAAGAACGAGGCGTTCCGCTCCGGCGTTGCCGAACTCCTGGTCAAGCCGTCCGCGTTTCCGCTTGAGCGGTCGGACGTGATCGACCTGCAGGCCTTCGATCTGGCGCTCGACAAAATCGCACAGGCGGCCCCGGATGTGAAGCGGACGGTATTGACCGCGGCTGGTGCGGTGGTCATGCATGACGGGGAGGTGAACGACGGGCAGGTGGAATTCCTCCGCGCCATCTCCGACGCGCTCGATTGCCCGGTCCCCCCGTTTGTCCATATCGAGTGAGCCTGCCGCCGGTCAGGAGCTGTGACAATTTTGTTCAAGGATTTTTCTTGAGGAGAAATCCTCCGCGGGAGATTTCTGGCGGGTGACAGCATATTTCGCCGCCGCCATCGTCGCCTATCTGATCGGGTCGTTCCCGAGCGGATATTTCGCCGGGCGCTGGTGCGGCGTGGATCTCCAGAAAGCGGGGAGCGGAAACATCGGGGCGACCAATGCGCTCAGGGTGCTGGGAAAAAACTGGGGATACGCGGTGTTTGCCGCGGATGCCTTCAAAGGGGCGCTGTCGGTGTTTTGCGGCTATGCCCTGGCGGGTGTTTGGAAGGGACCTTTGCCGGTGCATGTCGCCGTGGTGGCTGCCTTCTTTGCGATTATCGGCCACAGCTTCCCCGTGTGGCTGGAGTTCAAGGGGGGCAAGGGAATCGCGACCTCCGCGGGCATCATGCTGACGCTTTTTCCCGGCGCTGTTTTTCTGTCGGGCCTTTTTGTCTGGCTGACCCTTTTTTTCACGACGCGGTTCGTGTCGGTCGCATCCCTCGGGTCCGCGGTGACCCTGCCGAGCGTGGCGCTGGCCCTGCTTTTTTTCGGGAACCCGGATTCCTGGTTCCTCGGGAGATGCGACCCCGTGCTGGTTTTGATTTCCGGCCTGATGAGCGCGCTTGCGATCTGGCGGCATAAGGACAATATCAAGCGTCTGCTTGCAGGCACTGAAAAACGTTTTGAGCGGAAACCCCGCTCCTGAAATTTCATGTTCAAAAAAATCAGCATCATTGGCGCGGGAGGCTGGGGCACGGCTCTTGCGGTTCTTCTTGCGGAGCACCGCGGACAGGTTCTGCTGTGGGGGCACGACCCGCAGGTCGTCGAGGAGCTTGTCTCCAAGCGCACGAATACCGCCTATCTCCCGGGCGTGCGACTGCCTCCGAATGTCTACGCGACCGGAGATCTTGCCGAGACGCTGGATGCCAGTCTCATGCTTTTTGTCACGCCATCGAAGGCGGTGAGGGAGGTTTCCACCCGCATCGCCGCACTCGGTCCCAAGGAGGGGCAGGTCGTGGTGTCCTGCACGAAAGGGATCGAACACGACAGCGGAAAGTTGATGGGCGACGTGATCGGGGAGGTCATTCCCCTGTCCAGAATCGCCGTGCTCTCCGGCCCCAACCATGCCGAGGAAGTGGCGCAGAAGGTTCCGGCCGCGGGCGTGATCGGGTCCCGGCATGCCGATCTGCTGGAGCCGCTGCAGAAGGTTTTTTCCCTGCCGAGCTTCCGCGTCTACACGAGCGACGATGTCACGGGCATCCAACTGGGCGGGTCGCTTAAAAATATTTTTGCGATCGCTGCGGGTGCGTCCGACGGATTCAACATGGGCGACAATGCGAAGGCGGCATTGGTCACAAGGTCGCTGGCCGAGATGATGCGTCTCGGGGTTGCCCTCGGCGGCCGGCGCGACACGTTCTTCGGGCTCAGCGGGGTGGGGGACCTCATGGTGACGTGCTTCAGCCGTCACAGTCGGAACCGCAAGGTGGGTGAGCGCCTCGGCCGGGGGGACTCTCCTGAAGAGATCCAGGCTTCGATGCAGATGGTTGCCGAGGGGATTCCCACGGCATTGAGCGCGTGGCAGTGTGCCCAGCGGCTCGGCGTCGAGGCTCCGATCACGGCCCAGATCCATGCGGTGCTCTACGAGAAGAAGGCACCGCACGAGGCCATGTGGGAACTCCTTGGCCGCCCTCCGAAAGCGGAGCGGGAATCGCATTCCTGATGAAAGTCGGCCTCGTCCGTCGCGGGCACTCCTCGACCGGCGGTGCCGAGGCGTATCTCATCCGCCTGGCTTCCGCACTGGCCGCCCTCGGCCACGAGCCGGTTCTGATCACGACGTCCGAATGGCCGGAGTCGCGCTGGGCCCACCGCGGCATTATCCGCCTTGAGGGAGACTCGCCGGAAGATTTTGCGTCGGCATTCGCATCGGCCCGGACCGGCTGTGACATCCATCTCAGCCTGGAGCGTGTCCCGGGCTGCGAGGTGTTCCGGGCCGGGGACGGGGTTCATTCGGCGTGGCTGAAGCGGCGCGCAGGTTTCGAGCCGTTTTGGAGGCGTGCCACCCGCTGGTTGAATCCGAAGCACGGGCAGCTTCTTCGGTTGGAGGAACGGATTTTCGATCCGGCCAATACGCAGGCGATCATCGCCAATTCCCGGCTTGTGCGGGACGAGATTCTTTCCTGCTCCGGGTTTCCTGCCGAAAGAATTCACGTGGTCTACAACGGACTCTCAACTCCCGCGGCTCCTGCGGACCGCATGCAGGTCCGGGCGGAATTTGGCCTCAATGAGCGGCAGCTCTGTTTGCTTTTTGTCGGTTCCGGCTGGGAACGCAAGGGGCTCCGCACGGCCATCCGGGCTGTGGAGGCGCTCGATGATGCGGTCCTTATTGTCGCGGGCCGCGGACCGGTCGACGCCTTCCGTTCCGGACGCGTGAGGTTCACCGGTCCGACGGGCGAATTGGGAATGCTCTTTGGCGCCGCCGATGTCTTCGTGCTCCCGACCTGGTATGACCCGTTTTCCAACGCCTGTCTGGAGGCGCTTGCCGCCGGGTTGCCGGTTATCACGACACCGGCAAACGGATTTTCGGAAATCATCGAGCCCGGGATTCACGGGGGAATCGTTCCGGAGGGGGACGCCGGCGCGCTTGCCGCCGAAATCGAAAAATGGCGCGCGGCGGAAATCCGCGAAGCCACCCGGAACGCACGCCTTGCGCGCGCCGGGGAATTTTCCATCGAGCGGAATGCCCGGGAAACTCTGCGGGTGCTGGAGGGCGCGGCTTCCGGGTTCAGGGGGTAAATTTGGCGACCTCCAGCGTGGGGAAGCTGCGAAAATGCCTGACGTTGCCGGTGAGCAGGGGCATGCCAAAAACAGATGCGGTGGCTGCTATGAGGCAATCGGCAACACAGGCACCGTTGGAAAGGTGGTTTTCTTCCATCCAAGCATCCGCCCGGTAGCCGATTTCCGCAGAGAGTTCGATGACCATAATCTCATGGTCGGTCAAAAACCTTCTCAGAAGGTGATGCTCCCTTTTGTCCCGACACCCTTGCATGAGTTCCATCCGCGTGATGACGGATATCTTTCTCCTGGGAAGACCTTCCATGGCCGCAACCGCCTTGAGATTCCCCCTCAAGCACCAGATCAATACATCCGTGTCAACCAGCATGAATCCTTGGCTTTCGCAGTCGCTTTACCATTTCTGACACCGGTTCTTGCTGATCTTGCCACATTCCCACAGCCGGGTGGTCGGCCATGGGGGGGCGATCCAAATCTCCCGCGACAGGAACAATGATCCCCTCAATTTTCCCACGGCAGGTGAGCTCGACTTTTTGCCGCCTCCTGAGACATTCCAAGATGGCCTTGGTTTTATACCTCATATCGACCACGGATGCTTGCATGCCTTGAATGTCTATTCCAAGAAAGACATTTTGTCAAGCGTGTCGCAGGGCATGGTCAGGCTGCCTTGGAGGCCGGTTTGGTGCGCGTGGTCTTCTTGGCAGCGGGCTTGCGCTCCTCGAACTCAAAGCCGACTTTGCAGGACTTTTTGTCGAGCGTGAGGAATGCGGAGAACGGCCGGCCTTTTTTCGAGATGAACCGCTGGATGAGGCCGGTTTTTCCCGTCTCGATGAGCTTCTCGACCTGGTCGCGGGGGATTTCTCTCTGGCAGAGTGATTTGCCCATGCGAAATTTGCAGGCGGGGGTGGCGCTGCACTGCCAGGCTGAGCCGGTGTCGTGGACGGTGCCGGTTTCGCAGCACGGGCATTTGCCCAGCACGGGAAGGGTGGAAAAGTCGGGTTTGTGGGCGGGATCGTCGGAGTCTCCGAAGTCGAAGCCCTGTTTGAATTCCGTGCCCGCGTCGAGCTTGACGACCGCCTTGAACGGCCGCCCGAGCTTGCTGCGGAACCCTTCGAGTTCCGGCGTGCGGCCGGTCACGAGAAGCGCCCGGACCTCGTCGCGCTCGAACTGGCGTCCGGCCATGTTCTTCCAGACGATCGCGCCGCATTTCGCTCCGCACTCGAATGCCTTGAACGACTCGACAAAGCCGGTGTGCCCGCACTTCGGACAGATGACATCGAGCGGTTCGAAATTCCCCCCGATCGTGTCGCCGGTGAAATTTTTCGCCTTGTCCACGATGTCGTTTGTGAATGCCCGGATTTCGTCCATAAATTGCGGCCGCGGCATCTCGCCGCGTTCCATGCGCTTGAGCTTGTGCTCCCACTCGCCGGTCATCTCCGGCGAGGTGAGCGCCTGGACGCCGAGCCCGCGGAGCAGGGTGATGAGGGCGAGACCTTTTGACGTGGTGATGATCTCGCGGCCCTGGCGGATCAGGTAGCCGTCGAGAATGAGTCCCTCGATGATCTGGGCGCGTGTGGCCGGGGTGCCGAGCCCGCGCAGGCTCATCGCCTCGCGGAGCTCCTCGTCATCGACCAGCTTGCCGGCGCCCTCCATAGCGGAGAGGAGCGTGGCCTCCGTGTAGCGCGGCGGCGGCTTCGTTTCGTTGTCGCGGATCTCGATCGCTTCGGTGAGGGCGGTTTCGCCGGGAAAGATGGCGCAGACGCCCTGCTCCTCGTCGCCGCCAGCCGCCTGTTTTCCATAGACCGCCATCCAGCCGGGATCGGTGATGATTTTCCCGTCCGTTTTGAATGCCTCCCCCTCGACGCGCGTGACCCGTGTCGTCACCTCGAACTGGGCGGCGGGATAAAAGGCGGCCACAAACCTCCGGGCGACCATGTCGTAGATTTTCATCTCGAAATCATCCAGCGATTTCGGCGAGACGCCGGTCGGGATGATGGCGTGGTGGTCGGTGACTTTGGCGTTGTTGAAGATCCGCTTGTTCGGGCGCACCCAGCCTTGCGAGAGCGCCTTGCGGGCATGCTCCGCGAGATCCGGCGCTTCCAGCTTCGTCATGGCGGCCTTGACGTTGGCGAGGTTGTCCTCCGGAAGATAACGCGAGTCGGTTCTCGGATAAGTGAGGACCTTGTGCCGCTCGTAGAGCGCCTGGGCAAGCTGGAGCGTGCGCTTTGCGCTGAGTCCGAACCGGGAGTTCGCTTCCCGCTGGAGGGTTGTCAGGTCGTAAAGCTGCGGGGCGATCTGCGTGGCCGGCTTCTTCTCCTCGACGACGACGCCCGGCTTGCCTGCGCATTTCGCCACGATTTCCTCGGCCGTCTGCCTGTCCCAGATCCGTTCGGCTTTTGCATCCTCATCGCCGTTTTTCCTGAATCCCTCGGTGAACCAGCGTCCGTGGTAGCTCCCGGCCTGGACGCCGAAGTCGGCATGCACCTCGAAATACGGCCGCGGCTGGAACGCTCGGATCTTTTCTTCGCGCTCGGCAAGGATCGCGAGCGTCGGGGTCTGCACGCGCCCGACCGGGGTGAGCTGGAACCCTCCGCCCTTGGAATTGAATGCGGTCATCGCGCGGGTGCCGTTGATCCCGACGAGCCAGTCGCTTTCGCTGCGGCAGACCGCCGCCTCCGAGAGCGGGACCATTTCCTGGCCATCCCGCAGGGTCGCGAATCCCTCGCGGATTGCCTCCGGCGTCATGCTTTGAAGCCAGAGCCGCCGGGTCGGCTTCTTTGTCCCGGACAGCTTGATGAGATAGTGGAAAATCAGCTCTCCCTCGCGGCCGGCGTCGCAGGCGTTGATGACCTCGGTGATGTCTGCGCGCTTGAGGAGGCGTTTGATCAGGTTGAACCGGGACTGGGTCTTCTCGATCGGCTTGAGCTCGAAGTGGTCAGGGACGATCGGGAGGTTCGCGAAGCTCCACTTCCCGCGCTTCTTGTCCATCTCGTTCGGCAGGCAGAGCTCGACGAGGTGGCCGACCGCCGAGGTGACGACGTATTCCTCGTTTTCAAAGTAGTCGTCTTTTTTCGGGAGCTTTCCGAGCACCCGGGCAAGGTCGGCGGCCACGCTGGGCTTTTCTGCGATAACAAGGGATTTGGACATGGGAAGAATCAGCGGAGTTTTACAAACCGGCTCCCGGGGCATTGGCGGACCAGCTTCTTCATTTCGAGGGCGAGCAACGTAGAAGACACAATGTGGCTTGGCAACCCGCTTCTCGCGGTAATCTCGTCCGCGGGCGTCTCGGCATCGCCGATGGCCCGGTAAACAGCGGCCTCATTTCCCCCGAGGTCCGGCGCAGCGGCAGGGGTGAGGGCCGGGGCCTCGGCAAAAAGCATGCCCATGTCGTCCAGGATGTCCGCCGCGCCGGTCACCAGCTTTGCCCCCTGCTGGATGAGCCGGTTCGAACCGATGGCGTTCGGCTGGTCGATCCGGCCGGGAACCGCATAGATCGAACGTCCCTGCTCGCCGGCCTGGCTGGCGCTGATGAGTGCTCCGCTCCGGCCTCCCGCCTCGACAACCAGCAGGCCGAACGAGCAACCGCTGATGATCCGGTTCCGCATCGGAAATGTCTGGCGGTCGGCTTTGACCGTCATCGAAAACTCGCTGACCACCGCGCCGGAGCCGGCGATTTTTTCCGCAAGGGCGAGGTTTTCCGGAGGATACAGCGAGAGAAACCCGCTGCCGATGACCGCGATCGTCCGGCCCTTTGCGGCGAGCGCGCCCTGATGCGCCGCGGTGTCAACCCCGCGCGCGAGCCCGCTCACCACGGTCACTCCCGCATAGGCGAGCTGGTAGGAGAACTTCTTGGCGCACTCGGCGCCGTAGTGGCTTGGTTTTCTTGTGCCCACGACTCCGATCGCGTGACGGTCGCGGTCTTGAAGATCTCCCCATACGTAGAGCACGATCGGCGGATCATAGATCTCCCGCAGCAGCGCCGGGTAATCCGCGCACCCCATCGTCACCACCCTCGCACCGAATTCCTTCACCCGGCGCATCTCGTCCGCCAGATCGACCTGATCCTCCCACCTTTGCAGCGACTCTGCGACGTCCGGCCCGACTCCCTCGACTTTCCGGAGCTCGGAAACAGAGGCTTTCAAGATGCGCACCGGGGAGCCGAAAGCCTCCAGAAGCCGCCTCACCCGCACAGGACCCACCTGGCGGATCATGTTCAGCGCGATGTATGCCTCCGGCTCGGTCATGGGGCGGGAGTTAAAACCGGTTCGCGAAAAAACAAAAGGGATATCTCCCGAGGAAGGCGGAAGGCGGAAGGCGGAAGGCGGAAGGCGGAAGCGGGGCGCACAGCGCCCGAGTGCCGCACTCCACGCGGGATTTCTTCACTTCCGACTTCTGTATTCCGAAATCCGACTTCCCAATATTGGCGCGATTATTGCTTGCAGAAGCACGATCCATGCCCGAATTTTGACGGGAATGGCGGGAATGGAACAGATTGCCGGGCTGGCATTGCAGCAGACCTTGTCGCCCCAGATGCAGCAGAGCCTGAATATCCTCCAGGCTCCCCTGGCCGAGTTGCGCCAGATGGTCGATACGGAGCTGAGGGAGAACCCTGCTCTTGAGGAGGTGCAGCCGGAGACGCCCGACGCCGCGCGGGAGAAGGAACGGAGCGGGATCGAGGACCAGTGGAACGAATATTACGCGCAGAGGGCGGTCGCCGAGCCGTGGACCCGCCAGTCGGATGAGAAGCGTCAGCATTTTTTTGATTCGCAGGTTCGTCCTCCCAGTCTTCAGGAGCACCTTCTTTCGCAGGTGGCGGCCTGGCCGGCGTCGGAGGCCCGGCTGGCCGGGGAGATCATCGGAAATCTCGACGGGCAGGGATACTTTCGCGCCGATGTCGAGGATGTGGCGTATGCGGCGGGGACGGATGCGCTCGAAGCTGAGCGAGTGCTGGAAAAGGTGCAGGAACTCGATCCGCCGGGGATCGCGGCCAGAAACCTCTCCGAGTGCCTGTTTCTCCAGCTCAAGCGTCAGGGGCGCCAGTATTCGACCGAGGCCCGGATCGCGCGTCACCACCTCGAGGAGCTGGGGCGTAAAAGGCTCGCTGAAATTGCCCGGGCGCTCGACATTCCGGTGTCCGATGTCCAGCGTGCGGCCGGCGAGATTGCGCGGCTCGACCCGCGGCCGGGGCGCGCTTTTTCTTCCGAGCCCGAGCAGATCATCATTCCGGAGATCGTGATCGAACGCGACGGGGACGACTACACGGTCGGTCTGAGCGGGGACGGGATTCCCTCCCTGCGCATTGCGGACTCCTACAAGGACATGTTGTCCGGATCCCCGCGGGATGTCCGCGACTACCTCCGCGACAAAATCAAGGGCGGCAACTTTTTCATCCGCAGCATCCAGCAGCGGCAGCAGACGCTCCTGAACATCGGTCGCGAAATTGCGCTGAGGCAGCGCGAATTTCTCGACAACGGACCCTCGCACCTCCGGCCGATGACGATGAGCCAGGTCGCCGACGCGGTGGGGGTCCATGAGACGACGGTGAGCCGCGCCGCCTCGGGGAAATACATCGCGACCCCACAGGGGATTTTTGAAATCAAGTATTTCTTCACCCACGGCTACACGAACAGCGAGGGGGAGGCGGTCAGCAATGAGAGCGTCCGCCAGGCCATCGTCGCCCTGGTGAAGGACGAAAACCCGCGCCACCCGCACAGCGATCAGGATATCGTCCGCCTCCTCGGAGAGCAGGGGCTCGCCGTCGCGCGCCGCACGGTGGCGAAATACCGCGAGCAGCTCGGCATCCTCCCCAGCCACCTCAGGAAGGCATTCTGACGAAAAAGGAATGCGGAAGTCGGAAAGCGGAGACCGGAAAGAAAAGCATCCCGCGCGGCACTCGGCCCCACTTCCGCCTTCATCCTTCGCACTTTGCTTCCTCGGGGCTTGCCGATCTCCGGGGTCGTGGTAATGCAGTGCGCATGGCAGCATTGAATGAAGAGCATGTGCGCGATTCGCTTCGCGTGGTCAAATATCCGGGGTTTTCACGGGACATTGTTTCCTTCGGTTTGGTCCGGGACATCCGGATCGACGGGGCGGACGTCCACATCCAGCTTGTCGTCACCACCGGCGAGCCGAAGGTCGCGGAGCAGATCCGCGACGAGTCCCTTCGCGTTGTCCAGGCGGTTCCGGGGGTCGCCAGCGTGAATGTCAAAGTGGACGTCCAGGCGCCCGCCGCTCCCGCGGGCGACATCGGCCCGGCGAAAATTGAAGGCGTCCGCCATATCATCGCCGTGGCAAGCGGCAAGGGCGGGGTGGGGAAGTCCACGGTCGCCGCGAATCTGGCCCTCTCCCTGGCGAAGGACGGCTACCGCACGGGACTCTGCGATTGCGACATCTACGGACCCAGCATTGCGCTGATGTTCGGCGGGAATGAACGCCCCACGGCGGACGAGGAAAACCGGATCATTCCGGTCGAACGGTATGGAGTGGCTCTCATGTCGATGGGTTTTCTCCTCGACGACGGATCTCCCGCCATCCTGCGCGGGCCGATGGTGACGCGATACACCCAGCAGTTCCTGCGGCAGGTCGCCTGGGGGAAGCTCGATTATCTGATCCTCGATCTTCCGCCGGGCACCGGTGACATCCAGTTGACCATCGTCCAGACCGTCGCCCTCAGCGGGGCGGTGATCGTCACGACCCCCCAGGAGGTCGCCCTCATCGACGCCCGCAAGGCGGTCGCCATGTTCGCGAAAACCAACGTCCCCGTTCTCGGGATCGTGGAGAACATGAGCTATTTCCTCTGCCCGGGGGATGGCAAACGCTACGACATCTTCGGCACAGGAGGGGGCTCCCGGGAGGCCGAGCGCCTTCAGGTTCCCCTCCTTGGTGAAGTCCCGATCGAGCCCCTCGTCCGCCAGGCCGGAGACATCGGGCGTCCGGCGGTCGCCTCCCATCCGTCCTCGGCCGCCGCAGGCGTTTTTCGCGATATCGCAAAAAAAATCTGCTGTTGAAGCCAAGCCGCGGAAGCAAAGTATGAAGGCGGAAGTATGAAGGCGGAAGTGGGGCGCACAGCGCCCAAATGCCGCGCTTCGCGCGGGATTTCTTCCAATTCCCCATTGCCCATTTCAAATTTCTCATTCATGCCAAAGGCACGCAATCCCACACTTTTTTCTTGTCAATTTGACAGCGGGTCTCTAGAACTATCGAACCATGAAGCGATATATTGCCTCCCTCCTTACCCTCTTCACCGTCGCGTCCGTTCACGCGGGATCGTTCGGCGGACCCACTTCGCTCAGCAAATCCACAGAAACCGGTGCCGTGGGGACATACCAGGCAACCGTCCGTGGCCAATATCTATCAGGCGTCCTGAGGTTCAACTACAACAGCAATGGCAACCCGGTTGCTAGTGTCGCCAATCCCAGCATCTACGTGTTTTTTGTCGACGGTATGCTTGTCACGGGGACGGACGATGTCGCAATGATGAGTTCCAAGATTGCGGGTATTCTTGAAACCGGAACCGTCAACGGTGGGGTCAGCATCAGCCCGTTCTATTTCGGCTATGAAGTGCCCGGCGGTTTCTTCAATGCCAAAATCAACACCAGCTCGGCCAACTATTTCTTCAAGGGCAATGGCAGTCTTCAGCTTTTCACCCAAGCAGTGGCCGTTGCTCCAGTGGCCCAAACCGATGTTCCTTGGGTTTCCGAACTCCGCGGCTTCAAAATTTCAGGTCAGAGAACGTCGACAACTCTCGAAGAATAAATTCTTTTGTTCCGGCTACCGATGCGTGTCAGATTTCTGTTTGACGTCGCGCGGGCGTTCACGCTGATCGAGGTTCTGGCTGTGGTCGCCGTTGTTGCCGTTCTGGCGGCATTGGGAATTTCGGCTTGGCAACCTTTGATTGCACGGGCGGAAGGTGCCAGTTGCCTTGCGCACATGAGATCCCTCCATGCTTCCTTGGCGACATATGTGCAGGATGTTGGCCACTGGCCGCAGGAACCGGAATCCGACAGCGCTGACATTGACGCGGACTGGTGGATCGCCCAATTGAAGCCCTATGGAGCTACCGAGGAAATTTGGCAGTGCTCCACGATCAAGCGGGCTCAATTGTCCATTCCGGAAAAAGACCGCTGGAAGATTCACTACAGTCCGGGAATGTTCGGCCCCCTTCCTTCGGATCCCTTCAAGTTCGCGAAGCAGCCTTGGCTTGTCGAAATCGTCGGACTGCACGGCCATGGACCAAATGTTTGCTTTCCAGACGGTTCCATTCGACCGCTTGATGATTTGCTAGGTAAAAAGTGACCGGAGATTAAATTTCCATGCTTCGGAATCGCTGAACGCCAAATAGGGAAAATGTTCCCCGGGGGATGCCTTGCTACGGTCCGGTGCGTTTTGGGTTCCAGAAACCGTCTTCCTCGTCGGGACCGAACCATCCAAGCTTTTGTGCCTTGGGATCGCCGCCGTACGGATTGTATCCCACTTCGCGCGGGTCGCAGGCTTCGGCGGTCACCCGTCCGTCGCACCAACCGACCAAAGCTTTGCTGTTGAATCGGAAGTGGACTGTGGGAGAGGGGCGCATCTGCAAGAAACCGTCGCCTAAATCCCAATAGGGAGGCTCGCAAAACGGCCACTCTTGCAGATCGCTGCCGTCCGCCTTGGCGGCGGTGGTGAACATGACGGTATTCGCTCTCCAGATTTCCGTGACGCGGGCGGAGACTCTGGAGCCGTCGGCATTGTAGCCGCCAGCGGGAATCCCCCCCACATGGGAGGCATTGTATCCATATCCTCCGGTGCCGTCCTCAAAGATCGTGCTCCCTTTGATCATGTCTTTGAACAGCGGGCAGGACATGACGCGGCGGGACTTGCCAAGATAATCGGAGAGGTAACCCCGAGTCGGATCAAATATCCCATCTGCGGAGGGCCACGCCCCGCACCAGAGCTTGTCCAGCGAAGCATCGGACGCAGGGCAATAGACTCCGTTATCCGCTGCGTAGGAGAGATTGGCGGTGACGAGTTGGCGAAGGTTGTTCGTGCTTTGGGCCGCTTGGGCTTTCTCGATCGAGTTTGCCAAAGTCGGAAGCGTAAGGACCACAAGAACTCCGAAAATCACCACCACGATGAGCAGTTCGATCAGCGTGAAAGCGAAGAATCCTTCCCGGGCATCGCTATTCCTGCGGGTTTTTGTGAGAAACCGGCTGCCAACGCACGCAGGAACTCCCGGGGAGGGCCGGCCAGATCCACAACCTCTCTCACTTCGACTTGATGCTCGGCCCATGCCCCAGCATAAACACGCCAGCTACATGACAGCAATTTCGAATGTGAAAAGACCCCTTTCCAAACGTCCGCTTGACCTCACACTGAGACTCAAAGAGCCCGGAAGATTTCTTTGCGTCGGAATCGCTGGGTAGGGAGCCTGTTCTTGTTTGCAATTTTCGGAGATGAACCAAAAAATTGGCAGGAGTTTTTGTTGTCAGAATCAGGCTCCTCGTTCAAGCTTGCCATGTTTTGGCATGGCCGCAAGGGCATTAAAGCGAGCGAATTTTTACATATATCTTCCCACCATGAATACACAAAGCCCGTCTGGAATTAAGGAACACTTTCGAGCGGTTCATTCCATCAAGCTGACAACTTTGAAGCCCATTTGGTGTGCTGCGGCAGGGAAAAGTGCCTTTTGGCTGAAGGCCCTCGGCATTTCTGCCCTTTTCCTGATGTGTCTCGGGGCAGCTTTGGGTGCTCCCGTGAATGCCAAGCAGGCTGAGGCCGCCGTGAGGGGGTGGCTGAGGGCTGACGCTTCCCCTCTCAAAACGGCAATGGGACAGGAGATCAAAAAGGTGGATACATTTAATGATGACCAAGGGGCTCCGCTCTACTATGTGGTTTACTTGGCCCCCCAAGGCTTCGTCATCGTTCCGGCGGACGATCAAATCGAGCCGATTATAGGATTCGCTGGCACCGGATGGTTCGATCCGTCGCCCGCGAATCCCCTGAGTGCGCTTGTCAACAGCGACCTGCGCGAACGTTTCGCAAACCTGAATAGCTGGTTTTCCGGTGGCGCGGGAAAAGCGTCTTTGTCAGCCAAACAGAAGTGGAATCAACTCGAAGGGCTCGCCCAGGCAGCCCCGGGGACGATAGCAGCCGCGTTGCCGAGTGTTTCGGATGTGCGGGTTGCCCCGTTGACAGAGACCACATGGAGCCAGTCCACGGTTGACGACTCGTCCGGAGGAAATGCCTGCTACAACTACTACACGCCGCCGTATGCCTCCGGGTCCTCCTCGAACTATGTTTGCGGATGTGTCGCAACCGCCATGGCCCAACTCATGAGATTCTGGCAATACCCCACCGCCGATGTTGGTACATCCTCCTTCCAAATTTCCGTATCAGGGGTCACCCAAAATAGGACTCTGCGCGGAGGAGATGGTTTGGGGGGGGCGTATCCTTGGAGCCTCATGGTTTTGTCCCCTGACGGTTCATCCACGATCGAGCAACGGCAGGCCATCGGCGCGTTGTGCGCTGATGCCGGCGTTGCTGTCCATATGATGTATGCTGCAGGCGAGAGCGGAGCATACACACGGAATGCTAAAGCTGCCTTCGTTACTACTTTTCAATATACCAATGCCGTCTATGGACTTTACCCTGCAATTGGGACTGAGTTGTGTGGCATGGTGAATCCGAATCTGGATGCCAACTGTCCTGTAATGTTAAGCATCTCAGGTAAAACAAGCGCCCATGAAGTTGTCTGCGATGGATACGGCTATAATGTATCGACGCTTTACCACCACTTGAATCTCGGCTGGTCGGGGAGCCAAACCGCTTGGTATAATCTGCCAAATATCGGTACAGGCTATAAGTTCGATTCCATTGACGACTGCGTTTACAATGTCTGGCCGACCGGGACAGGCGAGATCATCAGCGGGCGTATTACGGACAGCGGCGGGACCGCGATTCCCGGAGTGAAAATGACCGCCTCCTACTCCGGCGGGTCAAAGTCGACTACGACAAATGACCAGGGAATCTACGCCTTCGCAAAAATTCCATCCTCTACGCAGTTTACGATCAGCGGGTTCAAGGCAGGTTACACTTTTGCACCCCAAACTGTCAGCACCGGACTGTCCGCAGACAATTCCTCCAGCAGTGGAAATCGTTGGGGAATCAATTGGCCCACATCAACCCCCACCCCGACCCCCACCCCGACCCCCACCCCGCGGCCAACTGCCACGCCGCGGCCAACTGCCACGCCGCGACCAACGGCCACACCGGGACCAACTGCCACGCCGGGACCAACTGCCACGCCGCGAGCAAGTGCCACGCCACGAGGAAGCGCCACGCCGCGCCCAACTGCTCCGCCGCGCCCAACGGCCACGCCGCGCGGCAGGGTATAATATGGGACGAACAGCGATCGGATATAGGAACAAGAACTCAAGTCATCGCTCGGACAGATTGTTGTAGTCGCCTCGCTTTGACTCGCAGGCTCGCCCGCTCGGGCTGTCCTGCGGTAGATTGTCGAGGCGCAGCAAGCGGTAAGGTGGCCGAGCGCTGTGGCTACAGTGCGGCCATTCTCAGGAGGGCATGGGATCCCTGAGAAAAGAATTTTTCCTGCATTCGTTTTTGATTCTGTGATTGAATGGTGAAAATCTGATGAATCACTGGAGGAGAGGAATTTTTGTGGCGTGCGTCCTGTCATTGTGGGCAAGTGACGCAGCCTCGGCAAAAAAGCCGGAGCCGATCGCTACTCCTCCTCCCTTTGCCAAAGCCGGCATGGCGACCGCCTATCTCAACCAGCCCCAGGAGATCGTTTTGCAGGTTGGTGGCCGGGTGTTCGAGCCGCTGACATTCATGATTCGCAAGGCTCCGCGCCATGGGAAGCTGGGCGAGTTGACGAGAACCGGAAAAAATACGGCCATGGTCACCTATTTCCCGGATGTCTCTGCCGGGCCATTGGATGACGTTTTTACTTTCGCAGCAAAATCTTTCGATTCGCCGGTTTCGGCCCCTGCTACTGTCTGGGTGCGGGTGCTGGAGGAGCCCCCGGTATTGGAGCATCCCTCCGGGCTTGATTTCGGGAGCGTCTTTTTGGGAGACAGCGTTGAGCGCGAGGTGGTCTTGAGGAACTCCGGAGGAGGAAAGGCGACGGGGCGGCTCGAAGTCAATCCCCCGTGGACGGTGAGGGGGAGTTCCAAATTCTCCTTGTCGGCAGGCTCCGAAGCCACCGTGCGGCTTGTCTTTTGCCCGTCCGATGAGCGTTCCTTCAGCGACCGGCTTCGCCTTGGCTCCGGGCAGGGGAAGTCCATCGAGTTGAGCGGGCAGGGAGTTGCGCCGTTCTCGTGGCCGAAAGGCGGCTGGATTTTTTCTCCCGAGCAACGGGCGAATGGAGCCGCCGAGTTTGCTCTGAGCAATCAAACTCCCGAGGAAAAAGTGCTGGCTGTCGGGTGGCCGGATTTTATCAAGGCAGACAGTGAGATCCGGATTTCGGCCGGTGCGACGGTTTCGATAAAAGCCGCAGTTGTCGGGTCCCTCAAAAAAGCCTTTGAAGGATTCGTGAATATCCGGAGCGGAAATTTCACCACGCAGATTCCCCTTACCGTCTATCCCCAACCCGCGAAATTGACCATCGTTCCGGAATCCGGGCTGGACCTCGGAGAGGGACGGAATTGTGAGGAAATCAAGGGAAGTTTTGTTTTGAAGAACATCGGTGAGTCAGATGCGCCGCTGCATGTTTCCGCCCCGGACGAAATTCAAATCCTGCCGGACCCAGGAAAGATTGTCCTTGGTGCGGGTGAGGAGCTTGCTTTTGAAATCCGCCTGTCGAGTTTTAAGCCGGGCATCCATCAAGGCCGGATTAACCTTGGCTTTCCCTCTTCCGATGCCGTGCATCTCGACTACAAAGCATCACTGCGTGATGGCGCGGCGGCCTCGCTGCCGGTTGAAAACTTTTTGAAACTGCCCGAAACGCCAACTCTTTCGAACCTGCCTCCGGCCGGGAAAGTTCCTCCGGTAAAAATTGCCAGGCTTGTTTCAAGTTTCCCCCACGAGGTCGAAATCAACTGGGATGTCACTTCTCCCGAGACGTCCAAATACATAATCCAGCGGAGAAAGATTTCTGCGCCCGATGACCGCCAGGTTGTGGTGGAATGGATCGATTGGCCGGAAGCGAAAAGTCACATTGCCGGTAGTCAAGCATCCGCCCGGTGGAAGTCTTTGCCGGAAAACTCCCGATGGACGATCCGCATCATCGGGGTGGATTCCATGGGGATTCCCGGCACCCCTTCGCCGCCTTTTCAGATTGCCACCGCTCCGAGTCAGCGCTTTTCCGTGCCGGTGTGGGCTTGGGTTGTGCTGGCCGGGATATTGGTTGTGGCCGGGATACGGCTGTCAATCGATCAACGCCGGGCCGCTCTTGCGCAAGAGGATGAGCGGATTGCCAAGCTCGAGAAGAAGACGTGAGCCTTGAACCTTCCTACTCGTAGCGGAGGGCGTTGATCGGGTTGAGCCTGGATGCGCGCAGGGCCGGGTAGATGCCGGATAAAAAGCCTGCGATCACCGCGAAGGCGACGCTGAATACGATGCCTCCGGCTGTCATCACGGGGACATTTTCGGTGGGCGAAATGAGCTTGAGGATCTCGATGAGCCCGACCGAGGCACCGACTCCGAGGAGCCCGCCGATGAAGGCGATGCTGATGCTCTCGACGAGGATCTGGACAAAAATATCGCGTCCGCGGGCCCCGACGGCGAGGCGGATGCCGATTTCGCGGACCCTCTCGGAGATGCTGGCGAGCATGATGTTCATGATCCCGATGCCTCCGACCACGAGGCTGATCGTCGCGATGAGTCCGCCGCTGAGTTTCGTCGCGCGGATGCTCGATTCCATGCGGTCGAACCATTCCTCGCGCGTCTCCAGATCGAAATCGTCCACCCCGCGGTGCGTGACTTCAAGCGCTGCGCGCACCTGGTCCAGCGCGGAGCGGAAATGGTTCAGATCCCCGACCCTCAGCGTCAGGGAGTCCAAACGGACCGATTCCAGCGAGTCCATCGGAAACACCCCCGAGCGGAAGTCGAAGAACATCGTGGAGTAGGGGATGAGGATCGCTTCGTTTTTATGGTGGAAGGGATCATACCTGCGGCCGGAGCGGCTGATGGCCATTCCGCTGCCACCCTTGGCTCTGCGACGCTTGTCCTCGTCCCGCTCATATTTCGGGAGAACGCCGACCACTTCGAAGGGCTGGTTGTCAATGAGAAGGGTTTTTCCCACGGTGGCGGCGGGATCGCATTCCGGCCAGAGGGAGCGCGCGATTTCGTCGCCGATGACCACGCTGTGAAGGCCCCTCTCGACGTCGAGCTCGGTGAGAAAACGTCCGGCCAAAAGCTCGTGCCGGGCCACGACGAAGTGGTCGGGAAACACCCCCCGGATCTGCTGCCGGTCAGAGTGCGATCCCGAGGCGACCACTCCCCCGTAGGACAGCTCGGGAGAAACATGGGAGATGAGCGGGGCGGAGGAGATGATCGCCTGTGCGTCGCGCAGGGTGCGGCCGGGAGAGAGATTCCAGAACTCGAATTTCTCGTTCGAGATCTCCTTGGTGACCACGCTCACGTATTCGAGGCCTCCCACCTGCTGCATGAACGCCCGGGTGCCCCGCTCGATGCCGGTCGTCAGGGCCATCGTCGAGATCAGACTGCTCACACCGAGAACGATGCCGAGCATGGAGAGGAAGCTGCGGAACTTGTGGTCCGCGATTTCGCGCAGCCCGATCCGAAAGGCGATCAGGATGCTCACGGGCTGTATTCCCTCCGGATTTTTCCGTCGCGGATTTCTATGACCCTCCGCGAGACGGCCGCAATGTCGGGGTCGTGGGTGACCAGCACGATCGTTTTGCCGGTGGCGTTCATGTCCCGGAACATCCCCAGGATCATTTCGCCGGTGGCGGAATCGAGGTTTCCCGTCGGCTCGTCGCCGAAGATGATGCGCGGGTTGTTCACGAGCGCCCGGCCGATCGCCACGCGCTGGCACTGGCCGCCGCTCAGCTGGACCGGACGGTTTGCCATCCGGTCGCCGAGCCCAACATCCTGCGCGACCTGCTCCGACCGTCGCCGTCGCTCGGCTGAGCGAAGTCCGGAATAGACCAGGGGAAGCTCGATGTTCTGGACCACATTCAGCTTGGGAAGCAGGTTGAACGCCTGGAACACAAATCCGATCTCGCGGTTCCGAACCCGCGCCAGACTGTTTGCCGAGGCGCTGCTCAGGTCGTTTCCACAGATTTGCATCCGGCCCGACGTGGGCGCATCCAGGCACCCGAGCAGGTGCATGAGTGTGGATTTCCCGCTTCCGCTGGGCCCGATGATGGAGACAAACTCCCCCTCTTCGATTTTCAGGTCCACTCCGTCGAGCGCACGGATTTCCTGATCTCCGACCTGGTAGATTTTGCTGACGCCTTCGAGTTCGACGAGCGACACGGTGGTTCAGGATTTACCGGGCAGTGCCGGTTCGATCAGCAAAATCTCCTCACCTTCCTCCACCCCGGACTTGATCTCCGCCCTGGACATGTCGATGAGGCCGACAGCGACCTTCCGGCGCTCGATCCCGGCACCTTTGCGCACGTAAACCACCCTGTCGTCCTTGTCTTTGAAGACCGCTGCGACCGGGACGGTCACGACCTTGTTCGCATGTCCGAGCTCCACATCCATGCTGACCGACATCCCGGGCTTCAACCTCCCGGAATTGTCCAGGATCACGGCCTGAACCTCGAACCCCTTGATGTTGTTTTTTACCGTGGCAACGGGAGCGATGAATTCAATGCGGGCCTTGGCTCCGGACGTGTCGTCCTCCGCGAACCGGATTCCCATTTCCTGACCGACGGAAAGACGTCCGGCATCGAGCTGGTTGACGTGGGCATAGATGAGCAGCCGGGTGAGATCTGCGAAGCTCAACAGCTGGGTCCCGGAATTGACGCTGGCAGCTCCGACCACGACCTGGCCTTCATTGACAAACACATCGAGAATCGTGCCGTCGCCAGGTGCCATAATGCGGGTCTTGCTCAGGCGGTCGTTTACGGTCTGCAGCTTTCTCTCCGCTTTCTCCAGTGTGTTTTCCGAAATCCTGAAATCGGCCTCCAGATTGGCGAAGACCTCCTTGCTGATCAGCTTCTCCTTGAAGAGCGCCTCCGCCCGGCTGTAGTTGCCGCGGTTTTTTTCCACGGAGAGGCGGGCGCCCTCGATCTCGGTTTGCGCCGCCGCCTTCTCATTCATCAAATCGGTGTCGTCGATCGTGACGAGCGGATCGCCCTTGGAAACCTGCTGTCCGGCGACGACATGGATTTTTTGCACCTTGCCTCCCACCTCCGGTTTCACCTCGACTTGGAATGCGGGGGTCACTTCGCCCGAGAGGAGAAGATACGGCTCAACGTCCGTCCGTTTCGCGGTGACGGTCGGCTGCTCGGCGGGACTTTTTTCGGAGCCGGCGTGCTGCAGCAATCCGCTCCACCATGCGGCAGCAGCCAGGGCGGCCAGAAGGGCTGCCGAAACAACGATTTTCTTCACAAGCGGTCAATCTTCGCCATTCAGCAAACTTTTTCAACCCATATCGCCGCTGCGGCGGTGAATCCATGGATCGCGTTGCGGCCGCCGACCGGTCCCACCTCCCCGCTGGAGAAAAACCCGGCGAGCGGCTGACCGCCAGTGGCCCTGGAAACCCGCTGAGCATCGTGATTTGGCTCTCCGAAAAAACCGGAACCTCTCCCGAGGCAGGAGAAAAGGAGCGTTGCAAACGGACGCCTTCCGGCGAGGTCAGCCATGGTCAGTGCCCGTTCGAGGTCTGCCTGTGCGGTCGCCCGCTCCCTGAGCTGGTATTGAAGGGTCTGTCCGGTGCGGGGGATTCCGCCGATGACGACGGCTCCGGATCCGGGGTCGGCACCGATGATGTTGCGGATGAGAAAATCCCCGGGTTTGAAATCCTCGACGTATTCGGTCCCGGCAAGGCCTGCGAACAGGTTGCCCTTTGCCACCGATTTTTCCGAGTCGCTCAGGGATTCAAATGCCGACTCAAGGGCTTCGTAGGCGGGTTGTCCGCCCAGAGAGTAAACGACATTATGTTCCGCACGGGTGACCGTCAGTGGCTCGCCGATCGGGCGGCATCCCTGACTGACAACCGGGATGATGCCGGCTGTTCCGCAAAGCGGGATGACGACCGCATCGACGATCCGATCATTCCAAAATACCGCGACATCCTCCTCTCCTCCGCCGCTGGCAAGCCCCCCCACACACGGAGCGCCGGAAAAACCCCGGTTCCATTCGCGGAGCCAGTCGTCCGTCGGAAATAGAAACGGGTTGGCAAGGAGGATCCCGCCGTGCGGATGTCCATGGAAGGGGGCGTGAAACAAACCGCCTGCCTCCGGAAGCACCGGTTCCTCCGCGTCGCATGCCATGGCGAGAATGGCACAGCCGGGGGCCTTCTCGGTTTCATGGGCACCTTCGATCGTGCCACCGGCCGTGCATCCGACGACATGGGAAATGTGTCCATCCACGCGGAGCGTCTCCACAAACTCTGTCAGGAACGGAATGTAATCCGGGCTGACAAAAGTCACGGCAAAACGGGCTGGCCGGGATAGCGTTTCCCGGATCTTCCGGGCAGCGTCCAACACGGCCTGCGATCGGAAGGGGCCCGGGACTCTGACACTGATCGCACGAGGAATCTCCATATCCTCATCATCGCGCGAAGCGAGCGCGAGTCAACCGCTCCAGCCCGGAAATTTACTTGGCGCCCCTGCCGAGGAGCACGACCGGGATCGTTGCAAGGAAGATGTAGATGTCCAGAAACACCGACCAGTTGTCGATGTACTCCAGGTCCATCTTTACCCACTCCTGGAAATCGGTGACCTTGTTTCGTCCGCGGATCTGCCAGATGCAGGTCAGTCCGGGCTTCATGCTCAGCCGCCGCCGGTGCGCCGCCCTCTCGAATTTTTCGACTTCGTAAATGGGGAGCGGCCGGGGTCCGACCAGGCTCATCTCCCCTTTGAGGACATTGAAGAGCTGCGGCAACTCATCGATGCTTGTCTTGCGCAGCCAGTTTCCGAAGGGGGTGACGCGCGGGTCGTTTTCCACCTTGAATACCGGGCCGCGCATCAGGTTCTGCGCCGCAAGCTCGGCGCGCCTGTCCTCGGCATCCACGCACATCGTGCGGAATTTCCACATGTTGAACGGCCTGCCGTGCAGGCCGGCCCGCCGCTGGCGGAAAAAGACCGGACCGGGAGATGTCCGCATGATGATGATCGACACCACCACGAAGAGAGGAAAACAGAAAATCAACCCCACAAATGCCCCCACACGGTCCACAAGGGCTTTTGCCATGAGCGCCCAGGAGAGCTCCGGAGTGGTTCGGAAGACAAGCATCGGGCGCCTGGCCATCGTCTCGTAGGACGGCCTGGCCATCGAAGTGTGGATGAAGTCGGCATTCAGCCAGGCCTCCACGCCCTCCGTTTCACAAACTTCGATGGCGGCTTGCACGCGGTCGAGTTCGAGCTTGTTGAATGCCAGCACAACGCGCCCGACGGAATGCCTGTGCAACGCAGCGACGAGATCCTCGATTCCGTGGGATTCCAGGTCGATTGCTGCGATCACCTGGATCTCAAGCTTCTGTGTCGGGGTGAAGGAGGTGATCAGTTTCTGCATGCTCGCGCGCTCGCCCGCGATGATGATTCTCTCTCCGACATGCCCCCGTTGAAGGGAGCGGATATAAAACCAGACAAACAGTCGCTCGCGGAGCAGCAGGGCTATCGGGGCGAAGAATCCGAAAAGAATCAGAACAGACCGGCTTGGAATCTGGAGTCTCAGAAAAATCATGGCCATGCTCAGGAGCAACAGGAGCCAAAAACCGCTGGAAAAAATCTGCCGCAGCGATTTCCAGACGGTCTTCTCGAGCGGATAGGTGTAAAACCCCTGGATCTCCAGAAGGAACGGGCCGAAGGGCATGATCACGGCAAGCATCCAGACGAATTTTGAAAACTCCTCGATCGACCAGAGGGTGTCCAGAATCACGATCCCGTTGTAGCGAACGAAATGCGAGAACCAGAAGACGCCGCCCAGGATGAGCGCGTCGATAAACTGATTGAACTGAAGATTGATCTCTTGTCGGCGTGAACTCATGATTTCGCGATTCCGCAACAGCTTGCGCAGCGCGGATATCAATATCATACTCATCCGATGGGTCAAAAATATAAACCTGCAAATCCAGCCGTTGTCGGAGTGGTGGATTCTCCCGCCGCCCGTCGTCTGGCGCTCCGGCTTCAAGGTGGAGAGCTGGATGTGCTGGAGTGGCGGGCCGACTGTCTCCCGGGCGTGCGAAAGCTCCCGGCCTCGGTGTTCCCATGGATCCTGACGGTGCGCCATCCGCGCGAAGGGGGGATGGGAAACCTCGCCGATCCGGAGCGGGAAAGACTCTTCCTGCGCCTGCTGCCGGGCGCGGCCTTCGTGGACTTGGAACTGCGGTCGTTCCGGGCGATGCGCAAAGTTCTTGAGGCGGCAAAAGGAATTCGGATCATCGCCTCATTTCACGACTTTCAGAGAACTCCCGGGGCTGCGGCGCTTCGCGATCTGGTGAGCCGCTCCGAAGACTCCGGAGCGGATATTCTGAAAATTGCGACCAGGGCGACAGAGCCGGGGGACATTGCCAGGCTTCTGGGATTGTTTTCCCTGTCGAGCCTGCCGGTGGCCGTCATGGGGATGGGACCACTCGGTTTTGCCTCGCGGCTGCTGTTTGCGGCGAGCGGTTCGGTCCTCAATTACGGGTGGCTTCACCGCCCGAATGTCACAGGCCAGTGGCCGGCGCTCGAACTGAAATCGATGCTTGCCCGCCGGTGATCCCAAGCACTTGCAGCCGCTGCTTTTTTCCGCGAGAGTAAATCCGGATGAATGATCTCACTACGCGCGCTGCATCCGGAATGCCTCTCTCGACGGACGAGATCCGGCGGGCATGCGCCATCCTTCTTGACGACGAGGAGTCCGTGGAGTCCCGCGCCGCATTTCTCCACGCTTTGCATTCCCGGGGAGAGACGCCCGAGGAGGTGGCCGGATTCGTCAAGGTGCTCCTCGACCTGGCGACTCCCTTCCCGGCTTCCGGGGAGGGGGTCATCGACGTCTGCGGAACCGGTGGCGACCGTGCGGGACTGTTCAATGTTTCCACGGCCGTCATGTTTGTCGCGGCGGCCTGCGGGGCGAGGGTCGTCAAACACGGGAATCGCGGGATCACCTCAAAATCCGGTGGGGCGGACGTCCTTGAGGCCCTTGGTGTGAGGGTTGACCTGTCTCCGGACCGCGCCGTGGCGGCGCTGGAGTCCGCCGGTTGCTGCTTTCTTTTCGCTCCCCATTATCATCCGTCCTTCAAAGCCGTCGCTCCGGTCCGCGCACTGCTGGCCGGGCGTGGATCGGCGAGCATCTTCAATATTCTTGGTCCGCTGCTCAATCCCGCCCGTCCCGCGTTTCAGCTTGCCGGCGTCTTCGAGCCTTCCCTCCCGGCCGTCTACGCCAGGGTTTTTGAGCTTCTTGAGCGCCGCAGGGCATGGGCGGTCCACGGGACTCCGGCTCTTGATGAGGTCTCTCCGCTCGGGGAGACGACCGTCGTGGCCTGGCAGAACGGCCATACATCCCGCTTTGTCATCCACCCTTCCGATCTAGGGATCGGTAAGGTCAATGCCGACGACCTGCGCGGAGGCTCCACGGCTTCGAATGCCGGCATGATTTCCGACATTCTGGCGGGCAACCTGCGGAATGGAGCCCGGACCATCGTTCAGCTCAATACCGCCGCCGCTCTCGTTGTTGCCGGGATCGCTTCCGACCTGCCTTCCGGATGGAAAATGGCGGGTGACGCGTTGGACAATGGCGCGGCCAGGGATGTTCTCGGTCGCCTGCGTGCGGCGCGATAAGCAGGGCGGTTTTCAAGAGGCACGATCGCGACACTTGAAAGTTTTCGGAATCAAATCACCAGCATGCAGTCGCCGTAGCTGTAAAAGCGGTAACCTTTGGCGATGGCCTCATGGTAGGCCTGCATGACGAGCTCGCGGTTGGAGAACGCGCAAACGAGCATGAGAAGCGTCGAGCAGGGAAGGTGGAAGTTGGTGAGCAGGGCGCCGGTCCGGTGGAATTCGTAAGGCGGGTGGATAAAGATGTCCGTGCGTCCCGAGCAGGCCGCGAGCCTGGGTTCTTTGCGGGATTCGAGCACCCGGGCGGCGGTCGTTCCGATGGCGACGATTCTTGAGGCCGCATTCACGGCCTCGGCCGTCGCAGAGGAAATCTCGTATCGTTCCTCGTGCATGATGTGGTCTTTGATGGTCGCGGTTTTCACAGGACGAAACGTGCCCGCTCCGACATGGAGGGTGATGAACGAGTGTGGGATGCGAGCGAGGACATCTCCGGTGAAGTGAAGTCCCGCTGTGGGGGCGGCCACGGATCCGGGCACTGCGGCAAAGACCGTTTGGTAGCGCTCGTCGTCCGAATCGTCAGACTCCCGGTTGAAATACGGCGGCACCGGCATCTGGCCGTATGTTTCAAGATCGGGTTCCCGGGCAAACTCGACAATCCGGCCGCCATCCGGCAGCACTTCGAGGATTTGAGCCTCCGTGCCCGCGACGGGGATCACCGCGCCCGCCCGGGTTTTTTTGCCGGGTTTCGTCAGGCACTTCCAGCGCCGTCCACCGCATGGTTCAAGAAGAAAGATCTCGATGTGCGATTCCGGGCTTAGCAGGCGTGCGCGGATGACCCGCGAGTTGTTGAGGACAACGTGATCACCAGGGAGCAGGAATTCCGGAAAATCGGCGAACATCCGGTGGGATATTATTCCCGATGCCCGGTCCAGGACCAGCATCCGCGAGGCGTCGCGGCGGGCCAGGGGTCTCGAAGCGATCAGTTCCTGCGGGAGCTCGTAATAATAATCGGCGACAAGATGGCTCACGTCTTCCTGATCCGCGCAAACCCGCAGCGCGCGGCTGCGGCACCGACAAGATCCGCCACCCTGCGTTTCAACCGCCAGACACGCCGGAAGAGGAACAGGACAAACACGAGATACGGAATCCAGAGCCACAGGTCGCTGCCCGGAACGAGGAACTGGCGATAGGCAAGGATACTGAGCAGGATGAGGTTGATCAGAAATGTTGTGGCCACCATCCGGGTGGCGAGGTGGACGCGTGTCAGGCACCTCGGGCCCCCGTGGTATTCGGTGACCGAGCGGAGTTTGACCCCCCACCAGAAGCTGCCGTAGATTTGCAGGTCCCAATTCTTCCATCCGGTGTCCATCGAGTAGTTCCAGCCCTCGCTTTCCAGCGCGCCGACGATTTCCTGGAGGAGGCGTTCGCGTCCGTGCCCCTCCTCGCTCCAGAACCGAAGGTGCGAGATGCTTCCGCCGGAAGGGGTGAAGTCCGGTTCGGCGCTCGCGATGACCGCGGGCGGGGTGCGCTTG
Source organism: uncultured Chthoniobacter sp. (assembly GCA_964431635.1). Classification (GTDB taxonomy): domain Bacteria; phylum Verrucomicrobiota; class Verrucomicrobiia; order Chthoniobacterales; family Terrimicrobiaceae; genus QYQL01. Next base: position 182,250 of record CAYSKK010000003.1, on the reverse strand, counting down.
AATTTCAGCCAGGTGAAATACCTCGCCCATCCGCGCACGAGCGGCTGGGCGAGAGCGAGAAATGCGACGAGGAGGCGCGCACGCACGGTATCATGTTTCGGTTCCAGCCTTGCGTGGATCATGTAGGACAAGGCCACAAGCAGGGTTCCCCCGAACATCAGGTAGGGGACGATCCTCAGGAGCGGAAACGGGATCGACAGGATGAAGACGAAGGCGGTCAGCACCACCCATTCGATGCTGCTCAGATACGCCGCGAGGTCGGACTGCGGAGTGGGGTAGATGGATTGGAAAAGCCCCTCTCCGAAGACGCCGTGGTAGATAACCGGCTTGTTGACGAGCCACGTGAACCGGGGTGCCCCGTAGATCTGGCCCTTCCACTTTGCGGTGCCGGTAGGCCCGAAGAAGACAAGGTGCTGGAACCGGAGCATCGACTCGGCTTCGCCGTATCCCTCCTGCTGCTTTTTGAATGCGCTGAGGGAAAACCTGCGGTAGTGCCAGACGATGGCCGCCGGGCTGAACGCGATCACTCCGCCCGAGGATTGCAGGCGCCAGCAAAAATCCACGTCGTCACCGGCCTTGCGGTATTCCGGATCGAACCCGCCGACCTGCTCGAACGCCCAGCGGTGGAACGCCATGTTGCATCCCGGAATGTGCTCGGCGACCACATCGGTGAGCAGAACATGGCTCGGCCCGCCCGGCGCGGCCGACACGCAGGCCTGCACCCAGTTTTCGGCGGGCGGCGAGATGTTCGGTCCGCCGACTCCCGCGTAATCCCCGCTGAGCAGCGTTCCGACAAGGTAATACAGCCAGTCCGGGTCGGCCATGCAGTCGCTGTCAGTATAGACGATGACATCGCCCTTCGCGGCCCGGGCGCCGACATTTCTTGCGAAGCTGAGCCCCTTGTTCTCCTGCCTGATACTGACGATCCAGGGGTGCTTCGCCGCGATTTCCTGCGTGTTGTCCTTCGATCCGTCATCCACCAGAACGACCTCGTAGTCCGGATAATCGACGTGTTTGAGAGACTCCAGGCACCGGTCGAGGGTCTTGCCGCCGTTGTAGGAGCAAACGACGACGGAGACCTTGGGATACGAGGGGAGGGCCACGCGGGAGGTCATCGAGCCTTCGCCGAAGAACAGTTTTTTCACCGTTTCGAAGGCGACTTTCCGCGACCGGTCCCTGCGCACGAGCCCGAATGCCCAGTCGAGGATCTCCTGGCCGCCCCGGAACCATTCGTCGGTCCATGCGTAGACGATCGTTCCGGCCAGACCTCCGCGCACCACGCTCTCGATGTGCCAGCGCAGCATCTCCGCCTGCTCGGATTCCGGGTGCCGTATCGTATCCATCCCGAACTCCCCGAGGATGAGCGGCTTGTCCTCGGCGAGGTTCTGCAGGCGCGCCAGGTATCGTTCAAAATCCTCCTGCCGGTGGAGGTAGACGTTGAAGGTCACAAAATCGCTGTTCTGCGGGAGGAGGTATTCGGTCGGGGGATAGCTCGCATACGAGAAGAGCGCCTTCGGGTCCGCCTCGCGCCCGATGTTGATCAGGCGCTCGACGAATTCGGTGACCTGGCGCGCACCGAGCCAGCGGACCATCGTCGTCGGAATCTCGTTGCCGACCAGATATCCAAAAACAGCCGGATGCCCGGCATTTTTGAGGACGCCATCGTGGACCGCGCGCTCCGCCTCGCGGCGGATTTTTGAATCACGGAGGAACTCCAGATGCTCCGCCCACGGGATCGAAATCAGAGCCCGGATTCCCCTGGCGGCACAGAGGTCCAGGAACCAGCGCGGCGGAACATAGTAAATCCGGACGAGGTTCACCCCGGCCTCGACCATCAGCCCGAGATCCTTCGCGACGCTCTCCGGCGTCCCGAAATACTCGCCGTTCGCATCGGGGGCGAACGGACCATACGTCACGCCCTTGATGAAAAACTTTTTATCCCCCTCGAAGAAAAACTTGGCGCGCACGCGCACCGGCAACAATTCGATCACGCGGATTCCATACCACCGGGTTGGTTCCGATGCGAGCGCCGATTTTTGACCGGATTGTTCGGGCCGGGAGGGGGGTCAGAGGACCCGGTCGTCCAGATCGTCTTTGATCGAGAGCGTTGCGGCGGTGCGCGAGGCGAGGTCTGCGGCGATTGCGGATTGTTCGTGCCGGTAGAGCAGGCCGAGGCAGGCGCTGTTTGTGATGACATCCAGGCCCGCGCCGCGGATCAATACCCGGCACCGGGGAGTCCAACTCCGCACGTCCGGCAACGGGGCGGTGTCGGCAACCTTTTCCGACTTTTCGAATGCAACGCGCTGGGCCTCGAGCTGGCGGGAGATCGCAGCGAGCAGCAGTGCCCGTTGTTCGAGGTAGAGCTTCGAGGCTTCCGGCGGCATGGGGTTGACCCCGGTCGAGAACATCAGATGTCCTCCCAGCCGTGCGAGGCAGTGGACGTAGGTTCTCAGGCGTTCCGCTTCGTTTGATGTGAGGGTTGTTCCCTCGAGGATCCCCACAAGCGTCTGGGCGTCCGCGGCAGAGAGAGCGACACGGGCGCGTTCCGGGATGGGAAGGGAGGATTCGGGGCGGGAGGAGGCCAGCAGCCCGAGCAGTTCCACCATGCGCTCACGAAGCTCATTCTGCGGCAGGGCGGGCCAGATCAGGCGGCGCATCACCGCGGAGAGGACGGCCGCCAGAACGAGTCCCATCACCGGGCCGGCGATGCTTTGAAAGGCGACCGGTCGCTGGGCGTTCAGCCCGACCAGAATCACGCACATCAAAAGCGAGACCAGCGTGGCAAACGACCGCATGCTCCCCTTTTCCAGCAGGTATCCCGTGACAAAAAGGAAGGTGCCCAGAAGGATGTTCAGGACGGCGTAGCTTGACATCATCGGCGCGGTGACAAGCAGAAACACAAAAAACACAACGCAGGCCACGACGGTGCCCGCGAGGACATTGAAGACGCCGAGATCGCCCTTGCGCTCCGTGTTTTCCAGCGAGAAGGCGGTGAAGAGATAGGTGCCGACGACCAGGAGGTCTCCGCCCGGCGGACGAAGCCAGTCGAGCAGGAAAAGCCCGGTCGTCACCGCGAGGCCACCCCGGATCCCGGCCCGGATCCATTCACCGTCGGGCATGGTGAACTTTTCAAAACGGATCAGCGGAAAGCTTTCCGCCTGCCCGTCGTCCACCGAGGGGAGCAGCGTGGCCAGCGCGGTGAGCGAGTCGAAGATCTCGTGGACCGCGAGGGCATAGCCGGCATGTTCCAAGGACTCGCCCACGTCGAGATTCTCCCCAAGGCCGTCCAGACGGAAAGCCAGCAGGCGGGACTCGTATGCGCGGAGGCAGCCCCCGGTGCGGTCCAGAAATGCACGCCGTGACGCATCGTTCGACGCCGGGTCGGCAAGCGCCTCGATCGTCCCGACCATGGCATCATGCAAGGCGATGATTTCGGTTTCGATGTATTCGCGGAGGTGCGACTCCGCCGGGAGGGTGCGGCCGAAGTTCGACAGGGAGGTGCTGAGCACCCCGAGCTGGGCGACGACCGCGTCCACCTTGTCTCTCCGGTGCCGGAACCCGGTGCTCTCCATGCACCCGAGGCGGATCATTTTCCGCAGTTTCGCGAGCCGCGTTCCGACAGTCCCCAGAACGTCCGGTGCCGGGAAGTCCCCTCCGGAAAGAAACCCGTCCGTCCGTTGACGGAACAGACAGCCCAGGACGGAGAGTGTTCCGCGCACCTCATCGCTGAATTCCTTGCGGGCATAGCGTGGCCAGATCGTTGTGGTGATGATCATCGTGACGATGATCCCGAGGCAGATCTCCTCGCAGCGCGCCAGGCCGACGTGCCATGAGAACGCGGGATTCATGAGACCCTGCGTGGCCACAAGGGTTGCCGTGTAGCCGCATTGACGGAATCCGTAGGGGGCGAGGGTTCCCCCGTAGAGCGCCGTGGTTGTCGCAACGAGCACTCCCATCGCACCAAGGAAGAGGACGGGATTTTGCTGAAGCGATCCCGTGATGAGATATCCGATGACCGCGCCGCACAGGGCACCGACAATCCTCAGCACGGTTTTTTCGGCGATGGCCCCGACAAACTTCGGGGTCGAAAGCACGAACGCCGTTGTCACCGCCCAGGTCGGTTCTTCCAGCCGGATCAGCAGCGCAAAAAAAAGCGAGACCGTGCCAGCCAGCGCGAATTTGATCCCGTTCCGCACGGCGGGATCCGAGAAGAGAACGCCCAACGGTTCACTGACGGTGCGGAAAATCCGCTGAGCGGGCATTTCGCGCGGCATGGGGAGCGCGCGGGCCATCAATTGATCATTTTCCTGCCGATGGCAGGCGTTGGGAGACCCCGTTCTCCGGAAAGCGAAATCAGCGTGACAGGACAAACGGGACACATGGCGGCCGAAGGAGAAAACTTCGCAAATTCCACGCGGCATGGCGAGCGCGGAATGCGCGGCAGGCCGGTTGCTCCAGCGATGCCTCAGTTTGCCCTCGCCGCTGGAGCGGGAGAAATGCTAAAGGCAGGCTGCATGGAAGAGCCTGTGAAATACTGTCAGTTTGGAAAGCGCTTTCTGGACGGGTTTTCCTGGATCGCTCCGGTGACGAACAACCGGCTTGGTGACGCGCTCAACATCGAATTTGTTCACGAGCAGCTCTTCTTCATCGAGGGCGAGCAGGTCGTCAAAAACATCGGCTACAGCGAGAAGGGGAAACGCTTCAGCGAGGACGACTATGGCAAGCCGATCCGGACCCTCTCCGATCTCGAGAAGAACGGGTATTGGCTCGTCGGCCGGCCGTATCATCAGGATGTTGCCCTGGAGGCGCTAGTCGAGGTGGATGACGGGCACTACTATTCGTTTTTCAGCAACCAGTGCCAGGACTGGGCGGACCGCGTCACCCGGTGCATGGAACGGATCGAGAAGGAGCGTGGTCTCAAAGCGCTCGGGAAGCCCGAGGAGGAGACACGGGAGGCCCGGTTCTGGAAGGAAAAACCGCCGACTGCACCCGCATCGGCGCTCCTTGCGCTGCTGGCAATCGGGCTGGGCCTCGGATGTTTTCTCGCGCCCTCGATCGCGGCGCACCGCTCGGTTTGGGTGCTCGCGATGTTCCTCGCGGTTTCCGGAATCTCGGAAATCGCCTACGCTCTCCATGGCAGGAACTGGAGCCAGATCCTCGGGACGATCTTCTTTGCGCTTCTCAACATCCTGGCCGGCCTCGCCCTTTTCCTCGATACCCGGATGGCCGCCCAATGGGCGGGCGGCCTTTTTGGAGTCGCTTTCGGAATCAATGGACTGACACGGGTTCTGGTTGCGCTTCGAAGCCGTCCCTTTCTGCAATGGATCGGCACGCTCCTCACCGGAACCCTGATGCTCGTCGTGTCGGTCCTTCTGTTGACGCACACCATCGGTGAGCGCGATGTGATCTTCGGCATCATGATCGGATGCAATCTGATCCTCGGCGGTCTCGGCACGCTCTGGCTTCGGTGGACACATGCGCGGAGTAATTGACGAGGGCGGAACCAGGTCCGGGAACCGGTCACCTCGTGTTCCAATCCCGCCCTGCATCCGCATTTTGATTGCAAACAGCCGGGAGCATCGGTCAGATGAGAACTGTATGAAGCTCCGTGCCCGATACCGGTCCCGCCAGAGCGGAGCGCGCGCCTCAATTGTTGATTTTCCGGCATTTTCAGCGAGGCCGACGCTTGTTATTGCCGCCATGCTCATGTGGGTGTCAGCCGCCGCCGGGGCGGAACCCCCGACAATTGTGATCGGATTCACGGCGTCCAGAACCGGAAGCCTGAATGTGGAGGGAACCCGGCAGATCAACGGGGTCACGCTTTGGGCGGAGAATGTGAACGGGGCGGGCGGGATTCCGCTCGCGGATGGAACATCGGCGCGGGTCGCCGTGAAGTATTACGATGACGAGAGCAGCAAAGGCAGGGTCCAGGAGCTTTACTCAAAACTCATCGGCGAGGACAAAGCCGATTTTTTGATCAGCCCATATAGCAGTGGTCTCGCGGATGCGGCCGCGGTGATCGCCCAACAGAAAAACAAAATCATGATCACTGCTGGAGCGGCCTCGGATTCCTCCTACAAGAAGGGATACTCGCTGATCTATCAGGTCTACACTCCCGCCAGCCGCTACCTGACAGGCGCTGTTGACCTGCTCTTGAAATGCGTTCCGGAGGCCAAAAAGCTGGCCATCGTCAACGAGAAGGACAAGTTCTCGAGCGACGTTGTGGCCGAGCTGAAAAAATATGCCGAAGCCAGAGGGCTGCAGGTCGTGCTTTTTGAAGGGTATGACACCGGCACGGCGGATTTCGCCCCGTTTATCAACAAGATTCCGCCCGATACCGACGCAGTGATGGGGGGCGGGCATTTTTCCGATACCTCGACGTTTGCCAGACAGCTCCATGAAAAAGGCTCCAAGGCGAAAATGGTCGCGCTGCTTGTGGCGCCGCCCGAGCCCAGATTCGCCGAGATGGGCGAGGCTGCGGTGGGCGTCATCGGGTCGAGCCAGTGGGAGCCCTCGGCGAAATATTCCGCAGAGGCGGCGAAAGCAGGGGGGGGGGATTGGTATGGTCCCGGCGTGGCCGATTTTTCGGCCATGTATCAGGCTAGGTTTCATGAGGAACCCTCTTATCACAGCGCCGGAGGCTACGCGGCCGGGCTGCTGCTGGAAAAGGCCATCAGGGACAGCGGATCGACGGATACGGCGAAGGTGAAGGCGGCACTCGATGCCATGGATGTCATGACGTTTTACGGTCGTCTGAGCTTCGACGTCACCCCCGCGTCGCACGGCCTCCAGAAGGCGCATGAAATGATTTATATCCAGTGGCAGCGGGATGCCGGTGGAGCGCTCGTCAAGCGGCCGGTCTGGCCCGCCGAGACAAGCACTGCGGACGCCATCCCCATGACGAGGCGATAAACGCTCCGCCGCACATGCGCATTCTGATTTCCCTGCTCGACGGCGTTCTCATCGGATTTGTTTACGGCCTTGCAGCCATGGGGCTCAGCCTGATCTGGGGCGTCATGAAAGTGATCAACCTCAGCCATGGCGCGGTCGTCGCATTGGGAATGTTTGTTTCCTACGGAGCCTTCAGCCGTTTTGGCATCAATCCCTACCTCGCGCTTCCTGCCGTTGCTGTCTGCGGGATGCTGATCGGATTGCTGGTTTACGGTGTTGCGGTGCACCGGGTGATTTCCGCGCCTCCGCTTTCTAGCCTGCTGGCCACGTTTGCCGTCAACATGATCGTGATCGGCGTGGGAACAGCCGTCTTCAGCACCTCGCCGCGGAATATCGATTACTCCGCAGGCGTCGTGGTTCTTGGTGACATCCGCCTTCAGGGCACCCGACTGCTTGCCGCGGTTTTCGCCATCCTCGCAACCGCGGTTCTGTATTTCTTTTTGTATCGCACGCGGGCCGGGAAGGCCATCCGGGCGGTGTCAAACAACCGGGAGGCCGCCGAGTTGATGGGGATTGCTCCCGCCCGCTCGATGGCCCTCAGCTTTGGCATCGGTACATGCCTGGCGGCGGTCGCCGGGGGGCTCATCGCCACATTTTTCCCGTTCACGATCCTGAGCGGCGGCGGCTACGAGGTGAAATCGTTTGTGATCTGCGTGCTCGGCGGGCTTGGAAATCCGCTTGGTGCCCTTTTGGGCGGCCTTATCCTCGGCGGGATCGAGGGGGTGATTCCGACGTTCATGCCTGTGAGCTGGGTCCCTGTGGTGGAATTCGGTTTGTTCATTCTGGTGCTCGTGCTGCGGCCATCCGGCTTGCTGGGAGAGAAGTAGATATGAAGCGCCTGCGACAAACAGGATTCTGGCTGCCCGTGCTGATCATGCTGGGGTGGGGGGCAGTCATCATGGCGGGGGGGGATGATGCCGCACGCGAAAAGACGTTCACGCTGGTCATGTTTGTCGGGCTTGCCAGCAGCCTCAACATCCTGCTCGGTTACACCGGATACGTGAGCTTCGGGCACATCGTTTTTTTCGGGATGGGCGGGTATATGGGATTTTTCCTGATGGCCGTTCCGGGGTGGTCCCTGCCGGTGGCGGCCCTGATCGGAGGGGTATTTTCCGCCATCATTGCCGGCCTGCTCGGGTTGGCTGTCCTGCGATTGCGCGGGGCCTATTTTGCCCTTGCGACGATTGGCGTGAACGAGGCCGCGCGGGCGTTCGTCAGCAACTTTGAACCGTTCGGCGGCTCGACCGGACTCTCTTTGAATTTTTCGGCCTACGAGCAATACGGTGGAGCGGGCAAGGCCCTTTGGCTGACTTTTGCGCTCATGGTCGCAGTCACCGCCGCCGCCCTGCTGGCAAGCGCGCTCATCAGGAATTCCCGCTTCGGGCTCGGACTGTTCGCGATCCGCGAGGATGAGGATGCCGCCATGGTGATGGGAGTCAGGACGTCCCGGGCAAAAACCATCGCCTACATGGTTTCCGCATTTTTTCCCGGCGTGATCGGGACGCTTTATTTTTTCAAGAATGGAAACGTCGAGCCCGGCGACGCGTTCCAGCTGCACATGTCCATCGAATTGCTCGTGATGGTGATGCTCGGCGGCCAGGGAACCGTGCTCGGGCCGATGCTGGGGGCCTTGACCTACCAGGGGATGCGGGGCTACATGCTGACGAGCCCGCTCTTCAAGGACCTGCATCTTGCGGTCGCCGGGGCGCTGCTGCTCATGATCGTTTTGTTCGTTCCCGCAGGACTGACCGGCTGGCTGCGCGCACGTTTTCCAAGGTTGAGAGGGATCCTCGAATGATTCTGGAAGTCAAATCCGTCAGCAAACGCTTCGGAGGCCTACAGGCCCTGAAAGGGATTTCATTCGCGATCGAAGAGGGGGAGATCCTTGGATTGATCGGGCCCAACGGAGCGGGAAAGACCACCCTTTTCAACACGATCAGCGGCGTGTTTCGTCCGGATCAGGGACGAATCATTTTTCGCGGGGAAGACCTGACCGGCCAGCCGCCTTGGAAGGCCGCGCGCAGGGGCATGGCCAGAACTTACCAGATCGTCCGGCCGCTCAAGGAATTGACCGTGCTGGAAAATGTCGCTGCGGGTGCCTGCTTCGGGCGGCATGCGCTGTCCATTGGCAAGGCAGTCAGCGTGGCGAACGGGGTGTTGGAAATGCTTGGGCTTTCCGGCCACGGCGGGCAGCTGGCGGGAAGCCTCAATGTGGCGGAGAAAAAACGTCTGGAACTGGCCCGCAGCCTCGCGGCGCAGCCCCACCTGCTTTTGTTGGATGAAGTTTTGGCCGGACTCAACCCTTCTGAAATCTCGGAGATGGTTGAGACGGTTCTGAAAATCCGCCAAAGCGGCGTTACGATCCTGATGATCGAGCATGTCATGCAGGCGATCATGAAAGTTTCCGACCGTATCATCGTCCTTGATGACGGCGGGTTGATCGCCGAAGGACGTCCGGCTGAGATCACAAGCAACCCGAAAGTGGTGGAGGCCTACCTGGGCGATCCGCACGCCGCCGAGCGCCTCATGTCTGCTCCGGATACCGGATCATGAAAACGCTCGAAGTCACAGAGATCACCTCTGGATACGGAGGGGTTCAAATCCTCTGGGGGGTCAGCCTGCACTTGGAAAAGGGAAGGCTGACAACGCTCGTCGGGGCTAACGGCGCCGGAAAGACCACGCTGCTGCGGACCATTGTGGGCCTGCTGAAACCATGGCAGGGCAGTATTCTTTTCCAAGGCCGCGAGGTGAGCCGCCTGTCGGCGCACGCACGAGCCAGCCAGGGGATCGTGCTGGTTCCCGAGGGCCGGCAACTGTTCTCCGAAATGTCGGTTCACGAGAATCTGGAATTGGGCGCGTTTTCCCCGCGGGCCAGGAAGGCCAGCCGGGGGAATCTCGAGCGGGTCCTCGCAATGTTCCCCCGGTTGAAAGACCGACTGAAGCAGAAGGCGGGGACCATGAGCGGCGGCGAGCAGCAGATGCTGGCGGTGGCGCGCGGGCTCATGGCCGACCCGGAAATCCTGATTCTTGACGAGCTCTCGCTGGGGCTCTCACCGACGCTGACGGTTGCGCTCTTCGAATCGCTGATCCAGCTGAAAAACGAGGGGCTGACCGTTCTGCTGGCGGAGCAGAACGTCTCCATGGCGCTGGCGGTGAGCGATCACGCGTATGTGCTTGCGCAGGGGAGGGTGTGCCTGGAGGGACCGGCGCGCGACCTGCTCGGCAACGAGGATGTCCGCCGGACTTACCTTGGGCATTGAGCCCCCAAGGTCCCACCTCAATTTTTTCTGCCGGTGGCCGCGATACCCTCGATGAAGGATTTTTGCGTGAAGAAGAAGAGGACGATGGCCGGCAGCACGATCAGCGTGGATGCGGCCATGAGATGGTGCCATGACGTGCCTCCATTCTGGCTTTGGAAGCTCTGCAGCCCGAGAGCGAGAGTGAAATTCTTTTGATCAGTCAGATAAATCAACGGACCCAGAAAGTCGTTCCATGTGTAAAGAAACTGGAACAGCGCCACGATCAGGAGGGCGGGCTTGCTCAGGGGCAGGATCACCCGCAGAAAAATCCCGATTTCTGAGCAGCCGTCGATGCGCGCGGCCTCGGAGATATCCTTCGGGATGCCGAGAAAGAATTGCCGGAGCAGGAAGACGTTGAAGGCGCCGGCAAAAAACGTCGGCACCCAGAGTGGCTTGAAGGTTCCAATCCAGCCGAGTTCCTTGAAAAGCCCGTAGATCGGGACCATGACGACAGGGAAGGGAATCATCATCGTCGCCAGCAGGACAAAAAACACCTTGTCGCGCCCCCTCCACTCGATGCGGGAGAATCCGTAGGCCGCAAGGGCGCTGCTGACAACAGTCCCGGCGACACTGAGCAGGCAGAGCAGCAGAGAGTTGGCGGCATAGCGCCAGAAATTGCCCATCTCGCGGATGGCGTCCGGATAGTTTTCCCAGTGCATCTGGGAGGGGATCCAGGGTATCGACATGGTCTCGTTGAGCGGCTTGAGCGATGTCGAGACCATCCATGCAAGCGGCGATAGAAAGGCGATGGCCGCCAGCACGAGTGTGCCGTAGATCAGGGCCCTGACAAAACGGCTGGGACGATAAGCCATCATTTGCCCGCGTAGTAAACGTGGTGCTCGGAAAGCTTCCCGGCGGCAAGCGTCAGGAAGAGGATGATCAGAAACAGGATGACCCCGATGGCGCAGGCGTAGCCCATATTCCAATACTCGAAGGCGTTCTGAAACAGGTAGGTTGCGAGAAAGAGCAGGGAGCGTTCCGGACCGTCGCCTCCGCCGGTCATGACATACGGGACGGCAAACACCTGCAGCGAGCCGATAAGCCCCATGATCATGTTGAAATAGATGACCGGAGAAATGATCGGCAGGGTGATGTGGATCGTTTTCTGCCAGAAGTTCGCACCATCAATCTCCGCGGACTCGTAGAGGTGACGGGGGACGTCCTGGAGTCCGGCCAGGAAAATGACGACCGCGTTGCCAGCGCCCCAGAGCGCCGTGAAAATGATTCCCCATTTGGCAAACCGGGCATCGGCCAGCCAGTTCGGTGCCGTCCAATGGGTGCCGAGCATTCGATTGAGAACATCCAGAGCCGGGTTGAGGAGGGCGTTGACGGGGCCGAACTCGCCGTTGAGCATCCACTGCCAGAGCACGGCCAGGCAAACCATCGGCACGAGCGAGGGGAGGAAAATGATCGTGCGGAATATCCCGCGTCCGCGGACGTCGAAATTCAGCAGGACAGCCAGGCCGAGGGACACGAGCAGCCCCAGCGGAATGACGAAAGCCGCAAAGAACAGCGTGTTGGAAAGCGCGGTCCAGAAGACCGCGTCGGCAGCCAGGTCCCGGTAGTTCTGAGCCCCGATGAAGACCGCGGGAGAGAGAGCCGAATAGTCGCACAGCGAAAAATAGAGCGAACTGGCGAGCGGGTAGGCGCAGAACGCAAGAAAGCCGACGATCCACGGGCTGATGAAAAGCAGCCCGGCGCGAAGGTTGTTTCGTTCCCGTTTGGTCATTGTTCGTTCCAGGATTTTGTAAGCGCCGGTCCGCTTCTGCGCCAGCGTTCAGTTCGGCGATCCAGATTTTTTTGCTGTCGCTGCCGGACATCCGCCAGCGCGTCCCTTGCGGTGGTTTTTCCCGCCCAGATCCTGGAGACGGCATTGCCCATGTCGCTTTTGAATTCGTTCCATGTCGCGATCGCGGGCGCGGTGCGGGCGCCGGGGCCTTTGGCGAGGTCGAGGAATTCCCGGATATGCGGGTTGGGGTGGTTGCGGAAAAATTCCGGGCTGCACTCGCGCAGCGGGCTGAACTTCTGCTGCAAAAGGCACAATTTTTCCATGGGAGCGCGCGTGTTGACGTAGGCCATGAACTCGAAGGCTTCGTTCGGGTGCTTCGCGCCGGCGGGAATCACGAGGAGATCGCACTCCACGATGGTCACATTGTTCGGCAGCGAGGGATCGCCCGAGGGGAACGCGGCCACGCCCCATTCAAAATCCGGCGGCGCATAATTGCGGATGAAGTTGTAGATCCAGTTGCCTTGGAGGACCATGGCGACGCGACCGGTGAAAAACGGGTTTTGCGGCGAGGCAAAGTTCCCGAAGCCGTCCCGCATTGCGAGCAGGTTTTCTGCGCCGAAGCGCTCGGGATAGGATTGCACCCAGCGATAGGCGGCAAGGTTTTCCGGCGAATCGGCGGTGACCTTGGAGTCCCCCTCAACCAGCTTTCCCCCGAACCAGAGCCCCCAGAGCCCGTTCCACCATCCGGGTTCCTCGGGGAGATGGCCGACCGTCTCCAGCCTGCCCGAAGCAGCCCTCCTGGTCAGCTTCTCGTTAAATGCCTCCAGCTCCGCGATCGTCGCCGGAGGTTTTTTCAGTCCCGCCTCGCGGAACATCTTCTTGTTGTAGATCAGCGCAACACTTGTCGGCGTCGAGGGAAGTGCCCACAAATGTCCCCGGTAGTGGCACATGTCCCAAAACACGGGGATGTGGGCGTGGCCAGTGATTCCGGCCTCGCGGGCAAACCTGTCAAGGGGAGTGAGGGCGTTGTTTTCCGCATAAGCCGGGAGATTGGCCGCCCAGATTCCTGCGACATCCGGGGGCACCCCGCCGGCCGTCGCCAGCATCAGCCGCCGGTCAACCTGGCTTACGGAACTGTATTCGACAAAAATCCGGTTCTGGTTCGCGTTGAAGTCATTCACCACCGAGCGCATCGCGTCGGCCTCGAACCCCGTCCATTTCTCCCAGTATGTGATGACGATCCTTCCGTCCTCCGCTCCCGCTGCGAGCGAAACTCCGGATCCTGCAAGAAGGCCCGCGATGCAAAGGCACCGGATGCAATTCCAGATGGACCGAAGAGGCGTTGGCTGGCTGGGGGGATTGTGAGTCATCCTTTCCGAGGGGTTCCACGGGATGTTTCAGGGGAAACCGTGACAAGTCAACCAAGGGAGAACCGGAGTCGACGGGGCTCGAATACGTTACACTTTCCTTTATCAGTAAGGAGAAAACACAGTGCTTGACTTTTTACAACAGATTTACAACAACTCGGGCATGAAAAAACACGCCCGAAATGCTCCTGTTGAAGTGGTTGAAACGCGCGACATGAAGCTCCCGATATACCACCGAATGGTCGGGGGGAAATACGAAAGCTTCCTGGTCGTTTTCTATGAGAAGGGAAAGCGGGTGCAGAGAACCTCTGCGACATTGGAGGGAGCGCGGACGATTGCGAGGGATGCGATCCGGCAGAACACCGAGGGGACCGGGCGCATTGCCGCGCTGTCCCCGGAACAGGCGGCGGACTTTTCTTCCGCCATGCGGATGCTGCGGGCGCATCCTGATCTGACTCTTTCGGGAGTGGTGGCGGATTATGTGCGGGCGGTGGAAGTTCTGGGCTCACGTTCGGTTGTGACTGCCTGCGAGGAATACCGGAAGTCTCTCGACCGCCAAAGCGGGTTCTCTCCTGCCCTGCTGCCCGACGTTTATGCAGACTTCCTCAAGCACATTGAAAAGGCGGATGCCAGCACGCGGTATCTGCAAGATTGCAAGAGCCGGATGGGCCGGGCAGCCGGGGCGTTCCGCTGTCATGTCCACGCGATCACAACGCAGGATCTTTCTGCTTGGATTGATGGTTTGAAGATTGCCCCCCGGACTCGCCGGAACATGCGGACGGCGCTTGTGACCCTATTTGCCTTCGCCAAGCAGCAGGGCCACCTTCCCCGAGACCGGCAGACGGAAGCGGAATTGCTGCCAGCCAGGCAGCGGATGAACTCGACCAAGCGGGAGGCGGCAATTGGAATCTATACTCCGGACGATCTGCGGAAGATCTTGGCTGGCCCGGAAAATTTGCGGATGGTGCTCGCCGTGGCCGCATTCGCGGGGATCCGGTCTGCGGAACTCCATCGACTGACCTGGGGCGACATCAAGGGCGATCACATTGTTGTTGCGGCGGATCGGAGCAAAACGGCATCACGCCGGATCGTGCCGATTCTTCCCGCCCTGGTGGAGTGGCTGAAAAAGGTCAAACGGGGAGAGGATGATGATCGGCTCTGCAAAAACCTCTCGCACGCATCGGCGTTTTCCCGTGCGCTGAATGCAGCCGTTCGCGCCGCAGGCGTGGAGCCGGTCCACAACGGTTTCCGTCACAGCTTTTGCACCTACCGCCTCGCGGACATCCAGAACGCCGCGCAGGTGGCCCTGGAAGCCGGGAATAGCCCCGCAATGCTGTTCCGGCACTACCGGGAACTTGCAACCCGGAAGGAAGCGAAAGATTGGTTTGCCGTCACGCCGGGACCAAAGAAGTCTGCAGAGCCCGCGCGGGCAAAAAACGTGATTCCCATGCCCCACAAGGCGGCGTAGCTTCCCCATTTATGCCGGAAAAGGAATGGACCATCCCGCGCGGACCCTTCGCGCTGCAAATCCGCCGAAAAACCATCAGCGGGAAAGTTCACTCGTTTGCCGTCGTTTTGCTCGCCATGCATGGCGGAAAGTGGATTGACGTTTCCCGATACGACACCGCACACGGATTCGCGCATCGCGACATTCTCGGGAGAATTGAGGGCTTGCGCGGAAAGCTCCGGCTCCCTACATTGAATTACAACCAAGCTTTTCGCTATGCCATCCGCGACCTTGAGCAAAACGCCGAAATCTACCTTGCAGACTTCCTCGCGCATTGAGCGCACTGGCAAGTTGACCGGCTCTTTGATGTCTGAAAGGGAATTTGACCGCATTGTGATCGAGATGGGCGGACGCCCCTCGACCCCTGAAGAATCCCGCATGTTCCGCGAAGCCATCGCCCGCACCGACGCCAAGATTGCCAAGCAGCTTGCCGGCGCCTGACCCCAGCGGGCTCGCTGGAAGCCGGGAGTAGCCCCCCCCCATGCTTTTACTGGGAACTGGCAACCCGACATGAGGCACAAGCCGAATCCCAGCCTCCGCACTGAAATTCCGTTTTGAAGATTGTCGAAATGTTGCGAATGATGCGCACGATGTCCCTGATCGGAACGGGCCTTGACATCGGGCGAAGATTGTCCGAATTCCTTTTTAATGAATCGCGCAGATCCCACCCAAGCTCAACATAAATTTGGATATATATACGGGTAGGACAACGTATGTCCTATACTGTGCAGTAAGGATTGATTTTATTTGTAAATCGACATGACCCCATCATCCTGGCTTTCGCCGCTCATTTTTCTTACTGGATACTCCCCGCTCGTGCTGATTCTTCTGGTGCGGGATTTTGAATTGAAAACGTTCCAATTTCAGAGCCCGTGGCTGGCTGCGGCTCTGGCAATCGTGACCGGAGCCAGCATTATATTTTCACTTCAGTCATTGAGAGGAATCACTGGAGGGCACCCGATCCAAATACAATCGTCACGTGATGCCTCCAGCCATCTTGTCGAGTATTCCTTACCTTACCTCGTATCTTTTCTGGATGTGAGCCTCAAGGAGCCTTCCAGCCTTATTCCGCTTTTGATCTTCATGTGGGTGCTGTATGTGGTAGCGAAGCGCACACAGACGCTTTTCATGAGTCCCGTTCTGCTTTTGGAAGGTTACGCACTGTATGAGGCTGCCTTTCTGGATACCGGAAAAGAGAAAAACTGCTTGATTTTGACTCGGAGAACGCTTCAAAAGGGATCGTCCTGCAGGGCGCACCTTTTCTCTGCCGGTATGTTATTCGTCCCAGACAAAGATGAACCCACAAGCAAACGACCCATTGAAAGAAGCAAGGGGGCTATTGAAGCGAATGAAGGCGGCGAATTTTCGCAAAGCACCTACCACGCTTTGGGTAGTGCACAGGGCGCTTAAGGATCGGCAGGCTCAATATACAGTTCGGCGGGTTAACATTGCGGTCGGAATCGAGGGGAAACTGCAACATATCATCGGCAATGCGATTGAGAGATCCAACCAGATCGAACCGTATGCCTATGAATCGTCCGACCAAGATGAGCGCGTCCTGGTGCGCGGGATCTCGGATACTGATTTCCAAGACATTCTACCAACCGTTTTGCAGGGCATCAATGCGCCCGTCATAGAGCAGATCGAGGACCTGGCCAATGCATGGGCGACATTGATCGTCGCCGATCCGTTTTCTGATGATCCTATCATCGGATTTCGCCGAGCCCCAGACGCTTGGAACCTATCAAAACTCGAAAGGTTTTTCAATGTTTACTGGAGTAACCACAAATTGGTGGATCTAGAGGACAAGACGATTTTACGTCTCGACCAAAAAGTGGATTTTATCGGGTTCCGGGACCAATTATTCATTCTTTCCAAGAAAAGTTTCGAGACCGGACTTAACTTTCGGACGGGGATGGAACGCCGGCGCGATCACCTTCTGGAACAAATGAAGGTTACGGCCCGTTTTGAAAATGTTGATGTCCTTTCTGAAAAGTGCGGGAGCAACATTCACTACCTGCGCAAGCTTTGTGTCATAGAGGAATTGGGATATTACAAAGACGATGGCTTTATTGCAAAACTCAAGGCCGCAAATACGAAGGAAGGCTGGAATCTACAATTTGTAGATGGGAAGCTTGCCATCACAGAAGACACCTTGCGAGACGTATTAACTCTGCTGTCGAATCGGCGTGTGCAATCGATGATCAATGAGGAAAGGTTTGATGTGGAGGGAACTGTCGTGCCACTTGCACAGAAGAATAGCGCTTAGCTGATGAGCTGGTTGGCACTAGCGGCCTACGAGCGAACAGAGCCAACTTGCTTCAACATGGATGAGCGCCGGGGCGCTTGACCACTGTTTCGCGGCCCTCCGCAGCCCTCCGCGACCCGCATGTTCGCGGTCCGGGGTCAATCGCGCAATTGTCCCACCTGACACAATGCCAAAACGGCGGAAATGGCTGCGGCGCGAAAAATTCCTCCGATTAATTGGCTCGACAAATTTTCTCCGCGCGGTTCACGAGATCCCGCATCGACTGCATGTTGTTCACGAACGGGCGGAGCACATTATCCGGCCAGGAAAGGATGCGCTTTTCACCACCAACGCGGGTTTCCCATCTCATCCATTCCGTAAGAATTTTGTCTGCCTCTCTTTGACCCGGATAGAGGTCGATGTCAGACGGGGAGTTTTTCTTGAGCCCTAGAATCTGCTTTTGTCTCAATACCCAAGCTTGAAATTCCTCAGAATCGCGTAAAGCCCAACGGCGATTGGGGCGTTGCTGAGCGAATGGAAGTTTGCTTTTGGCGAGCAAGTTGCGGACGTGCGCTCCGGAACATCCGATTATTTTTGCGGCGGATTCTGGGGTGATCGAATTCTGAGGTGCCCTTGATGCAATCCATTTCTTGGCGTCTGAATAGGATATTCTCCACAGCTTGCCGTTGCGTTTTGCTGAAGAGAGTGTGCCGGAAGTTGCAATCCGCCATGCAGTTTCCGGTCGAATTCCTGCCATTCGGGCAAACTCACAAGTCCGAATCATTTTCATTGCAGAACTAAAATGCACGAGTTGACGCGGAAAACAAGGGCAATGAAAGCCAAAGACAATGCAAGAAAGGTTCGGACCCGTGAGGCTTCTGCCGGACGGATTTTCACAGTGGAAGAGGCTGCCCCGGAACTTGGGGCGAGGCCTCAGACTGTCTGGAGTTGGTGCCGTAGTGGGATACTGCCGCATCGTCGCATTGGGAGAGGCAGAAACATTCGGATCCTCCGTGAGGACATCGAGGCTTTCTTGGCTGGTTGCGCGAGGTGAATAGGAAATCACATGGAACCTGTTATTTCTATGAGCGACTCAGAACTGTGGACACGCTTTTTTGGCACCAACAATGAGGAGGAGAGCCGAGAAGCGATTATTGAAATTGGGAGGCGGTTGCGTGAATCAGGGCTGACTGAGGATCCGAGCAATGTTGTTGTATCAATAGGAGGTGAGCGCTGGTTGGGGCATGCGCTCTCTGAGGTTTTCGATTGTGATCCTGAATATGTTCGCTGGCTCGAATCGAATGGACCAGCCTATCTCAGATCCGCATGTGCCTGGCTTCGGCAAACACGATGTTCCTCTACACCTGCTCCTCGTCATGACACCGATCCTTGGAATTCTCAATGAACGCAGAACCGATTTCATCGAATCTGAATCCCGCGACAGGTGCGCCGCTGCTGCGGCGTGTGCTCACGGGGGAGATGGCGATGAGGTTCGGAGCCTTGCCGATCGTGCCTCTGCCGCAGGATGACGAGCCGCTCCTGGGCTGGGTGCGCGACGTGGCGGACATCCTCAAGGACAAGGGGGTCTACCGCCGCGACAAGGTGATTGTCATTCCTGATGACGAGGGGCACCGGCTGGAGGTGATGGAGGCAAAGGCTTTCTGCTCATGGATCCAGCAGCACCTCATGGGCTGCAAAATCAAATACGACAAGAACGGGGAGCCCTATGAGGCGTGCAAGGACATCCCGACTGAAGTGGCAGAGAAGACCTTGGTTTCACACGCTTTTATTCCCTCCGTGCCTCGCATTCTTGATGTCCTTCCGGCTCCCATGCCATCCTTGGATGCCGATGGCAACCTAAGCCTAATGCCAGTGGGTTTCCACGAACCGACGGGCACTTATACGTTCGATCTCGATGGGGGCGCTCCCCAGATATTACCGAACTTTCGCCATACCCACGACAGGGAGAATATTTGAAAATATTTTTTGAGGATTCGATGATCAACGATTCTTGTGATATTGCTATCGAACTCACTGCATGGCAGAAGATTACCGTGTTTTCTGCGAATATCCTGTGACCTGTTGGGTATCGCCCCTGGCCCATACCCTTGCCTTCTCCCTGTCCTTCTCCAAAGTTCTAAGAATGAGTGTGCTGCGATTTGTAGGGAATGGGTGGGAATGGTGGGATAGGGGGAATGGTGAATTCTGAATATAAAAATGAAGAATCGGAAAGAAACGTGCGGTTTTCACATTCTGTAAAGGCTGGTCGATTTTCTGCCTTGCCCTATGCCCTCCCTGTCCCTCGGTTTTGCAATGCGCTGATCCGCGCGGGATTGACGATGGCAATGGGCAGGGCAGGGGCCGTTGGGTTATTGATAGCGATATGCAACTTACCGAGCAACTTACATCCACCACCGGAGTAAGAAAACTACTACCCCCACTCCCGGCAGGTCGGTCCCTTCTAGGGTGCCAAGATGTCCTGTGCGCGGTCGGAAAGCTGACAAGTTACTGGTGCATTTGAGGATGAAAGATGTCAGGTTGCGTTGAAAAGTCGCGTGCCCCGATCCCCGATCCTCCTGAATCGCATGAGGTTGACATCCCCTCCTGATCATTGGCTTGCTGTGGTAATCGCCTCGCAAACAGGTCGACTTTTCAAGGGGGCAATGGTTGCAAAACAACATCATCAAAGGGGATCGGGGTTGACGAATTCACTTGGCATGTATGGCGTCTATTAACTCGGCTCCGGTTGTTACTCTGTGCTGCTCTGCCGAAGCAGAGCGCATCTTGCGACTTACTCCACGTGCTCTGGCATCGGCGGTTGGTCGTGGTGATGTTCCGGTGACAGCACGTTTGCATCCCAAAAACGCACCGTTGTTCAATATGGAGGTCTTGGAACGTCTGGCCGGGGAATTGCGATTCGCGGCTTTGCGCGTCGGTTGTGCGAGCAACCAGCCTTGAAATTTTCGCGTGGAAATGTGCGGATCGCGGCTACATTTATGGCATGGATCCACGCTGGAATCAGATTGCTGAATTTATCATCAGTCAGAACTGGAGGCTTCCCCTCGACGGACAACCGCTCGCCGTGCGCCCCTGCCCGGTCGGATACAACCTCGGCGGGGCACTCACCGAGCCGAAGATCGCGTTCTTCCAGGCAGGCCATCTCGTGGCCGCGCTGCGCCTCGATGAGTTTATCGGACGCTTCCCGGAATGTCTGGAAGATCCGCAGAATGCAGTCCAGTTCGGGCCTTCTTCCTTCTAGGCCACAGACCGGGAGGAGCGTCCTTTTCTTGGAAACATGCGGCGGTCGTGTGGCCTGCCATGAGGCGGGAGGAGGGTTCCAAGGGAAGCCACGGTGAACAACCGACGGGCAGCCGTAGTGTTGACGGAGAGCTTTTGAGACATGCACAATGGCGGCAGCTACGAAGACCACATTGCAAGGGAAGAAATAGCATATCTGACGGAATTCGAGGCCTGGGAGGACACCCAAACCGAGAAAACGGAAGGAGTAATTTATGGCGAGTGGAACAGACCTTTTGAAACAACAGGCGCAGGCGATCCAGAACTCGAAGGTGTGGCAGAAGCACGGGAAGCTGATCAAGGACACTCTCAATGATTGGGCGGGCCCGCTGGCGATTGCCATCGGCCTTTCCTTCAAGTTTCTGGCGGGCGTGAAGGGGGTGCTTGTGGCGAGCCAGCTTGTGGGCCGGTCGCTGGAGGCGTGGAGCCGGGTGCAATACTACACGCCGGGTTTTGCGAAGCTGCTTGGGGGGATGGACAAGGCGAAGGCGCGACTGTCGGATCTGGTGAAGATGAGCGCGAGCGGGCCGTTCAAGTTTGATTCTCTGGTGCAGGCGAACCGGCGCATGGAAATCCTGACCCGGGGGCTGTTCAGCGGGAAGAAGGCGATGGATGCGGTGCAGAATGCCGCTGCGGCTTCCGGCACGTCGCCCGAGATGGCGGCGGAGGCGATCGGCGGGGCGATGCAGGCGATCTCGCGGCATGAAGGGGTGGATGGGGCGCTGGATTCCCTCGGGCAGATGGGGATCGTCTCGGCGAGGTCGGCGGATGAATTGAGGAATCTTGCGCGGAGCGGGGCGAGTGAGCAGCAGATGCTTGTTTCGCTGGAAACCGCGCTTGGCAGAAACAATGGTGCGGCGGCTGCGCTTGGAAACACTATTCACGGGATCTCTCAGCAGATGGCCGGTGCCAGCCAGGCGAATCTTGCGGACATCGGAAGTCTTTTCGAGTCGGGGAAAATCGCCGGGATGCAGGCGGGACTGATGATCTTGAAGGAATACGGGCCGGCGCTGACGAGCCTGATGAAGCCGGTGGCGGCGGTTTACAATGCGTGGAACCAACTGCTTCTCGGGTTGGCGAATGTGGCGGCGTGGGAAATGGTCAAGAACGCGATGAAGAGCATATCGGCTGCGCTCGGAGTCTTGGCGGCTGCATTTGCGATTAAAGGGGTGCAAATCCTAGTGCGAGATGTGGCTCAACTCGCAGGATGGCTTTTGAAACTTGCTGTTCCATCTGCTCGCGCGGCGGCGGGAATGGGAATTATGCGTGTGGCAGCAGTGGCGCTTGGCAGAGGACTGCTTGCCGCGCTCGGGCCGATTGGTTTGCTGGCGCTGGCTCTGACCGCACTGGCCGAGATGTTTCAGATGTTCGGAAGCGATGCGGGCGGGACACTTGGAAAAGGGATCGCGGACAGCGTGAATGAGATCAAGGCGGGAAATGACGAGGTGGCAAAGGTGGTAGCGGCGGCAAAGAGTGGCGGGGACATCGGGGCGAAGGGCGAGGCGGTGAGTGCGGCGGCGGAGGCGCTGGGAAATGCCAGGAAGTCTCGAAAAAGGAACGAGACCCGCGAGCTGGGGGGCGGACTGGTTGGCGCGATGATGGATGTTGGAACATATGCGGCAATGGGTGCTGGCATTGGTAGCATGATTCCAGGAATAGGAACGGCCATTGGCGGTGCTGTCGGGGGAGTCGTTGGCGTAGGGGTGAACTACAAGCGGCAGGTGGATGACTACAACGCGAAGAAGCAATCTGCCGAGGAGGAGCAGCGGGCGCAGGCAGCCTATGACGATGCAATGAAGGCCCGGACGGTGTCGCCGTCTCAATACATGAACGATCCCGACTACGCGCGTGCGAAGGCGGAGGGGGAAATGAAGCTGAGGGATCTGGAGGCGAACTTGGCGGAGGTGGACAGCCAGCGGGCGAATGCGGCGGGCCCGAACGGGGAGTTTGCTGACACGGGGGCCGTGAAGGCTCTGGATGACCAGCGGCAGCAAATCACGCAGCAGATGAAGGACATCTCGGCTGGCGTGTCTCCCGAAGCCCTGGCAAAGGCGTTCAACATTCGCATGGCGAATCTCGGCACGCGGGCGTCGGTGATGCGGAGCATCGGCGAGGCGACGGGGGACCGGAGCAAGACGCTGGAAGCCGACCAGATCGAGGCGGGGATGCGCGAGGAGGCGAAGAAGAAGGAGCTGATGGCGGCAGGGATCGGCGCGGATAGGGCCGGGAAGATGGCGAAGGCTGAGGGGTTGGCGGGTTTGGCGGAGACCCTTCGCAACAACGGGCAGATTTTCGCGAGCGGGCGGGCGAGTGTGGGCGGTGCGGCTGGAGAGGCGGCGGGCGGGATCTCGCCGGAGTTCCGCGCGGTGATCGAGGAGATCAAGAAGATCCAGCAGGACTTGCAGAGCGGGAACGCGGGGGCACAGCAGGAGCGGGTGCGGACGGTAATGGAAAGCTGACGGTTGACGTGAAGATGACCTGGTATGAGGGCGATAAATATTCTGAACACGGTTACCGATGTGGCGGCGGCCTGCGACCAGCCAAACAGGATGGCGATTGCAATTCAGAACGATTCAGATGTGGACATGTTTATCAAGTTCGACACGACGGATGAATTGCTTACCGTAGGCAACGGGTTTCGGCTACGTGCCGGGGTTCATCTTATCCTCGAAAGTTCCGAGATCCTCTCTATTGCCAACAATGCGATCCAGGCAATTCATGGCGGGACTGGCAGCAAGGTGCTGAGAGTGCAGGAATTTGCCTGCGATGGAATGGCGCTCAAAACACTCTGACCCAATGAACATTCAAATGGGATCGGTCCCGCAGGAAATGATGAGCGTCACACCGTTTGACGTTGGTAGTATCGAAGGGACGGTTACTCTTGATCGCGCAAACGGATCGTTTCAAAAAGCCACACTCAGCGGCGACGTTACGTTTAATGCGCCTTCCGGGGGTGCATTTGGAAAAAGGATCAAGCTCGTGTTTGATCAAGAAGGGGCTTTCTTAGTCAATTTTAACTGGGAAGAAATCAAGTTTGAGGCGCGGGATCTGTTTCCGACGAGCGTTTGCAAATATATTATTCTCCTTCAACACAACGGAACCATGTGGGAGCTGATATTTTTTTCGTATTACGCGCCGGGATCGAATCCGACATCGTGGGGGGTGGCGATGATAGGCATTCTCAACTCGCTTGGGTGGTCCTTGTGAGTGTTTCTTTTTTTTCTGAATTCTCTCAATCTTCAGAGTCGGAGAAACTTTCCAGGTCGGACCGGATGCCCGCGATAATATAATCGTTGAAGGTCTGCCCGTCGTGTCTTGCTGCATTTTCTGCCTTTCGGAACAGTGAGAGCGGCAGAGTGACGGGATAAGTGACATAAACTTCCTCCGGTGTAATATTCATATTCTGTAGTTGCTGGTTAAGCTAGGGCGTTCATGGATCGCATGAGATCGATGGCGAGTGCTGCCCGTTCGTTTTCCAGTTCTCCGCGGCAAGGACCGGATAACCACAAGCGGAGTCGGAAACCGGCTTTCTGGCGGGATTGTGGCGAAGGGAAGCACATTGGGGCAGGATGGGGCGTTGTCGGCGTGTAGCGCCCTGTTTGGTGACTGGCCGCCCATCGGAGAAGACTCACCGCGCGGCGAAAATTTCTCTTTCTCTGCCGAGAGCAGTCAGCCGCAAATGCGCGGATCGCCTGGCGGTGCGCTGCCCACAATTTCATTGCAAGGAGCATCCGTTGCAGAAGTCGACTCTCTTCGGGCATGTGAGGCGCAGGAAGATCGAATTGATTTTCCATCATTTCATCCAAGCTGTCGCAACGTGAGCGATCATGGTTTCCTCCATTGATCCCCAGCAGGTGTCGAGTGGTCCGGAACACGATGGCAAGTTGCTCGTCGGTCAGATGAATCTGTGTGCATTCCGGCGACAGGTCCGCCTGGAACACCACCAGTAATGCAAACACCTGTTGGCAGATGTCCTGGCGGTCACAGGGACGAATGTCATGGCGTTGCCGTTCGATGGCCCGGATAATTCCGGATGCAATTTTGGCGGCGCCGGCATTGGGCGCTCCCATCAAGGAGAAGTCCTTCACTTTGTCGGATTGCACTGTGGCTGAGGAAAACGGAATCCGCGTGCGGGTTGGTGCCGGTTCAGCGTTTCTTGATTGTGCGCCTGGAATGTTCCTCTTCAATCTTGGCGAGAATTTGACTGGCAAGTTTGAGGTAGAGTCCGGAAGGGCGGCGCTGTCCTTGCTCCCAATGCTGGAGCGTTCTTTTGCTGAGTCCCCACTCATGGGCGGCTTCCGATTGGGAAAGCCCAAGCATTTTGCGGGCATTTTGGAGGCGGCTGGCAATTGAAGGTGTTGGCATGATGCTTTGCTTTGTGGTAGGTTTACTTTCGTCGCTGGCATGGTATTTCCTTTCGTAGGGTGATGTTGTGTTTTTGCGATAGCCCGGTGGTGCTCGTAACACCTCCGGGCATTTCATTGCCGGAACTATACCGCGTGGAGTATAGATGCAAGACAATTTTCGGTAGAAAAGCTTCCTTACCGTAAGGATTTTTTCGACCACCATGGATAAAAACAGGTGGAGGGAAGGGAAATTTTACAACAGTTTACAACAACCAAAACCAAAAAGGACACAACAAGAGCGAACATGAAACTTTTGTCTAACCGCCCGCAAACCCTGATAAACACAGGGTTTCTATGGTGTTTTTCGCAAAAACGAAAAACCGGAGTCGACGGGGCTCGAACCCGCAACCTCCGCCGTGACAGGGCGGCGCTCTAACCGATTGAGCTACGACTCCTTGAAAAGAGCCCTGAAGTATGCCCCGTGGCGGGAATGTTGCAACGTTTTCTTTGAGGATTTTTTACGATTCCAGCATTCCTGTGGACATGGCCGGGGGGTGTCACAATTTCTGGTCACGCGGGGGTGGTGCTGCTAGAGAGTGGCCGCGATGATTGTCCTTTTTGGTGCGAGCGGTTATGTGGGCTCTGCGATTGCCGCCCGGCTTCGCGGATGCGGACTCGATTTTCTCGCGCCCTCCCACCGCGACCTGGACCTGACGTCGAAGGATGCCCTTGCGGCGTGGTTCGGCACGGTCGGGAAGCCTGAGTTTGTGATCAACGCGGTCGGCTTCACCGGCCGGCCGAACATCGACGGGACCGAGGTTGAGAAGTGGCACACGCTGCGCGCGAACACGATCGTCCCGGGAGTCCTTGCCGAAGTTCTGGGTTCTGCGGGGATCCGCTGGGGGCACGTTTCTTCAGGATGCATCTACAACGGCTGCCGGCCGGATGGATCCGGTTTTCAGGAAGAGGACGAGCCCGGCTTCGCCATATCCGACCCGCGCGCGGGCTGGTATGCGCGGACAAAATGGATGGCAGAGAAGCTGCTTGCCGGATTGCCCGGGGTGCTTGTCTGGCGGTTGAGGATTCCGTTCGATGCCTGCGACAACGAGAGGAACTACCTGACGAAGCTGATGCGATACGACCGTCTGCTCGAGGTTCGGAACTCGATTTCCCAACTTCACGAATTCGCCTCCGTGGCTGTGGAGTCGCTCCGGGCCGGGGTTCCTGATGGCATTTATAATGCCACGAATCCGGGATCGATTCTGACGAGCGAGGTGGCGGCTGCCCTCGGGAAGCACGGGATCTGCCGGAGGCGTTTCGAATATTTCCGGAGCGAGCAGGAGTTTTTATCCCATCCGGGACGGGTCTTCCGGGCGAGCTGCGTGCTGGATTCCTCGAAGCTGGCGAAGCTTGGGATGGGAATGCCCGAGGTTCATGAGTCCCTGGAGAGGACGCTCAGGGAATGGAAGGCGGCATGAAGCGCGTCGTGGCGGTGGTGGTGACATGGAGGCGTGAACGCGAGCTGGAGCGCCTTCTGGCCAGCCTGGAAAGATCGACCGTCCTCCCCGCCGGTTGCATCGTCATGGATCATGCGGGGACAGTTCCCGAGTCCGCCGCACGCCGGGAGTTTCCGGTCAGGATTTTTCCGGACCTCTCCAATCCCGGTCCCGGCGCGGGATGGGCGAACGGGGCGAGACGGGCGCGGGATGTTTTCGGCGAGACTGACATTCTGTTTCTGGATGACGACGTGGTGCTGCCGCCGGCAACCTTGGAGATTCTACAGCGGGAGATGTCCGGAGCGCGGGCGATTTGTCCGCTGCTTGAAGACGCGCACGGCCGGCTCTGGGGGTTTCCCGAGCCCGCTGAAATCCGTCTGCGCCGTATGATTCGGGAGGCGTCCACGCCCGCGGATGCCCTGCGCCTGCTCGGTCCGGAGCCCCACAAATTCTGCTGGGCGACCGGTGCATGTCTGCTGGTGGACAGCGATGCGTTCGCTGTTGTCGGGCTGCACAGGACCGACTTCTGGATGCTGGGAGAGGATCTGGAATATTCGATGCGCATTGCATCCGGCGGCGGAGGTGTCTTCACGTGCCTTGCGACTGTCATGCACGCTCCGCCGGAGCCGACGGATGACGGATCCGCGCTGCGTTCTGATCGCCTGAAATTCTGCGCCCTCCTGCAAAACCTCTCCTATCTCTCGTTCCATTCGCGCCACAGCGCACACATGTGGCGGTATCTCCCGGGGAATTACCGCCGATTTTTCCGAACGCACGGATGGGGGGTATCCTCGATTGCCGATGCCTCCCTCTGCTTCTGGCAGGGAGCCGTGCGAGGCCGTCCATCGGGCCATCCTGCAGGGGAGCGCCTCCGCGGGCGGATCGCTGGCCGGGAACTCCGGCGTTGACTTCGTTGGGGATCACCATCTTCCTTTCCTTATGCCTCTGAGAAGCCTTCCCGTCCTTGGAACGCCGGTGCATTGTGCCACCTACGATTCGGGACTGGATGAGGTGAAGCGACTGGCCGCTCTGCCGGAACCGGCGTGCGTTGCCGCCAGCAACACGCACATCATCTCGGCTGCGCGCGCGGACTGCACATTCGGGGAGGTCATGCGCCGGTTTTCGATCGTGCTTCCCGACGGCTATCCTCTGGTATGGCAGTTGAACCGCCGGGGGGCCGGGTTGAAGGACAGGGTCTACGGACCCTACTTCATGCGGCATGTCCTGCGTCATACTCCCCGTCCGTTCCGGCACTTTTTTTTCGGCGGCAGCGAGGACTGCCTGCGCCGGCTTTCGGCGGCAGCCCGCGAGATCCAGCCCGATATTGAAATTGCCGGAACATTCTCCCCGCCGTTCCGCGCGTGGTCGGACGAAGACGAGGAGGGGTTCGCCGCAAGGATCCGTGATTCCGGAGCCGACTTCATCTGGGTGGCGCTTGGCGGGGAAAGGCAGGAGCGATGGATTGTCAAAAACCTTCCGCGTTACCGGCGCGGAGTGTTTTTTGCCGTCGGCGACGCGTTTGAGTTGCTGGCGGGGACCCGGCCGTTTGCGCCGGCATGGATGCAGAAATCCGGGCTCACATGGCTCTACCGTCTGAGCCAGGAGCCCGGCCGGCTTTTCCCCCGGTATTTCAAATACAATTCCCTGTTCCTGTTTTATCTTTTCCGGGACGGGATTCTGGGAAGCCCGCGTTGGCAGCGCCCGACCCGCATTGCTTTCCTCGGGTCGCGCGGGGTTCCCGCCCGATATTCGGGCTTCGAGGTGGTCGTGGAGGAACTCGGCAGTCGGCTTGTGAAGGATGGGTATGAGGTGACGGTTTACAACCGGTATCCGCGATATGCTTCGTCCGAGAAGGTTTTCAAGGGGATGCGGATCATCACTCTCCCCACGATTCCCACGAAAAGCCTGGATACGATCACCCACACCACGCTGAGCGCGGTGGATGCCATTTTTAGACGGTATGACCTGATCTATCTCTGCGGGGTCGGGAATTCGATCCTTGCGGGGTTCCTGCGCCGATTCGGCCTGAAGGTGGTGATCAATGTGGACGGGGCGGATTTCCGGCGGGCAAAATGGGGGACCAGCGGGCAGAGGTGGCTGCGGTTGAGCGAGGATTGGGCGACGCGTCTCGGCCACAGGATTGTCGCCGACAACCGCGAGATCGTCGCCCGCTATGAGCGCGAATACGGGGTGACGCCGGATTACATCTCCTACGGGTGCCAGTTCCGCACGGATCCGGTCGAGTGCGGCGAACTGGAGCGGTGGGGGCTGAAGCGGGACGGATATTTCCTGCATGTCTCCCGGATCACCCCGGAGAACGAGGCGGAGCTCCTCTTGAATGCCTGGCGCAACTACCGCGGGCCGCACAGGCTTGTGATCACGGGCTCCCAGAATTACGAGCATGCGTATTACAACCGACTGGTTTCCCTGGCTGACGAGCGCGTGATTTTCACGGGTGCCAGGTTCGGGGATGCTTATGTCGAACTGAGCCAGAACGCGCTGGCCTTCGTGATGCCGGCTGCGATCGAGGCGACGCGTCTGGTCCTTCTGGACCAGATGGCGATGGGCAAGGCGATCATTTTCAAGGAAAGCCCCGCGACCAGGGAGGTGCTCGGGGATGCTGCCGAGCCGTTCGACGCGTTGAACCCTGTCGCGTCCCTCACCGGACGCCTGGAGCATCTGTCGGAAAACCCGGCGCGCTGCCGGGAGTTGGGAGCGCTTGCTTTGGCCCGCGCTGCGGAGAAATATAGTTGGGATGCCGTGCTCGCCAAGTATCGTGGACTTTTTGAGGACCTCCTGCCCGGTCACTTGAAATCATGCCGACATTTTCCATCATTACCCCCTCGCTGAATCAGGGAGCCTTTCTCGGCGAATGCCTCGGGTCCGTCCGGCAGGCGGCTTCATCTGCGGGATGGGATGTCGAGCATGTTGTGATCGACGGGGGGAGCTCGGATAACACGCTGGATCTCCTTGGTACCCAGAATTCAGCACAATGGATTTCGGAGTCCGATGCCGGACAGGCGGATGCGATCAACAAGGGGATCCGGATGACCTCCGGCGGAATTGTTTCCTATCTCTGCTCCGATGACCTGCTGGAGCCTGGTGCGTTGAGTGCGGTCCATGAGGCGTTCGCAAGGGATTCCGAGGCGGATGTCGTCTATGGCGACGCGTATTTTCTGGAAGAGGGCTGGAAGCGCAGGAAATATGCGGGGGCGTTTTCCGCCGCGCGGCTGCGGAAAGGCAACTTCCTTTTTCAGCCCGCGGTTTTTCTCCGGAGGAGGGTGTTCGAAACGCACGGGCTTTTGGATGCGGAACTGCGTTTCTGCATGGATCACGAATTCTGGCTGAGGATTTGCCGTGACACCCGTTGGACGCGGGTGAATGAAGCGCTGGCATCGTGCCGACTCCACGCGGACGCGAAGACGTGGCGCCAGTTGCCGGCCGCATGGGACGAGGCCCGACGGATGCAGGCGCGCTACGGGATCTGCTGGCGGCCCCTGCGTGATGCTCTCTGGATGCGCACGTTTGGCTGCCATTTCTACCGGCTCAAGCGGCTTGCCTTTGCCCGCATCGCCAAAGCCCGCACCCCATGAATCCCCGCCTCCTTGTCATCGAAATGCACCACCTTGGCGATGCGGTGATGGCGCTGCCATTCCTGCGGTCGGCCTCCCGGACTCGCGAGTGCGTCGTTCTCTGCAGGCCGGGTGTCGCCGGGTTTCTGCGTGCGGCTGCGCCAGGCTGCAGTATTGTCGAGTGTTGTGGATGGCGCGACGTATTCCGCCGGCTTCCCAGGATGGGGGGCCACGGAGCGGCGGTTTGCATCTGGCCTGATACGCGGTCTCACCTCGCGATGAAGTGGTCGGGTGCCGGAACACGGATCGGATTCCGGGTTGTCGCCCGGAATTTTTACGGCGCTGCGCGTCCATGGAGAAAGAGGAGGCTGCTGGCGGGAGAGATTGCAACACGGGTCCTTTCGCTGGCGGGACCGTTGCTGACCCATCCTCTCGACCGCGCGACGGAAGGGCAGAGCCACTGCGACAGCTGGAGACAGATTGCGGAGGCCGCGGGCTTCACCCCGGATTTTTCGTTTCCGTGGCTTCCTGTCCCGGAGGCCCCGCTGGAATTCCGGGAATTTGTTCGTTCCAGCCGTGACGCAGGGATGAGGGTGGTGGCCATGCACTCGGGAGGACGCATGCCGGGAAAGCGCTGGCCCCTGGAGCATTTTCAATCTCTTCTCGGATACTGGTTTCCCCGGAGGGACGTGGCCGTCGTCATCGTGAAACCGCCCGGTGAGGAGTGCCCCCATCCGCTGGTGCCGAGCCAGCGGATATTTGAATCCCCCGATCCCGTTTCGCTGGCGGGCGTGCTTGCGGGAGTGGACGGTGTGCTTTCCAACGATTCCTTCGCCTCCCACCTCGCCGCCGCGGTCGGGGTTCCGGTCGTCACTATCTTCGGGTCGGGCGACCCGGCCTGGTTCGCGCCCTACGGCAACGGACATCTGGCGGCGGCTTCGGACTCATGCCCGTTCCGACCGTGCGTGGACCGCTGCGTGCAGCCCTCCTATCTCTGTCTGGAAGGCGTTTCTATCCGCTTGGTGGAGGAAAAACTTTCTGCCATGCTTCCGGACCTTTTGGACAAACCGGGCCCCGAGTAAATTTAACAGAATGACATTGCCTGTGCGGCGCACATCTTCATCATTATGAATACCAGTCTTCTCGTCCGCTGCGGTGCGTTTCTCGTTCTGGCGGCGGCGGCTTTTTTCCTCACCCGGCAGGGGGTGGAGACCCGTGTCAACATGGAGAGCGGTGTGAATATGAAGCTTCCGGAGCGGGTGGGGGCATTCACCGGTGCGGAGGCCGGTGTTTCGGAATCCGAGCGGGTCATTCTTCCCGCCGATACCGAGTTCGCAAAGATGCTCTATACCAGCACAGGCGGGCAGCAGATCAACTGTCAGATCGTTCTCTCGGGCGGGGAAAAGCGGAGCATCCACCGTCCGGAGACCTGTCTGCCGGCGCAGGGCTGGACGAAGA
Organism: uncultured Chthoniobacter sp.; assembly: GCA_964431635.1. Classification (GTDB taxonomy): domain Bacteria; phylum Verrucomicrobiota; class Verrucomicrobiia; order Chthoniobacterales; family Terrimicrobiaceae; genus QYQL01. The sequence goes on along the minus strand of CAYSKK010000003.1, from coordinate 150,980 downwards.
AATCCAGCGAGGCCATTCCGGTGAAACTCGACGACGGCCGCACTCTCGAGGTCATGAAGCTCGTGATCTCGCGTCCTGTGGAGATCCAGCCCGGCGTTCGCAAGGAACTCACCAGCCTGTTTCTCTACTGGTTCATCGGAAAGGACATCACCACCCCTTACCATTGGTATCGGATTTTTCACACCGACTGGGACCGTGTGGTCCACGGGGTGAGCCACCGCTGGGCCTATGTCATCGTCAGCGCACCGGTTCTGGACGGCTTCGTGCCCGGCGGAAAAAACCAGGAGCAGACGCTGGAGATGGTGAAGGAGTTCATTGGAGAGATCGGACCGGAGATCATACTTTCCAGGAAGTAGCCGGCAGGGCAGTTTAAAAGATCGTCAGCAGGCACCCGGCGGACCCATACTGGAGAAAACTCCTCCCATGAAACACTCCGACTACCTCGTCAAACCCGGAAGCAGGGTCAGTCTGAAAAAATTCGACCCCGACGACCACGGGGAATTTGAATCCAAGGAGAAGGCGGCGGAAAAGCTGAAGAAAGACATCGAGAAGCTTGCCGAACTTCAGGACATTTTCTATGCGGCCGACACCTACTCGCTTCTGATCGTCTTTCAGGCGATGGATGCGGCCGGAAAGGACGGCGCGATCAAGCACGTGATGAGCGGGCTGAATCCGCAGGGGTGCCAGGTCGCGTCGTTCAAATCGCCCTCCGCGCGGGAGCTCGATCACGACTACCTCTGGCGCTCGAACATCATGCTTCCCGAGCGCGGACGGATCGGGATCTTCAATCGCTCGTATTACGAGGAGGTCCTCGTCGTCCGCGTCCACCCGGAAATCCTCGATGCCCAGAAACTTCCGGAAAAGCTCAAAAAGGATGGCATCTGGAAGCGGCGCTACCGCGAGATCAACAACTTTGAGAAATACCTTTCCGACAACGGCACCCGGATCGTCAAATTTTTCCTGCACGTCTCGAAGGACGAACAGAAGAAACGGTTTCTCGAGCGGATCAACAATCCGGCGAAGAACTGGAAGCTTTCGCCCGCGGACGTCAAGGAGCGTGCTTTCTGGGACGACTACGAGCGCGCCTATGAGGAGATGCTGTCGCAGACGAGCACCGGGCACGCGCCATGGTATGTCGTTCCAGCGGACAGAAAGTGGTTCTCCCGCGCGGTGATCGCCGACGTTCTGGTGAAGACCCTCAAGTCGCTCCACTTCCAGTATCCGGTGCCCGACAAAGCCCAGCTCGACGCGCTTCAGGAGGCTAAAGCCACCCTTGAGGCGGAAAAGAAGTAGAGGATCATCCTTCGGCCTCGACCGGATTGGTGAGCGCGCCGATCTTCTCGATCTCGACCGTCACCACGTCGCCGGGCTTCAGCCAGACAGGGGGCTTGCGCGCCATGCCGACTCCGCTCGGGGTTCCGGTGAGGATGACCGTTCCGGGGTGAAGTGTCGTGCTTCCGCTGAAAAACTCGATGAGCGCGGGCACATCGAAGATCATGTCCGAGGTGTTGTCCTCCTGCATTGTCACCCCGTTGAGGATGGTGCGGATCGCGAGAGAGTTCGGATCGGGGATTTCATCCGGCGTGACCAGACAGGGACCCATCGGCGCGAAGGTGTCGAAGGTTTTCCCCCGGCACCACTGGCTGCCGCCATGCCGGACCTGCCAGTCCCGGGCGCTCACGTCGTTCGCGCACGTATAGCCGGCGACATGGTTCAGGGCCTCCGTTCGGGGGACGTTTTTTGCCGTCCGTCCGATCACGATGGCGAGTTCGCACTCGTAGTCCACCTCGTGGCTGGCGAGCCGTGTCGGGATCCGGATCGGGTCGCCGGGGTTTTGCACGGCCGAGGGGGCCTTCATGAAGAGGATAGGGAACTGAGGGATCCTTCCGCCCGTCTCCTCTGCGTGCTTCAGGTAGTTCATCCCGGTGCAGAAGATCGCCGGGGGCTCCACCGGGGCCAGAACCTTCGCGACATCCGCCGTCTTGCCGGTGCCGGAAAACCCTTGCGCGAACCCTCCCGATAATTTCTCGGAGGAGCCGTCTGCGGACAGCCTTGCAAAACCGATCGTTCCGTCCCTGTCCAGATACCGTTGGATTTTCATTCAGTATTTCGGTGCCTTTACCGTTCCCGCTTCGATGTCCTCGCGCCGTCTCTGGACGATCCCGTCCGCGATCTCCTGGATCATTTCCTCAAGGAGGAGGCGGAGGTGGCTGCCGCGCCGGAAATCCGACGGCGCGATATTTTTCACGCGGTCCGCATGCGTGCTGAGCTGGTAGCATTTTTTGAAGCTCACCCGTGTCGGATCATCCGCGTTGTATACCGCGATCGCCTGCCCCCCGTTCCGGCGCATCACCGTGAAACAGGGCACGTCGGTCGGTCCGTCGCCGACGTAGATCATGTTCTGGAACGGGATCGGACGCAGCTCGGGAGCCATGTGGTCGTTCACGTCCTCGTCCATCTCCAGCATCCCCTTGTTGATGCGGAAGAGAAACTGTGTCTTCTGCGTGTGGCTGATCACCCGCTTGGGAAACGTGATCCTGTCGTGCTCGTCCACGGCGAACTCGCAGCCGAAAATCTTCCGGATGTGGGGGGCCAGGCGGCTTCCCTCGATCAGCGCTTTCAGCCCGGACGATACGATGTAGTGCTCGACATTGATCCCGTGCGCCTCGTGTTCGGGCGTCAAAAGCCCGGCTCCGAACTCCTCAAACATCTCCGGCAGGCCCTTGTAAAATGTCAGCAGGCTTCCCAACTCGCGCAGTTTGGCATTTGTCGGGCGGTCCATCTCCAGGCAGTCGAGAAGCACCTTCATGTAGGCCAGCTCGTTGTCGAATCCCTGCTCTTTGACAAGCTGGCCGCAACGCTGCCAGAAGTGCGAAGGATTGATCCCGAAGACCGGGAAGAGCGCCTCGTCCTGCATGTAGGTCGGTGAGAGCGTCTGGTCGTAATCGTAAATGATCGCAATCGTGTTCTGCGGCATGCCCATACCCCATCATCGCTGCACCCATCCCGCCGGTCTGGCGATCATAAAATTCGTTTTTCACCGGGAAGCCTTCCGCTGGCGCGATTGTGACGGCCAAAAGGTGTTGCGGATGAGATTTCCTCATTGCCACCGACGAATTTCTCGGGGAGTCTCTGCCGTTTGCCGAAGCGATACTGTCCAGAGTGGGCGGCATCCCGGCCGGATTGATTCATGAGTGTAAAAAAGAAAAAAGTGCAGGAGGCCGCCGACTATTCGAAGTCTGCCATCAATGCATCGCTGAAGCCGTCGGACAAGATCGGGTTTTTGGCCGGGATGCTGAGGATCCGGAGGTTCGAGCAGACGGCATTGAAGTATTACAACCAGGGGAAGATGGGAGGTTTTCTGCATCTTTACATCGGGCAGGAGGCGGTGGCCGTGGGCACGGTTTCGCTGATGGGGAAGGACGACCATGTGATCACCGCGTATCGCGACCACGGGCATGCGCTGGCGGTCGGAATGGACATGAACGCGTGCATGGCGGAGCTGCTGGGAAAGGGGAGCGGATGCTCGCGGGGCAAAGGCGGCTCGATGCATTATTTTGCCCCGGACAAGAATTACTGGGGCGGGCACGGGATCGTTGCAGGCCAGACCCCGCTTGGGCTCGGCCTCGCCTATGCGCTGAAATACAAGGGAGCAGCGGGCTGCTGCATGTGCTTTTTGGGAGACGGGGCGGTGAACCAGGGGTCGTTCCATGAGTCGTTGAATCTCGCCGCGCTCTGGAAACTTCCGGTGATCTACGTCATCGAGAACAACCAATACTCGATGGGCACGAGCATGGAGCGGTCGTCCGCGATGAAGAACTGCCTCGCCGAGCGTGCGGAGGGCTACGGGATCGCGTGGGACGCGGCCAATGGCGAGGACCTCTACGAGGTGCGCGCCAAGACATGGAACGCGATCAGCCGCGCGCACGAGGAATGCCTGCCGTTCGTCCTTGAGGTGGACACCTACCGCTACTACGGGCATTCCGTCGCGGATGCGAACGCGAAGAAATACCGGAGCGCCGAGGAGATCGAGCGCTACAAAACCCACCACGATCCGATCCGTCTCTGGCGCAAGCAGCTGGTTGACGAGAAGGTCATCACCGAGGAGGCCGCCGACGAACTCGATGCCGCGATCAAGCAGGAAGCCGCCGCAGCCGGGGAGTTTGCGCTGGCCGCCGACGCCCCCGATCCGGCGTCGATTTTCGAGGACGTTTACTGGGAAGTGGACAACCAAACCGAGGCCGGGCAGACCGGCCGCCACTTCTTTGGAGACTGAAGAAAAGTATGAAGGATGAAGTCGGAAGGATGAAGTGGGGCGCACGGCGTCCTCGGGCCGCGCTTCGCGCGGGATTATTGATTTGCGCATTCCGCACTCCGCATTCCGTATTTTCCATTTCGCATTTCGCATTTCGCATTTTTTAGCATGGCACTCATTACCTACCGCACAGCACTGAACCAGGCCCTGGCCGAGGAGATCATTCGCGACGAGAATGTCGTGATCATCGGCGAGGAGGTTGCCCAATACAACGGAGCCTACAAGGTCACGGAGGGGCTCTGGGAAAGGTTCGGCGACAAGCGCGTCGTGGACGCTCCGATCAGCGAGGCCGGATTCATCGGCATGGGGATCGGCGCCTCGATGCTCGGGATCCGGCCGGTCATGGAGTTGATGTTCTGGAGTTTTGCCTACGTGGCATGGGACCAGATCATTAACAATGCCGGACAGGTTCGCTACATGAGCGGCGGCCTCATCAACTGCCCGATCGTGATCCGCGGTCCGGCAAACGGCGGAACGAACGTCGGCGCAACCCACTCGCACACGCCCGAAAACTTCATCGCGAACACCCCGGGGCTCAAGGTGGTGTGTCCGGCAACGGCCTACGACGCGAAGGGGCTGATGAAGGCTGCCATTCGGGACAACGATCCGGTCTGCGTGATGGAAAACACGCTTCTCTACGGCGAGTCATGGGAGGTTCCGGAAGAGGAATATGTGATCCCGCTCGGCGTGGCCGACATCAAGCGAGAGGGGACGGACATTTCGCTGATCGCCCACGGGCGCGCCGTCCTCACAGCGCTGAAGGCGGCGGAGCAGTTGGAAGCCGAGCACGGCATCCGGGCCGAGGTTCTCGACCTGCGCTCGATCCGTCCGCTCGATGAGGAGGCCGTTCTGGCCACCGTCCGCAAGACGCACCGCGCGGTCCTCGTGGACGAGAACAAGCCGTTCTGCGGAGTCTCGGCCCAGATCGCAGCGACGATCATGGAGAAGGCATTCGACGACCTCGATGCGCCGGTCCAGCGGGTCTGCTCGCTCGATGCGCCCGCGATCTACTCCCCGGCCCTCGAGCCGATCCAGCTTCCGACACCGGAGCGTGTCATTGCAAAAGCCCTCGAAATTTGCTGATTATTTACATTTATGCCTGACATCACCATGCCGAAGTTGAGCGACACAATGCTCGAGGGGACACTCGTCAAATGGCTCAAAAAAGCCGGCGATACCATCGAGGTCGGAGACGTGATCGCCGAGGTGGAGACCGACAAGGCGACGATGGAAATGGAAGCGTTCGAGGATGGGGTGATCACCGAGATCATCGTCCCCGAAGGCGGGGTGGTGAAAGTCGGCGGGGTTCTGGCGGTTCTCAACGGCGACGGGAAGCCGGCCGCAAAGCCCGCGAAAAAGACCGAACCGGCTGCCGCGGCTGCCCCGGCCAAGCCCGCAGCGCCTGCCGCACCCAAGCCACTTTCTCCGGTGACGCCGAAGCCGCGTGCCGTCTCGACAGCAAACGGTGTTCGCGTCAAGGCTTCGCCACTGGCGAAAAAAATTGCGGCCGAGCGGGGGATCGATCTCTCCGGGGTTTCCGGCAGCGGGCCCGGAGGACGCATTCTTGCCGCGGATGTTCCGGAATCCGGTGCGGCGACCGCTGCGCGGGGCGCCGCTCCCGCATCGGCGGCGATCGAGGTAACTGCATCGGCGGACGACAAGCGCATTCCGCTTTCCGGAATGCGTCGCACGATTGCCGGGCGGTTGCTGGCCAGCAAGACGCAGATCCCCCATTTTTACCTTTCGGTTGAAATTGATGCGGCCCCCCTGGCGCAGCTCCGCAAGGATATCAATGCCGCTTCCGAGGTTTCCGGAAGCCCGAAGGTGACGGTCAACGATTTCGTGCTTTTGGCCACCGCCCGTGCGGCTGCCCTTCACCCGAACGTCAACGCCGCCTTCGCGGGGGATGCCATCGTGGAGTTCGCCTCGGTCCATCTTTCTGTCGCCATCGCCGTCGAGGACGGGCTGATCACGCCGGTGATCCGGAATGCCGACCGCCTGACGCTCCGTGAGATCAGCGCAGCGGTCAAGGACCTTGCGGTGCGGGCCCGCGGGAAAAAGCTGAAGCCCGACGAATACCAGGGCGGCACGATCACGGTTTCGAATCTCGGCGCGTTCGGTGTCGAAAACTTTTATGCGATCATCAATCCTCCCCAGGCGGCCATTCTTGCGGTCGGGGCGATCGTGAAAAAACCGGTCGTGAACGCGCAGGACCAGATCGTCGCCGGACAGAGGATGTCGCTTGGACTGAGCGGTGACCATCGGGTCGTCGACGGGGCTGCGGGAGCCGCGTTTCTTGCGGCGCTCAAGAAAAGTCTTGAGTCCCCCGCGACCCTTCTTTTCTGATTTCTTCCAGCCACCGATTCCGGGGAGTTCCGGATTGCGAAGGCGCTTTTGAAAGAGTATGGCTTCTCCACGCATGGCATCACCCTCGACGTCAAACCTTCCCCGCTGGCTCGGCGCGGTCCTCTGGGGAAATTCCGTGGCCCTTTCCTGGATGTGGGGGCTCGGGCTGTTTTTTTCCGTCCAGTTCACCACCCAGTTTGGAGTGTTCGGCTTACTCACGTTCGCCATCCCGAATTTTCTCGGGCTGCTCTCCTTTGGCTTGGTGACCCACCATCTTGCCCGGCGGCAACCGGGATCCGAATCGCTCGCGCAGTTTTTTGCGAGCTGGTCGCGCCCGTTCCGCCTGGTTTTTTTCCTCTACCAGATTTTGGCGATCACGCTGACGATCTTTGCGTTTCTGCGCTACGTCTGGCAGCCGCTCGGCCTGGAGCCCTGGCTGCTTTACCTGCCGCTGACGTTGCTGGTCGTGCTGGCGGCCGCGATCCTTTTCGGCGAGGAGTTCGACATCAAGCGCATCAAGTTCAGCCATGGCGTGCTGTTCCTGATCATGGCTCCGGCCATCGCCTTCCTGATCATTTTTGCCGCGATGAAAGGCACGGGACCGCTGTCGTTTCCGCCGCCGCCGACGAACGACTGGAATTACTGGGGCTATGCCATCCCGATCATCATCGGGTTTCTTGTGGGGCCCTGGCTGGATCTCCAGCAATGGCAGCGTGCGATCCAGATGCACCGCGAGCGGGTGTCGATCGCAGCCGGCTACTGGATCGGTTCGGTCCTCTTTTTTCTGCTCCTCATGTTCCACGGCCTCATGGCCGTGTGGGCCTTGAACTGGGGGGCCTCCGAGTTTATCCGGATCGGGATCACCGGCCACAACTACGGGCAGGAGATCCTGATGAAGCTGTTCTCGCAGGCCGGACCGTGGACGTTCGCGGCCTACGGGATCTTTGTGTCGGTCTGCGTGCTCACAACCCTCGACAGCGGATACATCGCGCTGAAGTGGTTTTTCAAGTCGAATGCCAGCCAGAGCAACCATCCGATTTTTTCGCTGGTTCCGACCCGCCTGCTGACCTCGCCGATCCCGGTCTTCCTGCTGTGCGGGCTCGTCGCGCTGACGGGGGCGGTCCTCAGGTTCGAGCTCGAGTTCTTCATGATTTTCTACGCGACGTTTTTTGTCGGGTATTCGATGCTGGCGATCGTCCGTTGCTACCTGGTGAGCCGGGCGAACGCGATCCCGCAGATCAAGATGTTCTGCATCGGGAGCCTCGCGGTGGTGATTTTTTCCTACGGCTACTTCCTCCGTTCGCCGCTCTTCCAGATTGTCGGATCGCTCCTGCCTCTCGGCTACGTTTTCTGGCTCCTGATCAAGCCCAGTTCCTCCGAGGAGTTTTTGAGCGACAAGCAGGAGCTGGATGCGCAGGCTCCGGATTCCGTGCCGAGCGCCGGGGCGGTCATGAACCCGCCGGGCGCGGTGCCTGCATCGGAGCCGCTCGACCTCGCCGCTCTTACTCACAACGTGAGCGGGCACTTCGAGGGGAAGTGGTTCGTCCATTCGTTCGTGGCGACGTATGCCGATACCAACTCGGTGGGAAACGTCTACTTCGGGATGTATGCGATGTGGGTCGGCAAGACGCGCGAGCTTTTCTTCAACCGAGTGATGCCGAAGTTCAACCTGAAGAACACGCCATTCTATATCCTCACGCGCTCGTTTGAGCACAAGTTTGTCCGCGAGACCCGCGAGTTTGAAACCGTCAGCGTCAAGATCCGTGTCGCCTCCTACAACAGGAAATTCGCAACGCTGGAGCACGAGATATTTGATTCCTCCGGGCACGTGCTCGGCCGCGGCAAGCAGACCCTGCTTTTCGTGTCCTCGAGCGATTACAAGATGCTCGATATTCCTCCCGATGTTTATTCGGCGTTCATCGCCCACGCCTGACCGGTGCGGGAAGCCATCGGTCGTGCGCCGCTGGCTGGCGGTCGCCTTCCTGCTGTTTGCGGCGGATGGTTGTCAGAAACCCCCGCCGCCTCCACCTCCGCCAACTCCCACCCCGACCCCGACGCCGGTTCCCACTCCGACGCCGGTTCCGTGGCTGCCAAAAAAGCCGCTGCCGACCGCCAAACTCTTCAACGGCCTGTCGCTTTTTTCAAAGGTTGTCGTCGAGAAAAGTGAGGAGCCCGCTTCGGTCGAGCGGAAGGATGCGGATTCCTACCAGGTGGAGGTTACCGTGAAAGCCCGGCTGCCGCGGCCGGGGATGACGGTTGAAGACTTTGAGAAAAACGACCCGCTCCTGCCCGGCACCTTCACCGATTTTCCGGGGCTCCTCGCGGGGGCGGAAGTCTCCCCGTTTTTCGAGCATCTCTACAAACTGAAAACGGCGCAGGTCGAACGCGAGGCCGGCCGTCTCGACGTCATTCTCTCCCGTCATAATTTCTTCGACTGCGAAACCATTCTGAACCTGAAGAACCCCGCCACCGGCCGGAGAGCGCTGCTCGCGGTCGGTGACATGGACGTGAACTCCGACGGCTCCGACGGCGACCGGAATGTGACGGTGGACGGGTCATCGCCGTATTTTTTGCCGCAGACGAGCTACCGTTGGCCGAAGGTGACCGGGCGCGAAAACCGCTTTCTCGCAGTCGAGGAATCCCGCCTTGCGTCGCTCCAGCAGGAGCAGTCCGCCGGGGTGACCGCCGCGAAAAAGGGGGAGATTGAGGAGGGGATCGACCTCGCCAAGCGCCGGATCTACGACCTCAAGAAATGGAGCTTTCTTGTGTCCGAGGTGGATCCTTTCATCGTCCTGCCGGGATTCATGATGAGAGACAAGGACAACCCCTGGTCCCCCTCTGTCGGGGATTACGCCCTGGTTCTTTTCAACGGGAAAGCCTATCCTGCGGTTGTCGGGGATGCCGGTCCATCGCTGCAGATCGGCGAGGCATCGCTTCTCCTCTGCCGCGAGCTCAACGCCAAGACGTCCGCCCTTTCCCGCCCGGTGAGCGATCTCAAGGTCACCTATCTGGTTTTTCCAGGAACCGCCGACAAGACCAATGCTCCGCCGGAACTAGACGCCTGGCGGGTGCGTTGCGAGAAATATGCCGCCGAACTCGGAGGCCTCGCCGTTCCGGTTCACAGCTGGCCGAACCTTGTCAAACCCTGGCCGACCCCGGAACCGACGCCTTCTCCGACACCCTCGGCTTCCGACGTTCCCGCACCTCCTCCCGCTCCGCCGTTTGTCGTGACTCCCCCCCCGCAGACAAACTGAAATGGCCGGGACCGATCTTTTTGAGGGTGCATGCACTCTTCCTGCCGTGACCGGGTTCGGCTGCGTGAGCCCGCTCGGTTGCGGACTCGCTGCCACGCGAAGTGCGCTGCGGGCCGGCCGTGATGGAATTTCTGAAGTCCGCGGATTTCCTGTTTCGACATTTCACGCAAAAACCGCTGGGCAGGTCGCCGGGTTGGAGGATCCCGGCATCCGGGGGTGGGGGAGGTGGTCGCGCTCCGCAAAGCTCATTTTTTCCGCTGTGCGGGAGGCGCTGGATTCCAGGTCGGGTTTTATCCCGGATCTTATTGTCGCCGGGACGACGAGCGGCGGGATGGATTTCGGCGAGAAGTTTTTCCGCGGGCTGTCCGGGGGAATGAATGCGCGCGATGCCCGGCGCTGGGTCCGTGGATACGTGGCGCAGCAGCCGGTGCGGGATGTGATGGCCGGGCTTGAAATCGAAGCCCCCGTGCGGCTGGTGTCCAACGCGTGCGCCTCGGGAACAAATGCCCTCTGCCTCGCTGCCGGACTCGTGCGCAGCGGTCAGGCGGGACGGGTGATGGCGATCGGATTCGATGCGCTTTCTGAAATGGTCTTTGCCGGATTCGATGCGCTCCAGGCTTCGACGAGGGAAAAATGCCGGCCGTTCGATTCCGCCAGGAGCGGCCTTGCACTGGGCGAGGGGGCGGCCTGCTTTTTACTGGAAGCCGCCTCTTCTGTTCCTTCGGCGGACATCATCGCTTCGGTTCCGGGGTGGGGATTTGCGAATGACAACCATCATCTGACCCAGCCGGATCCGGATGGTTCCGGCCCGCGAAGATCGATGCAGCGGGCGCTGGCCGATGCCGGTTGGGAAACGTTGGACTACATCAATGCCCACGGCACGGGAACCCCGTTCAACGATTCCAGCGAGGCGGCTGCGATCCGATCGGTGTGTCCGGATGTTCCGGTGAGCAGCACCAAGGGGATGACCGGACATGCGCTCGGTGCGGCCGGGGCGATCGAGGCGGCATTCTGTATCGTCGCGATGCAGGACGGATTCATGCCTCCGAATATCAATCTGCGCGAAACGGATTCCGGACTTGATATCGTGGCAAATACCGCCCGCCCGGCTTCTCTCCGCCGGGTGATGTCGAACTCGTTCGGCTTCGGAGGTGCGAATGCCACGGTTTTGCTCGAAAGGATGTCATGAGCACGATCGGAGTCCTTGGTATTGGATGCGTGTCCCCACTGGGAGCGGACTGGCCTGCGGTATGGGCCGGAATCTCCGCAGGCAGACGTCCCGAAGCCGCCATGCTGCCCGGTTTGGAAGGGCATCCTCCACTCCCTGCGTATCGTGTTCCCGGGCCGTTTGAATTCCGTCATCCCAGGCTGCGGCGGTCGAGTGCGATTTCCCATTTCGCCTGCGCGGCCGCATCGGCAGCCGTTGCTGAGGCGGGACCGCTTCCCGCAGATCGCAGCGCTCTCGTCTTCGCTTCATCGGATGGATCCCTCATTTACACCCGGAAGTTTTATGGGGAGGTTGTCGCATCAGGGGCCGGCAGTCCCTTGATGTTTCCCGAGACAGTTTACAATGCTCCCGCCAGCCATGTGGCGGCAGTCCTCGGTGTCGAGGGCTCGGTCCTGACGATGGTCGGCGACGAAACGGCGGGACTGGATGCAATCAATACCGCGATCGACCTGATCCGGTCGGGTGAGGCCGACCGGTGCCTGGTCATCGCTTCGCAGGAGGTCGATTGGATTGCCTGCGACGGTTACAGGCGGTGGGGGATTGCCTCGTCGGGAGGGCTCGATGAGCCCATCCTTTCGGAAGGTGCCGTGGCCATGGTCCTCGGGGCTGGACGTCCCGGTGATGCCGTCATTGCGAAAACGTCAATCGGGTTTCCGGGTCGCTCAGGATCCGCGAAGTGGTTGCGCGGGCTTATGGAGGAAAATTCTCCGGACTCCGTTGTGACTTCAGATGTCCATCCAGAACAGTCCCGAAGCCGGGCCGCTGACTTTCCGGGCGCCCGGATTTTCGCTCCCAAGATCCTGTGCGGCGAGTCGTTCTCTGTATCCGCTCTTCTCCAGTTTGCCTGCGCCGCCCAGGAGATCCGCGAGGCGCTGGCCGGTCATGTTCTTGTCTCCGTTGCAGGGTGGAATGGAGCGGTCGGGGGAGCAGCCTTGACAGCCTCAGCACTCCGGGAGTAAGCGATAGCAACGGCTGGGTTGTCCGGCTCTGGGAATCACCGCTGCGATCGAACTCATGAAGCAAGAAATCATTTCCCACGCCGGCTGGAGCCGGAACCTTCTTCTTGCGAACGACCTCGTCGAACTCGTCGCCACTCTGGATGTCGGACCGCGGGTCATCTCCTGCAAATATCCGGGCGGTGAAAACATTTTTAAAAACTTCGACGCTGAACTCGGCTCGTCGGGGGAGGACCGCTTTGTGCTCCGCGGCGGGCACCGGCTCTGGATCGCTCCGGAAGACGAGGTTTTTTCCTACCATGCCGACAACCATCCCGTGGATTTCCGCACTGGCGAATTTCCGGGGGAAATTGTCATTGATTCCCTGCAATCCAACGCGGGACGCATCATGAAGACGCTCGGGATCTCCCTGGCCGATGGGGATCCCTGCGTCACCTTGCGGCATACCGTGCGCAACGACGGGGACGAACCGGTCTGGATCGCCGCATGGGCGCTCAGCGTGATGAGGCCGGGCGGAATTGAGGTGATCCCTCAACCTCCCATCGGAGAACATCCGCGAGATCTCCTGCCCAATCGAGGCATCGTTCTTTGGCCTTATACCGACCTGTCCGATCCTCGTTTCCATTTCGGACAGCGATTTTTCACGCTTCGCCAGAGTGACGGGTTTCCTCCCACGAAAATCGGCCTCGCTCATCGAGAGAGGTGGGTTGCCTACATTGCCGGGGACTCGGTTTTCATCAAAACCTTCGAGCATGTCACCGGGGCCGTCTATCCCGATGGTGGATGCAATTTCGAGACCTTTGCAAACAATGACATGCTTGAGATCGAGTCCCTGAGCCCGCTCGCATCGCTCGCCCCGGGCGAGTCGGTTTCCCACACCGAAAAATGGCACCTCTTTCCGATTCCCGGGGAGGTCACCATCGAGTCCGAAGAGGCTCTCGCGGGTTGGCTCCAACCGTTTCTTGCCAAGGCGGGGTTATGATCGCAAAATGCGGAATGCGAAATGCGGAATGTGGAATGAAACTGCTGGCGGCTGCCGTCCTGGCTGCTCTCGCCTTGACCGGTTGCGAGACGATCGAGCCCGACGCCCCGGCCCGTGCGGCCATGAACGCCGCCATTCAGGCCGAACAACCCGGCGACTATTTTATCGGCCGCAGGATGTATAAGCAGGATTACAAAATGTGGGGATGGGTCCGCCAGCCCGGACAGCCGTGGAAATCCGCCAAACTCGTCATGATGAACGAGCAGGTGAAACTGGCGCCCGACCGCGAGGCCGGAAAACTCGGCAGCGACCACAACTACGAATACCGGCTCACCGGCAGCTTTTCCGGAAACCTTGTTTACGAACCTGCAAGCGACTCGTTCTACCCCGAGTTCCTCCTCAGGGGATATGAGGTTAAATCCACCTCTCCGGCCCGTATTTACAGCACGAAACGACAGGAGGATCCAGCGGTTCGCATCCTTCTCCCGCCGATCTGATCCGGTCGCCGGTGCCTTTTTTGGAGGGTTGGAATTTGAGATCGCCCTCGCGGGAAATTTATTTCGAGCCGGATACCCGGACGGCATGTCCTGATCAATCCGGTCCAGACAGAATGCATCACCAGCCGTCATGCGATATCTGGCGCTCACGATTTCTGGATTGACCGTCAGCCTTCAAACGGCGAGATTTTAGTTTCTCAAAAGTGGGGGGCATAGCTCAGTTGGTAGAGCGCGTCGTTCGCAATGACGAGGTCAGGGGTTCGACCCCCCTTGCCTCCACCACTTTTTTCGTCCGTCAAATCACATGGTTTTTGCGTTTGGCATCAACGACGCCATGTGGCAGTATTCCCAAGTCTTTCGCCGAAGTAGCACAGTGGTAGTGCAATCGATTCGTAATCGATAGGTCACGGGTTCGAGTCCCGTCTTCGGCTTGCCTCCCTTTCGCATGGGCGGAGGCGGGATTCAGAAATTTCTGTCGGGGAGAATTGGCATCCGGCTGGCGACTGATGAGGGGATCGAGCGTGGCGAGCCGCTTCTCCCGTCCACGAAAATCCAGTGTGTTTCTCCCCGCACAAGCAACCTGGAGTCTGAACAGCGAAGGAATTTGTAGCAGCGCAGCGAGCGCACGCGCCGTATCTCTGCGATCCAGGTTTGAATTTCCATTTCGTCGCCTTCGAATGCCGGGGCCAGATATTCCACTTTGTGTTCCCGGACGACCCAGGTTGAGTCTGTGCCCTGCGCGTCGGTTCCGTGAATGAATGCGTAATGCTCGATGGCGATGTCCTGCATCCACTGGATGAATGCCACGTTGTTGACATGGCCGTTTACGTCAATGGCACTTGCCGGAACCCTGATGCGTTTCGTGAACATGGGATTGGATGGGGAATTCGGCATGACAAAAAAATGTTATGGAAACCGGAAGCCCGGCCTCATCCCGGGTATTCCAGCTTTGCATCCTCTGCGCCGAGAGCAAGGAATGTCACGACGCCGAGAAGCGTCCCGAACGGGATCCAAAGGCAGTTGATACCCGCCATGATCAGAACGAACGTCCGCTTCTGCCTTCTGGCAATGCACCTTCCGGCATAGATTGTCAGCCCTCCGAGCGTCCATCCACACAGGATGATCATTCCAAGAATGCCGGCCACGACCCGGAAAATGATGACCGGGAAGGCGTCGGAAACACCCGATTGAGGGGAGTGCTCGCCAGCGGCCTGCTGACCGTGATGTTGCGCCGGGGGTGATTGATGAAATGACGCTTCCGGAATGAACGAAAAGGCGGTGAAGAGGCAAAAGTGGATCAGAAGGATGGATATGGATGCCGCTCCCAGGGCCCCGGATATGTAGTAGGCGATGGAGAGAATCCGCAGCCTTTCGCATGTGACAGCTCGACGAATTTCGCCGCCAGGAGTTGGTGGTAGAGGCGGGGGGCATGCCGGGGCAACGGGGAGGGGGGCACTCATGAGTCTGATCATAGACTCGTGAAAATTCCGTCCCGGGCAACACCAAAGCGAGAGGCAAAGAGATTGCCGATCCATTTGCGCTTGATCGCGATTCGCATATCGTTCGGTCATGTCAGACAAGATGCAACGAATGCGAACAGGGAGAATCCTGTTCTTAACCGCATTGGCGGGGGGATGCTGGGCGGTGCAGGGTGCCCGAAGCCTTGCCATCGAGCCGGATTCCTCGGTGCAGGATCCGGAGCAGGCAGTTTCCACGAAGGACATCGCATTTGTTTTTGAGGACGGGCCCCTGCCACATACAACCCCCGTTTTGCTGGATGCACTGAAAAAGCTGGGAATGAAGGCAACCTTTGCCGTCACGGGGGAGAATGTGGAGTCCAACCCGGGGCTTGCCCGTCGGATTGTCGCTGAGGGGCACGAGTTGGCGAACCATACCTACTCGAATCCCGATCTCAAGAAACTGGATCCTCAGGACATCGTCTGGCAGATGCGCGTGGCTGGCGAGACGATCACCCGCGTAACCGGTGTGAAGCCGAGGTATTTTCGTTCAACCAATGGCGAATTGAGCGAATCACTGCGCGGGCTGGTCGAACAGGAAGGCTATGAGGTGCTGGACTGCACGCTGGATTCTGGTGATTGGAGAAACCCATCCGCAGGGAAACTCCGGCAAACGATCCTGTCAAAGGCGACGCCGGGATCTGTGGTCCTTGCTCACGACAGCTTTCCAAAAGCGATCAAAGAGATGCCGGCAGTGATGGAAGCACTGGTCAACCGCGGTTTCCATTTATGCACTGTCAGCGAATTGCATCCCCCGGCCATGCAGGGCGGCGCTTCCCCGGCCGGGAGCCTGCAGGTCCCCTCAGAAATCATCCAGGCAAGGTGAAGACTCAGTTGTAGGATTTGTCCTGAAGCCGATTGATGGTCGTGTCGAGGCTCTCATCAAGGCGCTTGACTCCTTCCACCGGATCAAACTTGCTTCCCTTCGGCGTGCTGACACAACCCGTCAGGGGAAGGAGAGTGAGAAGAAGAGAAACCAGGACTGCTATCGGGCGTTTTGACACGCCCAAATCTCCTGCCAGCAAAGGCTCCTGAGGTCAAATCATCTTCTGCCATTGTTTCATAAGAAATGCCCACTGGTTCCGGAGTGGACATTCCCACTGCTTGATGAAGGCTTGGAGAAGTGTCCCCAGGTGGAGTCGAACCACCATCTGAGCTTTAGGAGAGCCCTGCTCTATCCACTTGAGCTATGAGGACGAATGGGCGGGGGAAGTGGCCCCGTATCGGAGGATTGGTATCACGTGGAGAGGTCCGCTGCAAGGCGGGATCGCTTGTTTCAGGCGGCCTGCATGCCGGCTTCCCTGAGGCGGTCTTCAATGTCGCTGGCCTGGAGGGCATCGACCATTTCCCCGATTTCCCCCTCCAGAAAGCGGTCGAGGCTGTAGAGCGAGAGTTTGATGCGGTGGTCGGTGACCCGGTTTTCCGCAAAGTTGTAGGTCCGGATTTTTTCCTCGCGTCCACCGCCGCCGATGAGGCTTTTCCGGTGGGCGGAATACTTTTCCTCTTCCTCGCGGCGCTTGTCCTCGAGAAGGCGCGAGCGCATGATTTTGATGGCGGCTTCCTTGTTCTTCTGCTGGCTGCGTCCATCCTGGCAGCGGACGATCCGTCCGGTTGGGATGTGCATGACCTGAACCGCGGAGTCCGTGGTATTGACTCCCTGCCCGCCGGGGCCTCCGGCGCGGCAGACTTCAATGCGGAGGTCCTCCGGCTTGATCTGAATATCGACCTCCTCGGCCTCCGGAAGAACGGCGACAGTCGCGGTGGATGTGTGAATGCGGCCCTGTGCCTCGGTGGCCGGAACCCGCTGGACGCGGTGCACGCCGCTTTCGTAGCGGAGGCGGCGGAAGACCGATGTGCCCGAGACCCGGAAGACGATTTCGCGAAATCCTCCGAGATCGGACGGGCTGGAATCCATCTCCTCGACCTTCAGTCCGATCGAGTCGGCGTAGCGGGAATACATCCGGAAAAGGTCGGCCGCGAAAAGCGCGGCTTCCGTCCCGCCTGTCCCCGCGCGGATTTCGACGATGGCATCCCTGTCCTCGTCCGGTTCCGGAGGCAGGAGGGAGACTTGGACATCGCGCTCGAGAGCGGGAATGGCGGCCTCAAGCAGGGGGATCTCAGCGGCGGCGAGAGCGGCCATTTCCTTGTCGTCCGACGAGGTGAGGTCCCGGTTTTCCGCCAGTTCGCGGCGTGCCTTGACGAGGCGGTCCCAGATTTCCAGGAGATGCTTCGTATCCGCGTGCTCGCGCAGGACTTCGCGGGCGCGGCGGGCATTGTCAAAAAGCCCGGGCGCCGCCATTTCGCGCTCGAGTTCCTCGAAGCGCGCGCGCTTTCTTGCGACCAGCGGTTCAAAATCCATTGTTGAGCGGGAAAGAAAAAAACGGTGAACGCACAGGCGTGCGGTCACCGTTTTTCTTGGTGGGAAACGGGCTAGGCCTTTTTGACGAGGCGGGGAGCGCGGACGGTGCCGTAGCGGCGCTTGAACTTGTCAACGCGTCCGGCGGTATCCACGAACTTCTGCTCGCCGGTGAAGAACGGATGGCAGGCGGCGCAGATGCCAATTTTGATGTTTTCGCGGGTCGAGCGGGTGCGGTAGGCGGCTCCGCAGGCGCAGAGGATCACGGTTTCGCGATAATTGGGATGGATGTCTGTCTTCATTCTTGAAAAGCCAGTCAGAATACCGCGAATGTGTCGGCCTGCAACAACGAAATGAATAATCCGATTTTGGAACGCTGGCACCGGGTGGTGTCCGAAAGCGACGGTCCCGCCATCTACGGGCCTTCGGGCGGGGTGCTACGGACTTTCGCGGATATTCAGGCGGAGGCGGAGGAGTTGGCCGGGCGTCTCCCGGACAGGGCGGGCGCAGTGGCGCTGCAGGTGGGAAATCACGAATATTTTCCCGCATTGCTGCTCGCAATCTGGGGCGCAGGCCGGATGGTTTGTCTTTTTGATGCCGAATTGCAGGGGGAGGAGAGGGGAGACATTGAGCGGGAACTGGGGGTGAGCGTTCGGGTTTGCACAGGGAGCGGGCAGCCGAAATTCGAGTTGACCGGCACTCCGGGGATCGCGCGGAATGAAGGCGATCTTTACAAGCTGACTTCCGGAACAGTTTCCCGTCCGCAGCCGGTGGGATTCACGGCCTCACAGTTGCTGGCGGATTGCGATCATATCTGCGAAACAATGAGGATCCGGGCGGACGACCTGAATTTCGGGGTCATCGCGTTTTCTCACTCCTACGGTTTCAGCAACCTTGTGACGCCCTTGCTGTGTCAGGGAGTCCGTCTGGTGGTGGCGAGCGATCCGCTTCCTCGGGCGATCGAGGCGGGGCTTGTCGCGACGGGAGCGAGCGTGCTGCCGGCGGTGCCGGCCCTGTTCCGGGGCCTCCTTTCAGCCTCTGCCCTGCCGGAGACGTTGAGGCTGTGCATCTCCGCCGGGGCTCCGCTCGACCCGGCGGTCGGGAAGAAATTCCACGCAAAGTTCGGGCGAAAGATCCACGCGTTCTACGGTGCGTCCGAGTGCGGTGGGATCTGCTATGATGGCACGGAGGAAATCATCGACGAACCGGGATTTGTCGGGCATCCGCTGGCGGGTGTTCAGGTGGAGATGCTGGCCGATGCCCCTTCGCGGATCCGGATCCGCTCTGGTGCAGTGGGGCTGGAGGGGGGTGTTTTCGAGCCGGCGGATCTTCTCATGCGCGACGAGCGGGGGTTTGGGATCGTCGGGAGGGAGAGCGATTTGATCAACGTATCGGGAAAGAAGGTCAATCCCGGCGAGATCGAACAGGTGATCGCTGCGGCTTGCGGGGTTCGCGAGGCAGTGGTCTGCGGAGTGGAGGATCCCGTTCGAGGGCACGAGATCTGCGCACTCGTGGCGGGGGAGGGGGATGCTGCCGGGATGCGACGACACTGTCAGGCGGTTCTTGCTCCGTGGAAAATTCCCCGTCGTTTCGTGTTCGTTCCGGAAATTCCCACCAGCCCGCGCGGCAAGGTGAGCAGAAAAGAAATCGCCCGGATGTATTTTACGCCCTGAGGAACCGCGGATTCTGATCAGGCCTGCTCCAGGCGTTCACTGCGGGCGAGCCAGATTCCGAGGAGCGCGACATCGGCCGGGGTGACGCCGCTGATCCGGGCGGCCTGTCCCAGGGTTTCCGGGCGGATTTTTTCGAGCTTTTGGACCGCCTCGGTGCGGAGGCCTTTGATCTCCGGGTAGGAAACCCAGTTGGGGATGATCTTGTTTTCGTGGCGCTCCGTGCGAGAGATTTGCTCCTCCTGGCGTTTCAGGTAGCCTTCGTATTTCA
The DNA here is from genome assembly GCA_964431635.1 of uncultured Chthoniobacter sp. Lineage (GTDB taxonomy): Bacteria > Verrucomicrobiota > Verrucomicrobiia > Chthoniobacterales > Terrimicrobiaceae > QYQL01. Next base: position 131,588 of record CAYSKK010000003.1, on the reverse strand, counting down.
GATCCGTTTCGATTTGGTCCCAGACATCCGGCGGATGGCTGGAACGGATGTCCTGCGGGAGGTCCGGCCAGGAATTTTCGGCGCGCTTGAGCCAGTGCTCGATCGTGATCGAATCGATTTTCACCGTGCGCACGCGGGAGCGGAGGTCCTCCACGCAGGCGGCCTTTTGCTCGAAGCGGGATTTTCTTTCCCCGGAAACCAGACCGGATGTGATGCCCTTTGCCGTCAGGCGCAGGTCGGCATTGTCCTGCCGCAGAAGAAGACGGTATTCCGCCCGGCTGGTGAACATCCGGTAGGGTTCCGGCGTGCCCCGGACGACGAGGTCGTCGATGAGGACTCCGATGTAGGCCTCGTGCCGGGCCAGGGTGAAGGCTGGCAGCCCCTGAACTTTTAAGGCGGCGTTGGCTCCCGCGACGAGCCCCTGAGCGGCCGCCTCCTCGTAACCGGATGTTCCGTTGATCTGCCCGGCGAAATACAGCCCGGAGATCCGCTTGGTTTCCAGGGTCGTGTGAAGCTGGGTGGGCGGGCAGTAGTCGTATTCCACCGCGTATCCGGGACGCAGGATCTCCGCGTTTTCCAGCCCGGCAATGCTGCGGATGAATGCGTATTGCACATCGAACGGCAGGCTTGTGGAAACCCCGTTCACATAAATCTCGCCCGTGTGGCGTCCCTCGGGTTCCAGGAAAAGCTGGTGCTTCGGCTTTTCCGCGAATTTCACGACCTTGTCTTCGATGCTTGGGCAATACCGTGGACCGACACCCTCGATGACGCCGGCGTAGAGCGGGGACTTGTCGAGATTCGCACGGATGATTTCGTGGGTGCGTTCGTTCGTGTGCGTGATGAAACACGGGATCTGCCGCGCCCGGAAGGAGCCGTCCTTCCATTCGTTCAGAGTGAAGATGTCATCCTCCTCGCGCCGCAGCGTGTCCGCGAGGTAGCTGAAGACCGGCGGGGGCTCGTCTCCCGGCTGGGATTCGCATTTGGAAAAATCGATGCTTTTTGCGAGTAGGCGGCACGGGGTGCCGGTCTTGAAGCGCCCGACCTCGAAGCCGAGGTCCCTCAGACAGTCGCTGAATGTCGAGACCATGTCGCCAAGGCGTCCGCCCGTCTGGTTTTTCAGCCCGACATGGAGGAGGCCGCGCAGGAAAGTTCCGGTGGTAACGACGACCGATTTTGCGCGGAACACGATTCCGAGGTTGGTCTCGATGCCGGCGACACTGTCATTTTCGACAAGCAGGCGCATGACATTTCCCTGCTTGAGATCGAGGTGCGGGTGGTGTTCAAGGAGCGCCTTCATGCGGAACTGGTAGGCCTTTTTGTCGCACTGCGCGCGCGGGGCTCTCACGCTCGGCCCCTTTGCGGCATTCAACATCCGGAACTGGATGCCGGTTGCATCGGTGTTCAGCCCCATGGCTCCGCCGAGGGCGTCGATCTCGCGCACCATGTGGCCCTTGGCCAGCCCGCCGATCGCCGGGTTGCACGACATCTGGCCGACGGTGTCGGCATTCTGCGTCAGCAGCAGGGTTTCGCAGCCGAGCCGGGCGGATGCCATCGCAGCCTCTATGCCGGCGTGGCCGGCTCCAATGACGACGACGTCGTAGCGCTTTGGATACTCGAAATCGCTCAAGCTATTCGGTGGAAATGCCGTGCTCCGCGAGCTTCTTCATGAGCACCCCGGTCTGCAGCTTGTTGCAATTTTTCAGCACGACATCTCCGGCGACAAAATTGTCGAACGTCCCGCGGATCCCGGTGTTTTCCCCCTCGACGATGAACGCGCGTTCCTTCGTGAGCTCGCCCTCCCAGTTGCGGTGGAAGACGTCCACCTTGGAATGGTTCGGATCCACCGTGTTGTTCTTCGGCATGTCGTCGGCGCCGAAGACGGCTTTGACGTCGGGGGTTGTCTGGTTCGGGAGCTGCATGAAAACCGTCAGCGGATCCCCGCTGGAATCGTCCGACTCCGTGACCTGGCCGACGCGCCCGTAAACCAGAATCCTCATCCCGTTGTATTTCTGGAGCGCGGCATCCGGTGCGGAGGAAAAATCATTCACCACCTGCGCGAGCGTCACAAAGCCGTCCGGCGGGAGCGGGGCGAGCGTTGCATCTTGGGATAAAACCGAACCCGCAAAGCCTGCGGCCAGCATGCAAACCACAAAAATGGATTTCATAATGTGCTCAATCTGTCCCAGTCGTGTGCATTTCACAAACCGAAAACACCCTCTTCTTCCGGGCTTGCTGGAGGCGTCCGGGTTTCCTCACGGATTCAATGCGCAGGGAATACCCCCGGTCTCCTTCAAACGGGACGACGGTGCCGGTGACTTCAAGGACCTCATGCCGGAGGGTCTCAAGTCCGAAACGGCGGAATGTGCCGGCGAACATCTCGGTCTCAATGATCCCGGTATGGTCGCAGAAACTGAGGAACTTCATCGGTTGCCCATCGTTCTGCTTGTGGAAACGATCTGCAATCACAAGTCCGCAAATCGTCACCCGCCGACCGGGATAGCGGGGGAGCTCCCGGATTGGACAATACGTCTCCCAGGCAATGTCCGGCCACAGTTCCAGCGGATGTCCCGACACCGTAAAACCAAGCAAATCCATTTCGCTCTTCAAGCGATCATGCCTCGGCGGATTCTGTTGATATTTAAAATTGTCAATATCCTGCATACAAGGATCTTGAATTATGTATTTACGAATATTCCAAATTGCTTCTGTCCGGCTGGAGCAGAGCGAATCGAAGGCTCCTGAGCGTAGCAAAAGAAGGAGATCTGACTCGCATGCATTCGTCAGCTCCGCGAACTCGGCAATAGACGCGAACTGTGTAATTTTTATATCAAAAATTGCAGCGAGAAATTTTTGGGAAATCCCCTTGATCGCGCTGAGCGGGACCCGGATGGCGGGCATCTTCCGGGGACTCGATGGCAGCTTTTGAGTATCGCGATCGTGATGCTTCAAAGCTGATTCCGGTATGAAGGCGGGATTCCTGTGGTTGACATCCGGGGGGAGGAAATCGATGCCGAGGAGGCGGCATTCAAGGGAGTAGGCGAGTGGGGAGTAGAATCCTTTGCCATGGGTGAGGACGGCGGCGAGAAAATCGGCGGGATAGTAGGTTTTCATCCAGGCGGCCTGCCAGGCCTCGATGGCGTAGGCGGTTGAGTGGGCGCGGCAGAAGGCATAGCCACGGAAGCCGTGGACGAGCTCCCAGACCGCCCGGATTTCTTCCCCGGTGCGTCCGCGGCGGCGGGCGAAAGCGCAAAAATCGCCGCGCATTTCCTCGATTTTTGCATCCTGCATCTTGACGAGTGCCCGGCGGAGGATGTCCGCGCGACCGGCTGGCATGCCGGCGAAGGCGTCTGCTATTTGAAGGATGTGTTCTTCGTAGGCAATGACGCCATGGGTGGAGCGCAGGCAGGGTTCGAGTGAGGGGTGGGGGAACGACGGAGGTTCAAGTCCGAGGGCGCGGCGGGCGAAGGTGGTTTTGCGCAGGTTGTTGGCCGCGCCCGGGCGGATGACCGAGACGATGGCGATGAGGGTGTCGATGTCCCGGCATCCGCACATCTTTTCGAGGCTGGTCATGGCCGGGCTTTCGATGTGGTGGACGCCTCGGACGCGTCCGGTGGCGATGATATCCCAGACGGAGGGATCTTCCCACGGGCCGCGGTTGTCGAAGGCAACGGGAATTCCGCGAGAGGCGAGCGTGCTGGTGGCATCGCGCAGGACCGAGAGCCCGCCCTGGGCGAGGATGTCGAGTTTGACGAGGCCGACCTCCTCGACGGCGTCCATGTCAAAGTGGGTGGCCGGCCAACCCTTGTTGCTCATGAATGTCGGGGTAAGCTCGTGGATCGGATGCCGGGAGAGGACGATTCCGCACGGATGGATTTTCGCGTGGCGCGGCAGGCCGTCGAGGAGGCCGTCGAGGAGGCCTGCGAGGCGCAGGGCAGTCCTGGCGGGTTCGTCATCGAAGAGTCCGTCTGCGGCGGTGTCTCCGATTGCGGCTTCCGCGTTCCTTGCTGCGGCGAATGGCAGGTGTTCGGTGAGCCGCCGGGCCTGGCGGTCGGACAAGCCAAGCACTTTGGCAATTTCGGCCAGGGCGGAGCGGGCCTGGAAAGTATGGAACCCGCCGACTGCGGCGACGTGTCCGTGCGGGTGTTTTTTGAAAAGCATTTCGACGACCTCGTCCCTGCGGTCGTGCGGAAAGTCCACATCGATATCCGGCAGCTTGTTCAGCGCCATGCGGTCGCGGTTGAGGAAGCGCTGGAAATACAGTTCGAACCGGACCGGGCAGACGTCGCTGATCCCGAGGCAGTAGCAGACGAGCGAGTCCGCCGCGCTGCCGCGCGTGATCCACTCGACTCCCGCGCGGCGGCAATCCTGGAGGAGATCCCAGACGGTCAGAAAATATTCCGCGTATCCGACCTCGGCGATGATTGCGAGTTCGGTGTCGAGCTGGGCCCGGTGGTCGGCGGAAGGGTAACGGTTCTTCAGTCCGGCGCGTGCAAGGCGCGAAAGAAATTCGTGAGGGGTGCAGGCCTCCGGCGGATCGAAACGCGGAAACCGGAGAGTCTCGAAATCGAATGCAAAATCGCTTTCGATGACCTCATTCCATTTGGTTGGAGATGGAAAAGACGAGTGGCTCGGCGATTCGTCCCTGCCGGCGCGGGGTAGGGTGCTTTCGCCAAAACCTTTGCGATATTTGCTTCGCGCTTCCGCAAAAGAAACCCCTCCGGTTTTCAGGGGATGTGGCTCATCGAGAAGAGTGATGGTTCTTATACTTTGCAGGATTCGCAATAGTTGCGAATTTGATGGCTTTTCCATGCGGATTGGCTCCCCGGAATCTCTCACGACAAGTCCGCTTTTGTGGCCCTCAAACATCTCCCTGGTGACCGTTTTTTCAGATAGCAAACAACATAGATTCGCGTATCCCGCATGATTCTGCGGATATGCGGAATATTTTACCCCTGCGACCGTGATTTCTGCCCCGATGATCGGGCGCAATCCGGCGGCTTTTGCCGCCTGGTAGAACGGCACCGCTGCATGGAGGTTCGGATCGCAGATCCCGACCGTTTCGCATCCGGCATCCGCCGCCAGCTTGACGATTTTTTCCGGTGTGAGCAGGGAATCCATGAAACTGTAGCAGGAGCGAAAGTTCAAAAAGCAGAGGGGAGAGCGGAAATGGGAAACCGGAGAGTTCCCCGCCCGGTCCGGCTCCTTTGCAGTTTCTTGGTGCCTTCTTTCCGGTTTCCGATTTCCCATTTCCGATTTCTCCTTTCCGCCTTCCCTGAGTGTGGGCCCCGGTTTTCCGTCCTGACTGCGAAGCCAGAGATCGTGTCCGCGGAGGATGGCGGACTTTCCATGTCGCTTGCGGATCGTATCAACGGCGTCGGCGGCGCGGTGGAGGACGGTGGAGTTGCGGGAGGAGGGGAAGAAGTCCAGTTCCTGGAACAGGCAGGCTTTGTAGAGGTTGCCGAGTTTGAGTGAGACGAGGCGGAGGCTGACCCGGCGCTCCCAGGCCTTGCGCAGGAGGGCGGCGATGAGGCCGAAGACCTGGGTTTCCAGATCGGTCGGCTCATCGAGGCTCTGGCTGCGGGTGGATTCGTCGAAGTCATTGTAGCGGATGCGGACGGTGATCGTGCGGGTGGCCTGACCTTCTGCACGGGCTTTGGCGAACAGCCGGTCGGCCATCCCGCGCAGGATCGCTAGGGCGTAGGCCTCGTCGGTGATGTCGCTCTCAAAGGTTGTCTGCTCGGAATAGGATTTCGCGGACGGGGACTCCGGGACGACCGGGCGGTCGTCGCGTCCGTGGGCAAAATTCCAAAGTTCGCGGGCGGATTTTCCGGCGAAAAGCGAAAGTTGCCCGGGTGGGGTGGCTGCGATGTCGGAGATGCGCGGGAGCCCGGCCTCGCGGAGCATGCTGGAAAGGTGTGAGCCCACACCGGGAAGCCAATGATTTTCGAGGGGGGCAAGGAATTCGCGCTCGGTGCCGGACAGGACGGCAATCAGGGCATCCGGCTTGCGGAGCTTGCTGGCCACCTGCGAGACGAGCTTGTTCGCGCCGACCCCGGCGGAGAGCGTGATCCGGAGCGTCTCGCGCACCGCCTTCCGGATCGTCGCAGCGATGGCCTCCGCCGGTTTTTTCCGGTTTCCCACAAGGTCCGCATACCCCTCGTCAATCGATCCCACCTCAACCGACGGCGTGAAGTCATACGCGTAGCTGAACATCATCCGCGAGAAGTGCTCGTATTTTTCAAAATCCCCCGGGATCACGATCAGGCGCGGGCAAAGCCTCCTCGCCCGTGCCACCGGCATTGCGGACGTGATCCCATACCGCCGCGCTTCATACGACGCCGAGGAAACCACTCCCCGCGCCGCACCGCCGACAGCGACCGGTTTCCTCCTCAGTCGCGAATCCGACGCCTGCTCGACAGAGGCAAAAAACGCGTCGGCATCGAGGTGGAGAATCATAGTGTCCAAATGAACACCCGCATGAGGGATGAGTCAATCCAGAGCGGAAAGAGGAAATTCCTTCCGGGCCCGGCTGAAAACATGGTGAGAGGTCGAAGAGTGTGGTAGCTGTGATGGCTTATATGTTTGAGATCAGACCTCGGGACAAGATGGTGGAGCGCGCGCTGTTGGTTGGCGCGTTTGTCGATCCCGCCGGCCGGGTCGATGCGGAGGATCTGCTTGCGGAACTGGAGGAACTTGTCCGCACGCTGGGGATTCCGGTCGTCGAGAAGCTGGCCGTCCACACGAGGGAGACTCATGCCAAATATTTCATCGGATCGGGCAAGGCGGAGGAGATCTGCGAGCGGGCGCGCGAATTGGATTGCGACGTGCTGGTCTTCGACAACGAACTGACTCCCGCGCAGCAGCGGAACTGGGAGGCGCTGGCGAAGGTGCTCGTGATCGACCGCCAGGAGGTCATTCTGGATATTTTCGGGGAGCGTGCGCAGACCCGCGAGGCCCGGATTCAGGTCGATCTCGCCCGCATGGCGTATTCGTTGCCGCGCCTCACCCGCGCATGGGGGCACCTCGGCAAGCAGGGCGGCGGGATCGGCGCTAAGGGGGAGGGCGAAAGCCAGCTCGAGCAGGACCGGCGGAAAATCCGGGGCCAGATCGACCGGCTCAAGCGCGAGCTGGCCGGCGTTCGCAGCTCGCGGGCGACCCAGCGCAAGGATCGCAAGCGCGCCCCCGTGCCGAATGCCGCCATCGTCGGCTACACGAACGTGGGCAAGTCGTCGCTCCTGCGCCGCATGACCGGGGCCGACGTGCTGGTCGAGAACAAGCTGTTCGCCACGCTCGACACTACGACGCGCAAGATCGCCCTCCCGAACAAGCAGCCGCTCCTTCTCACCGACACGGTCGGTTTCATCCGCAAGCTTCCGCACGGGCTCATCGAGGCGTTCAACGCCACGCTTGAGGAGGCCGCGCTCTCGGACTTCCTGATCCACGTCCTCGATGCCTCGCATCCGCGGGTTCTGGAATTCTACGACACCACGAAGAATGTTCTGGAGGAACTCGGGGCCGATACGAGTCAGGCCCTGATCGTGTTCAACAAGATGGATCGCGTGAACGACGAGACGACACGCATCTGGCTGCGCGGGCGTTTCCCGGAAGCGATCTTCATCTCAGTGCATTCCGGACAGGGGCTCGACGAACTCGTCGCCCGGCTCTCGGAACTCGTCGCCCGCGAAACGCGTTCGGTCGAAATGGTCCTCCCCCTCGAACGCCCGGAACTCCTCGCCCGCATCCACCGCGAGGGAACCGTCCACTCCATCGCCTATGAGGAAACCGGCACCCGCGTCCTGGCGACAGTTCCCTCACGGCTGCACGCCGCCCTTGCGGGTTTCATGGCGACTCCATCCTCACCCGGGTTAGCGCGCAAATAAAAGAGGCAGGCGCGGTGAGGGCGAAATCCGCTCAGAGCTTCTTGTAGATAAAATTCAACGGGATATCGATATCCACGGGTTTGCGATCCATGAAGGCTTGGCCGCCAGCGAAAACATCCTTCGAGTAAGCCCAAAGCAGGAGTTGGTGCTGGGCGACCGGAACTTTCGGACGCATCTCCACATAGAGGGTTTCGCCTTTTTTCACCGGCGCATCGAAAGTGGCGGCACAGGGATACAGTGCGAAGTTGTGCTCCGGTGGAATAACCGTCGAGGCCAAAATCTCCCCCTCGGGACCGTCGCGACGAAGATCCACAAGGAGATCCGTCGGCGCACACTTTTTCATCTGGTAGGGAACCATCCAGGTGATGGCATGGAGAAAATCCCCATCTGCCACAAAAGTCTGTCCGATGGATTTCTCCTTTTCAAAATCCAGGGGCTTGCCCATGTCCGGCGAAGAATAGGCCGTGGGGACAATATGGTATGTCTCCGGATCCTCCATGGGGTCGTGGAGATTGTCCGGAATCTGAGCCCGGTATGATTCCAGTCGGGAGCGCAGTCGGGCGAGTTCGGCGGCACAGTTCGGATTCCTGATCTGGTTGTCCGCTTCCTCCGGATCATTTTTTAAATCGAAAAGCTGTTCAAATTCCCCGCGGGGATCGAGGTATCGGATGTATTTCCAGCGGGAGTCCCGGACGCCGATGCTGGCAGGGATGTCGCCGGGGAACATGCCGAAATTGTATTCGTAAAACATATCCTTGCGCCAATCCCCGGGGACTTTTCCATGCACCAGGGGGACGAGACTCCGCCCCTGCATGGCCTCCGGAGGCTTCAGTCCCGCGAAGTCGAGCACCGTCGGAGCCATGTCCACCGAGAGGGCGAAGGCCTCGACCGTCTTCGCGCGTTCCGCAGGAGGGATTCGGGGATCATAAATCACGAGCGGCACGCGGAGGCTCGGTTCGAGCATCAGCCATTTCCCGAGCATTCCATATTCGAAGAGGAAGTGGCCGTTGTCCGAGGTGAAGATGATGACTGTATTGTCCGCGAGGCCCTTGTCTTTGAGAAGGGAGCGAATTTCCCCCAGCGATTGATCGATGCCGGTGATGAGTCCGTAATACTGGTGCGCGAAAATTTCATAGATGGAGTGGAGATCTCCGATGGTTTTTCCGGGAAGTGTCAGGCGCTCCGTGCGGAGATGTTCCGGAAACTTGGCGATGGCTTCTTCCGTGAGCGTCTTCGGGTGTGGAAGCCTGACATCCTTGTAGAGAGCGAAGCATTCCGGATCCACCTCGCTCCATGCGCCGTGAGGGGCCTTGTAACTCATCGAAAGGCAGAAGGGTTTGTCCTTCGGAATTTTGTCGAGGAACTCCGCCGCCTGGGAGGTCATGATCTTTGTAAAGTGGCGTCCTTTTTTTCCTTCCGGCCAGTATTCTCCCTGATCGTAAACGCCTTTCCAGTAATCGAACTTCGTCCCGATGTGATCGACATAACTGTTGAGATTGGCTCCGACCCCCCATTTCCCGATGAAACCCGTGAAGTAGCCCGCATTCCTCAGGAGCGCCGGATAGGTTTCCTGGAATGCCTTGTCCGAAAATCCCTCGGCAAAACCCTTGATGCCGGTCGTCCGAGGATACAGTCCCGAGAGGATGCAGGCGCGATTCGGGGCACAGACGGAAGTCACGACAAAGGAATTCTTAAAATACGAGCCCTCGGCGGCGAGCTTGTCCAGGGCGGGAGTGATCACGAAGGGGTTTCCAGCAGCACCAAGGGTGTCCGCCCGCTGGTCGTCCGTGAGCAGAAAGAGGATGTTCGGGCGTGGGGGTGGGGGTTCTGCGCCGGAGGCGGGAGAAGGGAGAAGCAGGGCGAGGAGGGGAACGAGGGATGCCAGATGGGTTTTCATGCGGTCGAGGGATGATGCTAATGCGAAGCGGGCTGCGGCGGGAAATCGCGGGTCACCAGTTTGCCCGTTTTGTCGGCATAGGGTTTCTGGCCTGCGCTCCAATCCGGTTTTCCTGCGAAGATGTTGCCGGAGGAGGAGCTTGTTTCCGCGGACTCGTTTTTGATCGCGGTGCCGCCCATGTTGAATTGGTTTCCGGAGACCAGGATGCCCGCCGAGTCCGGACCGATCCGCACGCCGACGCGGTTCGGGTTCGAGGGTTCGGTGAAAATATTGCCGTCCAGAATGATGTCCGAGCAGTTGTCGAGGTCCACGTCACGGGGTTCGAAATCGCGGGGGCGGGCCGCGTCGCCGCCGGGAATGATGGCCGTCTCATATTCCATCCACTTCGTGCCGGTGTGGTCGGGACAGTAGAACAGGGTGTGGCTGATGTTCGCCTGCCGGACTCCTTGGAACCGGATGCCGCGGTCGCGGAAGTTCACATGGCAATTGTCGATGTGGAACCCCGGCTCCGGCCACTCGCCCGGCTTTTTGTTGTTGTCGATCACGATGCCTTCGACGTTTCCGACAAAATAGGATCCGTGGATGATTCCGTCCTCCGGCTGGGTTCTCACCGCGCGGAGAACGAGGCCGTATTTGCTGTTCTCCACCCGGCAGTTTTCGATCGTCGGGCTGTAGCAATCCTCGAGCAGTATGCCGTATTCCATCGAGTGCTGCTTGGGTCCCATGGCGGGGCCATACTGCTGCGAGATGTTGAGATTCTGGAAGAGGGCATACCAGGTATTGCGCACATGGAGGCCGGTGTTGAAAAATCCGCGGTCGAAGCGTTCGCCACGTATCGTGACATTCCGCGCCGTGAACTGGCGGTCGTTCTGCACGCCCCAGTTCGCGGTATCGAAGGAGAGCGCCGTGCCCGCCCCCTCGCGTCCGGCCACCAGAGACAGATCCGAGACGATGACGCCCAGGCGCGTGATTTGTTTCCCCGCAAAAGCCAGACCTCCCTCCGCATTGTCCACGAGGATCTCCGTGACATTTTCCCCCGCCCCCTCGATGCGGAGGCCGTAGTAGGTGTCGTTCCCGTCCGCCGAAATCACGACCTGCTTTTTCAGGCGGTATCTGCCCGGAGGAATCAGGATGCGGATGTGCCGGCTGGTGCCCGCTTCCGCCAGGAGACGCTCGAACGCCGGAGAGGAATCCTCCGCGCCGCTCGGATCCGCCCCGTAATCGACGACGCTTGCGGAAACGAAGGCCGGTGCCACGGGATCGTCCGCCGACCACGCCGGAGCCGAAACCACAACGCCCGTGAAAACCGCTATCACCCATCGTGGAATGTTCATCGTGATCTGTTTTCCCGGTCAGGCAGGGGGGTCCGGTTGAATTTCCGGGGAGTCGAGAGCCTCCTCCAGATGCCGTTTGGCGAGGAGCAAGCCTTCCTGGACTTTTTCGACGCTCCCCTCGAACTCCCTGTCTTCGTGCTCGATGCTGAGGACGGAATCGTATCCGATCCCCCGCAGTGCCCCGACAAAAGCCCTCCAATCGATCTCTCCCATTCCGGGGATCTTCGCCTCGCGGTAGCCCCATTGATTCGGTTCGCCCAAACGTCTGTCGAAAACGCCGTAGCGGTTCAGTTCCTCCCTGAGAATCCTGGCATCCTTCGCATGTGCATGGAAAATCCTGTCCCGGAACTCCGTGATCGGGGAAATGTGATCCATGAGCATGAGCAGCAAATGGGAGGGGTCGTAGTTCAAGCCGAAACTCTTGCTCGGCACCCGTGCGAACATTTCCCGCCACAGTTCAGGGCTGTAGGAAATGGTTCCCGGTTCCCAGGGAACCTGCCATCCCCGCATGTCGCAGTTTTCGATCATGAGTTTGACCCCGTTGTCCTCGGCATGGGCGACGAGGGCTCCGAAGACTTTTTCAAACTCATCGAAATTCTGCGGAAAGCTCCGGGAGGAATCCCGTCCGACAAACGTCCCGACCAGGGGAGTTTCCAGCAATACGGCGGCCTCGATCACCTTTTTGACATGGTTGTTCACGAATGCCCGTTTGGCAGGATCGGAGTCCAGATTGTTATCGTAGTAGGCTAGGGAGGAAATCGTCAGGCCGTATTCCCCCATCAGGGATTTGATCTCCGCGGCCCTTCCCCCGGATAGGGTCTCCACATCGATGTCCGCACCCGAATAGCGGCCGTCGTCACTCTTGGGCCAGCAGGCGATTTCCATCGCGCCAAATCCATGGTCCCGTGTCCAGCGGGCTTTTTCTTCCAGGGGCATCCCCCCCAGGCAGATCGTTGTAAAACCGATTTTCATTTTTGTTTCGTGCGTGTTGAATCCCGCCCTTATCGTCCCTCCGGAAGCAGGAAGCGTTTGTCGTTCGCCCCCCTGCCCTCGAAGTAGTCTTTCAAGGTGAGAATCGCCTCCCGGCCGCAGCGGAGGAACATGTCCCGGTTGTCCCCCGCGATATGCGGGTTGATGACCACATTGTCCATCTTCCGGAACGGATGCGACAGGGGAAGCGGCTCCTCGGAATAGACATCCAAAAAGGCTGTGAACCGGTTTTTTTTCAATTCCCTCACCAGGGCGGGTTCGTCATAGAGGGCGGCCCTCGCGGAATTGATGAATACGGCACCCTCTTGGATCGAGGCAAAATGTTCCGCGCCCAGCAGTCCCTCGGTTTCGGGTGTTACGGGCAGATGCAGGGAGATGACATTGGCGGATTTCAGCACGGTTTCCAGCGGGACCATTTCCACTCCCAATTCCAAGGCCTCCGCTTCGGAAAAATATTTGTCATACGCCAGCACCCGGCACCCCATCTGCCGGAAATACCGCGCCACATAACGGCCGATTCGCCCGAGACCGATCAGGCCGATGGTGCTTTCGCACAGCATGCCCACCATCCTCCGGGGCTCTGCCCACAAACTCCCTTCCTTCATCTGCCGGTCGAAGCAGGAGATCCGGCGAACCCCCATCAGCGCCGCGGCGATGGTCCACTCGGCCACGGCCACGGTATTGGCATTCGAGCCTTCGATCACCCGAATGCCGGTGGTTTTCTCCGTGTCGGAAAATTGGCCCCAATGATGGGCGATGCAGATCAGTTCGATCCCGCCGGCCTGTTGGAGGATCTCATTCGTCAGTTCATTGGCGAGCCCGTTGCCGTTCAGGGAAAGGATGGCGGAGGCGCCTTTCAATCCGTCCAGGAGTTCCTCCCGAGAGAAGGAGGTTTCCCGGTCGCCCCCGCTCACGACCGTGGCAAAAGAAGCCAGCAAGGTCTCGTTTTCCTCGCTCATGTAGAGTTTGTACCAGGATCCCAAGCGATGGACGTAGACTTTCGGTTTCGATGTGGTCTTCATATTTTGCAGATGCTTTCGCAAACGAATTATTAACTTTTTTAGTTTTATTTCATTTTGCAGAAAAAGGCACGTTTTTTTTCAGGATCGGCCGTGTCCGGGTGGGATCCCTCGCATTTTTCCCGCCTCCCGGGTGAGCTCCTCCGCCAATCATCATGGACAGGGGGGGCCACTCTGATACAAGAGCGCGGTTATGGACTGGATCATGAACCCCGAGATGTGGATCGCGTTTCTGACGCTGTGCGCGCTGGAGATCGTGCTTGGCATCGACAACGTCATCTTCATTTCGATCCTGGCGGGGAAGCTGCCGGGGCACCAGCAGGACAAGGCGCGGGTGATCGGGCTCGGGCTGGCGATGATCATGAGGATCCTCCTGCTGCTGACGATCTCGTGGATGGCGGGGCTGACGAAGCCGTGGATCACGGTGTTCGGGCACGGGCTGAGCGGACGGGATCTGATCCTGGTGGTGGGCGGGCTGTTCCTTGTGGCGAAGAGCACGAGCGAGATCCACGGGAAGCTGGAAGGCGAGGAGGGGCACGGGCCGGGAGCGTCGGCCTCGTCCTTCGCGGCGGTGCTTGTTCAGATCATGCTCCTCGACATCGTGTTCTCGCTGGATTCCGTGATCACGGCGGTCGGGATGGTGAACAACATTCCGGTCATGATCGGAGCGGTGGTGATCTCGGTGATTTTTATGATGTTCTTCTCCGGGCCAATCAGCCGGTTTGTCGAGGCGCACCCGACGATCAAGATGCTGGCGCTGAGTTTTCTGCTGCTGATCGGGGTGACGCTGATCGCGGACGGTTTCGGCCAGCACGTCTCGAAGGGGTATATCTATTTCGCGATGGGGTTTTCGGTGTTCGTGGAGATGCTCAACCTGAAGCTGATCAAGAAATCGCAGAAGCCCGTGCACCTTCACCAACCCTACAGCGGGGACGTCTGAGCCGTGTCGGTTTTTTTCCGCGTCCTGCCCTATGTGCGGAGGTATCCGCTGCTCGCGTTTGCCACGCTGGGCTGCGCGATCCTGAGCACCCTGATGGTGGTGATCTTCCCGGCGGTGACGCAGAGGATCGTGGACGACGTGATCCGGCGAAACCAGCCCGGGCTCCTGCCGCCGCTTCTGGCGACCGGGTTTGCCGCCTTTTTCCTTCAGGAGTTGCTCGACAGCCTGAGGATCATTTTCAACAACCACTTCGAGCAAAAAGTGATCTTCGACCTGCGCAGCGAACTCTACGGGCATATCCAGAAGCTTCCGCTGCCATGGTTCGACAGCCGCGCGACCGGGGACATCATGACCCGCCTCATCGAGGATGTGACGAGCGTCGAGCGGGTCCTGATCGACGGAATCGAGCAGGGGACGGTGGCCGTGCTCCAGATCGTGATCGTGAGCGCGGTCATGATCGCCTATAGTCCGGCCCTGACCGTGGCCGCGCTGGTTCCGATCCCGTTTCTCGCGACGGGGGCGGCGGTTTATACAATGACCGCGCGGTCCCGTTACAAATTCCAGCGCAAGTCGGTGTCGGCGTTGAACTCCCTTCTTCACGACAACATCGCCGGCATCCGGCAGATCAAGACCTACACGAGCGAGGAGCGCGAGCAGGTGCGGTTCGATTCCGCAAGCAATGCGGTAAGGAAGGCCACGCTCGTCGTGATGCGGGCGTGGGCGATCTACCAGCCAAGCATGGGATTTCTGACATCCTGCGGGATGCTTCTCATTGCCGGATACGGTGCGCGCGAGGTTCTCGACGGGCGGATGGATGTCGGCAAGCTCGTCGCCTTTTTCGTTCTGGCGCGCTTTCTCTACGAGCCGATTGGCCGGCTCCACATGCTCAACCAGATTTTCCAGGCCGGCCGGGCTGCGGGCGACCGGGTTTTTGAGATCATGGATTCCGATCCCGAGAGTCCCGATGCCGGGGATGTTGTTGCGAAGCCGCTTGCGGGAGCGGTCGAATACCGCGACGTTTCATTCTCGTATTCCCCCGATCTCCCCGTCCTTTCAAACATCGGGCTGTCCGTCCGGGCCGGCGAGACGGTCGCGCTGGTCGGCCCGACCGGGGCGGGGAAATCGACCCTCGTGAATCTGCTGGTCCGGTTTTACGAGTTCACCGGCGGAGAGATCCTCATCGACGGAATCCCGCTCCGGCAGATTCCGAGAAGCCACCTCCGTTCGAACATCGCCGTCGTCACCCAGGAAAGCTTTTTGTTCAACGGCACCACCGCGGAAAACCTGCGGGTCGGCAGGGCGGAGGCCACCGAGGACGGAATGTGGGAGGCGCTCGAGGCTGCGAACGCGGCGGATTTCGTTCGGAGACTTCCGGAGGGGCTGCACTCGCCGGTCGGTGAGCGCGGGATCAGGCTCAGCGTCGGAGAGAAGCAGCGGATCTCGATCGCGCGGGCACTGCTCAAGAACCCGCCGATCCTGATCCTCGATGAGGCGACTGCGAGCGTCGATACCGCCACGGAGCTTCTCATCCAGCAGGCGCTCGACCGTCTCATGGAACACCGCACCAGCTTCGTCATCGCCCACAGGCTTTCCACGGTGCGCCATGCCTCCCAGATCCTCGTGCTCGACCGGGGCCGGATCGTCGAGCGCGGACGGCATGGCGAACTGGTCGCGAAAGACGGGCTCTATGCCAGGCTCTGCAAAAACAGTTTCATGGAAACCGGCGGCCATTGAGGTTGCGGAAAACCGGCTTTCATGGCAGTATTACTTTTTCTAATACAGTCATGGCCAAACCCACACCGCCCTTTATTTTTCAGAAACCGTTTCCCCTCGGCAAGGACACGACGGAATACAAGAAGCTGACCGACGAGTTTGTTTCGGTCGCCGAGTTCGATGGCAAGCCGGTTTTGAAAGTCGAGCCCGAGGGGTTGACCCATCTTGCGCAGGCGGCGATGAGGGATGTTTCGTTCCTGTTGCGCCCGGCGCATCTTGCGCAGGTTTCGGCGATCCTCGATGATCCGGCCGCGAGCAAAAATGACCTGACCGTGGCCCTGACGTTGCTCCGCAACGCGGAGGTCGCAGCGCACGGGGTCCTGCCCTTTTGCCAGGATACCGGCACCGCAACGGTGGTTGCCAAGAAAGGCCAGCAGGTCTGGACCGGGGCCAACGATGAGGAGGCGATCTCGCATGGAATCTACAACACCTATACCGGCGAGAATCTCCGCTATTCCCAGACGGCGGCGCTCAACATGTATGACGAGGTCAACACCGGAACCAACCTCCCGGCCCAGATCGACATCTATGCCACCGAAGGAATGTCGTATGATTTCCTGTTCGTCGCCAAGGGCGGGGGATCCGCAAACAAGACATATCTGTTTCAGGAAACCAAGGCACTCCTGAACCCGGCGAGCCTGGAGAAGTTTCTCATTGAGAAGATGCAGACCCTCGGCACGGCGGCCTGCCCTCCCTACCATCTGGTCTTCGTCATCGGGGGCACCTCGGCCGAGACCTGTCTGAAGACGGTCAAGCTGGCCAGCACGAAATATCTCGACGCACTTCCCACCGAGGGCAATGAACTCGGGCGCGCGTTCCGCGATGTCGAGCTCGAGAACAAAATTCTGAAGGCCGCACAGACGTGCGGGATCGGCGCGCAGTTCGGCGGAAAGTATTTCGCTCTCGACGTGCGGATCGTCCGCCTGCCCCGCCACGGGGCATCGTGCCCGGTCGGCATGGGAGTCTCCTGCTCGGCCGACCGCAACATCAAGGCGAGGATCGACAAGGACGGGCTCTGGCTGGAAACGCTCGAGACGAATCCCGGGCGGTTCATTCCCGACCGGTTCCGCCAGGCATCCGCGAAGCACAGCGTGCGGATCGATCTCAATCGTCCGATGCCTGAGATCCTTGCCGAGCTTGCCAAACACCCGGTCACCACCCAGCTTGAGCTTACGGGAACGATCGTTGTCGCGCGCGACATCGCCCACGCGAAGCTGAAGGAGCGACTCGATCGCGGCGAGGGGCTGCCACAGTATTTCAAGGATCACCCGGTCTACTACGCGGGCCCGGCCAAGACCCCGAAAGGTCTTCCCTCGGGCTCGTTCGGCCCCACCACCGCCGGCCGGATGGACAGCTACGTGGACCTTTTCCAAGCCAACGGGGGTTCGATGATCATGATCGCCAAGGGGAACCGTAGCAAGCAGGTCACCGACGCCTGCAAAAAGCACGGCGGGTTCTACCTCGGATCCATCGGCGGTCCCGCAGCCATCCTCGCCCAGGACAACATCCGGAAAGTCGAGATGCTCGAATATCCGGAGCTCGGCATGGAGGCGGTCTGGAAAATCGATGTCGTCGATTTCCCGGCGTTCATCCTCGTGGATGACAAGGGGAACGACTTCTTCCAGCAGATCAAACCCTGCGAGGACTGCGCGCTCGGCGCGCACTGAAAGCACCCGAAAATTATCATCGCTTGAATCCCGCCGCATGTGCATGATGCGGGGAGTCGCGCCCCGGGCATGCTGAAAAAAGTCGTCCTGACCAACATTTATACCTCCAAGTCCACCGAGGTCATCGTGGATACGGATGATGACGCCAAGGCGGTATTGGGAGCCGGGAAGGCTCCGAATGAGACCGCGGTCGTCACCGACATCACCGGGCTGGACGAGTCCCTGCAGCGCGGGACCGGAAAAAAGCCGAGTCTCGACGAGGCGGTGACCCTGTTCGGCGGCTTGGCGCGCTGCTTGGAGCGGAATATTTCAACCATCAAAAGCCTGGAGTTGATGGCGGCCCGGCTGAAATCCCCACGCTATCGCGGGGCGGTCGCCGACATCTCTCAGCGCATCCTCTCCGGCGACAAGCTGAGCGACTGCTTCGCAATGCACCCGGATCTTTTTACCGAGGACGTTATTGCGTTGATCCGGGCCGGCGAGGAGTCCGGCCAGATCCATGCCGTCTTCAAGCAGATCGCCGCGGGCCGGAGCAAGTCGGCGAGGATCCTCCGCAAGCTGAAGTCGGGCCTGATCTACCCAGTCATCGTCCTCATCCTTGCCCTTGTGGTGGTGATCGTCATGGCCTTCACCCTCATCCCCGCGATTTCGAAGCTCTACATCGCGATGAATGCCCAGCTCCCTCTTCCGACCCAGATCCTGATGGCATTCTCGGACATTCTGCTCAAGCAGCCGTATCTGGCGGCGCTGCCGATCATTGTCATCGTCATGTTCTTCAAGGTCTGGCCGAAAATTTACCGCCAGCCCCTGGTTCAGATTGCGATCACCCACCTGCCGACCATCGGGAACATCATCCGGAAATCCGCGGCGATGGTGAGCTTTCGCACGCTGGCGCTCCTGCTTCATGCCAACGTGCGGATTTCCACCGCACTCGAGATCGCGGCGAAGGCATCCAACCATGTCGAGTTCGACAGGTTCTACCTCGCCGTGCGAGACCACATCGCCGACGGACTCTCGCTTCCCGAGAGTTTTCTCATGGAGTCCCACCGCCTCGGCCCCGACGGGCGCACGATTGCGGCCGTCGTCCAGATGGCCGGGGAGACCGGCGGGGTGAACGAGATGCTCGATGAGATCGCGACGGACTACGAGGAGGAGCTGGACGTCATCGCCAGCCAGATCGACAAGATTCTGGAACCGATCGTTCTGGTGATGCTGGGCTGCATCGTCGGCGGCCTCGTGTATGCGATCTATGGGCCGATCTTCAACCTGAGCAAGGTGATCCTGCCCAAGAAAGGCCCCACTGCCGGGGCTGTGGCTCCGCACTGACCGGCATGGCGGAAAGTTCCGGAGCGTTCGGTGCCTCCAGGATGGATGGCGGCAACGGCCTGCTTGCGAGGATCCTGCGCCTCCCGAGCCAGAGCGTCTATTCCAAGGCTCTGACGCTCTTCGTGATTTTTTCGCTTCTTCTCGGCATGGCGGTTGTTCTGCTGACCAGCGAGATCATCCTGCGGGAGTTTGAGGACACCGAGCGCCAGGAGATGATTGCGACACTTCAACGGTTCAAGCTCATGCTGGCCCGGGAGACGCGACCGATGGAGATCTCTCTGGCTGATTGGCTTCAACGGAGCGAGTCCATGGAAAACGGCCGGTTTGTCCTGCCCCAGGGGGCTTCGCTCGCGGCCCTCCAGCTCGATTTTCTTTCCCTTGCGGATGTGGATGGCCGGATCCGGAGCACGGTTTTCCGTGATGCCACCGCGCGTCGGATTTTTTCCGAGGCCCCTCCATGGACCCAGTGGATGTCGGGAGCCGGAGGGGGGCAGCTTCCTGTGGCGGGATTCATCCTTCTTGGCGATTCCCTGACGGCGATCACCTGCCAGCAGCGCGGAGAGGGGAGCATGGTTGTCGGCGGACGGATCTTTGACGACGAGTCGCTGGCATTTCTCGAGGGCATGTTCGGAGCGCGTGTGGCATTCGAGCCGCTTCGTGCGGTGAATGTCAGCGGTGAGCACAGCGAGCCCCTGCTGACCATGCTTGCCCGGAATGAGTTTTTTGTGCAGGCCGAGGGGCCGAACCTGCTGCTCGGCCGCATCCTGATCCGGGGAATCAACGGGATTCCGATCGGCCAGATCCGCCTCTCCCAGAGCAGGCCGCTTTATGCCGAGGGTCTTCAGGCGGTCCAGGTGTTTCTCACGGTGCTGACGCTTGCCGGGGGAACACTTTTTCTCGTGATGTGGATTCTGCTCGACCGGACGATTCTCGCCCGCATCCGCGAGCTGACCGGAAAGGTCGAGAGCGAGAGGGACATCCTTCCTCTTCATCTGGATTTCAGGGGCAGCGACGAGCTTGCCACTCTGGCAAGACGGATCGAGGATCTGGCGCTCCAACTCGACCGCGCCCGCTGGAGCTACCGCGCGGTGGTTGAGGACCAGAATGAGATCATCTGCCGGTTCACCCCGGGGTTCGAACTCACCTTTGCCAACGGGATCTTCCAGCGGACATTCCGCCAGGGTTCCGGTCACGGCGGATTTCTTCAGCGCTGCCTCCCCGGCGTGACGTTCGATTTTCTCTCGAGAAAATTTCAGGCGTTGGATCCCGACCATCCGCTGGACACGTTCATCCATCAGATTCTGGATGAGAAGTCCATGGCGCTCTGGTTCCGGAGCACGCTGCGTGCGAATTTTCTTCCGGACGGATCCCGGGCCGACGGGCAGTGGGTTGCCGCGGATATCACCCCGCAGATCCAGGCCCAGCAGCAGCTTCAAAATTCCGAGCGCGAGCTCCGCACCCTCTCGAACCGGCTGATGCGGCTGCAGGATGACGAGCGTCGCAGGATCGCCAGGGAGCTTCACGACTCGACCGCCCAGAGCCTTTCGGCTCTTGAGATGAACATGAGCCTGCTCGAACCGGTGGCCGGCGACGAAACCACCCGGCGGATCGTCGCCGAGACCCGGCAGATCGCCCGTGATTGCTGCATGGAACTGCGCACCATTTCCTACCTTCTGCATCCCCCGCTTCTCGACGAGGTCGGCCTGTCATTTGCCTTGGAATGGTTCGCGGACGGCTTCACAAAGCGGACGGCGATTCCGGTGACGCTTGGCGTGACGGATGGCTTCCCCCGTCTGGATTCCGACATTGAGACGACGCTTTTTCGCATTGTCCAGGAATCGATGGGCAACATCTACCGCCATTCCGGGGCCGGGCATGCCTGGATTTCGCTTGAGCTGGTCGGCGGGGAGGTGCGCCTGGAGGTCCGGGACAATGGAAACGGCATTCCAGAAGGGAAAACGCCGGCGGCGGGCGGCGGGGTTGGGTTGGCCGGGATGCGGGAAAGGCTTGCCCAACTCGGCGGAGAGTTGGAGATTCGTTCATCGATCTACGGCGTGAGCATTGTCGCCAGGATCCGTTGCCATGTCGCAGAAAAAGAAAAAAATCCTGATCGCTGACGACCACGAAATCGTCCGGCACGGAGTGCGCAACCTGATTGCGTCCGTGGCCGGCTACGAGTGCTGTGCGGAGGCGACGACCGGAAGGGATGCCGTGCGGCTTTGCGGGGAGTTGCAACCGGACGTGGCGATCCTCGACATCAGCATGCCCGAACTGAATGGAATCGAGGCGGCGCGGCAGATTCTGAAGCTCTGTCCGGAAACAAAGGTGCTGATTTTCACGGTTCATGACGCGGAGCGGCTTGTCTATGAGGTTTTCAACGCGGGAGCCCATGGTTACATTTTGAAGTCCGACGCCGGACGGCACCTGCTTTCCGCGGTGGAGAGCATCCTGGAGGGGCGCCACTATTTCAGTTCGCAGGTCTCCGAGGTTCTTTTCGAGAGCTTCCAGCGGAAAGACCTGCCGCATGCCCCGGCGGAGGACGGAGCGAAACCCTCTTCCCGGGAGCGCGAAATCATCCAGCTTCTGGCCGAGGGGCGCAGCAACAAGGAGGTTGCGTCGGCGCTCGGCATCAGCGTCAAAACCGCCGAGACCCACCGCGCCGCAGTGATGCGGAAGCTCGGCCTCCACTCGATCGGCGAGCTGGTCCGCTATGCGATCCGCAACCAGATCATCGAGGCCTGACGCCGGATCGGGAGCCGGCTCAGAGCAGCTCCGCGATCTGGACCGCGTTCAGAGCGGCACCTTTCAGGAGCTGGTCCCCGCAGACCCAGAATGCCAGGCCGTTCTCCAGCGCGCAGTCGAGGCGCATCCGCCCGACGAAGCAGTCATCCTGCCCGGCGGCCTGAAGCGGCATGGGATATCCCTCGGCGGGCATCTTGACTCCGGGAGCCCGGGCGATCGCCTCGGCCGCTTCGCTGAGGACAACGGGACGCTCGAATTCGGCGCTCACCGCGACCGAGTGGGCACGGTAAACCGGCACCCTCACGCAGGTCACTGAGGCCTTGAATGTCGGCAGGTGCATGATCCGCCTGCCTTCATTCTGCATCTTCATCTCCTCTTTCGTATAGCCGGTGTCGAGGAACGAATCGACCTGCGGGATCACGTTGAACGCAATCTGATGAGGGAAGACCTCCGGTGTGAACTTCTTTCCCCGGGCAATCGAATCCACCTGATGGCGGAGTTCATCGATCGCTCGCGCCCCCGCTCCCGAGACGGCCTGGTAGCTTGAGGCAAAAATCCTCTTCACCCGGAATTTTTTGTGGAGCGGGTGGAGGGCGACAAGCGTGACGGCGGTCGTGCAATTCGGGTTGGCGATGATCCCGCAGTGGTTCCCGACGTCGCCGCCGTTGATCTCGGGAATGACGAGCGGAACATTTTCCGACATGCGGAATGCCGAGGAATTGTCGATGACCACGGCTCCCGAGTCCACGGCCACCGGTGCGAATTCCTTCGAGATTCCGGAACCCGCGCTGAAAAGGGCCAGATCGATCCCCTCGAACGAATTCATCCCAAGCGGCTCGATGACGAGTTCCTCGCCCCGGAATTCCAGCGTGCGGCCTGCCGAGCGCGGCGAGGCGAGCAGGCGGAGGCTGGAAACCGGGAAGTTGCGGCGCTCCATGACGCGGAGCATTTCGACACCAACGGCGCCGGATGCGCCAACGATTGCGATTCGATGAGATTTTGACATAGGATAGCGATATGGAAGCCGAACCCATCCCGAACTTTTGCCTCCGGGTTGATGTGGCTCGACAGACCCTTCATTTTCTACTGAATGGGGTCGTGGTCAAGTCCTGGCCTGTCTCGACCTCAAAATTCGGTCTCGGGGCCGAGCCAGGCAGCATGAAAACCCCCCTTGGGAAATTCCGGATTTGCGAAAAAATCGGAGATGGTGAGCCTGCCTGGGCGGTCTTCAAGAGCCGCCGGCCCACCGGGGAGATCGCGTCCCCCGGCGGTGACGACGACGGAATTCTGTCCCGCATTCTCTGGCTGGAAGGGATGGAGGAAGCGAATCGCAATACGAAAGACCGCTATATCTATTTTCATGGAACCAACCAGGAGCACCTGGTCGGGAAACCGGCCAGCCACGGCTGCATCCGGTTGAAGAATGAGGATATCATCGAACTCTTCGGGCTTGTTCCGCCCGGCACCGGGGTGGAGATCTCCTGACATTTCGCGACGAAAATGTTGTTGTCAGCCTGCCAGGATATGCCACAGTCCCCATCGGCTACATGCCAGGAAAGGAGGGGAAATCAATCGTGAAATTCGTCAAAATCGCAGCAGTTGTTGCTTTCGCCGCCGCCGCTCTCGGCCTCGGTGCCTGCGCCAGCAAGCCGAAGCCGTGTCCGGCTCCGAGCAGCGTCGGAATGTCCAAGTAAGGACACAACAGTTTGGGCCGGGCAGGGAGAAATTCCTGCCCGGCCTTCTCATTTTTCACAATGGATTTCAATCAGAAGACCGGATGCCTGAGGCTGGGAGCCAGACTTGATGCCGGCGAGGTTTCCGGCCTGTGGGCCACCGTCGGCGGGCGTGTCCGACATGTCGATGCCTCCGCGCTGGAGGCGTGCGACGGAGCCGGACTTGCTCTGATTTGGTATGTGCAGAAGTCCGGCGGGGCGACGGTCGCCGGGCTGCGGCCGGAAATTGCCGCCCTTCTCAAGCCGTTCGAGCATCTTCCTGTCGAGGCTGCGGACGCTTTGCCCCGCGACCACTCGCTCTTTTCCCAGCTCGGCCGCGCCGCAAGCCAGGTTTGGAACGACACGCGGGATCAGGTTGCTTTCATCGGAGAATTCACGGTGACGGCCCTGCGCTGTGTGCCCAGGCCCGGACAGGTGAGGTGGGGGGACATGTGGGTGATTGCCCAGCGCGCCGGGGTGGATGCTCTTGTTGTGGCCGGAATGGTTTCCCTGCTGACGGGAATGATCATGGCCTTCCAGTCGTCCGTGCCCCTGAAACAGTTCGGCGTCGATATTTTTGTCGTCAACCTTGTGGCGCTCGCGATGCTGCGGGAGCTCGGGCCGATCATGACCGCGGTGGTGCTTGCCGGACGATCGGGGTCCGCGTTTGCCGCGGAGATCGGGACGATGAAGGTGAACGAGGAGATCAACGCGCTCGTGACCATGGGAATCGAGCCGATGAGGTTTCTTGTGGTGCCGCGCGTGCTCGCCGGCTTTCTGGTGACCCCCGTGCTGACGGTTTACGCGAACTTTCTTGGTGTGGCCGGAGGCTTTCTTGTGATGATGGCACTGGGGTTTCCCTTCATGGCGCTCTGGAACCAGCTCGTCAGCGCGGTCGGAGTCACCGATGTGATGACCGGCATGATCAAGTCGTTTGTTTTCGGGATCCTGGTCGCGGGGGTGGGCTGCCTTCGCGGGCTGCAGACCGGCACCGGGGCGAGCGCGGTCGGGGTGTCCACGACCCGCGCCGTGGTCAGCGGGATCTTTCTCATCGTCCTTGTGGATGCGGTCTTCGCCGCGATTTTCTATACCATCCAATGGTGAAGCCGATCATAGAGGTCAGCGGCCTGACCGCCGCCTACGGGGATTTTGTTCTTCTCGAAAACGTGACTTTCGATGTCCGCCGGGGCGAGGTGTTTGTGATTCTCGGCGGGTCCGGCTGCGGGAAGAGCACGCTGATGAAGCATCTTATCGGGCTCCTGCAACCGGCGGCGGGGCACATCCTGATTGATGGCGGAGACATCAACACCACTTCCGGACAGGCGCGAGCCGACCTTCTGAAAAAGTTCGGGGTGATGTATCAGAGCGGAGCCCTTTTCGGGTCGTTAACGCTCGAGGAAAATGTGATGCTGCCGATGGAGGAGTTCACAAGCCTGCCGCCGGAGGCGAGGCGCCTGGTGGCGCGCATGAAGCTTTCCCTGGTCGGCCTGGAGCGGTTCACCGGGCATTTCCCAAGCGAGGTGAGCGGGGGGATGCAGAAGCGCGCGGCCATCGCGCGTGCGATGGCGCTTGATCCCGGGGTGCTCTTTCTCGACGAGCCCTCGGCCGGACTCGACCCGGTGACATCGGCCGGGCTCGACGAACTGATCCTCCGACTCAACAAAAACCTCGGGGTGACGTTTGTCATTGTCAGCCATGAGCTGGCCAGTATTTATGCTGTGGCAGACCGCGTGATCATGCTCGACCAAACCAAAAAGGGAATTCTGGCGGAGGGAGCGCCCGACGAATTGCGGGATCATCATGACAACCCGTTCGTCCATGCGTTTTTTCACAGGGAGTCCGCGGAGGCCGCCGGATGAGTGCCAAGCCGGATTATTTCCGCATCGGGGTTTTTGTCGCCGGAGGAATCGGAATTCTTGTTGCCGCCCTCCTGGTTTTCGGTGCCGGGCAGTTTTTTCGTCCGAAAATCACAGTCGAAACCTACATCAAGGGAACGGTGCAGGGAATCGATGTCGGGTCGCCGGTCAAATTCCGCGGCGTGCTGATCGGCAAGGTCACCAAGATCGGTCTGGCTTTCACCGAATACGACCTGAAGGAGACCGACGGACTCTACAACTACGTCGTGCTCTTCATGGAGATCAACCGCGAGGTGTTTCCCAACATGTTCACCGAGGATCTCACGCCGCTTCTCAACCGCGGCATTGAGCAGGGGCTCCGGGTGCGGATCGAACCGCAGGGGATCACCGGGCTCAACTACCTTGAGGTGGACTACTACAACCCCACCCGGTTCCCCGCCCTCTGGCCGCCTTGGAAGCCGCACTGCTACTACATTCCCTCGGCTCCCGGAGAGCTCACCAGCTTCCTCGATTCGATCAACGGGATTCTCCATGAGGTCGAGAAGCTCAATATCGGCGGGATCAGTGAAACCGGGACTGAATTGCTGGAGAACCTGAACAAGGCGGTCGTCGGGGCCCAGGTGGACAAGGTGAGCACCGACCTTCAGGCGCTCATCCGCGACGCCAACGGGATTCTTCAAAAATCCGATATCCCCGCGCTTTCCACCGACGCGAGAAAATTTCTCGGCCAGCTCGAAGCGACGAACAGCGAGCTGCGCAAAATCCTTGGCAACATCGAGCCGGCGACAAAGCTGAACCCCACCCAGGTCCGTGAGTTGATGAGTGGTCTGACGGCCACGGCCACGAACCTTGAACAGCTCAGCAACGAGGTGAAGAAGCGTCCCTCTCTCCTGCTGTGGGGAGCCCCGCCTGCGAGTCCGCCCAAGCCGGCTCCTTCAAAAAGGCGCTGAATCCGGCTCCTGAAACCGCACATCAGGATTGACTCCCAAGGGTCGGAACGACAAATGCTTGCGGATTGCCATCGGGCAACCGGCTGTCTAATTCTTTTCCACCATGACCAGACTTTTCAGGATTTTATCCGCGCTGCTCCTCGGAGGCGGGTTTTCCGTGGCATCCGCCGCCGAGCCGATCCGGGTGGGTGAGTTTGCCTCCCTGACCGGTGCGAGCGCGAGTTTTGGGCAGTCTTCTCACAAAGGGACCGAGCTTGCGGTTGAGGAGATCAATGCCGCAGGCGGGGTTCTTGGACGCCCGATCGAGCTGATTTCCGAGGACGACCAGTCGCAGGCCGGCCAGCCGGCGACGATCGTGCGGAAGCTGATCTCCCAGGACAAGGTGATTTCCATATTGGGTGAGGTCGCCTCTTCGAAGTCGCTGGAGGCAGCTCCGATCTGCCAGCAGAACAAGATCCCCATGATCTCGCCCGCATCCACCAATCCGAAGGTTACCGAAGTTGGGGACCATATTTTTCGCATCTGTTTCATCGATCCGTTTCAGGGGACGGTGATGTCGAAGTTTGCGCGCGAGAACGGTTGGAAAAAGGTCGCGGTCCTCACGGATGTGAAGCAGGACTACAGCGTCGGACTCGCGGAGTTTTTCATCAAGGATTTCCTGGCGAACGGCGGACAGATCGTGCGCGAACAGAAGTATTCGACCGGGGACAAGGACTTCAAACCGCAGCTCACCTCGATCAAGGCCTCGCAGCCGGACGCGGTCTTCGTGCCCGGATATTATGCGGAAGTCTCACTGATCGCCAAGCAGGCCAGACTTCTCGGGCTCAAGGTTCCGCTCCTCGGCGGGGATGGATGGGTCGGGGACTCGCTGCTCAAGGTGGCCGGCAAGTCGCTCGACGGATCGTTTTTCTCCAGCCACTTTTCCTCCGGCGACGCTTCCCCGATGGTCCGGAATTTTGTGGAGAAATTTCAAGCGAAATATGGCGAGGTTCCCGATGACATGGCGGCCCTGGGATACGACAGCGCCATGATCCTTGCCGACGCGATCCGCACCGCGGGAACGACCGAGTCCGGCCCGCTGCGGCAGGCTATCGCTTCCACCGCCTCGCATGCGGGGGTGACCGGCAGGATCACGCTCGATGCCCAGCGGAACGCATCCAAGCCGGCCGTAATCCTGACCATCGGCGACGGAGGGTTCCACTTCGTGAAGAAAGTCGAGCCATAGGCTTCAAAAAATCCGTGCGGCTTTGATCGAATTTCTTCAACAGCTCATCAACGGCCTGTCGCAGGGAGCGATCTATGCCCTGATCGCACTCGGTTACACGATGGTGTTCGGCGTGCTGAGATTCATCAATTTCGCCCACGGGGACATCTACATGCTCGGGGCCTTCGCCGGATTTTACACGGCACCGAAGCTTCTTTCTCTGACCGGAGGCGGCCCCTCCTATGCGGGGGCGGCGCTGGTCCTTGTCGCCGCGATGGCGCTCTGTGCCGCGGCCGGAGTGATCATCGAGCGCCTTTGCTACCGTCCGCTCCGTGCGCAGCCGCGCCTCACCGTCCTCATCGCCGCCATCGGGGTGTCACTTTTTCTCGAAAACGGCGGGCAATTTTTTTTCGGGGCCGACCCGCAGGCGTTTCCGGAGATCATTGCCGACTCGGCCATCGAGCTTCCGGCTTCCTGGGGCGGGTTTGCATCGCTCACGCTCACGATCGGCCAGGTGATCGTCATCGGATCGACAATTGTTCTGCTGGCGGCTCTCCGGACTGTTGTCCTGCACACCCGCACGGGGATGGCGATGCGTGCCCTCTCGTTGAACCCTCTGGCCGCTTCCCTCATGGGGGTGAACACCGATGCTGTTATTTCGTTCACGTTCGCGATCGGTTCCGCACTGGCGGGAGCTGCCGGTATCCTGACTTCGATCCAGCAGCCGAGCATTGATCCTCTCATGGGGATCAACGCCGGTCTCAAGGCGTTCGTTGCCGCGGTGCTCGGTGGCATCGGAAATATTCCGGGAGCGGCCCTCGGTGGGGTGATCATCGGAATCCTCGAGGCGCTTGTGGTCGGCTACATCAATCCGACCTACCGAGACCCCCTGGTGTTCGCCGTGTTGATTCTTGTTCTTCTCTTCAGACCCTCCGGGCTTCTCGGAAAAGCGGAGCGCGAAAAGGTATGAAGAATCCGAAGACGCTTCTACTGATCGCCTTTGCGCTTTGCGCGGGGGCCTCATTTTTCACCGGCGGGATCAACCCGTATTATTACGACATTCTGATCACGATTGGGATCAACATCATCCTGGCGGTGAGCCTGAATCTGGTGACCGGCTACACCGGGCAGTTTTCTCTTGGGCACGCCGGATTCATGGCGGTCGGGGCGTATTCTTCGGCATGGATGACGCTCACGTTTGGTTTTGTTCTCGGGACATCGCTGACGGCAACCGGTGGCGTATATCTGATCGCGCTGTTCGGAGGCGGGCTTGCCGCGGCTGCGGCCGGGCTTCTTGTCGGGGTGCCTTCGTTGCGACTGCGGGGGGATTACCTCGCGATTGTGACGCTCGGGTTCAGTGAGATCATCAAGGGCCTGATCCAGAATGCCGAACCGCTCGGAGCTCAACGCGGCCTCGGAGGCATGGTCCAGCACACGAATTTCTTCTGGACGTATGCGGTCGTCGCGCTCGCGATTTACGGGATTCTGACGCTCGTCCACTCCACCTACGGGAGTGGATTTCTGGCGGTGAGGGACGATGAGGTTGCCGCCGAGGCGATGGGGATCAACACAACGAAATACAAGGTGCTGGCTTTTGTCATCGGGGCGTTCCTCGCCGGCGTTGCCGGCGGCCTTTATGCGCATTTCAAACAGTTCATCCACCCCGAGGGATTCAATTTCCTGAAGTCGGTCGACATCGTCGTGATGGTGATCCTGGGGGGCATGGGAAGCACTGCCGGGGTCTGTCTGGCGGCGGTGATCCTCACGATCCTTCCCGAATTTTTGCGGACGGTTTCCGACTACACGTGGCTGCCGGGCCCCTTGCGGGATCTGGCCGAGAACCGGATGATCCTCTACTCGCTTCTGCTCATCATCCTGATGCTCACGCGTCCGCAGGGGCTTTTTGGCAGGCTGGATTTCATCAGGAGCAAAAAGTCATGAGCCTTCTTGAGGTCAGCAATGCAACGATGCAGTTCGGCGGGTTGAAGTGCGTGAACGATCTGACGTTCCGCGTGGAGGAGAACGAGTTGGTCGGGCTGATCGGACCGAATGGAGCCGGAAAGACGACCGTTTTCAACCTTGTGACCGGGGTTTACCGGCAAACGGCCGGCACGATCCGCTTCCGGGGGAAAAGTGTTTCCGGGCACCGGCCCTACAAGATCACCGGGAGGGGGATCGCGCGCACGTTCCAGAACATCCGGCTCTTCGGCTCGCTGAGCGTGTTCGACAACGTCCGCACCGCCTGCAACATGCACCTGCGCCACGGAATTTCCCACGCGCTTTTCCGGGGGAGGGGATTCCATGCGGAGGAGGAGGAAATTAAAAACTCTGTCATGGAGCTGCTTGAGATTTTCGGGCTCGCGGACCTGTGTGACCGTCCGGGGAATTCGCTCCCTTATGGTGACCAGCGCCGGCTGGAAATCGTGCGGGCCCTGGCCACCCGTCCGAAGCTTCTTCTTCTCGACGAGCCTGCTGCCGGAATGAATTCCTCCGAAAAGGAACGCCTGATGCAGCTCATCCGGTTTACGAAAGACAAATTCCGACTGTCGATTCTTCTGGTCGAGCACGACATGAAAGTGGTGATGGGAATCTGCGAGAGGATCATCGTCCTCGATTACGGGAGCAAGATCGCCGAGGGGCGGCCGGAGGAAATCCGGCACAATCCGCAGGTGATCGCCGCTTATCTCGGAAAGGAGGCGGCATGAGCGCGCTTCTTTCGATCCGGGATCTCGTGGTTTGCTACGGCTCGATCAAGGCGCTCCAGGAGATTTCCCTGGAGATCCCGAAGGGGCAGATCGTCACGCTTGTCGGAGCCAACGGTGCCGGGAAGACGACCACGCTGCGGACGATCTCGGGCATTCTCAGGCCGACTTCCGGACGCATCGAATTCCATGGGGAAAACATCGCGGGCCTCGCACCGCACAAGATCGTCTCCCGCGGCGTTTCGCACTCCCCCGAGGGGCGCATGATTTTTTCCAACCTGACCGTCCTTGAGAACCTGCGCATGGGGGCCTACCTCCGCAGGGACAGGGCCGGCATCGCGGAGGACATCCGGAAGATGTTCGGGGTTTTTCCGCGCCTTGCCGAGCGCGGGTCCCAGTCCGCCGGAACGCTGAGCGGTGGCGAGCAGCAGATGCTGGCGATCGCCCGCGCCCTGATGAGCAGGCCGGAATGCCTCCTGCTAGACGAGCCGTCGCTCGGGATCGCCCCGATCCTTGTGCAGGCGATCTTTGAAAAAATTGTCGAGATCAACCGGGAGCTCGGTCTCACGATCCTGCTCGTCGAGCAGAACGCGAATCTCGCCCTTGAAGTTTCCCACTACGGCTATGTCATGGAAACCGGGAGGATCATCCTCTCGGACACATCCTCCGCCCTCCGGGAAAATCCGTCCGTCCGCGCCGCCTATCTCGGCGGGTGACTGGCCCCTGCGGCCGCCAGCAGGCCGGCTGCTTTGTCGAGTGTCTCCTGCCACTCCTTTTCCGGAATGGAGTCCGCGACGATGCCGGCCCCGACGTGGAATGATGCGGACCCGTTTTCAAAAACCGCCGTCCGGATCGCGATCGAGAACTGGCTTTCGCCGTTGTAGCCGAAATACCCGATTGCGCCGGTGTAGAGCCCCCGTGGCGAGGGCTCAAGTTCCCGGATGATTTCCAGGGCGCGCTTCTTTGGCGCTCCGGAGATCGAGCCGCCGGGAAAGCACTCCCGGAGCGCCTGCACATGGCTGACATCCCCGCGGAGACGTCCCTGCACCGTTGAGACCAGATGGAACACCTGCTCGTAGCTTTCGAGGTGGAGGAGATCGGGGACTGTGACGCTGCCGAACTCGCAGACCCGGCCGAGATCGTTGCGCTCGAGGTCGGTGATCATGATGAGCTCCGCGATTTCTTTCGGCGATGTGACCAGGTCGCAGGCGCTGCGCCGGTCGTGCCGGGGATCACTCTTCCTCGGGCGGGTCCCCTTGATCGGCCTTGTGGAAATCTCCCGGCCGCTGATGCGCAGGAAGCATTCCGGGGATGCCGACGCGATTTGGAATCCGTCCAGATCGAGAAATGCCGAGTAAGGGGCCGGGGAGAAATGCCGCAGCCGCTCGAAGAAACCCCATCCCGAATCCGGTCCGACAGGTGCATCGAACGCGTGTGAGAGGCAGACCTGGTAGATGTCACCGGCTGCGATGTATTCCTTTGCTTTTGCCACCATCCCGAGAAACTGGCTTTGGGACATCCGGGGACTGAACGCGAGCGGTTGGAGGCTTTTCCCGGGGGCGGCTTCAAAAGCTTCCGGCGGGTTTTTCCAGCGGTCCTGGTCATGGAAATAGAGGTGCCGTCGGTCGTAGAATCCGAAGTGGAACGTGCCATCGAAGTTCACGCACCCGATTGCAGCTCCGTCCAGGCAGCCGGTTTTCCTCCTGGCCCTCAGTTCGCGTTCCAGCCGGTCCCAGTCGTCTCCGCAAATCACCAGGTCCGGATCGGCCCCGAGCACGGAAATTCCGGCGTTCCCCGGCATCGCGGAATCCAGAAAAACCGCCCCCTTGGAGCCGCGCAACGCACGCGCCGCCTCCATCGGGCCATTTTTCTGCTCCGTGGCTTGATTCATGGTCTTGCCAAGAGTGGACAAAATTGCTGTGATTTCAAGTTCGCCGCATCCGCCGCACAAACGATGTATTTTATTCTGTTCATTCTACTGACCGTTCCGCTCCTTGCGCAGGAGGCGTCTTCGCCTGCCACGCCGACTCCGACGCCGGAAGTCACGGCAACTCAGGCGGCGGAGCCGACACCCGCACCTTCGACCGACTCTTCACCTTCTCCGGCCGCCACGACCGGAAATAATCCTGCTGAGCCTGCGACTCCGGCTGAGAAAACACCGGAATCTGAAGATGTGATCCCGCTGCCTCCGGAATCCGGTGTGGCCGAGGCCCCGATGGTTTCCGAAACGGATGTGGCGCCTGTCGCCAAGCCGGGGACCGACCAGGCACTTTCCGATTCCGCCTTTGCGGACCCGAATTCCGTGATCCCGGACGGATCTCCCGCAGTGCCTCCCGCCCCGACCGGTCCCAGCGCCTCCGAAATCGAGCGGAAACTCAAAGTCCGCTACAAGGAAGTCCGCACCGAGGTCGAAAAAGACCCGGCGGTTCGCTCGCTCTGGGAGCAGGCCAAGTCGGCCAAATCATTCGAGGACGAGCGCGCCGCGCTCCGCGAGTATTACCGTCTCCTGTTCAAAAAAATGAAGAAGGTGGACAAGGACCTGTCCGCCCGGTGCGATGTGATGGAGCAGGCATACATCGCCCGCCTCGCCCAATCCAGAATCGAACCCACGATCCCGCTGAATCCGCCTCCCACTCCCGAGCCTCTGTCCAACTGACGCCGTCTCCGCACCCTTTTCCATCATGATTGTTCCAAGCAACCTGGAGATGAAAATCTTCACCGGCAATGCGCACCCGGCCCTTGCGCGCGATATCTGTGATTACCTGAAAGTCGGCGTCGCCGACGCATCGGTGAGTTCGTTTCCAGACGGCGAGACCTACGTCAAGATCAACGACAACATCCGCGGCCGCGATGTTTTCATCATCCAGCCGACGTGCCCGCCGACCAACCAGAACCTGATGGAGTTGCTCATCATGGTCGATGCCGCCCGCCGGGCGAGCGCCGCCCGCATCACCTCTGTGCTGCCATTCTTCGGCTACGCCCGTCAGGACCGCAAGGACCAGCCCCGCGTGCCGATCACCGCAAAGCTCGTGGCAAATCTTCTCGTCGCTGCCGGTGTCAACCGTGTCCTGACGATGGATCTCCACGCGCAGCAGTTGCAGGGATTTTTCGACATCCCCGTCGATCACCTGCATGCGCGGCCGGTCATGGTCGAGTATCTTCACAAGCTGGACATCGGGAATCTTGTGGTCGTTTCGCCGGATGTCGGCGGGGTCAAAATGGCTTCCGCTTACGCGCAGGCCCTCGGTGCCGGGCTCGCCATCGTCGTCAAGCGCCGCAAGAGCGCTGTCGAGACCGAGGCGTCGCACGTCATCGGCGAGGTCGCCGGAAAAAATGTTCTCATCGTGGACGATCTCACCGAAACCGCCGGCACGCTCACCAGTGCCGCGAAGATGCTGAGAAAACACGGGGCGCTCGATATTTATGCTGGTGTTTCACACGCAGTCTTGACAGATTTGGCGGTTGAGCGATTAAAAGACTCCGAAATCAAGGAGTTGATCACGACGGACAGCGTTCCAGTCCGCCCTACAACCGACCAGCGTGTCAAAGTGCTGTCGGTGGCCGAGTTACTCGGCGAGGGCATCCGACGCATCCACGACGACGAGTCGGTGAGTTCGCTTTTTGAATTGAAAACAACTTAGAATATTTATGGCCAAGCAAGTAAAACTCTCCGCACGCGCCCGCTCAGAAAGCGGCCGCAACGCGGTCAAATCAGTCCGCGCACGCGGGGGCGTCCCCGCCGTTATCTACGGTTCGAAAAGCGAGCCCGCCAACCTTGAGGTTTCCCGCCGCGAGATCGAGGCGCTCCTTTCCCATGCCGTTGGCGAGAACATCCTCGTCGATCTGGAAATCGAGGAGGGCGGGAAGAAGACGAACCGCCTCTCGCTCATCCAGGAGGTCCAGCACCACCCGCTCCGCGGAGAGGTCCTCCATGTGGATTTCCATGCCGTTTCGATGACCGAGGAAATCTCGGCGGATGTCGTCATTGAATCCACCGGCGAGCCCGACGGAGTGAAAAATTTCGGCGGTCTTCTCGAGCAGAGCATGCGCTCGATTTCCATCAAGTGCCTGCCTCAGAATCTCCCCGAGATCATCAAGGTGGACGTTTCGCCTCTCAAGATCGGCGATTCCATCCACGTCCGGGATCTTCCGCTTCCGGCCGGTGTTACGGCGACCGATGATGCGGACTTGACCGTGTTTATCGTGGCCGAACCCACTGTGGCCGAGGAACCGGTTGCCGCAGCCGCGCCCGAATCCCCGGAGGTCATCAAGGAGAAGAAGCCGGAAGCCGGCGCCTCCGAGGAGAAGAAGTAGCATTTCCCGGCACGTGGAATCGTCCCCGGTTTTTCGTCTGGTTGCCGGTCTGGGAAATCCGGGGCGTGAATATGCCGGCACCCGGCACAATGTCGGGTTTCTGGTCGCGGACGAGCTCGCACGGAGGTCGGCCTGCAGGTTTGCTTTCGATGCGAAGTGGAACTCCGAGATCGCGCAGTGCGGCGGCCGTTCGATCATGAAGCCCCAGACGTTCATGAACCTGAGCGGGGAGGCGGTCGGCGGTTACGCCCGGTATTTCAAGCTGCAGCGCGAGGAGATTCTCGTCATCATCGATGATGCCGCGCTTCCGCTGGGAACCCTGCGCCTCCGTCGTGGCGGCACGGCGGGAGGACACAATGGATTGGAATCCGTCCTCATCCACCTTGGCAGCGAATCCGTGCCCCGCCTGCGCGTTGGCATCGGGGCTCCGGAGGGGATGGCGCTCCACGACCACGTCCTCGGACGGTTTGAGGAGGCCGACCAGCCCGCACTGGCCGATGCCGTGTCCCGGGCCGCGGATACTTTCGAATATTCCAACGCGCACGGCTTGGAAGCCGCCATGAATCAATTCAACCAAAAACAACCATGAAACGATACGAAGCACTACTGGCCCTCGACACTCGGGGGAAGGAAGACACCGCCAAAGAAACCATCGAACGCCTTGAAAAAGTCCTCGCCGCCGAAGGCGCGAAAATCGAACAGGTCCAGCGCCTTGAAAAGCGCGAACTGGCCTACGAATCGAAACATACAAAAAGCGCGTATTACGTGAATTTTATCTTCGAGGCTGATCCGGCCGCGATTGACAAACTCCAGAAGAAGTTGAAACTGGACGAGGATGTCCTTCTGCAGAACTACGTGCAGCTCCCTGCGAAGAAAGCACCCGCAACCGCGTAACAGCCATGGCCAACGTCAACAAAGTCATCCTGATCGGCAATGTCACCCGCGATCCGGAGGTCAAATTCACTCCCAAGGGCAGTGCTGTGACGGATGTTGGCCTTGCCATCAACCGCAACTACACGCTGGATAACGGTGACAAACGTGAGGAAGTGACCTTCCTGGAAGTCACGTTCTGGGGGCGGCAGGCTGAAACGATTGGCGAGTATGTCAAGAAGGGACGTTCCATCTATGTTGAGGGACGCCTCCAACTTGACACCTGGGATGACAAGCAGAGCGGTCAGAAGCGCAGCAAACTTCGCGTCGTGGGTGAGAATTTCCAGTTCCTCGGGGCCAAGCCGGGCGGATCCTCATCCGGCGGCGGGGATTACGAAGGCGGTGGACATTCCGAACAGCGCCCGCAACACCGTGCGGCACGTCCGACGGCTCCCCCGCAGGCGTCGGCAGAGCCGGACGACGATATTCCGTTTTAACTGCGGGCCTGGATCAGGCGCTCGATCGTCCCGGTGGTGGACCGGCCTTCCACCATGTCGGCCAGGACGACCCGGCCTCCGTGGGATTCCACAACATCCCGCCCGCTGACATAGTGGGCCCAGTCCTTCCCCTTCACCAGAACCTGGGGAAGGATTTTCGCGATGAGTTCTTTTGGTTCGTCCTCATCAAAGATCACGACAAAGTCGACGGCGCGGAGGGAGCCGAGAACAAAGGCCCGGTCCTCCTGACAGTTGACCGGGCGCGAAGGGCCCTTGCTGCGTCGCACGGAAGCGTCGCTGTTCAATCCGACGCAAAGCGCGTCGCCCTGCGATCTGGCGAAGGCGAGATACTCGGCGTGCCCGCGGTGGAGGATGTCGAAGCAGCCGTTCGTGAAAACCAGCTCCCGACCGGCTGCGACCAAGCGGTCACGTTCGGTGCGTGCCTCTTCCGCAGTGAAGACGATGGGTTTCATGCCGTGGCCTGCCCCAGCTTTTCCAGGTTCGCTTTCAGCGATTCGAGCTCCGGAGCGTCGGGTTTCTTGAACGCGAGATAGGTTTTGAGGGCGGCGGTATAATACGCCCGGGCTTTTTCAAAATTTGAGCTGGAGTGGTAGACGACCGCGAGGTTGGCGAGCGACTGCGCGACGTCGGGATGCATGGCCCCGAAGACCTGCTCCCGGATCCCCAGTGCCCTCATGTGGAGGTTTTCGGCCTGAACCCAGTCTCCTTCCTCTGTATACGCCACCCCCAGGTTGTTGCAGACGACGGCCACTTGCGGGTGGATTTCGCCGTGCAGCCGCACGGCCCTGTCGAGCGCCTGCTTGTAGTGCCGTTCGCAGGCCGCAAAATTACCCGCCCGCTTTTCCAGCCCGGCCAGGTTGCTGGAGAGGAGGCAATCCTGTGAATGGTCGTGGGCTGTGTCAAAAAGCTCGAGCGCCTGCTTGTAGTGCCGGACGGCATCGGCCTCCTCTCCCTGATGATCGAGGAGCAGGGCGAGCTTTGCTGCCACACGGGCGGCTGACGCGATGTTTCCAAGCGCAAGATTCCGGGCGAGGGAGTCCTTGAAGTCGCAAATCGCATCGCTCAGGAACCCGGAAGCCTGGCAGACATCGCCCGAGATCTCGAGCGCGTCACAGAGGCGCGGGCTGCTGGCCGGAAAAACCTGCAACGCGGCCTCCTTGAAATTTGTTGCGGCAGCATGGTGCTGCTCTTTTGAGGGATGATTCCTTTGGGTTTCCAAGTCCCGGCAGAGAACCTCCCAGAGATTTGCGGTCGTCTGCATCGCGAATTTCATAACCTGTGCCGCCCCTCCAGACGAGAGGAAATTTTATTTCCGGAGCAAGTCGAGCGCCATCTGACGGGAGGCGGGGATCCGTCCGCAATACGTCTCCAGAGAAGCGGGAGAGTGATGGATGCCGGACAGCCGGCAGAGTTCGGATTCAAAATGCTCAAGAGCGCGGGCGCTTGCGGGACGGGCCCTCAAAAAACCAATCGCCCTGTCCAAAAGATCATACACCGCCTCCACCGGATCACCCGGCTCGGTGATCAGATCGGTCAACTCCGCGAAATACCCCGCGACGAAGACGTTCGCGCACGAGATCGTCGAAGCGTTGAAGGGTTCGACCACATGGAGTTCCCGAAGCGAGTGCAGGGGGGACTTGCGCGAAACCGCATAGGAGATCTCCGCCTTGTAAAAAAGATCCAGCTTGCCTGCGTGCGGACTCGATGACCGCCGGGCTCCCCGCGCCATCGTCGAAATCTTCCCATGGTCGCGCGTCAACCAGGTCACGATCCAGCTTGTCTCGCTCCACCGGTTCCGGCGGATGAGGATGGCAGGGGATTCTTCCATGTCAGACGGAATCCCGTTCAGGCGGCCGAATGGGTCGGCTCTTTCACAGGAAGAGCCCCCTCCTTGGAGAGTAGTTCCAGGCACAGCAGGAAAACCGGGCTGAAATCTGCCGGGCATCGCGCGGCCCAGGCAGACACCTGATCCAACGGGAAGAATGCGGCTGTTTCCACCTCCAAAGGCGCTGGAAACACCTCCCCTTCATGCACCCCCGTGTAAACTTCAATAAACTCCCAGCCGGTTTCTTTGCACGGAGTCAGCTTTCCGATCCGCTGCAGGGGAGGGGAGGGGATTCCCAACTCTTCGCGGAGTTCGCGTAATGCCGCGTCCTGATAGGTTTCGCCGCTGTCGACATGCCCCGCAGCGGAGGAATCCCAGAGCCCGGGGTTTCGATCTTTCCAGATGGAGCGCTTTTGAAGAAGCATGTGACTTTTCGAATTGACAAGGATCATGTGAACCGCCCGGTGGAGAAAGTTATTCACATGGACAGTGTCCCGGGGTTCGGCGCGGAGGACAACATCCTGGTCATCCACGACATCGAACATTTCAGCTCCGGACTGGGCGGATGCCGGGAAGCAGATTCTGGCGAGGGATTCCCACTGGGCGAGGGACAGCTCCTCGGCCCGGACGCTTTCAGGAACCTGCAACTGCGCAACGATTGAAGGCCAGTTGTCCTTGCATTCCGGGATCGTGTTGCGGAGTTGTTTTCTGCGCTCGGAGAAGCCTCTGCGGACGAGGGAGTCGAAGGCGGAATCGTCGAGCGGGCAGACATCGCTGGCGGGACGGCGGTCGAGCGAGATGACGGCAGAGTCGACTTTCGGCGCCGGGAAGAAGACCGATGCGGGGAGCTTGCGCAGAAAGGTGGCCTTCCAACGTCTGTTGACGCAGACGGTCATGGCTCCGAAGTCCTTGCTTCCCGGTCCGGCATTGAGGCGTCTGGCGAGTTCGAGCTGTAGCGTGAAAACAAGGCGTGATGCGGGTGAGAGGGGGGATGTGAATTTTGCGATGAGCGGGGTGGAGACGTAGTAGGGGAGGTTTCCCACAACCTTCACCGGGCCGCGACCCCAGAGCCCGCGCAGGTCGAAATCGAGGGCGTCGCCGTGGAACACGGTGGTTGTCCCGGATTCAAACTTTTCCTTCAGGTAGGCGGCCAGACGTCCGTCTTTTTCAATCAGGGTGAGCCGGATGTCGTGGACGGCTAGAAATTCGGTGAGCGCGCCGAGTCCCGGGCCGATTTCAACGATGTGGTCGCCGGGTTGGATGTCGAGGCTGCTGACGATCCATTGGGCGAGGTTTTGATCATGCAGGAAGTTCTGTCCGAGGCTTCTGGTCGGTGCGGTGTCGAGTTCCTGAAGGAGGCGTTGGATATCGCTGAATTTCATTTTGTTCCGCTACGGTATTCCGATCGGATTCACAAATCAGTTGTGAATAAATGCATGAGAGTGGAAGAACTTTTTCGCAAGTTACTCACAGGCGGGGATCTTGTTTCATCATCCTGCAACTGTTGCCTGCTCCAGCAGGGCTTTGAGTTTTGGAATGGTGACTTTCGAGGAAAACTTTTCCAGTGCGAGCCTGCGTCCGGCCGCCCCGAAGTGTCGTGCGAGTTCCGGCTTGAGGAGGAGTTCTTCGATCGCCTCCGCGAGGCGGGCAGGCTGCCTCTCATCGACCAGCAGGCCCGTCGATCCGTGCTCCACCATTTCCGGAATCGCGGCGAGATGTGTGGAGACCACCGGCAGACCCGCGGCCATGGCCTCGACAATGACCGTTGGCAGCGTGTCCATCCCGCCATCGGCCTCGGTCACGCACGGCAGAACAAAAAGCGAGGCCAGGGAGAGTTCTCGCCGGACGTCCTCCTGGGGGAGGGGACCGGTGAGGATGACGGTGCCTCCCAGTGCCTGCTTCGTCACGCGGGATCGCAGGCTTTCTTCCAGCGGGCCGCCCCCGATGATGAGGCACTCGAAATCCAGCCCTCTGCCGCGCAGGATGGCGCAGGCATCGATCAGGTCCGAAAACCCCTTTTTTTCAATGTAGCGACCGACGGCGACCATGCGGGGCCGTCCGGCTGGCGGGGCGGCTTCCGGAAGGCCCGCAATGTCCATTCCATTGTAAATTCTGTGAATCTTCGCATCGTGACCGGGCACGTTTTTCATGAGCCACTCGCGCGAAAAGTCCGAGACGGCGACGACGAACGAGGCTCCCTCGACCAGATCCGCCAGCGAGAGGGGCGAATCGGTTTTGCAGAACATGTCGTTCGCATGCCCGGTGAAACTGTAGGTGATGCCGTGGAACTTTTTCATCCACCAAGCGGTTCGGGCGGCGATCCCTGCGAAGTGGGCATGGACGTGTCGGATTCCCATGGCGCGGAGCTTCGGGCCGAGCCATGCGGCTTCCAGCAGCCGAGCCTTGGCAGGCCGTTTTCCCCAGCTGCGGATCTGCCAGATAACGGGAAGCGGGTATTTTCCCAGCATTCCGAGAGTTTTCATTTCCGAGCCGAGGGCGTCAGGATCGGGAAGGTAGCGGACATCGCGGGCCAGGCCTTCCGGACAATCCCGCGGGATGTCGCCCGGCTTCCGGATTGAAAAAACCGGCGCGTTCACTCCCTGGCGCCGCATGTCCGAGACCTCGCGATAGCAGAACGTCTGCGTGAACGAGGGGAAGCGCTCAAAGAGGTAGGCAACCATGTCTGATTGTTGAACCAGCGGGCTCAACTTCGCAAGCCGGAGGGTGAAGGTTTCCCGAGCGAGATGGCCTCATCGTAAATCTCCTCAAGTTTTCCGATCGTCCGGGATTGTTCAAACTCCTCGCGGACGGATTGCGAGGCGCGGCGGCCCATTTCTTCCATCGCCCCCGGATCGGACACCATGCGAACCAGCGCGTCGGCCAGCGCATCCGGGCGTTTTTCCGGGACCAGAAATCCTGACACGTTGTTCGTAACCGCCTCCGGGATCCCGCCGTGAAATGTCGCCGCGACCGGAAGGCCGGTCGCCATCGCTTCGAGCATCGAGTTCGGGACTCCCTCCTGATCCTGCTTCTCGGTGGTTTCGCTGGGATGAAGGAAAACATGCGCGCCGGCATAGAGTTTTTTGAGATCCGGCTCGCAAAGAAAACCGGTCAATGCCACTGCGTCGCCGAGTCCCAGGTCCTGGATGGCCTGTTCGAGTTCCTTCCGCATCGGTCCTTCGCCGGCAATGGTGAGTGAGGCGTTCGGAAATGATGCACGGAATTTTGCAAATGCCAGCAGGGTCGTGTGAAGCCCCTTTTTCTTGATCAGCCGGCTCGCCTGAACCAGCCTCCAGGCCCCGTCCTGCGGGAATTCGCGCGCGATGAATGGATAGTCGCCCAGCGGGATGCCCGTCCGGTTCAAGCGGATCTTTTCCGACGGGCAGCCTGCGGCTTCCAGCCGCTCCGCCAGCGAACGGGAGCGGGCCAGCACCAGCGGGACAACCCCGAAGAGCTCGACCATGTGGGCCGCATACTCGGGCCGGTGTTCCCTGAGCATGATGTCGGCACCGTGGAACGAGACCACCGACGGGTGCTCCCACTCCTTCAGAAATGATCGGAGGTGGACTCCGGTGTGGCCGAAATACACGTGCATCAGGTTTGCTTGACGGCGTGCAAAGAGCCCGGCGAGTTGCTCCGCCTCACCCCGGTAATGCAGCGCACCGGCCCGCTTGATGAATTTCAAATACACCCGGCGC
Source organism: uncultured Chthoniobacter sp. (assembly GCA_964431635.1). GTDB lineage: Bacteria > Verrucomicrobiota > Verrucomicrobiia > Chthoniobacterales > Terrimicrobiaceae > QYQL01. The sequence continues at coordinate 90,371 of CAYSKK010000003.1, read as the reverse complement.
GGGATCGGCTGGACCGGCGTCGGAAGCACTTCGATGTCCCCGAACGGAAACCGGTCCGCGCACATCAGCTCCCTTGTGATGACAAACGTGCCGTAACGCTTCAAGCCGCTCACCTGCCGGTAGATGTGCAGCATCTCGGGCTTGAGAAACGTGGTGCAGTAGCTGGCGACAGTCGGGCGGATCATGGAACGGAATGAGAAAACCCAATGCCGACCCGCTCGGCGAGAGGAATTTCGCAAGCCATCCGCCGCGGTTCGTGTTTTAATTCCCCGACACGCGCCGATGACAGACGCTCCCCGCCCCGATGAAGAAGTGCAGCCGGACGATATCGCCCTCATGCTTCGAGTGAAGCAGGGCGACGAGCAGGCATTTGAGGAGTTGGTATTGCGGCATCAGTCCCGGGTCGTTGGCACCGTCGCCAAGATGCTCGGTAGCGAGGCGGATGCCGAGGACATCGCGCAGCAGGTCTTCGTCCGTGTCTGGCAAAGTGCTCCGCGCTACAACCCGTCCGCAAAATTCACCACATGGCTCCTCACCATCACCCGCAACCTGGTCTTCAATGAAATGCGGCGCAACCGCCGCGCCCGTTTCGTGCCGCTGGAACCCGATGATCCGGATCGCACGCCCCGCGGCCACGCGGATGCCTCCGCCCGGTCGGCATCCGAAGAGATGTCCGAGTCCGAGCTACAGCAGGCGATCGACTGCGCGATTGCATCCCTTCCCGAGGCACAGCGCTCGGCTGTGATCCTCCGCCGTTACGAGGACATGCCCTACGAGGAAATCGCCAAGGTCCTCCGCACCACCGTCCCTGCAGTCAAGAGCCTCCTCTTCCGCGCCCGGGGAGATCTCAAGGACCGGCTTAAAGGTTTTCTGTAAGAAACGGCGTGAGGGACATTATCGTTCTTCTACCCGCGCTCTTTTCCCCGGATTCCAAACCAGGCTGCAACGTAGGTCGAGATCGTCCAGGCCAGCAGAGCCGCCAATCCTTTTACTGCGGGCCGGGGGTTCTGGTAGATCTGTCCGTTCCGCAGGCTTTTGTCGTGGTTCAAATTGGAAAATGCAGTCGGAAAATCCACGCGCATGCTCCCCGTGATTTTCTTTCCCCAGAAGAGGCTGGTGTCCATCACCGCCTGCGTGGATGCGCTCGGCATGAGGCGCGAGACGAAATACGGACCCGGTTTCATGTCGCCCGCCGGAGGGGTGAATCCGGAAAACAGGATTTGCGGGATCAGGACGAGCGGGACCAGCATTACGGCTTGAAGGATGGTTCGGGACAGCGCGGAAATGGCCAGCCCGAGTCCGACGGACGCCAGCGATGTCGCGACGAGCGCTCCGATCTGCCAGCCGGCCGATCCTCCGATGCCCGATGCGCACAGTTGCATGACGCCGTAGAGCAGGAGGCTCTGGACGACGGTGATGCGGGAGAGGGTCAGGAACTTCGAGAGGAGATACTCGTGGCGGCCGAGCCCGATGAGCCGCTCGCGACGGAACATGGGAAGCTCCTTCACGATCTCCTGCGCGGCGTTGCCGCATCCGAACCAGAGCGTGGAAATCATGGCAAAGAACAGGACCAGAGCGGGATCTCGGGTGACCCATGTCACCATCAGCCCGATCAGCACCGGCTGACCAAGAACGAGGAGGAGGTTTTTCCAGTCCGCGCACAGGATCGCCCACTGGCGGCCGAGCAGGATTCGCAGTGCGGGCGTGCGGCGCGGGGATTGGTGCTGTTCCGGCTTGCGGGATTTTGGCGGCGTTCCGGCGGGATCCGGCAGGCGTGGTGCGTGCGGAATCCGCTCATAGAGCTGGGTCATCCGTTCGATTCCGAATGTCCGGCGCGCAGCTGCCGGCTCATCGAAAAAGACCAGTCGTCCGTCGCTCAAAATGGCGAGCCGGTCCATGAGGTGCACGTTTTCCATTACATGCGTCGTGCAGATGACCGTGCAGCCTCCAGCGGCCAGCAGGCGAAGCGATTCCATGAGCTTGAACTCCGCCGAGGGGTCGAGCCCGGAAGTCGGCTCATCCAGAAAAAGAAGCCGCGGCCGCCCGAGCAGTTCGGCTCCCACGCTGACGCGCTTTCGCTGTCCGCCGGACAGGCTTCCCACACGGGTTCGGGCACGCTCGGTCAGCCCGAGCTGTGAGATCGTTCTTGCGACGACCTTCCGGATCTCGCCGAGCGGGGTCTCCGCGGGAAACCTGAGCCGCGCGCTGTAATACAGGCCCTCTTCCACCGGGAGCTCGACGGGGACGATGTCATCCTGCGGAACGTATCCCAGCGAATCGCGGAGAAATTCATAGTGCCGGCAAATGTCCACCCCATCCACGGTGACCTGCCCGCTGTCCGCCGGGCGCAGACCGCAGAGCGCGTCGAGAAGGGTCGACTTTCCGGCTCCGCTGGGTCCGATCACTCCCACGAACTGGCAGGCTTCGATGCGCAGGGTCACCGCATCCAGGATTTTTGTTTCCCCTGCGGTTTTCGACAAATTCCACGCGTCGAGGACCGCGCCGGTGGTTCCGAATGTCTCGACGAAACGGATCCCGTCAAACCGGAAACCGAACGGCCCGATTTTCAGGATGTCACCGAGAACGAGTTCCTCCCGCTGAAAAAGACGCCCGTTGAGATACGAGCCCGAGCGGCTGCCGGTATCCTCGATCACCCATTTCCCGGGCGAGCCGGAAACCATCGCATGCCGGCGGGAGACCGAGGGGTCGGGCAGAATGGTCGAAGCCGTCTCACCCCGTCCGAATACCAGCCCATCACGCAAGGTGATCGGGCCGATTCCTGCCACCGTGCCGGGTTCGTGGTTCAAGGCAGGACGACCCAGACCTCGACGACACGGTTCTTGTCGAGGGCGGCAGAATCAAAAATCTCGGAACCTCCCATGCCAACCGCTCGGACGATGTTCATGACTCCTGCCTTGTCTTTCAGAACGCTGGCAACCGCCTCAGCGCGCTGCAGGGAAATGGCCTGGTTCAATTTCGGGTCGCCTTTTCTGTCTGCGAATCCCAGCACCACAAAAACGACGGTCGGATCCTCGGAATATTTCAGCACCTGCGGCAGCTTCAGGGCTTTGGAAATTCCTGCCACCGCCTCCGCCGGCACGGTGCGCGCCCCGGATGCGAACGGGATCGTGATGACCTTACCCATTGCCTGCGCCCGTTCGACCTGGACATAGAGCTTGTCCTTCTCCTCGGCTCCCAGGTTCGGCATCACATCGATGCGCTTGAGAACTTCTGCGCGGACAGCCCGGTTTCCGGCATCCTCGGCGCTCGTGTTGATTTCCTGCGGCGTGCTGACCTGCTCCGCCGGTGGCGTGGCGGGTGCTGCGTTCGGGGTGGGGGTGGGAATCCCGGCGAACCCGGGTTCGGGTGTCGCGGGTGGTGCCTGCGGGATGGGGGCTCGCTTTTCGCAGGCGAACAAAAGAAACCCCGTCGCGACGAGGCAGAGGACGGGCATGACGGGACGCGGGCTCATGACGAAGTGAGCGGATTCTTGATGCCGCATTTCTGGCAGTATTTTTCGAATTCGACCGTGTGGCCTTCGAGGACTCCCCGGAGAACCGCCTCGTCGTCGGTGAATCCTCCGACCGTATTGTCCGGGATGATGTCCACTCCCTTCGCGAGATACCGGATGGCGAAGATCGCCTCTGGCAGCGCCGCGAAATCGTCCGACACATAGGCGTCGTCCAGCACATCCTCGATGAACCGCAGAAGAAACGAGGCATGGTCCCGGAGGGAGTGCTGTGCCTCCAAAGTTTCCGTCTTCAGTTTATAGGCTGCAAGATGGCTGCGGAACGCGGCGACTTCGCCCGCTGTCACCGCCTGGCCGCCCCGCACAACGAAATCTGAAATCATCGACATGACTTTCGTTGATTTAACATCCTCCCCGCTGCGGCATTCAAGGCGAATCGGGGATTTGTCAAATCCCGGCTTCTCTGCGACAATCCCCGCATGAAACGCTTTCTTCCCGTCGCGGTCCTGCTTCTGGCGGTCGCGAATGCCGCATCGCCCATCATCCGCGAACCCGGGGCGATTTATCTTTCGGATTTTGGCATCAAGCCACTGCGCCTGAAACTGCTCCAGGCGGCCCCTGCTTATTTCGACACCTCCCAGACCCGGTATGCGGGGACACTGCGTTTTCCCCAGCTTGTCCAAGTCGAGGCGCTTGACGCCAACGGACTCCTCCGTGTCCGTGGCAATGCCCAACAGGGAGGGATCGTGGCATGGGCGAACCCGCAATTTTTCGAACCCCTTCCCGACAAGTTCGCCGAAAACCTCCGGAAGAGCGAGGCGCGGAGGATCCAGGTGGAGGCCCTCATTTCGCAGAACGAGGTCGCCATCGGAATGACCCCCGAAGAAGTGGCTCGCAGCCTCGGCAAGCCGCAGAAAAAAACCAACCGCGCCGACAAATCCGGAACCCAGCAGATCTGGGAATACGTCAAATACCAGCTCGTTCCGCAGACGACATACATCCCGGGAAACAGCCAGACCATTCTCACCTACCGTCCGACTCCGAACGGCCCGGGAGGCGCGCTGATCCAGAACTGCCCGGGATACTCCGCCAGCACGATCTATGTGAAAGTTCCCATCGGCACGCTCACCGTCACCTTCAAGGACAACGTCGTCGAGTCGCTTGACCAATCCGAAGGAACCACCAGCGGAGGGCAAGTATCAGTTGTCATCCCCCCCCTGAATGTGTATTGGTGACAGTCTTCTCACGGCGGGGTAGCCAAGTGGTAAGGCAGAGCTCTGCAAAAGCTCTATGCGTCGGTTCGATTCCGACCCTCGCCTCTCTTATTATCATGTTGGTTTTGAGTTACTTATAAAACTCAAAACCTTGAGTGTCAGCAGAATTGCCAGCAGATTTCTTCGCTCCGGCTTACTCCGCGACCACTCCCGGCTACTCTCCAAGTGCTCCTTTGGTGGATCTTCGAAATCTCACTACGATGGGGGAGGAAGATGAAAAGCCGTTACAGAAAATATCGCCGGAAGGGAGGAGTCTATTATGCGCACGAGCACGCCACCGGAAAACAGCAGTCCCTCGGCACCCGCGACCGCGCCGAGGCCGCCCGCCTGCTTGCAGCTCTCAACGAGTCCTCTCACTCCCAGTCCATGAGCCTCCAGATCGCTCGGGTTTATCTGACGGCAAGCAACCCCCTGATGTCAGGCGAACCTGGGGGGATGTGTTTGGCGAACTGATGCTCGATCCACGAGGGAGCGGTGGAAAACAGCGGTCAAGGACCACGCCTGCCGAGACCTTCTTGGGCGCAGACTGATCAAGACCACGGCCGAGGATTTCCTCAAGGCCCTCACCGCCGGCACCGTTTCCACAAACGTCTTTCTTCGGCGAGTCCACAACTTCGCCCTCGATATGAGCTGGCTCCTCTCCCCGGTGATCCCCAAGCGCCAGTGGCCAGCGGTGAAATTTCAGGCCAAGCGAGCTATAACTCTGGAGGAACACGAGCGGATCATCGCTAATGAGTTCAACCCGGAGCGGAAGCTTTTTTACGAGCTGTGCTGGTATCTCGGGGGCTAGCAGAGCGACATCGACATGCTCCAAGGTGAGGACGTGGATTGGAGGGACAAGACCGAGGGCTACTTCCGGAGGAAGCTTTGCCACAGGGAATCCCTTCAGCCGCCCATTATCCATTTCGGAGCGGCTACAGCGCGGATCTTTCGTCAGCTGCCAGACAAGGGCCCTCTGTTCCCGTATCTGGTAGGAGTGGACTGCAAAGACCGCGCCACGGAGTTCAAGCAGAGATGCACGGGCCTTGGGATCAAGGGAGTGACTCTGCAGTCCTACCGATACGCCTGGGCCGGACGAGCCAAGGCGGCCGGCTAAGCGTGGCGTCGATCGCGTGGATTGACCGCGCATTGTAAAGCCAGGGACCTCAAGTGGCTTTTCGCAGAGGACCGCATAGAGGTGGCGCACTGAAACGGAGCCAGTGAGATCGTTAGAAATCGGGAGGTCTCTGGGGTATAAGCAAAACCAACAGAGACACATACCAGTCCAAGGCCATGAGAATGTGTTTTCTTTTCATAAGCGATCAATTGCCGGCTTCGGAATCAATTGGCGTGAAGATTTGGGATGCCCCGATCATTTCCTGACAAAGAATGGCGCGGTCCCGGCAGGCAACTCCCCCCCAGGGAACAATACCTGCACATTGCTTCACCCCAATGAAGCAAGGGACCGCGCCAAATTTGCGATTTGTTTAAAAATCCTTGGTGTCGCACGTTCATTTGCCGAACCAATCTCCTGATGTTGACAACACAATCGTCCTGATCTGTGTGCCACCGACGCTTCTGCGGGCACTATTCATTTTCAATTCCGAGGCATCCATTGTCAGACTGTCTCAGTTAACAGGATTTTCCGTAGAGCGGTCCGAAATTTTGGCAGGCGCGGAAGTCGGCGGACTCGTGGTCGGCGGTCCCGAATGCGTTCCAGGCGGCCGGGCGGAAGATGCGGTCCTCAGCGACATTATGCATGTAGACGGGAATCCGGAGCATGGAAGCAAGCGTGATCAAGTCCGCGCCGACGTGGCCGCAGCTCATCGCGCAGTGGTTTGCGCCCCAGGCGTTCATGACCGAGTAAACGTCGCGGAAGACGCCGCTGCCTCCGGTTTTCGGCACGAACCAAGTAGTCGGCCACGTTGGATTGGTGCGTTCGTCGAGCACATCGTGGACGGCGTCCGGCAGCGCAATAGTCTCGCCCTCGGCGATCTGGAGTGCCGGGCCGAGACCCCTGATGAGGTTGATCCGGAAGATCGTCGCCGGCATTCCGCCGCGTGTGCGGTAGCGGGTGGACCACCCGCCGCCGGGGAAATACTCTGTGATGGACGGATGCCAGGTCGTGGCCTTCAGGCAAGCCTCCACTTCCGTGTCGGTGATTTCCCAGAACGGCTTCATTGCCGGGCGTCCGTCGATCGTCTGCTCGCCGGTGCCATCAAGGGCTGCGGGACCGGAATTGATCAAATGGAGGAAACCGCCAGAAGCTTCACCGCTCAATTCATGGCCTGTCACCCGCCGGACGGCTTCTGGACTCCAGTAGGTGCGAACATCGGCGAAGATCTGCGCGGTATTGGTCAGCAGATGGCCGAAGAGCATGGAGACGGCGTTGAGGGCATCGTTTTCCGTGGCGACGATATAAGGCGCGCGTTTTCCGTTCCAATCGAATGATGTATTGAGGATAGCCTCCAAAAAATCCCCATTGGGCATGTGATCGGTCCATTGCCGCTGGCCTTGGAACCCCGAAGCGATGGCGAAATGCCCGTGTGCCTCCTCGCCAAAGCCCAGCTTCTTCAATTTCGGGTTGCCGATCATCAAATCCCGCGCGATCAAGGCCATCTTAACCGAAATCTCCCATTCCTCGTTCAGACGTTTGCGGCTGCGCATTTTGTCAGGGGAATTCCAATCCCTGCCCTCCCGGCAGTTTTTGTTCACCCAGGACAGGGCTTTTTTAAATTCCTGCGGATCGAAAATCCCGCGCTCGATCCGCCGGAGGAATTCGGTCATGTCCACCGATTCCACGCGCATTCCGAGATAGTTCTCGAAGAGGGCAGGCTCGACGATGGAACCTGCGATGCCCATCGAGGTGCCGCCCATTGCCAGATATGCTTTTCCGCGCATCAGGGAAACAACCAGCCCGGAACGCACAAAGCGCAGAATTTTTTCCTGCACATCCTCAGGAATCTTCGTGTCGGAAGCTTCCTGCACATCGCGCCCGTAAATTCCGAAAGCGGGCAAGCCTTTCTGTGCGTGGCCGGCCAGCACGGCGGCAAGATAAACAGCGCCTGGCCGCTCGGTGCCGTTGAAACCCCAGACCGCCTTGGGCAGCAGAGGATCGACATCCATCGTTTCGGATCCGTAACACCAGCAAGGGGTGACCGTGAGGGACACCCCGACATTTTCACGGCGGAATTTCTCCGCGCACGCCGCCGCCTCGGCGACCCCGCCAATGCAGGTGTCGGCAATGACGCATTCCACGGATTCTCCGGTGGGATGACGGAGTTCCCGCGTGACAAGTTCCGCCGTGGTTCTGGCCATTTGCATCGTTTGACTTTCCAGCGACTCACGCACACCGCCCAAGCGGCCATCAATGCTCGGACGGATACCGACTTTCGGAAGAGTGTGCTTCATGATTGGAATATCTATCCATTTGATGGTTTCATGGGAATTGCCGGAATTGATTTTTTATTGTCACTTTTTGACTTTCATTCATTGTGCTGGTAACTGATACAAATGGCCTCCCCTCAATACTTCAGCAGCCAAGTCAGTTCCGCATTGAGGTTTTATCTGCCCGGAAAAAAAACGGCGGATTGGCATCTTGAAAGCGGGGGATGCGAAGAATGTCTGCCCTCTTACAAGGTGGATCGGGACAATTTTCCCCACTACAGCTTGGAATTCATTTCACGGGGTTCAGCTGACATTCGACTTGGTGCGGAGTGCTGGAAGCTCCAGCCCGGGTCCGTCTTTGTTTACAACGGCAAAACCCCGCACAGGCTGGCCGCCAATTCCAGGGAGGGGTTGACAAAATTCTTTCTTGTTCTAAATGGCCGGGCCATTCCCCGCATACTCTTGCGACATGGCATCAGGGTCGGACATGTCATCACCATTGGGAATTTTTCCACCCTCACCGATATTTTTTGGGATCTCATCCACGCCGGGACTTCCAGCCGTCCCGGAAGAAAGCACGACTGTCTGGCCATCTTCCGCCATCTGCTTCTCAAAATTGAGGAGTTGGCGGAAAGCAACCTGCATGTGATGAGCGGAGCGTATTCCGCTTATCGCCGCTGTCGCAATCATATCAACAACAACTACCTCACGCTGCGTTCAGTGACCGAGGTTGCCAGGGCATGCGGAGTAAACCATGCCTATCTCTGCCGTCTCTTCCAGAGATTCAGCACGGAAAGTCCCCGCCATTTTTTTACAAGACTTCGAATGGACCATGCCACCCGTCAACTTCACAACAGGGAAATTTCCGCCAAGGAAGCGGGCGAAGAGCTGGGTTTTTCCGATGCCGCCGCTTTTTCCCGCGCGTATAAGAAATGGTTCGGCATTCCGCCCGGAGCAGCCCGCCAGGGCAAGCGAATCTGACGGTGGTGAACTGAAACAACACATCCGCCGTGGCGTTTTCAAAAGCGTCGATGACTTGCTGGAGGTCATTGATCAAATGCCTTGCTTCCAACGCTCGCAATCCCAAGCTCTTCGTTTGGCTGCTGGTGCTGATAAATACAGGCTCTGCTGGCTTTTAGCGTCAAAGGGATTTTACCTTATCACCCGACCGCTGCTTGAGCCGCCCATCAGGGATTCGACTTCAGAGCGCGAAGTGAAATTCACATCGCCAACAATCGAATGGCAGAGACAGGAGGCCGCAACAGCAAAGGCGACAGCTGTCTGCGATTCGGCCAGTTCCGGCGTGTTAAGCGCAAAAAGCAGTCCCGCGCCAAAGGAGTCGCCGCCGCCCACGCGGTCCACGATGTTTTTGATCTGGTAGGGCTGGTATTTTCCCTCGTGCAACGGCGCGAAATGAGCCTGCCCGGATGCCGTGTCGTAGAGCATGGCTCCCCAGTTGTTATGTGAGGCGGAAAGACTTTCACGCAGGGTGATGGCCACCTTCGACACATTTGGAAACTGCCGCACGATCTCGCGGGCCACACCCGGGTAGGCGTCAATCGAGAGAGCGCCGGATTCCACGTCGGTATTCTCAGCAAGGATGCCGAGCACGTCCGCCGCATCCTCCTCGTTGGCAATGAGGACATCGATAGAGGACAGCATGGCCCGCATGGTTTTTCCCGCCAAGGCCTTGGAGTCGGTGCCGGCCTCCCAGTTCCAGAGTTTCTTGCGGAAATTCAGGTCGCAGGAAACGGTGAGTCCTTTGTCCTTCGCTGCTTTCACGGCATGAATGGCTGAGGCCGCCGCGACCTGGGAAAGAGCGGGCGTGATGCCCGTGGTGTGCAGCCAGTCGGCGCCCGCAAGGATCTTTTCCCAATCATATTCGGAAGGAGGGGTGAGGCTGACGGACGAATGGGAGCGGTCGTAAATGACGTTGCTCGGACGCTGGTTCGCCCCGTTTTCAAAAAAATACAACCCGAGACGCCCCTGCTTCGTGCGCAGGATGCCCGTGGTGTCGACTCCCAGCCCGGTGAGGAATCCGACGCAGGCATCGCAGATGGCATTCTGCGGCAGGGCGGTGACAAACCGCGCGGCGACTCCCAGTTGCGCGAGGGAGGCGGCCACATTGGCCTCCGCTCCCCCGAATGTCACATTGAGCGGTCCCGGCAGGGCCTGCCGAAATCGCAGGACCCCTTCGGGCGCAAGGCGGCCCATGACTTCTCCGAATGTCACGATGGTTTTCACTGTTGGCGGGTGGTTTTGATGATCTGGACGGCTTCGGCGGAAAGCGCGGTGATTTTTTCCCAATTTCCGGTCTTGATCAACTCACGGGGAGCCAGCCAGGAACCGCCCAGGGCGGCAATGGCGGGATCCGCGAGATAGGAGGTCATGTTCTTTGCGTTGAGTCCTCCCAGCGGCACGAACCGCAGGCCGAGATGGGCATAGGGAGCCGCAATGGATTTGAGATAGGAAAGCCCTCCCGAGGGTTCGGCAGGGAAAAACTTCAGCAATTGGCAACCGGACTCAACCGCCAACTCAATGTCGCTGGGCGTGAGAATGCCGGGGGCAAAAGACAGCCCCGCTTCCCGTGCGGCTGCGAGAACCCGGGGATTGAGTCCCGGAGCCACCCCGAAGGCTCCTCCTGCGTCAACCACCTGTTTCACCTGTTCCGGGGTCAGGATGGTGCCGACCCCGGCGATCACTTCCGGAACGTCCGCTTTGATTTCCCGGAGCGCATCAAGGGCCGCAGGCGTTCTGAGAGTGAGTTCGATGGCATTCACGCCTCCGGCAAGAAGGGCGCGCGCCAGCGGAACGGCATCCTTCGCATCGTCCACCACAAGGACCGCAACGATGCCGGTCTTCCCGAGGGCTTCGGCGAGTTGGGGATTAAAAGCAGATTTCATAAAGGAAGGCTTGTTCAGAAAATTTTTCTAAACGGCCAGTTCGGGAAGATCCAGCCAGCGGCGTTCCTCGCTGCTCTTGAGGCCGAACTCGGCAAGTTGCACCCCCTTTGCTCCTTCGAGAAGGGTCCAGCGGAACTGTTCATCCAGCACCACATGGCGGAGGAAGAGTTCCCATTGGATTTTGAAGGCGTTGTCATAGGTTTCCTGCTCGGGCACCTTGCTCCAGCCGCCGAAAAAATCGACCGGTTGCGGCACATCGGGATTCCAGACCGGGCGCGGCGTGTTTCCGTAGTGCTGGATCCACACATCGCGCAGGCCCACAATGGCACTCCCCTTCGTGCCATCCACCTGCATGGTCAGCAGATCGTCGCGACGGACACGCACATTCCAAGAGGAGTTGAAGTGACAAATCACACCGTTCTCAAGTTCGAATGTCGAGTAGGCGGAATCGTCCGCCGTGCACGAATACGGCCTGCCCTGTTCGTCAATGCGCTCGGGAATATGGGTGGCGGCAAGACAGGAAACACGCTTCACCGCGCCGAACAGATTGTCGATGACGTAACGCCAGTGGCAGAGCATGTCCACCACCATCCCTCCTCCGTCTTCCTTGCGGTAATTCCAGCTCGGGCGCTGGGGCGGCACGGTGTGTCCCTCAAAAACCCAGTATCCGAATTCCCCGCGAACGGATAGGATGTCTCCGAAGAAACCGTTTTCCTTGAGGCGCAAAAACTTGACAAGACCGGGAAGCCAGAGCTTGTCCTGAACCACGCCGTTCTTCACTCCCGCATCGCGGCAGATCTTGTAAAGCGCATGGGCATTCTCCGTCGTGATGGCGGTCGGCTTCTCGCAATACACATGCTTGCCGGCTTCCGCGGCCTGCTTCACAGCGTCGAAACGCCGCAACGTGCTCTGGGCGTCGAAGTAGATCGCATAGGCCGGATCCCTCATCACACTGTCCAGATCGGCAGTCCATTTTTTTACCGAAGTACGCTCGCAAAGTTCCTTCAGCTTGATCTCATTCCGCCCCACCAACACGGGATCGGGCAGAATCCTTTCGGTGGGACTGATTTTAACGCCTCCCTGTTTGATGATGGCATCGATGGACCGGAGCAGGTGCTGGTTTGTGCCCATGCGTCCGGTGACGCCGTTCATGATGATGCCGATTGTGTGAGTTTTCATAGGATGTGGAGAAACTAAGGTTTTTCGGTGCATTGCGGCCAGGCCCCTTCGGGCAGAGGAGGAGCCTCCTCACCCGCCCTGGGCAGCGTGGCGTCGAGTTCCTGACGCCAATGGGCGACATCGCCCGCCGGGCCGTAGCAATAGATCATCCGCAGGGGCGTTTCCCCGGTATTGGTCAGTTGATGAAAAATACCGGGGGGGATGTAAACCATCTGGCCGCCTGTCACGGTCTGGCGCTCCCCGCCGAGACACATTTCACCGGTTCCCTCGATGACGAAATAGACTTCCTCCTGCTCCTGATTGTGCCAGGGAACCTGCCCTCCCCGGGGATCGAGGGTGACATTTCCCATGCTGAAATTCTTTGCCTGGATGGGAGCGACTCCTCCGGCAAGGTTCTGGGTTCTGCGCCGCGCGGGATACCGGCGGCCTTCGATTTTTGCAAGGTCCGAGATGGTCATTGTGGGTCAGCGTCCGGAAGGAATGCCTCCAAAGAACGTGTAGTAAGGTTTTTCTTCGATGATGCGCTGGAGATAGAGTGCCAGTTCCCGGGCATGGTAATCACCCCACATCGAGGATTCTCCCTTGGGAATTTTGCTGCCTTCGGGAATGTGGTCCCATCCGTTGGGGCGGTGATAAATCGAGTGCAGGATGAGCCCCTGGTGCCCGGGGTCGGTGGAAAGATACGGCTCCGCAAGCACGGTGGCGGCCACCGTCAAGCCTGCCTGCCAGTATCGGGCACCCCGTTCATCCCGGTTCCGCTTCAGAAAGCGGCCCAGACGGAGCAGTCCCTGTGCGGCGATGGCGGCGGCAGAACTATCCACGGGTTCGTGATCGTTGTCGATCTGTGCGGGACGATCGAGATAGTTGCCCAACTTGTGCAGTTCCGGTGCTCCGGTGTCCCAATACGGAATGCCATCGCTTGGCGTCTGGTCGATGTAAAAATCACAGGCGGCCAGGGCGGGCTTGAGCAACATTTCTTCGACGGCGGAACGTCCCCCGAAGGGCTCCAGCTCGCTGTCGGGCAGGGTGTCAACCCATTCGAGCAATTCGGGATATCCCGCGATGATCCACGCCAATCCGCGCGTCCAGGTGGTGAACGGCGAAAAACCCTGCTGGGAATTCGGACAACGGTAACTGCCGTCATTCGTATTGAAGATGCTCTCGTGGGCAACCCGCCCGCGCTTGTCGTAGCCATCACGCCCCCCGCCGTAATAGACGGCAAAATCCGCCGTGGTCTTCGCGTGGTCGAGTACGCGCCCGAGCAGGGAAATTTTCGTGTCCTTTTCTCCCATGAGCACATGGCCGAGGGAATGGGACACGGCCAACGCGCGCAGGGAACGAATGGTGTCCGCAAAAAGCGAATGGGGGCCGTTGAAGGAATAGATGTAGCCGCCGCCCGGGATGGCTGTCCAGCGAGCCGCCTGAACCGCCCCCGAACACTTCAGCGCCAGCTCGTAAAACTCCTTTTCCCGCGCATCAAACGGGATGCGGCCCTCACCCATGAGCCGCAGAAGATTCCCATAGGTGGAGACATTGTTGAACCCGTGGTCATGCACCCCGGTGTGCGTGATGTGGTGGGCCATGCGTTCCCGTGTCCGTTCGCGACCGAGCACCAGGAAGTGTTCATCGCCGGTGGCGTCATACTGCAAAATTGCGGATCCGTAGACAAACCCCTGCGTCCACTCGGTCCAGCCGCGCGCCGTGTAGCGGCCCCGGATGGTGAAAACCGGCGTGGCCGCGCCAGGACTCTCGCAGGAGTCGATGGAAAGGATTTTGGGGGCGGACGCCTCCCAGAGTTTCCGGATCTTCGGAGCGAGATCCGCCGGTTCAAGTGAGGGGTTGATTGCAATCATGAAAACAAAAGGAAAAGGCTAGAGACGGCGGAGGTGGAAACCGCCGTCGATGTTGATGACATCCCCCGTGGAAAACGGGAAATGACCGGACAGAACCGCCCGGACAGCCAGCCCGACATCAGCGGGATTGCCCCAGCGCATTTGCGGAACCAGCCCCCCGGCCAAAAGTGCGTCGTATTTCTCTTTGACGCCGGCGGTCATGTCCGTAGCCATGATGCCCGGGCGAAGCTCCATCACCTGGATGCCTTCCGCGGCGAGGCGTGCGGCCCAAAGTTGCGAGGCCATGGCCAGCGCGGCCTTCGAAATGCAATATTCCCCCCGGTTGACCGACGCGGTGTTCGCGGAAAGCGAGCTGACAAAGAGAAGCTTGTAGCCCGACGGGAGACGGGACTGTCCCGGCTTGGAAAGCCAATACCGGGCGGCGAGTTGCGAGAGGAAATACGGTCCCTTGAGATTCACTTCCATCACCTCGTCAAAGACATCCTCCGTGGCCTCCAGAATGTCCGCCCGCACCCGCGGGGCGATGCCCGCGTTGTTTACCAGGGCGTCCAGATGGCCGAATGTCTCGAGTGTTTGTTCAAAAAGACGCTGCCGGTCTCCCGCATCACCCACATTGCCCCCCACAACGGCAAATGTCTGCCCCGGCACCGTGGCGAGACGGCGGCACTCTTCCGCGGTCTGCTCCGCCGCCTGCCTGTTGTTGGCATAATGCACGGCCACGCTGTGGCCCGCGGCGGCGAGGGTTTCGGCCACCCCACGACCGAGCCCGCGGCTGGAACCGGTGACAAGAACGACTGGCGTCATGGAGGGAACTCTAACCGGAAACACCCGCCTGCGTTATGACGGCCCCGCTTGATTTTAGCACAAAAACGACTTTATTTTCGTCTTAATGATGATTTTTCTTTCTCCGTGAAACATTACCGTCCGCTGCTTCTGCAGGAGATCGACGTGCGGTTGCCGGGCCTCCGGGTGCGGCGACTGCGAATGAACCGCCACCTGCCCGAGGTGGACATGCTCGCGGAGCACTCCCATTCCTTCACGCAGATCCTTTGTTACCTGAGCGGTTCGGGAGTCATGAGCGCTGCCGGTCGGACCTATGAAACCGGCCCCGGCTCCATGGCCTTCCTCCCCCCGCGCTGCCTCCATTCCTTCCGTGAGACATCGGGCCGCCGTCCGTTGTGCCTCGTTCTGGATTTGGACTGGCGGGGAGCCGTCAAGCAGGGCTTCCGGCTCAACCGGATGGGCCAGTCGGAAACCGGCGACATCAAACGGGAACTCGCCGGTCTGACCGGGCTCTCCGACCCGGGCCACTCCTCCTGCCGGTTGCTGATCGCCGCCGGCCTCCTCCGCATTCTGGACACCCTGTTGCGCGCCACGGAGGCGCTTCCCGCCCATCACCGTCCGATCCCCGCTTTTGTCCGGCGGTTTGAACGCCTGTTGGACCAGAGCGAAAGCCCGCTGCCGGAAATTGCCTCCCTCGCCGGGAGCATGGGTTACCAGACGGACTACCTGAACCGGATTTTCAAGCGGGCCACGGGCCAGACCCTGCGCGAATACCGCGATGCCCGCCTGCTCCGGAAAGCGCTCCGCCTGCTGCGTGAAAAAAAACTGATCAGGGAGGTGTGCGAAGATCTTGGATTCCTGGATCAAAACTACTTTTCACGCTGGTTCAAGAAGCAGACGGGGCTTCAGCCAAGAGCCTATGCCAGCTGATGTCGGTCGCTTTTTCGATATGCACTATCTGTTCGGGAGGAGCGGGTTCCCGAATCGCAAAGGCAAAATTCAAACCATTGTGATCGTGCAGTTCTTCGCCGCAAAGGTGGCTGAAAAAGTTCTCGAATAGTGTCCCCATGAATTCCCTTCGCGTATTGGTATCCAGCGAGAAGTAAGGCAGATTGGTTGATGAAGCCTCCTATTATGCCATGCAGGGATGATACCGGCCACGCGGCAGGTAGGGGGGAACGCACCCGGTGAACAATCTGTTCACCAATCTGGTTTTTGACGGAAAGACCAGCGATCCGGTTCGCTACGTCTGTGTCACCGACAAGAGGTGCAAAAAGCCGTGGCGAAGCCTTATGAACGACGCCAAACGTCTTAATGATAACAATCCGGGATTCTCAAAGATTCACATCCGAGGGCATCGGGTCGTAGGGGGGATGCGGGATTTTGGGGATTCGCATGCCGCCGCAGTTGTAAACCGTGGGCGGTCGGTCGCAACGGATGCGAAAGACCGGGGCAAGCGGGTCGGGGCAGGCTTCGGGTAGGCCATGGAACCGGAACACTCCATCGGTTAGGCGGGTGAATAGGACTGTGCTATCTGCTGGAAGCAGCTCAACGGAAAGCACCTCTGCCTGAAGTCCGCTGAGCGTCCACTCGGCTCCCGGCCAGCTTGTGGCAATCATGTAGAGGGTGTGGCCGCTGACGGTCATCGGGCCATGGTGGCACCAGTCGCCGGTGTGGTCGCCGCGGTGTTCGAGATCGAAGGTGAAGACCTGGTTGTCGCGCAGGCATTCGCCGCAGCGCGCGATCCACGAGCCGACCCCTTCGAGGATTCGGGTGGATTCGGGCGGGAGCGCACCGTCGCCTCGCGGGCCGACATTGAGGAGGAGGTTGCCATTGCCGGCTGCCACTTTGCAGAGGAGTTTGAGCACCTCCTTGGGCGGCTTCCAGTTGTTGTCGCCACGGTGAAATCCCCAACTGTCGTTGAGCGTCATGCAGGCCTCCCACGGACGCCATGGGCGGGGCGCGGAGATGTGCTGCTCGGGTGTGGCAAAGTCTCCCTCCGCGCCATTGCGCGGATTGAAGAGCAGACCGGGCCGAATGGCACGGAGCTTGGTGTTGAGTTCCTCGCCCTGCCATCCCTTGCCATCAAACGGCCACCAGCCGTCATACCAGAGAATGTCGAAATCATAATTCCGCACCAGCTCTTCGACGCGGGCGTGGGTGTTGCCGATAAAGACCATCCATGCGGATTTGTCCTCGAGGGCATCGACAGCGTCGGGCCGCTCGAACCAATTGTTGAGGCTGTGGTAGAGGCCAACGCCGAGGCCGCGCTCGCGGGCAGAGGCAATCACCTCCGCGCACAGGTCGCGTCCGCTCGTGGTCCATGAAGAAAAGTCCGAGAGTTCGCTGCGGTAGAGGCGGAAGCCGTCATGGTGCATGGAAGTGAGAACGACGTATTTCATACCTGCGCGGAGGGCAAGGTCGCAAAGCGCGTTCGCATCGAACCGCTCCGCAGTGAATCGTGTCGACTGCGCCCGCAAATCGTCGGCACTGATCCGCTCGCGATTCATCGCCCACTCGCCGCGTTCGAGCAAGCTGTAGAGACCGTAGTGAACAAACATGCCGAAGCGGTAGTGTGTGAAGTTGTGAATGGAGATCATAAGGACAGAAAAGAGGAGTCAGTTGTGGATGTAGAAGGCGCTGGGAGGTGGAAGGACGTTGCGGATTTCGACGCGCCCGTCGCAGAACAAGTATCCGTGAGGTCCCATGAATCCCTTGTCGTCCGCTCCGACTTCCGGGTTGCGGTCGGGGCGGAAGTTTGCTGCGACGCCGAACGGGTGAACGGGATAGTAAGTCGGGCGCAGGCCCGGGTCACTATGAGCTTTGGTGGCCATGAGGACGGTTCCCGCCGGATTGGGCACCGAGATCATGGAAACACCCAGCATGCTGTTGTCCAACCCCAGCTCAAGGTTCATTCCATATCGGGCAACGTAAGTTCCCCTGCCTCCGGGGATGGGTTTTCCACTGAGCGCCGGGCAGGTGAAGAGTTTGTTGAGCGAGGCGTCATAGCCTTTGGAAGAATACCGCACGCCATCTTTCACCTTGTCGGCCTCGACTCCCATGTAGGGTGCCACGATATGCATCCACCGGATCAGCGGACTGGAAAACCCACCACCCGGCAACCGCATGTTGTTATCCGCGGCAAAAAGCAGCACCCCTTGGCCGATGGCCCGCATGCGGGCCAGAGATTCGGTGACCTCGGCTTGGCGGCGCATTTTGGTAAAGGTCGGAAACAGGAGAGCGACCAGGACGGCAAGGATGGCGAGCACAGCGAGAATTTCGATGAGCGTGAACCCGTCCGGCCTAATACGATGTTGCGCACTCCGAGATGGCCGACCAGATCGCAAAGTCGGGGATTTGGCTTTCACGGCGTGGAACCGGTTTAAAGTTCGAGTTTTCCTGCAAGGTTGCGCCGTTCGAGGATTTCGGAAACTCGCACCGGTCGTCGCTCTCGCAGCGCAAGCTCCATGGCTTCGAGGATCGCAACCACATAGAGCGCGTCATGCAGGTTCGGACTGGGCCGGACACCCGTCTCGAGGCAATCGGCAAAGTGTTCGAGAAAGTTCTGGAACTCGCCGGCATGATAGCCCGAGCCACCCCAGCGGAAGTAGTAGCCGCCGTCGTCGATATAGGTTTCCCGCTTTGGGATCCGGCCATCGATGGTCGTGTAGTAGTCGAATGCCGGATTGGTCGCGGTACTCGTGGCGAGGTTGCCGCGCAGTGTGCAGCCCGTTTCCGGCGCGGCCTGCGGGTGGGCGCGCGGAGCGCCGTAGATGCCCATGGCGTGGCCAAGGACGCCGGATTTCGACTTCAGGACAAACTGGAAACAATCATCGACCTGCGAACCCAGCTTGCGTCCGGCGTCGCTCAACAGCGAGTAGCCACTGACCTCCTCGATCTCACCGAGATACCAATAGACCAGATCGACAGCATGGCCGAGACCGGAGTAGAGCCAGTTGACCTCTCCGTTCTTGCCCCGCGCGCCGGCGGACCCCTTGCGCTTGTCGCCGTTGTAGCATGCCTCGCAGGAGATCAGTCCGCCATGGAGCCCGGTCTCGAAGTCCTCGCGCTGGCGCAAGAAGGTCTGAAAAAACCGATAGCTATGCCCGACGAAGACCTGACGACCGGTGCGCTTCTGCGCCTCAACCATCTCCGCCGCCCGTTCCAGGGAATCAACCACCGGCTTGGTGCAGATCACGTGCTTTCCCGCCTCCAGTGCCTGGAGGATATGCCCGGCGTGAAGCGGGTCGGGGGTGAAAATGCCGACCACGTCGATACCGCCCTCGGCAAGCATCTGCCCGTAGTCGGTAAACGCCGGACATTCCAGATCGAACTCCCGCGTGCGTTTTGCACACGATTCGATACTTCTTGCGGCGACCGCGCCGATCGACCAGCGAGGACTGCCGAGGGCGGCGGAGAGGATGCTGCGGCCTTCGCCAAGACCGAGGACACCGAGGGTGTGGGGAGTGGATTTCATTTCGTTTCTTCTTTTGTTGTTTCGCGGGCAACCCCGCGACGGGTTTCCAGTTCATGGCGGATTTCCGCCATGCGCTGCTTGGTGAGCGGGTATTTGAGCGCGATCAGGAAAGCGGTGCCGTAGCCCAGCATGGGGAAGGCAATGTAAATGGTCTTCATCGCGGCAACGGTGGATGAGGGCTGGGTGGCAAGACCGGCGTCGAAGCCGGTCCGGCTCAGGACGATACCGCCCAGCACGGCACCAATCGTGCCACCGGCCTTGGCGAGAAACGAACCAAACGAGGCCAGAATGCCTTCCCGGCGTCTGCCGGTGAGGAGTTCATCGGCATCGGTCACGTCGGCGTAGAGCGACCCGATCACCAGCCAGAAAGAGGACACGGCAATGGCGTTCATGGAAACTGGAATCAAGGTCAGCCACGGCATCGAAGGCGTAATCAGGAAAAATGCGCTGAGCCAGCCAATGAAAGCCAGCCCGCTGGCAAAGAGAACGATTTGTTTTTTATCCACATGAATAAAAAAGCGGTTGATGACCAAGATGGCCACGAGTCCCACGATGGCCGCCAGGGAGCCGAAGATGCCAAAGAAGCTGCCGCCGTCCGCCTTGTCGCCGCCGAACAGGTAATAAACCGAGAGGTGCGTGCCGAAGAGCATGTAAACCTGGCCCGCAAAAATCGCAGAAAGCACCATGCCGCAAAGCTGGAGGTAGATCCGGTTTTTCAAAGTGAGCCGCAACGCCTCGACGAACGAGGTTTTGCCTTCCTCTCGGGCGATTTTTCGGTGCCGTTCCTTGCAAAAAATCGCCGGAAGAATCGCAGTCACCAGATAAATGCCGCCGAAGAGCAAACCAACGGCCCGAAGCCCCTGGGCCTCATTTTCCCAAATCGACAGCTGGGTGATGGCAAACATCCACGGGAAGATGAGCAGGGCGACTTTGACGATGGCCGAAGACCAACTGTAGAGGCGGGTGCGCTCTTCGTAGTTCGGCGTCAGCTCGAAACCCAGCGCATCCGTCGGGATCACTGTCATGGAAAAGCCGGTGAAAAAAAACAGGCACCAGACAATGAAGTAGGTGGTGATGGCCGCCTCCGACCACTCCGGACGCGCCTGCCACAAGAGGGCAAAACTGAGTCCGCCGACCAGGGAGCCAAGAAAAATCCACGGCCGCCGCCTGCCCCAGCGTGAGCGTGTGTTGTCCGAGAGCCATCCGACCAAGGGATCCAGGATGGCGTCGAAAACTCGCATCGAGGCGAAGACGATGCCGATGAGCAATGGATCGAGGCCCAGAATGATGCCATAGGCAGGGAATGCCAGCATGTTCATCCCATTGTTACCCATCTGCTGGGCAAACATCCGAATACCGAATGAGAACTTCTCGATTAACGGAATTTTTTCAGAATCAGGTGTGGGGCATGGGGGGCGCATTGTAAGAAGCATATGACAGTTTGTCGGGTCTCTCGCCAAGACTGGGTTGCCGGACCCTAATACAATCTTGTCATGGGAAGGAATATTGGAGCAGGCACTGATCGAGATCTTACTGGCCGGAGGCCATGAGCGGGATGGTGTCGGTTCGAAAGGGCATGAGCGGGAGGCCGTTGATGTTGTAAACATTGACATCTGGGTTGCTGGCCCAGGCGTGGCGCACGGCGGTGGGTTCGGGGATGTCGGGATGCCAGGCCAGGATGTCGCTGTCATCGATTTCCGTCTTCGCCCATTGCCAGTTTCCGTCTTTGCCGCAGATGGCAAAGGCCTTCGGGGGTGCTCCGTCGTCGGTCTTCAACCCTCCTTCGGCGTTGGCCAACTTGATGCGCACCTTGCCGTTCTCGAGAGAATGTCCGACGTAGCGCGGACTAAGAAACGGTTTTGGTGCTTGGCCATAGACCGCACCGAGGGCGGCGAGGCTGAGGCGTTTCCCGACATCCTGCTTGCTTTTGTAGTGAATGTCTTCGGCCTCGCCGAGGTCGATGGTCGAGACGGCATGGACGGCAGTCAGGCTCAGGGCGGCGGCCTGGGCTTCGCGAATCGCTCCCCAATGACGTTCCTCCTCGGCGCTAACCGGAGTTTTTTGCGGCTCACGGTAGTTGGCCAGCTCGATGTAAAGGAACGGTAGCTTTGGCTGTCCCCAGGCCTCGCGCCAGGCCTGAATCATCATTGGAAAATGGACGCGATAAACTTCCGGCCCGTCCCACTCGCCGTTGGCGGGTTGGGAGTTGTCCTCGCCCTGGCACCAAGCGATCCCGCGCAAAGACAGCGGGATGAGCGGGTGGATCATCCCGTTATAAAGCCGAGCCGGTCCCTTCTCCTGCTTGGCACCGTAAATCCATGTGCCGCGCGCCTTGCGACGTTTCTCCGGGGGCTGCTGGTAGTAGGCCTCGAAGTCATCTTCAATATGAGTCGTCGCAGGATCCGCCTCCATCGGCTCCAGCGGCGTCCATGCCTGGATCGGCGTGCCACCAACCGCGCTGCAAATAAGGCCGACCGGGCGGCTTAGGGCCTGCTGGAGATCCCGCCCGAAGAAGTAACCCAGACCAGAGAAATTGCCGACCGTCTCCGGCGAACAGACCACCCATTGCCCCGGCAAGTTGTCCGACGGTGAGCCTGCCGGAGCCATATCAGTCATAAAGAGGCGGATGCCGGGGTGGTCGGCGGCTGCGATTTCCTTTTCGGCATCTTTGGATTTGGCGACCGTCCAGCGCATGTTCGACTGACCCGAGAGCAGCCAGACCTCGCCGGTTAGCACGTCGGAGAGCACTTTCCCGCCGCTCTTGGTGCCAGTGACTCGGATGCTCACGGATTGGCCGGGAGGCAGGGGCGGAAGTGTGGCGGACCATTTGCTGTCCGGGTCGGCAGTCGCCTCTGAGGAGGAAAGTGTCGCCTCGCTGTCCGAAAGGATCGAAATGCTCACAGTTTCTCCGGGCGTGGCTTTACCCCAGATTTTCACCGGCTTTTCTGCCTGTAGAATCATGTGGTCGCCAAAAATATTCGGCAGCCAGATGCCCGCCGAGCTGGTGATGATGCTCGAGAGAGTCAGCGTGAAGACGGCAAGGTGGGTTCTCATGGTTGTTCGGGTGTCGGATGTTTTTCAGCTCCCGAATTCAAACTTTGCCAGATGAGGAACTCAGGGCGGGACTTTCAAGATAGTCCCAGTTTTTCCCATGAGTCGCCATCACCGAGATTGCAAGTGCTGATACAATCTTAACAGAGCGAAACTTGTGCTCTTGCGAATCCAGATGGAAAAGCGATGATCAATGCAATGTTCCTCCGATACCAAGCTCTCGCCAACGAGGCGGGAACATCTTTTTTTGCAGGCCGGTTCCGGGAGCCGACGTTTAACTATCCCTACCACTTTCATCCGGAGGTGGAAATCCAGCTCTTCGAGAAGGGCTTCTGCACGCAGGTGGCCGGGGACAAGGCGTTCCACGCGACACGGGGCGACCTGTTCGTGATTGGGTCGAGTACGCCCCATTTCACTCACAACAACCCCGAAGACAGCAAGGGAGCGAATTGGGCGGGTATTGCGCTTGTTCTGTTTCACCCCGACCTTCTCGCGGGCAGCCCGGTCAGGATGCCGGAATTTGAAGAGGCGCGGCGGTTCCTCCGGCAAATCGAAGGGGGCGCGGTCCAGATCAAAGGGGGGCTGCTCAAAAAAGCCGCTCCCTTGGTCGCCTCGCTGCCGGAGAGGAAAGGGCTGCAGCGGGTCATCGGCCTGCTGGAAATCCTCAATCTCCTCTCTCACGGAGCAGCCGCAGACCTGCCTGCCATTGTTGAAAAGCCGCAGCTTCCGGCCATGCACCAACAGGATATCGACCGTCTGACCCGATTCTTTCGCTATGCCCATTCCCACTTGAATGAGGCGATTACTTTGGAAGGTGCGGCCAAAGTCGCCGGCATGGCTCCTTCCTCGTTCAGCCGGTTCTTCCACAAAAAGACCGGCCAGACCTTCCAACAATACCTCACAAAACTGCGGTTGGACGCCGCCTGCATCCACCTCATCCAGACGGACAAGACCGTGACTGAAATCTGTTATGAGAGCGGGTTCAACAACCTGTCGAACTTCAACCGTCAGTTCTTGAAGAGGGAGAGCAGGACACCAGTTGCCTTCCGAAGTGCGTTCCGGAAAAGCAAGGAGTGATGTGCGCGGAGGTTGTTTTCAGCGGATGCCAGGGTGGTCACTGCGGCAATTCGGAGCGATACCATTGATATGAAACATCCCATCTCCAGACATCCGTGCCTATCCGTGGTTGGAAACCTTCTGATGGCACTGCATGGGGGTGGCTATTCAGTTGAGATTTTTGCTTGGAAGAGCTGGGAACCCTTGAATCCGTTGGTGCGGATAAACACCTGATTCCACTTGTCCAACGGTGACTGCACACCAAAATCAATCGTGCTTTGCTTCTGTTCCTTGTCGAAGAAGAGCGGAGTGAACTCGGTCTCCCCGCGCGAATGATTCTTGATGGCGAGAGAGACGGTGTTGTCCTTCAGATTCCAGACCGAGCGCACGAAGACGACGTCCTGAGAGTCGTAATTATTCCATTTCTCGCCATTGGCATCAATGGCATACTCCATGCGGCCCCATCCGTCGCGGAAGTAGATCCCCTCATGGGAAAGGCAAATGCCTTTGTCCATGAGCTTCGCGCCATACCCAAACATGACATGCGAGCCTGCCCCTTTAGGATGGAGGATGCGGGAGGCGACAATCTCGACCACCACGTTCTCCACACCCTCCAGGTTTGGGGAGGGAATCGTTTTTAGTGCCCAGTCATCCGAACTCGTTGGTTTCGAGGAAATCACCGCCCAACTAAAATCAGAATGGAACCTGCCTTCGGTGTCATAGACAATTGGCGAACTCGGATTCTTCTCGAAATCGCTCCAACCATTCTGGCCGACCAATTTGCCGCGCTCATAGCCGGATGCGAAATTTTCGGAGAAGACCTCGCCCGCTCGCAGCGGGATGGCGAGAAGGGCCAATAAAAGGAAGGGATGAAGACGGTTTTTCATAGGCGGAGACACGGGTGTCCGGTTAACTGAGTGATGGAGTTTTGAAACATAAATAAAATGAACGCACTGCAGACGAAAATGACTGCCACGCATTTGAAATCGGTTCACGCTTTTTGGCATGAATTCCGGCCGATTTGTCTTGTCTCAACTCCTCGATCTGGTCAACCGCAAGACCCTTTCCCGCTTGGCGGATCGCTACGGCGCGGAGTCTCGCGTCCGGCACTTTGGATGCCGCCAAGCAACCCATCTGCATGGCATTTGCACAGTTGACGTGGCGCGAGGGGTTGCAGGACATCGCCGATTGCTCTCAATTCCTGCGTGCCTTGTAGAAGTATCGTCGGAAAACGACCAGCGCGGCCAGGCTTCCTGCCAACAATGTCAACGTTCCCGGCTCGGGAACAGCTTGCAAGACAGCCATATTTAGAACAGCGCGGGAAAAAACGCCATTGTTTGTATTGACAAAATTGAAGTCTTGAGTCGTCGCATCAGCAGTCCACGTTGCAGTCATAAATGCTGCCTTCGAATCTAATACTAGGGGATCATCGACCGGACCGAACGCCGAGCTTTGATTGTTTCCGGGGGTTGCGATTGATCCATTTTGCATCCACATTTGACGGTCGCTGGCGTTGCTGGATTGCCAGTGCAATGTTTGCAGGCTGTATTGTTGTCCAATCGTCAATCCAGTGAGTGACAACTTGATTCCGACGGCAGCTGCCGTACTACTGGCTGGAGAATCCAAACCTCCTCCGAGCACGCCTGCAACGTTTGAGTTTGAGTAAGTTCCATTTCCGGCAGGAATGGTGTTCATTGCGATTGTGTTTCCGCCGATACCTGTAATGGTCATTGTAGTTCCCCCTCCGGTAAAAATCAGGGGGTTCATATTCGATGCCGTGGAGAGGCTGGCTGAGTTTGTCAGATTGATGCCATTGAGGGTGTAGTTGCCACTGACCGTATTAGATGCAGCTGGGTTAGCCGCTATGATTGTAGTCCCGGAATTATCCAAAAATGAGCCATTGCTGTCGAATGGGATATTTGTTGGGGAATATGTGATGACCGCGGCAGGAGCGACAGGGGTGAGACCGAACGCGCAGATTGCAGCGACGAGCAAGGTGGAAGGAGTTGGGAGTTTCATTCTTTTTTGGGTTTTTGTGTCGGATGACGCTGTGAAGATTATTACTTCCCCATCCCCTCCGCCCCACTTTAGTTGCCAAGATGCGATACTTTCTTGACCGGCCGCTGGGGATGAGCAATCCCTCCGCCGGCTCCTGACTGGCACATGTCAGCGACAATCATCACACGACTATTTCCTCTCTGATCCAGCAGTCTTCTTGACTCCACAATCCCGTGTGGCGGTGAAGGTGGTGTCTTGACGGATTTTGCAGCGTTCGCCGGGAGCCACGGCTTATCCGCCTTGCAGGGCCAGATCAATGGCGGCGGGCGGCAGCACGACGTCGGCCTGCACACCTGGCGGCAGGGAGACGCTCAGTTGAAATTCTCCTGCGAACTGGGACTCACCTGTTTGACTGCCCGTGCGCATCGGTATATTTTTGAAGATAATCAGAATCGAGAAAAGGGTCTGCCGTCTTTTTCCGCCAGGTGTTCATGGCACGGAGGAGCTTGGCTTGGAGCGCCGCCGTTTCGGGTTTCTCCGCAAGGTTATGAAAGCACGCGGGATCGCGACGCGGATCAAACAATTCGAATCGTGGCGGTTTCATTCGGCTGGAAACGTAAATGCTCACGCGAGTTTCGACATCTATTGGCTTGCCCGGAAATGATACTTTCTTGGCTTTGCGTTGCAATTCGCGCCATCCGGCTGCATCATTCCAGTTAATGGCCTTTCCGCATCCCCCACGTTTTGAAAGCCGATCCCGTCCGCTGGGTTGCTCCTTCGAAGCTCATGAAGCGAAGCTGCCAGCCTTCGACTGCATTTACCATTTTCATCCGGAGATCGAGCTGATTGCTATTCATCGAAGCCATGGCATCTGCCGCCTCGATGGCCAGATAGCGGATTCTGCAACCTATCGAACTTCAACCGCCACTTCAAGAAATGGAACGGCTGTAGTCCCTCAGAGTTTCGCAGGCGGTGGGGGGCTTCCAAGGAGGAGTTGTCTTCCCCGTGCTTCGAGGCTCCCCCAAAAATCGAGAGTGAAAATCAAAGTTTCCGGGCCACCGGTTATTCCTGAAAGCCCTCTTGGCCTACGCCACCTTCCGCTCCCTAAGCTCACCCAATTTATGCTCGGTTCCTTTTCCCCCGCGACGGCCTTTCATGTGATGACCAAGCCAGTCGGGCCGATTTGCAATCTCGATTGCACATATTGCTGCTATCTTGAGAAAGAGAAACTGTTCCCAAAAAGCGAAAACCTCCGGATGAAACCGGATGCCTTGAAATCGTATATCCGACAATACATCGAATCCCAAAACTCGCCGGAGATCACATTTGCCTGGCAGGGAGGCGAGTCGACGTTGCTCCGGGTTGGCTATTTCCGAAAAATCGTGGAACTGGAAAAGAAGTATGCGGGAGGGAGGCCCGTCCACAACGCGCTTCAGACCAACGGCACTCGGTTGGACCATGAATGGTGCCGTTTTTTCGGGAGAATTTTCTCACCATCGGCTTCTTCGTTGCGATGGGGGCTTCACTTCCCCTGATGATCTTCACGGGTTTCACCGACGCTCCCGGAGGCGCCCTCTGCTTCCTGATCAACGAATGATTCTATCGCCGTAGAGGATTGCCCACTCATTGCGGAGCGAACGGAACGGCCCGCATCGCGCGGTTTTCAGGCAAACTCAGGATGCCGTTTGCAGAACGTATCAACATATTACAGGAGGCTGGTTCAGATTACGGAGCGCTGTGTCCTCCGGCAGGAATGTCAGCGCTGGGCGCGGAGAAAGCCCTCGACAAAATACATCGTAATACGATATGTATGAGAGGTGACGAAGAACAATTATGAAACTCTGGCGGCTTTTCGCTACGAACTGCGCAAGTTTTTGAATTTCAGCGAGCGGGCTGCGGAGGCCCACGGGCTGGCGTCGCAGCAATACCTCGCCCTGCTTGCGATCGAGGGGTTTCCCGGGCGCAGCCATGTCACCGTAGGGGAGCTGGCCGAGCGGCTGCAGATCGCCGCCCACAGCGCGGTGGGTTTGGTGGACCGTCTGGAATCCGGAGGTCTGGTGAAACGCGAGGCCTCGGTCGACGACCGCCGGAAGGTTTATGTCAAATTGACGAGGCGCGGGCGCGCCAAGCTGGAAAAGCTCGCCCTGGCGCATCGCACCGAACTGCAAACCGCGGGCCTCCTGCTGGCGGGGCTCCTGAAGCAGGTCAGCTCATGAGCGACCGCTCCAAGCCGTGGAGAACGCTTTGGATGGCATTCCTGGCGGCGGCATTGGGCCTCGCCATGGCGGGCGTCGCGCAGGTTCTCCTCCGGCTGATCGAAGCGATCACCGCCGCTTCCTTCTTTGGGCGAGTCGGCCTGGCGGATTCGCCTGCCGGCAATCACCTGGGCCTGGCGGTAATTTTGGTTCCCGTGGCCGGGGCCCTGGTCGTTGGTCTCATGGCACGTTTCGGTTCCGCCGCCATCCGTGGACACGGCATACCGGAAGCCATGGAGCAGGTGTTGGAAAATTCGAGCCGCATCCCGACCTGCATCATCTGGCTCAAACCACTGTCCGCCGCGATCTCCATTGGGACGGGAGGCCCTTTCGGAGCCGAGGGACCCATTATTGCGACGGGAGGCGCTGCGGGTTCTCTGGTCGGACAGATTCTGCCGGTCTCCGCGGTGGAACGAAAAACCCTCCTGGCGGCCGGAGCGGCAGCCGGCATGGCCGCAACCTTCGGAAGTCCGCTTGCCGCGCTCTTACTGGCCGTAGAGCTTTTGCTTTTTGAGTTCAAGGTCCGCTCACTGATTCCCGTGGCCATCGCGGTCAGCGTCGCATCCCTGGTTCGGACGCTCTGGAAGGGCTCAAGCCCGGTGTTCCCCATGCCGGCCGTCCAGCATCCCGGCATGGCGGCATTTGCCGGGTGCCTTGCGATTGCAGCCATCGTCGGAGCTGCCGCATTTGGCATGAGCCGGGCGGTCTATCTCATCGAGGATGGTTTTGAAAAACTGTCGATCCACTGGATGTGGTGGCCGGCGCTGGGTGCCATTGCCGTCGGCTGCATCGGATATTTCGAGCCCCGGACACTGGGAGTCGGGTATGCCAATATCACGGAAAATCTGGCCGGCACGGGAAGTCTGCCTGTCATTTTTCTGCTTTGCGGCTTCAAGTGGATTTCCTGGACCATCGCACTGGGTAGCGGCACGTCCGGGGGCACGCTCGCGCCATTGATGACCATCGGCAGCGGTTTGGGTTGGATTCTGGGCGTTCTTTTTCAAGGCTGGATTCCCACGCTGGATCCGCACCTTGCCGCATTGCTCGGCATGGCCTGTGCCTTTGGCGGTGCCTCCCAGGCGATGCTGGCCTCCGCAGTCTTTGCTTTTGAAACCACCGGACAAAGTGCCGCCATCTTTCCGCTCATCGCTGGCGTTGCGGTCGCCGTCTGGGTGGTCCGCGCTCTGGGCAAAACGTCGATCATGACGGAGAAAATCGTGCGCCGGGGGGTGAGTGTGCCCTCCCAATACGGGGCGGACGTATTCGAACACACCAAGGTGGCCGCAGTGATGGATTCCCAGCCGGCGGTTCTTCCGGCAGCCATGCCCCTGGCCACGCTCGCGCAAAAGATCGCCGTTCATGACCCCGGATTGAGGGGGCATCAGGCGCACCCCGTTGTTGACGAACAGGGCGATCTGGTTGGCATCGTCACGCGCGGCGATGTCATTCGTGCCGTGGAGAAGGCTGCGGGCAATGCGGTCGTTCTCGACTGCGCAACCACTCAGCTCGTTCTGGTCACGCCGGAAACCACCTTGCACGAGGCCATTCTAAAGCTTTTGCGCCATGATATCGGAAGGCTTCCGGTTGTCGCGCCGGAGAACTCCCGCAAGCTGGTGGGATACCTCAGCCGCAGTGCGATCCTTTCCGCCCAAGGCCGGGTGTTTCACGAGGAATCCCAGGTTCCCGTGTGTCTCGCGGATTGGAGAAATCCTGCATGAAAACGGCCGAAAAAATCAAACGCGGGAGCATCGGATGGCGGGGAAACGTTGCGAAGAAAGGGAAGTCACGCCGCGATTTCCGCCATCTGACGCCTGCTGATCCGCCGCCTCAGGACGCCGGCTGAAACGTCTGGAGGCCGGACGGACGCGGAGCTTCCGGCCCCGGGAAAATCCGCAGGGAACGCGGCGCCTCAGGGTTCTCTCGACGTCAGCGACCAGCCGGTCTTGAGACCAACCACAAACCACCCCAAGGTGAGAATTCCGATGGCGAAGACCGTGTCGCCAACCACACGGAGCCAGCGGAGAACGTCCATCAACCCGGTCTGCAAAAATTCCGCGGACCGCGCATACCACATCCCGTGCTCAACGCTTGCCCACGTCTGCAGGAGCCCGACGGGAAGCAGGGAAAGCAGGATCATCAAACCCAGTCCGACATTCATGGACCAAAAGCTGAAAAACAGGGCTCGGGTCTTCCATTTCCGTTTCGTGGCAAGTCCTTTGAGACAGAAGAGCATCAGGCCGATGCCAAGCATGCCGTAAACTCCAAAGAGTGCGGCGTGCGCATGCACGGCCGTCGTGTTCAGGCCCTGCATATAATACAAGGCAATCGGAGGGTTGATCAGAAAACCAAACAACCCGGCTCCGACCAGATTCCAGAAGCCCACCGCGATGAAGAAATAAATCGGCCAGCGGTAGGCGGACACCCATTCGCGGGCGCGGGAGAGAGCCAGATTTTCAGCCGCTTCGAACCCGATGAGCGTCAACGGCACGACCTCCATCGCGCTGAATGTCGCGCCCAGCGCCAGAATGGCGGTGGGGGTTCCCGTGAAATAGAGGTGATGAAACGTGCCAAGAATGCCGCCGGCCAAAAATACGGCGGTGGCAAACAAGACGGAGGCCGTCGCGGTGGACGTTCTCAGCAGACCCATCCGGGTGAACAGGAAGGCGATCACCACGGTGGCGAAAACCTCAAAAAATCCCTCCACCCAAAGGTGAACCACCCACCAACGCCAATACTCGGCGATGGCCAGATTCGTTTGCCGGTGCCACATCAACCCTGCCGCCCAGAAAATGGCGATCGCGGTGGAAGCAATCAGGAAGAGCGCCAGAAGATGACGGTTTTCACGCGGATTCCGAAACGCAGGCCAGATGGCCCGGGTCATGAGGACGAGCCAGAGGAAAAGCCCGACCAGCAGGAAAACCTGCCAGAACCTTCCCATATCCACGTATTCATAGCCCTGGTGTCCGAACCAGAAATTGGTTTCGAGGCCCATTTTCTGACGGGTTCCATACCAGGTGCCGAAACACGAGCCCACCACGATGATGACCAGGCACCCGAGAAGGAAATTCACCCCCGCCGCTTGGAACTTCGGCTCGTATCCCGATACCGCCGGAGCGATGAAAAGACCGGTGGCCAGCCAGGCTGTCGCGATCCAAAAGATTCCGAGTTGGGTATGCCAGGTGCGTGTCACCGAATAGGGCAGCCACTGGTCCAGCGGGATTCCGTAAAATCCGGAACCTTCGACTCCATAGTGGGCGGTCACCGCCCCAAGACCCACCTGCACAACGATGAGGGCGGCGACAACCCAGAAATAGCGAAGCGTTGCCCGCATGGAAGGCGTCGGGGAAAGGTTCAGGAGCGGATCATTCTCCGGGAACTGGTGCTCCTCCTCGCCGCGCTGGCGCAGGATGGCGTAATACCAGGCCATCCCGCCAATGCCTCCCAGCAGGAGAACAAAACTGATCACGGACCACACGACGATCGGGCCGCTCGGCGCATTCCCAATCAAATATTCGGACGGCCAGTTGTTCGTGTATGTCACCTGTCCGGCTCCGGGTTGCCGAAGCTTGTTCTGGTCGGTGGCCCCGGGTCGCTCGGTCGAACACGCCCAGGTCGCCCACCAAAAGAAGGCGTTCATGGCGGCCTGCCGTTCCGGTGTCTTGATCGTATGGGCCGCGATCGCATAGGCGTCGCGAAGCGCCGGCGGACTCATCCCGGCATCCGCCACGCCGGCCGCCTCGGAAGAGAAGCTTTTTGCGTCGCCGAAAATTGCGGCATAATATCCGCTCAGAATGTCAAAGGCGCGGGCGCGGGCATTCGAAATCACAATGTCTCCGCTCTTCGGATCGTAGCTGTTGCGGCGAAGCTCGCCGCGCAAGTGGGCTTCCAGCGCCGCCCTCGATTCCACATCCAACTCTTTGAACCGCTTTCCCTTTGTTTCGCGGGACCAGTCGTCCAAGATTAACAAACATTCGCGGTGGAGCCAGTCTGCGGTCCAGTCTGGAGCGACGTAGGCCCCATGGCCCCACACGGTGCCCAATTCCTGGCCTCCCATGGATTGCCAGACGTTCTGACCATCCCGGATGTCCTTGCCCGTGAAAAGCACCTTGCCTGACTCCGTCACCACGCGGGCCGGAACCGGCGGCGCCTGACGATAGATCTCCCCGCCATAATACACGAGAACGGCAAACGAGCCGAGAATTACAACAGCCAGACCAATCCAAAGATGCGTATAGGAAACGGGACGGTTTTTCATCGGGAAAAGCAGTATTTGAAATACATATTCCAGTCAATGAGGAAATTTGCGGGGGCTGGCTTCCTCTGGATATACCAGATCAGCATACGCCGGATGGCGTTCGATGAAGCTTGCGACATAGGAACAGCGGGGCACGATTTTCCAGCGCCGCTGCCGCGCCTCGTTCAGCGCGGCGCGCACCAATTCCGCGGCGAGTCCGCGGCCGCGAAGCTCATCCGGCACGAACGTATGGTCGAAAATGACATGACTTCCCGCCTGGGTGTAGGTGAGGACCGCGGGAGAAGCATTGCCGGCATGCCATTCAAAGCGGTGAAGGTCGGCATTGTGGGTCATGATGATCGGGGGGGGATGCTGCATTTGAAATGCGCTTGTATCCCTAGGGAAACCTCAGCACTGTGTGGGCCATGCGACTGAGCTCCTACTCCGATTACTCGTTTCGGGTGCTCATGCAGGCCGCGCTGCGCAGCCCGGAACGCATCACGGTGGAGGAAGTCGCTGATGCGTTCGGCATTTCCCGTCATCACCTGGTGAAAATCGTATATGACCTCGGACGCAAGGGTTACCTGCAAACGCACCGGGGGATGGGGGGAGGCTTCACGCTGGCGCTGCCGCCGGAGGATATCCGGCTGGGGGAAATCGTCCGCTTCGGTGAAAAATCCGACAAGGTCATTGTGTGTGAGGACCGGCGGGATCATCCGTGTCGCATTGTCCCCGCATGCCGTTTGAAGGGGATTCTGGACGAGGCGGCGACCGCCTTTTTCGAGGTTTTGGACGGTTACTCGCTGGCGGATCTGATCCAGCGTCCGGCCAAGCTTCGCAGCCTCCTGGAAAATCTGAAATCCTAAGAAGCCGGAACGCATGCGTCCCGTTTCTGTCCAGATCCGGGTCGGAATTTTCATATCGGTTTGGCTGTCACGAGCCAGATCACGGCCAGCAGCATGAGCGCAGGAAGGACATTGGCCCATCGCAGCACCCGAACCGGCGGCAACGCGCGGCCGTCGGCGAATCTCTTCAACCAACGCCCGCAGAGCGTAAAGAGCACGAGCATCAAGGTCACCAGCACCAGCTTCACATGCAGCCAGGGACCGGAGATGCCGAAATACAGCCACAAGACCAATCCCAAGACAAATGCCAGGCCGAACAGGTGATGCCCCAACCGGTAGATCTTAAGTCCCAGCGGGATCAAGCGGTCACGCAACGGAGCCTCGTCTCCGACCTCGACCAAACCGAGGAGTATGCGCGGCAGGCAGAAGACGGTCGCCATCCAGGCGATCACAAAAAAGAGATGAAGGATCCTGGTCCACAGGTAGATGTTCATAAATCGAGAAGGGCGAGCAATGCCTGCTGGAAATCCTCGAGCAGATCCCGGGTGTCTTCGATGCCGGTGGACACGCGAATGAGCCCGTCCGTGATGCCGACGGCGGCGCGCTCGGCGGGGGAGAGGTCGCGGTGCGACGTGCGGGCGGGGACGCAGACCAGCGTTTCGACCCCGCCGAGACTCAAGGCCGGCAATGCCAGGCGAAAGCGCTTGAGCAAATCCTCCACGGCGGACGGATCGCGCAGTTCGAAGGACAACATGCCGCCGAAACCCCGCATCTGCCGTGCAGCCACGGCATGGTCGCGGTGACTTGGCAGACCAGGATAGTGGACGCGGGAGACTGCGGGGTGCGCAGCCAGAAATTCTGCAAGGGCCATGCCGTTGCAGTTGTGGCGCTCCATGCGAAGGGCGAGCGTTTTCATCCCGCGCTCGAGCTGGTGGCAGGCATGGGAATCCAGCATTCCCCCGAAGCTTACAGCACTGCTTCGGAGGCGCTGGATGACCGCCTCCGTTGAAACCACCACCCCGGCATTCAGATCGCTGTGGCCGTTGAGGTATTTGGTCGCGCTGTGAACCACGACATCCATGCCGAGCGCGAGCGGATTCTGGTTGATCGGCGTGGCGAACGTGTTGTCGATGACGGTGAGTCGGCCGCGTCCGATGGCTGCAACCGCTTCCAGATCCAGACACCGGAGAAGAGGGTTCGACGGAGATTCCACGTAAAGCAGCTTCGTGTCGGGACGCACCGCCGATGCGAGCTCGTCCACGTCCGCAGCCCAGGAAATCCCAACCCCGAGCCGCGCCAGCTCGGAAGTGATGAAGTGGTGCGTGCCGCCATAGAGATCTTTTTGAAAAACCGCATGATCGCCGGGACCGAGCCGGGAGAGCAACAGGGTCGAGATGGCCGCCATGCCTGATCCGAAAACCAGCGCGGACTCCCCGCCTTCGAGCGCCGCCAGCTTGCGGTTGATGACCTCCTGGTTCGGGACGTTGAAGTAGCGGGGGTAGATGTTTTGGTTGGCGGCGTTTGGAAACGCGTAAGCGGTGGAGGGAAAGACCGGACTGCACGCACCGCCCGTGGCCGGATCAAGGCAGGTCCCCGAGTGAACGCAGCGCGTGGAAAACCCCGCCGGGACACCCGGGGCGGCGGAGACTTCGGAAAGTGTGCGGGTGGTCATGATTCTAAATGGCGGTTGAAAGCAGAGGAGTCATATATATCGCATTACGATATATGTGTCCACCGGAATTTTCTTCCAGTGGCCGCACGGGGTGGCAAACCCCGTCCGCATTTCGACGCGCCGAATCCGGCAGTTTGCACTGCCGGGGGGCCATCAAGCGATCGATCCGGCAGGGAGGGGAAGCCCGCGAATCTCTTCGGCAAGCGCAGGCCCGAGCCGAAGGGCGTCGGCCGGATCATAATCCACGTGCTTCTTTTTTTGCACGCCCAGGCGGCTCAGGTCCCGGTGCAGGCCGGGCTTGATTCCGTGGCGGGCGAGGGTGTGGCGGCCGCATTGCAAGGGGCACCCATCGAGCATGACGATGGGGCGTCCGGACTTCGCCAGACGCACGAGAGGTTTCACGTCTCCACCCAACCCGGCGATGCACGACATCTCGGCAACGCCCTCGCGATCCATGTGGAGAGCGAGGTGGTTGGCGAGTTGGGCTGCGCTCGAACAGCCCGAGCACGAGTAGATCAGAGGGAGGGTCTTCTTTTTTTCAGACATGGGTTTTCTCCAGGCTTTCCGCCGCGCCTCCGGAGAATCATGCCAGATCCGCCGCAGAACGCGGCAGAGGTTTTTTTCACCTCCACCGGGGACAGAACACGACGACCCCGGCCACGGGGCCTGTGGTTTTCTGTGCCGTCCTGTTGGTGGAGTGATGCATGCGATATTTCAAGAAAGTTTATTCTTTGTTTAGGATGGAGTCAATGAAAAATCCTTCCCGTCCGCGCGGCGGATTTTTTTCTGCTGGCTGGCGCGCTCAAGCACGCCCGAGGCAGCGTGCCAATCAGTCGTCAGGCTTTTGATCGCTTGATCTGTGGGAACCAGACGGACAGCACCTTTCATATACTCGTTTACCGCAGTAATCGTCTTTTCGCTGGGTTGTGGAGTGCTCCGCTGCCTGGGTTTTCCTTGCAATGATCCGTGGCATGATCAATCGCTGTTCCTAATCTTTCCATTTCTCAGACAGCCTCTTAGGCGTCACTTTCCCTGCAGGAGGCCGAGGGAAACGAGGTGTTCTGCGACGAGCCGGCGTTCGGGCTCGAGAAATGCCCGGAGAGGCTCGACCATTTCTCCGGAGCAGACCCCCATGAGATTCAGTGCGCACTTGATGCCTTTGATCACGGCCGAGGCATGGCTTCCGATGCGATAGATCTCTCCCAGCTTCGATAGACGGGATTGGTGAGCCGCGATGGCGCGTTCGTCGCCTCGCAGCGAGGCCTCATACAGACCGACCAGGAGAGCCGGATCCAGCTGGGCTCCGCCGTTGACGCCGCCATGGCCACCCAGCCGCATGGCATCAGCCAGAAGGTGCTCGGGGCCGACAAACACGCGCCAGTCGGGGCGGGCCTTCGCGATGTCCACAAGCTTCTGAAAGTAATCCAAGTCGCCGGAGCTGTCCTTGAGACCCGCGATATTTTCGATGTCGGTCAGTTCTCCGATCATTTCGGGTTCAAACCGGACCTTTGTCATTTGCGGCATGTTGTAGAGATACGCCGGCAGGGGGAGCATCGGCAGAAGCTGCCTCACCCAGTCCAGCAACTCGGGTTGACCGGCTGGAAAGTAGTATGGGGCTGCAGTGACCACCGCCTGCGCCCCGGCATCGGCGGCGTGTCGGGCAAGGTGGACCGCCTCCGTCATCGACGTGTCTGTGATGCAGACGATGACCGGCACCCGTCTGCGTATTGCACGGCAGGCTCGATCGATGACTTCGCGGCGGAGCCGGTAGCTGAGGCTCGGAGCCTCTCCGGTTGTGCCCAGAATGAAAATGCCATGCACTCCGCCGCCAAGAACCCGTTCGATGAGGCGCTCCAGTCCGGGGACATCAAGCTGGTCGCGGCCGAGCACCGGTGTGACCAGCGGAGGGACAATTCCACAGAGAGCTTGAGTTTCAGTCTTCATGTTTCCGGCTGGGTTTGAGAAAAAGTATCAGCATCGAGCCGATCAAGGCCAGCACGGCCGAGATCGCAAAGGCTGCTGTGAATTTGACCCCGTGATCGCGCATCCAGCCGAGCGCGACCGTTGCCCCCGCTCCGGTGCTGATGCTGACCAGATTCATGAATCCATACCCCGTGGCCCGGTGTTCGGGCTGCGCAATCTGGCAGAGGATCGGCATGTTGTTGCAGTCGAAAAATCCCCAACCGATCCCGAAGAGCACCATGAACCCCACGGCCGCCCCGAGGCTCCATGCCGTGCCCAGCCCCAGCAGTGCTGGTGCCAGCAGGAACACGCCGAGCGCGCCGGTGAAAATCCGTCCGCGTGGAGTCACCAGAATCCACCAATCGGCGACAACTCCGCCGAGGAGCACCCCCGCGAACGATGCCATTTGGATGTAGCCGGTGGCGGAAAGCCCGGCGGGGCCTTCGCTGAGTCCGAACGTGTCGGCCAGATATGTGGGCAGCCAGTTCTTTGTCACCCAGCCGGCGATCGCGGGCAGCGTGAAATAGACGACGAGAATCCAGAAGGCCGGCCGGGACCACAGCGCGCGGAGGGTATTCCCGACAGTGACCGGGTGATTTCCCAACCGCCCGCTTTCCTCCGGGGCCGGCGGCTTGTCTTTCAAAGCGAAGAGCAGCACGAACGCATACGCAATTCCCGCCGCACCGAACCATGTGAAGCCGTTCCGCCACGAACTGGTCTCTGCGATATACCCGCCAATCCCTCCGAGTGCCAGGCCGGCGTAGATGCCGCTCTGGTGGATGCCAATGGCGCGGGCGCGGGTGCGGCCGGGGTGAAAATCCGC
This sequence comes from uncultured Chthoniobacter sp., assembly GCA_964431635.1. Lineage (GTDB taxonomy): Bacteria > Verrucomicrobiota > Verrucomicrobiia > Chthoniobacterales > Terrimicrobiaceae > QYQL01. The sequence continues at coordinate 53,171 of CAYSKK010000003.1, read as the reverse complement.
GATGAGCGCCAGCGCCGCCGGGATATAAAACGCCTCGCTGATTCCCATCAAAGAGCGGCACGAAAGCATCTGGGAGTAGCTCGTGCAGTGCCCGGTTGCCCACGTCACCGCCGACCAGACGAACAGGCTTCCGATCACCGTCCAGCGCCGGTTGAATTTGTCCGCAATGTATCCGCCCACCGGGCTCAGGAATGCATAGACCCACATGAAGACAGCCATCAGCGTGCCGAAGTCCTGGTCGTTGGCGATGCTGGGAATGTCCGCTCGGATCGAGGTCCGGATTGTGGAAATCATCTGCCGGTCCAGATAATTCAGCATCACAACCGGCCAGAGCAGACCGACAACGGCCCACGCATGGAATCGTGAAATGCCAGTTGACACCCGCCACTCATACGGAGATGCAGTTTTTTCGTCAAGGTGCCGCTCCCTGCCCCCCTGTCGCGGTTGAGAGTGTTGTCCCGGAAAAAATGACAGGCTTGGCCGGTTCATCTAGGTAGCGGGTTTATTCTATTTCCATCGCAATTCCGGTTTTGTATCCTCTCTGCCATCCGCCATGAAACCGATCCGCATCCCTTCGTGCATTCTTCTCTGTGCAGCTCTTCTTCAGACCGGGTGCAATCAGGAGAAACCTTCCGAGGCTCCTCCTCCGACGGTGACCGTCACTTCCGTCCGTGAGGCGGAGATTCAGGATTTTGTGATCTTCACCGGCCGGACCGATGCCATCGAGACTGTCGAGGTCCGCGCCCGGGTCAGCGGGTATCTCACCGAAACGAAATTCAAGGACGGGCAGGATGTCAAAAAGGGGGATGTGCTTTTCATCATCGACCCGCGCCCGTATCAGGCCGACCTCGACCGGGCACAGGGGGAGTTCGACCGCGCCCAGGCGGACCTCCAGCTTGCGGCACTCGAGTTCAACCGCGCCCGAGAGCTCCGCATCAAGAACACGGTTTCCGCACAGGATTTCGACAGCAAGTCGGCCGCTTACCTGAAGGCGCAGGGCTCCGTGGCTGCGGCCAAGGCTGCCTTGGAGACCGCCAAGCTCAACCTCGAATTCACGACCATCACGGCACCGATCAACGGCCAGACCAGCAAGGCGGCAGTGACTCCGGGGAACCTTGTGACTCCCGACATGAAGGCGCCGCTCACGGTGATTGTCTCCACGAATCCGGTCTATGCCTATGCGGACATCGATGAGCGGCAGCTTCTCAAATATATCCGCCTTCAGAATGCCGAAAATGCGAAAACCGACACGGGGTCCGTGCCGGAGACTGTCCCTGAGCAGCGGCAGCATCCCAAGACGCCGATCCATCTCCAGCTCGCGGATGAAAAGGGATTTCCCCACGAGGGATTCATCGATTTTGCCGACAACCGGGTGAACCGGGATACCGGAACGATTTCGATCCGGGGAGTTTTCCAGGATGAGGACAACCTCCTTGGGCCGGGGATGTTTGTGAGGATGCGCTTTCCGGGCGGTCCGAAATACACGGCCCTTCTGGTTCCCCAGGAATCGATCGGCACTGATCAGGGGCAGAAATTTGTTTATGTCGTGCAGGCGGACGGGACGGCCGACTACCGGCGGGTTGAGCCCGGCGCGCTGCAGGATGACGGCTGGAGGGCTGTGACCGGCAATCTGAAGGCCGGAGACCATGTCATCGTGGAGGGGCTCATGAAGGCGCGTCAGGGAGAAAAGGTCACCGCCAAGCCGTGGGCCGGGGGCATCCAAGGATCCGCCGCCCCCGCGACGGAGGCCAAACCGTGAATATCAGCCACTTTTTCATCGCGCGGCCGATCTTCGCCTCGGTCCTGTCGATTGTGATTGTCATCGTGGGAGCCGTGGCTCTCGTGACGCTGCCGATCGCGCAGTATCCGGAGATCACGCCACCCACGGTGCAGGTCGCGACAACCTATCCAGGTGCGGACGCACAGACGGTTGCCGAGACCATCGGCGCGCCCATCGAGCAGCAGGTCAACGGAGTTGAGAACATGCTCTACATGTCGTCGCAGTCCAACGGCGACGGATCCTACGCTCTCAACATCACGTTCAAACTCGGCACCAACCTCGACACCGCGCAGGTCCTCGTTCAGAACCGCGTGAATCTCGCCCTTCCGCTCCTGCCGGAAGATGTCCGCCGCAATGGTGTTTCCGTCAAAAAGATGTCCTCCTCGATGATGATGGTCGTGAACCTCGTCTCGCCGGACGGACGGTTTGACGCTCTCTACCTCGGGAACTACGCGATCCTGCAGCTCAAGGACGCCCTGGCGCGCGTCAACGGGGTGGGGGACATCAGCATTTTCGGTTACGAATACAGCATGCGGATCTGGCTGGATCCGGAGAAGCTGTCTGCCCGTGGCCTGGCGGCCGAGGACGTCGTGGCCGCGATCCGCGAGCAAAACGTGCAAGTCGCCGCGGGCACGATCGGCGCTCCGCCCGTCCCGGAGGGCACCAAGTTCCAGTATACGGTCACTGCCCAGGGCAGGCTGACCAGTCCGGACCAGTTTGAGCAGATCGTCGTCAAGCAGGGGAAAATGGGAGAGATCGTGCGCCTCGGGGATATCGGTCGCGCCGAGCTCGGGGCTAAAAGCTACACCATCGAGAGCACGCTTGACGGGAAGCCAACTGTCGGTCTTGCAATCTACCAGCAGCCGGGGGGGAATGCGATCGATACCGCCCATGCAATCCGCAAGTTGATGGAGGAACTCAAGACGCGGTTCCCTGCGGGCATGGAATACCGGATCGAATACGACACGACCGGATTTGTGCAGGAGTCGATCACATCGGTCGTGCACACCCTTTTCGAGGCCATCGTCCTGGTGATCCTCGTCGTTCTGGTTTTCCTGCAATCCTGGCGCGCAACCGTGATCCCGCTGATCGCGGTCCCCGTCTCCCTGGTCGGAACGTTTGCCGCGATGGCGGCGTTCGGGTTTTCGCTGAACAATATTTCGCTCTTCGGGATCGTTCTGGCGATCGGGATCGTTGTGGACGACGCGATCGTCGTTGTGGAAAATGTGGAGCGGAACCTCGGGCTCGGCATGGGGCCGGTCGAGGCGTCAAAGAAGGCGATGGACGAGGTGTTCGGTGCGGTTATCGCCGTGGCCCTGGTCCTGACGGCGGTCTTCGTTCCGACCGCGTTCATCACCGGCATCTCCGGGGAATTCTACCGTCAGTTTGCCCTGACGATCGCCGTCTCGACGATCATCTCCGCGTTCAACTCGGTCACGCTGAGTCCCGCGCTCGCCGCAATCCTTTTGCAACCGCACGGTGCGAAGAAGGATCTTTTCACCCGCCTGCTTGATGGCGCGTTCGGATGGTTCTTCCGCGGCTTCAACGCGGTTTTTGAAAAGGTCGCGGAAAAATACGGGGGGGGCGTTGCGCGTCTGATCCGGATGACCGCGTTCATCACCGCGATCTATCTCGGGCTCCTGGTTCTGACGGGCTTCGGATTTTTGAAGACCCCGGTTGGATTCATTCCGCAGCAGGACAAAGGCTACCTGATCGCCAACGTCCAGCTGCCGGATGCCTCGACGATCAACCGGACCAAGGCGGTCTCGGCGGCGGCTGATGAGATCCTCCGGAAAACCCACGGGGTGGCTCACACGATCGTCATCAACGGCATGTCCATCGTCTCGGGGTCGAACCGGCCCAACGCGGCCACCATCTTCGTCATCCTCGACGAATTTTCCGAACGCAAGTCCGCGGATCTTTCCGGTCCGGCGATCGCGCGAAAAGTCAACGCGGCCCTTTCACAGCTTCCTCAGGCGCTCATCGGGGTCTTCGGGCCCCCGCCGGTCGATGGGCTGGGAAGCACCGGCGGATTCCGACTCATGGTGCAGGACCGCGGAGGGATGGGGTATGACGCCCTTGAGGAGGCCACGCAAAGTCTTGTGGACACCGCATCGAAAGATAAAAACCTTGCAGGAGTCTTCAGCAGCTTCAGCTCCGGCACACCGCAGCTCTTTGTGGATATCGACAGGGTCAAGGCGAAGACGCTCAACGTGCCGCTCAGCAACATCTTCAGCACCCTGCAGATTTCTCTCGGCTCGGCCTATGTGAACGACATCACCCTCTTCGGACGTTCGTTCCAGGTGAATGCGCAGGCGGATTCGAGATTCCGTGTCGTGCCAGGCGACATCCTCCAGCTCCAGGCGCGAAGCAACTCCGGGGCCATGGTTCCCCTTGCGACACTTGCATCCGTGTCGGAGATTACCGCCCCCGCCAGCGTCACCCGCTACAACCTGTATCCCGCTGCGGATGTGGTCGGCTCGACTGCTCCGGGTGTCAGCTCCGGGCAGGCGGTTTCGATCATGGAGAACCTTGCAACCAGGACCCTCCCGCGCAGCATGGGGTTCGAGTGGACGGATCTCACCTACCAGCAGATCCTTGCAGGAAACGTCGCGCTCTTCGTGTTCCCGCTCTGTGTGCTGTTCGTCTTCCTGACCCTTGCCGCGCAGTATGAGAGCTGGTCGCTGCCGATGGCGATCATCCTCATCGTCCCCATGAGCCTGCTTTCATCGATCGGGGGCGTTCTCATGCGAAGGATGGACAACAACATCTTCACGCAGATCGGGTTCATCGTGCTCGTCGGCCTCGCGTGCAAAAATGCGATTCTCATCGTCGAGTTTGCGAAGCAGCTTGAGGATGCGGGCAAGGACCGTTTCGCGGCGGTCACGGAAGCCTGCCGGCTCCGATTGCGCCCGATCCTGATGACCTCGTTCGCGTTCATCCTGGGCGTCGTGCCGCTTGTTCTCGCCTCCGGGCCCGGAGCCGAAATGAGGCAGGCTCTGGGGACCGCCGTCTTCTTCGGCATGCTCGGCGTCACGTTCTTCGGGATCTTCCTGACCCCGGTCTTTTACGTCATCATCCAGAAGTTCTCGAAAAAGAAGGAAGGCTCTTCCGTGGCTTGAGCTTTTTCCGGGCGGATCAATGGGCCATTTTCAACCCGATGACGCCGCCGATGATCAGGCCGACCGAAAACCATTTCCCGAGGCTCTGTGCGTCCCCGAAAATCAGGATGCCAAGCACAAATGTCCCCGCGGCACCGATGCCGGTCCAGACAGCATAGGCGGTTCCGATTGGGATTTCCTTCTGTGCGAGCCAGAGCAGAATTCCACTGAGCGCCATGGAGATCACCGCAAGGGCGATCCCGCCGCCGACATGCCTCGTCGTCTGGGAAAGCTTCAGGCCGAGCGGCCAGCCGATTTCAGAGACTCCTGCGAGAATGAGATAGATCCAGGGCATGAGGGTTCCGTCAGGCGAGGATCTGGGCGATGTGCGGGGTGAAAAGCTCCGGCTCAAGGAGGAAGGAGTCGTGGCCTTTGCCGGAGTGGACGGTGATCCAGGTTACGGGGACGTGGGCGGCTTCGAGCATTTTCACGATGCGCCCCTGCTCAACCGGCGGGAACGATGCATCCGAGTCGATGCTAAAGACAAGGAACCGGTGGTCTTTGCAGCGGGAGAAGAGGTCTTCGAAATCCGAGGCGCCGGCTTCGGCGACGAGGTCGAACCACTGCCATGCGTCGAGGATGCGCAGATACGTGTTGGCGTCGAAGCGTGACACAAATTTGAGCCCCTGGTGGAGGAGATAGGATTCCACCGGATGGTTCATCTCATACCATCCGAAGGGAGACCCATGGTCCTTCACCTCCCCGCGCGCCCGCGCGTGGAGGTCCTCGAGCGAGACGAATGTCTTGTGCGCGATGCGGCGCGCTGCGGCCAGGCCGTCGCGTGGCGGGTGCTTCGGGTCGTAGGCACCGCCACGGAAGGCCGGGTCGAGTTCGATCGCGGTGATCTGTTCGAAATTCATCAGACGCTGCAGGACGGTGGTTTCGAGGCCGGAGGCGATGGGGGCGAGGATCTTCACGCGCTGCGGGTGCCTGGTAGCCAGGCTCAGGCAGAGGTAGCCGCCGATGGAGGCCCCGATGGCGGCGTGTAGGACCTTGATTCCGAGGTGGTCGATCAGCTTGATCTGCGAATCCACAATGTCGGCGACGCGCAGCACGGGAAAGTCCGCCCCCCAGTGCCGGCGGCCGTTCATCGAGGCCGGTCCGGTTGACCCGTAGCAACCGCCGAGGTAGTTCGCGCAGATGACAAAATACCTGTCGGTATCGAGAGCCTTGCCGGGTCCGATGAACTCGTTCCACCAGCCTTCATGAAGCTCGGCGGTCCAGCGCCCGTCGAGGCCGGGCACCTCCCTGTTGATCCCCGCCGCATGCTGGCTCCCGGTCATCGCATGGAAGACAAGGATGGCGTTCGAGCGGGCCGCGTTCAGCTTGCCATACGTCTCGTAGGCGAGTGTGAATTTATCAAGCACCGCCCCGCAGCGCAGCTGGAACGGCACGCCCTTGTATTCAAAAAAGCGCGTGTGGACGCGTCCTGTCTGCTGGGGGTTATTTCGCGGCATTCAGCGCCTGGTCGATGTCTTCGAGGATGTCGGCGATGTTCTCGATGCCGACGGAAAGGCGGATATAGTCCTGCGTGACCCCGGTGGTCTCCTGCTCTTCGGATGTCAACTGCTGGTGCGTCGTCGAGGCCGGGTGGATGACAAGGCTCTTCGAGTCGCCGATGTTGGCGAGGTGGGAGAAGAGTTTCACCGAGTTGATGAACTTCTTTCCGGCCTCGAGGCCGCCCTTGATTCCGAATCCGACGATTCCGCCAAATCCCCCCTTGAGATACTTCGCGGAGTTTGCGTGGTTCGGGCTGTCCTCAAGCCCCGGGTAGGTGACCCATGCCACGGCGGGATGGCTTTTCAGATGCTTTGCGACAGCGAGGGCATTCTCCGAATGCCGCTGGATTCTGAGAGGCAGGGTCTCAAGTCCCTGAAGGAGCTGGAAGGCATTGAACGGGCTCAGGGCCGCGCCGATGTCGCGCAGCAGCTGGACGCGGACCTTCAAAATGAAGGCGACATTTCCCATGCCGGGCACGTTGCCGAGGGCGTCCCAGAAAACGAGGCCGTGGTAGCTGGGGTCGGGCTCGGTAAACTCCGGAAATTTCCCGTTGTTCCACTTGAATTTTCCGGAGTCCACGATGACACCGCCGATCGAGGTGCCGTGGCCGCCCACGTATTTGGTGGCGGAAAGCACGACGATGTCCGCGCCGTGATCAATCGGTTTGACCAGGCCGACGCCGATGGTGTTGTCCACGACAAGCGGAATCCCCGCCTCGTGCGCGATTTTTGAAATGGCCTCGAAGTCCGGCACGTCAAGCTTGGGATTCCCGACGGTCTCGGCATAGATTGCGCGGGTGCGCGGGGTGACCGCCTTGCGGAAGGCTTCCGGATCCTTGGAGTCAACGAAGACGACCTTTCTTCCGAGCTTCGGGAACGTGTAGTGGAGGAGCTGGTAAGATCCGCCGTAGAGGTTGTTCGCCGCGACGATTTCATCGCCCACCTGGGTGATGGCGAGGAGAGCGAAGGTTGTCGCTGCCTGGCCGGAAGCCAGCGCCAGTGCACCCGTGCCGCCTTCGAGTGCCGCCATGCGCTTCTCGAAGACGTCCGTCGTCGGGTTCATGAGCCGCGTGTAGATGTTCCCGAATTCCTTCAGGGCAAAGAGATTCGCGGCATGTTCGGTGCTCTTGAATACGTAGGAGGTCGTCTGGTAGATCGGCACCGCCCGCGAACCGGTCGTAGGATCGGGCACTTGGCCTGCATGGAGTGAGAGGGTCTCGAATCGTTGTGACATAATGACGGGGAGGCTAAACGATTTTGCGCGGAAACTCAAAGACGATCTGTTCAGACTCCATGGATTGTGCGGTGCCCCGCACGGACGATGATCCTAGCCTATTCGCCCGATGGTGCCATCGGGCTTGTGGTCTGGCTGAAGGCGAGAGGGAGCGTGATCTGGGGGGCGTTCTTCAAAGTCATCACAAAGAGGACCCCGATATCGCGGTCTCCCCCCTCGTTGTCCCGGATCTCAGTGCCGATCGAGGCCACCCAGCTGGAAAGGTCGCGGTGGATCAGGTAGCGCTGATACTGGAGGATCTGGGAGTTGAATTCATACTGTTCGTAGAAGCTGAACGCCCAGTGGTCATTGAGTCGGAAGTAGCTGTAGAAATTGAGCTGGCTGTTGTCTGCGAAGAAATCGTTGCCGTCAATGTAGCGATGGCCGATATTCAGCGACCAGTCGCGGGTCGGCATGAAGCTGAACCAGGTGTTGAATTCCGTGAACCCCTGGGAATTGATCGGGAGCTGGGTTTCCATTCGCAGGCTCGCCCACGGGACTGGATTGAATCCGATAACGTTGAAGACGTTCGAGGTCGGGGCATCGGAATATGGGCTGTCCATGTTGACGTCCATGAACGTGTCGAGTGTGAACCACTGGAGCGTGCGGTTGTCACGACGCGTCTGCAGGCTCTGGCGGGCACCGATGCGCACGATGTTCCAGGTGTCGATCGAGTCCACGGCCGTGAACTGCGGGAAATTCAGGGGCAGAAGCTGTGTGGATTCCACAACGCGGTCGAATTGGTAGATGTCACTCGGGCTTGGTCCGAAATTGTAAACGCCGGAGTAGTTGACATATGGCTGGACCACATGCCGAACCCCGTCGAGCCCGAGCCACTTGCTCTGGATTTTCTCATATGCCTTGGAAAATTTCGTGGAGGCCTCGATTCCGTAGTTGGCGACCGCGCGGAAAACGGCTCCTTTGTTTTGCAGGGTGGGGGATGGATTGTTGAGCGGGGTTCCTTCGATCTGTGGGTTGATGACGGTGACCTCACCGGTCACGGGGTCGATTGCGGTGTCGCCGCCGGTTTGGTTCACGAACGAACCGCTTTCGCTGTAATAGGTGCCGCGAATGCCGACCCGTGGCGTGAGGGAAAGCCATCCGAACAGAGTTTTGGGCAGCGACCATTGATGGTAGGTGTCAAAGCGGACGGCCCCGTAGTCGGGATATTCGGTTTCGCCGGATGAAGGGTTGTTCGAGAACGCGCGGCGGAGGTTGGCGAGCCCGGTTTCCCCGTCGTAGTTCACCGGGGTTCCGAAGAACTCCAATTGTTTGAAGTCAAAGACGAACTCCGGGAGGCGCTCGGTGACGTCTTGAAAGTCGTTGACCTGCCATCGGCCGATGAGGTTCAGCGTGTAGAACTCGTTCCACTTTGTGACGGCCAGCACATTGTCCGGCTGAGGGTCAACCCGGAACTCGGCCGGATAAAAGTCCTCGAGAAAATCGACGTCGCTCAGGACGTTGATATCGGCGGTGGCATAGATGTCGTCGGTGAGGAAGAGCCTTTGCTGGAAGGAAACCCGGTAGCGGTTGGTCGTGCGGGTTTCCGCTGGTTCGCCAGGAGCGTTGACGCTGGTGACGTCGGTCGTTTCGAAGACGTAGTCGCTGCGCAATTTTCCGTAGCTCCGGTTGTCCTTTCCGTAGAGCATGTCGAGATCGAGGCCGATGGAAGGGCCGAATTTGTCCCTCCATTCGAGCTTGGCCGTTGCGGTGACGCCGCTGACCACCGGAAAGCTGTAGGCGGTGAGCAGGTAGGCTCCCCATCGTGAGTCGTAGCCCGGCAGGAACTGGAATCCGGTGTTGTTGATGTTGGCAAAGAGGTAAGGGAACCAGAAAACCGGCGTCTGGCCGATGTAGAGGGTCGAGTTCGAGATGACGACCCGGTCCTCTGCGTAAATCCGCATCGAGCGGGCCCTCACATGGAAGTCCGGTTGAGAGTTGTCGTCCGTCGTGAACAGGCTGTTCCGCACGCGGAACTCCCTCTGCGACATCGCCCGGAAATTAAAGGCGTGGAAGAACAGCGGGTCGTTCGAGCCCGAGAGTTCCAGGGCGCGCATCTGCTTGGTCTCCAGGTTGAACAGCGATCGCTGCCCGGTCAGCACCTGATTGGGCGTGTAAACCCGGATGTTTCCCACAAGAAGCACGTCGCGCGTCTCGGGATTGTATTCGGCGTAATCGCAGTAAATGCTGTATTCTCCGTAGTGGATCTGGACGTTGTCCTCCGCGATGGCGACGCCGCCTTCAAACCGGGTGTTCCCATCCGCCGTGATTTCGACCGGGAAATCCCCAAAGCTCCCGAACTGTGCGCGAAGCACGGACAGGGACATGGCAACAAAAAAACAAACGACGGCGGCTTTCCTCATGGACGGTTGCAAACTAGAGGGCTGCCGCAGGCGATCAAGGACAAAATGTGCGCCCCCGCGGCTTGCATTCCCTTGGCGGCAAGGCAGACGGGACCCAGAGGGCTTCCGGCGGCTGTCAATTCAAATCTTGTCGCAAATCATGGATCTTCGGGTGATATTTCATTTGGAATACAAACTTTGTTTATGGAAGCTGCGGGTTTTGCAGGAAAAGGCGGGGTGTTCTTCCGGGCAGCACTTTTGGTGTTCGGATTGAATGCCGTCTGCGCAACCCACGCGCAGAGCCTGCAGGCGGAGGTCGTTGCCAGGGATCTGCCCGCGCCCGTCCCTGTCGAGGGTCTGGATATCGCGCTCGTTTTTGATGACGGCCCCATTTCTTCAAGCACTCCACAGGTGCTGGATTTGCTGAAGACGTTCGGAATGCATGCCACCTTCTCTGTGGTGGGCAAAAACGTGGAGGCCCTTCCCGATCTCGCGAGGCGGATTGTTGCCGAGGGGCATGAAATCGTCAATCAGACCTATTCCCACCCGGACCCGGAACTCATGAGTCACGAGGATTTTCTTGCGGAAGTCGAACATGCGCAGGATGTAATCCGGAAGATCACCGGTGTTTCGCCCTCGTATTTCTCTCCTCCGGAGGGAGAGCTGCCTGACGACCTGCTTCAACTCGTGCAATCGAAGGGCTATCTGATTCTTGAGCCGACTCTGGATTCCGGAGACTGGCGGTCGCCGCCGGCCGGCGAGGTGAGCCGGGTGGTGCTGGAGGGGGTGACTCCGGGTGCTGTCATACTGTTTCACGACAGTTTCCCCAAGTCGGTGGCGGAACTGCCCGGCATTGTCGAAAATCTGTCGCAGAGGGGTTACCGATCTCTCACCCTCTCCGAGCTTCGCTCAGGTGCCATGAAGGGCAAATGAGGGGTCGATCCCAAACGCACGTTCTGTCGGGGGTGCACAAGGGATTCCCTGACGGGAAGGGGACTACGGAGTGCCGGGCCTGCTTTCATCGATATCCACTTCCACCGCCAGGTAGTGCGTGATTTTTCCAGCCTTGTTGATAATGGGAGATATCAGTGCCGACTCCCAGAAGAGCTCCCCGTTTTTCCTCCTATTGTGGAAGCATCCACGCCATTCCCTCCCGGAGGAGATCGTCGCCCACATCTCGCGGTATGTTTCCGGAGGCGTTTCCCCCGATTTCAGGATCCGCGGGTTTTTTCCGACGGCCTCCTTCAGGGTATAGCCTGTCAGTGCGGTGAATCTCGGATTCACGTAGGTGATTTTTCCGTCGAGGTCGGTGATGGTGATCGAAACCGGACTTTGCTCGACCGCCCGGGACAACTGGCGCAGTTGCTCGTCCATCCGGTTGCGGTCCGAGACGTCCCGCAGCAATGCGAGCAGGAGTTGTCTGCCGTAAAGTTCGAGCCGCGAGGCCGAGACGTGAACGGGCACTGCTTTGCCGTCGCTGCGGATGATCTCCATCTCACAACCGCCCGTCTGTCCGCTTCCGGCGGCGGAGCGAAGCGCCGCAATCCCTCCGGGCGCGCATTGCGGGGCAAAGAGGAGTGACTGGTTTGATCCAAGAATATTTTCGCGCGCCCTTCCGAGAAGGATTCCAGCCTGGGCATTCGTATCGATGATCCGGCCCGATTGCTCCTCAATCACGAACGCGGCATCGCTCAGGGCCTCGAAGAGGTGGCGGTATTTGTTTTCGGAAGACCGCATCGATTCCTCGGCCTCACGTCCGGCCCGGCGTTCCGCCGCCTCACGCAGCTCGCGCTCCACGGCCGGACACAGGCGCGACAGACGGTTCTTGATCACGTAATCATGGGCACCGGCCTTCATGGCTTCCACCGCAGATTCCTCGCCGATCGTTCCCGAGACGAAGATGAAGGGAAGATCGCGGCCGGTCTCCTTGAAGATCTTCAACGCTTCTTTGCCGCTGAATCTGGGAAAAGTGTAATCGCAGAGGACGATGTCCCACGCTCCCCGTTCCAGCGCTTCCCGGAAACCCTCCGGAGTTTCGACGCGCTCGGAGGTGGTGTCATAGCCGCCCTTGCGGAGTTCGCGCAGGAGCAGGAGAGCGTCCTCCTCGCTGTCCTCTGCAATGAGCGCCTGCAGCGGGATGCTCATGGGGTGGGAGCAATCTCCGGGGGAGATTCGTTGAGAATCAGCCAGTAGAGCTCCAGTTCGCGGACGGCTTCGCTAAACTGCTCGAAGTCCACAGGTTTGCGTATGTAGCTATTGGCACCGTTGTCGTAGCTCTTCAGGATATCCGTTTCTTCCCTGGAGGAAGTCAGCACAACGACAGGCAGCAGCTTCAGGCGGTCGTCGGCCCGGATCCGGTGCAGCAGCTCCAGGCCGTCCATCCGGGGAAGTTTGAGGTCGAGCAGGATGACGGCGGGGAGGATCCCTGTTCCATCCGGCGGCGCGGTGCAGGTCCCCGTCAGGTATTCCATTGCTTCCACACCGTCATTCATGACGACCAGCTCGTTGGTGATCTTGTTCTCCCGCAGCGCGCGCTGCGTCAGCTTGACGTCATCGGGATTGTCCTCAACCAGGAGGATGGTTTTTGTTTTCATGGTTTTGTTCCGGTTTGGGAAGGGAGAGGAAGGGAGAAATAGGCTGTGGCTCCGTCATCGACCCGGCCCTCGAGCCAAACTTTTCCGCCGTGGCGGTGGATGATCCGTTGCACGCTGGCCAGGCCGATTCCGGTGCCGGGAAACTCGTTGACCGAATGGAGGCGCTGGAAGGCTCCGAAAAGTTTCGGGGAATATTTCATGTCGAAGCCGACACCGTTGTCGCGCACGTAGAAGACCTGGGTTCCGTCACGAATCTCCCTGCCGAATTCGATCCTGGTTTCCGGGCGCTTTCCCGTGAACTTCCAGGCGTTGCCGATGAGGTTTTCCAGGAGGACCCGAATCTGGTTCCCGTCGGCGAGGGCGACGCATCCGGGCTCGATCCGGAAATCGACCCTGCGTTCCGGTTCGAGCTTTTTCAAGTCGTCGGCGACGGCGACGGCCAGCGCGCTCAGATCGACCGGGAGGAGACGGAGCGGGGAGCGGTTGAGGCGGGAGAGCTGCAGGATGTCGTCGATCAGATGAGCCATGCGCTGGCTCGCGTTCCTGACGATCCGGAGGTTTTCACGGCCGGCCTCGTCGAGCTTGTCCGCACAGTCCTCAAGCAGGATTTTGCTGAACCCGTCGATGCTGCGCAGCGGGGCGCGCAGGTCGTGCGACACGGAGTAGGCAAACGCCTCCAGTTCCTTGTTCGCCGCTTCCAACTGTGCGGTCCGGGCGACGACCCGCTGTTCGAGCTCCTCGTTGAGCTTCTGGATTTTTTGCTCCGCCTGCCGGCGCTCGGTGATGTCGCGGGCGACGCTGGAGGCACCGACTATTTTTCCGGAGGAGTCTTTGATGGGGGAGATCGCGAGCGAGACGAAGATCAGCTTGCCGTCCTTGCGCACGCGGGTCGTTTCGAAGTGCTCGATCGATTCCCCGCGCTTCAGCCGTTCCATGATCTCCGCCAGTTCCCTGCGAAGATCCGCAGGCACCAGAACGGAAACAGGGTGGCCCACAATCTCATCCGGGCGGTAGCCGTAGATCCTCTCAGCACCCCGGTTCCAACTGAGAATGATCTCGTCCAGCGACTTCCCGATGATCGCGTCATCCGACGATTTCACAATGGAAGCCAGATGCAGGATTTTTTCCTCAGCGAGCTTGCTTTCGTGGATGTCCGTGCACAGGCCCACCCATTCCCTGATGGCACCGGAAAGGTCGATCACGGGCACCCCGCGCGCGGCGAAATAGCGGTATTCGCCGTCGTGGCGCCGGATCCGGTATTCGATTTTGTAAGGCGAACGGTTTTCCACCGCCTGCCGCCAGACGGAGAGGGAGGGGGCGAGGTCGTCGGGGTGAAGCGCCTGCGACCATCCCGAGCCCTTGATCTCCTCACAGGTCTGCCCCGTGTAGGACCGCCATGCAGGGATGTCATCCTGCACAAGGCCTTCCGGTGTCGTGGTCCAAACGATTTCGGAAATGGCGGTCACCAGGGAGCGGAAGCGGGCCTCGCTTTTGCTCACGGCGCTCATGGCATGTTCGAGTTGGGTGATATCGCGCGCGGCGGCAAACACACCGACCACATCGCCTTCCTTGCTGCGGTAAACCGAAGCGTTGTAGAGAACGGATATCACCGTGCCGGACCTGTGCCTCAATTGCAGAGGGTAATCCCACACTTCCCCTTCGCGAAAGGCCTGCTCGTACCCTTTCCGGGCCTTGCCGGGCTCGGTAAAATAATCCGAGAAATCCGTGCCGATCAGCTCTTCCCGGGAACACCCGGTCGCCTTTTCCGTGGCGGTGTTGACGTCGGTGATTTTTCCATCCGGTCCGATGGTCACCAGCGGATCCAAGCTGGCCTCGATCAGCCGCCGGTTGTAATTGCCTGCAACCCGCAAGGTCTCCTCCGCCAGTTTGAGTTCCGTGATGTCGCGTGCCGTTGCGTAAGTGACTCCGTCGTTGTTGTCGAAGAAGGCCGTCCATGCCAATGAGATGGCCGACCCGTCCTTGCGCAGGTAACGGTTTTCGAAATTCAGGGACGGGCGGACTTTCATCTGGAGTTTCATTTCCTCGACGGTTTTCCGGCGGTCCTCGGGCAGCACTAAATCGATGAAGGGCTTGGAAGTCAGCTCGCTCTCGCTGTAGCCGGTCATTTTTGCGAAGGCCGGGTTGACCTGGAGGAAGCAGCCGAACGGGTCGGCGATGCACATGCCGTCACTCGAGAGCATGAAGAATTTCAGATACTGCTCCTTCTGCATCTCCGCCTGTTTGCGCCCGGTGATGTCGCGAGCCGCGGCGAAGACCCCGACGACATTTTTTTCAGGATCCCTGTAAACCGAGGCATTATAGAGCACGGATATCAGGCTGCCGTCGATGTGCCGCAATTCCAGTGGATAATCCCGCACGGAGCCCTCGCGAAACACCTGCTGATAGCCTTCCCGGGCCCTGACCGGATCGGTGAAATAGTCCGAGAAATCCGTGCCGATCAGCCCGGCCCGGGAACACCCGGTCGCCTTCTCGGTGGCGGAGTTCACATCGGTGATCTTTCCGTCCGGCCCGATGGTGACCAGCGGATCCAGGCTCGCCTCGATCAGGCTGCGGTTGTAGTTGCTTGCCGAGAGCAGGGCTTCCTCCGTCCGCTTCTGATCCTCCAGGATGCTGAGCAGGGCTCGTCCGGATTTCTCGGACTCGTCCAGCAGCCGTTGAATCTGTTTTTCCTTTTCCAGCAGTTGTTCGTTGGTGCTCTGAACTTCGGTTGGGAGCGGTTTCATTTTGGGGTTCCCGGGGTTGTGTTCCTGACCAGTGCCTCCGCGTCCGGCGGACGGTTTTTCTCCGTGACTGGAATCGTCGGAAGAACGGCTTCCGGGATCCGGCAACCGTAGCGGGCGGTTTCGCCCAGCCGGGCCAGCAATTGGTTGACCTCCTGTTTCAGCTCCAACACCCGGTTTTCGCGGTCCAAGGTGACATCGTGCCAGCGCTGGAGTTCCTGGAGTTGCTGTTTGATCCTCCTTTCGGATTCTTCGAGTCGGGTCAGGTCGAGCCGGATTGCCTGATCGCGCTCCTCCAGCGTATCCAGCAGGGAATTGAATTCTTTGGCCATGGAGGCAGCCTCGTCGGTGCCGGAAATGTGCGATCGGGCCCCACGATCGCCGGAGCGAACTGCGTCGATGGTATTCTGGATTTCGTAGAGCCGCGAGGTGATCCGATCGCCCATCCACCAGGCGATGGCCGAGCCGATGAGAATCGCGGCGAGCGCGTAGCCGACACCGTTCCAGATGATTTTTGCCAGTTCTTCACGGGAGACTTGCTGACCGATCCCGACGCGCACCCATCCCACGCAGCGTCCGGCGAGCAGCACGGGAACCGCGACATCCACCAAAGCCGGTGATCTGGACAGCATCGTCTCTTTGGCTTCGCGGGGCAAATCAAGGACATACTGGCCCCTCCGGGATGGGTCGGTGTGGGCCAGCACGAGGCCTTGAGCGTTGGTGAATATCACAAAGCAGAGTTCGGAATGCCGGCGCTGCGCCTCAACGATTTCCTGCAGCCCGGCAATGTCTGCGGCAGCGATCCAACCCGCCGAGGAGGTGGCCAGTGATTGCGCCAGCTCCTCCGCCCCATCCACTTGACGGTCCAGCAGCATCTCTCGCTCACGCATTGCGAGGTCGGTGATGAAAAGGGTCATCATCACCGCATGGACCGCCGCCACGCTCAGGATGAGACGTCCCCGCAGCGTGCCAGCCAGGAACCGGAACAAGTGAGGCGTTGTCATGGGGTCTTCACCGGGCGCACTTCCTTTTCAAAATGCGCCACATAGTCCCGCACCGCATTGTAGTCGTCATCGGACGCGGGCAAGAACCGGGATGTCTCCATGCCGGCGAGAATTGACCGTCCCTCCGCCGACCCATCCAGTCCGACCAGCAGGGAACGGATCTGATCCCGGAGGCCTGCCGGCACATCGTCGCGGGCCATGACAGAATTGTTGATCAGAGGTTCGGTTTCCCAGATCACCTCCAGATCGGCGGCCTCCTGCGGATGGTCTTTCTGAAAAGCCCGCCAGGGCGGAGGCCAGGTTGCTCCCGCCGCAGTGTTTCCGAGCCAGGCGTTCATGATGGCGGATTCTTGGGAGCCGACATACCGGCTCTCGACATCCTTGTGAATGTCGATCCCGTGGTTGTGGAGAAAATACTGGGACATGATGCAGGCAGCCAGCGCCGTGGGTGAAGGATAACTCAGGGCCCTGCCCCTGAGATCGCCTGGCTGTTTGATGCCGCTGTCTTTGCGCACGACGAAGATGCCCCGAAAATCCTTCGCGTCTCCGGCCGTGGCGATCACCTGATACCCCCGCTTCATCGCCTGCAAGGTCTGCCAGGGATTGGGCAGGAGAAACTCGGGCTTTCGCGCATCATACTTTTCCTCGAAGCCGGCATAGTCGCGTGAGGCCTCCAGTTCGAAGCGAATGCCCTGCAGCCGCTCGTTCAGGTAATCCATGAGCGGCTGATACGCCGCGAGCAGCTTGGCCGGATTGTGCAGGGGATGCACGGCAAACCGCTGGACGGAAACATTCGGAGAGGAAGGCCTGGGACCGTATTGAGGGCCTTCCGGTGCCCGTCCGTATCCGGCCAGAATTCCGAAAGCCATCGCCAATGCGC
Source organism: uncultured Chthoniobacter sp. (assembly GCA_964431635.1). Classification (GTDB taxonomy): domain Bacteria; phylum Verrucomicrobiota; class Verrucomicrobiia; order Chthoniobacterales; family Terrimicrobiaceae; genus QYQL01. The sequence continues at coordinate 35,897 of CAYSKK010000003.1, read as the reverse complement.
AAAGGGTCCGAACTCCCCGGCCCCGGCGGACATGCCTCGCAACTTTTTCCGGAGGTCGCCGGGGGAAGAGATTCGAGGAGGATCTCATGAACATATTCCTACGACAGACAGCCGGGCAAAGCGAGGGAAAAGGCCTGTCCCCTGCAAGAGCGGAAGGGGATGCCGCGCCGCATAATTCGCTTTTCGCGAGGCGCGATCTGGGTTAGAAGCTCAAACTGCAACAGCGCAATACCCAGAGGGGCTGTCGCGCGAACTTCATGAACACCCCGCCAGATAACCAGCCGGACTTTTCCGATCCTCGAAAATGGATGCCCGGCGTTTTTGTTTTTGCGCGGGTCTGGCGGAGCGTGACCCCTTGGCTTTTTCCGTTCGTCAACGAAGCTACAGGAACCTGAGCCATGCAGGAAAGCAGCGGCCAAGCGCTCCGAATTTTATTCATCGAAGACAGTCCGGCTGACGTGAAGCTTGCCGAGCACACGCTGCGGCACGAACGCGTCGAATTTGTTTCCCAATGCGTGCAGAACGCCGAGGGCCTTGAGTCCGCGCTCGGGGAATTTCTTCCGGATGTCATCATCTCGGACTACGCATTGCCCGACTACGACGGACTCAGCGCCCTCAGACTGTGCAAAAAGAGCTGCCCCCGGGTTCCGTTCATCCTCCATACGGCCGCACTGAAGGACGAGGCGGCGGTCTTTTGCATCAGAGCCGGGGCGGACGACTACGTGCTCAAGCAGAATCTGGAGCACCTGCCGTTTGCGGTGAAGAACGCGCTGGAGCGGCGCCGGGCGCAGGAGGCCGAGCATCAGGCGCAGGAAAAACTCATCCTGCTCTCCCGTGCGGTCGAGCAGAGCACCGCTTCGATCATCATCACGAACATTTCCGGCACCATCGAATACGTCAATCCGAAGTTTCTCGCGGTGACAGGATACACGCTTGAGGAAACGATCGGCCAGAACCCGCGCATCCTGAAGTCCGGCCGGCAGTCGAAGGAATTTTACGCCGAGATGTGGCGGAAAATCACCTCGGGCGAGGAGTGGAGCGGGGAAATCGAGAACAGGCGGAAAAACGGTGAAATCTTCATCGAATCGGTCATGATCTATCCGGTCCGGTACGAGGGCGGGGAGATCACGCATTTTCTCGCGGTGAAGGAGGACATCACCGAGCGTCGACGCGCGGAGGAACGGGCCGCGAGCGAAAGCAGCCTGCTCAGCGAGTTGATTGAGGCAATCCCGGACAAGGTTTACTTCAAGGACACCCGGTATCGCTTTCTCAAGGTGAACGATGCGGTTGTCCGCGGTTTTGGCAGAAAGGGCGCGGAGGAGGTGATCGGCCGGACGGACATGGAGCTGGGGCCGCATGAGGCCGCAAACAAATCTCTTGCAGATGACAGGTTCGTCATCGAAACCGGAGAGGCTCTCATTGGCATTGAGGAGCAGGAGGTGATACCCGACGGCAAGACACGATGGTATTCCACCACCAAGGTCCCCTTCCGCGACTCCTCGGGAAAGATCATCGGGCTCATGGGCATCACGCGCGATGTGACCAACCTCAAGACGACCGAGAACCGCCTGAGGGTGTCGAATGCCCAGCTCAAGGATTCCCTCGCGCGTTCCCGCGAACTCGCCGAGAAAGCCGAGTCGGCGAACCGGGCGAAGAGCGAGTTTCTCGCGAACATGAGCCACGAGATCCGGACGCCAATGAACGGAGTCATCGGCATGACCGACCTTCTCATCGAGAGCGGGCTCGGGGCGGAGCAGATGGAATACGCTCTTGCGATTCAATCCTGCGGCGACACCCTTCTTTCGCTCATCAACGACATCCTCGATTTTTCGAAGGTGGAAGCCGGGCAGCTCGTTCTCGAGAACCTGGACTTCGACCTCCGTTCGACTTTGGACGACACGGTCGAGATCCTTGCGTTCAAGGCCCAGGAGAAGGGGCTCGACACCGCCTGTATCGTCGCGGACGACGTGCCGAGGTTTTTGAAGGGGGATCCGGGGCGCCTGAGGCAGATTCTCTTCAACCTGATCGGCAACGCGATCAAGTTCACTGTGACGGGAGGAGTTTCTGTTCATGTGGACCGCATCGGACAAACGGATACTTCCGTCACCCTGCGGTTCAGCGTCACCGACACCGGGATCGGCATTCCCGCAGACAAGCAGACCTCCATCTTTTCCAAGTTCACCCAGGCGGATACGTCCACGACAAGAGAGTTCGGCGGGACCGGCCTCGGACTCGCCATCTGCCGCCAGCTCGTCCATCTTTTTCGGGGAAAAATCGGCGTCTCGAGCGAAGCGGGCAGGGGAGCCACATTTTTTTTCACGGCGGAGTTCGAGAAGTCGTCTGCCGATGCCGAGGAACCCCCGCCCCACGAGGCGGATCTTTCCGGGGTCCGGGTGCTTGTCGCAGATGATTTCAAGACGAACCGTGTTCTCATGGCGAGGCTTTTGACCCGCTGGGGGTGCCGGTACAGTGAGGCCCCGGACGCGGTAACGGCGCTGGCGATGCTCAGGCAGGCCGCGCGCGAAGGGGACCCCTATGCGGCGGTTCTCTCCGACATGCACATGCCCGGCATGGATGGTGCGGAACTCGGAAGGCAGATCAAAGCGGATGAGGAAATCAAATCGGCCCGGCTTGTGATGCTGACATCTCTAGGCAAGCGCGGTGATGCCGAGCGGCTGGCCGGGGTCGGGTTTTCGGGCTATCTGCCCAAGCCCATCCGTCCCGGCCTCCTGCGGAAGTGCCTGGCCCTTGTCCTGGGCCGGGAAGAGGCCACGGGCGCCGACCACCATCTGATCACCCGTCACACAGTGGCCGAAACAAGTCGAAGGAAACTCCGGGTTCTGGTCGCGGAGGATAACACGACGAACCAGATTGTCGCCATCAAGATGCTGGAGAAGCTCGGGCACACTGCCGAAGCGGTGGGCAACGGACGGGAGGCGGTCGAGGCGCTCAAGCGCATCCCTTACGACATCGTGCTGATGGATTGTCAAATGCCGGTCATGGACGGCTTTGATGCCACCCGGACCATTCGTTTTCCGGACTCGGGTGTCAGGAATCACGGAATCCCCGTCATTGCCATCACGGCGCACGCCATGAAGGGAGACCGGGAGCTTTGCCTCGGAGCCGGAATGAACGACTATCTTTCCAAGCCTGTGAATCCCCGAGAGCTTGCGGCCGCCCTCGAGCGCTGGGGACCGAAGGGGTCGCATATCGGCGATGCTGCGCAGCAAGCCGTTCCCCAACCCCATCCGGATGAGCCGGAAAAAGCTTTTGACCTGGAGGGGTTCCTTGAGCGAACGATGGGCGATCGCGAACTTGCGGCGGAGATTGCGGAAGCGTTTCTTGCCGACACCCCTCCGCTTTTCGCCCAACTCGAATCCGCGCTCACCGCGGGAGACGCCGCCGCTGCCGGAAAATTCGCCCATACTCTCAAGGGCTCCAGCGCGAACATGGGAGGGGTGGAATTCAGCCGGATCGCGGCACAAATGCAGGATGCCGGAAAGGCCGGGGATCTGGAGCTTCTGAAAAATCTCCTCCCGGAAGCCGGTTCCGCGCTCAAGGCCTTGATTGCTGCCATAGAGCAGGAGTTCCACCGACCCGGCGGACATTGATCCGGCCCTTTGGTGACTGGAAAAGTTGCAGGCCACTGCAACGAATGCTGCAGTGGCCTGCTGTTCCCCCCAGAACAAGTTCGTTGCAGCAGGCTTCGTGCCAATTTTGATCCCCGGCAGCGCATTTTTTCAGAAAAGCATTTTTTTGAGAGGCCGGCGCCCTCTGGTTCGACGAGAAAAGCCAAGCTTTGGGAGATCCGGGGGAAGGGGCCGAATTTTTCCGGAACGGGGGGATGATTTACTTTGCGAGTGACGGGTTCCAGAGATTGATTCCCGACAGAGGGTTGAAGGTTGCTTCAACCGGTGCCGACTCAACGTGGCCGTCCACGAAGAGGAAGTTCGATTTTTTCAAGTGGCGATCCCATGCCACGGCATTGCGGGCCGCCTGGGTTCCCGTCCATTGGTGGCACATGAAATGGTCCCCGAAGGGAATCGGGCGGGTCTCTCCCAGAAGGATTGTCTTTGAAGGAGACGGAACCTGGGAAGCCCGCCGCCATGTTGCGGGGCTCCCCGCGTAATCATCGCCGTCGGGGGTGAGTTCGAAGAAGACGTTCATTCCGTAACTGTAAACGGTCGGATCCGAGGAGGGGTCTGCCGGACAGCGGTAGTATTGGTTGAAAACAGGCTTCCACCCGGCAAGGGAATCCGTGGGCGGGGCGCCCAGATATGTCGCGATCGACGCCGCCCAGCCGGGCTCCCGGTGGGTTCCCGCGCTGTGGAAGCTCCGCGGAAATTCGCCGTCGTGATCGAGTGCATAAAGGGAGATTCCCATTGCCAGGGCGCGCAGTTTTGATGAGCAGGCTGCCCCTTGGCTTCCGGCGCGGGAGGCGCTGATTGTCGGGACAGCCACCGCCGCGAGCACCGCGACGATGGCTGTGACCGCCAGAACTTCGACAAGCGTAAACGCGAGTCCCCTGGGGGCCTGTCGATTTGACAACTTACCCACGTGATGGACGCGATATCCGCCCGCGGCGAAGGGTTGCGAGTGCAAAAACACCCAGTCCGAGAAGCGCGCAGGCGGAGGGTTCCGGCACAACCGTCCAGGAATAGCTCACCGATGCGGAGGTGAAGTTTGTGTCCTTCGTGGCGGCAAGGGCGGCGGCGTCATACTGTGCAAATCCAGTTGTTCCCGTGAATGCGGTGTTTGCGATAAAGATCTCGAACGTCGCCGAATACGTTCCAGGCAGGGCTGAGGATGGCAGGGTGAAGTAGTTGTGCCACATCGATCCGTTCCACAGCACCTGGGAGCCGATCGTCGGGAAAACCTGATCCCAGCGGTTCTGCGCGTTTACGTAGTTGTAGGACTCCAGGAGGGAGGTGGATGCCGCCGTCAGCTGGATGCCGAGCGATTTTCCAGTCGGCAGATTCGCCATGCCCATCATCGGCATCGCCATGAACATGAAGCCGTATTGGTTGTTGAAGAGGTCTCCGTTGCCGGCGTTGGCTGGCGGGGTGCCTCCGACTCCCGCAGGTGACCCGATGTCACTCCGCCATGCAGCGGTGTCTGTGAACCAGCTGCCCGGACTCCAGGTTTCCAGCGAACTGAGCACGGGAGTGGCACCGGGGTTGAAGCTGATCGACAGGGCTCCGCTTGTCGGGTCCGTGTTGTTGTCGGCCCCGGTGATTGTCACCATGGGCATCTTCATCCCCCCCTGATCATCCGGACCCGGAACTGCGGTGATGAGTCCGGCATGGAGGTGCGAAAGCGCGATGGCTGTCGCAAATGTGCTGATAAGAAATGTGTGTTTCATAAAGTGGATTTTCTTGCTTCATGCGCAGGGAGATGCCCCCGATGCGGGTGCGGCGGGGTTTGTTTGGTGCCTCTCCGGAGAATTCCGAAGCAGGGTCCATAATTCGGACCGGATTCTCCGCGCGGTTGATGGGGCACGGGAATGTCTCCATACCAGAGCCACATGGGGGGATGCCCATGCTACGCGTTGACTGAGCGCTTAAGCCGCCAGGGGGACTGGCGCAGGGGGCGAGGAAGCCCGCGAGGACGCGGACTCATCAGAAACAGGGGGGTAGGAAAATGGGACGGGTGCAGGAACGTCAAGGAATGCCACCGGGGCGGAGAAAAACTTATCGCACTTCTTGTCCGCCTTGAGGGTTGCGGGGAGCTTGGTTTCTTTCTGCCGGCTTTCTTCAATCGTGCGGCACATCTGGCACGGAGCTTTTCCCCCGAAGGTCTTGATGACGGCGACTCTGAGGGAGGTGCTCTGCGAATACTCGATGAGCATCCCGGTCCATGCCACGCTCTGCAAGACGGCCCAATGCCCGCCGGCGATGGAAAACATCGCCAGAAATAACAATGGGTATCCCGTCGCTCGCAACATTCTGTTTTCAGTGCCGAAACTGTTGATTCATGTCAATCAAAACGGGAGATTCTTGGGGCCATGAGCAGCCGGCCGGGCAGGCTTGAGAGACAAAGCATGGCAAATTCACTGCAAGTTTCGGCGCATGGGGCGTGTGCTCCGGGTGCCAATCCGTCCCAACTGATTTCTGCGACAGAGCGGGGAAACGCGTTCGCGTGGGGATCATCCCCTGCCGAAAACTGAGCCGGAAGAGTTTGCTTTCTACTGCCCCTGTGGGAAAAAGGCCGGGGAATCGGGATTGACCTTTACCGGGGTGCGGGCCTGGGTTTCCTGGGTGGCGTTCTTATCCGCGAGTTTTTCCGCAAAGCCGGGAACGGTTTCCGCTGCGGCGTGACGTTCGCAGCCGGACTGCATGAAGATGAGGACGGCTGCAACGGCCACCGCGGCAGGGAGACGTTTCATTCGATGATTTCCAGTGAGGCTTTGGTGCCGCGCCTCTGGGCGGCGGCATTCAAGAGCGTGCGGAGAGCCTGGATCGTGTGACCGCCCTTGCCGATGATTCTCGGCAGGTCGGTCTTCCGCATGGCGACATGGAAGATGATGCGTTCCGGAGATTCGGTCTTTGTGAAGACGACCTCGTCGGGAAATTCGACGAGTGAACCGATCACGTAACGCAGAAATTCTTCCATGGCGGAAAAATCAGGCCGCGAGCTTTTTGCGCGCCTTTGTCATGATGCTGCCGACCGTCTGGGACGGACGGGCGCCCACGCCGACCCAGTAATCCGCGCGGTCGAGCTGGATCGAGAAGTTCTCGCCTTCCTTCTTCGGATCGTATGTGCCGATGATTTCGATGAATTTGCCATCGCGGGCGCGGCGCTGGTCGGCGACGACGATTTTGTAATAAGGACTGTTTTTGGCGCCTTCGCGGCGGAGTCGGATTGCTACGGCCATGGAATAAAGTTTTCGGTTTTCAGTGTTCAGTTTTCAGTTGAGGGAGTGCCCTCTCCGGAATCCGCTTCCGCCTCAGAACCCGCCGGGGACCTGAAGGCCGAAGTTTTTTCCAGCGCGGGCCATCATTTTTTTCATCTGGCCCGCCTTTTTCATCATCTTGCGCATCTGGTTGAAGCGCAGGATGAGGTTGTTCACCTCGGTGACGGTGGTGCCGCTGCCCCGGGCGACCCGCTGGCGGCGTCGCGCGTTCAGGATATCCGGCCGCGCACGCTCCTGCGGCGTCATGGAAAGCACGATCGCCTCCACCCGCTTCAGTTGCTTCTCGTCAATCGAGGAATCTTTTAACTTATCCATCCCGGGGATCATGCCAAGAACATTTTCGAGGGGTCCCATGCGCCGGATCATTTTGAACTGCTGGAGAAAGTCCTCGAGGTCGAAGCTGGCGGTCCGGAGTTTTTGCTCCATCCGGCGGGCATCCTCTTCGGTGACGGCCTCCGCCGCTTTCTCGACAAGGCTGACGACGTCTCCCATGCCGAGGATGCGTCCCGCGAGGCGGTCGGGATAAAATGGCTCGAACTGGTCCAGCTTTTCCCCGACGCCCGCGAATTTGATCGGACGTCCGGTGACCGAGCGGAGCGAGAGGGCGGCTCCTCCCCGGGCGTCGCCGTCGAGCTTTGTCAGGACAATCCCGGTGAGCCCGAGGGCGGAGTGGAAGTGCTCGGCGACGCTGACCGCCTGCTGGCCGGTGGCGGCGTCGCAGACCAGGAGGACTTCCTGCGGCTGGAGAAAGTCGCGGAGCCGGCGGAGTTCCTGCACCAGCGGTTCGTCGATTTCCTGACGTCCGGCGGTGTCGAAGATCTGGACGTTGCCGCCGGTGGCATCGCACCACTCCAGGGCCTTTTTTGACGAGCGCAGAACATCGGTCTCCCCGGCATCCGGGCGGAAAACCGGAACGTCAACCTGCCCGCCGAGGATGGCGAGCTGCTCGATGGCGGCTGGACGGTAGAGGTCGGCGGCCACCAGCAGGGGGGACCTGCCCTGAGACTTGAGCCAGCGGGCGAGCTTGGCGGATGAGGTTGTTTTTCCCGCACCGTTGAGCCCGACCATGAGGATGCGCGCAGGTTTCGAAAGGTCCAGAGGCGCCGCATCACCGCCGAGCAGGCTGCACAGTTCCTCGTGAAAAATTTTAACGATCTGCTGACCGGGTGTCACGCTCCGGAGAACCTCTTCGCCCAGCGCCTTTTCCTTGACGCGCGCGATGAAGTCCTTGGCGACCTGGTAGTGGACGTCGGCGTCGAGGAGGGCCATCCGGATCTCGCGCAGGGCGTCGCTGACGTTTGTCTCGCTGATCTTCCCGTGCCCGCGAAGATCCTTGAAAACGTCCTGAAGTTTGTCTGAGAGCCGGCTGAACATGGACCGTCAATCTATTCACCCGGGCCGGCAAGAAAAGAGATTTTCTGATATTCTTCGGGCGGCGGAAAACCCGCCCTTCAATTCGCTTTTTTGATCTTCCGGTTGGGCTTGGCCATCACGTCGATTCTTTTCAGCACTTCGACACGGACGGGGACGACCCCGGCTTTCACCATGTCGATGCGTTCGGCGGCAACCTTGCTGAGGTCGATGATGCGCCCGCGGACATACGGCCCCCGGTCGTTGATCCGGACGAGCACGCTTTTCCCGTTCTTGAGGTTCACCACGCGGACCACGGAATGCATGGGGAGGGACTTGTGCGCCGCGGTGAACTGCCGGGGGTTGAAGCGCTCTCCGCTCGCGGTTTTCTGCGGCTCCCAGTAATAGGAGGCTTTTCCGAGAAGGATGGAAACGGGTTTGGGTTGGAAGAGCGCAGGGAGTTGTTCCGTATCTCCCGCCCGCGGGGAGGGGGCGGGGTCTGTCACCAACTGACGGGGAGTTGCACACCCGGTCAGGAGCAACGCCAGCGACAGCAGCCAGATCTTGGGAGAGAACATAGATGTCCCTTTCTGACTTAGCTCCCGGATCGTGGCAGGAAAAGAAAAACATCCGGGCGGGGTTGCGGAAAGGCGCAGCACTTGGCACAGTGGTCGAATGGCTGCGACCTCTTCTCCCATGACGCCTTCAGGAACTCCTCTCCCGGATTTTCAGCTTCCGGATGTGAGCGACGGCAGGGTTTATGCGCCTGACAGCTTTGCAGGATCCACAGGAATCCTGGTGGCGTTCATCTGCCGTCACTGCCCGTATGTCGTCCACATGCGCGACGAGTTCTCCAGGATTGCCGAGGAGTTCGGGCGGAAAGGAATCCGGACCGTTGGAATCTGCTCAAACGATGCCGTGGCCTACCCCGACGATGCGCCGGAGAGGCTGCGCGAGCTGAGGTTGCCTTTTCCCGTCCTGTATGACGAAAGCCAGGACGCCGCGCGGGCGTTCGGGGCAGTCTGCACTCCGGACATCTTTCTCTACGATGCCTCGGGCCGGCTGTTCTATCGGGGACGGATGGATGACAGTTCTCCCGGCAATGGCCGGCCGGTGACGGGTGACAATCTTCGGCATGCCCTTGCCGCTCTCCTCTCCGGATCTCCGCCGCCCGCAGATCAACGTCCCTCGGTCGGGTGCAGCATCAAGTGGAAGACCTGCTGACCGCCCGGTCATGACGTCACTTCCTCGTTATTTTCTGGCACCCCCGCAGCGTCGGCTTAACCTCGCCTTGAAAGAAAAATTCCCATTTTGAAACACTGCATTCTCCCCATTGCTTCGGCTATTTCGGCACTTCTCGCTTTGTCCACAGCCTTCACGGCGGAGACTGTTTCCGCAAACAAGCGTCCCAACATTGTCCTGATTGTGGCAGACGACCTCGGGTTTTCCGACCTCGGCTGCTACGGCGGCGATGCGGTGACCCCGAACCTCGACAGGCTGGCGAAGGAAGGGGTTCGCTTCACGGAGTTCTACAATTGCGGGAAATGCGAGCCGACCCGGACCGGGATCATGACCAGCCACCACAACACCAAAGAAATCGGGTTCATGGCCGAGCGCGCCAAGACCTTTCTGCCGGCGGTCCTGCGCGACCAGGGATATCACACGCTCATGGCTGGCAAGTGGCATGTTTCGCGCCATCCCATGGACCGCGGGTTCGAGCGGTTTTTCGGGGTGGAGGGAGGCGGATGCAACTACTTTACCGGCTCGGGACGGATCCTGCTCGGCCGCGAAAAGTTTGACATCCCCGCCACGGGGTTCTACTCGACCGACGCCTTCACCGATTTCGCAATCCGCTTTCTCAAGGAAGCCCGGGATCAAAAGGACGGCAGGCCGTTTTTCCTTTATCTGGCTTTCAATGCGCCGCATGCCCCTCTCCAGGCCCCGGAAGAGGAAATCTCAAAATACCGGGGAAAATTTCTTGAAGGCTGGGAGGTTTTCAAGGAGCGCCGGTTCGAGCGGATCAAAAAACTCGGCCTCATTCCGCCGGATTCCCAATTGTCCCCCTGGCCGCAGAATCTGCCCCATTGGAACGAGTTGACGGATTCCCAGAAGCGGATGGAGGATCTTCGGATGGCCACCTACTGTGCGATGATCGACCGGATGGACCAAAATATCGGCCGCCTGTTGGAATGGCTCAAGAAGAACGGCGAGTGGGACAACACGCTGGTCATCTTTGTGAGCGACAACGGGGCGAACCCGTTCAACGGCAACCCCGACGAGCTGGTTGAAGCGGGGATCCTCCCCGGCGGTCCGGAATCCAAGTGGGAGATGGGAACTGCCTGGGCCCATGTCGCCAACACCCCGTTCCGGCTCTACAAGCGCAACCAGCACGAGGGGGGGATCTGCGCGCCGATGATCATGCATGATCCGACCGGAGGCTATGCCCCTGGCAGCCTCTCCTCCCTCCCGGTCCATGTCTTCGATTTTCTCCCGACCTTCCATGCGCTCGCGGGCGGAACCAAACGTCCGGAGGACATCGAGGGCACCGATCTTTCCGGCCTTTGGAAAAATGGCGCGCAGACCCGGGATTTTGAATTGAAGAGCTTCCTCGCTGATCATCGCAGCTATCGCCGCAACCAATGGAAGCTTGTCTCCGTCGACGGCCAGCCGTGGGAACTTTACAACATTGGACGCGACCGGACGGAAGCGGACAATCTCGTGAAGAAGAACCCGGAAGTGCTCAGAGAGCTGGAAGCTGCATGGGACAAGTGGCGCGACTCAATTCCCAATCAGTCATCCGAGGAAAACAAGGCCTCCCTGTTGAAAGCCCATATGGGAGACCATGGCACGGGGGTCCCTTATGTGCCGTCCCCCATGCCGCAAGCCAAGTGACGATGCCGGCAGAGGTGTCGATGAATGCGCTTTGATCCAAGGGGCGAACTTCGGGCGGACCGGAGGCTCATGCCTCTTTGACTTCTCCAGTATTTTCAGCCCTCCTGACCCGGATTCCTCAAAAAAATCACCGCTCGCCGACCCCGGAATGAGGTGGTAGTCGTCATAAACCTCTTATGGAACAGATCATCACTTTCAACGTCATCCCCAAGCTGCCCTCCGCGCTCGAACCGATGCGCGAGATGGTCTACAATCTCTGGTGGACTTGGGAGCCGTCCGCACGCCGTCTGTTCCGTTATCTGGATATTCCTCTCTGGGATGAGACGAACCATAATCCACTTCGCATGCTGCAGATGTGTCGGCAGGCCCGGTTGACCGAGGTGGCCGGCGATGAGCATTTTCTCAAGGATCTGAAAGAGGTTTACTCCCGATACCGGTCTTACATGGAGCGTAAGGATACCTATGGAAAACTGAGGAGTGAATCGACGCCTCTCCAGAATCCGGTGGCCTATTTTTCCGCGGAGTATGGGTTTCACGAGTCGTTTCCCAACTACTCCGGCGGCCTCGGGATCCTGTCCGGCGACCATTGCAAGTCTGCATCCGACCTCGATCTCAACTTTGTGGCCGTCGGGCTTCTTTACCGGGACGGCTATTTCAAGCAGCAGATCAACAGGGAGGGCTGGCAGGAGGCGGTCAGCCTGAACCAGAATTTTCATCATCTTCCCGTTCAGGAGGTCAAACTCGACGGGGTTCCGTTGAAGGTGTCGGTCTCCCTGCTCGGCAGGGAGGTTTTTGCGAAGGTCTGGCGCCTGGCGGTCGGCCGCATCAACCTCTACCTCCTTGACACGCTCCTGCCGGAGAACTCGATTGCCGACCAGGCCATCACCGCGCAGCTCTACGGTGGAGACCAGGAGTTCCGCCTGCGGCAGGAGATCGTGCTGGGAATGGGCGGGTTCCGGGCCCTCCAGGCCATGGGAATCACGCCGCAGGTGTTTCACATGAACGAGGGGCATTCCGCCTTTCTCGGGCTGGAGAGGATCCGGGAGTATGTCCGGAACGAGGGCCTCGATTTCAGCTCGGCATTGCAGGTCGTTGCCTCATCCAGCGTCTTCACGACCCACACGCCGGTGCCGGCCGGGAACGACGCGTTTTCGCCGGAGTTGATGGCGAAGTATTTCCTCGACTACCCGGCGCAGGTGGGGATCCCTTTCGAAAAGTTGTTTGCGCTCGGGCAGGTCACGGTCCAGCCCGAGAACACGTTCAGCATGACGGTTCTTGCCCTGAGGACCAGCCGCTTTGCCAACGGCGTGAGCAAGCTGCACGGCGAGGTGAGCCGCGGGCTTTGGAAAAATGTTTGGAAGGACGTCCCGGAAAACGAGGTGCCGATCACGAGCATCACGAACGGCGTCCACATCAAAACCTGGGCAGCCGGGGAGTTTCACGATCTCTACGCAAAGTATCTGGGAGCCGACTGGGAGGACCAGCTGTCGAACAGCGACTACTGGCGCGGGGTCATCGACATCCCGGATGAAGTCCTCTGGAATCTGCACCAGCTCCTGAAGCAGCGCTCGATCGATTTTCTGCGCGAGAGGATCCACCGTCAGCGGCTGCGCAACGGAGAATCTCCCGAGGAGGTCCGCCACGCGAACCGACTGCTGAACAGCGAGGTGCTGACCATCGGATTCGCGCGGCGCTTCGCCACTTACAAGCGGGGAACATTGCTGTTCCGGGACCTGGATCGCCTCGCGAAGCTGGTCACAAACCATGAACGCCCGGTCCAGTTTGTCTTCGCCGGGAAATCCCACCCTGCCGACGACGGGGGAAAGAAACTTATCCAGGAGGTTTACAAGCATTCCAGGGATCCGCGCTTTCAGGGGCGGATCGTGTTCGTCGAGGACTACGACACGAATGTGGGGCGCAGGCTTTATCAGGGGGTCGACCTCTGGCTCAACAACCCGCTCCGCCCGCTCGAGGCAAGCGGTACGAGCGGGATGAAGCTCCCTCCAAACGGGGGGCTGAATCTCAGCGTGCTCGACGGGTGGTGGCTCGAAAGCTGGAATGGGAAAAACGGATGGGCGATCGGGGCCGACATCACCGGAGGCTCCGAGGCGCTGCAGGACGAGGTGGATATCCAGAGCCTTTTCCACGTTCTTGAAAACCAGATCATCCCCCTCTACTACGCGAAGCCCGACGGGGTTTTGCCCCTCGCGTGGATCCAGTTGATGCGCGAATCCATGCGCACGGTGGTTCCGGTCTTCAACACCCACCGGATGGTCTCGGAATACAACGAGCGCCTCTACGAACCCGCGGCGGCCGCCATCACCGCGCTGAGCGCAAATCATTGCGCCAATGCGGTCGCCCTGAGCGAGTGGAAAGCCGCCATCCGGGGCCAGTGGCCGCAGGTTCGGGTCCAGGATTATTCCATCAGCTACGACATTCCGGACGGAAAGGTCGCCCACGAGATTTTCTTTGTTGGCGAGCAGATGAAGGTCAGCGCGCTCGTTCATCTGGGGGCGGTCAATCCCGAGCATGTCCGCGTGCAGGCCTACTACGGGTCGGTCCACAATTACTCCATCCAATCCGCCACGATCTCGGATCTTGCGCTCGAAAAGCATGTGAACGACGGAAACTACCGGTTCGGCGGCCTTGTTCCAGCCAGCGAAAGTGGAAGCTACGGGCTCAATGTCCGGGTCGTTCCGACACATCCGCACCTCACGCAGGAACACGAGCTCCGGCTGATCACATGGGCGAGGTGACTTTAAAGAGTGTTCAGTTTTCAGTGATTCAGAGAAGCATTGCGAGCTGAAGACTTTCCGCGCTGAAAACTGAACCACTGAACCACTGAAAACTATCTTCCCGCTTTCGCTTTCCACCTGCTGGAACGCCTCCCGGCACAAGTCGGGATGTGAAATGGTCGAGGAGATTCTCGGCCTGGGATTTCGCAGCATCGAACTGGGGCACGGGCTCCGGGCCACCCAGCTTGAGGGAGTGCTCGAAGCCCGCAAGAAGCACCGCTTTCAAATCAGCAGCGTCCACAATTTTCTGCCGGCCCCCGTCGAGGTTCTTGCCGACAATCCGGATTGCTACGAATTCACCTCCCACCGCCATTCCGACCGGGAGCGTGCGGTGCGCCTGACCCGAGGCTCCATCGATTGGGCGGCAAGGCTCGAAGCGCCGTTTGTTGTGATCCACTGCGGGCGGATCCGCTCGCTCAATCTCACCGGGCAGCTTCGCGAAATGGTCGAAGAGGGGAAATCCCCCGGACGCGAATACGGGGCCGCCAAGCTCGATGCGGTGCGGAGGCGTGAGGGGGTCGCCGAGATTTACCTCCAGCGGGTGCTGGAGTGCCTGACGGATATCGTGGACTACGCTGGATCCAAGGGGGTTCGGATCGGCATCGAAAACCGCGAGTATTACGAGGCGGTCCCGACCGAGCGCGAACTGGTGACGTTTTTAAGGCGGCTCGATTCGGCGAATGCGGGGTATTGGCACGACTTCGGGCATGCCCAGATCAAGCACAATCTCGGGCTGCTGGACCACCGGCAATGGTTGGAAACCGCAGCGCCCCTCGCGCTGGGCTGCCACGTCCACGATGTGAGGTGGCCGTTCCGCGACCATTCCCCCCCGTTCTCCGGAGAAATCGATTTTCCGTCCCTGCTTCCGCTCTTCCCAAAATCCTGCGTGATGGTATTTGAACTCTCCCCGCGTGTGCCGGTCGAAGATCTGCGCGCGTCGGTCGAGCGCTGGGCGCACCATTTTTCCCAATGAAAAAAATTCTTCTTCCAATCGTTCAGGTTCTCATCACAGCCGGCCTGCTGTGGTGGATTTTCCGGGATTCGGAGCAGAACAGAAAGATGCTGGAGGCGATCGGCAAGGCGAAGACCGACGGCGGGCTCTGGTGGTTCCTCCCGGGCATCTGCGCGCTCGGCCTGGCGATTTTGCTCCAGACCCAGCGGTGGATCATCCTCCTCCGCGTGCAGGACATCACGATTTCCTTCTGGAGGGCGCTGCGGATCTTGCTCTCGGGGATGTTTTTCAATCTCTTCCTCCTGGGCTCGACCGGCGGGGACGTCATTAAAATCTTTTTCATCATGCGCGAGGCTCCCGGAAAAAAAGCGGGGGCTCTGCTCAGTGTCTTCATCGACCGCATCGTTGGAGTGGCTGCGCTCGCGGCGGTTTCCGCCGTGGTCATCATTGCCCGATGGAGTGATCTCATGAGATGCGCCCCGATGGGGGTCCTCACCGTGGCGGTCATTCTTGGAGGATCCCTCGGGTTTATCATCGCAGCATGGCTCGTTGACCGTTTTCAACTGACCACAAGGCTGCCCCACTGGCTGCCTCTGCATGCGAAAATTGCAGAGGCGGCGGCCGCCTTTTCCCAATATGCCAAGGCCGGCGGTTCGGTCGGTAAGGCGTTTCTCCTCTCCATCCCCGCCCATCTGCTGTTTTTTTCGACCTTTTACTTCGCGGCAAAGGCATTTTCCGCGGGACTCAGCCTGATCGGAATTTATTGTGTCATGCCGGTCGTGACATCCGTCACGGCCCTTCCGATCAGCCTCGGGGGGGCCGGTGTGCGCGAGGGGCTCTTCATCACGCTGCTCGGAGCACTTTACCGGACACCGAAGGAGATCGCCATGTCGATTTCGATTTCCGGATTTCTCATGGCCGTCTTCTGGAGCCTGGTCGGCGGCCTGGTTTACCTGCTCTACCGCTCGAGCACATCTGACCACACGCGCATCAGCGACATGGAAGCTTCCGTCGAGGAGTTCGAACACCGGATCGAGGCGGAGGCCGAAAGCGGGGAGACGCTGAAAGATTGAGTCCCCTGATTTCTCAGTTGCGGGCACGGGGAGCCTTGTGTAGTTATTCCCATTCCCGCTCCGCGGGCACACCTATGGGTAAAATCTATAACAACATTGTTGAAACCGTTGGCAGGACCCCCTTGGTCAAGCTCAACCGGATCACGGCCGGGCTGCCGGCGACGATCGCGCTCAAGTGCGAGTTCTTCAATCCGCTCGGCAGCGTGAAAGACCGGATCGGCGCGGCCATGATCGAGGATGCCGAAAAGCAGGGGATCCTGAAGGCGGATACCGTCATCGTCGAGCCGACGAGCGGAAACACGGGGATCGCGCTCGCGTTTGTCGCGGCCGCCAAGGGATACAAACTCATTCTCACCATGCCGGAGACAATGAGCGTCGAGCGTCGGACACTTCTCGCCATGCTCGGGGCAAAGCTCGTGCTCACGCCGGGATCCGAAGGCATGAAGGGTGCCATTGCGCGTGCCGAGGCCATCGTCAACGAGACGCCCGGTGCCTGGATGCCCCAGCAGTTCAACAACCCGGCAAATCCGGCCATTCACTCCAAGACAACTGCCGAGGAAATCTGGGAGGACACCGACGGAAAAGTGGATGTGCTTGTCGCAGCGGTTGGCACGGGCGGGACCATCACCGGCTGCGTGGAGGCCCTGAAGGCCAGGAAGGCTTCCTTTCAGGCGATTGCCGTGGAGCCGAAGGATTCTCCGGTCATTTCCCAGACGCTGGCCGGACAACCGGTCAAGCCCGGCCCCCACAAAATCCAAGGGGCGGGCGCCGGATTTATTCCAAACAACCTTCACCTCAAAAGCGCATCCGGAGAACCTCTCATCGCCGAGTGCATCCAGGTCAGTAACGACGAGGCTTTCGCCATGGCGCGCCGGCTGGCGAAGGAGGAGGGGATCCTTGCCGGGATCAGTTCGGGGGCGAATGTCCATGCGGCGGTCGAATTCGCGAAGCGTCCGGAGAACGCCGGAAAACTCATTGTCACCGTCGCCTGCTCGACCGGTGAGCGCTACCTCAGCACCGCTCTTGCGGAGGAAGCCCGCGCGGAGGTCGGAGGGTGATGGCTGCCGAGACTCCAACAGACGACCAGATCGTCGAGCGCGACGCGATTGACGCCGGGCTTTTCTGGCACGAGCACAAGCGGAAGATCCTGCTTTGGGCTGCCGCTGTTCTTGTTTTGGGAGGAGGCTCGCTGGCTTGGTATGTGTCTTCCTCCATGAACAACCTCGCCGCCGAGGAAGCGCTTGCCGGAGCCAGGGATGCCGCAGCCTACGAATCGCTGATCGGGAAATACCCGGGAACCATGCCGGCAGCGGATGCCGGGTTGCTTCTGGCTTCCGCCCTGCGTGATGCCGGAAAAATCGAGGAATCCACAACTGCGTTTAGAAGCTTTCTGAAGAGCTTTCCGGCTCATCCCCTTGCGGGCGGAGCGCTGCTCGGGGTGGGCCAAAATCAGGATGCGATGGGAAAAGCGGCCGAAGCCGCAGAGACATTCCAACAGGTCGCCGAGAAGTATCCGAAGAGCTACGCCGCTCCGTTTGCCCGGTATGCCCAGGCGGAAATCCTGCTGCGTGAGTTTAACCGCCAGGAGGCAAAACCCCTGCTGGAGGCGATCCAAACGGAGTTTCCGGACTCCGTGGTGGCCCGTCTCGCAGTCGCTCAGATGGCGCGAATCAGTTCCGCATCTGCAAAATAATCTTCAGAGAGGTTCGGACAAGTTCCCGGTAATCACTTGCACCGGCGGCTGGATTGAGGATTATTTATCCTTATGAGCACAGGTCGCGGATCGGCTGGCAACGTCATCGCTGCGCTGTGCAGTCTGATTTTCCCGGGGCTGGGGCAGTTGGTGCAGGGACGGTTTTTGGCAGCGCTCCTGTTTTTTGCGGGGGCGGGGGTGGTTTGGTTTGTCAGCTTCGGCACTCTCGGGTGGGTGATCCACCTCTGGGCCTGCATTGACGCCGCAGTCTGGCAATGCAAGACATGACTCCATGTCTATGACCTTCCCTGTAATGGAAGGATGTGCTTCCGGAATCCGTCTGCTTGCAGGCGCGGCTTCCGCGATATTCTGGCTTTCACCGATGCTGGCTCTGGACGGGGATCTCATTCCCCGGGATGCTCCCCCTGTGCTGAAAGAGCCGGTGCTCAGTGCGGAGTCAGAGCGCAGGGCAAACGCCGTTGCCCGATATCTGCAGGCGATATTTGAGGAGGAGACCCAGGGGCCGGATCGGGCGCTCGCCACGAAGCGGGAAGTGTTGTCTCTGGATCCTGCATTTACGGATCTGGCGATGGATGTCGCTCACCAATACCTGCGCCGAGGAGAACTGCCCGAGGCGATCGCCGTCCTCAAAGATGCGGCCAAAACCTCGCCCGCGCGGGTTGATCCCCCGGTTGCTCTGGCGGGCATCTACCTCCGGCAGCTTCAAAAGCCGGATCTCGCGGAAAAATTCGCAGTCCAGGCACTGGCCTCCTGTCCGGATGACCCGGCACCATACCAGATCCTGTTCGAGATCTACAAATCCACCGGCCAGAACTCACGGATTGACGGGCTTTTTTCCAAGGCCCTCAAGAGGACAAGTCCAGGGACCGATTTCTGGCTGGACTTGGCCGATTTGAAGCTTCGCGACCGAAGCCAGTCGGAGTCCGCGATTGTGAAGTCCCTGCTCGATCGTGCCCAGGAGGCGGCTGCCGACCGCTCGGAGTCGCTCGTTCGCGTGGCTGAGTATTTTACCCTGACAGACCAGCCGGAACGGGCCATTCCGCTTTACCAACTCGCCCTGAAACTCCGCAATCCCCCTCTTGAAGGGGTGCGGGAGAAGCTGGCGGACCTTTTGATTCAGAAGGAGAGATGGCCCGAGGCGGCCGGGGTTCTCGACGAAATCATCAAGGCCAATCCGCTGGACTTCCGGGCTTACGACCGCCTCGCGGAAGTTTATCTCAACTCCAACGAACTTCCCCGTGCGCTCTCCAATATGCGGCAAGCCTTGCTGGTTGCGCCGCCGGATCCGCGAAGATACGACCAGGTCATCCGTCTCTGCCTGCGTATCGGAAACGGTGAGGAGGCTCTCAAGACGGTCCGGGATGCCGAAACGCAGTTTCCGGGAGTCCTCGAGTTCTCGCTCTACAAGGCTCTTGCGCTGAGCGGAGTAAAACGTCATGAGGAGGCGATCAAGGTTTTTGAGCGGATTCTTGTCGAGGCCGCCCGCCTCCGCCCCGGATTTCTCGACGCGGATTTTTTCTTCAGCTACGGAGTCGCCGCCGAGCAGGCCGGCCGCTTCGTCAAAGCGGCGGAATTGCTGAAAAAATCCATCGAACTCGATCCCGAAAACTCCGCCCGCTCGTGCAACTACCTCGGTTACATGTGGGCGGACCGGGGGGAAAATCTGGAGGAGGCCGAACAGTTGGTGAGGCGGGCGCTGGCGTCCGATCCTGAGAACGGGGCCTATCTCGACAGCCTCGGTTGGACGCTCTTCCGGCAGGGGCGCTATGAGGACGCGCTAAATGAATTGCTGGCGGCTTCGGCGCGTTTGAGCTCCGAGCCGGATTCCGTGGTTTTGGAACATATCGGTGATACCTGCGAAAAGCTCGGCAAGTCCGCCGAAGCGGTTCTCTATTGGCAAAAAGCCCTCCAGCTTGCTCCGGAAAATGCCGGGCTTGTTTCGAAGCTCGACGCCCACTCGGCACGCGTCGTGAAGACGCCTTCCGGTTCGCCTGAAAGCCGATAGGAGATCCTATTCCACAAATTCGAGCTCTTCCACCGGGGGGATCAACCCGTGCCCGGCGGCTTCCCCGAGGAATTTCCGGATCGCATTCCGACCGGTGTCTCCATAGTCGAGCGTGTAGTCGTTGACATACATCCCGATAAACTCGTCGGCCAGCGGTGTGTCCATGCCGCGGGCGTGGGCCATGCTGTGTGCGACCGCCGCCTGGCGGTGCTCCAGCCCGTAGCGGATGCTTTCCCGCAGGATGTCCGAAAGCTCCGAGCGGACCGCGGGAGGGATGTCCTTTCGCACGACGTTGCCACCGAGGGGCAGGGGAAGCCCGGTGCCCTCCTTCCACCAGGCCCCCAGATCGCGGACGAGATGAAAACCGTCACGGGCATAAGTCAGTTGCCCCTCATGAATGATGAGCCCTGCGTCCACCGCTCCGTTCCGGACAGCGTCAAAAATTTCATCGAACGGCACCACCACATGATGGAAGTCCTTTCCCAAAAACAGCTGGGCCGCCAGGTAGGCGCTGGTCATCCTCCCTGGAATGGCGATCCGCCTCCCTCGCAGCCATTCCTTCCTGGCGTCGTCATCCGGAAGCGATTCAGCCGACGCATCCAGCGTGACAAACATGGGGCCGTATCCATCCCCCATGCTCGCTCCGCTCGGCAGCGGCGCATAGCGGTCGAGCAAATAGGCCAGGGCATGGATCGAAACTGCCGTGATGTGCAGCTCGCCGCGCGTCGCCCGTTCGTTGAGCGTCTGAATATCCTGCAAAATGTGCTCAAACCGGTATCCGCGCATGTCAATTTTCCCGGCTGCCATGGCATAGAACATGAAGGCGTCGTCCGGGTCCGGCGAGTGGCCGAGGGTCAGGGTGAGTGATTTCCAGTCTGTCATAAGTCAGAACGCATCAAAGCAGGTCACCCCGCGCCTTGCCAGCGGGACTTTGCGGGCCTTTTGATTCCCGCCGCCGCACGGCCAATGCAGGTGAAGAAACAAACGTCTGAACCAGACTTCTTTAGGTCTCATCGGAGAATACGCGCGGAATTTTTTCGGGCTGCTTCAGATCAACACAAAGGCACCAAGACACAAAGAGGAGGGATTCAAAAACCTTCGAGTCTTCGTGCCTTCGTGGTGAATTTTCTTCTTATTCGTGAATTGGCCGTGCCGCCGCCGCCCGCGGGAATATCTTTACTGGATGAGTTTCCGGAAATAGAGTTTCCCGCCTTTCCCATGACGCCCGCCGCTTCCAGTGAAAAGATTCTCAAGTATGAGGATGCATCCGCGCGGATGGATTCGTTGCGCGGCCAGGGGCTCCGCATCGTGCAATGCCACGGGACGTTCGATCTCATCCACCCCGGACACATCATCCACCTCGAGGAGGCCAGGGCGCTGGGGGATGTGCTCGTGGTGACGATCACCGACGAGAAGCATGTCAACAAGGGGCCCGGCCGGCCGTGTTTCAACGACGATCTGCGTGCCCGCACGCTCGCTGCGATCTCCTGTGTGGACTATGTGATTTTGATTCCCTTCACGGCGGCGGTTGAGGCGATCCGGCTCGTCCGGCCCGACATCTATTGCAAGGGGAGGGAATACGAGGATGCCAGCAACGATGTCACGGGGAACATCCGTGATGACGTGTCGGAGGTCCGCGCCCACGGCGGGGAGATCAAGTATATCGGCTCGGTCGTGTTCAGTTCGACCAAGCTTCTAAACCACCACTTCGACCATCTTCCGGATTCCATCAAATCTGTCTGCAGGGACCTGTCCGGGCAGGTTTCCATCAAGGAGTTTCAGGAGATGGTCGAAAGCTTCCGGAGCCTGCGCGTCCTGGTTCTCGGGGATACGATCATCGACCAGTATGCCTATCTGAAAGTGCAGGGATTGACGTCGAAGAACCGGATGATTTCCGGAAGGTTTTTGCAGCAGGACACCTATCTCGGAGGAGCCCTTGCCGTCCTGAGGCACGTCAAACAATTCTGCGACAATGTCCGTTTTGTCAGCCTTCTTGGGACCGAGCCGTGGGTGGACGAGCTTTTCACCGGAGCGGTCTCGGAGGGAGAGAATGCGATCGTCCGGGACCCCGACTTCACGACCGTTGTGAAAAAACGCTACGTGGAGCCCCTTCAGCAGGGAAACGAAATCTCGAAACTTTTTTCGATCAACTACATCAATGAAACGGCTCCCTCTCCGACCACCCGGGAAAAGCTGATCGCCACCGTGCGAGCGGAGATGAAAGCGTGCGATTTGGTGCTCCTCGCCGATTTCGGCCATGGATTCACGGATGCTGCGCTGCGCGACCTCATTCAGGAGGAGGCGCCGTTCCTGGTGTTGAACTGCCAGACCAACAGCAACAACCACGGGTTTAACATCATCACCCGGCAATACCGCCGGGCGGATGCCTTTTCCCTCGATCTCCAGGAGATCATGCTCGCCTGCGGGGAGCGTGAGCCCGACTGCGAAAAGGAACTGGCCTTCATCGCGGGACGGTTCGGATCCAGGTATGCGTGGCTCACGCGGGGCAGCGTGATGACGATCGGCCTCGCGCCCGGAAGCGCTCCGGCATACATTCCGCCGCTGGTGACCGACGTGACCGACACGGTCGGTGCGGGGGATGCATTCTTCTCGCTTGCGGGGCTGGCTGCGGGACGGGGGCTTCCGCTGCCCGTCGCAACATTTCTCGGGCAGCTCGCAGGCGGACAAGCGGTCAATATCATCGGCAACGAATACCCGGTTTCAAAACCGGCCTTGCTGAAGGCCGCCATGTCGCTGTTGAATTTCTAACGCACATGAACTGCATCGTCACCGGCGCGGCCGGATTTATCGGAAGCCACCTCACCGACGCTCTTCTCGCCGACGGGCACAGTGTCGTCGGGGTGGATGACCTGAGCACCGGACGCGAAAAAAATCTCGACCAGGCGTCGGCCCATCCGAAATTCCGCCTGGTCCGGGGGGATATCCGCGGAATGGATCGCCCGGCGCTCGGCTGTGAATCGGCTGACTGGTTTTTTCATCTGGCCGGGCGGGCGGATCTTGTACCCTCCATCGTCAATCCCGAAGATTACTTTCAGGTCAATGTCGAGGGAACGTTCCGGGCGCTGCAACTTGCGCGGGAGTTGGGTGTTCGCCGGTTCCTCTACACCGCGAGCTCGACCTGCTACGGTATCCCGGACGTTTATCCCACGCCGGAGACGGCTCCCTGCAATCCGGAGCACCCCTATGCGCTGACGAAATATCTTGGCGAGCAGATGGCGATGCACTGGAACCGGGTGTATCAGCTTCCCGTGCTGTCGCTCAGGCTGTTCAATGTTTATGGACCCCGCAGCCGGACCACCGGTGCCTACGGGGCGGTCTTCGGGGTGTTTTTGAGGCAGAAGCTCGCCGGCGTGCCCTTTACGGTCGTGGGCGACGGATCCCAGACCCGCGACTTCACTTTTGTTTCGGATGTGGCATCCGCATTTCTGGCTGCAGCGCACTCGGACATCAGCGGGGAAATTTTCAACATCGGCTCCGGGCAGACGTATGCGGTGAACCGTCTGGTCGGATTGCTCGACGGAGAAAAATCGTATATCCCGCGCCGTCCGGGCGAACCCGACTGCACGTTTGCCGACACAGCCAAGGTGACCGGGATGACGGGTTGGACTCCTTCTGTCTCCCTTGAGACCGGGGTAGCCCGGATGCTCGAAGTCATCGATGATTGGCGGGATGCCCCGCTCTGGGACGAAAAATCCATCGCCACCGCAACTGCGGACTGGTTTAAACATCTCGGTCATACCCAATGAACAATACCGTTCTTGTCACCGGCGGAGCCGGCTATGTGGGCTCTGTTCTGGTTCCGCTTCTTCTTGAGGCCGG
The DNA here is from genome assembly GCA_964431635.1 of uncultured Chthoniobacter sp. GTDB lineage: Bacteria > Verrucomicrobiota > Verrucomicrobiia > Chthoniobacterales > Terrimicrobiaceae > QYQL01. Next base: position 12,363 of record CAYSKK010000003.1, on the reverse strand, counting down.
CCATCGCGTCCGCGTTCTCGATCTGTTCATCTACGGGGAGCATGTCTTCGACGGGATTCCTGCCGGGCAGCGCGGAGCGCTGGAGATTTTCAAGGGCGACATGCGCGATCAGGCGCTTTTGCGCCGGGCGCTGGCCGGATGCGATGCGGTGATCCACCTTGCCTGCATCTCAAACGATCCCAGCTTCGAACTCGATCCCTCCCTCGGCCGTTCGATCAATTATGATGCGTTCATGCCACTGGTGGATCTTTCCAAGGAAAGTGGCGTCAGCCGATTCATCTATGCATCCTCCTCGAGCGTCTACGGCGTGAAGGATGAGCCGAATGTCACCGAGGATTTGCCCCGTGAGCCGCTCACGGACTATTCCAAATTCAAGGCCATGTGCGAGGACGAGCTTGAGAAGCGCCGCGGACCCGGATTCACCACGCTGACGCTGCGTCCCGCCACTGTCTGCGGATGGTCGCCCCGGCTCCGCCTCGACCTCTCGGTGAACATCCTGACCAACCATGCCGTCAACAAAGGCAGGATCACGGTCTTCGGCGGCAGCCAGCTCCGTCCGAATTTCCATGTCCGCGACTGCGCCGAACTCTACGTGAAGTGCCTCGCCTTTCCATCCGCCCTCATCGACGGAAAAGTTTTCAACGCCGGGTATCAGAATCTCGCGCTCGGGGAAATTGCGGAAAAGGTCCGCGAGGTTGTCGGCGGCAACGTCGAAATTGAAACCACCCCGACTAACGACAACCGCTCCTACCATATCTCCTCCGAAAAAATCGTCCGGGAACTCGGGTTCACGCCGCGATTCACAATCGAGGACGCCATCCGGGAACTTACGGATGCCTTCCGCTCCGGAAAAACCACCGACCCGCTCAACAACCCTCTCTATTTCAACATCAAGCGCATGCAGGAAATTCACCTTGCTTGACAGGTGGAGCGTTTAACGTAGCGTTAGACGGTTATGAAAACGGTTACCGCACGCGAGTTTTATCACAGCTCGAAGGTTGTGGACGATCTACCTGAAGGCGGTCAACTCGTTGTCACGGCAAACGGGAAGCCGAAGTTTCTGGTGACCCGCTATGGCGAACGGCCGAAGATGACGCGTGCGCTGGCGGAATCGCTGGCCATCGATGCAGGGACGCCACCCGGGTTCGACTCGGTCGCATTTCTGCGCTCCTTGAAAAAGTGACTGCCTATGCGGACACGTCGTGGTGGGTGGCTTACAAGAACACCAGTGACTCACAGCACAAACAGGCGGTGGGACTTTTTGACGACATTTCCAATGTTGCCGTCGTTTGGACCCCCTGGCAGAGAGTCGAGGTTTTCAACGCCTTCCGGCAGCTTGACCGCATGGGTTCGCTACCGAAGCAGCCCGCCAGTGCTTTCATCAGGGCTCTGGAAAACGAGGTTCGTCTCGGCTACTGGCCGCATGTGGAATTTGATTGGGCGGACGCCGTCCGCACCGCGAACGATCTGAGCGCGGACCATTCGCGCAACCTGCTCATCCGCGGCATGGATCTTTTCCATGTCGCCATTGCCCTCGAGGTCGGAGCGGAAAAGTTTCTGAGCTTCGACGCGGAGCAGACCGCCCTTGCCGAGGCAGCGGGGGTGGAGGTGTGGACCCGATGAAAAGTGCCGCCGATTCCATGGACCTCGCCGCGCGCCGGATCCGGCACCGCCTCATCCGGATTTCACACGAGGCGAAATCCGCCCATCTTGGAGGTGCGCTTTCCTGCGTCGATCTCCTCGTGGCGCTCTACTGGGACGTGCTGCGCGTGGATCCCTCCCATCCGGAGGACCCGGCCCGCGACCGTTTGATTTTCAGCAAGGGACATGCGGTGAGCGCTCTTTATGCGGTCCTTGCGATGCGCGGGTTTTTTCCGGGGGAAAAACTGGCGGATTACAACCGTCCGGGATCGGGTCTTCCGGAGCAGCCCTCGCCCGGATGCGTTCCGGGAGTGGAATGGGCCACCGGCTCCCTCGGACATGGTCTCGGAGTGGGGCTTGGCATGGCTCTCGCATCGACCATCAACGGAATCCCCTATTCCACTTTCGTGATCATGAGTGACGGCGAGTGCCAGGAGGGCAGCGTCTGGGAAGCCGCGATGCTGGCTCCGCGTCTGGAGATTGCCCCGTTGACTGTCCTGGTGGATTTTAACGGGTGGCAGGCCACGGGCCGGAGCCGGGAGATCATGCAGATGGAACCGCTTGCGGCGAAGTGGGAGGCATTCGGGTGGCAGGCGTGCGAGGTAGACGGGCACGACATCCCGGCCGTCATCGAAGCGCTGCGGAGCCCGGCGAATGGAAAGCCCAAAGCCATCATCGCCCGCACCGTCAAGGGGAGGGGGGCTTCCTTCATCGAGGACGACAACAACTGGCACTACCGCTCGCCTTCTGCGGAAGAGGTGGAACGCGCCGCAATCGAACTCGGGCTGACCTGACTCGGATCCCAGCCATTTTACTTTTTCGGTTGGAAAATCAGAACAACTTAAAACCTAATTCTTAAAACTGTTCCTCCATGCGCAACGCCTTTTCCGACGAAATCCTGAGGATCGCCCTTGAAGACCCGAGGGTGGTCGTGCTGAGCGGGGACATCGGCAACCGCCTGTTCGACAAGTTCAAAGCCGCGATGCCCGGGCGGTTTTACAACTGCGGGATTGCGGAGGCGAACATGATGTCGATGGCGGCCGGCATGGCATCGTGCGGTCTGCGTCCGGTGTGCTACACGATCACGCCGTTCGTGACGACGAGATGCCTGGAGCAGATCAAGCTGGATGTCTGTTACCACGGGATGCCGGTGACGATCGTTGGCACGGGGTCGGGGATTTCCTACGCATCGCTGGGCTCCACGCACCACTCGTTTGAGGATGTTGCGGCACTCCGGGTTCTGCCGGGCATGAACATTGTCGCTCCTGCAGACGCTCCGGAGCTCCGCTCCGCCTTGCGGTGGGTTTTCACTCAGTCGGCCCCCGCCTACCTGAGGATCGGAAAGAAGGGGGAACCTGTGGTGACGGATCCGGCCATTCCCTTTGTTGCGGCCAAGTGGAACAGGATTCGCGAGGGGGCTCAGGCCACGCTGCTTTCGTGCGGAACCCTTCTGCCGGAAGCGATCGCGGCAGCCGGGATGCTGGAATCCGGCGGGATTTCCACGGGAATTTGGAATTGCGCCAGCATCAAGCCGCTGGACGAATCGGTGCTGGCATCGCTGCCACTGGCCCCGGTTTTCACTCTGGAGGAACATTCGGTTCTCGGCGGGTTCGGCTCGGCGGTGACGGAATTTTTTTCCGCGACTGGAAATCGCAGCGTCGTCCGATGCGGGATTCCCGATGAGTTTTTGCACGATTGCGGCGAGCAGAAGGAAGCCCGGATCCACTGTGGACTCGATGCGGCCGGGATTGCGGCGAAAGTTGCCTCCGTGCTGGCAGACCCCCGATGATCGCGCTCGATCTTGACAATACCATCATTTGCTACGACGAGGCGTTTCGCGCGGCGGCTGCAGAGGTCGGGTGCCTGCCGGCGGACGGCGCACGGGTTGACAAATCCTCGGTGAAAACAGCGGCTCTGGCTGCCGGAGGAAACGACCTTTGGACCCGGGTGCAGGGCATCGCCTACGGTGAGGGGATTTCCAGCGCCACACTTTTTCCGGGATGCATGGAATTCATCCACCTCGCCTTGAGGACCGATATTCCGTTGGCTGTTTTCAGCCATAAAACCGAATACCCCGCCATCGGGCCGCGTGTGAACCTGCGCATCGCGGCGACGCGGTGGATGGAAATGCAGGGACTGCCCATCGGTGATCGGCTTCCTGTAAATTTTTATGATTCGCGGGAGGGCAAAGTCGCTTCTATCGGCGCATCGAATTGCAGGGCTCTCATCGATGATCTGCCCGATGTCTTCCGGTCGCCCGGTTACCCTTCCCGGATGCTCTTCGTCCTTTTCGATCCGTCCGGTTCGCATGCGAATTGGTCTGCCACACCACGCGTGGCCTCATGGCAGGAAGCGGCAGATCTTCTTCTTGGAGACGCAGGATGACCGGCTTGTTCGACTCTCTCCGCGTTGCAACCGACCTTGCTGGCTCGATCGGATTGTCCCACCCTGACACGGTGACTCCGCTTCCGGGTGGAAGAAACAACCAAGTCTGGAAAGTGGAGTGCGGTGGGAGCAGGTTTTTGCTCAAGCGCTATTTCTGGAGCAAGGACGATTCCCGCGACCGTTTGGGGCAGGAGTGGGCGTTTTTAAGTTATTTGCGTTCGATCGGGTGCGCTGCCGCTCCCGCTCCCTTGGCGATATCTTCCGCGGAGCGCAGCGCGCTTCTGGAGTTTATCGATGGAAATCCTGTTCCGGATGTCACGCTCTCAGACATCGAATCCGCCGCGGACTTTTTTCTCCGGATCAACGCCGGGCGCGATCGAGCGGGCTCGCTGCCTCTGGTTTCCGAGGGCTGCCTTTCGCTGGAGGAACATCTGGAGGTTGTCTCCGGCCGGGTGAACCGACTGGAAGCCATCACGCCGGATGACCCCGATCATGCCGCAGCCGTGGATTTCGTGAAAACCGTGCTCGTCCCGCTCTGGTGCCGCATCGAGAAACGCATCCGTTCGTGCGCGGACCGGGAGTTGGCGAACGTTCTCCCGGTGCAGGAGCGCTGTCTTTCCCCCTCCGACTTTGGGTTTCACAATGCCCTGCGCGAACCGGGGGGAAGATTGCGATTTCTTGATTTCGAATATGCGGGGTGGGACGACCCGGCGAAAACGATCATCGACTTTTGCAACCAACCCGACCGGATTCTCCCGGATGATCTGGCGCAGGCCTTCCGCAGCCGCGTTGTTACCGTCGTTTCGGAGCGCCCCTCCCTGCTCCGCAGACTTGATCTGCTTGAGCCCCTTTACCAGCTCAAATGGGCCTGCATCTGCCTGAATGGATTTCTCCCAGGCCGCGGGTTTTCCGATTCCAGACCGGACCGTTCCCCTGAAGCCCACCTTCAGCGCGCGCGCGTTATGGCCGGGAGGGCATCAGAACGGATGCAGGCTCAGCGGGAGTGACGCAGTTTTCACTTTCCTCTTTTCATTTTCCCTTTCACTCTCTTCCCCCATGGGACACCTCCGGAGTTTTGTCACCCCCCTTCACAAAGCCACCGCCCGCGATGTGCTCGCCCGAATGGTGGATGACAAGGTCAACTGCATGCTCAAGGCCAAGGAATACGAGGCTGACTACTGGGATGGCGACCGCCGGTTCGGATACGGGGGATACAAATACCTCCCGGGCCGATGGAAGCCGGTCGCCCAGAGTCTCATCGACACCTATGGCCTCAAGGCCGGATCGCAAGTGCTGGATGTTGGCTGTGGCAAGGGATTCCTTCTCCACGAAATGCAACTCATCGAACCCGGGCTGGAACTCGTCGGGTTCGACGTTTCGAAGCATGGACTGGCGAGCACGCTGCCGAAATGCAAGGCCACGTTTTTCAACTACCGGGCACAGGATCCGTATCCGTTCGGAGACAAGTCCTTCGACCTCGTGATCTCGCTCGGTGCGCTCCACAACCTGCGGATCTTTGAGCTCAAGACCGCGCTGTCCGAAATCCAGCGCGTCGGAAAGCAGGGCTATATCATGCTTGAGAGCTACCGCAGCGAGCTCGAGCTTTTCAACCTCCAGTGCTGGGCGCTCACCTGCGAATCCTTCTTCGACACCGCCGAGTGGATCTGGCTCTACAACCACTTCGGCTACACCGGCGATTACGAGTTCATCTATTTCGAGTGAAAGCCGCCATCCTCACCCAGACAAAGTCCCCGCTGGAGATTGCCGAGCTCGAAATGCCGGACCGGCTCGCCTTCGGCCAGGTCCATATCCGCGTCCACTACAGCGGGATCTGCGGCGCCCAGCTTAACGAGATCGAGGCGGCCAAGGGAGAGGATAAATTTCTTCCGCACCTGCTCGGACACGAGGGTTCCGGGACCGTGCTGGCCGTCGGCGAGGGGGTGAAGCGGGTCAAGCCCGGTGACCATGTGGTCCTTCACTGGCGTCAGAGCGGCGGCCTCCAGTGCGAGCCGCCGAAATACCGCTGGAATGGACGAATGGTCAACGCCGGATGGGTCACCACGTTCAACGACGAAGCCATCATTTCCGAAAACCGCCTCACCCTTATTCCGCAGGATTTCGACCTCCGTCTCGCGCCGCTTCTTGGCTGCGCGGTGACGACCGCTGTCGGGGTGATCAACAATGACGCACAGGTGAAAATCGGCCAGAGCGTCGTGATTTTCGGAGTGGGCGGCGTTGGACTCAATATCGCCCAGGCGGCCCGCATGGTCTCCGCCAACCCCGTTGTCGGCGTGGATCTCTTTGACAACAAGCTTTCCATGGCGCGCGAGTGGGGGCTGACGCACTCGTTGAATTCCCGCACCGAAGGCGATGCGCTGGCTGAAAAAATCCGCGAAATCGTCGGGCCTGGCGGGGCGGATGTTGTGGTGGATACAACGGGAAGTGCGCGCGTGATCGAACTCGCCTACAACCTCACGCATGCGGACGGACGCACGATCCTCGTCGGTGTGCCCCGCAAAGGCGACAATGTTTCGATTTACACCCTGCCGCTCCATTTCAAAAAAATCCTCAAAGGCTCCCACGGAGGCAGCGTTTCTCCTGATATCGAGATTCCCCGCCTCGTCAATCTTGTCAGGAATGGTCGCATGCGGCTCGCAGGCCTCGTCACCCACACATTCCCCCTGGAGGAAGTCAACGAAGCCATCGCCGCCCTCCGCTCCGGCGAGGCTGCACGCGTGCTGCTGAGAATGAACGAAGAGTGAGAAAATAGAATTTCGCGCGGAGAATTTCTCAAATTTAAACAACGCTTTTCTCCATTTTGCATTCTTCATTCTCCATTTCCTCCCCACTCATCACCCTGTTCGTTGCGTGCTACAATGAAGTCGAGAATATCGCCGGCACGCTTGATGTTGTGCGTGCGGCTTGTGCCGAGGTTGGGATTTCTTATGAGATCCTCATCATTGACGATGCGTCATCCGATGGTTCGGTGCAGGTTGTCCGGAATTACATGCGCGCCCACCCGGAGATGCCGATCCGACTGCATGTGAACCCAAAGAACATGGGCCTCGGCGAAAACTTTGCCGAGGCCGCATTCATGGGACAGGGGGAATATTACCGGCTTGTGTGCGGTGACAATGTCGAACCGGTCGAAACCCTGGTGAAAGTATTCCGCGAAATCGGCAAAGCCGACATCATCCTATCTTACCGCCCGGACGATGTGGAAGGAAAGTCGCCTGCCAGAAAGTTGCTTTCATCCGCGTTTACAAGGTTAGTGAATCTAATCAGCGGCTACACAATCCGTTATTATAATGGCCTGCCGATCATGAAGAGACGCGATGTCATGCGCTGGCAGCCCAACTCCCACGGTTTTGGATTCCAAGCTGATTTGATAACCCGGCTTCTTGATCGGGGGGCGACATTCATCGAAGTTCCTGTCACCGGGCACGAGCGAGGCAAGGGAAAGGCCAAGGCCATCAATTTTCGAAACTTTTGCTCGGTGGCCCATTCCCTTTTGAATATTCTTATCCGCAGATTTTCCAAATTTGTCTATGGCCATTCCTGATCAGCCCTCCACACGGGAGAAACAATACCAGTTCATGCTGGACAGGGAAAATTACGGACAATCCCGTTTCGGCCTGATGAGCGGGCAGGTCTGGCGTGACGACCCGCGACGGCTTGCGTTCGTTCTTGCCCGCTATAAATTTGTCTCAAAGATGCTTGCCGGCAAGGAGGCTGCGCTGGAGGTCGGTTGTGCAGACGCATTCGGCACAAGACTGGTTCGGCAAGAGGTCGCCCGGATCACTGCCATAGATTTTGATCCCCTGTTTATCGAGAATGCCCGCGAGGTTGCGGATTCCCGGTGGTCTATCGAGCTCGCTGTCCACGACATGTTGCAGGGCCCCTATCCTGGGGCCTTTGATGCGGCGTATGCCCTGGATGTGATAGAGCATATCCACCCGAGCAACGAACAGGCGTTTTTAGAAAACATCACTGCCTCACTCTTGCCTCATGGTATTCTGATCCTTGGATGTCCCTCAATCCACTCCCAGGCATATGCATCCCTGCCCAGCAAGGAGGGACACGTCAACTGCAAGGACGGGCCGGGATTAAGGTCTCTCATGGAGGGTTTTTTTCACAATGTGTTTTTGTTTTCGATGAACGACGAGGTGGTCCACACCGGTTTTACGCCGATGGCCCACTACCTTCTTGCGATCGGTTCTGACCGGAAGAGTCCAGCAGGAGTTGCGTCGTCTTTGACCCAATCCCTGTGATTCCGGGTTTCCCATGATTCTTGTCATTGGAGGAAACAGCATGATCGGCCGCTCAATACTTGAATCGGCTGATCGCTCCGGAATCGCATGCGCAGCCACTTCCAGACAACCCGGCTCGCAGTATTTTGTGGAGTTGAGTGAGCCTCCCCATAGCTGGCGGCTTCCCGGGACTGTGGAAACCGCCGTGTTCTGCGCCTCCATGACCGGTCTCGCCGCTTGCGAGGCGGAGCCGGAAAAATCCAGGGCGGTCAACGTGACCGGGATTTCCGCCTTGGCGGACCTCCTGGCGGCACGGGGAACTCGAATCGCCTTCCTTTCCAGCAATCAGGTTTTCGGTCCTGATGCAGCGGTCCCGTCTGAGGATGACCTGCCCGCCCCGACGACTGAATATGGAAGACAGAAACTTGCTGTCGAGCGGCATCTCCTTGAGAAGATTCCCGGTTCGTTAGTCATCCGTCTCACAAAGGTTGTGTCGCCAGGCATTCCTCTCTTCGTCAAATGGCAGAAAGCCCTCCGACAGGGCAATCCAATCCGCGCTTATGCGAACCTCCACTTTAGTCCACTGGCTCTCTTCCCGACTGCGTCGTGGATTTTGAAGGTCGTGAACAGCGGATACTCCGGTGTTTTTCATTTGAGTGCCTCAGATTCGATTTCATACCTGGATGCAGCTCGGTGGCTCGCCGTTCGCGTGGGATTTGATCCCGCCCTGGTCCAGTGCGCGCCCACTCTGCAGCCGAACTCTCCCGAATCGTGTCGGTTGACGTGCGAACGTTCCCGCTGCGACACTGGGTTTCTTCCCCGCCCCTCAAGCAGCAATCTTGAGGAAGCCTTTTCAATGGCTTTCCGCTAACTTCCTCATCTCATGTTTTGTCATATCTGTGGATCCGGGCCAATTCTTATCGCGCCGGGAAGTTCCCGTTTTCGTCGTGTTACTTCGGATTGCAAACCATGGCCTTCCGGCGGTGAATTTGGTCAGGACCCCAAAAGCTGTGTCTCTTTTTCATTGGTTCTTCGGTGTTTTATCACCTCAGAACTCTCTTTCAAATCTGCTCAGCTTTTGGGGTCCTGACCACCGGTTCGGATGTGTTCGTCGCATTACAGGAATCCGTGGCCGAAGCCGTTGAAAAATGCCACTCAAGAGCCGCTCCCGGACACTGGCATCGATAGTCCGCTCCCATCTCAACCCGCCTCTCTGTATTCCCTATTTGGTGGGAGCCCAAGGTTTGCCGGATTCGAACGCCGCGACCATGTCTGAGGCGGCACGCTTAAGTTCAGGATCGGAAGATTTAGCAGCAGCTTCTTTTGCCAGAGCGATGGCTTGTGAAAAATCGCCTGAATGACCAAGGATGGCGGCGCGGGTCAGGAACAATGAGGGAACATCGTGGGGAAGTTTTTCCAGACGCTCGCAGCAGGTGAGGGCGAACTTGGGGTCCCTGATCGAGGAATCGGGATTGGTGGAAAGCAACCATGCGGTGTTTTGCAATGTCATGGGAGTGGCATCTGGAAATTCCGCAGCCCAGCGCAGAAGCTTGTTCAGTTGGGCCCACTGTCCGGATTGTTTGAGAGCGTTTGCCAACTGGCCCGCGTAGTTTGCTCGGACCTCCGGAGTCACGATTGCCAGGGCTTTTTCCATCTGATCCACAGCCTCATCATACCGGTGCTGTTCCACATAGAGGTTGGCAAGCTCGACACGGACCAGATTGCTGTCTGGTGACTCCTCGAGAATTTCTTTAAATGTCATCTCCGCCTGCACGGGGTTTCCTTCCACTGCATTGACGAACCGTGCGAGATGAAACTTCGCCTCGTCGAGGCTCTGATCTGGGAGAACCTGCAGGAGCAACACCTGTTGGTTCAGTGCCTTGGTGAAAGAATTGGGGGGAAATATTAATGGCCGTGTCCATGGCGGAATCTGCTTGTCTCCGAGGGCTCGTTTTCCAAAAGAATTCTCGAAGGATTTTCCAGGAACCGGCTTCGGGTAGATCATCCGGAAATACGGTTCGATAAAGTTTTCCCAGGTCATGAGCGAGATGTGGGTTATGCCGTGATCTTTCATGAACGCGAGCGCTTCGTCAGAGGATTGGGAATTGAGTCCGGTGGCGGCGGATTTGAGACCCTCGAAATTGTCCCAATAGAGCGTGCCAATGGTTCGGAATCCGCCAATGGCCGAGAGGAGGCATGAGCTGTTCGGGCTGCTGAGGAGGACGACCGGTTTTCCATTCGCACTGTCGAGGATCGCTCGCGCCATCTGGCGATGAAGAAGCGCCATCATCTGGCCGGGCGTCGGCGAGATAGTCTCCTTATTTCTGTATTGCATCCAGGGGATGGAAAAGTTGTTTGCAAAAGAGGGAGCGACGAAGAGAAAGGCCACGCCGACGAACAGTACTGCGGCAAGAAGACGGGCCCAAAGCGTTCGCGGGATGAGCCGCCATATCTGCGGAGTCACGATCCCCGCCAGGGCGATATAGAGCGGTCCCGAGAGCATTCCCCAACGAACCTGGTAAAACTGGAGCGCGGTGATGAGGAAAACCGGGATGGAAAGAAAGATGAGAACGGCTTTGGTTCCGCGTCCGACGGCGGATACGAATTGAAGGAAAAAAGCGGCGGCGAGAAAGAGGGGAAACCAGCCGAAGGCCATTTGCCAAGTGAGGCTCCCCATCTTTATTCTCGTCAGTAAAGGAAGCGTCTCGACGATCTGAGCAGATAGTCTAAGCTGGAACGGATCCATAAGTATATAAACCCGCTCTTTCCAAATCAAGACAGAAAGAGGTATCAGTGCGCAGGCAAGCGCGTAGATAAAGACACGAAAAGCCGGAAATGTGGAGGTTTTCCGGTCTGTGCTCATGAGCCAGCGCGTGACATGACAAATTCCAGCACCGCCAGCATACCAGGCGAGAAGATAAGCGGGATGGTTTGCCTCGAGTCCGAGGCGAAGATGAAACGGGAAATACTCAAGGAGATAAAATGCCAGTCCAACGAGCGCTGTCACGATTCCCCAGATTTCCCAGAGTTCTGGATGGTAGAAAACAGGTGATTGTTTTTTCTTCTGCAATGAAGCAACCGCGGTAGCGGTGATCACGGCAATACCGATCCCGAAAGCGGGAACCGCAACGGAGAACGGGCTTATCCAGAGTCCTGCGGCACCGCAGATGGCCGAGAAAATCATGCCATGACGTGCCTGCTTTAGTGAATGAGCTGAGGCGAAGTCTTTAGCATCGTCTCGCTGAACCCAACCGGCCCCCGCCCACGCTATTCCGAAAATCATACCAAGAATCGAAAATGCAACCAATCCATGGTGGTCGGGGTAAGCCGGCATGAACCCCTCGTAGAATGTTGGGACGGAGACAAGGCCGATAGCGATGACAGTGCCGCAGAGCGGTCCAAATCGCCGGGCAGCAAGGGGCGCAAAGATTCCGAGGGCAAGAACGAGGATGATTGGGTTTGCCCAAATGGACATCCGGAATATGCTGTTGCGGAGCGAATCGCCGTTGATAGCGCGATAGATTTCCCCGAGACCGCGGAGATACCAAGCGAACCCTGAGTTCCAAGCGATTTGCTCTCTTCCTTTTGGCGCATTGTCGAAATCGGTGTAACGCAGACGCCATTCGCCGTTTTCCCCAAGGTGCTCAGCGTGGCGATTCCATGTGTAGCCGTCGAAAGCAATTTCGCTAAGAAAAACAGGCATCCGCTTTTCCACAGGAATGTCTTTGTCGGCGATGGCGCAATATCGCACCGTGACAGCGTCCACCAGATACGCATGGGTGGCGACCCAGGCGCAGCAGAGGAGCAGGACTGCAGAAAATCCAATCCATGCCAGCGTTTTCGCCCGGGGGGAAGGCGGAGTTTCCGGGGCGGTTGAACGGATCGCCGGCTTGGGACCGGCCTGTTTCTTCTTCTTTGATCTGGAGCGCTTGGATGCCATGAGCGGGTAGGGACTCTGAATTCTCGATACCTTGATGAAAAGCGGAGTCCGACTCTTGTCCAGCTACCCGCGTAAGTTGCTGCTTGTCAAGGGAGCGGGTGAAGGGAATCGAACCCTCGTGGAAAGCAGATTGGTTTTTCATAGGTT
>CAYSKK010000002.1:336193-380865 GCA_964431635.1 uncultured Chthoniobacter sp. | reverse complement strand
TCAGTTGGTGGTATTTCATCCCTCTTTCTGTCGCACTTACCTCTTGAATCCAAGAATGCCAACAGGGCGATGGACCGAATCACCATGCCTTTGGCACTTTTGGCCTTTCGCCTGCGGAGCAGGCACGGATGCCGAAAGCAAGCGGTGATCGGTCATCGCGGACGTTGATATGCGCTCACCCGAGTCTACCTATCCGTCAAAGGTTGATCTGTGGATCCTCTTCGTATTGGTTGCATCTCCATTGCTACTGATCGGTCTGGGTTTCTACTTTGGCGATTTGGCGGGAATGATTCTTGTTCCGACCGGCCTTCTTATGGCTGTGATTTTCGCCGCACTCGCGATTCCATGTCGATATACTCTTACTGACACGCTTTTGATTATTCGATGTGGGGTTCTGCGAGAGAGAATCGAATTGCAGAATATCAGAGATGCCGTTCCGACAAGTTGCCCTTTAAGTGCTCCTGCACTTTCACTCAAACGGGTAAAGATTGAGTTGGACAAGGGTTTTCGATTGATTTCACCGTGTGATCGTGAACGCTTTATTTGTGAACTTAAACAGAAAATCCAGAATGGCTAACGAGCCAGTCAATCTAATCCCTATGCCTGCGGCACTTCTGGCATTTCGTCTGCGGAGCAGCCTCGGATGCCAGAAGCGGTATGGTTACTGGAGACGTTCAACAATATGAGTATCCGCTACGAGATTTCCGCGTCAATTAGTCCTGAGGAGTTTGCGGACCTGTTGCGGCGTTCTACCTTGGCGGAGCGGCGTCCGGTGGATGATAGTCATTGCCTGCAAGCCATGTTGCGACATGCAAATCTTTTATGCACAGCCTGGGACGATGAGACACTTGTTGGCATTGCTCGTTCCGTAACAGATTTTGAGTATTGTTGCTATTTATCTGACCTGGCGGTTGACTCAAATTATCAGCGGAAGGGAATTGGTCGCGAACTCGTCCGGTTGACACAAGCGAGATTGGGGCCACGAGCAAAGATTATTTTACTGGCTGCGCCGCAAGCAGAAACCTACTATCCACGGATTGGATTTACAACCCACAAATCAGCTTGGATTCTTAGCAAGTCCGCAAGCGTGCCTGAGAAAACAAAAATGGCCGAACGGGCCGGCGCAGCGAGTCCCCATGCCTGCGGCAGTTTTGGCACGTCGCCTGCGGAGCAGGCTTTGGTGCCAAAAGCAAGTGGTAGCAGGTGATCGGGGACGTTGAAAAATACGGATGCCTTCCGCGATGTTCACTGAATTTCTGGTGGCGTTACCGTTTTTGAAACATCTACCGTCGGATATTTTACTGCGGCTCGATACCAGCCATTTCTATTTGCCAAGTGGCGAGATTGCACGGATGCGCTATGATTTGGAGAGAGAGTGTGGTTGTCACATTATGACTTACAATCTTGCTCCCGCAGTATCAGTCGAGCATCAAGGATTACATCTTTGTCGAATTCTCACACCAGCCTGCTTAAACACCACGCAATTGCACAGACTTCGACAGGCAGAAGTATCATTTCAGGGAATTGGAGTCGTTATAGTAGCTTATGAGAAGCCCCTGCGGGTAAGACATGATGCGAAGACAGAAATCAACAAATATGGCTAATGAGCCAGTCATCTCATCCCTGTGCCTTCGGCACTTCTGGCATTTCGGCTGCGGAGCAGCCTCGGATGCCAGAAGCAAGCAGGGATAGGTCAATGGGGATTTTCGGTCATAAGATGCGCTCACTTCTAGCCATAACAGTTCTTGCCGCGGGCGTTCTACTCGCCGAGGAAGGAGAGGATTGGCTTCCAGTTCCCGACGACTTCATCTGGCCAAAGCACAGTGCAGCCCAATTGACTGATGAGAAAACGTTGGATGTGAAAGCGCTCCCAGGAACGATGAAGGAGACCTTGAGAGAGCATTGGCCGGAGGATGAATTGCCTGACACGATTCACGTGCGGACAGCTGACCTCAACGGCGATGGGAGAGCGGAATTATTCGTCTGCATGCGTGCATACAGCGGCAGCGGTGGATCTTTTTACGAGATATTCACACCTCGCGGCGACAATCTCCGGGCAATCGGCTGCATTCAGGGATCTATAATTCTTTGCAAAGGCGAAAATGGATGGCTTCGGATCGAGGGATGCGGGCGAGCGGGTGGCGGCGAATACACGCGTTACCTTCTCGCCTATCGCGACGGAGAATATCGTGAAGTAAGAAATGAAGGGCATAACTACACCACCGGAAAGGTGGAGATATGGCGGAGCGAACCACAGCGTGGAGCCAACCCTCCTATGCTGTCGGCTCCGGAGGGCGGCTCACGCTGAACGTTCGCTGAATACTATGCGCCTTCTCCTCACGCTTATTGGTTTCGCAATATTTTCTTTGAAGCCTGCTCAAGGAAATCCCCTCGCAATCGATGGGGAGCGACGAAAAGGCGGGCAGTTCTTGCTTTGTGCTTTTTCAAAGAATTGAAAGGCGGGCAGGACTTGCGGATGGACATTTGACCCGTGCAAGCGTGGCAGCATTACCAATAGACATCACCCCGCAAGCCGGTTCTTTGCGTTTCGCTCCAGCCCAATGACCAGAGCGGGATGCGCGCGGGTGGTCGGTCAGCTCTTCCCGCGTTCGGCGAGGGCTGCGGTCACGGCGGAATAGACGGTCTCCACGGAGATGCTCTTCATGCAGACATTATCGCGGCAGGAGGTCTGGCGGTTGTTCGTGGCGCTGACGCACGGGCTGCAGGCGAGGCCGGCGGTGATGGTCTGGCAGCGGTCCAGGAGAACGCCGAAGAGGCGGGGAGTCTCGGGGCCGAAAAGCACGACCGTGTGGACGCCGGTGAGCGTGGCGAAGTGGGCGGGCCCGCTGTCGTTCGTCACGAGGACATCGGCCAGATTGTAAAGCGCCAGAAGCTCGCGAAGGGTCGTTTTTCCCGCCACGCTGAATGCGCGGTCCGAGGCGACCTGCCTCACGATCTCCCCTGTTTTTGCGGCTTCCGAAGGACCGCCGGTGAATGCGATGAAGACATCGGGCCGGGATTCGAGGATCCGTCGCGCCAGCGCGACGTAGTTGGCGTCCGCCCACCGGCGGAGCGGCAGGAGGTCGCTGGCATTCGCGTTGAGCAGCACGAGAGAGAGGGGGGCTCCCCCGCAGTGACCGGCGATCAGCTTTTTCATCGCATCGTTTTCCGCGGTCGTGGGCACAAAGCGCGGGGGTTCGTAGGCGGCGGGATCCGGCTGGACCCAGTCAAACTGCGGAAACGCCTCCGGATCGGCATCCAGCGCCGCAACGAGGCTCCGGAACGTGCTGCTTGTGTGCATGTGCGGATTGTAGCGCGGGCGGTGGGTGAAAAGATCCCCTCGCCACGGGCCCTCGGAAAAATAGGCGTGAAAGCCGACCCGCTTCGGAATGCCCGTCAAAAAACAGAACGCCGCCGTCGCCCGAGAAAAGAACTCCAGATCCACCAGCGCCTCCAGCCGCTTTTCGCGAATTTCCAACAGCCGCTCGATCGAGGTTTTCAGGATTTCAAAGAGGCTGCCCGTGCGGACTGTCAGCACGTTTTCCCGCGGGATGAGATCGTGCGCGTCGAGAATGAAGCGGTTCTCGTCGAAAACCAGAAAGTAGACGTTCTCCGCCCCGAATTTCCCGACGGCATCGCGGATGGCGCCTCCGGCCAGGACCGTGGACCCCTGCTCGGCGAGCTTGACGAAAAGAAGCCCCTTCCGTCCGCCCGACGCCTTTGAGGCTCCCCCCAGCTTTCTCAAGACCGAACAAACCGCGCAGGCCGCCACGCCCGCCCACTTGTCCAACCGCTGAAACAGCGGCGTGTTGGAGGCCAGACCCGCCATCAGAACAAACGGGGAGGAAAAATTCGCATCCGCAACTCATTACCCGCGCCGCGCGCGTCGTGCAATCATCTTCCCGGCCTCCATTTTCATTTTGCATTGCACCGTGGGCGGGGGTATTCCTCGTGCATCCGGCGGAGACCCGGCCATTTCCAAGAAATCCACTATTTATGAATCCATTCCGCTTTTTTCTTCCCGCCCTTTCCGGGCTGTTGGTGATCGGATGCGCATCGGGTCCGCAGGTGGACCCGGCGGTGACTTCTGCGGCCTCGTCGCGCGGCGTGGATTCCGGAACGGTTTTGAAAATGACCAACGCCCGGGTCCTGGATTATCAGGACATCAAAAACCTCGTGGCCAAGGGGGTGCCGACGAATACGATCGTCGGCTACCTGAACAGCACGAGGAAGGCGTATGATTTTTCCTACGCGCAGCTCGCGGGGCTGAAGTCGGCGGGCGCGAGCGCCCAGCTCCTGAACTATCTCACCGAGACGCAGGGGTTTTACGGAAACAACTCGCCGAAGCAAAAGGCGCGGGTGGCGAAGGAGCAGAAGGACCGGTATTACAACAGCCCGTATTATCAGGACGAACAGCCGTTCGCCTACAATGCTCCTGCTGTTGACGACTGGTATGACTCCGGCTACGAGGAGTCGCTCTACAGTCCGTTTTCCTTCGACAACTGACCCCTGCTGATGGGAGTGAGCCGTCTCGGGCCGTATCGGCCCCGCCTTTTGCCGGGCGCCCCGCTTGTCCGCGCCGCCGGGCGCATCGTGGGGGCGGAGCTTGAGGCGCACGACAACCCGGACGAGGTGGACCATGTGCTGATCCGCATGGACATGGGTGGGGAGATCGTGGTGGCGGTGAACACGCTTTCCAAGCGGAACCGGCTCGCGGGATTCGACTCGCGCGTGCGCGTCGGGATGGTGAAGGGGACATGGGATGTCCTTCCGGTGCCCGGTGCGGAGGTTTGCGGGCGGATGGATTACGCGGACATCGAGTCGCAGACGAACGTCTTCTACGAGCATATGGAGCGCAACAGCCTTGAAGCCCTGTTGATGGATTGCTGTGCCCGGGCCTGCCTGCTCGAGGTCTGGGGAGCCCCCTACCATCAGCGCCGGCAGGGGATCCACCAGATCCATTCCCGGCGGGCGAGCTGCGCCGTGGCGGAGGATATTGCCGGCAGGGATGGCGCGCTGAAATTTTATTTCGAGGAAGCCCATGCGGCGTTGATGTTGCTTTTCAAATTCTGCGGGCAGTCGTGAGCCTGCGCCCTGCCATCATGCGGCAGCGCCTCCCGTTTCTGGGGCTTTTGCTTGCCGCAGTCGCCGGCATTCTTGTCTCGCATGGCACGGCTTGGCCCTCGTGGTTCTTCCTCGCCGGCTCGGCTGCCTCGTGCGCGGTGTGGTTCTTCTCCCGCAGGGCGATGGCGATCTATGCCGCGGCAGGCTGCGCGTTCGCCTGCGTGCATGTCTGGCAGACGCGCGAGTCGGTTTCCTGGCGGCTTGCGGAAATGGCAGGAAGCGGGCGCATCCTCTGCACCGCCACCGGCTCCGTGGTCTCGGATCCGGCACCCTTCGGTGAAGGCCGGGAGAGGTTTGCGCTGGGCGTGAGAACCATGGAGATTGACGGCAGGGAGTTTCCCTGTCCGGCCGATGTCGTGGTGACGGTCAAGTCTCCAGCCCCGGCGCGCGGAGACTGGATTCGCGTGACCGGCACGCTCGCCGTGATTCCCCCGGTGCGGAACCCCGGGGCCTTCGACGAGCGCGCGTGGATGAGCCTGCGCGGGATTACCTGTGGAATTGAGGTGGCCTCGCCGCTGGATGTGGCCATGCTGCGCCCGGCTCCGTGGTATTCGCTTCCCTCCATCGCATCGCGCTGCCGGTCGTGGATGGAGAGGACATTGAGGATTGGAATCGGTGACGACCCGGTGGTTTGCGATCTGCTTGCCGGGATGGTGCTCGGCGTGACCTCCTCGATTCCCGATGCCCTCCAGCAGGACTTCCGGAACACCGGAACATTTCATCTTTTCAGCGTGAGCGGCCTCCACGTCGGGATGATCGGGCTCATCCTCTGGCAGGTTTTGAAGCTGACCGGAATCCGCCGCCGCTGGGCGGTGGCAGTCATCATCCCGGCACTTTTTTTCTACGCGCTGATCACCGGATGGAAGCCGTCGAGCCTGCGGGCGGCTGTGATGTCATCCATCTTTCTGATCGGCCTGACCTCTTCGAGGCGGCCGGTGCCGGTCAACTCGCTTTGCGCGGCCGGCTTTCTGATTCTTGTCCAGTGGACGAGCGAGCTTTTCAATCCCGGCTTCCAGCTGTCGTTTCTCGTAGTCCTGGCGATCCTTCTGTGGGCGGTTCCCTTGCACGACGCGATCCGCCGTCGTGTCCATCCGGATCCCTTCGTGCCCCGCCAGCTCTGGACCCGGTGGCAGCAATTCGGCGCGGAATCGGCAGGTCAGTTCGGCGGGCTGCTTTCCGTCTCGCTTGCCGCGTGGGCCGGATCGTTTCCCCTGACGCTCGCCTATTTTCACATGGTTTCCCTCAGCGCGCTGCCCGCGAATCTGGTGATCGTGCCGCTGGCGTTCGTGATCATGGTGACCGCCTGCCTCGCCCTTGCGGGCGGACTGGTTTCCGGTTTTCTTGCGGCGGTCTTCAACAATGCGAACTGGGCGTTCACAAAAATCCTCCTCGCCGTCGTGCAGGCTTCAGGCGCGCTGCCCCTGTCGCATTTTCTGATTGGCATTCCGGAGAAAATTCCGGCGGTGGTGACGGTGTTTGATTTTGGTGCCGGAGGGGCCTCGGCCATCGAGAGCGGAGGGAAAATCTGGATGTTCGATACCGGCCCGGGCTGGGGGTATGACGGAGTGGTGAAGCCCTGGTTGAGAAGCCGCGGGAGGGATGCGCCCGACGGGCTGATCCTCAGCCACGGGGATGCGCGGCACATCGGCGGCGCAGCTGCCATGGCGGAGAGCCGACCGCCGCCTATGATCATCGATTCCGTGTTGAACGACCGGTCTCCGGTGCGGGGCAAGCTCCACGACAGGCTCCAGGAGCTTGGAATTCCGAAGTCCCTCGCGCGCACGGGAGACAGGATCGGGTTCGGCGGACAGGCGCTCTTGACCGTGCTCCATCCACCCCCGGGCCTCATGAGGAATGAGGCCGACGACAAGGTGCTCGTTGTCCGATTGGATGCGGGAGAAATCCGAATCCTCTTCCTGTCGGATGCCGGCCCGGCGACCCAGGAGTGGCTGCTGGAGCACCAGCGGGGCGAACTTCGTGCGGACGTTCTTGTCGCGGGCCGCCACCATTCCGGGATGTCGATCGGCAGCGAGTTCGTTGAAGCCGTCCATCCGCGCGTCATCGTCGGAACGGCCTCCAGTTTCCCTCCGAGCGAGGCCCCCGATCCCTCGTGGGAAGCCTGGCTTGCGGAGCGGAAAATCCCGCTTGTCCGACAGGACGTTGCCGGAGCGGTGCGGATCGAGATCCGCCGTGACCGGATCCGGGTTCTGGGATTTGCCGATGATTCGGAACTGGTGCTTCCGGTGGAATCCCGGTGATCCGGCTGCTTTCCATTGAGCAAGGCTTACTCCCTCGTTGACGATGTGGCGCGGGTGGGGTTTGATGACCGCCTATGGCCAAAGACGAGTCGTCGCAGCGGATGGAAAAAATTGTGAGCCTTTGCAAGAGGCGGGGTTTCATTTTCCAGTCCTCGGAAATCTACGGTGGGATCAACGGGTTCTGGGATTACGGTCCGCTCGGCGTCGAGCTGAAAAAAAATCTCAAGGATTTCTGGTGGAGGCGCAATGTGCGCGAGCGGGACGACATGGAGGGCATGGACGGGGCGATCATCATGAACCGGGCGGTCTGGAAGGCTTCGGGGCATGAGGAGACCTTCAGCGATCCGATGGTGGATTGCAGGTCGTGCAAGGCGAGGCACCGCGCCGACCAGCTTCCGGAGAAGGAGGGCACGAAGTATTGCCCGAACTGCGGCAGCCGGGACCTGACCGAGCCACGCGCGTTCAACCTGATGCTGAAGAGCTATGCGGGCCCGGTGGAGAGCGACGACAATCTGGTCTATCTCCGCCCGGAGACGGCCCAGGCGATGTTCGTTCAGTTCCGCAACGTGCTGGACACGTCACGTCAGAAGCTGCCGTTCGGAATCGCCCAGATCGGGAAGGCCTTCCGCAACGAGATCAACCCCAGGAATTACACGTTCCGCTCCCGCGAGTTCGAGCAGATGGAGATCGAGTATTTCTGCCGTCCGGAAGACGGACTCCGGCTCACCGACTACTGGCTTGAGGAGCGGCTCCGCTTTTACGAGGACATCGGAATTCCGCGCTCGAAGATCCGGATCAACGACATCCCCGACGGCGACCGTGCGTTCTACTCGAAGAAAACCTACGATCTCGAATACGAGTTTCCGTTCGGCGTGAGCGAACTGGAGGGGATCGCCTACCGGACCGACTACGATCTGTCCAAGCACATCGAACACAGCGGCAAGCCGCTGGATTACTACGACGAGGAGACGAAGGAGCGGCTCGTTCCGCACGTTGTCGAACCCAGCGCCGGGGCAGACCGCACCGCGCTCGCGCTCATCTGCGAGGCCTTCGACGAGGAGACCGTCACGGACGACAAGGGCAAGTCCGAGACGCGCACCGTCATGCGCTTCCATCCGCGCATGGCACCGATCAAGTGCGGTGTCTTCCCCCTGATGAAGAACAAGCCCGCGCTGGTCGAGACGGCGAAGGGGATCGTTGACTCCCTCCGCAGCCACATGAATGTCTTCTACGACGAGTCGGGGGCGATCGGCCGCCGCTACCGCCGCCAGGATGAGGCCGGCACCCCGTTCTGCGTGACCGTGGATTTCGACACGGTCGGAGAAAACGGTCCGGAAAAGGCCGGCACGGTAACGATGCGCGAGCGGGATTCGATGCAGCAGGAACGGATCGCGATCACGGATCTCAAAGACTACCTGTCAGGGAAGATCATGTGACCCTCACGGCTTGCCGAGGGTCGTGAGACGCTGGCTGAGATCATCCCGCTCCGATTTCATCTGATCGATCGCGCGTTTTTCGCTGCGTGTCGGCTTTTTTCCGGAGACGGAAGCCTGTTCCTGCGCCGTGCGAATCTTTTCGTTCAGGGCGCGGATGGAAGCGGTCAGTTCCGCCACTTTCTTTTCCTCGGGACTGAGCTGGGGAGGGTGTCGGGCGATGGAGGGGGCGGGTTCATCCGGCAGCACGGGCTCTGCGGCCGGCATCGGAGTCGTCGGCACGGGAGCCGTGAGGCCGATTGTGTCGACCGGTTCCGGCGCGGCCGGTTGGTCGGCTGGTGCAGTCGGGGTTTCCTGCGGAGCGGATGCCGTGTTTTCCGGTGCCGGTTCCGCGACAGGTGCTGCCTCGACCGGGGTCGGTGCCTTGCCGACAAAGGTGGCCGAGAAAAGCGACTTGGGTTTGATGAATTCCAAATCGCCGTATTGGACGACGATCTCATCTCCGACTTCCCGGATCACATTCACGGTTTCTCCTGCCATGATCCCCTGGATTCCGGACTTGGTGGTCACCTGGATGTCGGTAACTGCAAAGAGAATCCGGGGAGTGACGGGTTCTGCGGGAGCGGGAGGGGTTGCGGGAGTCTGAAATTCCTCCGGGATGGGAACCACGCTGGCGGGTTGCGAGGCCGCGGAATCAGGCGGGGGAGTGGATGGTGCCGCGGGAGGCTGGACCGGTTCCGGAGCGGGACGTTCACAGCCCATCCCGAACGATGCTGCCACCAAAACCGGCAACCAGAGCTTGTGCATTGTCAGGCTGGTTTTCCCCCCAGCATGGTTTTGAGGGCGGGAATGGACTTCATCAGTTTGTCCGTGAGGTCCCCGCCGCCTGCCGCCTGGATCTGATCAAAAAAACCGCGGGCGAGAGGTGCTATTTTGTCCACCGGGATGCCTGCCGCTTGAAAGGCCGAGAGCGCCTTGGCGGCATCGGCGGCCTGACCGCCGAGGAGTCCTCCCGCCGCACCGAGAATTCCGCCGAGAAGTCCGGCGTCACCAGACGGTGCAGGGGCGCCTGCAAGCAGGTCGGCCGCTCCGGGGATCAGCGCGATCAACTTCTCAAAATCCGAACCGGCGGTTTTCTCCTTGAGCAGGTGGAGGATGGTGGCGAGGCCGGATTTCACGGTTTCTTCAGGCAGGCCAAGCTTCTGCGAAAGCAGAGTGATGATTTGATTCATGGGTTCCGTGGAAAATGGTGATCCAGAGGAATGGAGGGGTGTCCACCCGCAGATGGCGAAAGCTTCTCGAAAGCTTCTTCCGTTGTCAATTCATCAGCACGAAGGTGCGGGCGAAAATCAATGAACGATGGAGACGGGTGTGCCGCAGGGGGCATTTTGAAAAAACTTTTCCGCCGCCCCGCGTGGGAGACGGATGCATCCATGCGAGGCCGCATAGCCGGGCAGGTAGCCCGCGTGCAGGCCGACGGCTCCGGAGACCCGCATGAAATAGGGCATCGGAGCCCCCCGGAAGCGGGTGCCCGGCGGTCGTTTGTCCTTCTCCACACCGACATTTTGCACGACGACCTCTCCATTCGAATCCACATAGTCCCCGTAGAGGGTCGAGATGTGGTCGACCTGTTTTTCCATCACGGAAAACTTTCCGGACGGCGTGTTGTAGCCTTCGCGTCCGGTGGAGACCGGCGAGCATCCGACCTCCTCGCCCCCTTTGTAAAAGCGGGCCGTCTGATCGCTGAGGTCGATGACGATGGATGGTGCGCCGCTGACACCGTCCCCCCGCCATGACCAGGCGGGCTGCGGCGGGGGAGGGGCCTCTGCGCGCTTGTTCTTCTTCGAGGAGGGGGGAGGACCCGCAAAAAGGATGTCCCCGTTCGGGCCGAGGTAGGCGGTCGAATAATCCGGATGATCGCGGAAAGCGGGGCCCCTGGCCGCACAGCCGGAAAGGAGAATGCAGATGAGGGAAAGTGAGGCGCATGGGAAAACCATCCATGCCGCGGACTTTGTTCTTCTCATCGGAGGTGATTCCTCAGGGTTCCGGCGGTTTTTCGGCAGCGGGCGCCTCCTCTGACTTGGGCGTGTCATCCTTGCGTCCCGCGAAGAAGCGCTCGACGACATAGAAGCAGGCCGGGATGAGGAAGATCGAGAGGAGGGTTGCGGCGAGCATCCCGCCGATCACGGTGGTGCCCAGCACCCGCCGCGAAACGGCTCCTGATCCGGTAGCGACGGCAAGCGGGACAGTGCCAAGGATGAAAGCGAACGCCGTCATGAGGATCGGCCGGAGACGGAGCTTGGCACCGGCAAGGGCCGCCTCGAGCGCGGGCTTCCCCTTCTCGTATTCGTCCTTGGCGAATTCGACGATGAGGATCGCATTTTTCGCGGCGAGACCGATGAGCATGACGAGGCCGATCTGGGCGTAGAGGTTGTCCTGCATGCCGCGGATCGTGAGCCCCGCGAATGCGCCGAAGACGGCGACAGGGGTTGTCAGGAGGACGCTGAACGGCAGAGACCAGCTTTCATATTGTGCGGCGAGGATGAGAAACACGAAGAGGAGCGAGAGTCCGAAAATCGCAGCCGGGGGAACCCCCTGGGCCGCCTGCTGCTCCTGATACGACATCCCGAAGTAGTCGTATCCCATGCCCTGCGGCATGCATTGCGCGAAGACCTCCTCCAAGGCGCGCATCGCCTGTGCGGTCGAGTAGCCGGGTGTGACGGATGCGTTGATCTGGGAGCAGCGGAACATGTTGTAGCGCATCGTGAACTCCGGCCCGAATGACTTCCTCTCGCGGATGAACGAGTTGACCGGCACCGCCTGCCCCTTGTTGTTGGTGACGTAGAAGAGCCCGAGGTTGCCGATGTCCGTCCGGAATTCGCCCTCGGCCTGGATATAGACCTGCCATTGGAGGCCGAACCGGTTGAAGTAGTTCACGAAGTAGCCGCCGAGGAAGGTCTGGACCGTCTGGTAGGCGTCGGTCAGGCTGACTCCCTGGATCATGGCCTGCGCCTCGTCCACATCGAGGTAGATCTGCGGGACATCCCAGAGCGAGGTCGTGAAGAGCCCGGTGAGCTCGGGGCGCTCTTTCGCCTTTTCCATGAAGAGCTGGGTGTTCTTTGCGATGAATTCGACGTCCTTGCCGAGGCGGTCCTCCAGCATGAATGTGACGCCGCCGGCCGTGCCGATGCCCGGGATGGCGGGCGGAGGAAACGCGAATGCGGCGGTCGGCTTGGCCAGCTGCACCAGCTCCTTGTTGATCGTCGCCTGGAGCGCGTCGATCTGGAGTTCGGGCGTCTTGCGCTTCGACCACTCCTCCATGGCGATGAAGAAAAACCCGGTGTAGGTGCTCTGGACCGTGCTCAGGAGGTTGAAGCCAATGATCGATGTCACATACTTGACGCCGGGAATTTTTCCGAGAATTTGCTCAACCTCTCCGGAGACGGCGGCGGTCTGCTGGAGCGAGGAGGCCCGCGGAAGCTGGATCACGCCGAAAAGATACCCCTGATCCTCCTCCGGGATGAATCCGCTCGGCATGCGCGCGCCCAGACCGAATCCAGCCAGACCCAGGAGCGCCAGCAGAAGAAGGCTGATCACGAACTTCCTCATGAGCCCGTTGCAGACGCTCACGTAGCCATCCGTCGCACGTCCAAAAATCGTGTTGAACCCGCGGAAGAACGCCCCGAGCGGTCCGCGCGCCTCCTTTTTCGGACGGAGAAGCAGCGCGCCGAGCGCGGGGCTGAGCGAGAGCGCGTTGAAGGCCGAGATGAGCACCGACACGGCCATGGTCACGGCGAACTGCTGATACATCGCCCCCGTGATGCCCGGGATGAAGATGGTGGGAATAAACACGGCCGCGAGGATGAGAGCGATGGCGACGACCGGGCCGGAGACCTGGGCCATCGCCTTGATCGCGGCGTTGGACGGCGAGAGCCCCTCCTCGATGTGGTGTTCGATCGCCTCGACCACGACGATCGCGTCATCGACGACCAGGCCGATCGCGAGCACGAGGCCGAAGAGGGAGAGCGTGTTGATCGAAAAGCCCAGAAGGGGAAACAGGGCGAAGGTGCCGATCAGCGAGACCGGCACGGCGATCAGCGGGATGAGCGTCGCGCGCCAGCCCTGCAGGAAGATGAACACCACGATGATCACCAGGATCATCGCTTCAAACAGGGTCTTGACGATTTCCTTCATCCCCTCGGTGATCGCGAGCGTGGTGTCGAGGGCGACCTCGTATCGGAAGTCGTCCGGGAAAAGCTTTGCCTGCTGGGCGAAGAGCGCCCGGACCTGCTTCATGGTATCCACCGCATTCGAGCCCGGGAGCTGATAGACACAAACGATGGCGGCGTTCTTGCCGTTGAACCGGCCCTGGAGGTTGTAGATCTGGCCGCCGAGGTCCACCCGCGCCACGTCCTTGACCCGGACGATCGAGCCGTCCTCATTCGCCCGAATGACGATGTTGCCGAAGTCTTCCGGGGTGACGAGGCGTCCGGTCGTGTTCACGGTGAAGGTGAAGACCTGCCCTTTTGGAACCGGCTCGCCGCCGATCTGGCCGGCGGGGTTCACATTGTTCTGCGCGTTCACCGCGTTGATGACCTGCGGGACCGTGATGTTGAGCGTGGCCAGGCGGTCCGGCTGGACCCAGATGCGCATCGCATACTCGCCCGCGCCGAAGATGCTCACGCTGCCGACGCCGTTCACGCGGGTGAGCGGGTCGTTGATGTTGATGTAGGCGTAGTTGGCGAGAAACGTCGGATCGTAGGTTCCGTTTGGCGAGTAGAGGGCGAAGACGCCCAGCGGGGACGAGAGCGCCTGCTCGACCGTGAGGCCGTAATTCCGGACGTCCGAGGGCAACTGCGAAGCCGCCTGCGTCTGCCGCATCTGGGCGAGGATCTGATCGGTCGTCGGCACGGTGTCGGTGCCGAAGATGACATTGAGCGTCATCATGCCGTTGTTGGCATTGATCGAATACATGTATTCCATGCCTTCGACGCCGCTCATCTGCTGCTCGATCGGGGTGGCGACCGACTGCTCGACCGTGAGGGCGTCGGCGCCGACGTATGTCGTCTGCACCTGGATCTGCGGTGGGACGATGTTCGGGAACTGCGAGACCGGGAGCCCGGCCATCGAGACAAGGCCGACGATGACGGTGATGATCGCAATGACCATCGCCACGATCGGGCGGCGGATGAAAAAGTTCGACATGGATTATTTCGGGCTGACGGGTGCCGGTGTGGGTGCCTCGTAGGGTTTGGCGATGACCTTGATGCCGGGCTTGGCTTTTTCGATACCGCCGACGACGACCTTGTCGCCAGCCTTCAGTGCGCCATGGACGACCTGGAGCTGCCCCTGAACCGGGCCGAGTTTGACCGGCACCGCCTTGACCGTGCTGTCCGGCTGAAGGACCGCGACGAAGAAATTTCCCTGGAGTTCCACCGTGGCAGCCTGGGGCACAAGGATTGCGCCCTTGAGGTTTTCCACCGGGGCCGTGACCCTGCCGAACAGCCCCGGCCTGAGAACGCTGTCGGGATTCGGGAACAGCGCGGTGATCTGAATCGTGCCGGTCGAGGTGCTGACCTGCCGGTTGACAAAATCGAATTTCCCCTTTTTGTCGTAGTTCGAGCCATCCGCGAGGGTCAGGGTGATTTTGCCGGCCTCACCGGCCATCTTTCCCGCCTGCAGCTCGGCGAGCAGAGGGGCGGCTTTCAAGTATTCCGCCTCCGTGATCGAGAAATTCATCTTCATCGGATCCACCTGCGAGAGCTGGGTGAGGACGGCCGTCTTGCCGCCCGGCCCGACGAGGTCGCCGATCTGCGCCTGGGCGACGCCCGCGATGCCGTCGAACGGCGCGGAGATCGTGCAGTAGTCGAGGTTGACCTGTGCCGACTGCATTTCCGCCTGTGAGGCTGCAGCGGCTGCGATGGCCGCCTGGGTGTCCTGGTAGGAGGTGTCGTATTCCTGCTGGCTGATCACCTTCGTTTTGTAGAGTTGGGACTGACGTTCGAGCGTGATCTGCTGGAGCTGGGCCTGTGCGACCGAGCGCGCGTAGTTTGCCTGGGCCTGTGCAAGGGCGGCCTGGAACGGCCGCGGGTCGATCGTGAAGAGAAGGTCGCCCTTCTTCACGGCCGATCCCTCCTTGTAATTTTGTGTCAGAAGATACCCGGTGACCTGGGCCTGGATGTCGGTGTTTTGGAAGCCATCGAGGAGCCCGACCCACTGGTTCGTCGCGATCACATCCTGCTGGATCGCGGGGGTGACCGTCACAAAAACCGGAGGAACGGGAGGCGTCGGTTTTTCGCAGCCGGCAAGAAGAATGGCACCGCAAACAAAAACGGCCGGGAATTTGATTCGGATCATGGCGGACTGCTACCACTTCCCGTCGTGCAGGGCGAGAGCCAATTTTTTATCAACTCAACGCGCGGCGAGGCATTCCGCTACAGCCGTGTCGATCACGGCGACATGGGCCGCCACCCGGCGGGCGATGTCCATTTCGGAAGGGGTCTCGATGGTGAACGTGCGGGCGGCGTGGTGGAAGTGAAGAAGGAAAGCTTCCGGCCAGTCGGGCATGAGGTTCGGGGAAATTTTTCTTCTTACGATTCCGTTCTTTGCGGAGCGTCCTTCGATGCAGGTTCGCGGGTCCGCAGGGAGATGTTTCGCGGTGGCGGCGAGCAGTTTCTCGGCCCAGAAGGGCTTTATTGCGGGCACCTCGTAGATATAGATCCCGCAGGCGTCGTAGTCCTCATGGAGAGTGAGGGCGAGATCGAATGTCCGCTTTCCCATGATGCGGATCTGATCATGGATCTGGGGGGGCTTCCGCTTGCCGTAGCATCTGTTCAGGTCACGGCCTTGAGAGTCCAGGCGGTTGTTATGAACCAGGCCCCACGGGTTCAGACAGGGGAAGATGAGGGGGGTGATCCCTTTCAGGACGACCGGATTTTCTTCGGCCCAAGCCAGGAGCCCTTCCGTGGCGGCCGCCTCGTCGCCGTGGATTCCGGCGGAAAAATAGATGGCTGGTGCGTTTGCGGGCGGGCGGGCGGCTTCCAGGAAAAAAAGCGGGAATCCGCCGCTCTGAGAGAACTCCGCGATTCGGAGCCCGCTGGTGCGGGCGACCTTCCGCCAGCGGGTGATCAGGCCTCCATAATCGTGCGCCCGGTGGTGCCGGCTCATTCGTTCCCGGTCTTGACCTCGATGATGTCGTGCGGGGCGCTCTCCCTCATGCCCGCTGCGGTGATTCTGGTGTAGCGCGCGTTGTTCCGGAGATCCGAAAGCGTCGGTGCGCCGAGATAGCCCATGCCGCTCTGGAGTCCGCCAGCTAGTTGTGCGAGGACGGTGTCTGCCGGGGCGGAGACCTCCTTGAGGGCCTCGACCCCTTCGGCAGCGGATTTCTGCGCGGTGTCCTTCGCGTGCCCGTAGCGCGCGGCGCTGCCGGCTTTCATCGCCGCGTGGCTGCCCATCCCGCGGTATTGTTTGTAGAATTTCCCGTTGATTTCCATGATCTGTCCGGGGGCTTCCGGGCAGCCGGCCAGGAGGCTTCCGCAGACGACTGCGTGTGCGAGGGTGAGCGCCTTGACAATGTCTCCGGACTTCGTGATGCCGCCGTCTGCAAGGATCGTCACGCCGCATTGTTCGGCGGCCTTTGTGCAGACGTAGAGGGCGGTGAGCTGCGGGATGCCGACGCCGGCCACGACCCGCGTCGTGCAGATGGAGCCCGGTCCCTGTCCGACCTTCACGGTATTCGCACCGCAGGCGGCCAGAAATTCGACCCCTGCGGCGCTGGTGACATTTCCCGCGATGATCGGAAGGGCGGGAAATGCTCCACGGATCGCTTTGACCGCATCGCCGACCCCGCGTGTGTGCCCGTGCGCGGTGGAGACGGCGACCGCATCGAGTCCGCGATCGACAAGATCTCCCACGTGCTCAAGCAGGGCCGCCGCATCCAGGCCGCCCGCGGCATTCCGCGGGGCGCCCACCGCCGCACCGCAGACGAGTCGGAATTTTTCGTCGCGGGCCGGTTTCGTTCTCAGCGAGCGCTCCTGGGTGATCCGTTCGATGTCGCTCAGCGTGAACAGCCCACGGAGCCTGTCATCTTCATCCACCACGAGCAGCTTGTGGATTCCGATGTTCTCGGTGAAAAACCGGTCCGCCCGCGCGATCGGGTCGTCGCCGAGTTCGCTTTCCCGGATCGTCAAAACCTGCGAGCGAGGAACCATCGCCTCCAGCACGCCGCGCGCGGCAAAGCGCGGCCGCACGCAGTGCCCCGGCAGAAGCCCGAGCAGCACGCCGGATCCATCAACCACGGGAAACGTGCTGAACGAGAATTTTTTTTCCTCGATCATCCCGAGGACGTCGCCGATCTGCTGGTTGGGGGCGACCTTGATCGGTTCGCGGATGAGTCCGTGGACGTGGTTCTTCACCCGCGAGACCTCCGAGAGCTGCTGGCGCTGCGGCATGTTGTAGTGGATGAGTCCGAGTCCGCCGTTGAGCGCGAGGGCGATGGCCATCCGGGATTCCGTCACGGTGTCCATGTCGGCCGAAACGACCGGAAGCTGCAGCGAGAGGCCGGGCGCAAGGGTTGTCCCGAAATCCGCCTCCTTCGGCAGGATCTCGGAGTAGAGGGTCGCCAGCGAGACGTCGTCGTAGGTCAGCGCCAGGCCGGCGGTCGCTCCAAAAAAATCGTCCGCAGGACGATAGAACAGCCGGTCCAGTCCCGCCGGCGAGGATGACGTAATGGGTTCCATGAGGCATCATGAATGCGTCGGGGCGGAAAAATCAAGCGGGAAACTCTCCGCGTTTTCAGGCGGTGAGGGGTCAGGCGGCGGAGCCGGAAGACGACCCGGCGGGGATGAGGGTGAGGGGATCATCATGGTCCATTGCACTCCGGCATACCGCGAAGAAATCCGCCCGGGTGGAGACGCGGCGGATCGCGTGGAGGAAATCCGGACCGATTCCCTCGCCCAGGAAATTCATGTATTTTTTCATCTTGTGGACCTGCGCGCGCTCGGGTGCATCGCTGGAGCAGCCGGCTGCATAGAGGGCTTCCACGTAGGCCAGGACATCGCGTCCTGCAGGATAGGCGACCGGGCGGCCTTCCAGAAAGTCGCGGATCTGCCGGAAAATCCATGGGTTTCGGATCGCGCCGCGCCCGATCATGAGCCCGCGCGCGCCGGTTGTTTCCAGCACGCGGACGGCATCCCCGACCGAGGATACGTTTCCGTTGGCAATCACCGGACAGGGAAGGAGCGCGACCGCCTGCGCGATCCGATCAAGGTGGACGTGCGGGCCGTATTTTTCCATGACCGTGCGTCCGTGGACGGTCAGCAGGTCGATCCGGTGGCGGCTGAAAATTTCCAGAAGCCGGTCGAACTCGCGCGGGTCGGAAAATCCGATGCGCGTCTTCACGGTGAAGAGGCCGGTGATGCCTTCGCGGAGCGCCCCGAGAAGCGCATCCACACGCTCCGGATCGCGGAGGAGCCCGCCGCCGGCGCACTTGCGGTAAACGACCGGAGCCGGGCACCCGAGGTTGAGATCCACTGCCGCGGCCGGGTGGCGTTCGAGCCGCTGCGCCGTCTTGACCATCCACCCGGCATCGTTGCCGATGATCTGGGCGACAGCGGGTTTTCCCGTCGGGTTCTCGGTGATCGAGCGCAGG
The DNA here is from genome assembly GCA_964431635.1 of uncultured Chthoniobacter sp. GTDB lineage: Bacteria > Verrucomicrobiota > Verrucomicrobiia > Chthoniobacterales > Terrimicrobiaceae > QYQL01. The sequence continues at coordinate 362,401 of CAYSKK010000002.1, read as the reverse complement.
ATTGATCGCTCCGGTCGGTATCCCGCCGTGACGCGGAAATACTCGGTGAAATAGATGTCCGGTCCGTCATAGGAGGCCATGAGATTCCAGAACGCCCAGTCCGTGACATCCTGCATGGGAGCCAGGGCGAGGACGGGACGGTGTACAGGCAGGAGCGAGGTCATGCGAAGTTTGCCGCGGCGCTTCCCGCGCGTGTTCCCGTGCAGAAGCAGCCCTGCATCAGGTATCCTCCGGTCGGCGCCTCCCAGTCCACCATTTCGCCCGCGACAAAAAGGCCCGGGAAATTTTTCAGCATCAGGTTCTGATCGATCGCGCTCCAGCAGACCCCGCCCGCCGATGAAATCGCCTCGGCAATCGGGCGCGGGCGGTTGAGGCGGATCGAAAATTCCTTCACTCCCGCAGCAAAGATTTCCCTCGACGTCCACTGAGCGCTGCGGCTGCGCAGGAGCACGCGGGCGGTTTCCTGAATCCGGCAGCGCTCGAACGCCTCGTGGAGGTGGAACTTTCCTGTGGCCGGCATGCGTCCGAGCAGAGCCTCAAAGGAAAATGCGGGTTTGAAATCAAGCGCGACAACCGGATTTTCGCGGAGCGCGGGGCCGAGCGCGTAGATCGGGCCGCCTTCGAGCCCGTAGGAGGTGATCAACAGCTCCCCGTCGGCGGTGGCATCACCCGCGCGCGCCCGGATGTTTTTCAGCGGCTTTCCCTCCGTCGCGAGCAGAACCTCTGCAGGCCAGTCGGTTTCCCATCCGCAATTTGCCGGGACGAGCGGACGGACGGCGATGCCCGCCGAGGAAAATTTTTCCTGCCAGGAGCCATCGGATCCCGTCACCGGCCAGGAACCTCCGCCCAGCGCGAAGACGGCGGCATCCGTCTCGATCGCGACTTCTCCTGAGGGCGTTTGAAAATCGAGCAGCCATCGCCTTGCGCCACCTTCGCGCCAGCCCGTCCATCGGTGCCTTGGGAAAAACCGCACGCCCTGCGAGCGGAGCCGCGCGATCCACCGGCGGAGCAGGGGGGCGGATTTCATCTCCTCCGGATAGACTCTCCCGCTGGATGCGGAAAATGTTTTGATGCCGAATTCCTCCACCCATGCCCGGAGGGATTCCGGGGAGAAATCCGAGAGCAGGGATCGCCGGATTTCCGGAGGCATCCCGGAGTATTTTCCGGAGAAGCCAGCATTCGTGTTCGTGATATTCAGCCCGCCGCGTCCCGCGACAAGAAATTTGCGTCCGACCGAGGGCATGGTGTCGAAGAGCAAAACCTCCGAGCCAGCCCCCGAGGCAACCTCGGCTGCCCTCAGGCCAGCCGGCCCTCCACCCACGACGCAGACCACTTTGCTCATTGCCGTTCAGAATGCATGGAGACGGAAAAATGACGAGCCCCGAGGCGGCGGAGTTTTTTGTTTCGTTCGCTGGCTGCCCGTCCCTCCATCGGAACCTGTGCCACGCTTGCGGCCCCAGGGGATTTGCCCTAGAACCTTTTCATGGTTAAAAAACTCTCCGTGGCCGCGGGTGTGCTTCTCGTGCTCCTCCTTGTCGCGTTCTTCGTATTCAAGCGGATTGCGGGTCCTTCGGATGGCGCGCGCCTGCTCCCGGCTGACACCCTGCTGTATGTCTCCTTGAACGACCTGCTGCGCTCCGCAGTGAGATGGCAGGGGACGGCGCTTGCGGAAATCGGCAGCGAGCCGGAGGTGAAGGCGTTCCTCGAAAAGCCGCTTTCGAAGTTGCAATCCGATCCCGGAGCCGGCGAGGCGGGGGGGCTTCTTGCGGGGCTGAAGCCGACGCGGATTTTTCTGGCGGTGACGGCGGCCACGGTCGAGCGCGTGGACGGTGCCATCGGCTTCCAGTTCTGGGGTGGCAAAAGCGATTTTGACCGCGCGGTCGCACGTTTGCGCAAGGAACTGCCACCCGGAGAATCCTCCACGGAAACCTACGGAGTCGACGAAATTGTCGCGACGAAGCACGGACGGTTTTCGTTGTTCACCGCGGCCCGCGGACGATGGGGATTTCTCTCGAATGATGCCGCCACCCTCAAGGCTCTGCTTGATCGCGCCTCCGGGAAATCGCCGGGGCCTTCGCTCGCCGAGTCGCCGGATTTTTTGAAATCGGTTGAGCCGATGCTGGTCGCTCCGGATGTGCTGTTTTTTGCGAGACCGGCCGGGGCGGTGGATCTGCTTTTGGCGGCCGGTCGATCCATGAGGGCCGAAGCCATCCCCTCCCAGATCGGCGAACTCCGCGCCACCCGGGCTGTGGCGGGATCATGGAAGCTCGACGGCAGTCTTCAGCGCGACGCAATTTTTCTCCTGCGACCCGGCTCGCAACCCGCCGAGGCGCTGGCCCACAAATCCGTCCGCTTCACCGGTCCCGATTCCGTGCTCTATCTCGACTTTCTCGGGAGCCTGGCCGGGCTTCCCGGGATTTTGAAGAAGGCTCTCCCGGACCGGCAGGATGCCGCCGCCGAGCTGGCCGGGCTTGCCGTCAGCGCGTTCGGGCCGGAAGGCGCTTTCATTGCCGACTGGCATCCGGGCCAGATGACTCCCTCCGGAATCATCGCGCTTCAAATCCGCGATGCCGCGCTCGCGGCGGATGCGGTGAAGCGGTTTATTACCTTTTTTCCGGAGGCGACGCTCACCGAGCAGGAGGGGATCAAGCTTTACAGCCTCCCCTCGGTTTCCAATCCGCTTGCTGCGCCGACCTTTGCCCTGACGCCGGGATTCCTGATTGCGGGAATCAACTCGGATGCGGTTGTCCGGGCGGCCGGAGCGTCCGGGCCGACCATCGAATCGCAGGCCGCTTTTCAGCCCGCCCTCAAGACGTTCCAGTCCGCCAATGAGGCGTTTGCATTTCTGGATACCCGGATGGTTTTCGAGCGTGCCTATACCGCGATGCGGCCGGTGATTCTTTTCGGTGCGCAGGTGATGCCCGGGGTGTCCGCCTTCATTGACACCTCCAAACTTCCCCAGACCGACACGATTGCCAAACATCTGCCTCCCGTGATTTTTTCGCAGCAGCGTCTCGCGGAGGGAGTGCTCATCCAGTCGAGCGGTCCGTTTACTGTGAGCCAGATCGCTGCCGGGCTCGCCGCGGGGGCTGCGGTCGGCGCGCCCGCGGCACGGTGAATTACAGCTTTGCTTCTCCCGCCGAGAGCAGCTTGATGAACTCGCCCGGATCCTGGACCGTCAGCAGCTTGTCGAGCAGGGATTGATTCTGGCAGAGGCGGGCGATGGCCCCGACGATGCGGAGGTATTCCGAATTGAATGCGGAGGGGATTCCCGCCACGAAAACGAGGCGGACCTTGTCCCGGACTTCCGGAGAAACAAGCCCCTTGGCCGAACGTCCGGCGGCCATCACGAGCGAGGTGACAGCATTTGTGCGGCCGTGGGCGATGCAGATCCCGCAGTTGTTGCAGGAGAGGGCCGGGGCGTTCCGTTCGGTGACCGATCGCATCAGTGCGTTCCAGTCCTGCACGCGCGGGTCGCCGTTGAGCTTCGAGAGAACTTCATCCACACCGCCTGCCTGATCGCGGGAGGCAAGCGCCAGGTTGATCTGCCCGGGGAGAAGGATTTCTGAGATGGGGATCATATGTTGCTTCCTGTCCACTTGAGTTTTTGCCGCAGCACCTCGCTGAACGAGCGCTCCGGGAGCATGGCCAGCGGCAACTCGCGGGAGCTCTTCCGGATGACCAGTGAATCCCCCGCGTCCATTGCGCAGGACTGCTGGCCGTCCACCGTCACGAAGAGGACATGGCCCGGTTCGGCGACTTCGACATGGATATCCGAGGCATCGCTCACGACCACCGACCTGTTGGTCAGAACGTGCGGGCAGATCGGGGTCACGACGAAGCCTCCCGAGTCCGGCATCAGGATCGGCCCGCCAGCGGAGAGCGAGTAGGCGGTGGAGCCGGTCGGCGTTGCCACCACGAGCCCATCGGCATGGTATTCGGTCAGCGGCACCTCCCCGAGTCGCACGCGGATTTTCACGAGTTCCGACCGCTCGCCGCGGCTGATGACCGTGTCGTTGAGGCCTTGAAAAACCCGTGTCTCTCCGCAGGCCGTGGAAAGGCTGGCTTCCAGAAGCGGGCGCCTGCTGAGGATGTAATCCTTGTTGGCGATGCTCTCCACCGCGCGCGCAATTTCCCCCGGGCCGAGGCAGGTGAGAAACCCGAGCGATCCGATATTGATGCCGAAGACCGGAGGAAGCCCGTCGTCAAGTTTGTGGACCACCCGGAGAATCGTTCCGTCTCCCCCCATCACGACCAATAGTTCGCATTGCAAGGCAAGCGCCCGCTCGTCAAGGTCCGAGGAGGTTCCCGCAAGCGGTGCTGTGGAGCGCTCGAGGAGGAACGGGATTCCGCGTTTCCCGAGCTCAGCGGTCATCGCCCTCACGACCGCAGCCGCGCCGGGCTTTTCGGAATGGGCAAGGAGCCCGATCATGAAGCCCCCTCTGTCAGAACCGAAAACCGGAAAGGGGAGTCCTTAAGGTTCCTGCGCGGAGCGCGGCTGAGAGATCTTTCCGACTTCCGGCTTCCGACTTCCGACTTTCTTCTCATGGCTTGATGTGCGCGAGAAATTCCACGTTTCCGTCGCGGCCGGTGATTGGCGAGGTGATGTGGCCGCACCATTGGCGGCCGGCTTGCGCGATAAAACCGCGGATTTTTTCCACGGCGCGAAGGCGGGTGCCCTCGTCGCGCACGATGCCTCCCCGCCCGACATCCTCCCGGGCGAGTTCAAATTGCGGCTTGATGAGAACAACCATGTCTGATCCGGGCGGCAGTAACGCAAAGATTGCGGGAAAAATCAACGTCAACGAGATGAAGCTCACATCCGCCACCGCGAGGGTCGGAGGGGGGAGAAAGTCCGCGGGATCGAGGTGGCGCGCGTTGACCCCCTCCCGGACATCGACGCGCGGGTCCTGGCGGAGCTTCCAGTCGAGCTGTCCGTGGCCGACGTCCACGGCATAAACGCGCACTGCTCCGCGCTGGAGCATGCAGTCCGTGAACCCGCCCGTCGAGGAGCCGATGTCCGCGCAGACCCGGCCGGCGGGATCCACCCCGAAGGCGTCGAGGGCGGCCTCGATTTTGTATCCGCCCCTCCCGACGTATTTCTCCCGCGCCGTGACGGAAAAATCGCTTGCTGTGGAGACCTGCTGGCCGGCCTTCGCGGCGGGGCGTCCGTCCACCACGACCTGTCCGGCCATGATCGCACGCTGTGCTTTTTCACGGGTGTCGAAAAGGCCGCGTTCGACCAGCGCCACATCCAAGCGGGACTTGCCAGAGCTCATGATTTCCTGTCAGTGTGAAACATTGCGAACGATTCGTAACGATTAATATGCCCGATCATGATTTGAACCGCCGGATCAAGGAAATGCTCGTTTCCAGCCTCATGCTGAAGATGGCACCGGAGGAAATCGGCGACGACACGCCGCTTTTCAGTCCGGACGGGCTTGCGTTGGATTCGATTGATGCTCTGGAGCTTGCCGTGGCGATCGACAAAACGTTCGGTGTGGCGACCCCGAGTGCCGAGGTCGCCCGCACGGCATTTCTCAGTGTCAACACGATTGCGGAATACGTCGGCGGGAAATCCCCCGCCGCCTGACCCCGGATTTTCCGGCCCGAAACCTGCTTCACCCGTTTTTGCTGCCCATGAATACCAACAACGCCCCGATCGATCACTTTATCCTGAACCAGCTCAAGTTCTCGCTGGCCCGGGATCCCGAGACCGCCACCAGGCGCGACTGGTGGATTGCGACTTCAAAAGCCGTGCAGAGCATCATCATCGAGCGGATGATCGCGACCCAGACGGTCCACCACCACCAGAACGTCCGCCGCGTCTATTACCTCTCGCTCGAATTTCTCATGGGCAGGCTGTTTGTGAACAGCATGTATAGCGCGGGCCTGATCAAGGAGATCCATGAAGCCCTCGAAAAACTCGGCCTCAACATGGATGAGTTGCGCAGGGAGGAATACGACATGGGGCTCGGCAACGGCGGCCTCGGTCGCCTCGCGGCCTGTTTCCTGGATTCCCTCGCCACCCTCGACCTTCCGGCCATCGGCTACGGGATCCATTACCAATACGGGCTCTTCAAGCAGGAATTCCGCAATGGCTATCAGGTCGAGCTGCCCGACGCGTGGATGCAATACGGGACGCCGTGGGAAATCGTCCGTCCCGAATACACCACCGAGATCCATATTTACGGACATGTGGAAAACGTTTTTGACGACGTGGGAAACTACGTTCCGAAGTGGGGCGGATGGAAGACCCTGCTCGGGGTTCCCTACGACATCCCGATCCCGGGCTTCGGGACGAACACCGTCAACTTCCTGCGCCTCTGGGAGTCCCGCGCCTCGGAGGAGTTCAACTTCGAAGCCTTCAACAGCGGCGGCTACGAGCAGGCGGTGCACGAAAAAAACCAGAGCGAGATGGTCTCGAAGGTTTTGTATCCGAACGACAAGACCGAAAGCGGCAAGGAGCTCCGGCTCGTTCAGCAGTATTTCTTTGTCGCCTGTTCGTTGAAGGACATCATCCGGCGTTTTCACAAAAGCAACACGAGCTGGGATGTGTTTCCGGAGAAGGTCGCCGTTCAGCTCAACGACACGCATCCGGCCATCGCGATCGTCGAGCTCATGCGCCTTCTTTACGACGAGAACAAGCTGCCGTGGGACAAGGCCTGGGATATCGTCACCCGTACGTTTTCCTACACGAACCACACGCTCCTGCCCGAGGCTCTGGAGAAGTGGAGCGTCGGGCTCTTTCAAAAAGTCCTTCCCCGTCACCTTCAGATCATCTTCGAGATCAACAAGCACTTCCTGGAATCCGTCGAGGAGAAGTGGCCGGGCGATGTCGAAAAAAAGCGCGCCCTTTCCCTCATCGAGGAGGGGGGCACGCAGATGGTCCGCATGGCCCACCTCTCGGTGGTCGGAAGCCATTCGGTGAACGGCGTCGCCGCGCTCCACACCCGGCTTCTGAAGAGCGAGCTCTTCCCGGAGTTCGATGCGCTCTACCCGGGGAAATTCAACAACAAGACGAACGGCATCACTCCCCGCCGCTGGCTTCTCGCCTGCAACCCGCGCCTCAGCGATTTGATCACCTCGAAGATCGGGCACGGATGGGAGCGTGACCTCGACAGGCTGCGCGGGCTTGAGGCGTTTGCCGACGACCCGCAGTTCCAATCCGACTTCATGGCGGTGAAGCATGCGAACAAGGTCGATCTTGCGCGGATGATCTCAAGCGAGTGCGGTGTGGAGGTGGATCCCGCGGCGCTCTTCGATGTGCAGATCAAGCGGCTCCACGAATACAAGCGCCAGCACCTGAACCTTCTCCATATTCTCGCGCTCTACCGCCGGATTCTTCAGGACCCTGATGCCGAGGTGACGCCGAGGGTTTTCATCTTTGCCGCCAAGGCGGCGCCCGGATACGACATGGCCAAGCTGATCATCAAGGCGATCAATGCGGTGGGCGCAAAGATCAATTCCGACCCGCGGATCGACGGGAAGCTCAAGGTGGTCTTCCTTCCAAACTACCGGGTTTCTCTCGCGCAGCGGATCGTTCCCGCGGCCGATGTTTCCGAGCAGATTTCCACCGCCGGAAAAGAGGCGTCCGGAACCGGCAACATGAAGCTCGCGCTCAATGGAGCCCTCACCGTCGGCACCCTCGACGGTGCGAATGTGGAAATCCTCGAGGAGGTTGGACAGGATAACATCTTCATCTTCGGCAACACGGTCGAGCAGGTCAACGAACTGGTGGCCAAAGGCTACAAGCCGGGCGAATACTACGAGGCCGACGAGGAACTTCGTTCGGTCGTGGACTGGGTTGGATCAAACTACTTCACTCCCGACGAGCATCCCGGCATCCTCAATCCGCTCCGGGACAACCTGCTCCACCACGATCCCTTCCTCTGTCTCGCCGATTTCGAAGCCTACAGCGAGTGCCAGAAAAAGGTGTCGGCCGCGTTCCGGGACAAGTCCCGCTGGGCGAGGATGGCGATTCTGAACACCGCGCGCGTCGGAAAATTTTCCAGCGACCGCACGATCTCCGAGTATGCGAGCGACATCTGGAAGCTCAGCCCGGTCGAGGTGAAGTAGGGCCCGTGTGCCGCGCGGCGATGCGCGGGTCCCTGTTTCAGGAGGAGAGTCCGGAAAGTTCCTCGAGAAATGCGCGCTCGTCGCCCACGGCGAATTCCTCTCCGGCGGGGACTTCGAGCGTGAGGCCGTCTTTTCGCACGAATTCGATGATCAGGGGCCGGGGGCCGGGGAAGCGCTTGACAGCCTGGAGGATTGCCTCGAAGTCGCCCTCGCCGGTCTTTTCGTGCAGAAGGCGGAGGCGCACAGGCTTGACCGAGGACTTCGGCTTGAGGGCGGCGATCGCCCCGGCTGTGGCGCGGATATTGTCCTCCCGTTTGGTGATCCTTGCGCTCACCGAGATTGCCGATCCCGGAACCAGAATCTCCGCATTTTTTGTAAATGCCTCCTCCCATGCCGTGATTTCCAATGAGCCGGTGAAATCCTCCAGCACGAGCACCCCGAACGGTTTGCCGTCCTTCTTCGTGAATTTTCGTTCCACTCCGGCGAGGAGGCCCGCGAGCTTGAACGTTCCGGATTCCTCGGCCTGGAGCGCCTGGGCAACGGTGGAAAATTTTCCGGAATCGAAGTGTCCTGCGTAGCGGTCGAGCGGGTGACCGCTGACATAGTAGCCGAGGAGCTCCTTTTCGTAGGCCAGCATTTCATGCTGCGGCCAGGGCTCGACTTTTTGAGATGCGGACGATTTTCCGCTTCCCGGGGCGGGCATCGCGAGGTCTCCAAAGAGGGAAACCTGCCCGCTCGCGCGGTCGCGCTGGACAGCCGCCGCAGCCCCCATCGCGGACTCGATCTCCTCGAACAGCTGCGAACGGAATTTTCCAAAGCAGTCGAAGGCGCCGCATTTCACGAGGCTCTCCACGATCTTCCGGTTCACCGTGCGGGAATCGAGGCGGGAGCAGAAGTCGTTGAGCGATTGGAACGGGCCGTTCTTTTTGCGCTCCGCGATGGCGGACTCCATCGCTCCCGCGCCGACATTTTTGATCGAGCCGAGCCCGAAGCGGATCGCCTTCGCATCCTCCTGCGGGGTGAATTTCAGATCGCTCGTGTTGATATCCGGAGGGCGGATGGCGATCTCCATGCGGCGGCACTCGCCGATGACCTCGGCCAGGCGCTCGACGGTGCTGGCGTCGAAGCTCAGCATCGCGGCCATGAACTCGACCGGGTGGTGCGCCTTGAGGTAGGCGGTCTGGTAGGAGATCCACCCGTAGGCCGCGCTGTGGCTCTTGTTGAACCCGTAATCGGCAAACTTGGCGATGAAGCCGAAGATCGCATCGGCGACTTTTGGCGGGATGTTGTTGAGCTTTCCGCAGCCTTCGACGAAGCGTGCGCGCTCCTGCTCCATCTTCTTGGCGTCCTTTTTGCCCATCGCCCGGCGGAGGAGGTCGGCCTCGCCGAGCGAGTAACCGGCGAGGACGTTGGCCGCCAACTGGACCTGTTCCTGATAAACAAGGACCCCGTAGGTGTCGGCGCAGACCTTTTCGAGCAACGGGTGCAGGTATTCGATTTTTTTGTGACCCTTTTTCCGTTCGATGTAGTCCGGGATGAACTGCATCGGACCCGGACGGTAGAGCGCGCCGAGGGCGATGATGTCATCGATCGCGTGCATGTCGAAATTCTTGCAGAAGCCGGTGATCCCGCCGCTTTCCATCTGGAAGATGCCGAGCGTTTCCCCCCCGTTGTAGATGCCGAACGTCGGAAGATCGTCTGTCGGGATCGTGGCAAGATCGAAGGAGGGATCCTTTTTGTGGATCAGGCGGACCGCCTCGTTCATGACGGTGAGCGTCTTGAGCCCGAGGAAGTCCATCTTGAGCATGCCGAGATCCGTGAGCGGTCCCATCGCGTATTGGGTGACGACTTCGTTTTCCTTGCCGCGGCAGAGCGGGATGAACTCGTCGAGCGGCCTGTCGCCGATGACGACCCCGGCGGCGTGGATGCCGGTGTTCCGACTCAGCCCCTCGAGCACGGCGGCGTAGTCCCAGAGCTGGCGGACCGGCTGCTCGTTTTCGATTGCCGTGGCGAGTTCGGGATTCTTTTTTGCCGCGGATTCCAGCGTGATGTTGAGCTCGTTGGGAATCATCTTGGCGATCCGGTCGCCGTCGCCGTAGCTCCAGCCGAGCACGCGGCCGACATCGCGCACGACGCTCTTCGCCCCGAGCGTGCCGAACGTGACGATTTGGGACACCGCGCGCTCGCCGTATTTCTGCCTGACGTATTCGATGACTTCGCCGCGCCGGTCCATGCAGAAGTCCACGTCGATGTCGGGCGGGCTGATGCGCTCGGGATTCAGGAAGCGCTCGAAGATCAGGCCGTAGCGGAGCGGGTCGATGTCGGTGATCCCCAGCACGTAGGCGATGAGCGAGCCGGCCGCCGATCCGCGCCCGGGGCCGACCGGGATGCCCTTGTTTTTTGCATAGGCGATGAAGTCCCAGACGATGAGGAAATAGCTCACGAAACCGGTTTTTTCGATGATCCCGAGCTCGTATTCGAGCCGGGTGCGGAGGGGTTCGTCGTTTTCCGCCCGGTCCCCGAACCTCCTCCGGAGGCCGTCGTTGCAGAGTTTGCGGAGGTAGGCTTCGCGGGTCATCCCGTCGGGAGGCGGGTAGCTCGGGAATTTTGACTTTCCGAATTCGAACTCGAACCGGCAGCGCTCTGCGATGGCGAGTGTGTTGTCGCATGCCTCCGGGAGCTCGGAGAAAAGCGCGCGCATCTCTTCGGGCGATTTGAAATAGAGCTCCGGCGAGTATCGCATCCGCTTCTCATCGAGAACCATCGAGCCTGTTCCGATACAGATGAGAACGTCGTGTGCTTCGTGGTGTGCGCGCTCGAGGAAGTGGACGTCGTTCGCCGCCACGAGTCCGAGCCCGAGCGAGCGGGCGATCTTCACGAGTTCCGGGTTGCAGCGCCGCTGGGCGTCGATGCCGTGGTCGTGGAGCTCGATGAAGAAATTGTCTTTTCCGAAGATGTCGCGATACCCGGCCGCGGCCGCTTCCGCCGCCTTGAAGTTGCCGTTCTGGAGCAGGGAGTTGATCTCGCCCTTGAGGCATCCGCTCAGCACGATGAGCCCCTTCGAGTGCTTTGCCAGCAGATCCTTGTCCACCCGGGGCTTGTAATAAAACCCCTCCAGATGTGCGGCGGTTGCCAGCTTGACCAGGTTCTGGTAGCCGTCGGCGTCGGAAGCCAGAACGGTCAGGTGATAAGCCGCGTCCTTGCCCGATGACGCATTTTTATCGAGCATCGATCCCGGGGCGACATACATCTCGCAGCCGATGATCGGTTTGACTCCGGAATCCTTTTTCGCCTGATAGAAGGGGACGGCGCCATAGAGGTTTCCGTGGTCGGTGAGCGCGACCGCCGGCATTCCGAATTCCTTCGCCTTTCTGATGTAGTCATCCACCCGCACCGCGCCGTCGAGGAGCGAATATTCCGAATGGCAATGCAAGTGGACGAACGACATGTCCTCACACTACGACAAACCGTCCGTCCGTGTCGAATGCGGTGAGGACGAATTGATGTGCAGGACCCCTTCGATGCAAAGGCCCGCTCCGAGGGTGGCCATCGCCGCCGGAAAAAGGCCGGCCACATTGACCGAGAGGGCCATCAAGGCGCCGCCGGCAATCAGGCACCATGCCCTCCGGTTGCCACCGGCATGGGCAACGCAAAGCCCAACAAATCCCGCTGCAAGGAACGTCTGAAAAATCTGCCGCAGGAAATCGAACCGGAACCATGTCAGGTAGGCGTGCGTATTTGCTCCGAAATATGCCGAGAAGACGATGGCGGTGAGAGCCAGCGCCCCCGCCGTCCAGGGGAAGCCGGCCTTCTCCACAGGCGGATCCGGTTCTGTTGTCAGCAGAACGATCGCGAGCAGAAACATGCCCGCGGCCGGATACCAGTTGTCCGGAATGCCGATGTCGCCGGCGGGGAGATGCCTGACCGCCCAGGCGGTGAACAATATCCCCGCAAGGAAGCAGACGGTCAGCGCCCGTGCGATCAGGATCGCGGTCGCTGACTCCACGGGAATCTTCAACTCCGAGCCCTTTGTCCGGCTGGCCGCATACACGATCGTCGCGGTGAGAAAGCAGAGCGCTCCGAACAGTTCGACGCCGCCCTCCTCGATGACGACCAGAGCATCGTGGGCAAAGCGCATCCAGGAATCCGGGGCGGCTCCCTCCTGCAGCAGAAGCATTTCGATCTGCTCGAGCACCGGATCGCTGACGAACAGCGCGACGCCGAGCCCGATCAGCCAGAACGCCGGGCGCACCCGGCGGACGTGAACCCATCCAAACGCGAGCATGAACAGAGCGACGAGCACGACGGCGGGCGCCATGGCATAGGCCCACCCCAGAGCTCCCTTTCCCTAGAAATTCAGTTCGGAGAGCATGCCGAGGCGCTCGTGAAATGAGGCCATCTCGTCGAATGACAGCCCGGCGAATATCACCCCGAAAATCAGCCAGCCGAAGCCCAGCCAGCGGTGAGGTTTCGCTTCCGTTCCGGCTTTCCTGTCCGCCGCAAATGCGACGGCCGATCCGGCGGCGACCGAGAGCAGCAGCATCGAGGAATACCAGGAGGAGATCACGTTCTCGGTGCACAGGTTGAACTGGACAATTACGTAATTGATGAGGCTCTGCACCACGCCCCGGTAGTCTCCGATGTGCTCCCACAGCCGGTTGAAAACCAGCCTTCCCAGGGAGAGGACGATGTTGATGCCGCCCAGCACGAGCAGCAGCTTTTTGAGGAACCCGCTCGAAAGTTGGAATCGGAAGGTGATCATCCTCATCCCGAAGGTGATGTCATCTGTTGCCGATTGGCAAGTCGGGATTGCGCGAACTCCGGCCAGGCGGATCAAAAGCGAATGCAAACAGGGCTTGGGAGGGTGGGACGTCCCCGGCTCGCCGCGCCATCTTCCTTCGGGCAGCCCGGAGGTCTGCCCCTGCCTTCCACGCAGATCTTCACCTGCATTTGATCACATCCCGGCCGGGCGATCTTCCCGCTGACCACGCAAGGGATTCGGCTACGCCAGCAGTCCTTTGAGGTAGTCCGAAGGTTCGAATTTTTCGATGAGGATTTCGGTCCCGCCGTTCCGGTGCATCCGGGCCTGGGTGACGAGGATTTCCGGGGTCTTGTGCGGGGCGAAGAGGATGTCGTCGTGGGTCGCATTCGTCCGGCTCGCGAACTTGTCCGGCGTGAGGGCTCCTCCGAGGTGGTCGCTGCGGCCGGTGGCCACGTGGATCGTTCCCCGGATTTTTTCATCCTGAATGTCGCGACCCGAAACCGGGAGAATCTGGGTGCCGAACCCGAGTTCCCCGAGTTCGCCGGTGACCGGATCGGAGGCGAGTTTTTCGTTGTGCGCGCGCACGGTCGCCTCGCTCCCCGTGAGGAGTTCGGCCTTGGTGATCCGTCCGCCGGAGACACGCATGAGCCCGATCGTGCCGTCCTCGTATTTCATCGGGAAGGCCCCCTCGGCGCCGGTCGGAACAAAATAGATTTCGCCGGCCGGAAGGTTCGCGACATCCGGTTCGTCGCCGCGGCAGAGCCCGTGGCTTTTTTGGGCCTCCTGCCTGCCGAGGTCGAGGTGGAGCGTGTGGGTTTTCCCGTCGTGGAGGAAATCGATTTCGACCCAGTCGGCGCGGGTCATTCCGAGCCGGAGCTTTTCCGCCTCGGCGCTCACGTCGTCGTAATCGACCGAGAGCCCGGTCGTCAAAATCACATGGTTGAGCCCGTGAAGCGTGGCGCCGCGGAAACCGAACTTTTTCGCGAACGCCGTGAGGGGGGCTGTTGCGGAGAACGTCGAGATGCAGAGGATGATGTCGTAGGCCGGATAGACATCTTTTTCGAGGCTGACCTCCCGGCCATCCGGGGCGAACGCCTGATCCGGCAGGTCGAGGTTGCTGCCGCCGGTGACTTGGTAGGCAAAAATCTCCCCGCCTTGGAGCCCAAGCTCGTCAAGAACTCCGTTTTTCAGTCCTTCGTAAAAATAGGTGATGGCATTCCGCTGGATCGAGAGGTCCGGGTTGTTCAAAAACTCAAACCCCTTGATGGAGCGCGGGTCCTCAAGATCGATGAGGATGCAGACTTTCTGCCCCTTTTTCGGAGCAAATGTGCCACGCAGCAACCCTGCGAGGCTGAACGGGGGGAATGTGCGCGCGGCGGCTTGTTCGGAGATTGTCATGGTTGCCACAAGCTAGCCAACGCAGCCGTCCCCCGCAACCCCGATGCGGGAGAAATTTGCGCGCTCCGGGAATCCAGAGCCATTCATTTGAGAAAGGAAAATGGAGTTTTGAAACTCACGCGAAGCCGCAAATGTTTGAAACAAACCATGATCACATCCGATTTTCTCAACTTCCTCCCTTTCGTGTCTTTGTGTCTTCGTGTGAGATCCTGAAATAGCTGGAAAGCGAGCGACAGCCTGCCTGGATCGCCGGTGGCATCAGCATTGGACTATCTCGGTCTATGCTTACAAGTCGTCGGGACATCCTCTTTGTTCCTGGAGAATCCCTCCGGTTTCAAGATTCAAAGTCCGACAGCCTGCTGTGACCGCCGCTCGCCTTGCAATCAGGCGGCATCGACGCTCATAGAGCGCAACGCGACCGTGAGATATGCCGGGTTAAACTGCTGTCTGACCGGCGGCTTCCGCCTTGGACGAATCCACGGCGAAGGCGAGCTTGTCACCGTCGCGTTTGACGGTGACCGAGTCGCCTGGCTTGATGGCGCCGCGGAGGATTTCCTCGGCCATCGGATCCTCGAGGTATTTCTCGACGGCACGGCGCATCGGGCGCGCCCCGTAGGTCGGGTCGTAACCTTTCTCGATGAGGAACTCCTGCGCGGCCGCATCCAGCGTGAGGTGGACGTCCTTCGTCTTGATCCGCGCGATGACCTTTGTCATCTCGAGGTCGACGATCCGGACGAGGTCCGGCTTGCCGAGCGTGTGGAAGACGATGATGTCGTCGAGGCGGTTGAGGAACTCGGGCTTGAACACCCGCTTCGTCTCCTCGAGGATTTTTCCGCGCATCGAGTCGTGGCTGTCGTCGAGCTTCTGTGCGCCGAATCCCAGGGTCGTCTGCTTTTTGATCAGTTCGGCCCCGACGTTTGAGGTCATGATGATGATCGTGTTGCGGAAGTCGATCTTGCGTCCGAGCGAGTCGGTGATCTTCCCCTCCTCCAGGATCTGCAGAAGGAGGTGCATGACATCCGGGTGGGCTTTTTCGATTTCGTCAAAAAGGACGACCGAATACGGGCGGCGGCGGACCGCCTCGCTGAGCTGGCCGCCCTCCTCGTAACCGACATAGCCCGGAGGGGAGCCGATCAGGCGGGAGGCCGTGAACTTCTCCATGTATTCGCTCATGTCGATCTGGATGAGGGCGTCCGCATCGCCGAACATGAATTCCGCCAGAGTGCGGGCGAGGAAGGTTTTTCCGACACCGGTCGGGCCGAGGAAGATGAACGAACCGATCGGGCGGCGCGGGTCCTTGAGGTCGGCCCGCGAGCGGCGGAGCGCCTTGCTGATGGCGGTAACCGCCTCGTCCTGGCCGATGACCTTGAGCTGGAGTTCGGACTCCATCGCGAGAAGCTTGGCGGTCTCCTGCTGCTCCATGCGGGAGAGTGGAACGCCTGTCCACTTCGAGACGACGTGCATGATGTCCTCGTCGGTGACCAGCACCTCCTTTTCGTCCTTGTTGGCCTTCCACTCGGCGAGGATCGCATCGAGCTTTTCCTTCGCCTGTTTCTCGGTGTCGCGCAGGGAGGCGGCCTTTTCGAAGTCCTGGGCTTTAATGGCCGACTCTTTTTCGACGCGGATGCTTTCGATTTCCCCCTCGACGTCCTTGATGTTCGGCGGCCGTGTCATCGCGGCGATGCGGGCGCGCGCGCCGGCCTCGTCCATGACGTCGATTGCCTTGTCCGGGAGGAAGCGCCCGGTGAGGTAGCGGTCGGAAAGCTTGGCTGCGGACTCGATTGCCTCGTCCAGGATTTTCGCCTTGTGGTGGGCCTCGTATTTCGGGCGGATCCCCTTGAGGATCAAAATCGTCTCCTCGACCGACGGGGCCTCGACCTTGACCGTCTGGAACCGGCGCTCAAGGGCGGCGTCTTTTTCGATGTATTTCCGGTATTCGTTGAGCGTGGTGGCTCCGATGCACTGGAGCTCGCCGCGGCTGAGGGCCGGCTTGATGATGTTCGAGGCGTCCATGGCCCCCTCCGCAGAGCCCGCGCCGACGATCGTGTGCAATTCGTCGATGAACAGGAGGACATTCTTGGTCCGCCGGATCTCGTCCATGACCGCCTTGATCCGCTCTTCAAACTGTCCGCGGTATTTTGTGCCTGCGACCATGAGCGCGAGGTCGAGGGTGATCACCTTTTTGTCGTGCAGAAGCTCCGGGACGGCACCCGCGACGATTTCCTGGGCGAGGCCCTCGGCGATCGCGGTTTTTCCAACGCCCGCCTCGCCGATGAGCACGGGATTGTTTTTCGTCCGGCGGCAGAGGATCTGGATGACGCGCTCGATCTCGTCCGTCCGGCCGATGACCGGGTCGAGTTCGCCCTTCTTTGCCATTTCGGTGAGATCGCGGCCGAAGGCCCGGAGAGCGGGTGTTTTCCCCTCCTTCTTGCCGCTTCCTCCGGCTTCCGCCGGGATGCTGTCCCCCTCTTCCTGCGGGGAGAAATTCGGGTCGAGCTCGCGGAGGATCTCGTTGCGTGTGCGTTCGATGTCCACCTCAAGATTTTTGAGAACCCGCGCGGCGACGCCTTCGCCCTCGCGGAGGAGTCCGAGCAGGATGTGCTCGGTGCCGACATACGAATGTTGGAGGCTCTTGGCTTCCTTGCCGGCCAGCGCGAGGATTTTCTTCACGCGCGGAGTGTAGGGGATGTTGCCGACCATCTTGGTCTCGGGACCGGAGCCGACCTGCTTTTCGACCTCCATGCGGACGGTCTCGAGGTCGAGCCCCATCTTCTGGAGGACGTTCACGGCAACCCCCTGGCCCAGCTTGATCAGGCCGAGGAGAAGATGCTCGGTGCCGACGTAGTTGTGGTTGAACCGGTCGGCTTCCTTTCGTGCCAGTGCCAGCACCTGCTGGGCGCGGGGTGTGAAGTTATTCATCATGGTGGTCTTCGGCGGGATCCGGGGTCCGCGCTTTCAGATGCGCGATATCCGGTTCCTGCACCTGGCTCAACTTTGCGCGGATTATCGCCGCGCGCAAGGAGTCCCTTTCATCGGCCGACATTTTTTGTGTCCCGGCCCCCTTTTGGAGGTGGGCTGGCTGGGTCTCGATGAAGAGTTCGTCCACCGGGAACCGGCACGACTCGGGGAAGACGCCAAGGTCCACCCCGAGCTTGATGACCGAGAGGAGGTTGAGGGCCTCCTTTGAGCTCATCGAATAGGCGTGGGAGAGAATCCCGTAGGCGCGGCCGATCTGGTCGTGCAGGGTCACAGACTTCCTCTGGGCGAGGAGGGCACGGGCGTTCTGCTCGTGCTCGAGGATCTGCTCGATGACACGGTTGAGGCGGCCGATGATTTCCTCCTCGGTCTCGCCAAGCGTCGTCTGGTTGGAGACCTGAAACAGGTTTCCCATCGCCTCGGTGCCCTCCCCATGGAGTCCGCGCACGGCCAGGCCGATTTTGTTGACCGAGTTGACGATCTTGTTGATCTGCTCGCTCATGACAAGCCCCGGGAGGTGGAGCATCGTCGACGCGCGCATGCCGGTGCCGACATTTGTCGGGCAGGCGGTGAGGTATCCAAGCGAGGAATCGAACGCGTAGTCGAGGACCTCCTCGAGTTCCGAGTCCACGCGGTTGATCATGCCGAAAACCTTGTCAAGCTGGAGGCCGCAGCAGATCGCCTGCATGCGGAGGTGGTCCTCCTCGTTGATCATCACGCTGAGCGTCTGGGGCGCATTCATGACGACCGCGCTGCCGACCCCCTTGGCCGCATGCTCGCGGCTGATGAGGTGGCGCTCGACGAGAACCTGCTTTTCCAGAGGGGAGAGGGCTTCGAGGTTTTCGGAATACGAGTCCGACATCTCCGGCAGGTTTTCGACGGCCGTCTTCACCTGCCGCATGACCTCGAGGCGTTCGGCCTTTTTTGCCCAGCCCGGGAACGGTTTTTCGCGCAGGTTGCGGGCCAGCCGGACCCGGCTGCTGACGACAATGTTCCTGTGAGGACCGTCCCCCGAGAGCCACTCCCCGGAGCTGGCGATGATTTTCGAGAATTTCATGCGGGGGTTCCGGCCTCCATCCTGCGGATCTGGTCGCGGAGGTCGGCTGCCCTCTCGTATTCCTCCGCGGCGACCGCCTGCGTGAGGCTTTCCTGCAGGGAGCGGAGTTTTTCACCCTGTTCGCGCCGCACTTGCAACGCGGCAGGGGCCTTTCCCGTGTGAATCATCCCCTTGTGCATGTTCTTCAGCATGCCGGAGAGCCCCTCGGCGAAGACTGTGTAGCACGCGCTGCAGCCGAGGCGGCCGGTCTTCTTGAAATCCGCCTGCGTAAACCCGCAGATCTGGCATTTGAGAGCGCCCGGGCTTTTCTCAATTTCCTGTGCAGCCCCGAGGCCCATGAGCAAGTCCGCCAGGGCAAAGCCGGTCGGGTCGTTCACGCCCTTCTCCTTGGAGCAGGATTCGCAGAGGTTCACCTTCTGCATCTTCCCGTCCACGATCTGGGTCAGAAAAACCGTGGCTTCCTTCGACTGGCAGACGTCACATTGCATACCAATTAATAAATCGCCACGCCTGTCGCGGCTGTCAACTCGTGGAAGCGTGCGATCAGCCGCCTCGTCACGGCACCGGGGAGGCCGTCCCCGATCACGCGGTTGTCCAGCCGGACGACCGGGATGACCTCCGCGGCCGTGCCGGTGAGAAAGCACTCATCCGCTGTATAGATGTCGTAGCGGGTCATCTCGGGCTGGAGCACACGGAGCCCGAGATCCCCTGCAATTTCCAGAACCACCGCGCGGGTCACGCCTGCAAGCGCGCCGGAGGATATCGGAGGGGTGAGGATCTCCCCGTTCTTCACGATGAAGACGTTGTCCCCCGTGCACTCCGCGACGTAGCCCTGCTCGTTGAGCATGAGCCCTTCGCCGGCCCCGGCCTGCTGGGCCTCGATTTTCGCCATCACGTTGTTGAGGTAGTTCAGCGACTTGACCATCGGGCTCAGGGCGCCGTGCGCGATTCTGCGGGTCGCGCAGGTGACCACGTGCAGGCCGTTCTCGTATTTGTCCGGCGAATACAGCGTGATCTTTGAGGCGATGATGAACACCGTCGTTTTCGGACACAGGGAGGGATTGAGGCCCAGATCCCCGCAGCCCCGAGTCACCACCAGGCGCACGTATCCGTCGCGGAGTTCGTTCTGGCGGATCGTCTCCACCACGGCCGCGGAGATTTCGTCCGGCATGAGCCCGACATCCAGGCAGATCGCCTTGGCGGAATCAAAAAGCCTCCGGATGTGCTCTTCGAGCCGGAACACCCGTCCGTTGTAAAAGCGGATCCCCTCAAAAACCCCGTCGCCGTAAAGCAGCCCGTGGTCGAAGACCGAGATCTTCGCGTTCTCCCTGTCGTAAAATTGTCCGTCGATGTAGATTTTCATGCTTGGCTTGTCTTCGTGGCGCAATCGCGCAACGAATCATGCAGCATGCCCTGTGCCGTGCGCAATTTCAACCCTCTTTAAAATCGCGGAAACCTGTTGCCGCAAAAGTTTTGACACCGAGAGAGAAGCCGAGGGGAGTTGAAAAAGGGGACGTTGACTCAAAAAGGATGACACCGAAGAAAACGGAGGATGTCGATGAGTCAAAAAGTGCGAGAAGAGCTGCTTCCTCGGCTGAGGCCGATCCTGCCAGCCTGCGTAGGAGATCCGCTTGCTCGATCAAGCCATCGATAAACTTGTTGGCTCTGATCCCGGACTCAAATCTTGCTCCAATATCATCCAGTGGGTTCAAGGGGTGGGCAAAATCACCGCCTGGCCCCTGCTGGCTTACCTCAGACAGGCTCTCAGAGAAATCGACCAACTCAACCGCAACAAGCCCGCCGCCCTCGCTCCGTTCAACTGCGACCGCGGCAAGTTCTCCAGGAATCGCTCCATCATCGGCGGCCGTGCCAAGGTCAGAAAGTGCCTCTGCATGGCCGCCCACACTGCGGCATCCTGTAAATCCGGTCTTTGCCGCCCAGGTCCAAGGCCTGCGTGATCGCGGTAAACCCGACAAATGTGCCATCGTCGCCGCTATGCGAAAGCTCCGCATTCAATCCCTCGTGAAAAAGGCTGAACTTTCCCCTTGCTAAAAACCACAGTTGCTTCGCGGCAGGTTGCTCCATTGTGCCTCACCGGAGAAAATTTCATCGCATGGAGAGGGTGCCCTCCTTCTTCCATCCTTGTCGGGAAATTGGACCGTGCGTAGTCTTCCACTTCAAATGCACCAAGGTTCGCTCGCTCTGCTCCTCCACGCCCACCTGCCCTGGGTGCGACATCCGGAGCACGATGAATTTTTCGAGGAGGACTGGCTCTACGAGGCGATCACGGAAACCTACATCCCGCTGCTGAGGGTACTTCGTGCGCTCGCGGTCGAGAAGGCGCCGGTGAAGCTCTCGTTCACGATGACGCCCACGCTCTGCGCGATGCTGCGGGACGGGCTGCTTCAGGATCGCGCCGAGCGGTATCTGCGGCGCGGAATCGAGATGGCGGGAAGGGAGATCGGCCGGACGGCCGGCGACGCCCGCGTGAACGGGCTCGCGAAGTTCTACCTGCGGACGTTTTCCGAGGCGCTGGATTTCTACACGAAGGAAATCGGACGGGATATCGTCGGCGCGTTTGCGCAGCTTCAGGCCGAGGGGATGGTCGAGATCATCACCTGTGCGGCGACTCACGGGTTCCTGCCGTTGATGGAGTCGTTTCCGGAGGCGATGCGGGCGCAGATTTTCATCGGGCGCGACTACCACCGGGATTGTTTCGGGCGCGATCCCGCGGGGATCTGGCTGCCGGAATGCGGGTATGTTCCGGGGATCGACCGGATCCTTCAGGAGGCGAATTTGCGGTGGTTCGTTGTGGACGCCCACGGCCTGATGTATGGGGAGCCGCGGCCGAGGTTCGCGATCTACTCGCCGTATTTCACGCCCGCCGGTCCGGCGGTCATCGCCCGCGACCGCGAGTCCAGCAAGCAGGTCTGGAGCGCGCGGGAGGGATATCCGGGCGATCCCGCCTACAGGGACTTCTACCGGGATATCGGAAACGAGCTTCCCGAGGACTACCTCCACCAGGTGTTCCCAAACGTAGGGCACCGCAGGAACACCGGCATCAAATACCACCGGATCACGGGGGCTGAGAACAAGGACATTTACAACCGGGATTGGGCGATGGGCGCGGCGGATGCTCATGCGGCGGATTTCCTGCACGCCCGCGAGCGCCAGTTCGAGCACCTGCGGTCGATCCTGCCGGTCGACCCGCTTGTGCTGAGCCCGTTCGACGCGGAGCTTTTCGGACACTGGTGGTTCGAGGGGCCGGAGTTTTTGAACCTGTTTTTGCGGAAGGCGGCCTACGACCAGAAGGTCTTCCGGCTGACCACGCCGAGCATCTACCTTTCCGAAAACCCCACGCTCCAGATGGTCGCCCCCTCGCCGTCGAGCTGGGGGAACAAGGGCTACTGGGAGGTCTGGCTCGACCGTTGCAATTCCTGGATCTACCCGCACCTGCATGCCGCGGCCGCGCGCATGACGGCCGACGCCCGCAAGCACGCGAAGACCCGCTCGAAATTCGTCCAGCGCGCGCTCAAGCAGATGGCGCGCGAGCTGTTGCTCGCCCAGTCGAGTGACTGGGCGTTCCTCATGAAGACCGGGACCGCGACCGATTACGCCACGCGCCGGACGAAGGAGCACATCCTCCGTTTTACCAGGCTCCACGAGATGATCGAGGCAGGGACAAAAGACGAGGCGCTGCTCGCTGCCTGCGAGGAACGTGACAGCCTCTTTCCCGACATTGACTGGAAATACTACATCTGACCGCCGGTGAAATATTTTCTCATTCTGATGGGAGTGGTGTTTGTTGCGGTGTCCTGCATCCGTGCGGATGTCGAAATCGAGTTTGCGGTTCCGGATGACGGGCGCATCACCCTCGGGGTTTTCGATGGCGCGGGCCGCCTCGTGAGGACGCTTCACCATCTCTCCCGGCAGGAGGATTTCCGGATCGGCATCAACGGGCTGATCACGGCATGGGATGGAAAGGACGATGCCGGCAAACCGCTGCCTGCGGGAAATTACCATGTGCGGGGATACCTTGTCGGCGAGAGTGTGAAGGTTGCCGGGGAGGATTTTTTGTTCAACGACTTTGCCGCGGACCCAGGCTTCCCCGGGATCTCTCACATCCTGGATTTTTCCCTTCTGGAGGGCGGTGATCTGGTTCTGCTGGCGGAATCAGACCCGGGGGGACGGATTCTGACAAGAGTCTCGGAAGATCTGGGATTCCTGTGGGTTGGGATGATTCTGAAATTCCCGCCCGGCCAACCCTTCAACAATATGTTTCGCGCTGCCCGCACGACTGATCCTGCGGGGCATCCGCTTGGTGGTTCGGTGGTCGTCATGCCCTCAACAGCAGCGCCTCAGGCTGGTTTTTCCCCACTTCTGGCCACGAACGGAACTTCGGCCGTGATCGTCTCAATGAATGAGATGGAATGCCGCTCTCTTGCCGACGGAAAAACCACCCTTGCACTCCCGGCGAACACCTGGGCTTCTCCGCAGGCTTTGGCGGCAAGCGACTCCAAGCTGTTTGTCAGCACAAGCGGCGGCCTCACCGAAATCGCGCTTCCGGAACCGGCCGGAGAGACCGTGATCACGCCGCCTTCCGCTTTTCACTCGATGGACGCGGACGCGGACGTTTTCATCGGAGCCTCGCCGGAGGGCGTCTGGATCCGGAAGGAGGCTTTTAACAAGCTCGACGTCCCGGTTGCCGTGCAAAGCGTGGCGCTCGGGACGCCGGGCACGTTTTGGTTTGTCGGGAGCGTCGGAGGCTCCGCGTTTGTCGCGCAGGCGGCCTTTGGCGGCGAAATTCTCCGCACGCTCCGCCCGGCGGAGGGGGATCCCCGCCCGGAAAAAATCCGCGCCTCACGGACGGAGGAAAAATTTGCCGTGCTCGAGTCGC
This sequence comes from uncultured Chthoniobacter sp., assembly GCA_964431635.1. GTDB lineage: Bacteria > Verrucomicrobiota > Verrucomicrobiia > Chthoniobacterales > Terrimicrobiaceae > QYQL01. The sequence goes on along the minus strand of CAYSKK010000002.1, from coordinate 339,232 downwards.
TGTCCGGACTCCAGCGGCTTCGCGTGATGACCCGCGCGGAGGGCGGGGAGTGGACGATCGGGTGGGAGCGGACGATCCGGGAGTTTTCGCGGTTTGGATTTGTGGACGGAAAGCCTGCGTCAGACGCTGGAGGGGCCAAGCAGGACCAGGAGGTGAGATTCCATCTGAATGAAAATCCCCTCACCGGGCAGAGGAATTTTCTGACCATCCGCACGGTTTTTGACAAATCCGGATCCCGGCTGGTCTCGCCCGACGGGCTTCCTCTCGTCGAGGTGAGCACCCGGGGCGATGTGGAGCGCACCGTCATTCACCGCGGGGACTCCGCAGGAACCCTCCGCCTCCTTCAGGGCAACGGATTTTTTGTCGAGGAGTTTTCCATCACGGGTCTGGACGACATCCTCCCTCTCGATGCGGGGGACGTGGAGTTGCCGTAGGAATTACTTCGCGTGGAGCCAGGGGGCGTCGCCCTCGCCGGCTTTGAGCGAGTTCATCATGATGTAGAGAAGGCTCTCCAGCATGGCGGGAGTCGTGCGGTAGATGTCGGTCGCTCCGGCGGGAGGCTGCCAGGTCGCGGCCGGGAGTGAGGGGAGGAATCGGAGATCTTTGATGTCGAAGGCGGCAGAGAAATCCTTGCGGATGACTTCGATCCGGCGCGGGACGTATCCGGGTGCGACCCAGATCCGGCCCTGAAAGTCCTCGGCTTTTGTCGCTTTCGCCAGCTCGGGCATGAGTCCCGCGGTGAGGACCCGGCAGTCCTCGCCGTTGAGAGAATCGACCTCCGCGACATCCGGGCGGGCAATCGAGAACAGGGCCGGAAGGAAAATCGCCTGCTGCGCGGACACGGGCACAAAAATCGGCGTGGTGAGTTTCTGCTGGTTCGGTTTCGGCTTCACATGGAACTGGGAGATGAGGAATTCGACCTTGCTTCCGGGCGTTGCCCAGACCTCGTCCCCGTTCCGGCAGACGGTGAACTGCTCTCCCAGCACGGGAGCCTGGAGCATGACCTTGTCAGGGAACTGGACCGCGGCTTTCAGGGTCGCCCCCTTCATGTTTGCGGGCAGGCGGCCGGAGACTTCCGCCAGCTCGATCGTGAGCGTCGCGGCCCGGTTCGGGCTTTTCGTGTCGGCCAGCAGCACCCCCCAGAGAGGCTGGAAAATTTTTCCGATGACATCATACGGATTGTCGCGGGGAGGGGTGGACTGGGCGGTCGCGGGCAGTGATGCGGCGATGAGGAGGCAGGCGGTGAGGCGATACATGCGCGCCCTCAATACCCCCGATCCAGGCCAAGAGCAAAAAGTTTTGCATTTCTCACGGGCCCCGGGTCGTTTATGGTTGGAGCCCATGGAAATCAACGGCCGACTGGAGCGCTGCGCATGATCGCGACCGGCATTGTTTACGCATTTGTCGAGAGCACGCTGGAGGGAAAGCTTGTCCTCCTCACGCTCTTCCTCGCATCGATTTTCAGCTGGTCGGTGATGGTCACGAAGTTCCGCTACCTGCACTTTGCCCGGAAGCAGAACGAGCGGTTTTCCGCGCTGTTCCACCGCGACCGCGCGCCGCTCCGGATCTACGAGCAGGGCGTGCGCTTCGACGGCTCCCCGCTTTTCGCCATCTACGAGGCGGGGGCCTCCGAGCTCTGCTTCCAGATGCTTGGCTCGACCGAGGTGGATGAGACGTTCCGCGCGCGACTCGACAGCGCCGAAAAAATCAGCCCCGCCCAGATGCGGTCGGTCCAAGCTGCGATGGAGCGCGCGGTCGGCGAGTCCGGGCTGAAGCTCGAGTCGCAGATGATCATCCTCTCAACCGCCGTGAGCGGAGGTCCGTTCCTCGGTCTTCTGGGGACGGTCTGGGGCGTGATGGATGCGTTCTCGGGAATCGCCGCGGCGGGCACGGCGAATCTGGCCGCGATGGCGCCCGGCGTATCCGGTGCGCTCATCACGACCGTCACGGGGCTGCTCGTCGCGATCCCGGCAATGTTCGGATACAATTTTCTGGTGACGAGCGTGCGCTCGGTGATCGTGCAGGCCGACAACTTCGCCACCGAGCTTTCCTCGGAAATCGAGCACCGCTATGTCGAACACGGGGTGAGGGATTCCCGCCGCTCCCTGCACTGATCCGATGCGCCGCTACTCCTCGAAACAGGGTCTGCAGTCGCTCACCGAGCTGAACGTCACGCCGCTGCTCGACCTCGCGTTCGTGCTGTTGATCATTTTCATGATCACCACCCCGCTCATTGAAAACAGCCTGGATCTGGTCGTTCCCACAAGCTCGACCGCGAAGACGACGGTCAACCCGTCCGAGGTCGTCACGATCGCGATCGACAAGAACGACACCATGAAGCTGAACAACGAGGTGGTGACCGCCGACGATCTGGAGGCCAGGCTGGGCGCGCTCCATGCACAGAACGCCGCCACGGCCGTTGTGGTGCGCCCGGACAAGGATCTCGCCGTGCAGAAGTTTGTCTCCGTGATGGACATCCTCCAGCGCGTCGGGATCACGAAGGTCGGCGTGATGACCCACCCGGAGGATCCAACCAAGCCCTGAGATGGATGACCCGCGATTCCGGCGGAATCTCATTGTGGTGGCCGCCATACATGTCGTTGCCCTCGCCGCGTTCTTTTTTTTCACGAGTCGTCCGGTGAAAAAGCCGGCGGGCGAGGTTGTCTGGATGAATCCCGGCGCGTTTTCCTCGCCGTCCGGCGGGATGGAGCCCGAGGTTGAGTCTCCTCCCGCACCGACTCCCGAACCAACTCCCGAACCAACTCCTGAGCCAACACCTCTTCCGACTCCCGAGCCTCCGCCTACTCCGGAGCCGACCCCGGAACCAACGCCCGAGCCCACGCCTCTTCCGACTCCCGAGGCGACTCCGAAGGAGGCGGAGATTCCCTTGGCCACTCCAACACCGAGCCCGACGCCAACTCCGACCCCCAAGCCCACGCCGACTGCCACGCCGAAGCCGACTCCCAAGCAAACCCCGAAGCCCACGCCAAAACCGAGCGCGACTCCGAAGCCCACGCCAAAACCCACTCCCAAGCCGAG
>CAYSKK010000002.1:0-336093 GCA_964431635.1 uncultured Chthoniobacter sp. | reverse complement strand
CGCCTCTCCGAAGCCGAGCGCCTCTCCGAAGCCGAGCGCCTCTCCGAAGCCGAGCGCCTCTCCGAAGCCGAGCCCGAAGCCATCTCCCAAACCGTCGGTTTCTCCGAATCCCTCCCCGAAAGCTTCACCCAAGGCATCGCCCGGAGCGTCACCAAAGGCGTCGGCGTCGCCCGGAGCGGCGTCCAAGGCCACAGACTCGCCCGGAAAAACCACCGGAAAATCCGAAGAGCACGGTTCCGGCACTGCGGAAAAGGGCTCTGGCACCTCCTCGAAGGCCGGTGCGGGGGGCGATTCCTCCCAGTTCGGCTGGTATCACGAACTTATCCACGACAGGTTCTACAGCCAGTGGGAACAGCCGACTTCGATTTTCGGCCAGGCAAAATCGTTCGTCTGCACGGTGAAAATCCGCATCGAAAAAGATGGGACAATTTCCAGCGCGGAAATTGTCAAGCCGAGCGGAAACCCGTTGATGGACGAATCCGTTCTGTCAGCCGCAAAAAAGGTGTCCCAAATCGATCCCCCGCCGGCCGGGCTCGCATCGGGCGGTGCCTACACCATCAACATCAACTTCGAGTTGGAGTAGGCGGAAATCAGTCGCGAAGCGCCGGACGGCGAACCATGAAAACCACGGCTCCCAGTGCCAGAAAGCCCATGACCCAGGTGCTTGTTTCAGGAACGGCGACGACGGAAGAGGGGGGCGCGGGCGCGAAGGATGTCAGCAGGATGGATTCGCCTCCACCTGTATGAAGAGTGAAAGCCGAGGTGCCAGTGGGTGTCAAAGGATTCGAGCCGCTTGAAAAGACATTGAAATCGCCCACCATGGAAGGGTAGGAAGCTGTTCCCCATGCCCCGCCGGGCGTGGACTGACCGATGAGCTCCGAATGGAAGTCGAGCGTCCCTCCTGCCGTATTGATGAAAATCGAGCTGAAGTCGGCGCCTGTAAACACCCCGTTTCCGGAGGAGGCTCCCGTCACGGTCAACTGAAAATTCTGGAAGGTGTTTGTGATGTCGGCCCCGGACAAGAACGAGAGGCCCGGGTTGCTCAAAGCCGAGGTGTCGAGCGTGAACAGCGCCGTTGCCGAGGCACCGTTGCCGAACGCCGCTCCCGTCCACTGCGCCTGCATGTCAATCAGATCCGCATGGGCGCTTGCCGCCAACACCATCGCGCCGGCAATCGAAAAAAGAAACTTTGTGGTTTTCATAAGCAGGCTTTGCAACTGGTTGAAGTGAATGTATGAGCGTTTACTTGATCTAGATCAATGTTGTCCAGAGAAAAACACCGTCAATCGGGTATTGATACGGAGGGGAGTGAAAAAACGCGGCACATGGAAAATGGCGGGAGTTTCTTCCGCATAATTGGGTTGAGTGCCGTTGGAGCGAAGGCGAGCGAAGCGAACTACCGTGCCGGGCCCCGCGATTTTCGAGCCGGAGCAGCCCGGTCTTGCGAATTTTTTCGGCGGGAATACACTGCCCGCATGTCGGCATTCTGCCTCAACGTGTGCACCTCCAATCCGGAACGGAAGGACACATGATCCGATGAGCACTCCTTTCGCATTTGTGATGGCCGGTGGAAGCGGCGAGCGCTTCTGGCCGATGAGCCGCCAAAGCACCCCGAAGCACCTTCTCCGGCTGCTGGAGGAAAGGACACTGCTTGAGGCGACCGTCTCGCGCCTGGAGGGGGTGGTTCCGCGCGAGCACACGTTTGTGCTGACCAATGCCGCCCAGGTTGAAATCGCCCGCGCCGCGCTTCCGATGATTCCGCCGGGGCAGATCATCGCCGAGCCGTGCAAGCGCGACACCGCGCCAGCCTGCGCGCTCGCCACCGCCATCGCCCGGGCCTCCGCGAGCGACGCCGTCTGCATCATTCTTCCGGCCGACGCCATGATTCATGATGTTGCCAAATTCCAGCGTCAGCTCCGCGACGCGATAGCGGCGGCGGCGCGAGAAGATGCCATCACCACCCTTGGCATCCCCCCGGCCTTCCCATCCACCGGCTTCGGATATCTCGAAACCGGGGCGCAACTGCCGCCGGGTCCGGAGGGAAGCGGGATCCGGAAACTCAGCAGATTCGTTGAAAAGCCTGACCTGAAGGCCGCGACCGAATACGTGCAGGACGGACACTTTTTTTGGAACGCCGGCATCTTCCTCTGGCGTGCGGAGACTTTTCTCAGGGAGGCGCGGCGTCAGAAGCCGGAGCTCGCGGAGTTCATCGAGGGGTTGGCTTCGCTGGACTCGCTTGATGCGTATCTCGCGGACCGCTTCCCCTCCCTCCCGAAAATTTCCGTGGATTACGCGATCATGGAGCATGCGGAGAATGTCGTGGCCGTCCTTGCGGAATTTGACTGGGACGATGTCGGTGCCTGGACCGCGCTGCCTTCGCATCTCGGCACGGACGAGGAGGGGAATAGCACGCGGGGTTCGGTCGTGCAGCATGGCTCCAAGGGAAATATCGCTATTTCAAACGGCCGGCTCATCGCCCTTTGCGGGGTCCGGGACCTTGTGATCGTCGAAACGAAGGATGCCGTCCTTGTCTGCGACAGGGAAAGCGTCCAGAACGTCAAGGCCCTTCAGCCCCTCCTGCCGGAAGAGCTCAAATAGCGGCCTATTGTTTTGGCCAGGGTTCCAGGCGCTTGACGGCCTCGATCCGCCGCCAGAGCTCGGGATCGTCGTGCTTCTCCGTGCGAAGCAGATGGGCGATATAGTCCTCGCGGGAATACCGGCTTGCGGCAAAGGCCGTCTTTTCCCCGCGGATTTCGCCTGCATGGCCGCCTCCAGACGAGGTGATGTCCAGAAAGAGGGCGGTCATGGCCGCGGCCAGGACACCCAGGGAAAGGACGATCAACGCAAAAATCTTCATGCTGACAGCCGCAGGTTAGCGCAGAATTTTACAAATGGAAAATGGAATGATGCACTGCAAAATGACGGGGAGTCACGCCCGGCCATCGATACGCATGCTCCTCAACCTGTGAAATTCTGTGAACCTGCGGCCCAACCGCCTGCCGTATGAGGGATTACTGCCTGCGGCTGAGAACAGATTTTTCGTAGGCTTTGACCTCGGGCATCCACTCGCCATCAACCGGGATGTTGTTGCGGCGGCAGAATTCATCCCAGACCGCCCCCCAGGGGAGCGAGCGGGAGTCTTCGAAGAGGGCGAGGCGACCCGCCATGTCTCCGGATTCCTCGGCTTCCACAAGCTTCTTCGTCGGGCGCAGAAGACCCTGCAGGAGGGCTTTTTTCGTGTTGCGGGTGCCGATCGTCCAGGCGGCGATCCGGTTGATGCTGGCGTCAAAATAATCCGTCCCGATGTGGATCCGGTCGAGCGCGCCGCTGATGGCGACCTCTTCAAGAATCGCGCGGGTCGGGTCGTCGAGGGTGACGACGTGGTCGCTGTCCCAGCGCACTCCGCGGCTCACGTGCAGCAGAAGCTGCGGCACGAACAGGAGCATCGAGGAGATTTTATCGGCGACCGATTCGGTGGGGTGGAAGTGTCCGGCATCGAGGCAGAGCGCGGTGCCGTGCTTCACGGCGAAGCCCATGTAGAACTCGTGGGACCCGACGGTGTAGGATTCCACGCCGATTCCGAAGAGCTTGCTCTCGACGGCGTCGATGTTCCACGTGCGGTCGGCATCGGCTGCGAGCACGGTCTCCAGCGATTCGAGGAGCCGGCGGCGCGGGGCCATGCGGTCGGCGGGGGTGTCCTTGTAGCCGTCCGGGATCCAGATGTTGGTCACGGCGGGGCTGCCGAGCTCGCGCCCGATGGCCGCGCCGATGCGGCGGCTGGCAATGCAGTGGTCAATCCAGAATTTCCGGATTTTTTCATCGCGGTTCGAAAGCGTGAAGCCGTCCGCCGCCAGCGGGTGGGCGAAGCAGCTCGGGTTGAAATCCATTCCCCATCCCTGCGCCTTCGCCCAGTCGATCCAGGATTTGAAATGTGCGGGGGTGAGGGCGTCGCGCCCGGCACCATCGGAATTGTCGGTCGCGTAGAGGGCGTGGAGGTTCAGCCGCATCGCGCCCGGAACCAGGCGTGCCACCTGCTCGAGGTCGGCGGTGAGCTCCGCGAAATTGCGCGCCTTTCCCGGATAGGTTCCGGTGGCGAGGATTCCCCCGCTGGTGCCGCCGGCCCCCTTTTCGAAGCCGCCCACGTCGTCGCCCTGCCAGCAGTGGAGGGAGACCGGGGTCTTGGCGAGAGTGGCGAGGGCGGATTCGACATCAACACCCCATTTGGCAAATTGTTCTAGCGCGGAGGAATAGGTTTTGTTCGACATGGAAGTTGCGAAGTTAATCGAACTCTTTATTTTCCCGCAAGTGCATTGCGCGGATAATCAAATGTATCGGGACCGCGGCCGCGCTCTGACTGCCCGGCCAAACCGAATGTGTTTCCGGGGTCGCGGAGCGCTCGTTGCTTTGGCGGTCGTCCTCTGTGGGCCTGCCCTGCGGTCGGAGACGTATCATGTGGAGGCCCGCGGAAGCGACCGGGCGGCCGGCACTGGGAAGGAGCCGCTGAAGACGATTTCCCGGGGACTGGAGCTTGCGCGCCCTGGTGATGTGGTGCTCGTCGGGAAGGGCTCGTGGGACGGGCCGGTCATCGTCAAGAAATCAGGGACCCGCTCACAGCGCATCACGGTCCGGGGAGGGGAGGGGAGCGTTCTGGGAAAGGCCGGCATCGAGATCCACGGGGCTTCCTGGGTCACGGTGGAGGGATTCACATCAAATGGCGGGATCACTGTTTCCGGGAGCCCGCAAGGCGTTGTGATCCGGCGAAATGTTCTGGAGGGCGGGCTTGGCGGAAATGGAATTCGTCTCGACAACGCGCGTGACTCGCTCGTCGAGCGCAACCGGGTCGGGCATTTCGAGGAGGGGATCACGGTGGCGGGCACTGGCATCACCGTGCGCAACAATGTCGTGGTGGACAATCGCCGTGCAGGGATTGTTCTCGGGAGCATCCACCCGGCCGTTCATTGCCTGGTGAGGAACAACACGATGGATGGCAACGGAGTTTCCGGCGAATCGGCGGGCGGTCTGTGGCTGCGCTTCGCCTCGGATGCGGTCGTTGAAAACAACATTATCGTCGCGGGCCCCGGGAGGAGGCTTTTAACCACCGAGTCCTCCGAGGGCCCGCTCCGGTTTTCCAACAACCACTATTTTTCACCGAACGGCGACCGCGCCGCGCTGTTCTGCCTCGATGGCGTGCCCCGGACCGGAATTTTTTCCCTTCAGCTGCTGACCTGCGATCCGGAGGCCCGGTTTGCCGACCCTCATTTTGCCGACCCGTCGCGGTCCCTGCGCCGTGACTCCCCTGCCATCGATTCCTCGAAAACCTCTTCGTTCCCCGGGGAAACGGACATTTCCGGAAACCCCAGAAGGGCGGGATTCGGAGTGGATGCCGGTGCCTGGGAGTCCCCGTTCCCATCGGGCTTGCGCCGCGTCGGCAACCAGCTTGTCAGCGGAGACCACATCATCCGGCTCCGCGGCGCTGGAGTCGGAGATCCCTTTCTCAACCACGGCTACCAGCCTCCGCCGGATTACGAAACCCTCCGCCGGAGATGGAATGCCAACGCGGTCCGGATCAGCATCCATCCGTATGTCTGGCGTCAGGCCAGCATCTTCGGCGGCCGCGATCGCATCATTGCACTGATGCGATCGGAAATTCAAAGCGCGATCGATGCGGGGCATTTTGTCGTCCTTGACTGGCACGTCACCGGCTGGCCGGACGGCTTCGCTCGGCCGTCGGATCCCGGGGAACCGCCCGGACTCCACGATCCGGGCTTCGCGCTGGCCTGCGATTTTTGGAACCAGGCCTCCGCGGCTTTTGGAAAAAACAACGCCATTGCCTTCGAGGTCTGGAATGAACCGGTCCGCGGCCCCAGCGACTGGAAGCCCGGTCCGGAGGACTGGCGTCAGCTCCGGCCCTACTGGGACCGGTTGATCGCGATCATCCGCAGCCATTCCGACAACCTGATCATCCTCGCCGGCGGAAGCTGGGCCTACTCGTTGAAGGGAATCCGGGAAATGCCGCCGGCCGATGCGAATGTCGCCTTCTCCTGGCACGTTTACGCCGGCAAGGAAAACAACGACGAGGCCCGGTGGGCCGAGGCGTTCGACGAGCTTTCGCTCGATTATCCGGTGATCGTGAGCGAGTGGGGGTTCGCGGAGAATGGCGCCCCCTGGTATCGCGGCGGCGTTGCGGACTTCGGCGCAAAATTCGCCTCGTCCTGGCTCGAAGGCCGCGGACTGCACTGGATGGCATGGTGCTTCAACGACGAGATCGGGCCCCCGATGCTCCAGCACGACAGGCAGACTCCCACCGCATTCGGCGGCTTCGTCAAAAACCTCCTCCGCCTCAACCCACCTCCCGCCGGCCCCCATACCCGCTTCAACTTCGTTCCCGCATCCCTCCCTGCACCGCTCCGTCCGGACTTCGAAAGTCGTTCCCTTTCCGCATCAAAGTGAACCCGAATCGCGCAGTTGAAGAAACCGCAGATTCACGGCAACACTGTTTCCTTTCCGGGAATATGTGGCATCGGCGTCCCGCCGATGAATCGAAAATCCCTCATGGCTGTGACGGCCATGGCGCGTTGTTGCAAAGCGGTCAGAGTCCGCCGATCAGCCTGCAGGCTTTCAAACCGGAGTGTGATATGCGGGTTTAGAACAGCTTCGACATGTTGACTTTTCCGGGCTCTTCGCCGCCGGCGATCGCAAGGATCGACTCATCCGGCTTCTCCATGAGCGAGCCGGCCGCGCGGTAGAGGGCCAGAATGTTTGGAAGCGGTGATCCGACCTGGATGGCATGGGTCGGCCCCAGGAAAAGCCCGCCCTTTGGAAACAGCTCCAGCCGGCGTCTGACTTCCCGTTCCACCTCGTCCGGGGTGCCGTGGGCGAGCGTGCTTTGGACGCACATGGTCCCGCAAAAGACGAGCCGGTCGGCGTAGTGCTGCTGGAGATAAGCGATGTCCATCTCGGGAGTCGTCGGCTGCACAACATCCTCGACATCCAGTCCGAGCTCGATCAGCCGCGGCAGGAATGATTCCACGCACCCGCACATGTGCATCATCGTGCGCGCGCCGTAGCTGTGCGCCATGTCGAAATACTTTTTGAATTTCGGCGCGAAGTGGCGCTCGAAGATCTCCTTGCTGATCATCGGTCCGCGCTGATTGCCGAGGTCCTCCCCGATGTGGACGAAGTCGATCAGCCCGCCCGCCGCCTCGAGGACGCGGCGGTGGGTTTCGAAGTAGAAATCGAAGCGCGCCTGCATGATCTCGATGAAAACCTCGTTGTCATCGAGGAGATCCATGAGCACCTCCTCCATGCCGCGGGCCCGGGCGATGCTGTTGATGAAGTCCATGTCGCCGGGAGTTCCAAAACACAGGGCGAACCGGCCGTTCCAGGATTCGCACTGCTGCCGGATGGTCGAGTAGTCGAACCAGTCCGCGCTTGGAAAGTGCGACCGGTCGAGCTGGTCGAGAGTCTCGATGCCCGCGTAGGGAAGGTGGCTGGCCTCCAGGTAGCTGCCGCCTTCGAATTCCGCGCGCTTGTAGCGCTCCCCGAAATAGCCCTCGATGCTGCCGTCCGGAAACGTCCGCAGCTCCGGTCCGCAATAGACGGGATCCACATAGCGGAAGTCGTCGCCGAGGACGCGAAGCAACTGCTCCATGTTGGTGAGTCCGAAATGCCGGACAAGATCGCGGTTCACCTCGGGGGTGGCCTCGTGTTTGACGGGAATCCGGTCATAGCCGGTCCGGTCGTAGGAGCTCAGCACGCGTTCGCGGGAGGTCATGGTTGTCATGGTCGGGAGGGGATCGTTTGTTGAGCTTTTGATCTTACTTTACGGTTCGGACAGGCAAATTGACAAAGTGGCTTTTGAAATGCACTTTTTGGCGGCTGCGATTGTCAGCGCCTTCTCCCTCCGGTAGCATGTGAAGGCCGTGACCCCCGCAAAAAACACCTTCTTCCGCTATCTGCCCATCAGTCCCGGGGACAAGCACTGGGGGCTGTTCGTTCCCACGGCGGGATACAGTTGGACGCCGGCGCACTCGCCCGACTATCCGCTGGCACAGCACCCTTCGGCGTATCACTTCCAATGGCAGCAGGGGCGGATCCTTCAGGAGTTTCAGCTGCTCTATATCATCCGTGGAGAGGGGGTCTTCGAGTCTGCGGCAGCCGGGAGGCTGCCCATCAAGGCAGGCGATGCGTTCGTGCTTTTCCCCGGCGTCTGGCACCGCTACGCGCCGAACCCGGAGACCGGCTGGGACGAATACTGGATCGGCTTTGACGGCGATGTGCCCCGCCGGCTGGTGCAGCAAAACATCCTCTCTCCGAAGTCGTCGGTCTTTTCACCGGGGCTGGGAGAGACATGGCACGAATTGTTCACCGGCGCGATCGAGGCCCTGGAGCTGGAGCCGGTCGGGCACCACCAGCTTCTGGCGGGGCTCACCTACGAAATGCTGACCCGGCTCCATGCCATGGGACGCGAGGAGAAGCTCGGCGGCACGCTCGACAATGCGGTGGTGAGCAAGGCCAAATACCTTGTGATGGAGCGGCTGAAGGAGAAAATCGACTGGGAGGATCTGGCCGGGGAGCTGCATGTCAGCTATTCCTCGCTCCGCCACGCGTTCCAGCAGCATACCGGATTTTCCCTGTATCAATACCAGCTGCAACTCCGCCTGAACAAAGCCAAAAGCCTGCTGAACAGCACCCCGCTTTCGGTCAAGGAAGTCGCAAGCCGGATCGGCTTCGACTGCCCGTATCACTTTTCAAATCTGTTCAAGCGCAAGACCGGGCTTTCGCCGGTGGCCTGGCGGCACGATGCCCGCGGCGGCGGCCATGGCGAGAGGGGTGGAAAGTGACGGGTTGGCGGCACACGGCCAATGCAGGTGAAGAAGCAAACGTCTAAACCAGACTTCTTTAGGTCTCATCGGCGAATACGCGCGAAATTTTTTCAGGCTGATCCAGATCAACACAAAGGCACCAGGACACAAAGAGGAGGGATTCAACAAACCTTCGAGTCTTCGTGCCTTCGTGGTGAATTTTCTTCTTGTTCGTGAATTGGCCGTGTTGGCGGCAGGAGGCGTTCGATCAAAGGTTGATATGTTCTGTGACATGAGGGCGCTTGGTTTTCAGATGCGTGCGGCACGCCCCCCTTTTGCCCGGCACTCCTTGCGTGGGCACGGTCAGGCTGGTATGAGTTGAGGCGCATGAAAACAAGACTGCTGCTTATTTTCCTCCCGATCCTTTTGATTTCCGCCTGCCAAACCGTCGAGCAGCCGAAGGGTTCGTCGCGCGGTTACAGGTCGGCGCGCCTCGTGCGCCCCCACTCGGCACCGGCCGTCGCCAACCCGGACGACCGCGTCAACCACGCAATCCAGTCCGCGCTCGCATCGACGTTCCGCGCCCATGGGTTCGACATCCAATCCGCCAATGCCGACCTCACCGTCGCCTATCTCGTCCTTGTGCAGGACAACGCCACCACAACGATGATCAACGACTATTTCGGCTTCGGCCGGAATGCGATGGACATCGCCAACCTCGCCCACGAGCGCGGAGTCATCCGCAACAACCGCGCGGACTCCTACGAGGCCGGAACGGTCGTCATCGACATTATCGATGGTAAAACAGGCAAACTCGTTTACCGCGACTTTGCGACGCGCGATGTCACCGGCAGCCTGAGCGACGCTCAACTCAAAGCCCACGCCGATTCCGCCGTGCAGCAGGCGCTCGCGAAATTCTTCCGCAACTGATCGCTGTCCCGTCCTGGTTGGGCGGCCGGGGCATTCAGCTGCCCTGCAGGTGACGCCCGGCAGGACGTCTCCGCCTCAGCCAGGTTTGCAGGCGGAAACAGGCTGGCCGCCAACAATTCTTTTTCAGAATTGGAGCTGGCGGTGCAGCAGTCTCAGCGGCCCGGGAATTGGAATTCCTTGTAATTTGAGCCGCCGAATACGGAAGCGCTCTGGAATTTGACCTTGGAAAAATCGATCTTCGAAAGGTCGACTTTGCGGATGTCGTAATTGTCGTAGGTGCGGAAATAATAGATCCGGTTGTTGAGATTCCCCACCACCGAATAGGAGGTGAACTGGGGGTTGTCACTGACCCAGTGCCAATAAAGGATCCCCTGGGGAATATCCACCGTGTTGAGCATCGACCAGGCGCGGTTCACCGCTGCGGCATCCGTCGGAACTTTTTCCTGAGTCGCATTGATCGCGGCCATGCGGCAAAAGCGTCCCGATGGCGAGTAATCGAAAGCTTCAAAACTTTCCTCGTTGAGTGGCTTGCCTTCGTATTTCGACCAGTTTTTCACCTGCTCGTCATAGGAGGGATCGTTGGTCATCACCCCCGTTTTGTTTTCATGGATGATGGTTTTGCCATCGATGAACTCGACGACCACCGACCTGCCGCTCTGGTCGGTGATGGCAAAGTGAAGAGCCGGCGTGATGTCGTGCAGGATGGGGATTTTGTTCGCGTAGACAGGGGTCTCCTTGAAAAAGGTGACCGCTTCGTCCACTGTTTTCATGGTGCCGAGCACGTAGCCGGTCACATCCGAAACATCAAAACCGGTTTCCGTTTTATCCGGGTATTTGGATGCGCTCAACCAGAGGGCGCTGCAGGCAAGGCCGTGCTCGTTCTCTCCATCGCTGAAAAGGCCTCCATGGCTCATCCCCACAAAGCCATGCCTGGTATGAAATTTCCTCCCGCCCCCCATCTCGAAGTTCCGCGGCACGATGGTTATCTCCGCCTGCAGATCCCCCGGCCACTCCATCGAGCGCCCGACGAAGCAATGGCCCAGGTCGTTGCGGAACTCAAACCATGTGCATGCCGAAACCCTGGCACTCAGTCCTGTCACAATGATGGCGCACGCCATCGCAATGCCGAAATACGCGGTCTGCCGTCTCATTTTCATGGTTGTTTCTCCGTTGGTGTCTCTGGTCATTTTAGAGCTGTTTAACTAATTCCGTGACCGTTCCATTCAGATTTTTGTCCGCAGATTGCGCAGATAGTCGCCGATTATATTTTGGTGTATGCGGTTGTATGTCAGCAAATTGTTCTTGTTTCTGATATTTTATAAGTCTGTGAGAATCTGTGTAATCTGCGGATATGCTTTTTCTTGAAATGCCCTAGTGTGCTGCTGACAAAGAGAGCGGGATTGCAAGCGAGCCGATGAGCCGACAAGAAGGGGAGGGTGGGCAAGTTATCCTTGTGGGGTTGCTCCCGAGGCTACCGGATCCGGGGCCGCCGGTCAAAAGCAATCATTTTCATGCTCTTGAATCGCGGCAATCCGCGAGCGATCAGGGCGTGACGGCGTCGGTGACACGGATTGCCTCCACCATGCCCGGTCCCTGTTGCTTGGGATCGATGGTGTTGCCCTCGATCACGACGCGGGTGCTGTTCATGATGCTGATGGCATTCCGGCCGTTTTCACGTGTCGGCGTCTCGCAGGCCTTTTCGATGGTGTTGCCCCGGATTGTGAGCCCATCCCCCCCGGCTGCGAAGATGGCGCTGTTGGCGGTGTTGATGATCCGGTTGTTCTCGAAAACCACATCCCGGTGCACTCCCGGCCTCGGCGGGTAGGCATTGCCGGGAAGCCATGCCAGGGCCGCGAGCGCGCCCTCGGCTGCGGCGGCGTGCATGTTGCAGTTCTCGATGAGGTTTCCGCGAACCGTAACGTCGCGGGTGCCGATGCTCTCGAAAAAGTGGGTCGTCTCGGTGAGCACCAGGATACCGGCCGAGGTGCAATTGCTGAACGTGCAGCCCTCGATCACGGCATCGCGTGTCTGGCACAGCACGCCGCGCGCGCGGTTCGCCCGCACCGTGCAGTTCTTCATCCGCAGTTTGGCCACCCGGCTTGCGTTGCCCAGCACGTCGCCCTCGCGGAGTTCCGCCGGCAGCTCTTTTGCGAAAGAGATTCGGTGAAGTCTCTCCTCGCCCAACTCCATGTCGGCGGTTTTCACCTTGTCGGACGCATGGGGCAGAAGCGTTTCTGTATGCGACATCTCCATCACATCGCCCTCGTCGGGCAGGTCTGCCATTTTCAGATTGTGCTGGCCCAAGACGGTGTGTTCGTCCAGTCGCTTGCGAACGATCAGGTAGAGCCCGCTTTTGATGTTGACCCCGTCGTCCCCCATTCCTTCCAAAGTGCAATCCTCGAGGGACACGGTGCCCTTGCATCCTGCGAAATGGGTGGCGTCCGCCGTCGTCGACATCATGCGTCCGGAGTCCGGCCGGATGAGGACATTGAAATGCTTCAGTGAGATGTCCGTGCTCACATGCGCGGTCAGGGCCATCCCGCCAACGGTGTAAACGGTCATGTCGCTCACAAGCGAATTGACGCAGCGTTCAAAATGAAGGATTCCGGGGCCGTAAACCTCGTGGCGGAGCACCAGCAGCGTGCCCACGGGAACAGAGATGCGGCGGCTCAAGTATACCCGGAGCACCTGAGGGCTGATCAGTTCGGTGCGTTCGACTCCATTATAGACATCCAGATTTTTTCCGTCGGGCAACCTGGTCGCCGGGTCGTAGCTCATGAAAGCACCGACAGGTTCCCCGCCTTCCACCGGAAAGCTGTCCTCGATCTGGATGTCGAAGGAGTCCGGGGTCGATGCGATGACCGTTCCCTGAGAAAATGGCGGACGCTCCCAATCGACGGTCAGGCCTTTGACGACAATGTTCTGGCACTCCTCGAAGGCGAAGATGGCCGCCTTTCCACTCATCATGAGTTCGGCCCCCTGCCCATCAATCGTCAGGCCGTTCACATTGCTCACGGGAAATAGCACTCCGCGGGTTTTCGGGTTTCCGTCCGCCCGGAGGTTGTAGCGGCCTTCGGGGATCTGAATCAGATTATCGCAGTTGCTCTGCGCCTCGCGGAATGCCTCCAGAAAGGCGGCGGTATCATCCTCGCCGTCATTCGGAACGGCGCCGTAGTCCGTCACACTGAGCGCCGCGGCCGTAAGGGAGGTAAAAAACGATGTGATCGCGACCAGCGCAATGCAGGCGATGTGTTTCATTACGGGCATGGTTTAGCCGCCTTCGTTGTGCTTCGGGACAACCGGTGTCGCCGGCTTGGTGTCGTTGTATCCGCCCTGTTTCTTGAACTCATTGTCGATGCGGGTCCACTCCTGGACGAGGGAACGGAGGACTTCCGGCTTTTCGGCGGCAAGGTCGTGCATTTCGGTGCGGTCGGAGTCGCGGTTGTAGAGCTCCCATTTGTTGCCGTCGATTTTTGCGGAGACGATTTTCCACGGTCCCTTGATGAGCGCACGGTTGCCGTCGTGCTTGAAGTGCAGGAAGTCGCGCGGGATGTCGTGGCCCGCGAGCGCAGGCAGCAGGCTTTTTCCGGGGTAGGGCGGGGCCTCGGGTGCGGGCGGGGTCAGCTTGCCGCCCGCGAGTTCGACGACGGTCGGCAGGAAGTCGATCACGTGTCCGGGTGTGTTGACGAAGCTCCCCGGCTTGAGAGGGATCCCATTCGGCCAGTGGACGACGAGCGGGGTGGAGATCCCGCCTTCGTGAACCCAGATCTTGTGCCGTCGGAACGGGCTGTTCGACGCGGACGCCCACGACGGGCCGAGTGACAGGCAGGTCTTTTCGCTGCCCCAACGCGCGTTCGGGTCGATCTGATAGGCGAGATCGGGGGGGAGCTGGACGTCCTGCAGCATCTGGGTCGAGTCGGCTCCGTTGTCCGAGAGGAAGAAGATGATCGTGTTGTCGAGCTGGCCCTCCTTTTCCAGCAGATCGAGAACGCGGCCGACCTGGGTGTCGAGGTGGTCCACCATCGCGGCATGGATCTCCATTTTTGCGGCCTGTTCCTTTTTCTGCTTTTCGGTGAGTTTTTCCCAAGGGGTGTAGTTGTAGATCTCCTCGAAGCCCTGCTTGGAATCCTGCAATTTCCTCGCCTCGTCGGTTGCGGGGGAATGCGGCGAGATCACATGCTGCTCGGGATCGGAAAGCTTCCATGACGGAGGAAATCCGAGCTTCATCAATTTCTCATAGCGCGCCTTCCGGATGGCGTCCCACCCGGCCTTGTAGCGGCCCTTGTATTTGTCCACGTATTCTTTCGGGGCCTTGAGCGGGTAGTGTGGGCTCATGAATGCCAGGTAGGCGAAGAACGGCTTGTCGGGGTATTCGCTCTGGTGCTCCTTGAGAAAATCCAGCATGTGGTCCGCGATCGCGCGGTCCATAAAGTATCCGTCCTCCTCCTTCGGTTGCGGGAGCGCCACGCCGTCGAGCGCGTGGTGTTTCGGAGTGAAATAACGATAGCCCTGCGCCTGGTCGTAGGCGTGGTCAAAGCCGGTCGAGTGGGCGGACTCGCATCCCGTGCCCTGCACGTGCCACTTGCCGGAATGGTATGTCCGGTAGCCGAGCGGCTTCAAAACCGCCGGGATCGTGGAGTGCCATTTCACGTAATTTCCGCTGTTGGGATCCGATCCGGTCTGGAGCGGATAGTATCCGGTCATCAGCGCGCTGCGCGTCGCCCAGCACCGGGCGGCATTATAAAACGACGTGAAGCGCAGCCCGGTGGACGCCAGCCTGTCGAGGTTCGGCGTTTCGATCTCGCCTCCGTAGCACCCGAGGTCGGAGAACCCCATGTCGTCGGCGACGATGATCAGGATGTTCGGACGGCGTTCGGCTGGTTTGTCAGGAGCGGCCGGCAGCGGAATTTGAGACAGGAGCAGAGCAGAGAGGAGGAATGTGGCTGAACGCATGGGAAAACAGAAAATCAACCGTTGGTGTTTAAGCTAACTCATCTCCGGGAAAACCCCATTGATAAAATGGCATTTGGAATGCACATTCTGCCGGCCCCGGCGGAGGCTTCAGGATCTGGAGGGGAGGAACCGCGGCGGTTCCGGGATTCGTATCCGCCGCCCTCAGCGGGAGAAGGGTGGATAGCAACAGGAGTGCCCGTTTGGTGGTGAGCGTGTCCCTCATAAAGTTCTCGGAATTCAGTGCACAGAAAGTCCTGAAGTTACGATGAAGCGGAAGCTTCCGCCCTGCGTGCCGCCATGATCCGCTGCGTTTCCAGCGCACGTGTGCGGGTGATCGGATAAAAGCTGATGGTGATGAGTCCCAGGAGCACGACGGCTGCCTGGCCGAAGACGAACGCGACTTTGAGCGCGACGCCGACAGATTCGGGCATGCCGGTTGTGGCGGCGGTTTCCGCGTTGAATCCGACCCAGCTCAGGGCGCCTCCGCCGAGGATCGAAGCGGCCGCGACGGCCATCTTGCGCGAGAACGCGCCGACCGAGCTGAAGATCCCCTCGCGGCGCAGGCCGGTCTGGAGTTCGTCCTCCTCGCACACGTCGCCAACCATGGTGAAGAACGTCATCCAGGTCCCCTGCAAACCGAGACCAATGATCACGGTGGAGACGAGCTGGAGATATGGCATGTCCGGCCGCAGTGTGAACCACTGGCTTCCGACGCCCACGAGCGTCAGGCCCAGCAGGATTTGAGCCGCCGCCTTTTTTCCGATGCGCGTGCTCATCCAGACCGCCACGATCACGCTCACATACGAAACGCCGGCATAGACGGAGCCGGCCACGCCGCACAGCGCCAGCCCGGCATCGCGGTTGCCTCCGTAGATGAGATAAATATTCACGTAGAGGCTCAGGTTGACGAATGTCGCGAGCCCGGTGAGGACGATGACGTTGGAAAGTGCCACGATGAGAAACGCGCGGTTCGAGGCGGCCTCTTTCAAGGCATGGAGGAACGTGGTGGTTTCCTGCCCCTCGGCCCGGGCGATCTCGCGTCCGAATATGACTGGCATGATCCCGCCGAAGAGCACGATGACGCCGACGCCGATGCTCACGTAGATCGCGCCCGGAACGAGCCCGCCGAATCCGCTGTAGGCGATGAGCCTCGGGAGCCAGGGAAGCAGGAACGACGTCGTCATCCCGACATAGTTCGGCCAGGCGAGCAGGCGCGTCCGCTCGTCGTAGTCGGTCGTCATCTCGAACCCGAGCGCTTGGTAGGGGATGATGAAGACCGTGTAGGCCAGAAAATAGAGGAGCCCGAAAATCGTCAGCCACCAGAAGACCCCCCAGTCGGTCTTGACCGGAGACATCCAAAGGAGGGGAAGGATCACCGCGCAGGCGATCGCGCCGCCAAGGATGTAGGGCCGCCGTCGCCCCCACCGCGAACGCGTGTTGTCCGAGATGTTCCCCATCATCGGATCGATGATTGCATCCATCGCCCGCGGGATCGCCATTGCCCAGCCGAGCATCACCGGGCTGATGAAGAGCCCGATGTTGTAAACCGGCAGCACGAGCGACGAGAAGACGTTCATGATCAGGTTGTCCGCCATGGCCCCGCACGCGTAGCCGAGCTTGTTCTTCAGGGGGATGTGGTCGTGGGGAGGCTGGACGGGATCAGTGTTCATCGGGCAAGTGCTTCAAGCAGGGAAATGTCGAATGTGAACCCGCGGACACCTGGCGGCAAGCTGGAAGGGAGGCGAAAAACAACTTGTTAACGGTCAGCGCGGTGCCGTCCAGCGCTGCGGCAGCGTTTTGCTGGAGGGACGGCCGCCGTGCCGTCCCATATTTGGATTGAGGAAAAATGGGCGCTGACAGCGCATCGCCCTCCAGACTTGCCCGAAAAGACGTTTTTTCCTCACAGGGCAAACTGCTTGATCGTTTTCTCCGTGAGCGTTACCGCCTGATCGCCGTGTCGGAACGTGAGATCTGGTCCGCCGAGATGGCGGTAGGTGACGTGACCCTGACGGATTTCGATTCCGAGATGTGTGCCGCGCCAGACGATCTGGAATGCCATGCGGGTCCAGCAGGCGGGCAACTGCGGGCGGAAGCTCAGGCCGCGCGGATCGTCGCGCATGCCACCGAAACCGTTGATGGCGGCCATCCAGGTCCCTCCGAGGCAGGCGGAATGGACGCCGCCGCCGGTGTTGCTTTTGAGGTCGTTGATGTCCATCAGCGCGCTTTCGCGGAAGAAATGGTAGGCATCCTCGAGCTTGCCGATGTCGGCCGCGACGATGCAGTGGACTGAGGCTGACAGCGACGACCCGTGGTTCGTCTTCGGCTCGTGGAACTCGTAGGTTTTTCGAACCGTCTCGCCATCGAAATTGTGGCGGAGCATGAACATCAGGAGCACGGCATCAGCCTGCTTGATCCACTGCTTCCTCCAGAGGGTCAGCGGGTGCACGAGTGAGCGCATGTCGGTATGAAGGGGGACCTTTGTCATGTCCACCGGGTCGTGGCCAAGGAAGTTGTCGTCCTGCGGAACAAGGCCCAGCGACTCGTCCCATGGAAGATACATTTTTTCCGCCGCCTCGCGCCAGCCAGCGACCTCGTCCGGGTTGAGCGCGATCCTGGCGGACAAATCGGCGAGCTTATCGGGCACCTCGTTTTGCATTTCCAAAAAAACTACTGCCGCCCGTTCAAAATGCCATTGCGCCATGAAATTCGTGTAGGCGTTGTTGTCCACGCCGCAGGAATACTCGTTCGGTCCGCACACCGCGTTGAGGACGAATTGCCCGTTCTTTTGGGGAGAGAACGCGCCGCGGTCTCTTAGATACCGCGCGGTTTCAAAAATGATTTCCGCTCCCATGCTGTGGAGGAACTCCCTGTCGCCTGTTGCTTCGACATAGCGGCTGACCGCCCATGCGACATCGCTCTGCAGGTGGACCTGTCCCTGTGCTGCCTCGAACACGTGTCCGCATTCCTCTCCCGTGATCGAGTTCCACGAATATTCCGCGCCGGTGCCCTGCATGAGCCGCGCCTGCTGGCGCGCCTTGTCGAGGATCCGGTATCGGTATTCCAGAAGCCCCCGCACGGATTGCGGCTCGGTGTAGAGCATCGGCGGCAGGATGTATTGCTCGGTGTCCCAGAAGATGTGCCCCGCGTAGTTGTCGCCGGTCTGTCCGTTTGCGCCGACGCTCCGGAAGCCATCCTCCGGGTTGCTCTGGCGGTTGTGGAACAGACTCAAGCGGACGCCGAGCTGGTCGAGAGGGTCGCCCTCGATTTCCACGTCGGCCACCGACCAGTATTTTTTCCAGAATGCCGCCTGTCCGGTGAGAAGGGCTGTTCCATCGGGCAAAGCCGCCAGTTCGGCATCCCTCGCCGCGCGCGGGTCCGGCGATTCAAGATCGCAGAAAATGGCAGCCGCTTTTTCAAACAGGATTTGTCCCGGGGCATTCAATGCGACCTCGATGCGGGCAGTTCCGGTCGAGTCGTCGACCGACAGTTCCGCGG
Source organism: uncultured Chthoniobacter sp. (assembly GCA_964431635.1). Lineage (GTDB taxonomy): Bacteria > Verrucomicrobiota > Verrucomicrobiia > Chthoniobacterales > Terrimicrobiaceae > QYQL01. The sequence goes on along the minus strand of CAYSKK010000002.1, from coordinate 317,911 downwards.
TCAACGGGGAGGCGTTCAGCCTCGCCCGATGCCTGATGCCGATGGCAACTTTCTGCCCGCTGGTGTTTGATTCCGTTTCGGCGAGGAGCGTGCCCCCCTTCACCTCAAGTTTTTTGCAGTCCATTCCCGGCTTTCCGAAATGGCGGCTCTTCGGCGAGAAGCCGGTCCGCGATTCGAGGACGACGCTGCACGGCGCATCCGCCGAGACTTCATACGTCATCAGCGCGGCGTGCCGGCGCTCCATCGACGCCATCCTTCGCGTGCGGATGGTGATGTTTGTCCCCTTCGGAGTGGTCCATTCGATCTCCCTGTGCAGCACTCCCTCGTGCATGTCCAGCCATCGGCGGTGGGATTTGATGCCGTCGAGTTCCAGGCCGAAACGTGTTCCGTCAACCGAGAGCGAGACATGTGTCCACTCGCAGACGTTCAGCACGCAATGCCCGCGGGGAGGGTATCCCGGGAACGCCCACATGTAGGAATACGGAATGTAGCCGACCACGCCGTTGAGAAGAGTTGCCGGATAGGAGCCTCCTTCCTCGATATTGCCGCAGACGCCGAGCACGCCGTTGGTCACGGCAAACATCGACTCCCAGTAGAGAGATCTTGTCGGACGAAAAGGACCTTCGACGAGGTTCCACCCGTGTGGCTCCGGGCGGAACGGCCGTCCGGAATCGAGCAGAGCCCCGATGTCAATCCCGTCGTAGCGGGAGATCACCGAAGGGGCCTCCGGCAGACCCTTTGCGTCGCCGACGCCCACGCATTTCATCCCCGCCCGTCTCGCCGCCTCCACGCCCGATGGCTCATCCTCGAAAACAAGGCAGTGAAAGGCCGGGATGCCCAGCCGTTCGGCAGCCATGGAGAACACCTGCGGATCCGGCTTCGAGCGCGTGATGTCAAATCCGCAGACGACCGTGTCGAAGAGATCGCCGATCCCGAGCAACCGGAGCACGTCGGGCGCATTCTTGCTCGCCGAGCACAGCGCGATCTTCACTCCCTGATCCCTCAACGCACGCACGAAGTCCAGCGATCCCGGCAGCATGTCGCCGGCACCGATCCCTGCCACGGATTCCTTGTAGTAGGCATTCTTCCGGTCCGCCCAGGCCTCCTTTTGCTCAGGCGTGGCGGCGGCGACATGGTTCCGCTCGAGGATGACATCGAGGGCTTCCATCCGGCTCACGCCGCGCAGGCTGTGGGCGAGATCGGGCGGAAACTTCCAGCCTTCGTCCTCCGCGAGCCTCCGCCAGCCGGCTTCGTGGAAGCGGTCGGTGAAAACCAGAACCCCGTCGAGGTCGAACAATGCGGCTTTGATGTGATGTCTGTTCATGAATTATTCAGAAAGTTGAACCACTAAATCTCACTAATAATCACTCATTGGTGGAGGGAGTCATTTGAGTCTTCCAACTGGAAAGTGGTTTGGAACTTTGAAGCGGTGTTGCCCAGGTGTCTTGATTGATTGAGTTTTAGTGGCTGTTAGTGGTTGCTGAGCTCATTTTGAAACGCTGGTCCATTCCTGATTGTCGCTGCTGACGATAAACTGGAACTTCGTATTTTCCGGGATCGCCTCCTCGAATTTCCCGTGCCGGATTCGCAGCGGGATGGGCGATCGGATCGAGTGGATCCGGCTTTTATCCGGCTGCTCATCCCAGGAGATGTCGATCTGCCCGGGATGGCTTCCATCGAGCGAGGGGAGGGGAATCCTTCCTTCCGCATGTTTCAGGCTGCCCGGCTGAAACGTCCAGTCATAGGAACCGGCACCTCGGTCGAACGCGGGAGTCAGCCCGAGGCCGCAACGTGTGAGCATCCAGGTGGGAGTGGACGACCAGTAGTGGCAGTGGCTCCAGCGGGGATCGAACATCTCGGGCCACGTCGTCCAGCCCTGATCCAGCATCCAGCCCCAGCAGGTCCGGATCTGATCGAACACAAAATCCACCTCGCCGTGTTCTGCCAGCACCGGAAAGCTGAAGTGCGCGAAATACGGCGTCATCACCCGTTCCTCCTCGACCGTCACATCGGCGAGGCGAGGAGCGGAGAGATTATTTGGAAAACAACTGAGGAGAAACTTTTTCAGGAATGCGACCGCATCCCCGGATTTTTTTACGAGCCCGCACCTCAGGAATAATGTTGTCGCGTGATATCCCAAGGCGTCCCATGTCTCCGTCTCCTCATGTTTTTCGACCATGTTGAGCATGTGCCTTCGCATCTGCTCCGAGCGTGTTTTCCATGTGTCCGCTGGCTTTCCGATCCACTGCGACCAGAGGGCCATGGATTCCAGGGCCTCCAGATAGAACAGGCTCAGCGCGGGATCAGCCGCCGCATCATCTTTTGCTCCGCTGAGAAAGACGGTATTCGCGCCGCGATAACCCCAGTCGATGAAATTCCAATACTTCGGGTTGACCCGCAGTCCGTCCCCGCTCACATCCGGCCAGAAGGCTTCGAGGTTTTTTTCCGCCGCCTTGTGGAGCGGTTCAAGCAGGCTCCGGTCGCCGGTGTGCCGCACGTAGTCGAGCATTGCCTTCACCCACTGGATGGCGAATGACGGAATGATGCAGTCGCGCGTGCCGGGATAGACGGCTGGAAGGATCCCCTCGGGCGACGCGCAGAGCGCCGCCTGCTCGATACTGCGGCGCAGGATCCGCCAGTCCGAGTAGCAGGCCGAGATCATCTCGATGCACGGAGCTTCCACCTCGCCGAGCCACTGGCCCCGCTCGCGATGCGGGTTGTCGGTCACGGAATCCTCCGAACAGGCGACGAACGTGTCGCGTCCGACCGCCCACGCCCGGTCGAGCAGCTTATCTCCGCAGGAAAAGGCCCCTTCCGATTCCCCGGAAAAATACACCCGGTCCTCGAAGGAAAAATTTTCCAGTTCGAGCCCGTCCGGGCTTTTTCCGATCATGTGAATCTCGATGAAACGGGCCCCTTTCGGATGCAGCGGGATCAGTTCCTCCTCCCCGCCAGCGCTCACCCAGTGGTCAAGCATGCACGAATCCTGACCGCCGCCGGTCTTCAGATACGGATGCACCCGGCCGAACGTGAGGGACTCCGCATAGGCCGCCTGGATGATCGTTCCGGGCTTCGTCCGGACCTTGAGCACGGGATATCCGAGCCGCACCCGGCCGAGATCGTATCGCCACCAGCTGCCCTGAGTCGGAAGGCTAAAATGGTCCAACTCCCGGATGAAAAAACCGGACGTCGGATCGTGGTCAATGATGCTCATGTTGACCAGTTCGCCATTCCCGATGAGTTCTCCCGCGCTGGTCGGCCGCCTCAATTTTCCCAGGCGCGTCTCATGGAAGGAAGCACATGGCACCACGACATCATCGGGGGCGGTCCAATCCGCATCGGAAAAGCCGCGCGACTTCCAATCCGCCGGCAGCTTTCGCCGGTCGCACCATTCGACCCACCCGAGCACGCAGCCGAGGCGCCTGCCGGTCGCCCGCCAGGCACCGGTCTCCATCGCTTTCCAATCCAGGCAGATCGCTTTACCGTCCGGGTCGAGAACGGTTGCATGCACGCACGGAATGACGCCGGTGCCGGTCAGGCGGGTGTCGATATTCATCTGGTGCACATGCCATGCCAGTACGTGTTTCCCCGGCTCCAGCGTTCGCTCGAAGACTTCATACTCCGGGTTCGTTTCGCAAAACCGGAGCGGTCCTTCCGTCAGATACTCCCCGTCCAGCCAGACTTTGAACCAGTGTGCCCCGAAAATCCGGAAGGTCACAGGGGTGGAGCAACCTAATTCAAAACCGGCCCGGAAAAATACGTGGCGATCCGTGCCGGAGATCGCCGGAAGCCATTTGGAATCAATTGTCATGCGCTGATCGGGGGAAGCTGGTATTGTTCCATCGGTGCGATGGTATGGCCTCGTCCGGGAAATCAAATTGATAAAATGGCTTTTGGAATGCAATTTTTGCCGGTGTCGGCTTGTCAAGCGAATCCGGAATCCGCGGATCGTGAAGGAGTGCAGGCATGAGGAGGACCGTCTGGATTTTCATCGCGGCGGCATTTGCGATCTGCGGTGCTTTTGCGGTTGAGGCGGGAAGCCAGCCGGTCGGGAACGACGGGAGAGTCGCTGACTGGGCGGCCATTCTGGAACAGCGTTCCCAGTGGCCTCCAAAGGTCCGCCTGCAAAGCGCATGCACGTTCGACATCATGATGGGAGGGGTCAAGAAAGGTGCGGTGACTCTTCCGAAAGGGACACTGGTTGAGGTCCGGGGAGTCAGCGGCGAGTTCCTGCAGGTGAGCGCCGCGGGACTTGCGGGATCGGTCCACTATGCTTCCACGGATCTTGCGTCATCCATCAAACCCCCGGCGCAGGACGAGGCGAAACCCGTTCCTGCTGTGGCGCCGGACGGAGAAGCGTCCTCCATTTTGCCGCCGTATCAATCTCTGCCTTTCGGTGACATCCGGCCCGATGGCTGGATCCGTGAGCAGATGCTGCGGGACATCACCTCGGGAAACGCCTCGTACCTGGAGAAGATGCGCCCCCTCGGCGCTCCGGTCACTCCGGGTTCCAAGCACGGCTACGGCGAGTTCGAAGGAAATTTTGCCGACGCGATCATCCGGAACGCGATCCTCACCGGGCACCAGCCCTGGCTGGAGCGGGCGAGGGGGATCGCCGATTTTCTTGTCGGCGAGCAGGATGAACTGGGATACGTCGGGCGCAAGCGGCCTGAGGATTTCGGGGATCTCGCGGACAAGGAGGGCGAGCTGTGGGGGCAGTGCTGCTTTCTCCGGGCATTTCTGGCTTACTACGAATTTTCCAAGGAGCAGAAATATTTGGATGCGGCGGTCAAGTCGGTGGATTTCATGATCTCCCTCTTCGGGAAGACAAAGAACAAGTATTTCGTCGGGGAGAGCACGATGGAGGGCGGAGCCCGCGCCCACGGGCTCATGTATGTCGATGTTCTCGAAAAGCTGCATGAGCTCACCGGCGACAAAAAGTATGTGGACTTTGCCTTCCGCCTTTACGGGGACTACAGCAGCTCGATCAATTTGAAAAACACGGATCACCAGCTCTCCTCCCTGCTGGATAAGAACTCCCTTTTTCAGCACCATGCCCCCCACGTTGCCGAGCATTCCCGGGTGGTTTACTGGCTGTCCACTGAAACGGACGATCCGAAGTTCAAGGAGGCGGCTGCCAACAGCCTGAACAAGTTGAAGGCGTCGCTGTCCCCGAGCGGCGGGCTCATCACGGACAATAAAATCCTGGAATCAGTGGGAGGCAATCCCGGTTCGCCGGACCTGCGCTACGAGTATTGTTCCATCACCGAGTCGGCGATCAGCATGGAATCGGCCTTCCAGAAGCTGGGCGACCCGGAGACTGCCGGGACAGCCGAAAATATTGTTTTCAATGCCGCCCAGGCCGCCAGATTTCCGGACGGGAAAGCGGCGGCCTATTGCTCGAAGGACAACCAGTCCCAGGCGGTCGGCGATCCGGACAGCGCCACGTTCCGCCTTCAATATGCGGCATGCCACCGGATCGCCTGCTGCGTTTACAACGTCAACCGGGTCATGCCGTATTATGTTTCCAACATGTGGATGAAAACGGGCGACGGAAAGGCCCTCCTGGCGGCTTTTTATGGCCCGTCCATCCTGAACACAAAATTGGGCGACACGGAGGTCGAGATCGTTCAGCAAACCCTTTACCCGTTTGAAGAGGAGGTGACCATGGTGGTCAACCCCGCAAAGGATGCCAGGTTCGACATCCTGCTGAGGATTCCCTCATGGTCCAAAGAGACCCGCGTCGTCGCTGAGGGAGCCGTGCAGGCCCGGGAAAATGGATTCATCCGCCTGTCGAAACAGTGGACCAAGGGGGATGCGATCAAGATTCAATTCACCCCGGAAGTGGAGGTCAAAACCACACATGACGGCGAATTCTATGTGAAGCGGGGCGCGCTCCTTTACGCTCTGAAATTCGATCATTCCTCCACGGCAACGAAGAAGTGGGAGGGAACGGATTTCGCAAATTACGATACGCGGCTCGCCAACAAGGAGGATGCCGGGAAATTTTCCGATTTCAAATTTCCCGCGCGGCTGGATGCCGGCCATTCGCTGTTTGCGTATTCGCGCAACCCGGATGCGGACGCCCTCCATCCTTTTGACGTCCCGTTTGGCTTCATCAAGGCCCCGTTGCTTCTCCAGGGAAAGCCGACCGAGGCCGAGCTCGTGCCCATCGGATCCACGGTGTTGAGGAAGACGTCTTTTGGAAAATGAGGCGGGACAATCCAGCAAGACATCACGGCCAATACAGGTGAAGAAACAAACGTCTGAACCAGAATTTTTCAGGTCTCATCGGAGAATACGCGCGGAAATTTTTCAGGCTGCTTCGGATAAACACAAAGGCACCAAGACACAAAGAGGAGGGATTCAAAAACCTTCGAGTCTTCGTGCCTTCGTGGTGAATTTTCTTCTTGTTCGTGAATTGGCCGTGGCAAGACATGGCGTCCGCGTCACAGGACTTGCTCGTCGGATGCCGGACGGGCAGAATCGCCGGGACAATCTATGAAATACCGACCACTGGGAAAAACGGGCCTGCAGGTTTCTGAAATCGGCGTGGGGGCCTGGCAGCTGGGAGGACCGCTGGTGCTGGACGGGAAGGCCGACGGACATCCCGAATTGGGGCGGGAGTTCTGCATCGACCTGATCCGGCAGTGCGGCGATCTCGGCATCAACTTCGTGGACACGGCCGAGCAATATGGCAACGGCGAGAGCGAGCGGCGTGTCGGCGAGGCTCTGAAGGGTCAGCGCGACAAGTGGATTCTCAGCACGAAGTTCGGCAACCAGGTCGGCCCGAACGGCGAGCGCCTGCGCGACGCCTCGCCCGCCCGCGTGCCGGTTTCCCTGGAAGGCTCGCTGAAGCGGCTGCAGACGGATTACCTGGACGTCTATGTGTATCACATCAGACCCAGGCCCGGCGAGGCGGAGCAGGTGGCCGAATTTCTTCTGGCGGCCAAACAAAAAGGTCAGGTGCGCGCGGTCGGGATCTCGACCGCGAATGTCGCGGATGTGGAGTTTCTGCATTCCCTCGGCTGCCTCGACGTGGTGCAGTTTCCCCGCAGCATGGTCAGCCCGTCGGATCCGATCGTGGATTTTCTTGCGAAGCACAGCGTCGGCGGGGTCGTGCGTGGCGCGTTCGCCGGCGGACGCCTCTGCGGGAAATATTTTCATCAGCCGCCGAAGTTCAGTCCGGATGACATCCGGAGCAACGCCCGGCTGGAGGAGATCACCGCCGACTTTGCCCGCCATGCGGTGTTCGAGGAATTGCTGACGCCCGGGCGCGGGATGGTCCAGCTCGCCCTTCGCTGGCTGCTCGACGAGCCGACGACGCACGTCATCATTCCCGGCGGAAAGAGCCTCGACGATTACCGGCAGGCGGTCCGCGCCACGGAACTGCCGGGCCTGACGCCTGCTGAAAAGGCACGCATCGAAGAGCTGAAGAGCGGGTTGCGTGCCTGACGCCGCGCGCTTTTGTCCCGCGATTTTCCCATCGACAAATACTCCCCTGAAAAGCAAAACAAGCACCTTCCCATGTCCCTCCACAAATCCCTGTCCGGAACTTTTTTCCTCTCCTCCCGCACATCTTTTGCAGGCGTCCTGGCCGGCTTTACGGCGATTCTGACCTGCGGCACAGCAATCCTTTCCGCAGCCGATGCGGATCCGCGGGCGACGATTCCCATGAACTTCGATTGGAAATTTCATTTGGGTGACGCCGATGGCGCGCAGGCTCCGGGGTATGACGACAGCAAGTGGCAGGGTGTGAATGTGCCGCACGATTTCGCGGTCGCGGGGCCGTTTGACGAAAAGGTGGCGCAGGGCGGCGCCTGCGGATTTCTTCCACGCGGGATCGGCTGGTATCGCAAGGAATTCCCGTCCCCTCAGGCCGGGAAAATTGTGACGCTCGACTTCGGCGGCGTTTACTCGGCGGCAGATGTCTGGCTGAACGGAACGCATCTGGGAAAAAATTACAACGGTTATCTCGGGTTCCGTTTCGACATCACGAAGCTTCTCAAGCCGCCCGGGGAAATGAACGTCCTCGCCGTGAGGGCGGACAACTCGCGCGTCGGCAGCTCTCGCTGGTATACGGGCAGCGGGATCTACCGCGACGTCAATCTGGTCACGACAGATCCCGTCCATATCCCGGTCTACGGGACCTGGATCACAACCCCGAAAATTTCCAGGGACAGCGCGGATGTGCATGTCGAGACGGTCGTCACGAACAGCGGGTCGGCCGAAAGCGGAATCAAGCTGACGACAGAAATCCTCGACCCTGCGGGCAAGGTGGTTGCCACCGGCGATAAGACCGGGATGCTGGCCGCCGGGGCCTCGGTCACGATCAAGCAGGATCTGCCCGTTGCGGGTCCGGAGCTCTGGTCGCCGGAGACGCCGAACCTTTACAAGACGGTCAGCCGGGTGTCTGTCGATGGAAAGCCGCGCGATGTGGTGAAGACGAATTTCGGCATCCGGACGATCGAGTTCAAACCCGACCAGGGACTTCTGGTCAACGGGAAGAAAACCGACATCAAGGGGATGAATTTTCACCACGACCTCGGGTGCCTGGGATCGGCGGCTTTCGATCGCGGCTTCGAGCGGCGCCTCGAGATCATCAAGGAAATGGGGTGCAACTCGGTCCGCCTCGCGCACAATCCCTACCAGCCCGCGCTCCTCGACCTGTGCGACCGGATGGGGATCCTGGTTTTTGACGAGGCCTACGACAAGTGGGACAATCAGTTCACCGGACCGGACCGGCCGTTTGCGAAAGCCTGGCCGGAGGATTTGCGTGAGTTCATCCTGCGGGATCGCAACCATCCCTCGGTTTACATCTGGAGCGTGGGTAACGAGCAATACCACTATCAGATGGAACCGCCCGATTTCGGAGTCACGCAGTTCAAGGCGATGTCGGACCTGATCAAGAGCATCGACCCGACGCGCGCGGTGACCTGCGGGCTGTTTCCCGCCCGTGCGAAGGGAGTCCGTTACAATGCCAAGCCGAAGGAGCTGTTCCAGAACAGCGAGCCGGCGGAGCTGAGCTTCGTGATGGATGTGAACAGCTGCAACTACACGCAGTCGTTCTTCGCAAAAGATCACGCAAAGTATCCGAACATGGTCTTTCTGGTGAGCGAGATCGGGACCAACGGCAGCGGGGACCAGTGGTTTGATTACGACCATTCCTACGCCGTCGGGCAGTATTACTGGGGGGGATTCGACTACATCGGCGAATCGTTCGGATGGCCGTGCAAGGGATGGTTCCGCGGGATGATCGACCTTGCGGGATTCCGCAAGCCGGCCTCCTACTATGTCCAGTCGTTCTATTCGGACAAGCCGATGGTCCGGATCGCGGTCCAGAACCCGAAGCCCGGCAGTAACGTCGTCTGGAACGACGTGGCCCTGAATTGGGAATACCTCGACTCCCACTGGAACTGGCCGGCCGGGGAGAAAATGAAGGTTTTCACCTACAGCACCGGCGACACGGTCGAGCTGTTCCTGAATGGGCGCTCGCTCGGAACGAAGAAGATGGCCGACTTCAAGAAGAAGAAAATGTCGTGGGAGGTGCCGTTCGAACCCGGCACGCTCAAGGCCGTGGCCTCCAAGGATGGGAAGGTGATCGCCGAGGACCAGTTGCAGACGGCCGGGCCGGCTGCCGCGCTGGCGTTGCAGTCCGACCGTCCGGCATTGAAAGCCGACGGGCTCGATCTCGCGCATGTTGCCGTCTGGGTGGTCGATGAAAAAGGGATCACGGTGCCCGATGCCTCGCAGAAGATCCGCTTTTCGGTGACCGGCGACGGGACGAATGCGGGAGTGGACAACGGCGACATGTATTGCAGCGAATCCTGGCAGGGCGACGAGCGCTCGGCTTATCAGGGCCGCGCGCTGCTCGTCGTCCGCGCCGGGCGGACGGAGGGAACCGTCAAAATCGAGGCGGCCGCGGAGGGCTTGAAGCCGGCCGGCTTGGAGATTCCCGTAAAGGCGGCGGCCAGGTGAGCCGGCTGCTTGCGACGATTTCCGGAGACACCAGAAAATATACAAATCATGAAGTTTTATGATTAAAAATAAATAAATCATTGACGCGTTCGTGAATCTGTAACAAAGGTTTTTTCCTCCATTTTCGCATGAAGCATTTCCCCCTCCACTGGATGCCGGTCATCATTTTCTGCCTCCTGCCCTGCCGTGCGGAGCAGGCCGTTCCGGCAGGGCAGCCCCTCACGCTCCAGGCGAGCGGAGGAAAACGCCAGGAGATGGTTTACTACGTCTGGGATGCCGGCGACGGGCGCTTGGTCCCGACCGCGCGGGGGTTTGCGGAAGCGTTGGCCCCTGTGGAGCTGACGTGGTGGAAACCGGGTAATCACCAGACATCGTGGCGGGCGGTCGGAGTTTCCGGGTGGACGGGAGACCCGGTGGCCGGGCCGATGGTTGAGGTGACCGGGAAGCCGGTCGATCCTCCGGCGACGCTCGCGATCCGCAAGGCCGAGGCTTCGCCTTCCCCGGGAAATATCTCGATCAACCCGGCGGGAGATCTTGGCTGGAGCGGGGTGAGGCAGGATGCGGAGTTTCTGCCATCGGAGCTGACTCTTTCCCTGGGTGCGGAAGGAAATTCCAGGGCTGAAGTTTTCCGCATCGACTGGCTGGTCCTTGTGGGGCCGCAAGGCGGCTCTCTGTTTCCGGAGCATTTCCTGCTCGAGTCCGCGGTTTCCCCGGCCGGCCCGTGGTATCCGGTTGCCAGCGCGGATTTTCCATTTTTTCCGGATCCCAAAAGCAACGAGGTCTGGATTCCGTTGCGCGGTCTGGTGGCCGGCGCCCTGCGGGTTGTGGTGCCGCGCGGCAATCCTCTTCCCGGCGGCGGCTTCGGATGGTCGCTCGGCTCGGTGCGCGTGGTGGGCGGAGTGGAGCCGAAGTTCGGGCTTGGCGGCGCGCGGGCTGCGGATCTCGCGGCGTGGAACAACCTCTGGCTGAACTTCGGTGTCGCGGCCAACGAGGTGCACCAGAGGTTCGATCCGTGGTGGGAGACGAACCGTCCGCTGGATGGAGGCATGGTTTGCATCCCGAGCTGCGAATGGCTGGCATGGGGCGCGCTCAAGCTCAGCTGGCTGGAGAACCCGGTGTTGAACAAGCGGCTGGAATCCTACATCGCGGGAAATCCGGTCGGGCCGGATGGCTATGTGTGGGCTGCGGCCGGCTCCGAGAAGCACCTCGGCCACTCGCGGCACAACGACTACAACTCGATCTATCCGATGGCGGTCGCCCACCACTACCTCATGCGGCGCGATCCGGCATTTCTTGAGATGAAGGACCCGGCCACGGGCGAAAGCGTGCTCTCCAAAGCCCGCCGCGCGATGGATTACCAGCTGGATGTGTTCGGCGGACGCCAGAGCGTCATCACCACGAAGGATCCGGAGAATGACGGCACCCCGACGAGCAAGGGCAGCAACTACTGGGACTTCTGGCTCTGCGGCGGCCAGGACGCCTTCGGCACGGCCTTCTTCTACGAGTCTCTGAAGGTCATGGCCGAGCTGGAGTCGGCACTCGGCAATGAGGGCCGGGCGGCGGAGCTCCGCGCCTTGCGCCCGAAAGTGCGCGAGGCATTCAATGCGACCTTCTGGGATGACAAGGCGGGGCGCTACATCGGCTGGATTGACGCGAATGGCAAACGCCAGGACTTCGGCTTCACGGTCGTGAATCTCATGGCTCTCGCCCACGGGCTGGCGGACAAGGAGCGCGCGGAGCGCGTCCTCACATGGCTCGACGGCGGGCGCGCGGTCGAAGGGGATGACTCAACCGGGAAGGATATTTATGCCTTCGGATTCGCCCCGAGGAGCAACACCGTCGAGGCCCGGCGCGGCACGCCTCCGCCGGTCAATACCTGGAATGGTGCGGTGAATATCGAACCCGGCGGCAACGGGGAGTTCGGGCAGCAGATCCAGAATGGCGGAGCGATTTTCTTTCCCTCGTATTACGACCTGCACGCCCGGCAGGCGGTGCGCGGGGCGGAGGGCATCATGGGCCGCTGGCGCGGGATCGAGACCGAATTTTCCAAGGACCAGCTCCGCCGCGATCCCTCGAACAAATTCGGATTCTGCGAGATCGTCGGCATCACCCGCGAATTCCCCGAGTCAGGGCTTGTCCCGTATTTTTTCATCGACGGGCTCATGGGGATGAGGCCGGTGGCAAAGGGGCTGCGGATCGCCCCGCAACTCCCGAAGGACTGGCCTTCCGCCACGGTCCGCGATTTTTTCTTCGCGGGAAAAAATTACACGATCACCGCCGAGGCCGGGGTCGCGGAACCGGTCATTCGTGGCGCGGAGATCACCGTTCCGGCTACGGGCACATGGCTGCTTACTCCCGGGGGGAAGGTATCCGCTGAGGAAAACACAGCCCTATGAAACCACTTCTTTTCCTTCTCCTCGTGGCTTCCTGTGCAGCCAGCGCGGGCGAAGCCCGTGTCGTTTACCACGAGACATTCCCCGATTTCCGCGACCCGGGCCACTATACGCGGATCGCGGAGGGCTGCAGCGACTGGAAAATTCTTTCCGAGCCGGATGGCACGCGGTTCATGCGGGTGACTGTCGCCACGACGCCCGGCCATCCGCGCGCCCTTGTCGTTTGGGATCTGGTCCCGATCCAGTTCAATGGCTTTTCCCTTGAGGTCCGTGTGAACGGGACTGAGGGTGCCCCGGTTTACCTCGGCAGCGCCTCGATGGAGCGCAACGGGTCCAGTTTTGTCTTCAAGTCCTATGGGGAGACCGGTTCCGGCACAAAACCGTTGCCCCTGCCATCGGATGGCGCGTGGACCCGCTACGAGGTTTCCATCCCGACCGACCTGAAAACGATCCACACGCAGGGCAGGGAGATTTCGCCGTTTGTGCACGGGCGGGGGGATGCGCTGACCACCTGGGAGGGCATGGATTTCTCAAACCGCGCGTTCACCACGCTGTTCCTCCATCCCGAGGTCGCGCCCGGATCCCCGCTGGCCGGCAGGACGTTCACCATGGACTTTCGCCTGCTCGAGCTGCGCGACACCGAGGGTGAGCCGGCTTCCAAAAAATCAACACCTCCGGAGCCTGCCACCTCTCCACAAGGCAAATAAAACGACATCTCCGAGACCGCCGACCTCGCTCCCGGCAACCCGGATCATGCCGCCGCCCTGAAATCCCGCTTCGAGGAATGGAACCGCGTCAACAGCTGTCCGCTCCACGCGCCTTGAATTCCCGCATGCGACCGCTTGCCAAGTAAATCCGGTTTTGCCAGTATTGCCCCCGCATGCCGATCAACATCCACCTCCAGGGGATCGACTACACGATCCTGTTTCTTTACTGCCTCTTTGTCATCGGGATCGGGTTCGCCCTGAAGAGATACATGAAGACGTCTGCGGATTTCTTCATGTCCGGCCAGAGCATCCCTGCCTGGGTCACCGGGCTCGCTTTTTTGTCGGCCAACCTCGGCGCACTGGAACTCGTCGGCATGGCGGCCTCGGGTGCGAAATACGGGATCATGACCTGCCACTTTTACTGGGTGGGTGCGATTCCGGCCATGGTCTTCCTCGGCATCTTCATGATGCCGTTTTACTATGGCTCGAAGGCGCGGTCCGTGCCGGAATACCTCAAGCTGCGCTTTGACGAGCGGATCCGCTGTTTCAACTCGCTGTCGTTCGCGGTGATGACGGTTTTTGCGTCGGGCATCTCGATGAACGCCCTCGCCAAACTGCTCCACCAGCTCCTCGGCTGGAACTATGACCTGAGCCTCTGGATCTGCTCGGCCGTCGTGCTTCTCTACGTGCTCAAAGGCGGGCTCACCTCCGCGATCTACACCGAGGTTCTCCAGTTTTTCATGATCGTCCTCGGGTTCGCCCCGGTGGTCTATCTGAGCTTGAAAGACATTGGCGGCTGGACGCAGCTCAAAAGCACACTTGCAAAAGTCGCGGTCGATCCGGCAACGCTGGACCTCTCCACAAAGACCTTCGCGCCGGATGCCTGGACGAGCGCGTGGACGCCGCTCCTCGCCGGCTCGTCGGCGAACCCGATGGGCATCGATCTGTTCTCCATGGTTTTCGGCCTCGGGTTCGTGCTTTCGTTTGGCTACTGGTGCACGAACTTCCTCGTCGTGCAGCGCGCGATGGCCGCCCGCAACATGGGTGCCGCCCGCAGGACCCCGCTCATCGCCGCAGTGCCGAAAATGCTTTTCCCCGTCCTCGTGATTCTGCCCGGCATGATCGCGGTCGGCCTCGCGTTCACGAGCAAGGACGGATACCGCCTCCCGCCGCGGCCGGTCTCCAATTCCGCCTACGCCAAGGCGGTTCCCCTTGTTCAGGAAGCCAAAAAAGCGGACGCAGCCGCGGTTTCGGCAGCGGTCAGCGAAGCGGTCGGCCTCAAGCTGAGCGAGCCGAAAATCGCAGCCTTGATCCAGGCCAATTCGGCGAAACCGCTTTCCGATGCGGAGATCCGGTCCGGAATTCAGGGCGCCGTTCTCGAAAACGACTACGATGGCGTGATTCTGTCCCTGGTCCAGAAATACTGTCCGCCCGGGCTGCTCGGGCTGGCGCTCACCGCGCTTCTGGCCTCGTTCATGTCCGGGATGGCCGGCAACGTCACGGCGTTCAACACGGTCTGGACCTACGACATCTACCAGGCCTACATCGCTCCGAACAAGAGCGACGCCCACTACATGACGATGGGCCGGATCATCACGGTCGTCGGAATATTATTGAGCATCGCGTGCTCGTATGTGGCGAGCAACTACAACAACGCGATGGACATCATCCAGCTCGTTTTCGGCTTCGTGAATGCGCCGCTCTTCGCCACGTTCGTCCTCGGCATGTTCTGGGCGCGCACGACTTCGCACGGTGCGTTCTTCGGCCTGCTTGCGGGCACCGGTGCCTCCGCCCTCTTCCACGCGACCACGCTGGCGGTCGGAAATGCCCCCGGGATCAAGGGCGGCTACCTCGGCGTCCTCGCCAGGTTCCCGAGCGAGATGGCCCAGAACTTCTGGCTGGCCACCGTCGCCTTCTGCGTCTGCTTCTTCCTGACCCTCTTCATCTCGCTGGCAACCAGGCGGACGAAGAGCGACGAGGATCTCAAGGGCCTCGTCTACTCCCTCACGCCGAAGCTCGTCGATGAGGAGAAGGAATGGTATCTGCGCCCGGCATTTCTGGGCGTGGCTCTCCTTGTCGTCTGCGTGATCATGAACATCATCTTTTGGTAACACTAATATTATGGGCCTAGATATCCGACTTCCAATTGGCATGATGTTCAGCCTGATCGGCGCGCTGCTCGCCGTCAGCGGCTTCTTCACTCGCGACGACGCGGCAATGTATCAGCGCTCGCTGAACATCAACGTCAACCTCTGGTGGGGGCTCTTCCTGCTGGTGTTCGGGTTGATCATGCTCTTTCTTGCCCGGCGGAAGAACTGAGCGCCCGTCCCTGTCAGCTTCCCGCCAGAATCGAAATCCTCCATGACAGCAAACCGGCGTCCCTCCGTCTTTTTTCTTCAGCTTGTGATGATCTCCACCGCGTTAATGGCAGGGTTGTGTTCCGCCGCCTCCCCGGGATTCGTCACCCTGAAAAAAGATGATGGAGTCTGGTGGTTCAAATCCCCGGATGGAAAACCCTTCCTCTCGATCGGAGCCAACCATGTCGAGCCGGTCTACTGGCAGTCTCCGAACAATGAGAAGTTCGTCGCCGAGACCTACGGGCCGGATTTCTTTCTGCCGGATGGCAACATCCGTGACGGCTCGCCGTCCGCTGCCAAGTGGGCCGGGCACGTCGCGGCGAACTTCAAAAGCTGGGGGTTCAACACCTTCGGCTTCCACAACCCGCTTTACACCAGCCTCCACGCGGCGGGTGTCCCCTATTATGTCGTCCAGTTGGACATTCCGACTCCGTGGGGATGGAACATGTTGCGATCCGAACTGCTGAGGGCGCTGAAGAAGCGGCCCACCGATGTTTTCAGCGACGAATTCGTTGCGGTCGTCGAAGCCAACGCGGCGGAACAGGTCAAGCCGCGCGCCAATGATCCGCAGGTTTTGGGCTATGCCTATACCGACGGCCCGCATTGGACGGTCGATGATGACAAGGATCCGGCCGTATCCGGAAAACTCACTGCCGCGGAAAAGACCCTCCATCCCTGGGTCCTGACCCTGATGTCCCAGCCCGCCGGCGCGAAGGGAAAGCAGGTCTGGCTCGCCATGATGAAGGAACGGTATCCTTCGGCGGAGCAGGCGGGGGCGGTCTATGGTATCAAGGCGGCCACATGGGAGGAACTCGCCGCAACAACTGCGTGGTCCGCCATTTCAGACCCCGCAAAGGCAGCCGATGACAGCCAGGCGTTCCTCGAAAAAATCATGCGCCGGTGGTATGACGTCCGCAAGAATGCCATCAGGAAGTATGACGCGAACCATCTGATTCTGGGCGACAAGCTGAACATGAACCGGGACAGGAAACATCCCGAACAGCTCGCCCGGAGCCTGCACCTCATGAAGGACTATGTGGATGTGATCAACATCCAGTATTACGCGCCTTTCAGCGAGCAGAAGGACACGCTGGATTTTCTCTACAAGGAGTCGCAATTGCCCGTCCTCAACGGGGACACAGCCTGCAACCCGCTCTGGGAAGACAACCCCGTCACCAACACGGAATTTTACGGAAAGCTCGGCCAGACGTATGCCGACCACGTCACAAAATTATTTTCCCTGCCCTACTTCGTCGGTTGGCACCACTGCGGCTACATGCGCGGGCTGCGCCGGCCGTATGTGGAGGCTCTCAAGCGCGGCGATCAAAAAGCCATTCAAGGCTTTGAGAAGAGTAAGACAACCCACCGGGAGGGCTTCGTTTCGGAGTTCGAGGAACCGATCGATGCGTTCGTGAAGCCGCTGGCTCTCGCCGTTCAGAATTGTGAGAAGCTGCACCGCGCATCGGCCGGGGCGGCACCCTGAAAATGACCTGAAGGACACAAAGGACGAAAGGCTTCTCTCAGGTTTTACATGGTTGCTTGCCGCGCGAGGCTAAGCGAGCCCGGGTCATGCGTTCGCGAAGGCCTCCCTCTTTGAGGAAATCCCGCTCTAGGCGGCGGAGCTGCTGGTCAAGCAGGTAGTTGGTCAGTTTGATCAATCCGATCATCACATTGGCGGCGATGGCAGGGTCGGGGTGCTCGATCCCCTTCTTGAATGTGTCGTAGCTGGCATGGGGTTGGCGGTTGAGTTCGCGCAGGCGTCGGGTGTGGGAGTGGTCTTTCGGCCATTCGGTGAAGCCGCGCACGCGGAGGAAGTCGCGGTAGTCTTCAAGGAGTTCCTCAAGGCTCGCCCTTGCGACATTGGTGAGTTTGATCTCAGTTTCCTTGGAAGTGCCGCTGGCTTGGCTGCCTTCAAGGATGTTCTGTTTGCCCGAGCGGGCCGCCTGCACCATCTGGTCGGTGGTGCGGGAGCGTTTATCCACGAATCGGTCACAAAAACGCACGGTGCCGTCATAGACAATGCGGGCTTTCTGAAACGAGATGAGTTCTTCGTAGCCGCCGTGGGGTGGGATGAAACGACTCCCCCCTGCAGGAAGCGACTGAAGGGACGCAGAGGACGGAAGATTTTCGTCCCTTTTCAATGTCCCTTTCGTCCTTTTGTTGTTGTGCTCAGGCATCTCCAATCTCCCGCATCTTAAACCAACCCCAATCACCTCGCGAGGTGATTTCCAGATAGTTCAAAATTCCTCATCGACCGGGTGAACCTTTTGCCCGATATTTCCACGTAGATGGATGGAGGGGATTTCCCCCTGGATTTTCATGAACACAGCCATCGACAACTCTCTGCCCGACTTGGAAGACCTCTTCCACAGATGCGAGGGGGATTTGATGCGGTATTTTTCCCGCCGGCACGAAGGGGAGGGGGTCGCCGGGGATTTGGTCCAGGAGACGTTCGCGCAATTTGCACGGGCCGCGCAGCAAAAGCAGCAGTTGAAATGCGCAAGGGGATATCTTTTCGGCATTGCCCGGCACCTGAGCCAGGGGGTGTGGGCAAAGAAGAAATTCGAGTTGCTGCCTCTGGATGAAGATTCCCTGCCTGCTCCGGAGCCTGACGACCGGATCGATGCGGCCAGGGAAACCATCGCCTCCCTGCCTGCGCTCCAGCGTGAAATTCTCGATCTGAGGTTCGCGCAGGATCTTTCCTATGCCGAGATGGCCGAAGTGCTGGGGATCCCCGTGGGAACGGTTCGCTCGCGTCTTCACAACGCCATCGCCCGGCTTCGGCTGAGTCTGGAATCCGACACCCTTCCATCATGAAATCGCTCCAATCACTGATCATCGACCGTCATTTCGGAGAGCTCTCCTCCGAAGATGCAAAAGTCCTGGAAGCCCGCCTTGCCGCGGAGCCGGCGGCTCAGGCGGAAGCCGAAAAGATTCTTGCGACTCTTGCCACGGTCCGCCGGACTGTGCTCGCGCATCCGGAGCTCGCGCAAGTGACGGGGCCGGCAGTTGAGAGAGCCGCCTCCGTCTTTGGCAACTGGCTCGCTCTGGCTGCAGCTGCCGTCTTTCTCGTCGCACTCGGCGGGTCGGTGGGATTTTGGGCGGGACATGCTTCGCCATCCGCCAAGCCCAGCCAGGCGACTGTCCCGAGCGAAAAGAGCCCGTGGACACGCTACCGGATCGCGTCGAATCCCGGCGCCGCAGGATTTCAAATCGTCCGTCTCGAAAATCAACAAACCAACTAATGAAAAAGCTTATTCCATTGTTAGCCCTCTGCCTGAGCGGCTGTCTTCCTGAAAACCGGTTCTGGTGGTCGTCGGACGGGCAGGAGGCTGCGGTTCTTTCCGAAGGGGCCTTGTATCTGGTCAAGCCCGATGGCGAGCTGGGGAGCCCGGTTCAGGGCGGAGCCGCGGACAAGACGGTCACTCCCACGGCGCTGAGCTGGCGGCCGGACGGCAGCGGATTTGTGCTCTGCCGGGAGCGCAAGATCGCATCGTGGGATGAAGTGGCGCGGCTGATCCCGCCCACCGAGGCGTCCAGGGTCGAATTATTGGCTCACGCCTTGCCGGCCCTGCTTGAGGGTGCCGAGAAAATGGCTGCCCGGCCAACCGATGCCGAAACTCTGCTGACATCTGTCGTCTCACGGGATGGCGACATTCTCCCCGCCTTGCTCCTTGCCTATCAGACAAACAAGGCTGCAGTCGGAGCATTGCTCCAGAAGCTTCCGAAAGGAGCCGAACTGGTGGACAGCCTGAATGGCAGCAACTCCAGTTTCTCCGTCCATGAAATTTGTCTGGTCCGCATCCAGTCGGGAAAAGTGGACGGGGAGCCGGTTTCTTTGGCCCGAAGCTTGTCAGCCATGTCGCAGCCGAGCGTGTCTCCGAAAAATAACGCCGTCGCCTGGCTTCAGACCGGGAACAAGAACTCGTCTGTCGAAGTTAGCACGCTTGACGGGAAGGAACGCCTCACCGTTTGTCAGTCCGCCCGGGCGACATTCGATTGGTCTCCGGATGGCCTCTCCCTGGTCTTTGCCGTGCCGGTGGGCGGGAATGGCGATTCGCTCGCCAAAATCCAAAAGTCGACCGTGCTCCTGGAATCCGGCGCACTGGTGAAGTCCGCACCCGGGGAGGGAACCGGCCTTCCGGCCCCGGTGGAAATGGGAATGGCGATTCTGCTCGATCCTCCCCGCTTGGAGGTTCTTCCGGATGGCCGCGTCCTTTTTTCCAGCCTCCCGGCGACTCTTCCGTCTGCGGGATCCGGTCCGGAAATCAATCCCGGATTGTTTGTTCTCTCGGCGGACGGAGGAAAGCTGGCGGCGGTTCCAACCGCTTCCGGCACTCTTCCGACAAACCTGAGCTTCTTCACTGTTTCGCCGGATGGCAAGCTGGCCGCGGTTGTCGAGAGTGGAAACGACGCGGTCGCCGTCGTCGATCTGGCCAGCGGAGCCGTCGATCTCATCTCCCCGTCACACACCGACTGGCAGTGCCGGACGATGCCGGCCTGGAGGTCGTCCACCGAACTGACATTCGCCGCCCTCGGCAAGTCCGGACACCCCGAATGGATGCTCTGGAGCAAATCCGGAGGAGTTCGCGCGATCAGCGGAAAATGGCCCGCCGCCGCCACAACCGGCTGGCTGGAAAAACAGAAGCCGGAGGCCGCCAAAACGCCGTCGGCGAAGTAATTCCGGAAAAACCGGGTTTCATTGTGCAGGTCGCATTGACTCCCGGCAAATGTCGTTGTTGCGCAGGTGACTTTTGCCTATAAGCATCTGCGATGAACGTCCTCCCCAAATATTCTGCTCTTCTGGCACTGCTCTGCCTGTCTTCCTTTTTATATGCCGCCTCCCCTTCCGTTCGGGAGAAAGAATTGTTCAACGACGGGTGGCTGTTTGCAAAGGGAGATGATCCGAATTCCGAACAGGGGGATTTCGATGACTCCACATGGCGCAAGCTGACACTTCCGCACGACTGGGCGATCGAGGGACCGTTCAAGTATGAGTATCCCGGTCAGACGGGAAAGCTTCAATACTGGGGGCCAGTTTGGTATCGGAAGCACTTCACTGTTCCTGCAGAAGACCGAGGCAAGAGGTTCTATCTGGATGTGGATGGAGCCATGTCAAATGCCAGGGTTTTCCTGAACGGGCACTCTGTTGGCGGCTGGCCCTATGGTTATGCGTCCTGGCGCGTTGACCTGACCCCTTTCATCAAGCCCGGCGAGGAAAACCTCCTCGCCATCCGTCTTGAGACCTTGGAAAACTCGTCGCGCTGGTATCCCGGAGCCGGGATCTACCGGAACGTCTGGCTCGTGAAGACCGCCCCCATCCACATCGGCCAGTGGGGAGTCAGCATCACCACGCCGGAAATCACGAAAGAATCTGCAACCGTGGACTTGAAGGTGACGGTGGACAACCGGTCATCGTCGGAAGCGGATCTGAAAATCGCGACAAGGATTTTCGAGGCGGATGCCGGCGGAGCGAAATCCGGTGAGGCGGTGGCATCCGCCGGTCCGGCGGATTTGATGGTCGCGCCGGGAGCGTCCGCAACCGCCTCCCTGAATGCCACGGTTTCCAACCCGAAGCTGTGGGATGTGAAGAGCCCGAACCGGTATGTCTCGGTTACGACGGTTGAGCAGGACGGGAAGGTTGTGGACACCTACACCCAGCCGTTCGGCATCCGGACGATCGAGTTCACCGCAGACAATGGATTTTTGCTGAACGGCGAGAGGGTGCCGGTGAAAGGGGTTTGCAATCACCACGACCTCGGTGCCCTTGGTGCAGCGATCAATGTCCGCGCGATGGAGCGGCAGATCGAGTTGCTGAAGGAGATGGGGTGCAATGCCATCCGCACCAGCCACAATCCGCCCGCCCCGGAGTTGCTCGACCTGTGCGACCGCATGGGGATGCTTGTGATGGATGAGGCGTTTGACGCATGGATCAACGCCAAGCGGGAAAACGACTACAGCACGCTCTTCCCGGAGTGGCATGAAAAGGACCTGAGGGCCCTTGTGCGCCGCGACCGCAACCATCCCTGCGTCATCATGTGGAGCATCGGCAATGAGGTGAAGGAGCAGAAAAAACCGGAGGACCACAAGATCGCAGGCGAACTCGCCGCGATCGTCCACTCCGAGGACGCGACCCGCCCGGTCACAGCCGGATGCAACATGGCTGAGGCCGCGACAAATGGATTCCAGAAGCAGCTCGATGTGCTTGGCTGCAACTACAAGGCGATGAGCTACGGGGAATTCCATGCCGCCAACCCGGGACTTCCCATCATCGGCAGCGAAACCGCTTCGGCTCTCAGCTCGCGCGGCGAATACTTTTTCCCTGTGACTGCCAGGAAGGAGGACGGGATGGTCAACTTTCAGGTGAGTTCCTACGACTCGTTCGCCCCCACCTGGGGGACGCGCGCCGAGGGAGAGTTCAAGGGGCAGGATATGTTTCCATTCGTCGCCGGTGAATTCGTCTGGACCGGTTTCGACTACCTTGGTGAGCCGACGCCCTACAACAAGGACATCACGATTCTGCTGAACGCCAGTAATCCCCAGGAGAAAGCCCGCCTCAAAAAGGAGATTCAAGAACTCGGGAAAGTGGATATCCCTTCCCGCAGTTCGTATTTCGGGATCTTGGATCTCGCCGGGTTCAAAAAGGACAGGTTCTATCTCTATCAGTCGCGCTGGAAGCCGGAATTGCCGATGATCCATATTTTCCCGCACTGGAACTGGCCGGAGCGGGTCGGGCAGGTGACGCCGGTGCATGTCTATACATCCGGCGACGAGGCGGAGCTCTTCCTCAACGGAAAGTCGCTCGGCCGGAAAAAGAAGGGGGAATACGAATACCGCCTGCACTGGGATGATGTGGTCTACGAACCCGGCGAACTGAAGGTGGTCGCCTACAAGAATGGAAAGGAATGGGCGCAGGAGGTGGTGAAGACAACCGGACCCGCGGAGAAGGTGACCCTGCAGCCTGACCGGGCAAAGATCAAAGCTGACGGAATGGACCTGTCATATGTCACGGTCACCATCGCGGACAAGGATGGCGCGCCGGTGCCCCGCACCAAGAATCCCGTGAAGTTCGAGATTTCCGGTCCTGGCAAAATCCTTGCAGTGGACAACGGGGACGCCACCAGCTTCGAGCCGTTCCAGGCGAAGGAGCGCAAGGCTTTCAACGGACTCGCGCTGGTCATCGTCCAATCCACAAAGGAACCCGGGCAAATCGTTCTGAAGGCTTCCTCGCCGGGTTTGCAACCTGCCGAGGTAAAAATTCAAACAGAGTAAACTGATCGAGGCTCCAATGATGGGAAAAGCATGAAGCGGATCCTGTGGATCCTCGTTTTCTCCGCATCGGTCGCCTGGGCGGCCGGACAGGCGGCTTCGGAGCCGTGGTGGAGAACCTACACGCCGATTGTCACGGCTCGCGGCAATCTTGCAGAGATGAGCCGCGTTCACGCGGGAGCGATGAGGGGGGTCGGCTACTACGGGGGTTGGTATGGATTCTGGTATCTTGACGCACAGGAGCAGTTCGGATGGGCCGGAAAAACCTGGGAGGAGGCGGGGCGCTCCGGGATGAAACGGATTCTCTACTACGACCTCGGCGAGGTCGGGGACTATGCGGGATTCTTCGGCCCGGATGGAAAGATGAATCAAAACGGCTGGACATTGCCGCAGTGGAAAGGCGGAGATCATCTCACCGCGCGTTGGTTCGGGCTCGAAGCCTTCATGAAAGACGTCCCTTGGGCACCTTTCCCGACGGCGAAGGCATACGGCCTGGCCTCCTTCACCTCGCCGGATGGAGCGCCTGCCGACGATTTCTATTCCGTCCTCACGCGTCGCGGGCTGGATGGAGATTGGAAATTTGACTATTCCAGCAACCCCGCTGTCACAGACGATCTTGCAGGCCGCAGCGGGCTAGCCGGAATTTCTGGAAAACAACAGGGGCGGCCGGACATTCAGGGAAAGACCGGTTGGCAGACGGTGCGGCTGGTGGATGTGGATTTTGCGAATCCCCAGCTGCGTGAATATTGCTGCCGTGAGATCAGTCGCATTATTCCCAGAGTTCGGCCCGACGGAATCCACGCGGATAACTACGGCGACGCCAATCTCGGCTTTGCCAACCGGTGTGCGTTCGGGCTGTGGTCGGTTGCCACGTTCCGCGATTTCCTGAAACGCAGCGTGCCGCCGGACGAGCTGTTGCGGATGGGTATTTCCGACTTCTCCACTTTTGACATTGCCGCCTATGTCAGATCGAAAAAGCGGGGCCCGAGCAGCAGGGAATGGACCACCGATCCCGTCTGGCTCTGCTACCTGATCCATCTTGTGGAATCCTCGCAGGCCTACCATCGGGGTTTTTACGACGCTGCGAAGAAATCCTCTCGCGAGGCGCAACTCGACTGTGCGGTCTTCGGGAATACGATCCCCCTGCCGCTTGGCGGATCTCTGATGAAGGGCGCGTGCGACATCGGCCATTTCGAGTGGAGCACGGTGCACGGCTGGTGGGGCATGAAACCGATGGGACTGCCTCCGAAGGGACGACTGGGCTACGTCTCCCGCCTGGGCGCTGCGATTTCTGACGCCCCATTTTGCTGGCCCAGCCTCTACGTCGAAAAAAGCAGGTCCGGCAAAGGGAACCTGCACAAGATCCTTGCGTTCGACGGTCTCGCCAATCGCGGACTCCTTGATTACGGGAACTGGTATCTTGACGGTTACTCGCCCGGCACGGCGGAGAGTGCCAAGTTCATCAACCGATTTGTCCAGGCCAATGCGCCCGTCCTGAGTTCGAGGCGCTACCTTGCCGACATCGCTGTGGTGCATTCGGCGTGGTCCGAGATCGCCTCCTGCACGGTTTGCAACCCCGCCCTGGAAATGTTCGCGGACGAATATGCCGGATGGTGCCAGTTCCTCGGCGACACCCACCGGCAGTGGGATGTCGTTCTCCAACAGGATCTGACCGCTGAAAAACTCGCCCGCTTTCCGGTCGTTGTCCTTCCCTCCGTGATGGTCTTGACCGATGCCCAGGCCGGGGAACTCCGGCGTTACGTCGAATCCGGCGGGCGACTTGTGACCACCGGGCTCAGCGGCACGCGGTATGGACGCGAGCAGGTCCTTGCCATTCGTCCTGCCAATGCCCTTGCCGGGTTCGAGGCGCAGCCGAATGTCCGCATCGTCACCGACAAGCCGGGGGTCGCCTACTGGCGGAAGGATGCTGACAAGGATGCCGCCAACCAAATGGCCGCCCTGCTCGACTGGCCCGGTTTCAGGCCCCGGCTCGAAACCGACGCGCCGGTGACTGTCGGCATGAACCTGAATATCGCCGAATCCCCGGATCTGCTGACCCTTGACCTCAACAACTGTGACATCGATGTGGAGAGCGACACCGTCCGCCCTGCTCCTCCATGTGAGACAAACATCCTGTTGCCGGAAGGATGGAAGAACCGCACTTTGCAGATCACGTTCGTGACACCGGAGATGAAAGACGATGAGGTGCCGATGGAGCTCGCCGCTGACAAATTTTCCGTCGATAACTCCAAGGGAATTCTGAAGATCGGGACACCTCCGTTTTTCACATATCTTCTCATGAAAATCCGGGCTGATTCATCCCGGGGGGCACCCCAAACCTCTGCCGCACATTCGGGGCGGCCTTCCGGCTGAGGGGCTTGTTCCTTTCTTCGCCATACGAAACAGGTTTGTATCGCTGCGGGGATTTTCCGGATCGCCGTCAAGACGCCGGCAACAAAGACGGAGGCTTCATGGCAGCTCAACGACGAGTTTTCCCGGATGTCCGAGCGGTATGTCCACCCGAAGCGCATGGGATTCCGGATCGAACTGAAAAGCCAGCTCCCGTCCGTTCATGGAGACCGCACGTGGCAAATCTTTTGACCAGGCAAGAAAATCTCCCCCATCGCGCAGGTCGATGTCGATTCGTCCGGTCGGCGGCTGTTGGATCGCGGTGACGCAGCCGCCGCTGTTGAATTTGTCGGTCAGCCCGATGACTGCAAAGCCGTTGCGGATTGGCGCGAATGTGAGAATCTCGAATTCCAGTTCCCGAAGTGCCACCGGGATGCGCTCCGATCTGGAGACGCGGGTCAGGGACCCTTCCTGATGCCGGAAAACAGCGAACTCTTCTCCCGTGAGTCCGGACACATCGTCCGCCCGCGTCTCTCCGCTCACGGGTGCGCTGGCACCGGGGTTGTGTCCGCAATTGAAGACGCCGAGAATCCCGCCTCCGGCCGGATTGAGATTGAAGATTTTGAAAAGGGTGCGGTCGGGATCGACAAACAGGCAGTCCTTTGTCGGCCTCGCGGGACCGAGGCAAAGGGGCAGGGTGCGATCGCTCAATGCCAGTTTGCGAAGGAGGGCGAAATCCGTCCGGTCGGGTTCATCCGAAATGTAGACCGGCCCGCCCGATATGGCGCGGGAGGCGGCGTGAAATGCCCCCGAGGGATGCAGGGTCTGGAACATGTCCCAATCCGGAACGATGAATTCTCCCATCCACAGCGAGTTGAGGGCATTGTTGATGAGGTGGCGTCCGTGGGATTCCGGCTTGTCGGGAAAGAAGTCGCTCGAGGTGCGCATGACGGCCGATCGCGGGGCCTGGAGGATGCAGTCGTTCGAGCACGAACTGCACCAGATGACGTTGCCATCGAAGAAATTTTGTTCGGAGCGTTCCGTGGCTCCCACGAGTTCCTTCATGGTGCGCACCCGTCCTCCACGGCCCTCTCCGAGGGTTTCGATCCATGTCATCGCATCGATCTTCACCCCGTCAACTCCCTGCGAGCGAAGGAACCCGTGATAGGCGGAGAACAGCTTGTCGAGGTCGGGCTCTGCGACAGGGTTTTGGTAAACGGGAGGGTAGAACGAGCGTGTGACGGTCGCATCGTGTTTTCGGGACGGACCGGCCTCGCCGCCGGTGAATCTGGCGGGGATCCTTGGCGTGATCATTTCGATGCCGATATCGGAAAGGGCATGCGGATCTGTTCCGCGCCAGTAACCGTTGAACGCCTGCCAGACGAGGACGCGTGAAACGTTGCAGGTTTGTTTGAGTTTCTGAACCGTGGCTGCCAGCCCTTCCGGAAACCGTTCCCGGTTTGCCTCGTAGCCGGTGAGCAAGCGGTCTGCGGCGCACTGCCACCCGTCGTCCAGTATGACGAAGCCGGGACTCACTCCTCCCGCCTCGAATTTCCGCATGATCTCCATCACGCCGTCGTGTGAGACTTTCTCGTAAAACGCATTCCATGAACACCAGCCCAGATAGCGGGCGAAGTCCGGCAGCCGGGGAGTGGCATTCACCGCCCCGGCCCGCTCGCGCACCCGGGCCGCGGCAGAGCGGATCAGTTGGAAAGGGTCGCTTCCCTCCTCCAGATAAAGGCCTGTGACGCGGTCCGTCTGCGTCCGGGTATCGCCGCTTTCCGCGATCAGATGCAACCGTCCGTCCGTGCCTCCGGACAAGCTCGACCGGAATGCCCCGTCGACCAGCGCAATCATTGCCAGATAATTTCCATTTTTCAGATGGATCAGAAGAAACTGCGTCTCCCGGGGGACTTCCGGGATCGAATGGCCGACAAGCGATTCCATCCAGCAGGAGCTGCGTCCCCGGAAGCACGATACGAAGCTGTCCATGTCGGCCACCCGTCCGATCGCAAAGTCCATTTCGTGGAACGGGGTCTCCGCACGCAACTCGACCCACCTGCCATTCTGGTCAGGCCGGGCTGTCAGGGTGACTTCATCAGACAGGTCCACCAAAGGTTCCCCAGCGTTTCCGGATGCCGGACAGAGATCGACAAAAAGGCCGGCCAACAAACAGACAGTCAGAGAACAACCCCATATGCGATGGTGATGAGGGGAGGGTGCGTTTCCATTGTTCATGTGCCGGGGGATTCCTCACAGAAGAAGCTACGGTTTTTTCCCGGTGGCGATTGCCGCATATTTGTTGAAAATATCGTGGCCGGGGCGCAGGGAGCCATCCGTCCGGATGAATGCCATATAGCCAGGATTCGCGGCCGGTCCCAGATCGGCAAGGTGGAGGTCCGCCACCGGGCTGGTATAGAGTGCGTGAGGAAGAAATCCGACGCCCAGTTTGGCGAGGCCGTCAAGACTCCCTTCGACCACGAGAGCTCTGACCTCGTCATCCAGGGAGCCCCAGCAGCATTCGGAGGCGACAACAGGCTTTTGCAAGCCGGCAGCCTTCCACGCCTTGAGACTCTTGCCGGTGATTGCCAGATAGCCGGCTTTTCTCTCCTCCAGGTTTTCCTTGTTCAGATAGGCTTTGTCCGTTGGTTTCGAGCGGAATCCCTTATAGGGGTGGGTTGTCCAAAGGTCGCAGGAATCGAACAAAGCCATTCCATCCGGCGTCGTCCCATAGCCGGGCATCCCGATGGTTGTCGGGTTGCCGGGAAATTTCTTGTGGACGAAATCCGCCAGTTTCTTGAGCCATTCGTTGGACTCGACCGAGACGGGTTCATTGCAAAGATCCCACGCCAATACGTTGCCGGGACATGCCGCAAGAGTGGCACTCACATACTTTTCAAACTCCTCAAAGGGAAGAGTCGACCAATCCGTCCCGACGGGGTCGTAGGGAGGATTCCCATCCCAAATGGTGAAGAGGACAGGGATCATGAGCAAATCGAGTTCCTTGCAGGCGGCGAAGGCCTGTTTCAAATTTGCGATGTAAGCCTCCGGATTTTTTTTCCATGCCCCCCAGCTCAGCCAGAGGCGCACCGTGTTCATCTGTGGAAAGAGCTCCTTTCCCCGGGCCAGTTCCGATTTGTATTTCGCCGCATCAAATCGATCGAGCCAGATTTGTGGACCGGTGCTCCCCCATGACGGCTGGTAGTTGAAGCCGACAATGTGGCTGGCCCCGTCCATCTTGTTCCACGAGACCCGCTCAAATGCCGCTTTGGCCCCGGGAGAATAGCGGGATAACCCGGGTTTGGGCGTTTCGGTCCCGGCAGCATGCTGAAATCCGGATGCCAGCAGGATCCCGAGCACGATGGCGGCGCGGAACCCCGGAACTCCGGGGCGGTCTGCGAGCGGTTTTGAAAAGTCAGTCTGTCGGTTTTGTTTCATTTTTTGGTTTCGATATCCCGGAGTATTCCCCGGGGTTGATTGCTTCTGATAAAGCCCGTCCTATTAATCTCATACGGGGCTTTTAGTGGACTTTTGCAGATTACGGTCCGTCATTTTAAAAGCGGGGGGTAGGCGTCACAGCGGGCGCGCAAAGATGCCAGGGTTTGCGCGTGACCGGGGT
Organism: uncultured Chthoniobacter sp.; assembly: GCA_964431635.1. Classification (GTDB taxonomy): domain Bacteria; phylum Verrucomicrobiota; class Verrucomicrobiia; order Chthoniobacterales; family Terrimicrobiaceae; genus QYQL01. Next base: position 289,239 of record CAYSKK010000002.1, on the reverse strand, counting down.
CGTTTACAAGATTGTGTTCTTCGCGGGGATCGCTGGAAAGATCGAAGAGTTCCTCCTGAACGGGGTTCGTGTCCTTGTAGCGGATGTATTTCCAGCGTTCGGTCCGGACCCCTTCGCAGCGCGGAAGGGGGCGGCCCTTGGCGGAGTCTTCAAAGCCGGGGCTGTCGTGTTCGTAATACCAGTCTTCGCGTCCCTTGGCGCCGGGATCCCGGAGGATGGAGGCGAGGTCGATCCCCTGCATTTTCGCCGGGACAGGCACGCCCGCCAGCGCGAGCATGGTCGGTGCCAGATCGATGTTCAGAGCCATCTGAGAGCGGTGCCCGCAGAGTGAGTCCGGCATGCGGGGATCGCGGATGATGAGCGGCACTCGGATGCTTTCCTCATACATGTTCCATTTTCCCACGAGCCGGTGAGCGCCTTCCATGCTGCCGTTGTCGGAAGTGAAGATCACGACTGTGTTCCGGTCGAATCCCTGCGAGCGCAGCATATCCATGCCGCGCCCCACGGCGATATCCGCCCGGTGGATGTAGCGGTAGTTGGTGGCCATGTCCTTCTGAAACTTGGCGTCATCCTTCAAATAGTCGCTGCTCGGAGCGTTCGCGTTCCGGGTCTTGCGGATGGCGGCGGGAAGTTTATCGAATGCCTCTTCGGTGAGCGTGGCGGGGCGGGGGATTGGTCCTTGCGGAGGCGGGACCATCTCCGGATCTTCCATCGCGAGCGGACCGTGTGGTTCTTTGAGCGCCAGGATCAGGAGGAAGGGTTTGTCTTTCGGCTGCTCCTTCAGGAATTGATCCACCTTTTCCTCCATGACAGTCGTCAGATAGCGTTCCTTGCCATCCACCATTTGACGGAAGCTGATTGACTGCGGAAATCCATACCACAGATCAAACTGGTCGGAGGGAAGAGCCAGGGATGGGTTCCCCTTGTCCGGATTGCCCACGGCAAATTTGCCCAGGAAAGCGGTTCGGTAGCCCGCCTCGCGCAGCAGTGCAGGATACGTTTGCTGCCACTGGTCTGCCCGGAGCGGCTTTTCACTGTTGATTCCATGCCGCACCATGTGCTGACCGGTGAGCAGACTGGCCCGGCTCACCCAGCAGACCGATGTGGTCACGAACATCTGGTCGAAGACGACGCCCTCCGTTGCGAGGCGGTCCATGTTCGGCGTGGAGATGGCTTTGTTGCCCATGCAGCCCATGGCATTTTGAGGTTGGTCGTCGGTGAAGATGAGGACGATATTGGGCTTGGTTGCATCGGCCCCACGGGAGGCGGATGGCAGCAATAGCCCGGAAGCCAGCAAGATGGCGGCGAGATGGCGGAGGCGGAGGGTTGGTTTCATATTTATGGAGAGGCTGGCCTACGGGTGTTTGTGCTTCGCCGGTTTTTCGGCGTCGCTTTCGTCACCTTCGGCGGTGTCCTTGAAGTTGGGTCCGACAGGTGGCATTTCGGCGGACCAGCGTTCAAACATTGCGAGCATGGCCTTGGCTTTTTCGGGATATTGCGGAGTGAGGTCGGTCTCCTCCTTCAGGTCCTTGGACAGATCAATGAGCCGCCATGCGTGATTGTCTCTGCCTCGCAGAAGCTTCCAATCACCCTGGCGGACCGCTTGTTCGCTCCGCCAGTGCCAGAACAGGGCAGTGTGAGGGTCACCAGGTTGGGCGTCTTTGAGAAATGGCAGGAGGTTCACTCCGTCAAGAGAGGAGTTGGCGAGCGGCTTCGCACGCGCGGCGGCGAGCGCGGTCGGCAGCATGTCGAGGGAGATAACCGGGCGGTCATAAGTCCTGCCCGCCGGCAACGTGTCCTTCCATTGCACGATGAAGGGAATGCGGATGCCTCCCTCGTAAACCGTCCCCTTGTCTCCGGTGAAGGGCGTATTGATCGATCCCGTAAAGTGCTTTGGCTCCCCCTCGCTGCGTCGCGTCCCGCCGTTGTCGCTCAGGAAGAAGATGAGAGTATTACCCTCCTCCTTCCATTCGCGCAGTTTTGCCAGCACCGTTCCCACGGCTTCATCCTCCTGCGCCATCACGGATAACACGCCAAGCCGTTCCTTCGAGGTGCCGGGAAAGCGGGCGCTGTAATCTCCAAAATCCACCTGCTGCGTGTGTGGAGCATGGAGCGCAAGATATACGAACCATGGTTCATCGCGGTGCCGTCCGATGAAGTCCGCCGCCTTGCGTGCGAAGACACGGTCGTCATAAGCATGCGGCGAGGGCACGATATCGCTGCCTTTCTGCGCCACTTTTTCGTAATCGTTGTAGCCAAAGCTCTCGTCGAAGCCGTGCTGCGTCGGCAGCATCTGATCGTTGCTCCCGGCAATTTCCTTGGGCGCGGTGCCCGCATCAGAGAATCCGAGGTGCCATTTCCCAAAGTGCCCCGTCGCATAACCGGCTGCTTTTAAATGATCGGCCATCGTCTTCCCTCCTCCCATGAGCATCACCGGAAAATTCGGATTCCCCTCCTGTCCAAACCGCTGCTGGTATCGTCCGCTCATCAGTCCCGCCCTCGATGGCGAGCATTGAGGCGCGGTAACATAGCCAGCCGTGCAGCGAATCCCATTGGCGGCCAGCGAATCAATATTCGGGGTCTTCACATCCGGCGAGCCCTGGCATCCGAGATCGGCGTAGCCAAGGTCATCGGCAAGGATGACCAGGATGTTGGGCTTGGCGGGGGAATTGGCGGCAGCACACGGCAGGCAAGGCGAGACCAACAGCAGGGCGACGGCAAGCCGGCAAAAAGGAGATGGCATGGGGTGAAGAAGTTTTGTCCGACGCAGCTACTTGAGATTGGGGCCTTCGAGAATCGCATTCAAGTCGTCCTCGGAGATTTTGATGACAGGCTTTGAATTCATTGGCATTGAACACTTTTATCTTGGAAATGTTGCAAAGTTGTCCGTTGCGGAGGGCAAAATAGAATTCCTTGCTCTTATGTGATCACTGCCCTTGGGCGCGGAGGACGACTGTGTTCCCGCTCCGCTATAGCGATCTCCTCAGTTGTGTGCTTTGATGACCTGTCCAGTTGCAGATGGAGCGGAAAGATGGCGAACTTGACCGAGTTGCTCAAGTCCACGCGCTGGCTGGGGTCAGGCGTTCCGTTTTCGCCAAGCTTGACCGCGACCACGGCTTCCAGCTTCTTTTTGTTCAATTTGGCATAGGCAGGCTCCTCGGGCAGGGTCAGCTTGAATGCTCCTGCCTGACCGTCCTTCACCACCTGCTCGGAGATCACCATCGCCTTGGCGCGATCCTCCTCCGGCACCCAGGCGTGGCCGTGATTCCAGCCAGGCCCCAGCGGAGGAGTGACCTCCATCCCCAGCTCACGGGCTTTATTGACAGTGTAGGCCACGATTTCAAAAAACTCCGGGGAGCCGAACTCGATGTTCCCCTTGTCGTAGATTTTGAGGAAGCTCGCGATCTGGACACCGCCAATCCCCTTTTCCTTCATCTGCTCCAACTGCCAGTCGATCCCTTCCTTGGTCACGGCATTGCCAGGCCACCACCAGCGGGTGTGAGGACGGTATGTCGGGGGGGGGATTGCACCGGAGCCCGCTGACACGCGGAAAACCCGGGGCAAAGTGAAAGGAAAAGGGGTATCTTCATGTATTCAAGAAGGGGAAGAGGCGGTCTTTTCAGAACGTCCCTTACTCATGGTTCCTTCCGACAAACGGTGAGAGAAATTCATAGACCCCCGATTCGACCTCAAACCTTGCGGTGTCGGACGTGGTGCTGTCAGGCGACATGTGTTTTCCACTTTCGGTGATGTTCGCAGCATCTGTTGTGGGCACGCAAATTGTGGCCGTTGTGTTGGGGGGTATGGTGGTGCGAAGCCGGAATTTTCCCTCCTCGATTTTCCAATCGCTGGTCATTTCGCCGTGGATGGATTGATACCCGGCTTTGGCCCATGTCAGTCCACCTCCGGGTTTCGGCGCGATGACGAAATGTTTCCAGCCGGGCTGACTGTCGTCGGGATTGAACCCGGCGATGTTCCGCCACATCCACTCCCCCACCGAACCGAGCGCCCAATGGTTGAATGAGTTCATGCCCGCTTCGTTGAAGCCGAGGCCTTTCACATAGCCGTCCCAGCGTTCCCAGATCGTGGTTGCACCGTTATCGATCATGTAGAGCCACGACGGAAAAGTGCGATTGGCAAGCAACTGCCAGCTGACAGCGGCCTGGTTGTTTCGTGTCAATTCGAGCATGGCGTGATGCGTGGTCTGGATGCCGGTGGACAGGTGGTTCCCGCATTGGCGGATGCTTTCGACGAGATGCCCGACAGCTTTCGGGCGCAGTTCGTCCGGCAGTAAATTGAAGCTGAGCGCGAGGGCATAGCCACCTTGCGTGTCGCCTTCGATACGACCGTCAGGTTTGACGAAGCTTTGATTGAAAGCGGTTTTGATCCGCCCAAATAATTCGCCGTAGTGCCGCGCCTCTTCCTTGCGCCCGATCGCCGCCGCCATCTTCGCCACCAACTCGGTGGAGTGGGCAAAGAACGCGGTGGCGAAGACATCCTTCGGCACCGAGCGTCCCTTGTTGTGCCAGTCAGCTTGTTTAATCGTGTCGCCATCGAGCCAGTCGTTAAAATCCGCGCCGCGGCTATTGGCCCAGATCAGTCCGGGATTGGCTTTGTGAATGAAATCCACCCAGCGGCAGGCCGACTCGAAATGCTCCTTGAGGAGGCGGGTGTCGCCGTAGTTTTGATACACGCACCACGGAATGATGGTGCCTGCGTCGCCCCAACCCGGCGCGCCGACATTAGGCTTGTTTGAATCACCGGGAAACGGCGCGACATTCGGGAAACGCCCGTCGTCAGCCTGATCGTCGCGGATGTCCTGCACGGACTTCGAGAAGAATGCCGCCATATCCATGTTGAAAACCGCCGTTTGCGCGAACGCCTGGATGTCGCCCAGCCAGCCGAGACGCTCCCCGCGCTGCGGACAATCGGTGGGCACCCCCATCAGGTTCGCACGCTGGGTCCAGAGGATGTTTTGCATGAGCTGGTTCAGCGAGGGATCGGAACACTCGAAGCGGCTGATGATCGGCGCAGAAGAATGAAAAACGCGGCCCAAGACAGAATTTGTGGTGGGGGGCTGTGCCAGCCCGGTCAATTCGAGAAAGCGGAAGCCGTGGTAGGTAAAGTGCGGCTCGAAGACAAATTCGCCGTCCGTGCGCGGAGTGTAGCTGTCAGTCTGCAAGGCTCTGCGCAAGTTGCCGGTAAAAATGGTGCCGTCTTCGTTGAGCATCTCGGCGTGACGCAGGGTGACAGTCTGGCCGGCGGATCCCATGGCTTTCACACGGACCCAACCGGCCATATTCTGGCCAAAATCAAATACGAATACGCCGGGCTTTGGCTCGGTCATCTTGACGGGTGCGATTTCCTTCTCGACCAGGATTGGCTCGTTGCGCTGCCAGACGAATTTTAATGAATCGACCCCGTAACTTTGCACGGGTTTCCACGCTGTGTCGTTGAAGCCGGGGGTGTCCCAGCCGGACGTTTCCTTGCGCGCGTCATACGCCTCGCCGTCATAAATGCCGGAGGAGCGTATGGGGCCATCAGAAGTGCAGCGCCATGAGTCGTCGGTGAGAATCGTTTGCATCCCCCCATCGGCGAACTCCACTTCGATCTGGAGCAGAAAGCGCGGTTGCTTGCCATAGCGTCCGCTCTGCAGGCGACCCGCATACCAGCCTTCGCCCAGAAACGCGGCCACGGCATTCTCTCCCGGATGAAGCAGGGCTGTGACATCGTAAACCTGATATTGGAGGCGCTTGCGGTAGCCGGTCCATTCGGGTGCGAGCAAGTGATCCCCCACACGCTGGCCGTTGACACGAAGTTCGTAGAGGCCCAGTGCGGTGGCGTAAGCCGTTGCCCGCTTGATCGGGCGATCCAATGGAAAAGACCTGCGGAGCATCGTGCCCGGCAGGGGTTCGCTGCTCTCGCTGCCGGGCTTGAGCGACATCAGCACCCCATCCGTCAGATTGGCTGCGGACCAGGATCCGGTCTCAAGGGCGTCGGTCGCGGAGACCGGTGCCCCTTGCGCAAGGTTTCTGTCTCCGTCCAAGACCTGCATTTCCGCCAGCGCAAATCCAAAGTTGCCTTTGCCCTTCTGGTCCAGCCGCGTGACCGTGAGACGGACGAATTGTGCCGTCGTGGAGGGAAAACGATAGAGTGCCGCGTCGGTTCCGGGGTTCTGCTCATCGGCATCGGTGTGGTCGAAGATCACACGCGCGTCCGAAAAATCAGCATGCGATGCGGCCTCAATCTTGAAACACACCGGAAAAAGAAAGCCCGGGGTGTCGGGATGAAAGTCATAGGGCCGCGCGGGAAAAAGGCGCACGGCATCGAAGCTTTGAGGCTTCCCAAGATCAACCGTGACCGACTTGGATGTGTCCGCAGACTTGGCAAATTCGCTGTGATAGCCGTTTTTTCCATCCTTACTGGCGGGAGGTTTGGAGGTGTTGGCAGGATCGGCGATCCACTTCGCCTGCCAATCGGACGGATGAAGCAAGCCCATCGTCCAAACGGCAGGGGCGCTCCAAGCCGATGGTTCGCCGTCCCTGTCCCACACACGCACCTTCCACCACGCCCGCATCCGCGACTCGAGCGGCTTGCCGGCATAGACCACGTGGCTTGTTTGGTCCGAAGGGATCTTGCCGCTATCCCACAAATCGGCCTTGCCTTCCGCAAGCAACTCCGGCGTGGAGGCCGCCAGCAATTGGTATGCGCTCTGTTTTAAGCCGCGAACCTTGTCATCAACCGCATGCAACTTCCAACTTAGCCGGGGCTGAATAATGTCCATGCCTGACGGATCAATCCGATATTCGCAACGCAAATCCCGCGGTGCCAGTGTGCCTCCGAAGCCAGACGATGTCATCAGCATCGCGGCCGCCAGCAAAATCAGATTTTTGAATGTATTCATTTTTCTTTCGTGGGAAATGGCGACTGATGGCAGACAGAAAAGGCAGGGAGGTTGTTTCATAGGTTTCTGGCGAAGGGATTATTTCGCAAGATAGCCGCCATCCACCAGCAGGTCGCTGCCGGTCATGAACGACGCCTCGTCGCTGGCCAGGAACGCCACGGCGGCGGCGACTTCCTCCGGCCGGCCCTGGCGGTTCAACAAGTGCATGGCCGAGGCGCGACGGTTTTCTTCCCCGATGTCCAACCCCAGGGCCTTGCAGGAACTCGTAAAGGCCGAGGTGTAAATATAGCCCGGACAGACGGTATTCACGCGGATGCCGTCAGGCGCGAGGTCCTGAGCCCAGCATTTTGTGAGGCCGCGAATGGCGAACTTGGTCGCGTTGTAGGTGGCGAAGTTCGCCTGGCCAACACAGCCGCTCACCGAAGACAGATTCACGATGCTGCCGCCCCCCAGCCGCCTCATCTGTGGCACAACGTGCCTGGCCATGAGTGACGTGCCCATGACGTTGACCGACAGAATGCGCTGCCAGTCCTCAACGCTGGCATCCACGCCCTTGAAGACGAAATGCGCGGCGGAATTTACGAGAATGGCCGCGTCGCCCAATTTGGCCGCCACCGACTCACAGGCCGCCATCACTTGTGACTCGTTGGAAATATCCACGACGTAAGATTGCGCGCCGATCGTCAGAGCCCTGCCTGCGGTATCGGGCTTGAAGTCAAACACAGCGACCCGGCAACCTTCTTCAATCAGCCGTTGTGCGCTGGCATACCCCAGGTCCCCCAAGCCTCCGGTCACGATGGCCACTTTGTTTTTCAGTCCTTTCATGGGATCATGTATCCAATACCGCCACGGCCCGGATGGGTGCGCCATCGCGGCCTTTGAGGTTCAGGGGAAAGCCAATGAAGGTGAACTGCGCCGGAAGCTTATTGAGATTCTTCAACCCCTCCACAATGACGATTTCCACGCCGCGCTTGAGCAGAATGTGGTGGCATTCCTTCCAGTCCGTGCTGGGTGTCGGGGTGTCCATGCCAAGCAGTCCGATGCGACGTGTCGCAATCCAGCGGGCCGCATCCAGTGTCAGAGTTGGAAAATCCGAGAAAAACTCCGCCTTTCCGAACTTCCGGCTCCAGCCGGTGCGGTAAATGATCTTTGCTCCGCGCCGGAATTTTTCCGCATGCGGTTCGAACATCTCCACCGTCAGCGGCGTTTTTGCCTTCAAGTTGCCGCCAGGCGCAAGGTCCACCAGCGTTGCGGGCCCGTAGAATTGCTCCAACCGCATCTGATCAATCGTCCTGCCGTCATCGTAGAAATGAAACGGCGCATCAAGGTGCGTGCCCTGGTGAGAGGAGAGGCTGATCTGCGTGATATTGTAGCCAATGCTTGTCACAGTATTGTGGGGAATCACGCTGATCTTGGGGTCCCACGCAAAGTTGGGCTGCCCATGTTCGAGCGGGAGCGAGAGATCAATGAGCTTGGGCATAAATCAGGGACAGGTTTGAAAAGTCACACCATTGACTACGTTTTCCAGCGGTTCGTTCCGGACTGCGGCCAGTGCGATGCGTGCCGAGGTGCGGCGCATTTCCATCTTGGACTCCACACTGCAAAACGCTCCGTGGCAGGTGACGATCAAGTTCGGCGTCGCCGCCTCCTCCTCCGTCTTGAGCGGCTCGTCCTCCACCACATCCAGCCCGGCTCCCGCGAGGCGGCCTTCGCGCAGCGCGCTGAGAATCGCCGCCTTCTTGATGACCGCTCCACGGGCGGTATTCACAACAAACGCCGAAGGTTTCAGCAACGCCAGCTCGCGTTCGGCAATGAGATGGAGTGTCTCATTGTTGAGCGGACAGTGCAGCGACAGGACATCCGCACGACACAGCAGTTCTTCCAAAGTGCGCACACGCTCCACCCCCACGGCCTTGTCGGCTCCGTTCGAGAGGTATGGATCGTGGAAGCAGACCTTGAAGCCGAGCGCCTTGGCCCGCAGGGCGGCGGCGGTGCCGATGCGCCCCAGCCCGACAACACCGAAAGTCAATTCGCGCAGACGCCTCAACTTGGGCTCGACGCGGATGGTCCATCCCAGTTGCTTGGCCTCCTGATCAAGTGGGAAAAGCTGCCGGCACAGCGCCAGCGCGAGGGCGATCGCATGATCCGCCACTTCTTCCGTTCCATAATCGGGCACGTTGCAAACGGCAATGCCATGCTCGCGCGCAGCAACCACATCGACCGAATCGAAGCCCACGCCGTTTCGGATGATGACACGACAGCCCTTCATTTTGGCGATGCCCGCCCGGGTAACGGGAGTGTTGTGCCAGACGATCAATGCGCGGGAATCCAGCACGAAAGCGTCAAAATCCCCGTCACCGGCGCACAGGCGGCACTGGACTTCGGCGTGCTTCCCGATGACCTCGCGTTCCACGGTGGCCAAACCGTCGCTCAGCGGCGAGAGGGACCAATCAATGATGGTGATTTTTGGGGGCATGTCTTTTTGAGGATGTGTTCCGGTCTGCAAGCTGAGTCTCCAAATCCTTGGATGCGTGATGGAGATGATCCCGCATGGCCGTGCTGGCAGGTTCCGGTTGGTGCTGCTCGATGGCGTCGAGAATCCGACGGTGATGCTCTGCCGCGTAAAGGATACCCGCTCGCGAAAGCGTCAGCTTGCGGCTTTCCACACCCAGCTCGGAAATGGAATCCAGAATCAATTCCACCAGCGAATTTCCGGCCGCCCTGGCGATGGCCTGGTGAAATGCCACGTCCAGCAAGGCGGCTTCATCCACAGAATCGGCGCACTCGAAACGAGTTTGGATCCGTTTTAATTCCGCAAGCGTTTCCGTCGGGGCCTGTTCCGCCGCCCGACGGGCGGTTTCAACCTCGAGCAACTGCCGGACTTCCATCGCCTGCAAAAGCCGCTGACTCAGGTCGGGAATCAGGACCCCCAACGACCTGGTCACCGACTGGTGCAGTTTGTGTACCACCCGCACCCCCACGCCATGCTGACTCTCCAGCAAGCCCAGCGATTCAAGTCGTTTCGTCGCTTCTCTCAATACTGTGCGGCTGACCCCAAACCGCGCGGTCAATTCGTGCTCCGGAGGAAGCAGGGCGTTGCGCGGCGAAGCCTGCATCGCCAGATTTGACAAATCATCACAAACCCGGTCCACCAACGAACCAACACGCTTGAATTCCGGCATTAAAACTGAAGTCATAATATGAGTATAAAAGCCATTAAAAACAATTCAAGTCAAATTATATTCATGAATTCATCTTGCAAAAAATGCACATTGATATTTGATATATCATATGTTATTTGAACTCATATTATGAGTAAAAAACACCCCGATCACAATCCAGGCGCATTTTTAAACGTGCGGATACAGCCTGCGAGGATGCGCGTGACTTGACTGGCCACCGCGGTGAATTTCTCCACTACGACACGGAATCTCAAATCATCATCGGTCAGCGTTTTGCCGAGAAATATTTGAAGCTGACAACTCCTGATGGATCACACTGATGAAAACGGACAGGCATATCCGAACGAAGGTAATGGGAAGGCCAAAGGCGGAAAACCGCTGGAGAAGAGAGAAGAATAAACAGACGCCGCTATGAAAACACCGAGACTCATCCTGTTCACGTTCATGCTTGCCTTGTTTGGCGGGCAGATCACCAGCGCCGCCGAGTTCAAGCTCGCCCGCGTTTTCTGTGACCACGCCGTGCTTCAGCGCGATGCGCCAGTGCCGGTCTGGGGCTGGGCGGAGGCGGGGACGGAAGTCGCTGTAGAATTCGCCGGGCAAAAAAAGACGGCCACTGCCGACGCAAACGGCAAGTGGCTGGTAAAACTCGACGCGCTCAAAGCCAGCGCCGAGCCGCGCACGCTCACCGTGACTGCGGCCAAGGTAACCTCACCCATTCTCATCAAAGACATTCTTGTCGGCGAAGTTTGGCTGGGCTCGGGACAATCGAACATGGCCATGGTCGTGGATGCAGCCAAGGACGCCCCGAAGGAACGCAGCGCTGCGAACTTGCCGCTGATCCGAATGTATAAAATGCCGGCGGCTTCCGCCGAGACCGCGCAACCGGACAGCACCGGCGAGTGGGTCGTGTGCGCGCCGGATACAGTCGGCGCGTTCTCCGCGACGTTGTTTTTCTTCGGCCGCGAGATTCATCAGGCTCTCGGCGTGCCGGTGGGGTTGATCAGTTCGTCGGTGGGGGGCTCACCCATCGAAGCATGGATCGCCCCCGAGGCGCAGCACGCGGCGAAAGAGTTGACTTCTTACTTTGATGTGCGTGAGCAAGCTCGGGAGGCGGCGCTTTCACCGGAAGCCGTAAAGTCCTACGAACATGCGCTGGCGCGATGGGAGATTGTCGCGCAGAAGGCTCGTGCGGAGAACAAACCTGTTCCGCGCAAACCCCGGAGTCCGGATTCGGCGCAGGCTCGACGTGATCGCAACGCGGTTGTCGGTGGATTTTTCAACGGTATGATCGCGCCGCTCATTCCGTATGCCATCCGGGGGAGCATCTGGTATCAGGGCGAGGGGAACGCGCTGCCGGCGAAGGCTGCGTTCTATCAGTATCAGTTACCACTGCTGGTGAACGACTGGCGCGCGCGGTGGGGGGTGGAATTCCCCTTCGCGTGGGTGCAGTTGCCCAACTTCAAAGGCGAGGACGACGGCTGGTCGATGATTCGCGAGGCGATGCTCAAGACGCTTGCGTTGCCAAAGACGGGCATGAGCATCAACATTGACATCGGCGAAGAGAACAACATCCACCCAAAGAACAAGCAGGAGATCGGACGCCGCCTCTCACTGTGGGCGCTTGGCGACGTTTATGCACAAAAGGTCGCCGCCACATCCGGTCCGCTGCCTGCGGACCACGAAATTCGCGACGGCAAAATGGTGTTGAGCTTTTCGCACACAGACGGCGGCCTTGTCGCGAAAGGCGGCGAGTTAAAAGGCTTCGTCATTGCGGGTGACGATAAGAAGTGGCAGCCCGCCCGGGCGCACATTGAAGGCAGCAAGGTCATCGTTTCCAGCTCCGACGTGAAGCAGCCTGTCGCGGTTCGGTATGCGTGGAAAAACTTTCCCGATTGCAACCTCTACAACGCTGCCGGGCTGCCCGCGTCACCCTTTCGGACGGATGACTGGAAGTAATCTCAAGCCGATAACACATCCTGGCATCTCACCAAAGACAAAGAGCAAACCGAGCTGGTCGCCTGCTGGGCACACGTCCGGCACAACTTCTACGAGGCCCGCGAACATGTGCCCCGGCGAGCCAGGGGCTCTTTCTGACTCTGCGTTATAGAGGAATCTTCAAAAGCATATGCGATGACATGATTATATCTAATATCACATATGACAGACACCGATCAGGCGATTGTATCTCCTGATCAAAAACCACCGGAAATTTCTTTCTGGAAGTGGAATAAAGATCCGCCTGCATCCACCCCACTTGGGCGCGGTGGACGGCTGGGTTACAGCAACGTTACAGGGCAAAATGAAGTGACAAGTTCCTGAGGTCATATCCACAGAAAGGAGCCCGTCCCCCGATTGGGTTGCACGTACTCCGCCAGCATTTCTTTTCCGTTTCTTCTGGCATTGAATGCCGAAAATGGTATGTTATTTTTTGCAAATTCCCTCCCCGCTAGCAGCAACTGTTTACCATGAAAAAACCACGAGCGATCTTTTTGAGCGCAACCCTGTTTCTTTCGATTTCCCATACGAACGCGGAAGTCAAAACCTTCACGGGAGCGAATCAAGCCCCTTGGGATCAGGATGGGAACTGGACGCCAGCCGGGGTTCCGACGGAAGCCGACGATGTGTTCATCGGAGCCGCCAGCGTGATGATTGGACCGGGAGTCTCTGCCCGCGCGGCCAGCGTGAGCGTTGCCAGCGAGGCGGATTATAAATTGCTCATCCTTGCAGGCTCCGACAGCAAGCTGACCACCGGCGTTTTGACGCTTGGCAGCGAGGTGAAAGGCTCGACATCCATGCTCCAATTCAACTCGGACGGAGCGCAACTGAATGCCGCAAGTATTGTGATGTCGCCGGGGAAGGGAGATTCGGAGATCAGATTGCTGGCCGCCGGGGTGATCGATATCGGGGAAAGATCGGGTTCGATTGACAAAGGGGCGGGGGACGGCCAGTCGAGGTTGAGCGTGTGGGGGGAGGTTGGAGCCCTGGGGATCGTTTCGTCGAACACCACCTTTTTGATCCTCGGGGGAGGCGACACGAGAGGAGTGCTGGATGTCAAAACCGGACAAACCTATTCGGTCTCGGTGGTTGCGATCGGAAATGGGGTGGCGTCCGCAACCGGGACGGGAACATTGAATCTCAATGGTGGCGAGGTGAAGGCCGAGCTGATTCTTTTAAATGCGGGAGAACCCGGGGTCCTGAACAACTCTGTGATCAATCTGAATTCCGGAACGCTCTCCGCAAAAGAAATCATCCGGCAACATGATGGAAACACCCAAATCTTTCATTGGAATGGCGGAACCATTGCCAATGCCGCGGAGTCGGCAAAAACCTGCGATCTCACGATTGGCAGGGGCGGGGACGCGACGCAAAACCTCGTCATCAGTCTTTCTGGAAACGGAACGCACGCCTTTGATGTGAGCGCCGGCTGGACGGCGCAGCTTGAGTCGACGGCGGTCCTTGCCGACCAGGATGGCGGGCACGGGGCGCTTGTCAAAACGGGCGGAGGGACGCTCGAGATTCGAAGCGCCTCCACCTTCACCGGCGCGACAACCGTGGACGCGGGCGAGCTGCTTCTCACCGGCAGCGGCTCGATCAACAGCAGCTCCGGGGTCACTGTCGTCGGCAAGGCCCTGCTGACCAACTCCAGCTCGGTGCCGCTGCCAAAGAAAATCGGGTGGCTCTACCACAGGCGCTGATTTCTCGAGCGCTATGAGATCAGCCTCCGCGCTTCACGGGGGGCGTCCTGTCATGCGTTCTGGCGGTCTTCGCTGGATCGCGGGGACAAGGGCGTTAAGGAAATGTGGTTCGCCCGCATGCCGGATGGCGGAATTGGACGCTTGCTGTTTCCCTGCGGGAAAATTGGCGGTCACACGGCGGGCAAGGCGAGACCGACAGCATCAAAAGGCACAGGCGGCGGAAGGAGAACGGTTTTTTCGGCCAAGGTGTCATTTCGATCTCTCATGGCCGCGCCTCACTGACCGGATTGCTTCCCACCTGCACAGCCCGGGTATTTCTGAGGATGATGGGTTCAACATGCGATTTTCCGGCAGGTTGCGGGGGAAGGGAGATGCGGTTGCCGCTTACGACGGCGTTCTCCGTGTCGTTCAGGAGGATCGCGGGCCCGGAGAATCCCGCGATGTCGTTGTCAGCAATCAGGAGATTGCGGTGGAGTTTGTCGCCGCCGGTTTTGAAAATCGTCGCCCAGATGGCCGCATCGTCTCGTGACAGCAGGCCGCAGTCGCGGATGAGGTTCACGCACACAACGTAATCCGTCGCTCCAAGCCCCTCGAACGGTGCATTCCAGAATTCGACCGCGCCGCCGCCGAGGCCTTCGAAGATGTTGTTTTCGATGAGCCCGCCGAGGCCTTTTGCCAGCACGCCGATCCGGCGTCCGTTGCGGATCGTGTTGTTGCGGAAGACAAACTGGTTGCAGGTCCGGCTCGCATCGAAGACCTGGGTGATCGCTTCGTCCGAAAGCGCTTTTTTCACCCCAATCCGTTTGACTCCCGGCCGCCCGGGAGTGATGTCTCCCACATCGCCGTCGAGCGTGACATCGAGCGATTTTTTCAACCTGGCCGTGCGGATGACGCTTCGTTCGCTGATAAGCCGACCCTCTGCGCGGTTGAAGAACTGGAGGACATCTCCGGGTTGGATGTCGAGTGCAAGGCTCGCGCCAACCGCATCATAGGGATTGTTTAATGGCAGGCGCACGCGATCGGGAGTGATTTTTTCTTCAACGCCCATGACGAGACCGTTGACGTGGCAGATGTCATCACCGGTGTTTTCCCATGCGCCGCCTTCGATCCACGGTCCGATGCGGGCGTTGTGGTGGTTGTGTCCACCGTTGTTTGAGGCGAGGAAGCGTCCCGGCTTCAGGCGGATGCCGCAGTGGAGGATACTGAGGCGGCTGGCGTAATGCGAGTTGAACGCCTCGTTGGCGACCGAGTGGGCGGTGAGGTTGAGGAGGGTGATGTCATCGCTGGCATCCACGTCGAACCCGGTCACGATGCGCGGATCGAGCACATAGACATCGCCCGGGGACAACTCTCGCAGTTGCGCCGGATTTGCCGCTGCAAACCGGTAGAGACGTTCTCCCAGCTTCTTCCACCCCGCGTGCTCGAATACCAGGCCCACGCCTTTTTTCATGCGCGGGTATGCCGGATCCACGATCATGCCCTTCCTGTCGCGCTCGAAGGCGGGATTTGTTTCCGGAAGCGGATGCCCCGGAGCGATCTCGACATCGAACGTGCCCGCCGTCGGGTCCACCGCCAGCACGCGCCCGGCCGAGTAGGGCAGGGGATCGAAGTCGAATGTGAAGTTTTTCACCAAAATCCTCCGGCAATGCGCCAGCTCGACGAACGTGAGAAATCCCGTGAAGGTGATGTTCGCTCCGGCACCGTCGATGACGAGATCGTTTACGTTCGTCAAATCGATAAATGCCGCATTTCCGGCGGGATCCAGCCGGTAGTCGGCCTTTTCAAATTTCACCACCGCCGGGGAATGAGTCGCCGCATCGGAGAAGACGCGTTGGATGTCGGCGAATGTCGCACCGCGGGAGACCTCGAAGACACGTTCCGGCAACCTGATCGAAAATCGGCGGACATCCGACCATGGTCCGCGAGCCCCTTGGGCGTCCACTTCCGCCACACGCCACCAGTAGTCGCCGGGAGCGAGTTCCTTGTCAGGCACATACCAGTCGATGACGGCTGCGAGGCGGTCCGAGTCCAGTATCCGGGAGAAATCCCTGTCGGTGGCGATCTCGATGTCGCAGGACGGCATGGCCTCCGGTTTGACATCGGGAAAGTGCCGCCACTGAAAACGGGGGATGCCATTCATGAATTTGGCCCCGTCTACCGGTTCGGACAGCGCCGGAGATTCGACGGCACTCAACACGGCCATCGGGAACTGCAGAAGACCGCAGGCAATTGCCAAAAACTTCATGGTTGGCCATTCCGGCTGGTCAGCTCAATGCCGCCAATAAAAACAGGGCATGCCTCCCCCTGCGAGCCGGGTAACGAAATCGAGATGCGCCGGAAGTTGCCGGAATCGCCCGTCGTGAGATCAACATTAACTTGTGTCCACTGACCGGCTGGAAGAGTGCCGGAAGCAATCTCCCGGCGATTGGCTTCCTGCGAATCTGCCGCGTAAACGACGTAACGCGTCTCCTCCCCCTTCGGTGCGGCAAAAAAGGTGAGCCGGGACAGATGCCGGTCGATATCCTCCTCGATCAAGACTTCGGCACCCGGAAGCGCATGACCCGGCGGAATCAATTCATAGCATTCGACCGTTTTTCCAAACTGAGTCACTGCGCCGGCATACTTCCCGGAAGCGCTGTTTCCGACGGCAGAAATGTGTCGGATCGAGTCGGTCGCGTCCGATTTTCCCATGAAAAATGTGAAGGGCTTCATCAGGGAAAGCGTGGCCTCTTCACGCGTCGATCCGATTATTCTGACATGGTTTGCCAAAAGATCCGCAGGCAGTCCCTTCATGGCACCCCCGACAAAAGTATTGTCGCGAAACAGCGCGTTTTCGATCCCATCAACACGGACCCGATCATTGAACCGGTTTCCGAGCACTGCGAGGTTCCGGGAATGATTGAAAACAACCGCCCCGTCGAAAATGTTGTCTTCAAGGATGATGTCGTCCGCATCGTATTCCGTCCCATGTGTTGCGTTGGAAAATCGTGGTGAAGTAAAGAGCAACGCATCGCCACGATTGTTTGCCGGATCTCCATTCACAAAATGCGAATGGCGGATCATCACACGCCGGGGAAAGGGTCCTTCGATGTTGTCTCCATAGAACCAGGTGAATCCGGAAAACGTCGAATTTTCGATGAGAATCGGACCACGCATCCGACTGCTTCCCGTAATGTGTGAATTGCGGATGATCACACCGGGAGACGGGATGTTCATATTGAAGATCAGGCAATCGGCAGGCAGCTCAGGGATCGCGTCCGCGAACGACAATCCCACGAGTTTCAGCGAGTTCTCCTCGAACGGGTCGGCGGCAGTCACCCGTGCGGAAAAAAGGATGACTTTTGCCGCAGGGTCATAGAACGAAAGAAGATCGCCCGGAGCAAACTCGGAATATCCAAGCCACGGATACCACGACCGTTTGGCAATGATCGTATTTTCCGATTCCTGCCGGTGAAGGACCGCCGTCATGGATGAAATATTGAAACAATCGTCTCCCAGACCGGACAATGTACAATTGTCAAAGATCATTTGCCCGCGATTCCCCTTGCAGTGAAAACCATCCCGGCCAGACGACATCATCTGTCCGCTGTCCGGCTTCGGCGCAAGTGTCACATTCGAAATCAGTATATTTCCGCTGTTTCTTTCCAGCGTGAATGCGAAGTAAGGAGCGGCCCATACCGACCAGTTCTTAAGCGTGATACCAACACAGTCGCTCATGCATGCGAGCCGTCGCTCGGCGTGTGCCGCCCCCGGAATTGGCACCGAGATTTTTGCGCCCACAGCAATGCCCGGGGTTTTGAATTTCGGGAATGTTTCCTCCTGAGCATACAACCTGACCGCCCGCCGGAGGAGGCTGTTGGGTTCTGTTTCGGTGATTTTTTCGACGAAATAGTGGGCGCGTGCTGTGTTCGCTTCCGACGGATTCAGCCAGCCGAAGAACGGGGGATGTTTCGGCATCGGCTGTCCGTCCGCGGCAGGCAGATCGAACCCGGGAAGGATCTCGACATCCACCGCATGCGCCTCCGGATCCACCGCAATGATCACTCCGGGGACGAACGGCTGCGGCGAAAAATCGATTTCCAAATTGATCACGGCCAACCGCTGGCAATTCGATGCCTGCAGGAACTCCACATCCGGATGGAGGAGAAAAAGGCTTCCTCCGCCGTCAATCGTCAGATCGTTGATGTCCTGCAATTGGAAAAGTCCCGCATCGCCCATCCCGGTGGACTTTGGGCTCAGAAAACGGAACGTTTTTCCCGACTCGAAAACGAGCCGCGACGGTTTGCCAGCCGCCTTGGCAGCATTGACGGCCTTTTGAACCGCCGGTCCGTCATCGGTGACGCCATCTCCTTTCGCTCCAAAGTCCCTCACATTGAATTCCCCGGCGGACAGCAATCGAAAACCGGTCAGAAAGAACAGGAGAAAGAACTTCATGGAATTCGCGAGACCTCTACTTTCCTTTGATTAATAATATGGCTCCGCCGTTTATGAATCCAGGGATGACACGATCCCGCCATTCCAGCGGAATGCCTCCGGTCATTTGTCCGTTTTCATGGCGAAGGTGTAGCTGCCCGATTCCACGGCGAGGAGTGTGCGGCCGCCTTCCGTGCGGAGGGGCTTCACACCTTCGGCCTTGTCGAGCGGTTGCCCGCCTTCCGTGATGGCTGCGGCGGATTTTGCTGGGAGGCTGACGGTGGCGGTCGTGTTCGCGGGGATCGTGACGTTTACGAGGAGGTTGTCACCGTCCTTCCTCCACTCGCTGGTGATCTTCCCACGGATGCCGGCATAGACGGTCCGGGCGGACGTGAGTCGGTCGTCGACCGACGGGGCGATCGTGATCGTCTTGTAGGAGGGGGAGTCGCTGCGGATGCCCCCGATGTTTTCGACCATCCACTGGTAGACCGCGCCGAAGCTGTAGTGGGCGAAGGAATTCATGCCGGATTTTTCGAAGCCGTTTTCCGGCGTCCATCCGTCCCATCGTTCCCAGATGCTCGTCGCTCCGCATTTGATGCTGAACCCCCATGACGGGAAGGTGTCGTTGAAGGAGAGCCGGTAGGCGACATCGTTGCGGCCGATTTTTGCGAGCACGAGCATGAGATCCTTCGTGCCGACGAAGCCGGTCGTGAGGTGGCAGTCGTGCTTTTCGATATCCTCGACGAGATACTTCGCGGCGAGATCCGCCTTTTCCCCGGTGACAAGGTCGTTGGCCAGTGCGAGCACGTAAACCGCCTGCGTGTCGCCCTTGATGCGTCCGTCGCGGCCGACATACGCCTTGTTGAACGATTCCTTGATCCGCTCAAAGAGCGCGTTGTATTTCGCGGCATCCTCCGTCTTTCCGAGCACTTCCGCCGAGCGGGCGAGCAGCCTGGTGCTGTGGGCGAAATACGCCATGAAGATGACATCCTTCGGCGTGTCCGCCTTGATGCTCACCCAGTCGCCGAAGCAATGGAACTTCGGCGGGGGCAGGAGGTCCGGCGTGCAGCGGTCCTTGCAGAACTCGATGTAGCGGCGCATCGAGTCGTAGTGGGCCGCCAGTTCGCGCGTATCGCCATAGACATCGTAGATCGTCCACGGACACACGACTCCGGCATCGGCCCAAGCCGGGCCGCCATCGTCACCGCCCTGGAGCAGGATCGGCTGGACGGGTGCGACGCGGGGGAATTGTCCGTCCTCGCGCTGGGCGTCCTGCAGATCCACAAGCCACTTGGTAAAGAACGCCTGCACATCGGTGTTGAGGGTTGCTGTGCGGACATAGATCTGCGCGTCGCCGGTCCAGCCGAGGCGCTCGTCGCGCTGCGGACAGTCGGTGGGAACGTCGATGAAATTCGCCCGCTGCGTCCAGTAGATGTTGTTGTGGAGCTGGTTCAGCATCGGATCCGAGCACTCGAACGCGCCCACGACCGGGGTGTCGCTGCTCAGGGCAACCCCCACGACGGTGTCCTTGTCCGGCTTTTCTGTCAGCCCGGTGACCTCGATGTATTGGAAGCCGTGGAATGTGAAGCGCGGCGACCATGTCTCGACGCCGTCGCCCTTGCAGATGTAGGAATCGGTGGCGGCGGCGCTCCGGAGGTTGATGGTGTAGACCCTTCCGTCGGGCGCGAGCCGCTCGGCATGGCGCAGGGTGATTTTCTGTCCCGGCTTTCCTTTGACGCTGATGCGCGGGACGCCCGCAAAGTTCTGGCCGAAGTCGAATACATAGACTCCGGGCTTCGGCTCGCTGATAGACTTTGCCTGGAATTCCTGGATCGCCACGACCGGCGGGCCGGTGTGGGCCTGGATGAGAGGGGCCACATTTGCACCCGTATTCACGGCGGCCCATAAGGAGTCATCGAAGCCGGGCAGGTCCCAGCCGGTGAGTTCTTTGCGGGCATCGAAGGTTTCGCCCTGCAGGATGTCGGCGCCCGTGATCGGTCCCGTGGCCGCCTTCCAGTCCGCCCCTGTTCCAACAACCTGCCGGGAGCCGTCGGAAAATTCCATCACGAGCTGCGCTGACGCCCGCGGCTGGCTTCCGTAATGCTCACGCTTCCCATACCACCCGATGTAGCCGGAATACCAACCGTCCGAGAGGATGGCTCCGAGCGCGTTCGCACCGGTCCGGATGCCCGCCGTCACATCGAAGGCGCGGTAATAGACCCGCTTGTGGTAGTCCGTCCATCCCGGGTTGAAATAGTCGTCGCTGACGCGGGAGCCATTGACATGGGCATCGATCCAGCCGAGCGCCGTGGTGTAAAGAGTGGCGCGGACGACCGGCTTTTCGACGAGGAACTCCTTCCGCAGATATGCCGCCGGGTGGGTGACCTTGCCGGCAGCCGTGAGTTTGCCCCAGGGTTGGATGCCATGCTCCCCGAGAATCCTCGGCGCCGACCAGGCGCTGCGGTTTGAGGCTTCAGCGGACGGCTTGTCCGTCGCCAGCCAGGATCCATCGGTGACCAGAGTGATGGTCTTTCCTGACTTTGTTTCGATCTGGAACTTGAGGATCAGTCCGGCTGGACCCTTGGCGGCATTTTCAGCTGTGACGCGGATCTCATTGTCTCCGTCCTTCAAAAACTCGAAGGCGTTCAGGATTTTGGCGCGCACCGGATCGCCGGGGGCTGGCTTGGTGAGGCCGACGCGCTGGCCGTTCAGGTTCACACTGAACCCCTCATCCGTCGCAATCAGGATCTCGGCGCGGGCGATCTCGCTGACCGGGGGAAGTGTGACGGTTCCTGTGAAAACGCGCGAGCCCGGAGCGGCGTCCGGAAACGAGTCCCCTGCAAACCAGATCCACTTGCCGCCTTCAAAATCCGCCTCCGGCAGGTCGATCTGACGCGGCGCGTCGTAGCCGATCCATTGTGCCTCCCAGTCCGATGGCTTCAGCAATCCGGCGGACCACATCGCCGGCCCGCTCCAGGGGGACTCGTCTCCTTTCGCATCCCAGACCTTGACTTTCCAGAAGCACGGTTGCCCCGAAGTGAGTGGTTTTCCCGCATAGACGACGGCCGTGGTTTCATCGCCGGCGACCCGGCCGCTGTCCCAGAGGTCCCCTTTGTCCTCTTTGAGGGCGGCTTCGCTTCCGGCCACAAGCACGCGATAGGCTGTCTGCCGCTGTCCGCGTTTGCCGGACTCGACGATCCAGCTCAGGCGCGGCTCGGCGGTGCCCACACCCAACGGATTCGTCAGGTATTCGCACCGGAGGTATGAGGGGAGCAGGCCGTCCCCGGTATAGGATGGCTGGGCCGCTCGGTCATTGCGTGCGGGGAGCCCGTGGGCGTGCGGGGAGCATGCCATCGAGGACGCCAGAAGGATTGCGAGGACCGTCGAGGGGGAGAACTTCATATGCAGGGAGGAGAGTTTCTTATTTTTGTCCCAATTCAATGCGGAAATTGCTCCGGAACAAAATGACTTTTCGTGTGACAGGAGGTAAAATTCATCGCAACTTTGCGAGGAACAAAAGGTTAAAGCCTTTTACTATTTATTATCCCGATGAATATCCGCCCCCTTGTTTTTCTTGTTTCCGGAGCCTGTTCTCTTGTGTCCGCCTGGTCTGCCGGAACCGTTTCTCCGCAATTTGTTCCGCCCTTGGACACGCCTCGGGACCGGCTTTTCAACCAGGGCTGGCTTTTTCACCGGGGCGATGTCGAAGGCGCGCAGGAGGTGAATTTCGATGATTCCGGCTGGCGCAAGGTGGATGTGCCGCACGACTGGAGCATCGAGCCGATTCCGGCGGGCGGGGAAGCGCTTCCGGTGGTGAAGCCGATTTCCGGGGAGTGGCGTTACACACTTGGCGATTCCGGGAAGTATGCTGCGGTGGGTGTCGATGATTCCGGGTGGAAGACGATGGTCCTGCCGGGAGTGATTCCCGGCTCCAAGCCCGGTGAGTATTATTGGTTCCGGAAGGAAATCGAGCTGCCCCCGGAGATGGCGGGGAAAGACGTCGTCTTCGATCTGGGCTGCATTGATGACTGCGATGAATTTTACATCAACGGGGAGAAGGTCGGGGATACCGGGGTGATGCCCAAGAACCAGCCGCAGGGGAATTGCACGCCGGCTTTCAAGGAACACCGCCGGTATACGGTGTCCGGCAAGCTTCTGAAGCCTGGAAAAAACCTGATTGCGATCTGCGTTTACAACAACAAGCGCGATGCCGGATTTCTTGCGGCCAAGGACGGGGATGCGAAGGCGGAAGTTTTCGGGCCGTTCAGCAGTCAGGCGCTTGGGGGGACCCACAGCGGGTTCACCGTGGGAGGCACCGGATGGTATCGCAAGCACTTCACCGTTGATGCTGCGGATGCCGGGAAGCACTTCGAGATTTTCTTCGGCGGGATCTACATGAACAGCGATGTCTGGATCAACGGGCATCATCTGGGCTTCCATCCCTACGGATATACCAGCATCTATTACGACCTGACTCCGTTCCTGAAGTCCGACAACGTGCTGGCTGTCCGTGTGCGGAATGAGGGCATCACGAGCCGCTGGTATCCCGGCAGCGGGATTTACCGCAATGTGTGGCTCACAAAAACCGGCCCGACCCACCTGCGGCGCTGGGGCGTCCAAATCCAGACGCCCGAAGCCGGCGAGAAGACCGCCAAGGTTGTCCTGAATACCGAAGTCGACGGCGACAGCAAGGGATGTGAACTGCGGGTTCAGTTGCTCGATGCGCAGGGGAAGACGGTTTCCGAGGGGACCGCCAGGGTGGAAGGAGCGGCAACTCCGCTGACCCTCACTGTTTCCCGTCCGGAGCTTTGGTCGGTGGACCATCCGTATCTCTACACCGCGAAAGTGGATTTGCTCCGCGGCAAGGAGGTGCTTGATTCGGTGACGGAGCCGTTTGGCATCCGCACCATCGAATATTCGGTGGACAAGGGATTCCTGCTGAATGGCAAGCCGGTGGACATGTGGGGTGGCTGCCTCCACCACGACAACGGCCTGCTGGGATCGACGGCCTTCGACCGGGCGGAATATCGCAAGCTCGAGATCATGAAACAGAACGGCTACAATGCCGTGCGCGCCTCGCACAACCCCATGAGCGATGCGTTTTACGACGCCTGCGACCGGCTCGGACTGCTCGTGATGGACGAGGCGTTCGATCAGTGGCACGTCCACAAAACCCCACAGGATTACGGCGGCGAGACGTTCGGAAAATGGAATCCCAAGGACATTGAGCTCTGGCTGCGGCGCACCCGCAACCATCCGAGTATCGTGATCCGGAGCCTCGGCAACGAGATCGGGAACCGCGAGAAAAGCGAGGACGAGCTGGCCGGGATCCTCACCGGTCTGAAGAAGGAAGTCGCCAAGTGGGACCCCACGCGACCGGTGACCGGCGGAACCGCCCAGGCGTTTGACAACCACAAATACCTCGGGCTTTACGACGTGAAGGGCTACAACTACCGGGAGGATAAGATCGAGCAGAACCACAAGCTCTTCCCCGATTGGAACGTGATCTGCACCGAGTCCTTCCCCAGTGGCAACAGCCAGCTCGAGACATGGAATTTCGTCAACGATCGGCCCTGGGTGAGCGGGTCGTTTGTCTGGAGCGCTTTTGAATACATCGGCGAGAGCTGGTCCGGCCAGGTCGTGCTGAACGGGGCAAGCCAGGGCTGGCCTTCGTATGCGGCGGCCTGCGGGCTCATCGATATCACCGGGATGCCCAAAGGCGGACAGCTCTTTCGCAATGTGATCAACGGGGCGAGCGATATGGAGATTCTGGTTCAGGAACCTCCTCCCGAAGGCCGCTCCTATCAGGTCAAGCCGTGGGCCTGGCCGAACGAATATCCTTACTGGGGGTGGGAGGGGCTTGAAGGCAGACCGATGGAAGTCAAGGTGGTGAGCCGCGCGCCCGAGGTCCGACTCAAACTCAACGGCAAGGTTGTCGGCACGGGGACCAATGACAAGGGCCGCATCGCCAATGTCTTCAAGGTGCCCTACGAACCCGGGGAATTGGTGGCTGAGGGATTGAAGGACGGGAAAGTTATTTTCACCAAAACACTCAAGACTCCCGGCAAGCCGGTGGCGCTCCGGTTGACGAGCGACCGCTCTCCGATCACGGCCAACCGGAACGACCTCGCCTTCGTTTCGGTCGAGGTCGTGGACGCCCACGGCGAACCGGTCAAATCCGGCCGTCACAACGTGCGCTACAAAGTCGAGGGTGACGGTTCGCTGGAGGCTTGTGGCAATGGATTCCATCAGGATGTTCAGGGCTTCCGCAACGCTGACAACGGGACGACCTGGCGCGGGCGCTCCATGGCCATCCTTCGCCCCTCCGGCACCCCGGGAGAGATCCGGCTGACGGTCGAGTCAGACGACTTTCCCGAGGCGAAGCTGACCGTGCCGGTCGCCAAACCATGAGGCGTGCCGCGACAAGTTGCGGGAGACGTTGCCTCCGGCATGTCGTGCTGTCGGCTTTGTTCGTTGTCGGTTTCTGCGCTTCCGGAGCGGATGACGTCCCCTCTGTCCTTGATCTTTCCGGGACCTGGCGGTTTCACTTCGACCGGAACGACGCGGGGGTGAAGGACAGATGGTTCGGCAGGAAGCTCACCGAGACGATCATGCTTCCCAACTCGACCGACACCGCCGGAAAGGGCGAGTCGAACGGTCCGGGCCTCGGCCAGAGCGGCCGGCTCATGCGCGCCACCGAATACACCGGACCGGCGTGGTATCAGCGGGAGATCGACATCCCCGCCGGGTGGGACGGCAGGGAGATTCGCCTGTTTCTGGAGCGCGCCCACTGGGAAACGCGGCTCTGGATTGACGAGGAGGAAATCGGGATGCAGGACAGCCTCAGCGTGCCGCATGAGTTCGACCTCACCGGCCGGCTCAAGCCCGGCCGCCACCGCCTCACCCTGCGGGTGGACAACTCGATGAAATACAAAGTCGGCCAGTGGGCGCACAGCGTCACTGATGAAGTGATGGGCAACTGGAACGGGATCATCGGCCGCATCGAGCTCCGGGCCTCCGACCCCGTCTTTCTTGAGAATATCCGCGTGGGAAGCGACTTGGAGAAGAATATCCTCTGGGTGGATGGAACGGTCCGGAACACATCCGGCGGGCAGCCGCCCGGCGAGATCACCTGCGCAGTGCGCAGGAAAGCCGCCGAGCCGGTGCTTTTGCAGGGCCGCGTGAAGCTCGACAAGATCGAGGCTGCGACCCCGTTCCGTCTGGAGCTGCCGCTGGACGGCAAACTCGAACCGTGGGACGAATTTCATCCGAACCTGTATCTTGCGGAGGTTTCCCTCGCGGCCGGCGCCATGAAATCGGGCGAAGCGATTCCGTTCGGGGTTCGCGATTTTTCCACGCGCGACGGGCAGTTCCTCATCAACGGCCGCCCGACGTTTTTGCGCGGCAACCTCACGGGTGGGGAGTTCCCGCTCACCGGGCATTTCCCGATGGACGAAAAAGAATGGGAGCGCGTCATCCGGATCATGAAATCATATGGGTTGAACCACCTGAGATTCCACTCGTTCTGCCCGCCGGACGCGGGCTTCGCGGCGGCTGACCGTCTCGGGTTCTACTTCAGCCCGGAGGCGCCGTTCTGGACGAAACTCAAGGGGGATTCGCCCGAGGGGCAATTCCTGCGCGACGAGGCGATGCGCATGATCCGCCGCTACGGGAACCATCCGTCTTTCGTCATGATGGGCCTCGGCAACGAACTGGGCGGGGACAATCCGTTTTTCAGTGGCATCCTCCGGGATCTTAAGAACGCTGATCCGCGCCGGATCTATACCTGCGACGTGAACGAGCCGGCCGGAAGCCCGGAGCCCGGCAAGCGGAAGTCCCCGATCGACGACTGCGACTTTTTTGTCACCCGTCATACGAAAAATGGCGGCCTCCGGCTGGGATCGTCGGAACGGTTTTCCGGGTCGGTTTCGAGCGATGGGACGGATTGCGATTACGCCGCGGCCGCAAGTGTCATCAAGGTGCCGCTCATCGCACACGAGCTCGGCCAGTGGGCGGTGCATCCCACGGGGGCCGAGATCCCGAAATACACCGGCGTGATGAAGCCGTATAACCTGATGTTTTTCAAAAGCCTCCTCGACGCGCGCGGGATGGGGGATCAGGCGGACCAGATCGGACGGGCCAGCGGCCGTCTCGCCTGGCAGCTCTACAAGGAGGACATGGAACTCTGCCTCCGCACCCCGAAGTTCGGCGGATTCCAGCTCCTCCAGCTCCAGGATTTTCCCGGTCAGGGGGACGCGC
Source organism: uncultured Chthoniobacter sp. (assembly GCA_964431635.1). Taxonomy (GTDB): domain Bacteria; phylum Verrucomicrobiota; class Verrucomicrobiia; order Chthoniobacterales; family Terrimicrobiaceae; genus QYQL01. The sequence continues at coordinate 262,786 of CAYSKK010000002.1, read as the reverse complement.
TCGTCGGAATGCTCGACGCCCACTGGGATTCGAAGGGCATCGTGACTCCGGAGGAATTTCGCGAAGCCTGCAGCGAAACCGTGCCGCTCGCCCGCTTCGAGAGTTTCGTCTGGACCAGCAACCAGACATTCGCGGCAAAAATCGACGTCGCCAACTACGGCCCGGCGGACCTCAAAAATTCCGTCGTGAACTGGTCTCTTACCTCTGCGGACGGGTCGTTCAAAAAATCCGGCGCGTTCGCTCCGGCGGATCTCCGGCAGGGCGGAGTCACCCGCGTTGGCGACATCGCGGTGCCGCTTTCCAGTCTGGCGAAGGCCGCGCAGTTGAAACTTGTCGTGGACATCGAGGGGACCACCTTCCGCAATGAGTGGCCACTCTGGGTGTATCCGCCGGATGTCCCGACGGCGGCCCCGGCGGACATCCTCGTGGCCGACCGTTATGACGAGGCGGTCAAAAAACGGCTCGCCGAAGGGGGCACAGTGCTGCTCTCCCTTCCCGCCACCGCCGACACTGACAGCATGCCGGGAATCCTGCGCTCCCGGTTCAAGCCGGTCTTCTGGAGCTACCTGTGGCGGGCCACCCGGCACGAGGGCACGATGGGCCTGCTGTGCGATCCCGGGAATCCCGCGCTGAGGGAGTTTCCCACCGACTTTTACAGCAGTTGGCAATGGGCGGAGCTGGCGAACAATGCCCGTGCATTCGTCCTGAACGACACACCGCCCGACCTCCATCCCATCGTTCAGGGCATCGATGATTTCCATCGCGGGTGGAAACTCGGCCACGTCGTCGAGGGCCGCGTCGGGCCCGGCCGCATCATCCTCACCGGCTTCGACCTGCAGACCAACCTCGACAGGCGGATCGTCGCCCGGCAACTCCGGCGCAGCCTGCTCGACTACATGGCCGGCCCAGATTTCAAACCCGCGCGGGAACTCAACCTCGAACAGATTTTCGCGGCGGCACCGGCCTTCACCGGGAGCGTCACGTCAACAACCGATGCCGGACAAAAACCACCCGGCGCGACAGAAGGAAAAAAGCAGGGGAAAAGCGCGCTGGACATCGTCCAGGCCGAACTCGACCAGTTCGACAAGACGGCTTCCGCAAAAAAATCCGCTGCAGGCCCGGCGGCCGCCTTTGATTTGAATTGGAACAGCCGCTGGAACCTCGCCGGGGCGAAGCTCCCGCAGGAACTGACGCTCGATTTCGGCCGCCCGGTGAAGCTGGGCGGGCTCCTTTACGTTCCGCCAAAAGCCGACGGAATCCGCGTTTCGAAGTTCGACGTGTATGTGGGCGACACACCAGACCGCCTGGGCGGGCCGGCGGCGCGCTTCCATGCGAAGGACCACTCCGCGCGGGAGATCACCTCGAAATGGTGGTTCACCATTCTCTTTGACAAGCCCCGCACCGGCCGGTTTCTTAGGATCGTCATCCCTGAAGATCCCTCCAACAAGAACCCCCTTCTGAGCGTCGGGGAATTTGAACCCGTTCTCCACTGGTGACACCATCCATGAAAACCACTCTCTCTCTTTTTCTGTCTCTTCTCGTCGCGCCGGCCTTCGCCGCCCCCGACAAGCCGGAGTCCTCCCGCCTGCCGAACATCGTCCTCATCTACGGCGATGACATCGGCTACGGAGATTTCGGCTGCTACGGCGCGACGGCGGTGAAGACGCCGAATGTGGACCGGGTGGCGGACGAGGGGATCCGATTCACGAACGCCTGCTCTTCCTCCGCCACCTGCACTCCCTCGCGCTACTCGCTGCTCACGGGTGAATACCCGTTTCGCAAAAAGGGAACGGGCGTGCTCCCGGGTGACGCTTCGCTCATCATCGAGCCGGGCCGAGCCACGCTGCCATCGCTTCTCAAGCAGGCTGGCTACACAACTGGCATCGTCGGGAAATGGCATCTCGGCCTCGGTGCGGAGAAAGGCGATCTGGACTGGAACGGAGAGATCAAGCCCGGCCCGCTCGAGGTGGGATTTGATTATTCCTTCATCATGGCTGCGACGATGGACCGCGTGCCGTGCGTGTATATTCAGAATCACCGCGTCGTCGGGCTCGACCCGAACGATCCGATCCGGGTGAGCTACGAGGCCCCCTTTCCCGGCGAGTTGACCGGCCCCGATGTGAAGGACCGCACGACATTGAAAATGGACCGGAGCCATGGCCACAACGACGCGATTATCAACGGTGTCGGCCGCATTGGCTTCATGACCGGTGGCAAGGCGGCGATTTGGAAGGACGAGGAAATGTCCGACGTCTTCACCAAACAGGCGGTGGACTTCATCGAACGCGAAAAAGACAGGCCGTTCTTTCTCTACCTGGCCACGAGCGACATCCACAAGCCGCATATGCCGCACCCGCGGTTTGCCGGCAAGACCCCGATGGGACCGCGCGGCGACGCGATCATGGAGTTCGATGACTGCGTGGGTGCCATCCTGAAAAAACTCGACGAGCTTCATCTCGCGGAAAATACGCTCGTCATCATTTCAAGCGACAATGGACCCGTGCTCGACGACGGCTACCAGGACGGGGCAAACGAAAAGCTCGGCGGTCACAAACCAGCGGGGCCGCTCCGCGGGGGAAAATACAGCCGCTTCGAGGGGGGCACCCGGATGCCGTTCCTGGTCCGGTGGCCGGGCCGGGTGAAGCCCGGTGTTTCCGACGCGATCGTCAGCCAGGTGGATCTCCCGGCGTCCCTCGCCATCCTCGCCGGACAAAAACCGGACTCAAAAACCATGACGGACAGCCAGAACGTCCTGCCCGCACTCCTCGGGGAATCGAAGACCGGCCGCGAGGATGTCGTCCTGCATTCCCAGGAGGGAGGGCTGGCCCTGCGCTCGGGCAACTGGAAGTATCTTCCTCCCGGAAAAATACGCGAGGGCCTCGGCCCGTGGAAAAAAAGCACGATCCCCGAACCCGGACTCCTCTTCGATCTGTCGTCGGATCCCGGCGAGACAAAGGACCTTGCCGCCGCGAACCCCGACAAAGTCCGGGAACTCGCCGACCGGCTCAAAAAGCTTTCAACACCCCCGCAGTGACCCGCATATCATGAAACAAAACCTCCTTGCCCTGGCTGCGTTTGCGGCATCCTGCATGGTGCAGGCCGCCGCCCCTGCCAAATCCGGCAAGCCCGACATCGTCTTTCTCCTCGCCGATGACCTCGGCAATGCGGACGTCGGCTGGCACGGGAGCGACATCATGACGCCGAACCTCGACAAGCTCGCTGCCGGGGGAGCGAAACTGGAGGACTTCTACGTCCTGCCGGTCTGCACCCCGACCCGCGTGGCCTTCCTCACCGGGCGTTACCCGATCCGCTCCGGGATGCAGATGAACGTGCTGCGTCCAAATTCAAAGTATGGTCTGCCGCTGGAGGAGCGGACCGTGGCGCAGGCGCTGCATGAGCAGGGATACACGACGGCGATCTGCGGCAAGTGGCATGTCGGCCACTTTGACCGTGCCTACTGGCCGAATGAACGCGGCTTCGACCATGCGTATGGCCACCTCCAGGGCATCGACTACTTCACCCACAATTCGTATCTGAAAAGCGCCGAGCCCGACTGGCGCCGCAATGGTGAGCTGATCACGGAGGAGGGCTATGCCACAACTCTGGAAGCCCGTGAGGCCGTGGAGCTCATCAAGCGCCAGCCCGCCGACAAACCGCTCTTCCTTTACGTCCCGTTCACGGGCGTCCACGGACCACTGCAGGCTCCGAGCCCGGAGAGCGTTTCCGCCTACAGCGGCAAGATGGATGGTCAGCGGGCCGTTCTCGCCGCGGCGATGACCGCGGTGGACGACGGCTGCGGAAAAATCCTTGCGGCACTCAAGGAAACCGGGCGACTCGACAAGACGTTCGTTGTTTTCTGCAGCGATAACGGCGGCATCCCGCCGGGAAGAAATCTTCCCTACCGCGGCTTCAAGTCCTCGCTCTACGAGGGCGGCATCCGCTCCTGCGCCATCGCCTCCTGGCCCGGTCATATCAAGCCGGGCACCGTGATCAAGGAGCCGCTCCATATTGTGGATCTGTTCCCGACTTTCGTGAAACTGGCTGGTGGCAGCACGGACCAGAAGCTTCCCCTGGACGGCGGGGACATCCTGCCCGTGCTCACTGAGGGCAAGCCTTCGCCCCATGAGGACATCCTGCTCAACGCCACCGTTCCGGGCGGGGAGGGCGCGCTGCGCATGGGCGACTGGAAGATCGTCCTCAACGGCAGGGACGCCGTCAGCGAGACTCACGACGTCGAAACCGGCGAAAAAATCAAATCCGAGAAACCGGCCCGCAGGGAGAGGAACGCGGAAAAAAAGGTGGAGCTCTTCAACCTGCGTGACGACCCGGGGGAAACGAAGGACCTCGCCACGGCGCAGCCGGACAAACTCAACGAATTGAAGCAGCGCTTCGACGCCTACGAGAAGACTGCGGTGAAGCCGCTTCAGCTGCAATTGAAGCAGTGATCTTGTGAAGCACCCCGCCAGGATCTCCCCGCTGTTTTTTTCCGCGCTCGTCGCGATGTCCCTTTTTCCCGGTGTTCGTGCCAACGCGGCACCGGGTGTGAAGCGGGCACCGGACATCCTGCTGATCATGCCGGACCAGATGCGTGGCGACTGCCTTTCGGCTGCGGGGCATCCCGCGGTGCACACGCCGAACCTGGACGACCTTGCGCGGCAGGGGGCGTTGTTCCGGCGCGCATACAGCACCGTTCCCTCCTGCATTCCGGCGCGTTACGCCCTGCTGACGGGACTCGTGCCGCAGACGAGCGGCGTCGTGGGCTACGCCTGCAAGCCGTTCACGACCGTTCCGCTGCCGGAATGCCTTGCGCGTGCAGGTTACTCGACCGTGCTCGTGGGCAGAAACATGCACCAGTCCCCGGCCAGCAAACTCGGCTACCAGCGGCAGATCCTGGGGTCCACCTACGTGAGCGACGACGAATACGACAAGTTCCTGAAGCAGAATGCGCCCGAGACCGGAGGCATCAAAAATTTCACCGGTAAAACGCTGAAGCTTTCCGCCAACAGGAGCTCCGCGAGACCCTGGCCGCTGGCGGAAAATCTGCACCCGACCGCGTGGACGGTCGCGGAATCGCGGAGGGTTGTCGGCGAGGCGGATCCCGCCCGCCCTCTTTTCCTGACGTCTTCCTTTTATGCCCCTCATCCCCCCCTTTTTCCGCCGCAGCAGTATTTCGACGCGAACCTGCAAAAGACGCTCCCTCCGACCGCGAAGGGCTACTGGGTGGACTGGAGCGCCTTAACACCTGCGGGGAACAAAGTGGGGGACCGCATCCTTCTGGAAGGCGACGCGCTGCGGAAGGTGCAGGCCGGATACTTCGGCCTCATAGAGCAATTGGACACGCAAATCGCGGGCTTGATTGCGGACTTCAAGGCCCGGAGCGCGAAGGCGGGGCGTCCGTGGCTGATCGTGCTCACAAGCGACCACGGTGAGATGCTGGGCGACCACGGATACTTCCGCAAATGCGAACCATATGAAGGCTCGGCGAATATCCCGCTCATCATCGCGGGCTCGCCTGAGCTCGGGTTCAAGCCCGGCCTGCGTTCCAGCCAGCCGGTGTGCCTTGAAGATATCATGCCCACGCTGCTGGATCTCGCGGGAGCGCAGCGACCGGCGGGTCTGAGCGGTGTTGATCTCGTGCCGGCACTGCGCGGGGATCCCGTCAAGATCCGCGATGTCCTGCATTCCGAACACGCCCCTTGCTACGGCAATGAGCAAGCCTTCCATGCGCTCACCGACGGCCGCCTGAAATACATCTGGCGTCCGTTCGACGGTGCGGAGCAGCTCTTTGACCTGCAAAACGATCCGAAGGAGGAGCACGATCTCGCAAAGAACCCGGAGTCGTCCGCCACGCTGGAGCAGTGGCGGCAGCGGCTCATCCAGCGGCTTGCGAATCGGGAGGAGGGGTTTACCGACGGGGTCCGCCTGATCCCGGGCCGTCCCTACAAAGGCCTGAACGCGGGAAAAGAAATCGAATGAGCTTCACCCCGTCGCTTGGCATTCGAGGAGCCCGTGAAGCGTCAGATTGCAACCCGAGCCGCCCCGGACCAATCCGGCGAACTGGAATCTTCTTTCATCCCGGGATGCCTTTTTCTTCATTTCTGCGCCGGGCATGGCAGACTCCCACCGTGAACCCGTTGCCTCCATTTTCCCAAGCCTCCGGAAACCGATCCCTCCGGCGGGTCAGTGGCATGGCGGGGGCAGGCCGGGGGGGATTTTCCCCAGTCTGTTTTGGCCACGCTTGCGGCCCTCGTCGCGATCGCGGCCACATCCCTTGCGGCACCCCTCCCGCCGAGCATCCTCCCCGCCGCCTCACAGCCGGACAAACTCAGCGAATTGAAGCCTGCGAAAGGGCTGCGGTGAAGCCGCTGCAAAACAAATAGAATTTCCATGAAACTCCTCCTCTCTCTCCTGGCTTGCGTCGCAAGCCTCATGACACTTTCCGCGTCCGAAAGTCCCAACATCCTCATCCTCCTCGCTGATGATCTCGGCTATGCGGATCTGGGCATCCAGGGATGCCGGGACATTCCCACACCCCACATCGACTCCATTGCGGCGAACGGGGCGCGTTTTACCGAGGCATATGTCCCTGGGCCGCACTGCGTGCCATCCCGCATGGCGCTTATGACGGGGAGGTATCCGGCGCGCTTCCTCCAACTGGTGGCAGGCGGCATGGGGGCGGGGACGGAAAACGGTTTGCCCCTGACCGAAACCACGCTGGCCGATTACCTGCATGCGGCGGGCTACACGTGTGCGGCCTTTGGAAAATGGCATCTCGGAGAACTGGAAAAGTTTCAGCCGCAGAGCCGGGGGTTCCAGGAATTCTACGGTTTCCTTGCGGGCATGCATGATTATTTCAAGGATCTGGACAAGGTGTGGGGACCGGTCATGGATGGCAGGACACCCGGCAAACTGAACGGCTACCTGACCGATGTGCTGGGAGATCGCGCGGTGGAATTCATCCAGCGCCGGCAAAAAACAGGCCAGCCCTGGTTTGTCTATCTGGCATTCAATGCCGTGCACACCCCGCAGCAGGCGCGCGAGGACAAGCTCCAGACGTTTGCCCATATCGCGGATTCCACCCGGCAGAAGTATGCCGCCAAGGTCTCCTCTCTGGACGATGCCGTGGGCCGCGTGCTGGCGGCTGTTCGCGACTCGGGGGCGGAGCGGAACACCCTGATTTTTTTCATGAGCGACAACGGCGGTCCGCTGCCCGGCCACGCCGGCGCGAACGGCTCGCTCAATACACCGCTGCGGGGATCCAAGCTGGAGATGTGGGAAGGCGGGGTGAGGGTGCCGCTTTTCATGCAATGGCCGGGTCGCATTCCTGCAGGCGTGACCGTGCCCGGAATGGTCAGTTCCATGGACATCACGGCGACGGCGCTGGCTGTGGCCGGGGCCGTTCCATCGGCAGAAAGGCCGCTTGACGGATTCAATCTCCTGCCGCTGGCGGAAGGCCGCGATGATATCCGGAGGCATGATGCCCTGTTCTTCGAGTTTGGATCCCAGGAGGCGGCGCGTGTCGGGGATTGGAAGTGGGTGAACATTCCCAAGCACGGACCGGGCAGCTCCATTGATGCCGGCACCGGGCTTTTCAATTTGCGCGACGACATCGGGGAGAAGAACAATCTTGCCGCAGAAAACCCCGAAAAAGTGAAAGAGATCCAGAACAAGATTGCTGCCTGGCGCAAGGATGCGAGTGCGACAACTCCCAATCCAGATGCCGGTCCCGGCAAGGTGCCGGCTGAATAACGGAGAAAAAAATGAAGTTCCTCAATCCATTTGCTGCCGCCCTTGCGGCCCTTGTGCTTGCTGCCGCATCTTCCGCGGCGTCGCCCAAACCGAACATCATCCTCATCCTCGCCGATGATATGGGATACGGCGACGTGGGCGTGTTTTTTCAAAACGGCAGGGATGCCGGAAAACCCCGATTCTTCACACCTCAACTCGATAAAATGGCGGCGGAAGGCCGGTTATTGACGCAGCATTACACCGGGGCACCAGTCTGCGCCCCGGCGCGGGCTTCCCTGCTGATGGGCCAGCACCAGGGGAATTGTGCCATCCGCGATAATCAATTCGATAAGGCCATACCGGATATCCCCACGCTCGGCACAGTGCTCAAGGCTGCTGGTTACCACACCATGGCCATCGGCAAATGGGGGTTGCAGGGCGGGGAGGATCAGAAATGGCCGGGGCATCCGCTGCGCCATGGCTTTGATGAGTTTTTCGGCTACCTCGAACACAATTCCGGGCACACCTACTATCACGATGCCGCGCATCCACTGCGCGACGGTTGGGACAACGTGACAGAAAACTACCGGGACATTTACTCCACCGACCTTTTTACCGCGCGCGCCAAGAAATTCATCGTGGATCACGAGGCGTCCGATCCCGGCAAACCGTTTTTCCTGTATCTCGCCTACACTGCCATCCACAACCCGCTCCAAGTGCCGGGCAAACCCTACCCTCTCGGACGCGGATTCAAGGGTGGCGTGCAATGGCCGCCGAAGCCGACACCGAAAACCTCCAACACCTTTTTGTATCCCGACTACGCAAACGCCGTCACTGCCGGGACGCCCTGGACTGATCCCATGAAGCGCTATGCGACCATGGCGCGGCGACTTGATGACGGAGTGGGCGATTTGCTCCAGCTTCTCCGCGATCTCAAGCTCGACGATAATACGCTTGTCGTATTTACCTCCGACAATGGCCCGGCCAATGAAGGCGGCGGCGATCCGCGACTCTTCGATTCGTGGGGACCGTTCGACGGGTTCAAGCGCGATTGCTGGGAGGGCGGCATCCGCGAACCGGCCATCGCGTGGTGGCCCGGCCACATTCCTGCGAACAGCAAGTCGGATTTGCCCACGGCTTTTTGGGATTGGATGCCCACCTTTGCCGATCTCGCCGGCCTCGTGCCACCCGCGCACTCGGATGGCGTCTCGCTCGTGCCCGCGCTCACCGGCGAGGGAGCACAGCGCGACCGCTTTATTTACGGCGAATATTTTGCCGGTGGAAAAAACAAGGCCAGCCCCGAGGTCTTCGCCCGCAAAAATGTCACTGGACGCGGCCAGCAGCAGTTCCTCCGCCTCGGAGATTGGATGGCCGTGCGCACGCAGATTCAAAGCGCCGCCGATCCGATCCGCCTCTACAACATCGTGAAAGATCCCCACCAGGACCACGACGTGGCGGGAGATCCGCAAAACGCTGAGATGGTCGCCCGCATGACCTCCATGTTGCTGACCGTGCGGAAGCCGGACGCCGATGCTCCACGCCCCTATGATGACGCCTTGCTGCCGTCCGTAACCTCGCCCACGGTCGAAGACGGGGCCGACTTTGCGGTCTATGAGGGTGAGTGGCCGTGGCTGCCGGATTTCGATGCGCTGTCGCCGGTCCGGACCGGCCACGCGCCAGGCCTCGACCTGTCTGTGCTCAAGGGAAAAGCCGGCGTCCGTTTCAGCGGGTTCATCGATGTTCCTGCCGATGGGAATTACACCTTCCGACTGACCAGTGATTCCGGAGCCCAGATGTGGATTCACGACTCGCACATTGTCGGCGAGGATTCTCACCGCGGTTCACCCGGGGCGTCGGCCGTGGTTCCGCTGCGCGCGGGGCTCCATCCCTTCCGGATTTTTTACCGGCACACAACCGGCGAAGAGGTATTGAAATTGGAGTATTCTCCTCCAGGATCGACGGCCATGCAGCCGGTCCCGCTGAAAAGACCCTCCTCCCTCAATTCAACCCCAAAATGAAATCCATGCGTTTCCCAATCATCTTGTTCGTTGCGGTTTTTGCCGCTGTGCTCCAGTCCTTTTCCGCCACCCCGCCCAACATCGTCATCATTTTTACGGATGACCAGGGATACGCCGATGTCGGCTGCTTCGGGGCGAAGGGATTCGAGACCCCGAACCTCGACCGCCTCGCGAAGGAGGGGCGGCAGTTCACGAATTTTCATGTCGCTCAGGCGGTCTGCTCGGCATCCCGCACCGCACTGCTGACCGGGTGTTATCCCAACCGCGTCGGGATCGCCGGCGCGCTCAATTCCAAATCCGGCATCGGCATCAGCGATTCGGAAATGACGCTGGCACAACTGGTGAAGCAGCGCGACTACGCGACGGCGATTTTCGGAAAATGGCACCTCGGCAGTGACGCGCCATTTTTTCCCACCCGGCATGGATTCGACGAGTGGTTCGGCCTGCCGTATTCGAACGACATGTGGCCGGAGAACCCCAGGGCGAAGAAGGGAGCTCACCCGCCGCTCCCATTGTTCGAAAACGAAAAAATCGTGATTCCCGCCGTGACGCATGCCGACCAGGAACAGCTCACGACATGGTATACCGAACGCGCGGTGAAGTTCATCGACAAGAACAAGGACAGTCCGTTTTTCCTTTACGTGGCGCACAATATGCCGCACGTCCCGCTCCATGTGAGCGACAAGTTCAAGGGAAAGTCCGCGCAGGGGCTCTATGGTGACGTGATCGAGGAGATCGACTGGTCGGTCGGCCAGATCATGGATGCGCTCAAGCGCAACGGGCTGGAGGACAACACCTGGGTCATCTTCACCTCCGACAACGGCCCGTGGCTGATTTACGGGAACCACGGAGGTTCCGCCTATCCGCTGCGCGAGGGGAAGGGGACCGCCTGGGAGGGCGGCGTTCGCGAGCCCTGCATCATGCGCTGGCCCGGAAAAATTCCCGCAGGCACCGTTTGCAACGACATGTTCATGAGCATCGACCTCCTGCCGACCATCGCTGCAGTGACCGGCGCGAAGCTGCCGGACCATCCGATCGACGGGCTCGACGTCTGGCCGATCATCTCCGGCCAGCCCGGAGCGACGAATCCGCATTCCTCATATTGGTTTTATTACACCAAGGACCAGCTCCATGCGGTATCCACCGGCGACGGACGCTGGAAACTCCAGTTTCCGCACAGCTATGGCTCGCTTGCGGGAAAGCCCGCCGGTAAGGACGGCGTTCCCGCCGGGGGGACAAGCCAAAAGGTGGAAAAAATCGAGCTCTACGATCTCGCCAACGATATCAGTGAGACCACCGACGTGGCGGAAAAACATCCCGACATCGTTCAACGTCTTCAAAGCGAGGCGGAGAGGGCCCGCGTGGAGCTTGGGGACTCATTGACCCATCGCACAGGCAAGGGTGTTCGTGAGCCCGGCCGCGTCAACGCTGCAGTGAAGGAGCCTTAAACACAGAGCGCACAGAGAGCGCAGAGGAAAAGAAGAGGGTGTCGTTCTGTTCCGGCCCAACAACATGTGTTTTCCCGGTGTCCGCCGCGGTGAATCATCGCCGGATCCGGGGTAACGCCAGTGCGGGCGGCACCAGCTCATGCCTGCCGCAGAATTGCGGAGGCTTCCATTTCCTGATAGGAATATCGCCATGTCCACCCCACCCTCCGAACTCGGGCGCATTCATTTCAAGGATCCGGCCGCTCTTTCGCTCCTCCCTGAATTGGCGAAAACCGTGCCGATGACGCAGGTCAACCTCAATAACTACAAGTATCACGCCAACCCGATATTGTCCGGCGGAGCTGCCGGGGAATGGGACGAGCGCGGCATCGAGCGGATGGCTGTTTTGCGGGTGGCACAGAACGACTGGCGGATGTGGTATGAGGGGCGTGGTGCTGACGACGGTCTGCGGATCGGACTGGCGACTTCTGAAGACGGGGTGAGGTGGACGAAATGCGCCGCCAACCCGGTTCTGGAAGGGTCGCTGGAGTGGGAGGGAGACAGGGTTTCCCCCACAAGCGCCCTGTTTGTTGACGGGCTGTTTTACCTCTACTACTGGGCGCCCGGACATATCACCCCGCCGGCGGTCAAGCACATTGGACTGGCTGTTTCAGAAGATGGCATTACCTGGATCAAGAAGGGGATCGTGCTGACTGCCGACCCCGCGATCCTGGACGAATCCCCTGCAACCGGCGGGACCGGAGTGGACGCAGGCAAGGTCTTTTACATCCGCGAGGAAAACCGCTGGTATATGATCTTTGCGGGGTTCGGACCGCATGGAAGCTGGAACGGCCTGGCGGAAAGTGACGACGGGGTTCAATGGAGGAAACTCAAGGCTCCGCTCCTCAAGGGCGGAGGTCTGTTCAATCGCCGCGGCTCCTTTGTCGGGCAGGGGCAGACCTTGCGCTGTCCGATGCAGGTTGGCAGCTTGTGGACGGCTCTGGGGGTTCTTGTGAGCGAGGGGGAGATGGTTCCGGCAGTCGCGTTGGCCTTGGATGAATGGATCGCGCTCGGGACACGCACGTTATATCCGAATCAGGATGACGAGGCGCATATCGCGCCCTGGAGCATCGAGATCGCCGACGAGTGGTTTTACATCTACTATCAAATCCATGGCGGTGCAAAAACGTCGAAGCACCCGTCGCTTGGATTGATCAGGGCACCGAAGCTGTCGGTCCATCAGCCGATGGAACTCTGGGCGAAAACGCGGATTCCATGCGAGGGTGCAACGAGCATGATTCTTGAGCACGATGGCCGGTGTCCGGCCTGTCATGTGGTGAGCGATCAACCGGGGTCGGTCCGGCTTGTCGTCTGGAATCCGGCGGAGGATTGCTGGGTGGATCTGCCGCCTGTTCCGGTATCCCCGGGAATCCTCTGCACAGTGGCACCGGTCACTCCGCACGCAAAAACTCGTCTTCGGTTTGTGCCGGAATCGGCGCCGGCAACGGTGTCCGCCTGGGCGGTGCCCGGGTAATCCCGAAACGGTTTTTCAGCCACAGAGGTCACAGAGCACACAAAGGAAAACCGCGACAAGCAAGATGGACAAATCGATCCAAGCACGGACGCCTTTCAGCTTCTTTCTCAGTGCCCTCCGTGTCCTCTGTGGCAACCATCCGGGGTAATTCGGCTGCTTTTTCCCTTTCGCGGGGCTTCGGCTTTTCCGGACTCTCCGTAATGAACTTTTCTGTATTCCCTCGGGCTCAAGCCGAAGGCTTTTGTGAACCTGCGGGTGAAATAGAACGCGTCGGAAAACCCGGTGTGCTCCGCGAGTTCGCTGATCCGCAGCCCGGTGTGCATGAGCCAGTAGCGCGCCTCCTGCAGGCGCTCCGTCTCGATAAATTGCTGCACGCTGCATCCGAGACGGGCGCGAAACAGTTGCTGCAGGCGGGAAGGAGAAAGACCGACGTGCTTGGCCACGGTGCCGACAGGAAGCTTCTGCCGGAGATTTCCGGCGATCCAGTTCCGGGCCGCTTTCACCGGATCTGCTGTTCCCCTCGGGCGGTATTCGGTTTCCTGTTCCCGGCACATCTCCCGCAGCATCAGGACAATGTTCGCAGAGAGGGCGGGAAGGTCGGGTTTTTCAAAGCTGTCAAACTCCCGCAACAGGCGCGAGAAGCAACCCAGCAGGCAGGCCGGATCCTCGAAGCGCTGAGGGCGTTCAAAAATCTTCCGCATCCAATCCCGCCCGAAATCCTCGCCTGCGAAGATCACCCAGGAGTGGCTCCAGGAACGGTCCGTCCGGCCGAAGTGATGCGGGCGGTCCCAGTCCCACAAAATCATGGTCTCCGGCAAGACTTCGATCAACTCGCCCATGACCTCAACCTCAACCGCATCATGGAACATCACGCAGAGAAACGCTGAGAGCCCATGGCGCCGGGACACGTAACCGGGAGGCATGACCTCCTCGCGGCCCACGCCATACAGGCGGATCCGGGCATTGAATCGCGGGTCGTCCTCGATAAATCCAATCCGGTTCATGAATTACTCAAAAATACAGGTATTTTATCCTATCGTCAATTTTATGACCTGCAAAATCGTGTATTGTGCATCCCATGATCTGCAAGCGTCTTGTCTGCCCCCGTCATAATGAGATCGAATTGCTGGAATACACCGTGCCGGAAACTCTGGCTGGCACGCAGGTTCTCGTTCGCAACACCTTCGGAGCCGAGAAGCACGGCACCATGGAGGCTTTTGTGCGAAAGCACGGGAACAAACGGGGGGCGTGGGATGCAGGACGCCTCATGCACACTCCCGGTGAAGGAGTCTGCTGCGGGTATCCGATCGGGCTCGGCAACATGCAGGTCGGCTTTGTTGAGCAAGTCGCCCAGGGCGTCTCGCGCTACAAAGCCGGCGACCGGATTGTGTTCTTTCGCGGGTTCGAACCCTGGTCGGTGATCGATGAGACGGAAGGCTGGCTGATCCGGGCGGACACGTGCTGGAAGGCCGCCACCTGCCTTGATCCCGCTGCTTATGCCTTCACAGCCCTGCGCGATTCCAATATCCGCATCGGTGATTCCGTCGCGATCTTCAGCCTCGGCGCCATCGGCCTCACGGCGGTGGCTCTGGCAAGAATGGCGGGCTGCCATCCCATCATTGCCATTGATCCGGTGGAGTCGCGGCGTCAAGCGGCCAAAATTCTCGGTGCGGATATCGTGATCGATCCCGCCGGGCTCGATACGGGAATGAAGCTCCGCGAACTCACCGGCTGGCGCGGGGTGGACAAGGTCATCGAATATTCCGGTGCCGTTCCCGCCCTGAATGCGGCCCTTCGCGGCGTTGCCTTCGGCGGAACGATCGCCTGCGGGGCATTTCCGGCTCCCTATTCCGAGGGATTGGACTTCGGCGGCGAAGCCCACATGAACCGGCCGAACATCGTCTTCACCCGGGCGGAATCCGACCCGAACCGCGACCACCCGAATTGGGACAACGCCCGCATCCGCGCAACCATCCTCCGGCTCATCATCGAAGGAAAAATCGACGGCGGGACCATCGTTTCACCGGTCGTGAAATTCAGCGACAACCTCGCAGCCGACTATGTGCGTATCATGGCTGACAAGGACCACTCGGTGAAAATGGGGGTTGAATACTAAGTCGGGCAGTCGAAGTTTTATGAAAATATCGATCCTCACTGCAGTCTGCCTGGGTGTTCTCACGTGTCCAGGGCCGGGGGATGCGGCGGATGTTTCTCCACTGAAAAATGCCGGCGGGGCATCATCATTTTCCGCGAGCATCGCCGACTACGGGGCTGATCCGAGCGGCGTCCAGGATTCGTCTCCCGCCTTTGACAGGTTGATCGCCGCTGCTGGCAACAGCCGGCATGTGAACGTCCGGATCCCTCCCGGCAAATACCGGCTGAGCCGCCGGGCCGTCTTCACAGCCGATGGAAACAACGAATACTACGGGCTGCACATCGCCGGGGATGGCGAGAATGTCACCGAGATTCTCGTCGACAACGGTGAGGGGGGCATCGCATTTAACGGCAAGCAAGTCACCCGCCTCAGCGTGATCATTTCCGACCTTTCTCTTGTGGCTGGGCGTGAGGGGGCCGGCACGGCACTGTTCTTCGACACCGCCAACTGGGGGGTGCAGAACGATCGTCAATTCACCGCCCGCAATCTGACCATTCGGGGCGAAAAGTTCGACCGGGGTTTTTTTCATACTGCGGTGCATGTGAGCAACACCTGGTATGCCATGTTTCAAAACCTGAACATCACGCAGCAGTATGGACCAGCGATGGGGGCCAGGCAGCACTCGATGGAATACGGAATTCTCCTCGAGGATTGCTACAGTCCGACCATCGTGGATTGCCGGGTGGAGAACAGCAAATACGGGCTCGTTCAGCGCGCGGTAAAGAAACAACCGGAGGACGGCATCATCCGCGGATCGTATTTTGTCGGAAACGTGGAGGGGATTGTCATCGACACCAAGAGTGATCCGAAGGAGTGGCCCGAGCCCGGGTTCCACATCGACAACTGTCATGTGAATTACCGCGACTGCGGCATACGGCTCAAAGGCGTGCGGCAGGCCAACATCAGCCATACTCTGTTTTACTGCCACGATCACACCGGCACGAAATGGCTCAAGTATGAGCCCGCCATCATCCCGGGTGGTGACGAGACACAGTCCCGTGATTTCGAACCGCGCGATGTGGATATTGCCCACGGCTCGGACATCATTCTGGACGGCAACATTTTCACCGAGCCGGCGAACCCCAACCGCGTCGGGGTGCGGATCGGACCGGACTCGGGTGCCGTTCTGATCTCGGGCAACCAATTCAACATGAGCGGGACAGCCATCAAAAACGAATCTCAAAACCCCAGCTATTCCTCCGGCAATATCTTCGCCGGCAAACCGGATTGGAGCGCCGGTCTCAAGCCATATGACGACAAGCCGGGCAAGTTGGTGATCTCCGATTTCAGCACGCAAGCCCGTCCCAAATAGATTTCTGAGAAAGTTAAAATGAACTCCGTTCCCACTGTTCCCACCCATGTGCCGCCATTGGAACCTGAAGCATTGCGAATAGATCGCCTGACCTGCGGGTATTTGACGAATTCTCATGGAATTGCCGGGGGTGCTCTCAAGTCGCGACAGGAATATTTCTGGAAAGTCCGCGTGTGGGACAGGGATGGCAGGCGGAGTGGAAACACTGCACATCGACCCCGCAGCAATCGTCTGCGAAGTGGCGTCGGGCACTTATGAATCCGCGTTTTTTCACCATCTTCATCCTGCTGGCGATTTTCACTTCGTTTTTGAGAGCGGAGGAAAGCGGTGCGGCAGGCAGGAAGCTGGCGTATTACGGCATCTTTGACATCGAGCGAAATCCCGATCTCATCTGCAGCCATGCGGGTGCGGGATTGCCTGGCATACGGTTTGTCGCCGAACCCAAGCGGACAGGCAGCGCCAGCATTGCATTGGACATTGATTTGGCCAACAAGGAGGCCGCAGGAAGGTTTTTGTTTCCCATCCCGCATGTGCGCTTTCGGGAGATCTCCTTCTGGCTGCACACCGGCCGGTTGGGCGGGGCGAAGCTCGAGATCACCCCGCAGCTTATGCTGGACAATCTTGAGGCCATGCAACTCGGGCACGGTCTCGATTTTTTTCATTTTCGCCCGGTTACGATTTCCGGCGGTGGTGACTGGCAACAGGTTCGTCTGAGGATACCGGAAGATGTGACCAATCCTCCCAAAGAGGAGAAGCCGTCTGGCAATGGAAAATCGATACCCTTGAGCGAACGCTCGTTTCTGATGTTTGAATTCAAAATCACTCTCGCAGGGGACAGTCCGGCCGGAGCGTGGAAGGGAACCGTTTTTCTCGACCAGTTGGAATTTCTTCATCCGAACGATGGCGCTGATTCTCCGACAGCCCCCGCCGCCCCTGCGACAGAACCAGCCGTTGTCGGGAAGGACCTCAAGTTGAACATGCAATTTGTCCATCGCAGCAACGAGATGGCCTATTTCCTTCTCGATGACGGTGATGGCCGCTGGATTACCACGGCCCAGGGCGTTTCGACGTATCCCCTCGAATTGAGCCACAGCTACCGCACTCCGGGAAGCAAAGCGCGGCAATGGCAATCGGTCAGCATTGCCGGAACGCGTTCGCCGTGGAGTGCTGCTCCGGTCGAAGTAACCGGAAACCCCTTGCCCGCACCCGTGTCGGTTCCAGCGGTCTATACCTCGTCGACCAACCGCTCGAAATCTGCTCAATTCCCGGGCACGGCCGGCGGATCGGCGGAATACGACAAACTCTGGATTGCTGCGCATATTGAGAGCTTGCTTTCCCTCGATGCTCTCGAACTTCATGCGTCTGCCGGCGGGGAATTCCCCTCCGATTTTGAAATTGAGACAACCCTGGATGGAGGGCAAACATGGCAGACAGTCCCCCGCGCCAGATTTTTCCATTTTCCCAATCCGGGTGATCGGACGGTCGTTATTCCCCTGAACGGGGTTGTGGCCAACGGCCTGCGCGTGGTCAGCTTCCGTCGCGATGCGGATGCCGCCGGAAAATACGCGCTCGCTTTCGGAAGCATGCAGGTCTTCGGCAGGGCGGGCATGCGTTTCGAGGCTGCAGGGACAGACCAGCAACGTATGGCTGCATGGAACAATCTCTGGCTGACTTACGGCTCGGCGAAAAACGAGATTCACGACCACAACGTGTCAACCTGGCAGACCAGCCGTCCCTACAGTGGGGGAATGCTCGCATGGTGGTCCACCGAGTGGGCGCTTTGGGACGCGATGAAGATGATCTGGTTCCATTCCGAGCACCTTCCCGATTTGGAGAAAATGCTTGTCGGGATTCCCGTGGAGAAAAGCGGGTATGTCTGGGTCAGCGAGAATGAAGAAAAGCATCTGGGACACACCCGTCACTATGGAGTCGCACCGATCTACATATCTGCCGTCTCTTATTATGTCCTGATGACGAGGGATTCCGCCTTCCTCGATCACAAGGATCCGAGGACAGGGGAAATGGTCCGCTCCAAACTCCAGCGTGCCATGCGCATGCTCACTGATGATCTCGCGGGAGATGACGGGCTGATCACGCTCAAGGATCCCGAGTTGCAGGGAACCCCTGAATCCAAGAGCAGCAACTACTGGGACTCATGGCCGTTCGGACACAAGGATGCCGACATGAATGCCCACTATTACGAAGCGCTCGGTTACTACGCCGATCTTCTTGAGGTGCTTGGCGAGAAGGCAGAGGCGGCCCGATTTCGCAAGTTGCGCGTCACTGTCAAAGACGAGTTCAACAAGGCGTTCTGGGATGATGCAGCCGGGCGCTATATCGGTTGGATCGACAGGAACGGAAAACGGATTGATTTCGGATTCGTGTTTCTGAATCTAAAAATTCTGGCCATTGGATTGGCGACTCCGGAGCACGCCGCCCGGGTCATGGATTGGATCGATGGCAAGCGCACCGTGGCCGGTGATACCTCCCTGGGTGGGGATATCTACCATTACAAGATTTCCCCGCGCCTGACGACACTTGCGGCCGAGTCCGTCAAGGAGACCTATTTCAAACTTTTCTTCGGGGGGGACAAAGATGTTGCGGCCAAAGGGAGCCCGGCTGCCTGGGGACTGAGCGCCCAGAACGGAGGGATGATTTTCTTTGTCTCCTACTACGATCTCCACGCGAGACGGCGGACTCTCGGAACCGACGACGCGGCGGGGCGGATGGATGTCATCCTCGACGAGGCGAAAAAAGATGACCTGCGCCGGATGCCAAAAAATCCGATGATCGGAGTCGGAACTCCGGTGGGAATTGTGCGCGAGTTTCCGGAAAGCGGACTCGTGCCATTCTATTTTGTGGATGGCGTGATGGGGCTGCAACCTGTTCCCGCAGGGTTGCGCATTGCTCCTGCAATGCCCAAGGCATGGGGGGTGGCCACTGTCCACGACTTTTATTTTGCGGGCAAGCCCTGGACGATCACGGCCGACTGGGCAGCGGACAAGCCACGCAAGGAAGTCACCGGGGATGGACGCACCCACCTGATCGTCCCGGCAGGAAAAATCTCCCTGCTCGCACCTGACGGAACTTTGTCTGCGACGGACGCGGACGCCAAACCTTCAAGGAACGCATTATAAAAATATTTGGCACATTTTCTTGTTTGATTCAGGCCGTTTTTGTCGCCGTTTGTATGCAGGCTTTGTTTTGCCATGCGGCACCTGCTGCGACGACCGGCGTCCCTTGCACACTCGAAGCGCGCGAAGGACAGCGGGAGGAGTTGGTTTATTACATTTGGGATACCGGCGACGGACGGCTGGTGCCGACTGCGCGGGGCTCTGCGCAAGCGGCGGCTCCGATGGATTTGACATGGTGGAATCCGGGGACATATCAGACCTCATGGCGGGCTGTTGGCGGCTCCGGCTGGATGAGTGCCACGAAGCCGGGGCCGAAGGTCGAAGTGACCGGGAAGCCCGCCACCGTTCCACCACAAATTTTACTGCGCACAGCGGAGGTCGATCCTCCGTCGGGGAACCTTTCATTCCGGGGGCAGGGAGAGCTGGTGTGGAATGGCGTCAGACAGGATAAGGATTTTTCGCCTTCGACGATAACTTTTCCGCTCGGCCCGGAAAACGAAGCAACGGCGCAAACCGCAGACTCTCTCTACCGTCTCGACTGGCTGGTTCTGGCTGCACCGCGGGATCCAGGAGCGACAGCGCTGTTTCCTCAACACTTCCTGATCCAGTCGGCCATTTCTCCGTCCGGCCCGTGGTATCCGGTCATGAGCGCTGATTTTGAATATTTTCCGGACCCCGGGAGCAATGAGGTCTGGATTCCTTTGCGCGGCATGGTGGCCGGGGCATTGCGGATTGTGGTGACGCGAGGCAATCCGCTTCAGGACGGCGGCTTCGGATGGTCGCTGGGTGCCGCGCGTGTTCTGGGAGGGAAAGCGGTGAAATTCGGACTGGGTGAAGCGCGGGCATCCGACGTGGCGGCCTGGAACAACCTCTGGCTGAATTTCGGTATCGCCGCGGACGAGGTGCATCAGTATTTCGATCCGTGGCGGGAGACCAACCGTCCGGTGGATGGCGGCATGGTCTGCTTTGCCAGCTGCGAATGGCTGGCCTGGGGCGCGCTCAAGTTGAGCTGGTTGGATGATCCCCGGCAGATCAAGAACCTCGAAGCCGCCATTGCGCGCAACCCGGTCGGTCCGGATGGCTATGCCTGGGCTGCAGCCAGTTCGGAGAAACACCTCGGTCATTCGCGCCATAACACGCTTAACGCGCTTTACACGATGGCCGTGGCCCATCACTACCTGATGCGGCGCGATCCGGCATTCCTTGAGATGAAAGATCCGGCAACCGGGGAAAGCATTCTTTCGAAAGCCCGCCGGGCCATGGATTATCAACTGAACGTGTTTGACGGACGGAACGGCGTGCTGACCACTCCGTGGCCGGAAAACGACGGCACACCTGGCAGCAAGGGCAGCAACTACTGGGACTTCTGGCTCTTCGGCTACAAGGACGCCTATGCCTCCGCCTTTTTCTATGAATCGCTCCGCGTCATGGCGGAACTGGAATCGGCGCTTGGCAATGAGAGCCGTGCTGCTGAACTGCGTGCGTTGCGTCCGAAAGTGCGCGCCGCCTACAATGAAACTTTCTGGAACGAGGAGACGGGGCGCTATATCGGCTGGGTTGACTCCAGGGGTAACCGGCAGGATTTCGGGTTCACTTTTGTCAATACCATGGCTCTCGCCTACGGACTGGCCGACGCGAAGCGTTCGGAGCGTGTTCTCGCATGGCTCAACGGCGAGCGGATCGTAGCCGGAGACGATTCGACCGGCAAAGACATCTACGACGCTTTCGGTTTCGCCCCGAGAGCCAATACCCGCGATGCGCGGCACGGCACGCCGCCGCCGATCAATACATGGAATGCATTCAGCGTTGAACCCGGCGGCAATGCGGCATTCGGTGAGCAAATCCAGAATGGCGGTTCGATTTTCTACGTCTCCTACTACGATCTGCACGCGCGGCGTCAGGAGCGGGGAGCGGAGAGCGTCCTGCAGCGCTGGCATGGGATCGAGACGGAGTTCACCAGGGATCAAATCCGTCGCGACCCGGCGAACAAACACGGTATGACCGAGGTCGTCGGTGTCCTTCGCGAGTTTTCCGACGCCGGACTTGTTCCGTATTATTTTGTGGACGGCCTGCTCGGGATCACTCCGGTGGCACAAGGACTGCGCATTGCTCCGCAACTTCCGGAAATCTGGCCGTCCGCCACGGTGCGCGATTTGTATTTTGCCGGCAAAACCTATACAATCACCGCCGATACGAAGGCCGTTGAACCGGCAGTTGAAGCAACCCGGATCATCGTGCCGGCCACCGGCTCCTGGCTGCTCACTCCGGAGGGAAAAATTCAACCTCTGAAAGACGCGGAGAAAATCCGGCAGGGAGCCGGGACGCCATGAAATTTCCTCTTCCTGCATTTCTTTTTCTTTCGGCGGTCTGTGCGGTCTGTGCCGGCGAGCCCCGGATTGCCTACCACGAGACATTTCCGGACTACCGCGACCCGGCTCATTACACGCGGATTGCGCTGGCGGCCCGGGACTGGAAAATACTCACCGGACCCGATGGTTCCCGTTTCATGCGGGTGACCATTGCTCCGAAGCCAGGCCAACCGGGGGCGCTCATTCTGTGGGATCTTGTCCCGATTCAGTTCAACCGGTTTTCGGTCGAGGTGCGTTTGAGCGGAACAGACGGCGCGCCGGTCTACCTCGGCAGTTCGGCGGAAGACTGCAGAGATGCCAGCTTTTCTTTCAAATCCTACGGTGAGACCGGTGCGGGAGCGAAACGGATGCCCTTGCCTGCCGATGGCTCCTGGACTCGCTATGAAGTCGCCATACCCGCCGACCTGACTAAAATCCAAACGCGAGGCAAAGAGGTTACCCCTTGCAGGTATGGGAGAGGGGAAGCCCTGACCAGTTGGGAGGGCGTAAATTTTTCCAATCACGGTTTCACGGTCCTCTATTTCAATGTCGATGTGCCCCCCCAATCCCCGCTCATCGGAAAAACCTGCACGCTTGATTTCCGTCATCTCGAACTTCGGGACACGGACTCCAACCCTGATGCCAAACCATGAAAAATCCTGTTATGAAAATTTCCATGCAGCTCGGATTGATTCCGGGCGGGACGGTCGCGGACAAACAACAGTGGGCAGCCGACAACGGATTGGACGGCATTGAGATCAGCGCCAATGACTATCTGGTGGACCGCCTTGATCAGGCCCGCCGGGATTTTGAAAGTTCACCGGTTCCGGTGTCGTCGATTTGCGGCAATCCCTCCATTGATTTTCTCGATCCGGATCCTGTGAAGCGGCGGGCCAGCATCGGGGAGTCCAAACAGTATCTGAAGTTTGCCGGTGAATTTCATGCAGCCGGGCAGATCATCCCGCCGATTTTCGGCGGACCGCGTCTTCGGGAACCATTTCCTCCCGGCGGAGTCGTCGCCCTGGAAAACGATTTGCTGGTGGAGACTTGCAGGGAACTCGGGGATTTTGCCGGAGCCTCCGGGACACTTCTGCTGCTTGAGCCGCTCAACCGCTACGAGGAACACCTTCTGAACACCCTGGCGCGGGCGGCGGCCATCATCGAGCGGTGCGGGCATTCCGCCGTCGCGCTGATTCCGGATTTTTTCCACATGCACATCGAGGAGACATCAACACCGGAGGCGCTGCGCCATGCCGGCCGGCATGTCCGGCATGTTCACCTTGCCGACAATACGCGTCTGGAACCCGGCACGGGAGATATCAACTTCGTGGAGTCCTTCAAGGTCCTGAACGAGATCGGATTCTCCGGCTATCTGGCGTTCGAATGTATTGTGGCCAACCCGGATCGGGATGCCGCCCTGAAAACCAGTCTCGCCCATGTCCGCGATTGTTGCCGCAAAAGCCAATGAAACTCTCCGAATAAACCGCTTCAGAAATGACTCTTCCCACAATGATATGAAAATCAAGTTAACACCCCTCTCTTGCCTGTTCGCTTTGGCGTCACTTTTCATTTTTTCCGCTCCTGCGGCGGAACAGCCTCCCAACATCATATTTTTGCTCACTGACGACCAGCGTGCAGACACTCTGGGAGCCACCGGAAACCGGTATGTGATTACTCCGGAGTTGGACAATCTGGCGGCAGAGGGGTCGCTGTTTAAGAATTCTTTCGTCGCAACTTCGGTCTGCGCGCCGAATCGTGCCTGTATCCTGTCGGGACAGTATCCGCGGACGAACGGCGTCAAGGGCTTTGCAGAGACATTCAGTGACGCACAAGTTCAGGCCACCTATCCGGTGCTCCTGCGGAAGGCCGGTTATTTTACCGGCTTCATCGGGAAATGGGGCGTCGGTGCGAATCTCAACAGCTATGTCGATCGCATCGGGACGGAGTTCGATTTCTGGAAAGGGGTTTACGATCAGGGAGAATACTGGCCGGAAGGAAAGACCGGTCGGCATTACACGAAGATCATGACGTCCCAGGCCGGGGAGTTTCTCGATAAAATTCCGAAGGACAAACCCTTCTGTCTTTCCATGAGTTACAAGGCTCCTCACGGTGCATGGAGCGAGGTGGATCCGGAATGCTTCGCCCTCTACAAGGATGTCAACATTCCCGTCCCGAAGACGCTCACGGAGGAGGCCATTGCCAAGTTCCCGCCGAAGGTCCGCACGGAGCACCTCCAGTTGATGGGAAAAGGGGCGAAGGAACTTCTGCCGGTCTATGAGCTCCTGGCGCGCCAATATTACGGGCTCATCACCGGCATCGACCGTTCGGTCGGGGAAATTCGTGCCATGCTCAAAGCCAGGGGGCTTGCGGACAACACGGTCATCATCTTCACCTCGGACAACGGTCACTTTCTCTTCGAATACGGAATGCACGGAAAATGGCTCATGTATGAGCCGAGTCTCCGCGTGCCCCTGATCATTTATGATCCCCGCATCGCTCCGTCGGAGCGGGCGAAAACCGTGGATGCCTTTGCCCTCTCGGTGGACATGGCTCCGACCGTGCTGGACTTCGCGGGCTTGAAAGTTCCGGAGGCCATGCAGGGACGCAGCCTCGTGCCTTTGCTGCATGGCCGCGTCCCGGCGGACTGGCGCAAGGATCTCTTTTACGAATACAATTTCGGCATGTTCCCCGGCGACATCCCCGCCAGCATCGGCGTTCGGGACTCCCGGTGGAAATACATCCGTTACCTGGATCCCCGCGGCGAATTTGAGCAGCTCTTCGATTTGAAAAATGACCCGGAGGAATCGCGGAATCTGATCCAAAATGAGGCCTGCTCCGCCGAACTCAACCGCCTGCGGACGCGCCTGGAGGAATACCGGGCGGAAATCCCGGACAATGTCCACGACCCGATGGAACATCCCGAGAAATACCATATTGTCGCCACCGCATTTTCTCCACCGGAGACGGGCAAACCCTTGGATTTTGCAAAAGAAAAAACCATCGGGCAGACATTCATTGCCGACGGAGACGTTCTTCATTCCGTCACATGGATGTGGCCGTATCAGATGAAAAAGTGTGCGCCGACGGATCTCATCGTGGATATCCGGAGGGACGGGCCCGACGGGGACGTGCTGTCGTCTGCGGTCGTTCCGTCGAGTCATCTCTATTCCCTTTATCCCGCATCCGCCACATTCGATGTGCCGGTGAAAAGAGGGGAGACACTCTATCTGGAAATGCGTCCCAAGGGGCCGGTTGCTCCCCGGGAACTTCTGCTTTGGGTTTACCCGAAGGATGTCTTTCCGGGAGGTCAGGCCTTCCTGAATCGCAAACCGGCGGATTTCGATCTCCCGCTGAACTTTATCTTTCAAAAGCCCTGATGCCACGGATCGTCACCCGAACAACGCCGGACGCAAGGGGGGCTTGAGTTGCGAAGCCCGTATGTCCGGCCGTCCTTTTATGCTCCCTCCCAGCGTCCGGGCAGACCACCATAACAGCCGGTTTCATATTGTTTCAGCTCATCGATGACATCCGCGTGCGCCACCGGAACCGCGCCGGGCTTTACCCTGGTGTGAAGCGTCCTGTTTGCCGGATAGTGGCGGGATTGCGAAAATGCCGCCTGTCGTTCACTCACTGTTTGTTTTATTGTAATGGTGGTTGCCGAGTGGAGGACGATCGGGCAGACCGGCTGTTTCCCCACAAACCAACCTTTCCCGATCCGGGAAAGGTGCACTACCGGAATTCCGCGACTGTGACGGCAGTGGTCGCACTTGCAGACAAAGTTCCGCTCCTCTGTGTGAATTTGGACAACTACAAATACCACGGAAATCCGGTCTTTTGCGACGGGTTTCCCGGGGAGTGGGATGGAAATGGATGGAGTATCGGTTGGCGCGGGTCGTCTTTGCACGATGGCCACGCCCGACCATTCTCGAGTCCGGTTTGACATTCGTTCCCGGGCAGGCACCCTGTGTCGTGTCGGCTTGGGCAATTCCGGAGTAATAAATTTCTTTCATCCACAGATTCCATCCTCCAATTTTGAGGCACTGACCAAAGCGGAATACCCCCATGAAATCCTTCTCCCTGTTGTCTAACCCCTCTCTCCGGCATCGATTTTCCTCTGTAACTGCGATCCTTCTCCTCTCCGGTGGTTTGCCGTTGAATGCCGCGACGTCCGATGGGGAGGCAGGGGAGTGGCAAAATCCCGCGGTCACAGGTGTCAACAATCTCGCGCCGCACGCGACGATGGTCATCTGCCCGGATGCCGCCACGGCGAGGACGATCGGGCCTGTTTCCAATGCCGAACGGATCAAGTCGCCGTTCTACCTCTCCCTCAACGGCGATTGGAAATACCACTACGCGGCGAACCACTCCGGACGCGTGGCGAATTTCTGGAAGCCGGCCTTTGACGACTCCGCCTGGGCCGCCATTCCGGTTCCCTCGAACGTGGAAATGCTCGGTTACGGCATCCCGATTTATGTCAACGTCAAGTATCCATGGACATGGCATGGCGTGGAGCCGAATCCGCCGCTGGTTCCGGAGGACGATCCGAACAATACCGTCAACTCTTATCGCAGGACATTTGAGCTTCCGAAAGATTGGGCCGGCCGGCGGGTCCTCCTCACGTTCGACGGGGTGAATTCCTTTTTCACGCTTTGGGTCAATGGTGAAAAGGCCGGGGTCGGGAAGGACAGCCGCACGCCGGTCGAGTTCGACATCACGAAATTCCTCAAGCCCGGAAAAAACCTCCTCGCCGTGGAAAATTTCCGCTGGTGCGACGGATCGTATCTCGAGGACCAGGATTTCTGGCGCATGAGCGGGATCTTCCGTGACGTCTACCTTTGGTCGCCACCGGATGTCCACATCCGGGATTTCGAGGTGAAGACGGATCTCGACGGAGGGTATCGCGATGCCTCGCTGAAGATCTCCGTCACGCTTGAGAACAAGGGGAAATCCACCGCATCCGCAAGCGTGGAGGCGGAACTGTTCGATTCAGAGGGCCGTCCGGTTGCTTCGCCCCGCTCGGAACTGAAACTTTCCGCTGGCGGGGAGGGCAAGGCTGTCTTGGGTGCCGACATTGCGAACCCGCTCAAGTGGACGGCAGAAACGCCTCACCTCTACAAGCTGCTGCTCACGTTGAAAGACGCCGACGGCAAGATCCTCGAAGTCATTCCGTCAAATGTCGGCTTCCGAAAAATCGAGATCAAGGACGGCAACCTGCTCGTTAACGGGCAGCGTCCGTTCATCAAGGGCGTGAACCATCAGGAGTGCGACCCCGACCTCGGCCAGGTGTACACGCCCGAGCGGATGCGCCAGGACATCCTCCTGATGAAGCAAAACAACATCAACACCGTCCGCAACAGCCATTACCCCAATGCCCCGGCCTGGTATGACCTCTGCGATCAATACGGCATCTACCTCATTGACGAGGCAAACATCGAAAGCCACGGCATGATGGGCTCCAGCAATGATCTCGCAAAAAATCCCGCGTGGCTCGACGCCCACATGAACCGCACCGTTCGCATGGTTGAGCGCGATAAAAACCATCCCTCCGTCACCATCTGGTCACTCGGCAACGAGGCTGGTGACGGCTCGAACTTCGAAGCGACCTACGCGTGGATCAAGCAACGCGACCCCAGCCGTCCCGTGGAATACGAAAAGGCCAAGGAAAAGCCGCATACCGACATCGTCTGCCCGATGTATGGAACTCCCGGCGACATGGAGAAATACAGCGCCACCTCGCAGACACGCCCCTACATCCTCTGCGAATACGCCCACGCCATGGGCAACAGCAGTGGCAACATGTGGGCCTACTGGGATTTGATTTACAACAAGCCCTTTCTCCAGGGCGGCTCGATCTGGGACTGGGTGGATCAGAGCCTCCGCCAAAAGCAGCAAAAACTGCCGCTCTCGAAATTTGAAAAAGTGCAGCCCGGCGACAAAACCTTCTGGGCCTACGGAGGCGACTTCGGCCCCAAAGGCACGCCCAGCGACGACAACTCCGGCTGCGACGGACTCGTTTCGTCAGACCGCACGCCGCACCCCGGCTTGCTCGAAGTCAAACACGTCTATCAATACATCCACTGCAAACCGGCCGACCTCGCCGCCCGAAGCGTGGAGGTGAAGAATTGGTTCGATTTCACCAATCCCAAGGATATCGCCGTGCTCAACTGGCGGCTCACTGGCGATGGGAAAGAAATCCAATCAGGCGAGATGCCAGCTCCCGACCTCGCTCCGCGCGCATCGGGCATGGTTTCCATTCCGGTCAAGCCGTTTACCCCCGAGCCGGGTGTGGAGTATTTTCTGGAACTGAGCTTCCGCCTGAAGGCCGACCAGCCTTGGGCAAAGGCCGGGCACGAGATCGCCTGGGATCAATTCAAGCTCCCCGATTCCGCGCCCGCCGCCGTTGGAAGTGCCGCGCCTTTTGCAAAGTTGGAGTTGAAGGAAACCGACTTGCAGGCCGTCGTGACCGGCAAGGGATTTTCCGCCGCCTTTGATAAAAAGACCGGCGCGATGGCTTCGCTGAAATTCGGAAACACCGAACTGATCGAGTCCCCCCTGCGCCCGGCTTTCTGGGTCGCGCCCACTGACAACGGACGCGGACGCAAGATGGGAAAGCTCCACACCGAGGAGGAGCGCGGCAAGCCGAAGAAGGACCGGGAGGGAAAGATTCGCAAAACGCAGGGCATCTGGCGCGACGCCCATGAAAATGCCGTGGTGAAAAGTTTCACGGCGGCACCATCATCCGACGGTTGCTCCGTGGAAGTGACTGCCGTTCTCGAACTGCCAAAAGCGGGTGCGCAGTGGACGACCCGGTATTCCGTCCTTGGAAACGGTGAAGTGGCGGTGGCCGCCTCCTTCACGCCTCATGCCCCGGACCTTCCCGATCTTCCGCGCCTCGGGATGCAGATGATTTTGCCTGCCGGGTTTGACCTGATCACGTGGCTTGGGCCGGGGCCGCAGGAAACCTACATCGACCGCAAGGACGCCAGGGTCGGCCTCTACAGCGGCACGGTGCGCGGGCAGTTTTTTGCGGATTACAGCGAACCGGGCGAAAGCGGCAACAAAGTGGACACCCGCTGGGCGGCGATCACAAACGACAAAGGGACCGGCCTGCTCGTCGTGGGTGAACCGCTTCTGAGCGTGAACGCTCTGCACCATACCGCTGCCGATCTGGAAAGCGCGAAGCATTCCTTTGAACTGCCGCATCGCGATTTCACCGTGCTCAACATTGACTGGAAGCAGCAGGGACTGGGCGGCGACACGAGTTGGGGTGCCTGGCCGCACGATGAATATCTGATCCCCTGCAAGGCGCAGAGCTACCGCTTCCGCCTCCGTCCGATCGGCCCCCCGGACGATCCAGCGCATCTCGCGCGTATTCCCTTGCCTTGACCGGATGATGTTCCGATAAAAGCCCGATGAAAGTTCCCCCGTTCCTGATCCTGGTCTCGGTTGGATTGATGGCCTCCTTCGTTTCCTTCGGTGCGGCTTTCGCCGCTGACCGTCCGAACATCCTCTGGATCAATATGGACGACATCGGAGCCGAGTTGCCGTGCTACGGAGAGAAGGCGATTCAGACTCCGAACATCGACCGCCTCGTCCGCGAGGGCACGAAATTCGACCGGGCATTCCTCACGGCATCCGTCTGTTCCCCCTCGCGCTCGGCGATGATCACCGGCATGTATCAGACGAGCATCGGTGCGCAGAACCACCGGAGCAGCCGCGGTCCGGGCGTGGATAAAATCCCTTTGCCGGCAGGAGTCGAGCCGGTGCCGGCGTTGTTCCAGCGCGCCGGCTACTACACCTGCAACGGCGACGATCCTCCGAAGGGCAAAGGGTTTGGGAAAACCGATTACAATTTCGACTGGGATGAGAAAATCTACGACGGCAGCGACTGGTCGGGACGCAAACCGGGGCAGCCGTTCTTCGCCCAGATTCAGCTCTGGGGCGGGAAGAACCGGCACAGTCCGAACTGGTATCATACGGTTGCTGAAAAAGAGCTCGGGACTCTGACCCCGCCTGAAAGCGTGACCCTGCCGCCATATTACCCGCGCGATCCGGTGCTGCTGCAGGATTGGGCGGAATACCTCGACTGCATCCGGTATTGCGACAAGCAACTGGGCCGGATTTTGAAGCGCCTGGAGGACGAGGGGATCCTCGACCAGACATATATCATCTTCATAGGTGACAACGGTATCAGCCATGCGCGAGGCAAGCAGTTCCTCTACGACGAGGGGATTCGCATGACGTTCATCGTGCGCGGGCCGGGCATTCCGCACGGTGCCGTGAGGGACGACCTCGTCACCCAGATCGACATGGCACCGACATCGCTCGCGTGGGCGCATATCCCGGTGCCGCCGTGGGTGCAAGGCTGCGATATTTTCGCTCCGGGCTACGTGAAGCGCGATGCCGTCTTTGCCGCGCGCGACAGGACCGACGAGACGATCGACCGCATTCGCAGCGTCCGCACGGAACAGTTCAAGTATATCCGCAATTTTTTCCCGCAGAGGCCGATGCTCCAGCCGAACGCCTACAAGGACAACAAGGAGATAATCAAGCGCCTGCGGGAGCTCCATGCCCAGGGCAAACTCGACGCGCTTCAGGAGGCGCTGCTGTTCTCACCGGCCCGGTCCCCCGAAGAGCTCTACGACGTGCAGGCCGACCCGTTTGAAACCGTGAATCTCGCCGCGGATCCGAAACATGTGGAAACGCTCAAGACGCTCCGCGCCCGGCTCGACAACTGGATGAAGGAAACGAACGACCACGGGCAGGAATCAGAGCAGGCGTATGACAGCAACATGGAGGCCTATACAAAAAAAATGAAACCGGATTCGGCTCTGCGCAAGGAAATCGAGGCAAATATCGCGCTCATGAAAAAGTGGGCAGCCGAGGGTAAATAAATCCGCCACACCACAGTCAGTTTCCCAGTTTCAAACACCACAAAATAAACTCCCCATGATCAGCTCCCGCCTCACCGCATTCCTGATTGCTCTTCTCGTCCTCCTTGCTTTTGCCGGTCCGGCATCCGCCGCCGACAAGCCCAATATCGTCTTCATCCTCGCCGACGACCTCGGCTGGAAGGATCTGGGGTGCTATGGGGGCGCATTCCACGAGACCCCCAACCTCGACCGCCTGGCATCGCAGGGGATGAGGTTCACCGATGCCTACGCCGCCTGTTGTGTTTGTTCGCCGACGCGGGCAAGCATCATGACTGGGAAATACCCTGCGCGGCTGCACCTCACCGACTGGCTGCCCGGTCTGCCTGACAGCCCGGCTCACAAGCTCAGCCGCCCGGAGATCCAGAAATTCCTGCCGCTTGAGGAGGTCACCGTCGCGGAAGCATTGAAGGCGGGAGGTTACAAGACAGGATTCTTCGGGAAGTGGCATCTTGGCGAGGATCCGGCGGTCTGGCCGGATCATCAGGGCTTTGACCAGAATATTGGAGGCTGCGGCAAGGGGCATCCCCCTTCGTATTTCAGCCCGTATGGGATCTCCGCCATCACGGACGGGCCGAAGGGCGAGTATTTGAACGACCGGCTGACCGACGAGGCGCTGAAATTTCTCGAGCAGTCGAAGGACGGGCCGTTTTTTCTCTACCTGCCGCACTACGCGGTCCACATGCCGCTCCAGGCGAAGCCGGAAACCATTGAGAAATACAAGGCCAAGGCGGCAGGACTTCCTGCTGGCGGCGAGGAGTATGGCACCGACCTCGGGCGTCCGATACGCCAGATCCAGAGCAATCCGGTTTATGCCGCGATGATGGAAAACCTCGATGAAAACGTGGGACGCATTCTGAAGAAGCTTTCCGAGCTGGATCTGGACAAAAAGACGATCGTGGTTTTCACCTCGGACAATGGGGGATTTTCCACCGGAAAAAACACTCCTGCCTGCAATCTACCGCTCCGCATGGGCAAGGGCTGGCCATATGAGGGTGGCGTGCGCGAACCTCTGCTCGTCAAATGGCCGGGGGTGACCAAGCCGGGCAGCGTCTCGAATGCGCCGGTGATCTCCACGGATTTTTATCCGACGATTCTGCAGATGGCGGGGCTTCCGCTTCAGCCCGGACAGCATGCCGACGGGGAGAGCCTTGTGCCGGTTCTCAAGGGCGGGACGCTTCCGGAGCGACCGGTTTTCTGGCACTATCCGCATTACCACAGTTCCGGGGGCGCACCGTATGGAGCCGTGCGACTGGGCGACTTCAAGCTCATCGAGTGGTATGAGGACATGCGTGCCGAGCTTTACAACTTGAAGGAGGACATCGGGGAGAAAAACGATCTCTCGGCAAAGATGCCTGAAAAAAACGCCGAATTGCTGAAGCTGCTCCACACATGGCGCGACGAGGTGAAGGCCCAGATGCCCACGCCGAATCCGAAATTCAACCCCGATGCGACATCGGCCAAAAAACGGAAGAACAGAACCTGACTGCCGGCCCATTGAAAGGCTTTCGATCACGGCTGAAGCGGTGTCTGTGATCGGGCGGGCGGTCTTTTTGTTCGCGAGGGGGGGCAGGCTCCCGATGAAAGTATTTGTTGCCGTCGCGGCCTGTCTCCACTTCACCGTCGCGCTTTCGCATGGCGATCCCGTGCCGGTCTCCTACGAGCCGCTGCCTGTCGGATCGGTCGAACCGGAGGGCTGGATCCGTGCGCAGGTGACCAGCGATGCGGTCAACGGCATGGCCGGGCATTTCATCGAATTGCGGCCGGCTTATGGAAGCGTTTCCTGGGTGACAAAGAATGGCAACCCCGGGGCGGGGGAGATGGGTGGGAACTGGATCGACGGCTTTGTCCGCATGGCCTGGATGACCGGAAATCCGGAGGCGAAAAAGAAGGCCGGGGATTTTGTGAAGGATGTTCTCGGGGCGGCAGACAAGGACGGCTACATCGGAAATTTGAAGCCGGAAAGGCGGTTCCAGAACCGGATGACCAACGAGCTCTGGATGCAGAGCCGGACGTATCTCGCGCTGCTGGCCTACTACGAACTCACCGGGGACAGGCGCGTTCTGGATGCGGTGGTCAAGGCGACCAGGCTCACGATGTCGAAATACGGCCCGGGCAACAGCCCGTTCCATCTGACCCCCGAAGAGCGTGCGACCGGGAAGAAGGGCCGGGATCGCATGGTCAACGGGCACGCTCTGATGTTCGTCGACGTTCTCGACTGGCTCCACCGCCTGACTGGCGACCGTGCCTATCCGGAGTTTGCGGCGTTTCTTTACGACGACTACTCGACATCGGACGACGTGGATACGATGGACATCCAGCTCCGCAGCCTTTCGGACATGAAGTATCCGTTTTTCTGGCACGGGGTTCATGCGGTCGAGCAGCTCCGCGTGCCGCTGTTCCTCGCTTACGCCGACGGACGCGAGCCGTATCGGGTGGCGGCGGAACACGCGTTCGCGAAGGTGCAGAAGCACATCACCCCGGGCGGGTCGTGCGCCAGCGATGAGGGCGTGATGAACCATGCGCCCCTGCCGGAGCAGCCATACGAATACTGCACGACCACCGAGCTTGCCACGAGCCTTGAATCCGCGCTCCAAAAAACCGGACAGGTGAAATACGCCGACATGGTCGAGCGCGCCGTCTTCAACGCCGCTCAGGGAGCCCGCACGCCGGATGGAAAATGCATCGCCTACCTCTCGTCAGCCACACTGCCGGAGGCTCTGGAGGAGATCGACATCCCGTATGCCGGTGCCCACAGGCACAAGCTCTCTCCCGCGCACGATGTCGGCGGGGCCTGCTGCTCGGCGAACGCCGTCAAAATCCTTCCCTACTACGTCTGCGCGATGTGGATGAAATCGATGAAGGATGGCGGCCTGGCCGCATTGCTCTTTGGCCCCTCGAAAGTTCACGCCGACATCCAGGGGGTGCCGGTCACGATCGAGGAAAAAACCTCCTATCCGTTTTCTGATTCGATTACGTTCCAGTTTACCACGGGAAAGTCCGTGAAATTTCCGCTGACCATCCGCGTGCCGGAGTGGGCGGGCAAGGCAACCATCACGGCTCCAGGCGCGGAGGTGACCGAAGGCGGGGGAATCCGGACGGTGACAAAAACCTGGCAGACCGGAGACACGGTCCGGGTGGATTTTGAGAACCCCATCCGGGGGGAGAACCTCGTCAACGGCGAGATGGCCATCTCCCGCGGGCCCCTTTTATTCGTCCGTTCCTGGCCCTCGAAAATGGTGCAGCTGGACACCCAGAAGTTCAGCGTGCCCGGCTTTTTTGAATACAACGTGGTGCCGAACATCGCCTACAAAACCACCGGGTTGTTCGTGGACTCTTCCGCGAAGGATTTCGGGTTTTCGCTCCGCCGCAATCCCAAGGGAAGTGAGGAAAATCCGTGGGCGCTGTCGCCGGTCGAACTCGTGGGGGAAATGCGCACCGCGGACCGCCGCGACGACTACCGTCAGATCGCGACCCTCGTCCCGATGGGCGCAACCTTGCTCCGCTTCGCGGGTTTCAA
The DNA here is from genome assembly GCA_964431635.1 of uncultured Chthoniobacter sp. Taxonomy (GTDB): domain Bacteria; phylum Verrucomicrobiota; class Verrucomicrobiia; order Chthoniobacterales; family Terrimicrobiaceae; genus QYQL01. The sequence continues at coordinate 228,680 of CAYSKK010000002.1, read as the reverse complement.
AGTCTGGCCGTTCGATGAAGCGTATTTCAAACCGCACCGTTCCACAAAATTCCCCTAATTTTCCATGAGAGATCCCGCCTCCAAAGGGTCAATCAGCCGCAGTATGATCCCGCGCATCCTGAATGCCCTGCTCTGGCTGGTGTTCTGTTCGATGTCCGGCACCGGACTTCTGCTGGCGTTCCGACTGCCGCCGGGTTCGCGCGGGGGACAGGGGCTCTCGGCTGCCGGACTCTCCCGGCACGAGTGGGGGGATATCCACACCTGGCTTTCCTATGCGTTCCTTGCGCTCATTCTCACTCACCTCGCGCTCCACTGGCGGTGGTTCTGGCAGGTCGCCGCGCGGCGGAAGGCCTGGCCGCTCCTTGCCGGACTCGGCGCAGGAATCCTTCTCCTCCTCTTGCTGGCCCTCCAGCCGGTGAAGCACGGGGGACGTCACAAGCAAGGGGGAACGGGGAGAAATTCGTGCGCGCCGCCCGCTTCATTGAGGATTGCTTCAATGCCGGGCGGGGCCGTCCTGGTCAGTGGCGCATAAATGGGCGGCGCGGTAGTTTCGCGGGTTGAGGGCGAAGCATTTTTTGAACTGCCGGGAGAACTGATGGATGTCACCGTAGCCGGTGAGATCAGCGGTGTTGGCAATGGGTCAGGCAGGAGCGCATCGTCGGGAGATCTCCTGATTCTCCCGCGGCGTTTCGCATGAAACCGCCTCCGTCCCAACAGGAGAGGCTTGCCATGCAGCGCCCCGAAAGTGTCCATTTAGACAACCCATGAAGCCCCCCTTTTGAAAATCACTCTTCTGTTTTTGTCTCTTTCCGCGCAGGCGCTTTTTTCGGCTGCCGGAGCGGATGATTCCGCCGGGAAGCCGGTCGAGCGAAAGTTCCAGGCCGTGGTGGATGCGGTTGACCCCGGGAGAAAGGCCGTGACCCTGCGCCACAAGCCGACCGGTTTTGTCGCCGAAACCGTCTGGGACGACAAAACCACGTTCGCGGCCAACATCAAATACGACATTGATGATTTGCCGGAGGATTGGGTCGAGTGCTGGGCAGCCTCTGTGGATGCGGAGAAGAAGATGTTGACCGATGTGGGGCTGATCCGCCCGCTGCCGGAGGGAGCGAAGCCTCCGGACCAGGCCGGTCCGGTCAAGGAAAAGTCCTTGTTCCGTTGCAAGCTGGTGCGCGTGCCGGTCGCGGATGCGAAACCGGATTTTCCCAAGCGCGTCCTCACCGCGAAACACGACGCTTGCTACGAGCTGGATGTCAACGGCGAGCGGTGGGCGCTGGTTGCAACAAAACCCGCTCATCGCGCGCAATTGAATCGGGACGTGCCATTCGATCCCGCGCGGTTGAAGCCGGGCACGCCCTGTCTGAATGCGGTCTATCGCGAGGAAAAGGATGGCAACCGCCTCGTGTCGCTGCAGGTTTTACAGGAGGGAAATTTTCGCTCCGAAAAAACCCTTGGTGGAGCAACCGGCGCGACCGTGGCGGGAATCGAATCCGAAATGACAAGGCTGCGAGGCGCATTCGAGAAAATCGCCGACGATGTCAAAAAGGCCGCTCCCGTTCGGTTCCGCGTGGTTCCCGAACTGACGTTGCAGGGCGAACCGGTCTCGCTCACCGTCGAGGCCTGGGCAGCGACTCCGCCCAATCCGCAGGTCGAGTTGGAGGCAAACTATCTCCAGCCTGATGTCGTGAAAAAGCAAAGCCTGACGCTCGACTGGAAGGCCAACGAGCAGTCCGGCACCCTCACGCGCTACACAACGGAACTTGCGTTGAAGGACCTGCCGGTCGGCCAGCACCTCGTCAAATGGCGGTGCGACATCGGCGGCGATATCGGGGAATTCTGGCGGAGTTTCGCGGTGACCGATTTGAAAACCCTGGTCGTGATGTTCCACTTCACCGCCGGCAGGCCGAATGTGGAGTTTGAGCGCTATCATCTGCCCTATGACTATTGGGAGGAATCGGTGGTGAGCCTGCTCGGCGGACCTTTGGGTGTGCGCAAGACGCCGATATCGGCGAAGGATTGGACCAACCGCAGCCGGGAATTCCGCCGTCGCGGAGCGAGTCCGAATCTCCAGATTCTTCAGGGAAACTACGCCGGGCGCAGCGGCTGGCCGGCACCGATCCCGGTGCAATTCCTCCTTGAGCCGGAAGAGGTGCAGCGGGCGGTGTTCCAAGCCGCCATCGAGCTGGCGGGCATGGCGGGATTTGACCGCGATGCCATCGGGTTCGCCGCCTACGAATTCGGCACGCGCACCCTTGCCATCGCGCGCGAGGCCGGAGTGAGGCTGATCGGCTCGATGTGCATCCATCAGAACTGGCAGGACGGCTCATGGGGAATCAACCACACCGGGCGTCCGTTGAGGCCCTACTTCGCGGCGACGGATGATTTTCGCAAGCCCGGCAGCGGCGGCCCGAACGGCGTGGTGATGGTCAGCCAGCATGACAAGTCCATTCTGTGGACCGAGTATGGAGTCGGCGTATTCGAGCCGGCCTGGCTGGAACGGGCCTGGGTCGGCGGCGGCGGCGGCGGACGCTCGGTCCCTGATGAAATTTTCATGTCGCGGGATTTTGACCTGATCGATGCGGCCATCCAGAACGTGCAGAACCAGCGCGTTCCATACTTTCAGAGCATCGGCATCGAGTTCAGCCGGGACAACCAGGAAGACATGACAACCAAATCCAACGCGGAGATGATCGAGTATCTCGTCCGCCGCGCCCGGGCCGGAAACGTGGTTTTTTGCTCCCAGGCCGCGGCGGCGGATTTCTACCGCCGGCATGACACCGAGACTCCGGAGACCGTTTTCTACGATCCGGATTTCTGGTGCGGACTGAAAGCCACCGAGAGCATCTCCTCCACATGGAAGCCGGCGGCATATCCCGATTTGATGCAGATTGAAAACGCACGCTACTCCGCGTTCTTCAAAAAGCCGGCGGCTTTGCCGGAATACCACTGGGATTACACGAAACCGTGGAATTATCCCGACTGGGGGAATGACACGCTCCCCCGCAACGTCGTGGGCTTCCTCGTGCCGGGCGAGCATGACAAGTTTGCGGTGACGCCGAAGATCACCGACACGCGCCCGATGAAGGTTGACAGCGAGATGAAGGAAACGCCCGGCGGACTCGAGGTCACCGTTAAACTTCAGACGTCCGTCGGAAAGAAGGCATTCCCGATCGCGCTCTGGGATCTGCCGTGCGAGTGGAAGTCCGGAGACGGCTGGTGGTCGGTGCGCGGACCGGCGCGGTTCATTCCGATCCGGGCGCCGTTCACGGGAAATCTCAACGGCATCCTCGAGGTGGACGCCAAACCGGGGGACAACGAATACCATGTGAGTTTTGCGACGCCGAGACGGGGGCCCGCCAGCCAGGACATCGCGGTGGAGGGGGTGCAGGGGAAGGTCTTCGAGCGCGACGGACTTTCCATGGCCTACGTCTGGCCGACGCGTCCGTGGGATGCGGCCTTTGAACTCGAAGTCCCTCCCGGCAGGGAAGTCCGGTATTATGCGGCTCCCGAAGGGGAAATGGTGGATCTGCCTCCCGGCAGGCACCGCTTGGTCATCGAAAAGGAGCGCTGGGCGCGCATCACCGGCCTGAATCGTGAGGAACTGTTGAGGGCACTGGCTCCGGTCCGGAACGACAAATGATCGGGCACGATATTTGGATCGGGATGGCTTCCATGATATGGTCCGACCGTGCCGTTGAAACCGCTACGCCTGATTTATGAAGAAATTCCTCCTCTGTCTGGTCGCGGTGATGCCGGTGCTGCGCTCCGAGGTCGGCGCGCCGGCTCCTGCAAAGCCCAATGTCCTGATCATTTTCACGGACGATCTGGATTTTGACGAGGTGGGTGCCTACAACCCTCTGGCCTATCCCTCCTCCACCGCTGATCTGGCCGCATCCGGACGGGCCCGGAAACCCCGGTCATCCGTCCCCCCCCTGACACCGAACATCAACCGGCTCATCGGCGAGAGCATGGATTTCACGCAGATGCGGATGGTGACGACCGTCTGCACGCCGTCGCGCTACTCCCTGCTCACCGGGCAGTTTTGCAGCCGCAGCAGGTCGCTTCAGGAAAAATGGCCCGTCAGCGGTCCCGCGTGTGTCGAGTTCAACACCGACATCCTGCCCGGCCAGTGGGATCTTCCCCGCGCGCTGCACGACGCCGGCTACACCACCGGCATCGTCGGGAAATGGCATCTGACCGAGACCAGGAACAGCGATCTGGTGGTGTCCCCGCCGATCTCCGATTACACCGGCAAACCCAACGGCCCGCAGGATCCGGCCCTGCCGGAAAACGCAGACCGCGTGCGGGCGGCCTATGGAAGGGCTGTGAAGTATTTGCACGATGAGATCGGTTGGGACTACGCGTCGAGCATCTACATGACCAATGCCAGCCAGCTGGGATTGCCCAAGCCGCTCTGGGAGCACGAGAGCAACATGGAGTGGTTCACCGCCGGAGCATTGAAATTCCTCGATCAGCAGAAGGGCGGCACCAAACCGTTCTTCCTCTATTTCGCCCCGAACATCCCGCACGGGGGCGGCGGGGACCGGTTTGCCAGAGCCGACCCGCGCGCCACGCCGGAGGGGCTGGTGGACTGGCATCTCGGCGTGCAGCCGTGGCGGGAGGACGTCCTCCGGCGCGTTCAGGAGGCCGGGGCTGACAACCCCTGGGCAACCTGGTTGGATGACGGTATCGGAGCCATCCTGAAGAAACTCGACGACCTCGGTTTGGCGGAGAACACCATCGTCATTTTTTCGAGCGACCAACAGAGCCGCGGCAAGTGGACATGCTACGAGGGAGCCCGCGTGCCGTTTACGGTGCGCTGGCCGGGGCATGTGAGGGAGGGCTCCCGCTGCGATGTCCCGCTGGCGGGCATCGACGTCGCGCCCACCCTGCTCGAATTGTGCGGTGCGCCCCTGCCGCCTGCAACGCAGGCCATTGTGGACGGGCTCAGCTTTGCGCCATGCCTTACCGGTGGCACGGTGGCCGCGCGGCCCGTGCTCATCGAAATGGGTTTCGGACGGGCTGTCGTGTCGGACGGCTGGAAATACATCGCCATCCGCTTCCCGGAGGAAATGGCGGAGGCCCTCCGGCAGAAGGGGGGAAAGTTCAGCTCGCTCGTCAAGCCGCTTCGCGAGGGGAAAAAAAGTGGCGAAGAAGCCTCCACGGACCGTTTCCCAAACTTTGCCGATCCCGACCAGCTCTACGACCTCAAGGCCGACATGCTCGAACAGCACAACCTGGCAAACGATCCGGAACATGCTGGCAAGCTGGCGGAGATGAAGAAGCTCCTGGCTGATGCGCTCGCCCCGTTGCCGCATGTCTTCGGCGAGTTCAAGACCGGAAAATAACCGGAAAAGTTGCCCGGAGAGGCGCGTGTTCTCGGGCGACGAGTTCTTCATTGCGCGCGGGTGGAAAACGTGGGATTCCATATTCCCTCTCCCATGAAGGCCGCCCTCTCCGTTCTCCTTTCCTTGTTCCTTTGCGGTCACGCCCGCTCCGCCGAACCCTCTCCAAAGCCGAATATCATCCTGATCATCGCTGACGATCTGGGGGCCGAAGATTCCGGTCCTTACGGGTGCAAGGGGGTCAGGACGCCGAACCTCGACCAGATGGCGAAGGATGGCATGAAGTTCACCAATGCTTTCAATACCTGCAGTTCGTGCAGCCCGAGCCGGTCCAGCATCATCACCGGACGTTATCCTCATTGCACCGGCGCGGAAGGCCTCCACATGCCGCTTCCGAAAGAGCAGGTGACATTTGTCGAGAAACTCAAGGAGTCGGGATACTGGACCGCCCAGGCGGGCAAGTGGCATCTCGGGCCCGCCGTCGAGGACCGGTTCGACCTGGTCCGCACGGACAATGTCGGCAACACGGGCATCAAGAAGGACGGCAGCGGTTGTGAACTCTGGGTGAACACCTTGCAGGAGAGACCCAAGGACAAGCCTTTCTTCATGTGGTTTGCGGCGCATGATCCCCATCGTCCGTATTCCGAGGGCACGCTGGCCGTGCCGCACAAACCCGGGGAAACCGAAGTGCCGCCGTATCTGCCGGACTCGCCCCCGACCCGAAAGGATCTCTCCATGTATTACGACGAAATCGGGAGGCTGGACGGCTATGTCGGGAAGGTGATGGAGGAGTTGAAAAAGGAGGGGGTGCTCGACAATACAGTGGTCTTCTTCATCACCGACAACGGCCGCCCGTTCCCCCGCTGCAAGACGAGCGTGTATGACAGCGGGATCAAGTCGCCCCTGCTCGTGCAGTGGCCCGGGCACATCAAGCCGGGCAGCACATGCGGGAGCCTGGTCAGCTCGGTGGATCTTGCGCCGACGATCCTGGAACTGGCCGGGGTTCCAAGCCCGAAGACCTTTCAGGGAAAGTCGTATGTCCGGCTGCTTGACGACCCGAAGGGAACGATTCGGGACAAGATTTTTGCCGAGCACAACTGGCATGATTTTGCCGCGTATGAAAGGGCCGTGCGGACGCCGAAATACAAATACATCCGGAACTTCTGGCCCGATCTGCCCGGAACCCCTCCCGCTGACGCTGTCAAGGGATTGACTTTTCAGGAAATGCGCCGCCTGCGCGATGCGGGGCAGTTGACTCCCGAGCAGAGGACCTGCTTCATCAAGCCGCGACCGGAGGAGGAACTCTACGATGTGACCGCCGATCCGCAGGAACTGAAAAACCTCGCGGGCAATCCGGAATATTCCGAAACCCTGAAAAAACTCCGGGGACATTTGGATGCGTGGAGAGAAGAGAAGCGCGACACGATTCCGTCACCCCGGACCGAAGACCGCTTCGACCGCGAGACGGGAAAGGTGTTCCCAAAGGCAAAATCGAAGAATGGCTGAGCGGACAGGCGTCCATGCCTCTGGGGTGGGAGTGAAGGTTTCCCGTTCTGCTGGTGCGTGGAACGCGATGGCCGGCGGTTGATGCCGGAACGGAAGATGGAAAAATCGTGAGTCAGGAACCATCAGCCATTGCAACCTGTCAAACGCATGGTATGGTTGCCTTTTTCATCCACCCCAAACAGTTTTCCCCAAAACAAAAATGATGAAAGCAACCTTCCTTCTCCCGGCTTTTTTGGCGGGCGGCATGGTCGTCTCCGGACTTGCCGCCACGGAGACTCCGCGGCCGAACATTCTCGTGATCATCGCCGACGATGTGGGCTGTGAGGATCTCGGCCCCTACGGCAACAAGGAAATCCACACGCCGAATCTCGACCGGCTGGCGGGCGAGGGAATGCGCTTTGACAAGGCATGGCTGACATGCAGTTCGTGCAGCCCGAGCCGGGCCAGCATCCTGACTGGGCGCTACCCGCATTCCACAGGGTGCGGCGAACTGCACCTGCCGTGGCCGGAAGACGCGGTCTTGATGAGCACCCCGCTGCGGAAGGCGGGATACTGGACCGCCAGCGTGGGCAAATGGCATCCCTGGGGCGATGCCGGTTACAAACAATACGATCTGGTCAAGGACTCGGTCCCGAGCGGGAGCGAACTCTGGGTGGATGTGCTGAAAAACCGTCCGAAGGACAAGCCGTTTTTCCTGTGGTTCGCATCCCACGATGCGCACCGGCCTTTCATGCCGAACACCTTCGACCCGGCCAACCCGCCGGACAAGGTGACCGTCCCCCCCTACCTGCCCGATTGCCCGGAGACTCGCGGCGATCTGGCGATGTATTACGACGAAATCTCCCGGCTGGACACCTCCATCGGCAAAGTGCTCGCCGAGCTCCAGAGCCAGGGCGTGCTGGACAACACGTTCATTCTGTTTCTGTCGGACAACGGGCGGCCTTTCCCACGGGACAAGACGACGGTTTACGACAGTGGCGTCAAGACGCCGTTTATCGTGCGCTATCCGAAGATGGCCAAGTCCGGCAGCCACACGGACAGTCTGGTCAGTTCCGTGGACGTCGCGCCCACCGTGTTGGAGGTGGCCGGGCTCGCCCCGCTGCAGGGCTTCCAGGGAAAAAGCTTTCTGCCAATCCTCCACAATCCCGGTGCCACGATCCGGGACTATGCTTTTGCGGAACACAACTGGCACGATTTTGCCGGCTGTGAACGTGGCGTCCGAAGCGACCGCTTCAATTACATCCGCAACCTGCGCCCCGATCTGCCCGGAACTCCGCCGGCGGATGCCTGCAAATCCCCCACATGGGATGTCATGAAGAAGCTCCATGCCAGCGGGACACTTCCTCCGCAGCAATCCACCTGCTTTGAAGCGCCCCGTCCGCCTGAAGAACTCTACGACACGCTGAAGGATCCCTTTGAAATGCACAACCTGGCAGGTGATTCCGAATATGCGCCGGTTCTTAAAAAGATGCGGGAGGCGTTGGACAAGTGGCGGAGCGATACAGGAGATGAGTTTGACCCGAAACAAATCACTCCCGACGGATTTGACCGTGAGACGCGCGAAAAAGTGTCCAAATGGCCGCATCCCACGGAAAAGCCGGAGAAGTTCCAATACCCCGTGCCGTCGGAAAAATTCAAAGATGGACCCGCCAAAATGTTCATCTGGGGTTCCTCCCCGGCGGAGTGACTCCAGCGAATCGCGGTCCTTGCCGCTGCTGTTCGCGTTGAGATGATCAAACACGCTTCCGTCATCGCGGACCTAAGACGACTTTGATCGAGGTCCCGAAAAGGCATTTCCCCAGCTGGCGGCCATGATAAAAACCGCCGAAATCCGCAAGCCGGGATCTATGGCACCTGCCGGGCGGACGGGGCCTCGATCCAGGCCCCTGTATCGCCCGGGAACCTTGCACGGATCCAGCCGGCACGGGTTTCCATCCAGAGGAATTCCGTGGCGGCCGTGAGAGGTTCCTTGAATGCGGGATCGTAGGCATAGCCGGGTCCGAGACGTGCGGTTGCCTGTTGAATGACCACACCCTCGCGGGGGTGAAGAAGCGAAGCCGCGAGCGAGACGGCGGGGAAGGCTGCCGCCAACTCCAGCGCAATCCATGTGGCGCGATGGATGCGGAATCCCGCGAGCCGGGAGGCAAACCACAGAAGCCAGCCGACAAGATATATCAGCAGGATCAAGCCGACACGCAAAGAGGGTTGCCATCGGCAGAATTCGCTCCAGAACGACGTGGCACCGGAAGGGGAACTGAAAGCGCCCGCATTCTGTGCCCGGATGAATGCGATGCTCTCGCGGATCTGCCGGTCGAACGGCGCCCGCGACCGCGCGGCAAGGTAATTTGCCAGCGCTCTCCCGTCTTCCCCGGAAAAAAACCAGCTGTTCGCCGCGTTGAGGAACTGTCCCTTCGCTTCGAATCCGAGAGCTGCCCGCGCGAAAAGGGGGCGGGCCTCGTCGGGTTTTTCCGCGCGCAACTGGATGGCTTTGTCAAAGAAGTCAGCAGGAGATTTTGCAAGGGCGAGGACCGGGAGGAACACCAGAAGAAAGAGCACAGGATGCGTCGCCTTCTGGAGGCGCTGAACGAGGGTGCGGGTCGAAGGAGCCTCCGGGGCGGTGACAGGCACCCGGGAATAATCAGCCGCATCCTGTCGCTCAAATCGCTCCCGGACCGCCTCGATGAGGACAGGATCCACCCGCCGGTTCCTGAGCTCGTCAACCACGCTGTCCGAAGTGACGGCTGAGGCCTCAAGCCCGAGCCGGTCCGCAAGGAAATGCCTCCACGCCGAATCCTCGTTTTTGGAACACGCCTTCCGGAAGTTCCGCTCCGCCCGTGCGGCGCGACGGTAGGCCCGGCTCGCGCGGCACAGGTCGAGGTGGCGGAACCACGGACGCAAGAAGAACCAGAGCAGCGGTGGAATGACGAGGCACGCCCACCAGAACCGGGCGGAAAATTCAAAAACTTGATACACGCTCATCGTGACGGGGTGATCGGTGTGGTTCTGCCGGATGCCGGGGATTGAAACAGGATGCTTTTGGTTTGGCTGGTCTGCGGGTTGGTAAAATGTCTTCCCGCCATCGGGTGCCACATGGATCGGAATCGGAGCTGTCCGGATGGTTTCAAATTTTTCATTGGCGGGATTGAAGCATTGGAACGCAATTGCCGGGACCTGATCAAGCCCGGCCCGCAGCGGGCGCACCACATAGGTGAAGGTCCGGGAGGAGGTCGATTCGGTTTCGCGGAGCGGTTCCGGGACGATTAAAAAATCCGGCTTCAACCCGTCGAACGCGGTCGCGGGGAGCGCATTGACCGATCTGCCAAAATCCAGGCCCTCCAGTGTGAGGGTGAGAAGCATGGGCTGACCAACGACCGGATTGCGTGGCTCGACAGTGGCAGAGGCGGTGCAGGGCCCGACAATTCCGGCGTAACTTTCGCTGCGTCCGGCTGCCGGGAACGCTTTTGCAGTCCATGCCGGGATGGGAGCGGAGAGATAGACCTGTTCGAAATGCTCCAGGGAGGGATCGGGCGACTCGAAGAAGCTGTTGTTGAAACAGCTGATGTATTGGTTGGAGGGCTTCTCATCCCGCAGGATCGCGCAAGTCAGGGTCGCCGCGGAGGAGGGGAATTCCGCAGGGATGCGGGGAACGATCCGGAACGCGAAGGTCAAAAACTGCGAGCCGTCCGGAAGGCTGCCTTTTTGCGCGATCACGCGCTGCTGGTTGACCGGCAGCCCGATCCTCTCCACCTCGGGCACCCCGGGATCGAGCGGGTAAACGTCCACGTGTTCCATCCGGAGCAGCGGCAGGTCGAGCACGAGATCTTTGATCTGTGAAAAAGCGACGGGACTCGTCCACTTCACAGTCAGCGTGGCGGCCTGATCGACAAAAACCTTCGAAGGAGTGATGGAGATTCCGAGGCTCATTCCCGCTGCCGGGTGTGGAGCCATGATGTTCAGACGCAGTGGCTGGCTCTGGATGTCCTTGCCGTCAATTCGAACGGTGATTGGGGGAATGGTGAGAATGCCGATTCTCTCCGGAACGATTTCGAACCGGATGATCTCCACGTGCTCCGTGCCCGCCATGATGGGGGCGGAGTGCCTGGCCGTGGAATAGGCGACCCCGGGTGTTTCCGGAAGGGAGGGCAGCTCCGGAGTCCCCCCTCTTATCTCGAGCCTCAATGTGAGGGGTTCGTGGACGAACATGCTTGCCGTCTCGGGCACGGGACGGACTGTCGGCTCAGCGGAATAAGCGCTGAACAACGACAGCGCGAAAATCATCAGCATGGAGCGGAAAATTTTCACCAGTTCTTCTCCACTCCGGCACCGGCATGGGCGGCTTTTTGCCTGGCGCGCTGTTTTTGATTTTCTGCTTCGCCGGAGAGAATTTCCTCGGCCGTATAGCTCGGCGCCGGCAGCGACTGGTTTTCGAGCGCCGTTTTAAATTCCCCCGCGCGGGAGGCCATCGAGAGATTTCCCTCTTCGTCGGAATCCGACCATTCCATTTCTTCGTCGTCATTTTCGTTGTCGCCCTGCGGGGAGGAATTCCGGACGGACAGCGAGTCGAGGGCCACCTTCATCTTTTCGGCGGCGGCGCGGAATCCGGAGTTGACCGCCCGCCATTCGGGAGTTGACGCGCCCAGATTCTCCAGCGCGCGGCGCTGGGCGTCGATTGCCGCGGCGAGCTGGGAAGCCGCCTCGTCAAATTCCGTGGTGGCAGGTTCGGCAGTCTTTCCAAATGCCTGGGCGACGAGTTTTCTGGTTGTCTCCTGGTAGAATGCAACGGTTTCGAGCACCGAGGACGTTCCTTCCTTCACCCCGGTTTGCTCGCTCTGGGCAGCAGGCACCTCCGCGAGGCGCTGTTCGGGCGGAACGGGGGGGCGGTTCCGAACCAGCTGCTGAGATTTTTGGGACAGATGAAGCTGGCGGGCGAAAAGTTCCTTCAACCGTTCGACTGCTGCCGCGAGCTCCTCGCGCTGCTTTTCCTCCTCCTCCTTCTGCTTCCGGATTGCCTCATCAAGTGCGTGGATACCTGCCGTCAGGGCGGAAATCTCACGGGCTGTGCCTGCATCACCCGGTTTGAACATGGCGGCCAGAAGAAATTCCTCCCGGGCCTGGACGAGGGACGCCTGCCGCGCGAGGGCGTCATTTTCGATTTCGATGTCGGATGCCTCGCGGAGGTGTTGCTGCCCCTGCTGCGTGTGGGCTTTGAATTCGGCCTCTCCCATTTGCGGGCGGGGACCGCAACCCGCAAGCAAAGCCGCAAGGAGGAGGGAGCCCGGCGGGCGCTTCAGCAAGGCGGGAAACCGCCAGAGAGACAGGAGGACGAGTGCGGCAGCGATGAAAAACGGCGCGCCCTCCGTGTAAACCATTTCCCGCCCACCGGCCGCAGCCCGTGAGGAGGTGGACGCAGGCAGCTTTTTGTAAAGCTTCATCAGATCAAACGGGCGGGTTCCCGCCTGGAAATAGGTGACATCCGGGTTCCCCCGGGCGAGCTTTTCAAGTGTTGCGCTGTCGAGCCGCGAGATCACGTCCGCCCCCTTGTATTGAACCCAGGATTTTTCGCCGCTGTTGTCGGGGATCCGCGCCCCGTTGACCGGGTCGCCCAGGCCCACGATCAGCGCGTGCGCGCCCCCCTCGCGCAATTTCTCCGCGGTCTTTTCGATATTGCTGATGTGGTCCTCGCCATCGGTGAATATAATCATGTCCCGGCGGCCCTGCTCCGTGCCTGAGAAAACCGTGTTGACCGCTTTCTCGATGGCTGCTTGAAGGGAGGTGCCGCCGACATTCTCATCCATGGGCTCGACCCGTTCGAGCATGTAGCGGACGAATCCCTGATCCAGGGTGAGAGGCGCCCGCACAGTTGCGGACCCGGCAAACGTGATCAATGCGATCCGCCGGTCGCGCAGGGCGGGAAGGCTTTCAAAGACCGCCATGCGCGCGGCCTCGAGCCGGTTGGGAAAAACATCGGCCGCCAGCATGCTGCGGGACACATCCAGAGCGATGACGAGATCGCGGTCTCCGGACTGGAGCGGCTCGGAGCGGGGATTCCATGCCGGTCGCACAAGGGCGACAACCAGGCATCCACAGGCCGCGAGCAGGAGCCGGTCCTTTCCAGGAATACGAACGGATCGCGGAAGGGAATCGCCGCCGCGGAGAAGATCCGCGGCTTTCTGTTGCAGCCGGCGGCCCCGTAAGGTCAGCCGGTCGACAACCGGAATGATGACAAGCAGCACGAGCATCCATGGCGCCAGAAACGTCATGCCCCCACCTCCTCGGCCACCCTCAAAATGGTGGATTCCAGAATCTGCCCGGCAGCCAGAAGGAGAAGCGCCGGAAGAACAAACCAGGGGAAAAGCAGCGCGTGTTCGGTTCGGAAGACCGTGGTGTTTTTGATGCGGCTTTTTTCAAGCCGGTCAATGTTCTCATAAACCTCCGCAAGCTGCTTTTCGTCATGGATTTTCCAGAACTCCCCCCCGGTCTCCCCCGAGATCGCCTGCAGCATCCTCTCCGCATCGTTGAGCTGCACGCCGGTGGGGGCGGTCTTGGTGGGGGCGCGCCCGTCGCTGTCCGACATTTTGATGCAGTAGATCCGGATGCCCCACTTTTTTGCGAGCGCCGCCGCCTCCATCGGAAGATGCAGGCCGCAATTGTTCTCGCCGTCGGTGAAGAGGACGATGACCTTGCTCCGGATCGGATCCGGCGAATTGCGGGCGTTCTGCTTCCAATCGTCCATCTGCCTGAGCCGGGCGCAGGCGAGAAAGAGGGCATCGCCATAGGCGGTGCCGTCCTCGTTGGGGAGATCCTGCACGGCCAGCTCCCGCACGATTTCCACCAGGGCATCGTGCCCGAAGGTCAGTGGGGAGCGGGTGTCCGCATAGCGGGCGAAGGAGATCAGGCCGGTGAGGTCGTCGCGCCGGTTGTTGATGAAGGTTTCGAGGGCCTTTTTCCCTGCGTCGAGACGCGGCAGCTTGTCTCCATCCGCCGCGGTGATGGTCTCGCTCATGCTGAAAGAGCAGTCGAACAGGATCTCGATGGCAACGCCCTGCCGGATTTCCTCCCCCGACTTCCACTCGAGCCGCGGTCCCGCAAGGGCGGTGACAAGAAGGGCAAACGCTGCGGCGTGGAAAAACCGCAGACGTCCGCGCCACCGGATTTTCCATGATGAGGGAGCCTCCCGCCAGTCCGAGAGGCTGGATACCGTGATGGCGACCGGCTTGGCCTCCCTGAGAAAAAAAAGGGCCGCCGGGAGCATCAGGAGGACCCATGGATGAACGAAATTCATTTTTTCAGGGGAGCCTCCACGACGGTGATTTTGACCGGGGGGAATGAAAACCGCGTCCTCTCGATCTCGGCGGAAAGGTTGTCCAGGGTGACCGTTCCCGCTTCCAGGCCCTGCCAGATCACGATGCGTTCCTGCACGATGGTTTTTTCCTTCAACAGACGAAGCGGGAATTTCTCGACGGCACGCAGAGTCAGCAGGGGGGATTCCGGAATGTGGAGAATCACGGGAGCTGCGGACCGGGACTCGACGGTCAGCCTGACCTTCAGCGGCTCACCCGGCACCCCGGCGAGGGACTGCGGTTCACACCTCAGCACCGGAGGCTCGCTCCCGCGGAGTGCGAGAACAGGGATCGCGAGGAAGAGCAGGAAACCCGCCGCGCGGAGAGGGAATGCAGGGGGGCCGGGCAAGGTTCTATCCTCCGGTTTCATCCGCTCTTTTGCGAAGACGGCTGCGGAAAAAGCGCGCGAGTCCGGCGGCGCAATCGCTGTGCGTGTCAAACTCGATAAAATCTGCATTGACGGCATCCAGTTCGACCCGGAGCGCGGCGCGCCGGTCGGCGAATGCGCGGCGGTAGTTTTCCCGGCTCTCCCCGCCCAGATCGCAGAGCATGGCCTCCCCGGATTCCGAGTCGGCCACGTATGCCAGGCCGCAGGCCGGAGGGTTGGATTCCGACGGATGGTTGACTGCGATCGCGACGAGATCCTGACGGAACCCAGCCGGACCGAGCAGGCGCCGGTCGATATCAAAGAGAAAATCGGAGAGCAGAAACACCAGCGTGCGCCTGCGCGCCAGGTGGGCCAGCGCATCGAGAGCCGGCTTGGGATCGGTGCGGGTGCTTGCCGGTTCGGCCTCGACAAGGCCGGCGAGGACCCGCAGGGCGTGCTGACGGCTTTTGCGCGGCGGGATGATCTGCTCGACGCGATCCGAGAACAGAATCAGACCGGCCCGGTCGTTGTTGCGCACGGCCGAGAGAACGATGAGGGCTGCGATTTCGTTCAGAGTCTCCCATTTTGTGCGCCCGCGGTGCGGGCAGCGGCAGGAGGCGGATGCATCGACGAGAAGCCAGACCGCCAGCTCACGCTCTTCGATATAGCGCTTGATGTGGGGCCTTCCGGTGCGCGCGGTGACATTCCAATCGATCGCGCCCACTTCGTCGCCCGGATTGTATGGGCGGATTTCATCAAAATCCATGCCGCTTCCCTTGAAGACGCTCCGGTATTCGCCGGCGAGCAGATGCTCGACCGGAAAGCGGGTCCGCAATTGAAGCTGCTGCAGTTTCTGCTCGATGGCCGGCACCCGCATCGGGATCAATCCTCTGTCACCGGCACCCGCGCGACCATCCGGTCGAGCAGGGCGTCGGAATCCAAGCCCTCGGCCTCGGCCCGGTAGCTGATCGCGATGCGATGGCGGACAACATCGTGCAGCATCGCCTTGATGTCGTCCGGAACAACATAATCCCGTCCCCGGACGAGGGCATGGCCGCGGGCGGCAAGCGCGAGGTAGATTGATGCGCGCGGCGAGGCGCCGAAGCGGATGAACGGCTTGAGTTCCCCGAGGCCGAAGAGTCCCGGATCACGGGTGGCGGCAACCAGGCGGAGGATGTAGGCCGCCGCCTTTTCGTCGAGGTGGATCCGGTCGAGAACCTCCCGCATGGAAAGGATGTCGTCGAGCGATGCGACCGGTTCGACCGAAGTCACGGGCCGGGTGCGGGCCATGCGGCGGAGGATTTCCATTTCCTCCTCCGGACTGGGATACCCGGTGATGAGCTTGAACATGAAACGGTCCACCTGTGCTTCCGGCAGGGCGTAAGTCCCTTCCTGTTCGATCGGGTTCTGGGTGGCCAGAACCATGAACGGCTCGGGAAGTTTGTGGGTTTCCCGTCCCAGGGTGACCTGGTGTTCCTGCATGGCCTCCAACAGGGCGCTCTGAACCTTTGCCGGCGAGCGGTTGATTTCGTCCGCCAGGACAAGGTTCGCAAAAACAGGACCCTTTTCCGTTTCGAAGGAATGGGTCTCGCTGCGATAGATCTGCGTGCCGGTCAAATCCCCGGGAAGCAGGTCCGGAGTGAACTGGATCCGGCTGAAGTGGGCGTTCAGCGCCTGGGCCAGCGAGTTGACCATGAGGGTCTTGGCGATGCCCGGCACCCCCTCGATCAGGACATGTCCGTTGCAAATGAGGGCGGTCAGCAGTTTTTCCAGCAAGTCATGCTGACCGACGACGACTGTTCCCACCGCGTTCCGGATGCTTTCCAGTTTTTGACCGAGGGTGGTGATGTTTTGATTCAATTGAGGCATGGGATCCCACGATTGGCAGGAATCATCGGCACCAGTGGTGCAGTTCGTCCCCCCGGAAGGGAACAGGCGGAAATCCACCGCCCGTTTATCGGTAGGATAACTTCAACACGGCGACAACCCGAAAGTTGCAGGTGATCTTCCTGAAAATCAACGGGCTTCATGCTTTCAGCCCTTTGATGATGAAATAAACCGTCGGGGTCGCGATGAGCGAGAAAAGAATCGATATGCAAAGCGCTCCGATGATGCCGATGGCGAGTGGGCGAAGCATGTCGGCCCCGTGACCGATTCCCCAGGCAAGCGGAAGCATCGCCAGCATGGTGGCAAGCGATGTCATCAGAATGGGCCGCAGCCGCCGGTGCCCGGAACGCACGAGCGCATCCTCGATCCCACAGCCATCAGCGACATGATGCCCGACCAGATCGAGCATGAGGATGCCATTCTTGGCAACGATTCCCACACCGATGATCGCTCCAAGGAAGCTGACGATATTCAGTGTGGTGCCTGTGAGGGCGAGCGCGGCAACCGTCCCAAAAAGGGAGAGAACCGATCCCGCAACAATCGCCACCGGTTCACGGAACGAGCGGAATTCGATGAGCTGCACGGTGAATACCAATGCGATGCCGACCAGAAGAACCATAAGCAGGTTGCGAAAGCTTTCCTGCTGCTGATGGAAGAGTCCGCCGAACTCGATGGTGCCGGGAGGGATGGTTTTGTTCTTGGAGAGGACATTCTTGATCTCGGCGATGCCGCCGCCGAGATCGCGGTCCTCCAATGCGGCGGTGACGGCAACGAGTTGTCGCAAGTCCTCGCGGCGCAGCTCGAGCTGGCCGGGTTCATAGGTGATGTCAACCACCTCCGAAAGTTTGACGAGGTGGCCATCCGGGGTCCGAAGGGGAAGATCGCGAAGGGTGTCGATTCGGGAAATGCTCGCGGGGTCGGTGAGAACGCGGATTTCCACAACGCGATCCCCTTCGAGGACCGAGGAAGCGGTTTGCCCAAGCATGGCAGTGTTGATGGCGGTGGCGACATCGTCGCTTGTGAATCCGAGTCGCAGCGCGTCCATGGGCCGCACGCGGAAACTGATTGTTGGACCGGTCATTTTGAGTCCATCCTTGAGATCGACCACTCCGCGGATATTCGAGATGGCGTCCTTGATTTCCGGGGCTTTTTTCATCAACCACGCGGTGTCGTTTGAAAAAAGTTTGATCTCGATGGGATTGGGAGATTCGGTGAGATCGCCAAGCAGATCGCCGAGGATGCCGGGGAACTCCCATTCCACACCGGGCAGGGCGGCATTGAACTTCTCCCGCAATTCACTTTTGATCTCCTCGGTGCTGCGCTTGCGATCGGGGCGGAGCTTGACCAGAAAGTCACCCTTGTTCGGCTCCGCGATGGCGAGTGCGAGACGCGCACCCGTGCGGCGGGAGTATCCCTCCACCTCGGGTGTGGACTGGAGGATTTTTTCAGCCTCCTGCATCATGCGATCCGTCTCATCGAGGCTGGTGCCCCAGGGAGTCAGGCAGTCAATGACAAACCCGCCCTCGTCCATGTCGGGCATGAATCCGCTCGGTAAATGCCCATAGATTTTCCATCCGGCAATCGCAATGCAGATGCAGATCGCCAGGGTGACCCACCGGGCACGCAGTGCGAGGCGCATGACCCGGTCGAATACCCGCAGGAGGGGACGCAACAGAAAGCCCCCTTCCTCCCCGTCGGGAGAGTGGCCGTGCACAAGATGATTGCGGTCGCGGAGAAAAAGCGAGGCGAGTGCCGGGGTCAGGGTGATGGCCAGCACAAGCGAGGTGAGCAGCGCCACGGCCATTGTCAGGGCGAGCGATCGAAAAAACACCCCCGTCACACCATCCAGAAACGCCAGAGGGATGAATACCACAACCGGAGTGAGGGTGGAGCCGACGAGCGGGCGCAGGATTTCATTCATGGCCGTCGTGATGGCTTCCAGCCGTGGGACACCCCTGGCAATTTTCGAGTAGATGGCTTCGACAACGACAATCGCATCGTCAATGATCAGCCCGATGGCGGCGGCGATTCCGCCGAGGGTCATCAGGTTGAACGTGAGGTGTGAGACCAGCATGACGACGATTGTTGCCAGCACGGAAACCGGGATCACCACGATGGCGGTCATCACGCTGCCCCAGTTTTTCAGGAAGAGGTAAAGGATGACGACCGCGAAGACGAGTCCGACAATGATCGCCTCCCATGCGCTGCCGACCGACTCGCGCACGAGCAGCGATTGGTCGTAGTAGAACGAAAGTTCCATGTCGGGGGGGAGTGTGCGGCGGAGTTCTGCGATCTGCTCCTTGAGGGCCGATGCGATGTTCAAAATGCTGCTGCCCGTGGGTTGGGCGCGGATGTTCATCAGGACGGCCCGGCGTCCCTGGGCATTGACCACGTTGAAGACGGGTTCGGGACCGCGTTCGACACGGGCAAAGTCGCGAACGCGAACCGGGCGGTTATCCTTCATCCTCACGACAAAATCCTCGATGTCCGCAATGGTCTTCACCCGGCTGTCCACGAGGGCGAGGTAGATCGTGTAGTTCTCCATGTGGAAGCCCGCCGGGGCGACCAGGTTGTTTTTTTCGAGTGCGGTTGTGACGTCGGTGAGGGCGAGATTGGCGGCGGCCATTTTCACCGGATCGACAACGATGTGGTATTCCGGGGCCCGGCCACCCACGATATCGACCCGGGCGATACCGGGGATGCGGAGGAAGCGCGGTTTGAGATCGTAGCGGGCCATTTCCCAGAGGGCGGTCAGATCCCGCTTCGGACTGGTGAGGCTCACGCCAATGATCGGAAAGGCATTGAACGTGAGACGCCAGACGGTGGTTTTTGCCGTCTGGGGCAGCGAGGCCTTGAGTTGGGAAACGCGGTTGAGCACGTAAAGCTCGCTCTCAACCATGTTGACCTGCCAGTTGAAAAACACATTCACCTCCGCGCTTCCGCGCCCCGTGGCCGAGCGCACCTGCACCACCCCGGGAATGTCCTTCATCGCCTCTTCGACCGGACGGGTGATGGTGGCCATCATCTCATCCGCGGGCATGACTCCGTTGTCGATCAGGATGACGCATCGGGGGAATTCGGTCTCGGGAAAAACCGACGAAGGCATCCGCAACGCGCAATAAATTCCCGCTGCGCAGAGCGCCAGCGTGATGAAGATGATGCTCAGCCGGTGATGGATGCCGAACGCTCCGAACCCGTGCGTCTCTGGAGGTGTATTGGACATGGGGTCAGGGCTGCCTGGTTTCGGGATTGACCACGCGCACCCCCGCGCCGTCGGGCAGCGCGTAGGAACCGACTGTGACAACCGTCTGACCTTCGGAGAGATCGTCGCCGGAAATTTCCACGAGATCCCCGTCGCGCAATCCCGTCTTCACTTCTTTGCGGATGGCCTTGTTGTCTTTGACGATGGAGAGCGTCGTGATCCCGTCGGGAGCGGTATAGACGCTGCTTTTGGGCACCGCGAGCACACCGGGTCTTGCTTCGCTGAGCACACGCACCTGGATGAATTCCCCGGCCCTCAATCCGGAGTCGGGGGGCACGGAGAGGCGGGCCAGCAGGGAGTTCGTCGCCGGATCAATGTCCGGACTGACAAACTCGACAGCCCCTGGAAGGGGTGATGCTTTTCCATCGGCCATAAATTCCACAGGCATTCCCGCAACCACTTCCGCGGCCTCCCGCGCCGGAACTGCGGCAGTGACCACCAGCCGGGAAGGGTCGAGGATTTCTCCGAGCACCGTGGTCGTTTCCACCGCCTCACCGGGTTGGACGTTGATGCGGGTGATGACACCGTCGAAAGGAGCCTCGACGCGAAGCAACATTCCGCGGGCTTCGGCGGATCCGAGCTGGGCTTCGGCTTCCTGCACGGATTTTTCCGATGCGCCGCCGAGTGGAAGAAGCTTTTTTTGTCGCTCGAGATTCTTGCGTGCGAAATCCCGCTCCACATCAACCACCCGGCTGTCGATCCGGAACAGGATGTCGCCTTTCTTGACCTTTTGTCCCTCGTGGCACTCCACGGCGGCCAGCACACCGGGCGTTGTCGCGGAGAGCCGGGCTCCCGCACTCGTTCCACCATTCCGCGCCGGTGCGGGAACAACATTGCCATAAAGCGTGACGATCCGGTGCAGGTCGGCGCGAACCACGGGAGCGGTTTGAACGGCGACCATCGTTTGCCGGGACTCTTCTTCTCCAGCTGGTGTGCAGGCAAGTTGCGACAAAAGAGAAAGGCAGCAAAAAAGAGGCGTTTTCATTGACGGATTCATAGGGTCTTTGAAGGTTTGGAAAGACTTCTCATGGAGGCGTCCCAGCGCATGGGAGATTGCGTGGCCGCTTCGAGTTGCCCGAGGGCCTGTTGCATTTGCACGGCGGCTTCCAGGCGGGAAATCCGACTGGAAGCGAGTTCGAGTTGAGTTGAGACAAATTCCTGGCGGGATATTCCTCCTGCAGCGAGCATTCCGCCCAGACGCTTCTCCTGGGCTTCCAATTCGCTTTGCAGCTTGTTGGCAGTGACAGCCTTCGCGCGGGCGGATTGAAAGGCAGCCAGGCTGCGTTCCACTTCGGAAAGCGCCTTGGATTGCGCCGCGTTGACTTTGGCTTCTGCCTCCGAGCATCTGGCTTTGGCTTCCGCCACCGGCCCCTGATGTTGGTTGAGCACAGGAAGTTCGACCGAGAATCCCAATTTCCATTTTTCCTGTCCCTGATCGTATTCGTAGCTCGGGATGAGATGGATGTCGGGGTATTGCCTGGCGGTTGCGAGTTTCACTGCGGAGTCCGCAGCGGCATATTGCGCGACCGCAGACAAAACATCGGCCCGGTGGAACAAAGCAAGACGCCGCGCCTGTGCGAGGTCGGTCACCGGTGGGATGGCATCCAGTCCATCGAATGAAATGCTCACACCATCCATCGCAGCGGTGGTGAGCCCGATGGCCTCGGCAAGAGCGATGCGAGCCACTGCTGCCCGGGCATCTGCATCATGAACAGCCATCAGGGAATTGTTGAAAGCGATACGATCACGGGCCACCACGGCAGCGGAGAGATCGCCGCTTTGTTTTTGCGACTCGAGCAGGGAGAGATTGTCCTGCTGTGTCTGTTGCTGAAGCTTGAGCAACCCGGTCAGATTTTGCGCGGCGGAATACTCGACAAGAGCCGAGCGAAGACGTGAGCGCACCTGCCATGCGGTCGTGGCGATGGCCAGCTTTGCCGCGTCGGAGACATGTCCCGCTTCAGCCATCCGGTAACCGCGTTTGCCGGCTGTCTCAAAAAGGATGTTCAGGTTCAGCCCGTCGATCCAGGGCGGTGAGGTGGTGCTCGTCACCCGGCTGTAATAACCGGGAGAAAGTTCCAACTCGGGGTTCGGCAACTCCCCGGCTGTCTGTCGCGCAGCCTGTGTTCCCTCCCAACTGGCGAGGGCCGCATCAATGTCCGGGTGATAATAAAGCGCCGCCAGTGTGAGCGAGTCCAAATCCCATGTCTTGCGGGGCCATACTCCGCCAAGATGATTCGCTTCCAGAAATGCTTTCAGGCCGGGATCGCTCAAGGATCGCGACGAACTCATTGCAATCCGGCTTTCCGCCAGAATGCGCGGCTGGGTGATGGCGGAACTGCCCGATTTGGGAATTTTCTCTCTTTGAGCGGAAGAACTGCAACCCGAGAACACAACCAAGATTGCCAAAGCCGAAAACACGCAGCATCCCGGCATCCCTGCGGCGGGTATTTGGAGAAGGTGCTCCTGCAAACTTGAGCAACTGCTATCTGGGGTGTGAGTTTGAGACATGATGGACCTACGATTTGTAGGAATCATCGGCACCGGTGGTGCGGTTCGTCCCCCGGGAGGGAACAGGCGGAAATCCATCGCCCGTTTATCGGTAGGATAACTTCAACACGGCGACAACCCGAAAGTTGCAGGTGATCTTCTTCCGGTGACTTCATTTGAAATGATGGTATTCTTTCAAGCACGAAGCGCGTATTGATTCCTCCTCCGTATGAAACACCTCCTCCTGGCAGCCCTTCTGCTTTGTTCCCCGGCCGTGTTGCGTTCCGCAGAAACCGGTCCGGCCCGGCCAAATATCCTGCTGATCATTCTTGAGGATTGGGGCCCCTATCTGGGCTGTTACGGGCTCAAGGAAGTCTCCACTCCGAACCTGGACAAGCTGGCTTCGGAAGGGTGCGTTTACAGAAATTGCTTTTCGATGGCACCGGTCTGCTCGGTCGGGCGTTCCACGCTCATGACCGGAATCAGCCAGTATTCGATTCACTCCGAGCAGCACCGCGTCGCTCCGGCCGACAAGCAGGATTTGCCGCCCGGCGTCAAATCCCTGCCGCAAATTTTCCGCGACGCGGGCTACTTTACCGCACTGGGATGCTGCTCCTACCACCAGGCTGACAAAATCGATTTGAATTTCAAGTTTTCAAAAAACGAAATCTACCTGGGAAAAGACTGGAGCGAGCGCAAGCCCGGGCAGCCGTTCTTCGCCCACGCGACATTTTCGGACACCCATCGCAAGTGGCAGCACGACCCCGGGCATCCGGTTGATCCGGCGCTGGTGACCCTTCCCGCCTGGTATCCGGACACACCGATGACCCGCGCGGATTGGGCGATGGGCCTGGAGAGTGCGCAGATTGATGACCGGCATTTCGGGGAAATGATCGAGCGCCTGAAAAGCGAGGGGCTTTACGACAACACGATCATCGTCGTGACCGCCGACCATGGCATCGCGCTCCCGCGCGGGAAGCAGTTCCTTTACGATGAGGGCATTCACATTCCGCTCATCATCCGCTGGCCGGCCTCCATCAAGCCCGGCAGCGTGGAGGAGGGGCTGGTCTCGAACATCGACATCGCCCCCACGATCCTGGCGCTGGCGGGATTGCCGATTCCTCCGGATATGCAGGGCAGAAACATCCTTGATTCCACCGGCGGGTCCCGGCGCTTCATTTTTGCGGGACGGGACAAAATGGACGACACGCACGATGCGATGAGGGCCGTGCGTTCGCAGGATTACAAATACATCCTCAACCTCATGCCCGAGCGCCCCTATGCCCAGTTCAACAGCTACAAGGAAGCGTCCTACCCCGGGCTTGCGTTGATGAATGTTCTGCATTTGGAGGGAAAACTGCCGCCGGCTCAGGATGTCTTCATGCAGCCGGGCAAACCGCCTGAAGAACTCTATGACATGCGCAAGGATCCCGATGAAATTCATAACCTGGCGGCGGATCCGGCCTATGCTGGTGTGCTTCAGGAATTGCGTGCCGCCCTCGAGCAGTGGAGGAAGTCCGTCGGCGATCCGGGCGTGAGCGAGGACTTCCGCCATTCCGGCTGGTCTCCCAAATATCCCACGCGCACCCTGTCCGAGTGGAAGCCGATTTTATCCGACTGGGAGGAATATGTCCTGCACGGCGGAGATTTTCCGCGCATCAAAACTCCCGAGGAATTCAAACTTCCGCCCGAGCCGGGAACGACAAAGAAAGCGGCAAAAAAAGCCGCGCTTTCCCAGTAAGCTGCGTTTCAGGGATGGAGTTCTCTCCCTTGAACAGAACTTTTCCCCCGGCGGCGGCAAAATATCTTGAAACTCTTCAGGAGTTGGAGGGTTTGATAAGTTTTTGATGCGTTGTTTTCAATCCATTCATGTCAGAAGCCGGCGACCGGGATATGTTTTCACCGTGTTGATTGCCTTGGTTCTGCACAGTGTGATGGGGGTGGGCCGTGCCGCGACTCCATCGCCCAACGTCCTGGTGATCATCGCTGACGATCAGGGGTATGGAGACTTCGGTTTCATGGGGAATCATGTTGTCAAGACGCCCAACATCGACCGGCTTGCCTCGCAATCGGCGGTTTTCAAAAATTTCGTGGTGGCTCCCGCCTGTTCTCCGACCCGTTCGTCGTTTCTGACCGGGCGCAACCACCTTTCCGTCGGAGTTTGGGGGGTCGGCAGCCGCGGCTACACCCTGCGTGACGAAACAATCATGCCGAAGTTCTTCCAGTCTGCCGGCTACGGCACGGGGTATTTCGGAAAGCGCGACAGCACGTATGTCCTTGAGGTGACACCATGGGAGCGCGGGTGTGACGACGCGTTCACCATTTCCGGCGGCTATGTCCACCATGATCCAACCATCGCACACAAGAGCGGCTCGGATGACATGAAGGGCTGGACCTGTGACATCAATGTGGACCAGGCACTCGGATGGATCCGGGAACAGGGGGACAAGTCCTGGTGGGCGACCGTCGCCTTCATCGTTCCGCACCTGCCGTGGATCTGCGATGAAAAATTCTCGGCCCCCTATCTGAAGGAGGGGTGCTCGCAAAAGCTGGCGGAGTTTTACGGGTGCGTCACGCAGATGGACGCCGCAGTCGGACGCCTGCTGGAGGGAATTCCAGAGGGAACCATCGTCGTGTTTTTCAGCGACAACGGGCCCTCCTACAAGGAATCGTCGGAGGAGGATGTTGCCAGCCGCAACGTGGCGAAACTCCGTGGCAGCAAGGCGACCGCCTGGGAGAACGGCATCCGCGAGCCGCTGCTCGTGCGCTGGCCCGGAAAAATCCCGCCCGGCGAGCGTCCACAGTTCGCCACGGTCGAGGATTTGCTCCCCATGTTGATTGATCTGGCCGGCCTGCCCGCGCCGTCCCTGCCTCCCCACCTGCCCTTCGACGGGATCAGCATCCGCCCTGCGCTGGAGGATCCCGCCGCGCCGGACCCGGAGCGCTCGGTCCTCCGCATCGCCATTTCCGGGGACGGCTCGCCGCAGGATCATGCCCGCACCGGCGTGATCGCGGATCCCCGGGACATGCGGTTCGAAGACCACCATGTCACCCTCCGCAGCAACCGGTTCAAATTCCACTTTCTGCCGGGGGGAGAGACCGCGCTGTATGATATTGCAGCCGATCCCGGCGAGACATCCGACGCTAGCGCGCTGCACCCCGAAATCGCGGCCGCCATGGCCAAGGCGGGCCGCGTGCGCTGGGAGGAGATCCTTGCCAGCGGGCGCGCCTTCAGGATGCCGGCGATCGTTGTCACAAAAACGCCGTCGCCGGGAACCAACAAGATCGACGCAGCCATGGCTCAGCGGGTCCAGGGACAGGTGCGTGGACTCTTCGAGGGGGTCCGGGGTTTTACCGCGACCGGGGATTCCGCTGAATATGCCATCGATGTCCGGGACGCCGGAAAATACAAAATCCTCGTCGCCGGCAGCGGAGGACTCGAACGCTGCGCAGGCCTGACGCTCACCGTCGGGGGAACCCGGCTGGACGGACGTAAAAAATCGGCGGATTCCCTGGAGTTCGGCCCGGTGGAGCTGGCGGGAGGTCCGGGAAAATTGACATTGTCCCTGGAGGGAGTGTCTCCGGACGACAAGAAGCCGGTTTTGATTACCCACATCGGATTTTTCCCCACTCCGGGACCCGCGAAGGAGAAGCCGTGACGGGAATGCGACTGCTTGTCATCGCGGGGATTGCATTTTGTTCGGGAGCCCTGCCGCTTCAATCGGCTGGTCCTGACAGGCCAAACGGCGTCATCATCCTGGCCAACGACCCCGGCTGGCACGGCGCAATGAAGATCAGGACGCCGAACATTGATTGGCTTGCCGCCGATGGACATACTCTCCACTCATCCCTATGAAACACATCATCCCGACCCTGCTCCTCCTCTGCGGTCTTCCCTGCCTCGCGGCCGACAAGCCCGGCCCTGCCGGAAAACCCAACATCATCGTCCTCCTGATTGACGACATGGGCTACGAGTGCATCGGAGCCAACGGGTGTGCCTCCTACAAGACTCCCGTGATCGACAAGCTTGCAGCAACCGGCGTCCGCTTCGACCGGTGCTACGCGCAGCCGCTCTGCACGCCGACACGGACGCAGGTCATGACCGGAATCTACAACGTCAGGAACTACACCGATTTCGCCGAACTGGATCCGAAAAGCGTGACGTTCGCCAACCTGTTCAAGCAGGCCGGCTACGCGACGTGCATTGCCGGCAAGTGGCAGCTCGGGGAGGATGTGGATCTGCCGAAGAAGTTTGGATTCGATGAGAATTGCCTCTGGAACCACACGCGCAAGTCCGACCGCTACATGAATCCCGGCCTCGACATCAACGGGGTGGCGAAGGATTTCACCAACAAGGAATACGGCCCGGACATTGTGAGCGATTACGCGCTCGATTTCATCCAGCGCAAAAAAGACCAGCCGTTTCTCCTCTACTACACGATGATGCTCACGCACGCCCCCTACGATGCCACGCCGGACAGTTCCGACTACGGGAGCAGGCAGCCGCAAGGCAGGAAGTCAACGGAAGGCAACCGCCCGGACGGCACCAACCAGCACTTCTCGGACATGGTCGCCTACACGGACAAGCTCACCGGCAAGCTGATCGCCAAGCTCGATGAACTCGGCATCCGGGACAACACGCTCATCCTCATCCTCGGAGACAACGGCACCCAGCGCGGGAATATTACTTACATGCGCGACAACAAGAAAGTCGTCGGCGGAAAAGGCCTGCCCACCGAGGCCGGGATGCATGTCCCTCTCATCGCGAACTGGCCGGGCAGGGCGGCTGCGGGGAAAGTCTCCCAGGACATCGTGGACAGCACCGACCTCCTGCCGACCATCTGCCAGGCCGCCGCTGTTCCCGTCCCGGCCGATTTGCAAATCGACGGCCGCAGTTTCCTCCCGCAGATTCTCGGGGAAAAGGGAACCCCGCGCGACTGGTATTACTGTTGGTATGCCCCCAAAAAGGAGGACGGGATCATTGCCGAGTTCGCTGCCAACCGGGATTTCAAACTCTCCCGCACCGGGGATTTCTACGATCTGCGCAGCGACATCGAAGAGAAGCAACCGCTGAAGGTGGCGGATTTGACCGGCGAGGCGGCCGCCGCCGCGAAGGTGTTGCAGGGTGTCCTCGATCAATACAAGGATGCCCGTCCCGCTGACATTGCCATGCCGTTCCTCGGCCCCAAGGTGAAGGGCGACGGCCGCCATGGAAAGAAAGACAAAGATGCTGGCAAGCCGGTCGAAAGCGACAACTAGCCGGATGAAAGCGCGATCAAATTTCCCAATCCGCCCAGTATGAAAATTACCGCTAAAATCACACTGCTTCTTTTACTGCCTCTGGCATCGCTTTTCGCCGCCGACAAGCGGCCCAACGTGATATTCATCTGCACCGACCAGCAATACGCAGGGATGTTGAGCTGCGCGGGGAATCCCTGGCTGAAGACTCCGGCGATGGACAGCATCGCCGCGAACGGCATGAGATTTGAGCGGGCGTATTCGGTGAACCCGGTCTGCGTGCCGTCGCGCACCGGGATGATCACGGGCTACATGCCGAGCCGGCTCGGGATGCAGCAGAACGAAGAGCTTGGCAGGACGCACATTCCCGACGCGATCCAGAAGCAGACGATGGGCTGGCTGTTCCGCAACGCGGGCTACGAGACGGCCTACGGCGGCAAGACGCATGTACCGGGCAAGATCGAGACCTACGGGTTCGACAAAAATCTGACCAGCGATCCGCGCGGCGAATTGGCGGCGCAGTGCGAGACGTTCCTGAAGCAGAAGCACGACAAGCCGTTTTTGCTCGTCGCGTCGTTCATGAATCCGCACGACATCTGCTACATGGTCATCAACGACTACGCGCGTGCGCGCGCGGCGGCGGGCGACAAGCGCAAGATGAAATTGGCCAATCCGGAGAACGAGCCGTCGCGTTATCTCGCCAAGGCGCTGCAGCGACCAGACGGCGTTTCCGAGGAGGAATTTTTCGCAAAATATTGCCCGCCGTTGCCGGCGAATTTTGAAGAGCCGGCGAATGTGCCGGACGCGTTGAAAGTCGGCGGTGAGATCAAGGAGGGAAGCACCCGCTCTTATGCCTTCAAGAACTGGGGCGAGAAGGAATGGCGGCTGCACCGCTGGGCGTATTGCCGGTTGACCGAACAGGCGGACAGCGAAATCGCGCGCCTGTTGAAGGCGTTGCGCGAGGCAGGGCTGGAGGACAATACAGTCATCGTTTTCACCAGTGACCACGGCGACATGGACGCCTCGCACCGGCTTCAAGCCAAGTCGTTTTTTTACGAAGAAGCGACGAACGTGCCGTTCATCGTGAGTTGCAAGGGCGTCACCAAACCCGGTGCGGTGGACAAGACGCATCTCGTGTCGAGCGGGATGGATTTGATCCCGACCATTTGCGATTTCGCGGGCATCCAGCCGCCGTCGGAATTGATGGGCCGCAGCGTGCGCGCGCTGGCGGAAGGCAAAGCCGCTCCGTCCTGGCGCCCCTATGTGGCTTCCGAGACGCACTACGGGCGGATGATTTGTTCCGGGCGCTACAAATATTGCGTCTTTGAGAAGGGCAATCTGCGCGAGATGCTCGTGGACTTGGAAAAAGACCCCGGCGAAATGAAAAACCTCGCCCAAGACCCGGCTTGTGCCGACATCCTGCAACAGCACCGCAAGTTCATGAGCGAATGGGTGGAGGCCAACCACGACACCATCGCCGCCGCGTATGTCATCAAATAAACACCGTCCCCAATGAAAAAAAACCAAGCGATATCCTTGATCCTTTCGCTGTGCGCGCCACTGGCGTTCGCGGCGGAACAGGCCAAACCCAACATCGTCTTCATCCTCGCGGACGACCTCGGTTACGCGGACGTGGGCTTCAACGGCCCGGACATCAAGACGCCGAACATCGACAAGCTCCGGGCGGCGGGAGCGAAGCTGGAATCGTTCTACACTTTGCAGGTCTGCACGCCTTCGCGCTGCGCGCTCATGACGGGGCGTTACCCGATCCGCTACGGCCGGCAATACAACGTGCTGAGGCCCAATTCCAAGGTCGGCCTGTCGCTGAACGAGCAGTTGCTCCCGCAAGGCCTGCGAGAGGCCGGATATGCCACAGTTCATGTCGGAAAGTGGCATCTCGGCGATTTCGACCGGGCCTACTGGCCGATGCAGCGGGGGTTCGATCACACCTACGGGTTTGTTCCCAACCACAAAAAGACCTCCCACCTGGTCGAGGCCGGTGATCTGCAGCGCGATGAAAAACCCTGCCCCGACGCGGGCTGGCTGGCGGATCTCTACACGAAGGAGGCCGTCCGGCAGATCGAGCAGCGCGACCCGTCCAAGCCCCTGTTCCTCTACGTCGCATACAACTCGCCGCACTCGCCACACGAGTGCCCGCCCGAATATTCCGACCCTTACAAGAATCTCGGAGCGGACCGCAGCGTCTATGCCGGCATGATCGCCCAGATGGACGAAGGCATCGGACGCATCATTGCGGCCGTGGAGAAAGCCGGCATGAGGGACAACACGCTCTTCGTTTTTGCCAGCGACAACGGCGGAATCGTAACGAAGGGAGACTTCGCGCGTAACACCCCGTTCCGCGCCGGCAAGGGCAGCCTCTACGAGGGCGGCGTCCATGTGGTGGCCTGTGCCGCCTGGGACGGACACATCCCCGCCGGCTCGACCGTGAAAGCGCCGCTACACATGGTGGATTGGTATCCCACGTTCCTCGGTCTCGCCGGGGCATCGGTGGAGCAAAAACTTCCACTCGACGGGAGTGACGCCTGGCCGACCATCGCCCAGGGCAAGCCTTCGCCGCATGACACCATTCTCCTCAACACCGTCGGCCGCGAAGGGGCGGTCCGCATGGGAGACTGGAAACTCGTCCGCAACGGATCGTCCGACGATGCCGAGGAGTCCCAGGACAAGAAAACCCGCGAAGAAAAACGCGCGGAACAGACCAGGGCACCGGACAAGGTCGAGCTGTTCAACCTCGCCCGCGATCCCTCGGAGACGACTGACCTCTCCGCCAGAGAGCCGGAAAAGGTGAAGGAACTGGGCGCCCGGCTGGACGTCTTTACAAAGGAGGCGGTTCCACCGATCCTGAAACCGGAACAGGAGACCGGGTCGCCGGACACCACGTCAAACCCCGATTCTCGCAAATCGAAAAACAGAAAGGAATCCAAATCATGAAACGCCCCATCATACTTCTTGCCCTGCTGCTGGTACCGCTGGTTCTGCTTCACGCTGCAGATAAACCCAATTTCATCGTCATCAACATCGACGATCTCGGGTATGCCGACATCGGGCCGTTCGGCTCCAAGTTGAACCGCACCCCCAACCTCGACCGCATGGCCGCCGAGGGTCGCAAGCTGACGAGTTTTTATGCGGCGCCGGTCTGCTCCCCGTCGCGCGCGGCGCTGATGACCGGATGCTATCCCAAGCGTGTCCTGCCGATCAAAAGCGTGCTGTTTCCCAGCGCCGCCGTCGGTCTGAATCCGGAGGAACACACTGTGGCGGAGCTGTTGAAGCAGGCCGGCTACACGACGGCTTGCATCGGCAAGTGGCACCTCGGCGACCAGCCGGAATTTTTACCGCACCGGCGCGGGTTCGATTACTATCTCGGCACACCGTATTCCAATGACATGGGGACGGCGGAGGATGGATCGAAGAGCAGCCTCGGTGACCCCCTTCCCAAGCAGAAAGCCGCGAAGGCCAAAAGCGGCGACCAGTCTGCCAATGATGTCGGCCTTGGAGGTGCTGCCCAGCCGCCCCTGCCGCTGGTGGAAAACGAAACCGTCATTGCGCGCGTGCGCCAGGACGAACAGCAGGTCAGCGTGCAGCGCTACACCGAGGCCGCCGTGAAGTTCATCAAAGAGAACCGGGACAAGCCATTCTTCCTCTACCTCCCGCACAACGCCGTGCACTTCCCGCTCTACCCGGGCAAGAAGTTCCAAAAAAAATCCGCCAACGGCACTTATGGCGACTGGGTGGAAGAGGTGGACTGGAGCGTCGGACAGGTGCTGGACGCCGTGCGCGACTTGAAGCTGGAGGATAGAACCATCGTGATCTTCACCTCCGACAACGGGGGCACCACCCGCGGACTGAACACTCCGCTGCGCGGCAACAAGGGCAGCACGTGGGAGGGGGGGATCCGCGTGCCGATGATCGCGTGGTGTCCGGGAAAAATCCCCGCCGGCACCGAGACGGACGCCATCACCGGCATGTTCGATATTCTGCCCACGTTCGTGAAGCTGGCCGGCGGCAGGGTGCCGTCCGATCGCAATATTGACGGCGGTGACATCTGGCCGTTGATTGCGGGGGAAGCCGGCGCGAAATCTCCGCACGAGGCATTCTACTATTTTCACGGCTTCGATCTCCAGGCCGTCCGCAGCGGAGCGTGGAAGCTGCACCTCGCGAAAAACGAACTCTACAACCTTGCCGACGATCCCGGCGAAACAAACAATGTCGCTGTCGCCAACCCCGATATTGTGAGCCGCCTCAAAGCATTCGCAGAATCCATGAATGACGACCTTGGCACCAGCGGCAGCGGCCCCGGTGTCCGTCCGCTCGGTCGCGTGGCCAATCCCCAGCCGCTCATCGGCGCTGACGGAACCATCCGCGCCGGGTTCGAGCCCAAGTAACTGCATCGAGTCTTCCTGTCATCCACATGAAAAAAATCCCACTCCTTCTCGCGCTGGTCCTTGGCGGACATTGCCTGGCTGCTGAAAAACCATCCCAACCCTCGAAGCCCAATATTCTTCTCATCCTCGTCGATGATCTTGGGTTTTCCGATATTGGCTGCTACGGGAGCGAAATCGAGACGCCGAATCTGGACAGGCTGGCGAAGGAGGGGCTTCGCCTCACCCAATGCTACAATACCGCCAAATGCCACTCCTCGCGCGTGAGCCTGCTTTCGGGACGCTGGTGCAGACAGGCGGGCGACGTGGGCCTTTCCAGGGCCGTGACGATTCCTGAGGTGCTCGACAAGGCGGGATACTTCTCGGTGATGGCCGGCAAGTGGCATCTCGACAAGCAGCCCACGGATTTCGGATTCGATCGTTATTTTGGCCACCTCTCCGGCGCGACGAACTACTACAAGGGCGATGGTACGTTCCGCCTCAACGGCCAGCCGTGGCAGGTGCCGGAGAACGGGTTCTATACCACCGTGGCAAATGTCGATTACGCCCTCAAATTCCTGGGCGAGGCACGTGAAACAAAAAAACCGTGGTTCCTTTACCTGGCTTTCAATGCCCCCCATTCGCCGCTCCAGCCACTCGAGGCGGATTACAAAAAATACCTAGGCAAATACGATGCCGGCTGGGATGTGATGCGCGCGGCCAGGGTCGAAAAGCAAAAAGAGCTCGGGCTTTTTGACGGAGGGACTGAAGCCAGTCCGCGACCGGATCATGTTCCGGCATGGGATTCTCTCTCCCCGGAGATGAAGTCCTGGGAGGCCCGCCGCATGGCCGCCTACGCCGCGCTGATTGATCGCGTGGATCAGGAGTTGGGCCGGGTCATCGCCGATTTGAAAAAAAACGGCGAATATGACAACACTCTCATCCTCTTCTTTTCCGACAATGGTGCCTGTCCCTACGACCGCCGTTCTGTCGGCCGCGATCAGGAACCCTTCAAGCCCGACACCACCTGGAGCGACAGCACCGGCTG
Source organism: uncultured Chthoniobacter sp. (assembly GCA_964431635.1). Taxonomy (GTDB): domain Bacteria; phylum Verrucomicrobiota; class Verrucomicrobiia; order Chthoniobacterales; family Terrimicrobiaceae; genus QYQL01. Next base: position 195,821 of record CAYSKK010000002.1, on the reverse strand, counting down.
GGCATGGGCCAGAAATACCCCGTTCCGCTATTACAAGCAGAACCAGTTCGAGGGAGGCATCGCCACCCCGGCGATCATTCACTGGCCGGCCGGTTTGAAAACTTCTCCCGGCGCGCTGTCAGGCAGCCCGGCGCACATCGTGGATGTCCTCCCGACCTTGGCGGAAATCGGCGGCGCAACGATCCCAACGAGCTGGCCGGGCCGCGAGATCTCCCCCCTTGCCGGCATTTCGCTCGCACCATTGTTTGCCGGAAAGGACATCAAGGACCGGCCGCCCATCCACCTTCTTTATTCCAGCGACCGGGGGCTGCGGGACGGGGACTGGAAGCTGGTCAGCTTTCAGAGCGAGCCCTGGGAGCTCTACAACATCGCAAAGGATCGCACGGAATTGCACAATGTGGCCGCGGAACATCCCGATATCGTCGAGCGGATGTCCAAGCAGTGGACGGAGATGGCAAAGAATGTGCTCCACGCCCCTGCAAAGGAATATGTTCCTGTCGATGCCTCGCCTGCGGATCCGCGCCGCCATCGCGAATGGACGGACTACTCGTCGCCCGAAGCCAGCGCCAAGCGCCACAGCGCTTTAAAGCAGGAAAACAAGGATGCCAAGAAAGCCAGAAAAGAGGGCAAAGAGGAGGTCGCTCCATCCGGAGGAAATGACAGGGAGATCCGTGCGCGCGCCGGCACGACTCTTGCCATCGAAGGCGATGAACTGGTTTTGACCGGTTCGGGCAATGAAACCGGCATCTCCATCGACAAGATGCCCGCGTTGGAATCCGGCGGGCCATACCAACTGGTGTTCAGCGTCAAGAGTCAGGCTCCCGGAGGCGGGCAGATTTTCTGGACAACCGACCCGCAAACCAGGCTTCTCAAAGGAACGCGGCAGGCCTTCGATGTTCGCGGCGGAGGAGAATGGCAGTCTGTCTCGCTGAAGCTGGACACGACGGAAAAGCTCAGCGGGCTTCGGCTCGATCCCTGTTCCGCTCCCGGAGAGACCCGCATCAAAGGTCTGAAACTCGAGGATGCCTCCGGCAAGATGCTCGAATCCTGGCCGGCAAAAACTCAATAATCCGAATCCATGAAACCCTTCATTCTCACGGTTGCAGCCGTTGCCTGTTTTTGCTTTCCGATTCCGGGATCCGCCGCGCCGGAATCGAAAGCCCGCACGAACAACGCTCCTGACGACACGGCCGGGGTGTCCGTCGAGCCGGGCAAGGTCTTTGTTTACAAGCAATCCGGCGGGAAGCCGCAGGAGCTTGAGGTCTATTTTCCGCCAGGGTGGGATCCAAAGTCCAGCAAGGTTCCCGGGGTGATTTTATTTCACGGGGGAAGCTGGAAAGGCGGCACGCTCGATCAGTTCCGCTACGCCTGCAAATACCTGGCCCGCCGCGGCCTCGTCGCTGCCACGGCGAACTACCGGATGCTCACGAATGACGAGGCGAAAGCCCTGCCTGCGGGCGAGACAAACAAGCGTGTCTGCATCACGGATGCAAAAAGCGCCATCCGGTGGATGAAGCAGCACGCAGCAGAACTCGGAATCGATCCGAAGCGCCTCATCGCCGGCGGCGGGTCCGCAGGGGGGCATGTCTCGGTGCTGGCCACGACCAACCCCGGACTGAACGATCCGGCCGATCCGAAGGAGTTCGACACGAGCGTCGCGGCCTATCTCCTGTTCAATCCCGCCTTCAAGAATACCGACAGCAGCGATCCCGAAGTCCATGTGCTGAACCACCTCAAAGCGGATTTTCCGCCGGCCATCTTTTTCTTCGGAGATCAGGACGGTTCCTGGAAACCCGGATCAGATGCCGCGCTCAAACAACTCAAATCGCTCGGGAACACGAGCGCCGAGCTCTGGATCGCCGAAGGACAAGGCCATGGCTTTTTCAACAGGCCGCCGTGGCAGGATGTCACGCTTGCCCAGGCGGACAGATTTCTTGTGGAGCACGGATTTCTTTCCGGTCCGGGCACCATCCCCCCTCCGGCCAATGGCGAAAAACTCATCAAAGCCCGCTGATCTTCTGTTGAGTTTTTCGGTCTGTCGCACCCGGTGCGTCAGGAAATGCGTCAGTCTTTTCCGGAGTCGCCCGGGCTCCGCGGCTGCACTATACCGCAGTCGGTGCGCGGTCCGGAACTTTCACGGGGAATGAAATTCCCGTGCAGGGTGATGGTCCTGGCCTTTTGTGTTCGTCCGGAGATCAGGAGCCTCACGGCCGCTTCGGCCATCTCGGCGATCGACTGGGAAATGGTGCTCAGCGCGACGGGCAGGTATCGGGCGATCGGGATGTCATCCACGCCGACGAAGGAAATATCGCGCGGAATTTCCAACCCTGCTTCGATGGCCGCTTTCATCGCTCCCACCGCGATGAAATCATTCATGCAGACGAATGCCGTGGGGAAGTTGTCGTGCGGCTTCCGCAGCAATTCGCAAAAGGCCCGTTTGGCATCCTCCATGGTTGGCTTGCAGTAGATCCGGCAGCTGCGGGGGTTGACCAGCGAGTTCCCGGCAAGAGCCTCCTTGAAATTCTTCAAACGGAGTGCTTCCTCACGTTCCGTCATCAGCGAGTGCAGAATGAGCCCGACCCGCCGGTGCCCGAGATCGGCCAGATGTTTGAATGCCTGGTTGATGGCACCGGCAAGATCCACCCGCACGCAGTTGAACGCGGTTTTCTCCGGAGGCTCCCCGAGAAGCACCAGATTCCTGCCGGAGGCGACCATCTGCTCGAGATCCTTCCGCAACGCCCCCGGACGCATCGACACGAGGATCAAGCCGTCGATCTGCCGGGATGCGAAGTTTTGCAGACAGATCCGCTCCCTCTGGATGTCGAGCCGGGAGTTCTCGATGATGAGATCAAGGTCGTGCCGGATGATCTGGTCCTCAATCTCAGACACCAGGGCGGAAAAAAATGGATTCTGCAGATCGGGAATGAGAAGCCCGATCGTCTTCGATTTTCCGGAGCTCAGGCTCACGGCAAGCCGGTTCGGCCGGTATCCCATTCGTTTCGCCGCCTCCCGCACGCGGCGCTTGGTTTCCTCCGACGCCCAGGAATCCCGGCGGTCGTTCAGAATGCTGGAAGCCGTGTTCGTCGCCACCCCGGCTTTGGACGCAACGTCCTTGAGCGTTACCGGGGAGATCCGTGGTGGTGTCATGCCTTTGATCTGCCAGTCTGAACGGGATTCGCAAAAAATGTCCATCGGATCTTTTCCGAACATCCATGTTGACAGGAACCGCTTCCTGTCCGAAATTTCTTTTCCGCCTCCCCTCCGATGAAAACGATCATCCCGCTGCTTTTTCTGCTCTTCCCCGCAGCGGCATTTTCCGCTCCCGCGATTGAGAACGGGGGATTTGAGGAGCAGGTTTTCCGCGGAGACAGGGGCTACGAGGTCAACAACAAGCCCATTGTGGCGTGGCAAACCGGGGGCAATGTTGGTCTGAACCCCTGGTATTACGGCGGCCACGAGGAGCGGCGCGAGTTTGCGAACAATGGCCTGATTCCGGAGGGAAATCAGGTGCTCTTCATCCAGTTCGAAGGGAGCATTTCGCAAATGGTGGACGGCTTCGAGAAGGGAAAATCCTACCGGGTCGTATTCTTCGCCAACGCCAGGGTCACGCCTCATGTTCCCACGCTGACCGTCAAGGTCGGGGAACATCTGCTGCTGAAGGAAGTCACGATCCCGCCCGTTGAAGCAGTGAATTCCTTCCAGATTCCCTACGCGCGGATGGAGACGCCGGCGTTTGTCTCCGACAAGGATGGGGAAATGGAGGTGGTCTTCAAGACTGGAGCGATCCAAGACACGGCGGTCCTGCTGGATGGGATCGCCATCGAGGAAGTCCGGGATGGCGCCTCAAAATGAAGCCGCCCGGCGAAGCATCTGCCCCGGCGGCCGAGGAGGACGTTCGCGTTTCCCTGCCCCGTCGGCTTGCGTGGGGACTGGGAGGCGGGGCCGACTGCTTCATGATGAACGGCATCAATCAGCTCGTGCTGCCCATTTACAATGTCGGGCTCGGGCTCGATGCCTTGCTGGTCGGGCTGGCGCAGACGATTCCACGCTTCATTGACGCGTTATTCGATCCGCTGCTGGGGAACCTTTCGGATAACACCCGCAGCCGGTGGGGACGGAGACGGCCGTATATTTTCATCGGGGCGATCGGATGCGCGGCCTGCTTTGCCATTCTCTGGGCTCCGTCGCGGCATTGGGGGCAGGGGACCCTGTTCGCATTCCTGCTGGCCGCCTCGATCCTTTACTACCTGTTCTACAGTCTTTTCATCGTTCCCTATACGGCGCTGGGGTTTGAACTGACACCCGATTCCGACGAGCGGACCCGCGTGCTGGCCTGGCGGGTTTACTGCTCACTGGCTTTCGGGTTGAGCGTTCCCTGGCTCTACAAGCTGGCTCTGAACGCGGCTCCCGGAGGCAGTGAGCTCGCCGGCATGCGGATCGTCGGGCCGGTGGTCGGGGGGCTCATCCTGCTGACGGGACTTGCTCCGGCCGTCTTCTGCCGGGAGCGGGTGCAGAAGCAGACAAAAATCCATTTTTTGCGCTCGGCCGCCTGCACGCTCCGGAACCGTCCTTTTCTGGCGCTGGTCTCGATGAACCTCCTCGTTAAGCTGGGGCTTTTTGCGGTCGGCCCGCTGGCTTTCTACTTGAATGTCTATTATGTCTGCGGCGGAGACAAGGGACGGGGGGCAACACTGGTGGGCGTCGGGGGGACCCTGATGATGCTCTCCGGGTTTGCCGGGCTGAAGCTCATCACATGGCTTTCGGTGCTCCTGGGCAAGCGTCCGGCCATGGTGTTCTGCCTGCTGGCGGGAATCCTTGCGTATGTCAGCTTTTGGTGGGCGTATTCCCCGCTTCATCCGTGGGCGCAATTCGTCCCCACCATGGTTGTCGGGGCGGTTTTGAACGGTGCCTGGCTGCTGCTGAGTTCCATGCTTTCGGACGTGTGCGAGGAGGATGAGTATGAGACCGGCCTCCGGCGCGAGGGCATGTATAGCGCCGTGTTCAGCTTCATGGAGAAGGCGGGCTTTGCGTCGGCGGGCGTCCTGACCGGGCTGGTGCTCAAGCTTTCCGGATATCTCGATGGCCAGATGCCCTCGGATGGCGTCATATGGAATATGCGGATGCTCTTCATTGCCGGCCAGTGCGCGGGGCTGCTTCTGGGGCTCGCCTCGCTTTCGTTCTATCCGCTGACGGCCGCCCGCATGCGCGAATTGCGTGCGGCGCTGGACGAGCGCGCTCATGTGCAGGAGGCCCGGGGATGAAGAGCCGGCTTCTGTATCTGGCGGTCGCATGGCTTTCGGTCTCCAACCCGGCCGCTGCCGGAGGATCCGGTTCCTTTCCCAGGTTCTCCATTCTCGGCTTTCCCGGGGAGTCCGAATCGCTGGGCGCGCTTTTTGAACTCCACTACAGCGCGATCAGTTCCCGAAACAGCTGCGAAGGGACGCTCTGGGATGAATGGCTGCTGGAGCCGACGATCTGGCCCGACGGCGCGGACCACGCCGCGATGGTGGAGCGGTGGCGCAGGGATCTCGAACACACGATTGTCGATGAGGAGGGCTATGTTTCCTCCATGATGCACATCTCGGCTTCCCATCCGCTGGGCTGGCCGATTCCTCCCGGCTACTGGAGCGACCGCTCCGCCGCATGGTATTTTGGTTTTGGACACACCGCTCCGCCGCCCTACCGGTATTCCAAGCTCAGCGATTTCAAGCAATGGTCGCTTGTCGGGGCGAAGGTCGCCGGGCTTGGCCCGATGGGGCAGCAGATCGAACTCACCGGAGCGCAGGCGACGGCTCTCGCCCCGGCTCGGGAAATCACGGCCGCTCAGGCGCCATTTCTTTTGCTGGTTTGGCGATGTCTGAACATGGAGGAGGCCAGGCCGTATATCGAGTGGACAACAGATACTCAGCCGGATTTCTCTCCGGAGCGGCGGGTGTATTTCCAGCCGGCGGCCCCCGGCAACAACCTCTATCATTACGAGGGGAAGAACCTCAAATACGGTCCGCTTCCGCCCAAGGAGAATGCCTATATACCGGTTCCAATGTATCGGCATCCGGACTGGAGGGGAACGATCCGGCGGCTCCGCATCGGGTTCGGCAATCCGGCCCCGGACGGGATCGTGACACTGCAGGCGGTGCTCACCTCGTTTGACACGAGGATGAACATCAACAACGCGAGCTGGATCCACGCCTGTGCGGATTTTTTCCGATGGACCGGAGATGTCCAATTCCTGCGACAGGTCATGCCGGAGCTTCGCCGCGCCCTGGCCTACATGCGCACCGAGTTTGCCGTGGATAAAAACGGATGCATCCTCACCCCATGGGTCGGGCACGATGGGCGGAGTGGAGTTGTTCCCGACGGGAGCGGCGGCTACAAAGTCACCAGAGGGTTGGGCCTTGGCAGCAACTACTGGGATCTTCTGGCCTTCGGCTATCGGGACTCCTACGCCACGATCCGCTACTATGATGCCGTCCTCCAGCTGGCGGATCTCGAAAGCGCCGTGTCCCAACACCCGGAATGGGATATTCCCCATCCTCCGTCCGGCATGGATGCGGCATCCCTGAAGCGACATGCTTCGGAGGTTCGGGATGTCGGCAACCGGATTTTCTGGAATGAAAAAACCGGGCGTTTCATCGCCTGCCTCGATATTGAGGGTCGGACGAGGGACTACGGCTATACCTTCCTGAACCTCGAATCCATCTACTATGGATTTGCCACCCCGGAGCACGCGCGGCAGATCATGAGCTGGATGGATGGCCAGCGCCTGATCGAAGGGGACACCTCAAGGGGCGCCGACATCTACGCATGGCGTTTTGCGCCGCGTTCAAGCACGCTGCAAAACACCGACTGGTATGCATACTGGTGGCGCAATCCCGGCAAGGTTCCGTGGGGGGGGCAGGTCCAGGACGGCGGTGCCGTTCTCGGGTTTTCCTATCAGGACATCATGGCCCGGCTCAAGGTGCTCGGACCTGACAATGCCTGGCAGCGCCTCCGCGAAATCGCCCGCTGGTATCAGGAGGTTCGGGATGCGGGCGGGTATCGTGCCTACTACGACGGCAAACGTCCCGGAACGCTCCAGGGCGGCGGAAGCTCGGGCGGACTCGGTTTGGACTGTGAGTTCTGGGAAAGCGTAATGCTCCCGAACGCCCTCCTCAGGGGATTCGCGGGGTTTTCCCCGACTGCGGATGGGTTTCAAATCCTCCCCCAACTGCCTGCGGAATGGCAGGGCCTGGAGATCTCCCGCATCGGGTGGCGCGATGCCTCGCTCCATATCAAAGTCCGGGAAAAATCCATCGAGGTGATGAAAGAAGGCCGGGCCGATGCGGCCTGGGTGGTGGTGCCTGAAAAATACCGCCGCGTGACATACCTGAATGCCGATGGCTCCGTCCTCCGCCGCGAGAACCTCAAGCGCAGAGCGCAGGATCAAGCCTCCTTGATCGACTGGAAAAACGCCGCCGGTCTCCTTTTTGAACAACTATGAACACAGCAAAAAACTCGATGACATACGAAACCTATCTGGACAAGGTCTTCGGAGCCTGGCTTGGCAAAAGCGTCGGCGGGACGCTTGGAGGTCCTTACGAGGGCCGCAAGGAATTGTTTCACTACGAATACGATCCCGGGGCGATCGAGAATATCCTGCCCAATGATGATCTGGACCTGCAGGTTCTCTGGCTCGACGTGCTGGAGCGGAAGGGGATCTTCATGGAATCGATGGATTTGGCCGAGGCGTTCTTCACGATGGTGCCTTATGCACCGGGCGAATACGCGGTTTTCAAAAAGAATTATGGAAGGGGGATCTGGCCCCCGCTTTCAGGCGCATTCAACAACCGGTATTATGTCAACGGCATGGGCTGTCCCATTCGTTCGGAGGTTTGGGGATGCATCTGCCCGGGCAATCCCCGGCTTGCCGCCGAATATGCCGCCAAAGACGGCGTGCTGGATCACGAGGGAGACTCGGTTTTCGCGGAGCAATTTCTTGCCGCGGCCGAGGCGGCGGCATTTTTTGAATCGGATCTTCACCGGCTCTTCGCCATTGGCATGGAGCACCTGCCCTCCGGGTCGCGTGTCCGGCGACTGGCGGAGGATGTGATTCGCTGGTGCGGGCAGGAGTCCTCATGGGAGCGGGTGAGGACTTTCATTCTCCGTGATTACGGCCACGCCGATTGCACAAACATGTATCAAAACTTCGGCTTTATCCTGCTGGCGCTGATTCATGGCCGGATGGATTTCCTGAAGACGAACATGATCGCACTCAACTGCGGGTTCGACACGGATTGCTCGTGCGCGACTGCCGCCGCGCTGCTGGGAATTATTCGCGGGGCCAACTGGTTGATCAAGGAGCACGGCCTCGAAGACACGCGCTACGTGCTCAGTGTGCCTCTGGTCCGGCGATCCGACAAGCTGCTGGATCTCGCCGTGGACACCTGCCGTGTCGGTCTTACAGTGGCGGAGCATTTGAACCCGCAGATCTCGATTACCGGTGCCCCGCAGGATCAGAGCATTCCGGTCAAGCGCCCCGCGCCATCCGCGGCCATCGGAGTCACCTACGACGAAGGCATTCCCGTTGTCGGCTGGGGGCAGAGCCGGAGGGTGACACTCTGTGTGAAAAATCACGCGGAAGACGAACTGAGCGGATCGCTGCGTCTTTCGATTCCTGAAGGCTGGGAGTCCGACTGGGCGGCTCGTGAAATATGCGTTGCGCCGGGAGGCGATGCGCTTGTCGATGTGACAATCAGCGTGCCCAGATCGGTCGGCTTGCTTCACGAAAAAAATCTGCTGTCGGTGACTTTGACATCCTGCGGGGTGGAGTTGACACACCGCTTCGGGTTGAATGGCGCGGTGGTATGGCGTGTCTACGGGCCGTTCTGGGAGAATCATGCGACGCTTCCGGTCGAGGCGTTGGGGATCAGCTATTACCAGCACTTCACAACTCCCGAGGGGGAACACCCCAGCGACGTGGTGCGACAATACCACCTCAACTCGCTCGCCGATGATTCCAAGGAATACGTCGGGGAAGGGAACCCGCTGCGACCGGTCGGCGACTCCGTGATCGCCAATACCTTTGAGGACCTGTTTTCGGTCCGGGATCTGGTCGGGTTCCAGGGTCCCTGCGTGGTTTATGCGGAGCGCCGTCTCCACTGCCCGGAGGAGCGAACCGTCCATATTCAGATCGGACATACCGATGCCTATCGCCTGTGGGTCAACGGAGAGGAGATCAGCCATGTGAAAAATGCGGACTGGTGGACGGGTGAAAACCGGCACAAGGAGGGAATTCACCTGAAAAAAGGTGAAAACCATGTTCTCTTGAAATGCAGTCGGCACGGTCAGGCTGCGGAATATAGTCTGATGTTCACTGAGAACGGCCAGTGTTCCAACCACTTCTACGATATGGGATCCTACATCGATGAAAAATGACCCATGTTTTCTGTGCAAGGGAGAGTGGCGCGCACCTCTCCGAGCCTCTGCAGAAGGGGTGCTCCCACTGGCTAAACCCAATCTGAATCCACCAACTCCGTTCACCAAACAACAACTGGCAGCCTAAAATCCTTCCACCATATGAATATCAAACACCTGTTCGCCGCCTCGATGCTTTCCCTGGCCGCCCCCGTTCTTTTTGCGGGTGCCGGGAAGGCGGAAGCCAAGCCCAACGTCATTCTTTTCCTTGTGGACGACATGGGGTGGATGGACACCACGGTCAACGGATCAAAGTATTACGAGACGCCGAACATGGAGCGGCTCGCCAAGCGGGCCATGGTGTTCTCCAATGCCTATGCCCAGCCGCTTTGTTCGCCCACGCGCGCAAGCATTCTCACGGGCCAGTCCCCGATGCATCACGGGATCTCCACTCCCGCCGGGCACAACCCTCCCCGGGCGAGAGAGCTGCGCGACAAGGCTCCTCCCAATCAGCCGTTTATCTATCCGATCACGCAGACCTATCTGGACCCCGCCCAATACACGCTCGCCGAGGCGCTGCGCGATGCGGGCTACCGCACGGCACACATGGGCAAGTGGCACCTCGGGCTCACCCGGCCTCATTGGCCCGAGCAACAGGGGTTCGATGTCGCTTTTCATGCCGAGCCCAGCGCGGGGCCGCCGAGCTACTTTTCGCCCTACGGAGTGCAGCCGGATGGGGAACCGGGGAAAACAACACATGTGGGAACCATCACCGACGGGCCTGCCGGGGAGTATATTGCCGACCGCCTCACGGACGAAGCCCTCAAATTCATCACGAAAAATCAGAAGCGCCCGTTTTTTCTGAATCTCTGGCACTACAACGTCCACGGGCCGTGGGGATTCAAGGAGGCCTACGCCGAGGCGTTTCAAGGCAAGAAAGATCCGCGCGGCAAACAGGGTAATCCGATCATGGCGGCCATGCTGAAGAGCATGGACGAGAGTCTCGGCCGCATTCTTGACAGGCTTGATGAGCTGGGTCTCACGGACAATACGATTTTCATCTTCATGTCGGACAACGGCGGCAACGACTTCAGCAACGTGGCCGACCCCGAGCAACTGGAGAGGGAGAAGAAGAACCCGCCCACCAGCGATCTTCTCAAGAGCTGGCGGAAATTCGCCGGCAACCTCCCGCCGACAAACAACGAGCCTCTGCGCGGCGGCAAGGGCTCGCTCTACGAGGGGGGAACACGGGTTCCCTTGATTGTCGCATGGCCCGGCGTGGTAAAGCCCGGTTCGACCAGCTCGGAAATCGTCCATGCCTACGACCTTTACCCGACACTTCTCGACGTGCTGGGGATCGCTCCTAATCCAGAGCAGAAAATGGACGGCATCAGCTTCGTGCCCATTCTCAAACAAAGTGGTCCCCTGGCCCGCAAGGGGGTGTTCAACTATTTTCCGCATTCCCTCTTTGGCATTCCACCGGGAGTCAGTGTGCATTTGGGGGATTGGAAGCTTCTCCGGTTTTTTGAAACGAATGCCGAGCATCCCGACGCCCATGAACTTTACAACCTGAAGGACGACATTGGTGAGACGAAGAACCTCTCCGCTCAGATGCCGGAAAAAGTGAAGGAGCTCGACGCGCTCATTGACGGCTTCCTCGCCACCGGCGATGTCGTTCCCAAACCGAATCCCGCCTACCGTCCCCCCGGGGCCGCCGCATCCACGCCATCGAAATCTGTGGACCCGTTGCAGGGTTGGAAGGCGCAAAACTGCAAGGCCACCGTTGCAAATGGCGTGCTGTGCATTGAAGCGGACGGGGCTAATCCGTTTATCGGCATCACCAACCTGGACCAGCCCGGTCCGGTGACTCTGCGACTGCGTGCCAGGAGCGCTGGCGGACAGGTGCGCGTCCAGTGGCGCACCGGTGATCAGCAAACCTTCGTTGTCGGCGAGGGAGCGGAGTTTACCCTGCCTGCGAGCGAGGAAGGCGCGGAAGCCGGTGTCGAGTTGCCGGTCAAAGGCTCTCTCCTTCACCTGCGGATCTATCTGCCCGCGCAAAAGCAGCCCGTCGATCTGGAGTGGGTGGAATTGCGTTCCTCCACGGCGGGAGCAAAGCCGCAACGGTGGGATTTCGGAAAATGAGGAGCGTCTTCTCACTCTGCTGCGCTTTCTCCTTTCTTGGTGGCTGCATGCCGGCGGCCGACTCGTCCGTCCCGGATGCGCTGGCGGATAGTTTCACCCACCCGCCGCCGATGGCGCGACCGTGGGCCTACTGGGGATGGATGAACGGAAATCTCACCAAGGAAGGCATCACTGCCGATCTGGAGGCGATGGCGCGGGTGGGAATCGGCGGCACGATTGCCTTGAACATCGGCGCGGGTGGCGGCGGCGGCTGCGCCGTGCCTGCCGGGCCGGTGGATTTCATGAGCCCGGAGTGGCGCGGCATTTTTTCGCACACAGTTCAAGAATCCTCCCGGCTGGGCTTGCAGGTTACGATGAATGACGACGACGGCTGGAGCGGCAGCGGCGGCCCGTGGGTCACGGTGGAAAACTCCATGCAGACGCTTACGTGGAGTGAGACCATTGTGGACGGGCCGCAGAAATTTGACGCCGTCCTGCCGCAGCCGTTCACGAGGCTGAATCATTACCGCGATATTGCCGTGTTCGCCCTGCCCACGCCGGAGGCGGTGGACTTTCGCACCGCTGCGCCGAAGGTGACGGCCAGCGATGCCGGGTGCGGGGTTGCGGCGCTTACAGATGGAGAACTCGATACGACAGCCTTGCTGGCTGCTTCCAGCCCTGCGGCTTGGATCCAATTCGAATTTCCACAGCCGTTCCGCGCGCAGGCGGTCACACTCTGCACATTTTCCAGCGATGTCGAAGGACACAACCACAAGCCGGACGCGGGTGAGATCCAGGTGTCGGATGACGGGAAGGTATTCCGCAGGCTGCAGCGGTTTTCATTGCCGGCGGGAACATTCACCGGCATCAGCTTCGCTCCGGTGGAGAGCCGGTATTACCGGATCGCCTTCGATCCCCCGATCGCAAAGAACCGTGCGATTGAACTCGCTGAAATCACCTGGCACGCCGACGCCCGCGTCCCGGGGTGGCCGGGGAAGGCGGGATATCTTGTCGAGTGGAATTTTGCAGCGGCGCAGCCGAACTCCTGCGGCCTGCCTCAATCCAGCGTGATTCCGCTTGGCGATCACATGTCCGGCGATGGCCGGCTCTCATGGGACGTTCCGCCGGGGCGCTGGACGATTCTCCGGTTTGGCCACACTGGCACCGGCCGAACCAACCGCCCCGCCACTCCTTCCGGCACGGGGCTGGAATGTGACAAGTTGAGCAAGGCGGCGATTGAACAGCAGTTCCAGGGTTTCATCGCCAGGCTCGCCGAGGAAAACAAGCCGCTCGTCGGAAAAAGCTTCAACGCTCTCCATGTGGATTCGTGGGAAGTCGGCGCGCAGAATTGGACGCCGGCGTTCCGCGAGGAATTCCGTGCCCGGCGGGGCTACGATCCGCTCCCGTGGTTGCCGGTCACCGCAGGCCGGGTGATTGGCAGCGGAGAAATGTCCGAACGTTTCCTCTGGGATTTTCGCAAGACCATCGCAGACCTCACCGCCGACAATTACTACGGGCATTTGCGCTCGCTGGCGAAGAGCGCGGGCCTCGGGACGTCCTATCAGATCGGTGGAAAAGCGAATGTTGACCACTTGCAATGCGTTTCGCGGGCGGACACGCCGAACGGATCTTTCGCCAACGGTTTTCCGGTGTCGCCGGGCATCGCCAACAAAGTGGCCAGCTCGGCGGCGCATATCGCGGGGCAATCTTTGGTCACAGCGGAGGCCTTCACCATGCTCCATGCGAGTTGGGAGCAACACCCGTATCTGCTCAAAGGGTTGGGGGACCTCATGCTCTGCCAGGGCCTCAACTGCTTCGTCATCCACCGCTACGCCGCACAACCGTGGACGAACCTTGCGCCGGGAATGACCTATGGCCCGTGCGGGGTGCAGTTCGAGCGGACGACGACGTGGTTCGAGCAGAGCAAGGCGTGGCTGGCATACCTCTCGCGCTGTGACACACTGCTGCAACAGGGGAGCTTCGTCGCCGATGCGTGCGTCTTCACCGGAGAAAGTCCGTTGCCATCGCATCTCGTTTCGCTGCCCCCGTATGGTAAGAACAACAATTCCGATTTCGATTTCGTCAACGATGAAACCCTCGCCGCGATGTCCGTCAAAGACGGAAAGCTCGTGCTGCCCTCCGGCGCAAGCTATCGCGTTCTGGTGCTGCCCGACTCCGACCGCATGACGCCAAAAACACTGGGCAGGATCGCCGGGCTGGTTCGTCAGGGTGCGCATGTGCTTGGCCCGAAACCGGAACGCTCGTTCAGCTTGGAGAATTATCCCGAATGCGACCGGCAGGTGCGGGATCTGGCGTCCGGGCTGTGGGGCGACACCGCCTCGGACAGCGGCGCACGGGACGTCGGTTCCGGCAAGGTGTATTGGGGGAAGACTCTCGCCGACGTTTTCGCGGATCTGAAGCTGCCGCCGGATGTGGAATGGAATTCGTCCGATGGACTCACCAATCTGGCGTGGATTCACAGGCGGCTCCCGGATGCGGAGATCTATTTTGTCTCCAATCAGGGCGGGGCCTGCGCAACCGCCGAGGCGACCTTCCGGGTCGCTGGAAAAACGCCGGAGCTCTGGCATCCCGACAGCGGCCGGAGGGAGGATGCCGCGCTGTGGCATCCGACCGGCGACGGCTGCACCACCGTTTCCCTGCGGCTCGAGCCCTACGGCTCGACGTTCGTCATCTTCCGCAAGCCGGCCGGCAAGGAACCGTTTGTCGCCCTCACCTGCAACGGCGGGCAGGCGGACATGGCCGAGCTTCACGTTACGCCGGCCGGCTGTGAGTTGTCCGCATGGCAGCCCGGGCGCTACGAAGCCACCACGGCCGGTGGAAAGAAGATCTCCGTGGCGGTCGGCGATGTTCCGGCACCGGTCACGGTGCCCGGCCCGTGGCAGGTTGCCTTCCCTCCGAACCTGGGCGCGCCTGCTTCGGCTGTATTTCCGAAACTCATTTCCTGGAGCGAAAATGATGATCCCGGAATCAAATATTTCTCCGGCACCGCAACCTATGAAACAGACGTCGAGCTCCCCGCCCTGTTCGCGGCGGCAGGCAACAGGATCCTCCTGGATCTGGGTTCTGTCGGGGTGATTGCCGAGGTAACAGTGAATGACCGGGATCTCGGCATTCTGTGGAAGCCGCCGTTTTCGGTTGATGTCACGGGGGCGGTTCATCCGGGGCGGAATACGCTCAAAATCCGGGTCACCAATCTCTGGACCAACCGCCTCATCGGCGATGAGCTGAAACCTCCCCGGCTGAGGTGGACGGCGAATGGAGGGCCGGAGGAATGGCCCGAGTGGCTGAAGAGCGGCTCGCCTCCTCCGGACGATGGACGGATCGCTTTCGCCACCTGGCGCCTCGTGAACAGGAACATGCCCCTTTTGCCTTCCGGCCTCCTCGGCCCGGTGACCTTGCGCGCGGCGAAAACAATTTCCATCAACCCCTGAATACCAAAGCAAAATGAAACAACTCGTCACATTACTCACGCTGCTGCCCGGCATATTTTTAACAACTCTCATCGCCGCCGATGCGCCGGTCAAACCGAACATCCTCTTCATCCTCATCGAGGACCAGGGCGCCCAACTGGGTTGTCGCGGTACACCGGGATTGGAGACGCCGAATCTGGACCGGCTCGCGGCGCAGGGCACGCTGTTCCGCGAGGCCTTCGCCGGATACCCGGTCTGCTCGCCGTCCAAGGCGTGCCTTTATACCGGGAAGTATCCGCACGTGAACGGTCTGCGCAACAACACGCAGAACTATCCGAAACCCGCTTCGGAACTCAAAGAGTCGGAGCGGAACAATCCGATTTACCAAAGCGTCCGGCTGCAGGAGCCGTGCACGACGTGGGTGGAGACGCTCAAGGAGCAGGGCTACTTCCTCGGCCAGAGCGGCAAACTGCATGTCGCACCAGTGGAAAAATTTCCATTCGACGCCTACTTGTCCCGCGAGGATGGAGGCAAGAAGGGAGTGAGCAAGGGGCTTCTCGAAGAGTTTCTCCGCCGGGCGTCTGTCTCGGGCAAGCCATGGGCGTTCTTTCACAACGCCATCAACACCCCGCACCGTCCCTACCGCAACAGCGACGAGACGCCGATCGGCGTTGACCCCAAACAGGTGAGGCTGCCGGCCTACCTGCCCGACACCCCTGCCGTGCGGCAGGATTGGGCCGAATACCTCGACGGCATTGAGCTGGCCGACGCGGCAATCGGGGAGGCGCTTGATGCCCTGCGCGCTTCGGGGCAGGACAAGAACACGGTTGTTGTCTGCGTCGCTGGCGATCACGGCCCCGCCTTTCCTCACGGGAAGATGACGCCTTACGATCTGGCGCTCCGCGTCAACATCATCATCCGTGCCCCGGGCGGCAAGGAAGGACAAGTCAGCGACGCCTTGGTGAGCACCATCGACCTGATGCCGACCATTCTGGACTACGTGAATGCGAAGCTGCCGGGGCCTGTGAACGGCGTCTCGCTGCGTCCTCTGATTGAGGGCAAGCCGGGTGCGAAGGGGCACGATCTGATCTTCTCCGAAGTGTCGGGCCAGAAGCCGGACGGTCAGCCCGGCATGGAGGAACGCTCGGTCTATGACGGCCGGTATCATCTGATTTTCCGCGACCATCTCGATCTGAAGCGTTCGATCAATGCCGACAGTCGCGAATGGGATAGGTGGCACAACCGCACCTACCGTGAGACCGTTCGCGTCAAGGAGCAGTTTCCCACCGCCTTTCGCGTTCTCCAGGAAATGGAGCCCCACCTCTTCGGCATCACGCTTCCCCAATGTGAGCTGTATGATCTGAAGTCGGATCCCGACGAGATGAAAAATCTGGCAGAGAGCGCCGACCACCGGGAGATCAAACAGCGGCTGTTGCAGGAATTGAAGCAGTGGTGCAAGGATACCCACGACGAATTCATCAACTCCGATTCGCTGGACGGCGCACTGAAGGCGAATCCACACGGGTGATTTTCCATCAGACTCTGCAATTGAAATCCCTTGTCCGCATTTTTCATGACCGGTGCCTTGCTCCATAAAGACATGAGAACGGATGCTTGCAGGCATGCTGTCCGGGGAGCCATGGGGATCCTTTTTGCGTTGTCCTGTCCCGTGGTATGCGCGCAGTTTCCCGGGAATTCGCTCTCTCCGCCCGGAGAACCGGTTATCCTGCAGCCGATTTATCGTGTGCAGTCCGGGGAGGGAGATTTCCTGACGACCACGAAAGCTTCAGGGCGGGCCCCTGTTGTGGCGCAGACCGCCTACCTCGCGGCAAGGGAGATTCCGGGAACGCGCCCTCTCTATCGCTATCGGGATCCGGAGCGCAATATCTGCAGGGATGCACACTCGTTGGAAGCCCCCTGGAAGCAGGAGGAGTTTCTGGGAAGCACATGGGAAGCTGGCGACGACCGGATTCTTCTCAAACAATACGGAAATGCAGACGGTCGCTTTGTCACGCTGAATGCCGGCGAGAAGGTTCCGGACGGCTACCAATTCGTCTGCGATCTCGGCTATTGCTACGAGCGGTTCGGCATGGATTTGACACGCCTGATGTCACTGAAGCGGGGGGACGTCGAGGTTCGGTTCGACCGGGTGTCGGGCGGGTGCATCTGGCACATCCTTCACAAGGGGGTTCAACTCGTGAACAACAGCTTCTACGGGCGGCAGGTCTGCACGGCCCTCGATCTCTGGACGGATCCCGATGCCGTCGAGGCCGATCGCTACTGCGCCTGCGACTGCGGATTGACTGCGGGATTCAAGCAGTGGTTCACGGATCCCTCATTCCGCATGGGATCACCCTGCCCCGTTTTTTCCATGCAGGGGGATGACGCGGTTTTGATCCGGACCATCCCCGTCGAAAGCAATTCGGAAACGAACAAGGGGCTTGGCGGCGGCCCGCTGAACCCGGTTGTCTACGAGGGGCTGGCACTGGAAAAGCAGGCCAGCATCGGCACGCTCGGCAGGGATGGCATTATCAAGTTCAAGCTGAATTGCACCTCGCGTTCCGGATGGTCCAATGTCGCAAAATCCCGCGTCAACATCCTGGGAACTCATCTCTGCCAGTTCATGGACCGCCTCTGCCTGTATGATCCGGCGACCGACATCGAAACCGAGGATGGGAAGTGGCAGTCCTCGCCCGACAACCAAATGTTCTGCCGGTTTTATTCCGGCGAAGACCCTGTCCCCAAAGGCGGCATGGGTGATTTCACATGTGTCGTGCTCCACGACGGCGGGAGCCATGCCGTCGGATTGATGGGCGCTTCTCCCGGTCAGGGCTCGGTCGAATCGTTTCTCGGCTATCACTGGAAACAGTTGGACGATGGAAAAGACGACACCGAATTCGGAAAAAACACCATCATGATGACTCCCATGAACAGCCTGCCCATCGGAAAAGACGGCGGCTCATATGTTGTCTACCTTCTCGTTGGCACGTTGGACGAAGTGAAGGCGAATGCCCGCGAGCTTTACGCCAACCGGGCGCAGTTGGAATGGTAAACCTGATCTGTCAATTTCTCCCGAACTCTCCCATGTTAAAAACCCCTCTTATGCTCCACTCCAAGATTGATCCGCTTCCCGTCTCCACGAATAGGATGTTCACCCGCCGGCTGCTTGGCGCCCTGACTCCTGCCATCATGGCGTCCTCCTGTCTGGCCTCTCCAGTGCAGATGGCTGCTCCGGATGTGCTCCGCCCTCCCGCTTCCGGAGCCGTTCAAATCGAAGGCCTTCTGGGATCGCGGATCGGCGAGTGCATCGAAAACCGGGTTTTGGTTCAGCCTGTCGAGCCTCTGGTCAAGCCGTATCGGGACAAGAAGGAGGAAGGATCGAAGGACTGGCGCTGCGAATACTGGGGCAAATGGTTCACATCGCTCGCGCTTGCGGATGCCTACCAGCCGACCGCGAAGTCGCACGCCAAGCTGGATTCCGCCGCACGGGCATTGATGGAAACCGCCGCGCCGGACGGGTATCTCGGCACGCGTGAGCCGGAATTCCGGCTGAAAGGCTGGGACGTCTGGGGCCGGAAGTATGCCTTGCTGGGCCTGCTCGCCTACTACGACCGGACGGGTGATGCCCCGGCCCTCGCCGCTGCCGGACGCCATCTCGAAACGCTGATGGCGCAAACCGGCCCGGAAAAAATCAACATTGCCGACGTGGGGGAACACAAGGGGCTTGCGGCCTCCTCCATTCTTGAGCCGACGGTGTTGCTCTACGAGCGGACAGGCGATCCGAAGTATCTGGATTATGCAAAATACATCGTCGGCCAGTGGAGCAAACCGTCGAACCACCGGCCCCAGTGCGTGGACGGCCTGCGCCTGATCGAGGACAGCCTTGCCGGCACGACGCCCGAGAAGATGCGCTGGAACAAAGCCTATGAGATGACCTCCTGTTTCGAGGGCCTCTGCGAGCTTTACCGCGTCACCGGGAACAAGGACTATCTCAACGCTTCCATCAAGCTGGCCGATGGAGTCCTGAGCCAGGAGACGACGATCGTCGGACCCGGGACGCGCGGGGAGCATTGGTGCAGCGGCCACGCCAGTCAGACCGCGGCAGTCTTCCAGCCGATGGAGACCTGTGTCACCGCGACATGGATGAAGTTTCTGTATCAGCTTCTCCGGCTGACGGGTGACGTGAAGTATGCCGACGAGCTGGAAAAAAACCTCTACAACGGCCTTCTTGGAGCCCAGATGCCGGGCGGTTCCTGGTGGGCCTACTTCAGCGGAGTGAACGGCGAGCGCGTCCCGAGCCTGATGCAGCATGATGACGTGGGATTGAGCTGCTGCGTGGTCAGCGGCCCCCGGGCGTTGCTCCTGGTGCCGCAGTGGGCGGTCATGTCCTCCGACAAGGGACCGGTGGTCAATCTTTACTTCCCGGGAACAGCGGAGATCACTTCCCCCTCGGGACAAAAGATCACCGTCTCCCAGAAGACGGACTATCCGGTGGGCGACACCGTCGATCTGACGCTGAAGCTTGCCAAGCCGGAGGCATTCACCCTGGCCCTCCGGATTCCGGCGTGGAGCGGGAGGACGAGCCTGAAGGTGAACGGCGAAGCCATCGAGGCCATGCCTGGCACCTATGCGGAGATCAACCGGACGTGGAAAAATGGCGACAAGGTGCAGCTTGTCCTTGATCTGCGCGGGCGGATTCTTGAAGCGCCGGATGGGAATGGACAGCTTGCTGTGATGAGGGGGCCGCTGGTCCTTGCCCTGGATAACCGGCTGGCTCCGGACTCGAACCGCGAGACCAAGGCAACACTCGATCGCAGCGCCTTTCCCTTCATTGAACTCAAGCCCAACCCCAAGGCGGCTGCCCGCATCAATGCATGGGTGGCATTTGACGTGCCGTTTGTTGTCGATGGGAAGATCCAACTGCTGACGATGTGCGACTTTGCCTCGGCGGGGAATGCGTGGACAACCGCCAACCAATATCGCACCTGGCTGCCGCAGCCCATGTGGCTGGGCAACATGTATGAGTCCGGCCAGACATGGCAGAGCCTCACGCACCAGCACTTCCGGCCGGTCGCGCCGGCCCCTCAGGGGGAATGAGGCTCGCATCCCGAAGCATCAGCCCTTTGCCTCATCCATTATTCTCATGCGTTCTTTCCCGCTCCTGACCCTTCTCATCCTCGCAATCCTGCCATGCATGCGCGCCCGTGCAGCGGATGCAAGGCATCCCAATATCATCGTCATTTTGACAGATGATCATGGCTTCGCGGACCTGGGATGCCAGGGGGAGGCGAAGGATGTTCTCACTCCGAATCTTGATCGCATGGCCGGGGAGGGGGTGCGGTGCACGGCAGGTTATATTACGGCTCCGCAGTGCAGCCCCTCGCGGGCCGGCTTGATCACCGGGCGTTACCAGCAGCGCTTCGGGTTCGATACCATTCCCGACTGTCCGCTGCCGCTGGAGGAGGTGACGATCGCCGAACGCCTGGGCGCAGCGGGGTATGTCAGCGGTCTTGTGGGCAAGTGGCATCTGGACCCCAACTGGCAAAGCACAAAATGGATTGCAAAAAACATGCCTGACGTGAAGCGCAACGAGAAGGGTATGGCGCTGATTCCCAGGGAGGACATCCTGGCCTACTATCCGCACAATCAGGGATTTGATGAGTTTTTTGTGGGCGACATGCAGCCCTACTATGCAAATTTCGCTCCCGGCGGAAAGGAACTGAAGCGCACGGGCGAGGTGGTGAAGGATGCCCGTTTCCGCGTGGATGTGCAGACGGACGCCGCCCTCGAGTTTATCCGTCGCAACCACGCAAAACCGTTCTTTCTCTATCTCGCCTACTTCGCGCCCCACGTCCCGCTCGAAGCGACAGAAAAGTATCTGGCGCTCTTTCCCGGAGAGATGCCCGAGCGTCGGCGGCAAGCGCTGGCGATGATTGCAGCTGTTGACGACGGGGTCGGCCGCATTCTCGCGTCACTGAAGGAATACGGGATCGATAACGACACGCTGGTGGTATTCACCAGTGACAACGGGGCGCCGCTGAACCTGACAAAAAACGACACGCTTCCCGTCAATGTCTCGACCGCGGACTGGGACGGCTCGCTGAACGACCCGTGGGTGGGGGAGAAGGGGATGCTGGCCGAGGGCGGGATCCGCGTGCCCTTCCTGCTGCGTTGGAAGGGAGTGCTGCCTGCGGGAAAGGTTTTTGCCCAGCCGGTCAGCTCGCTCGACATTGCCGCCACGGCCAACGCGGCGGCCGGATTGCCTCCCGATGCGAAGCTCGATGGCGTGGATCTGGTGCCGTATCTCGACGGCCGGAAAACCTCGCCGCCGCACGAGGCGTTGTTCTGGCGGTTCTGGAACCAGTCGGCTGTTCGCGAGGGCAGGTGGAAATACCTCAGGGGCGGCAATGCCGAGTTTCTTTTCGATCTCGAAAGCGACGCCCACGAGACAAAAAATCTGCTGGCCGACCATTCCGAGGTTGCGGAACAGCTCCGCTCGAAACTGGCTGCCTGGACACAGGAGCTGACGCCCGCCGGCATTCCGGAAAAACCTTTCAATTCCCAGGAGGAGAGGTGGTTTAAATTCTATTTTCCCAAATCACAGGGGCAGGATGGTTCCGCGCAACAGCCGGCCTCCAGCGCGGGGAATGAAACCGCCGTCCGGCCTCCCAACCAGCGTTTTCAGCCCGCCAATTCCTCGGAGGACAAGCCGGAGGCGCCAGAAACGAAGCCTTCCGGAAAACCCTAATTTCCGCTTCTGGGCGGCCGTTGGAAAAACACCCGGTCCCGGTTCTCGACTCGCGGGAGGAGCCGTTTTTTTCCTTGATGATTGATGCCGCCCGCATGGCGCATTGGGTTCGCGCGGAGGGAGGGATCAGCGGGGACCGCTGGGGGTATCTTCTTGATGGCGTCACCCTCTTCTCCTTTCCCGCGCCGCAAGGTCTGGCCGATGAGGGCAACGTGCCGGTCTGGGACCTCTATTCGTTCGCTGTGGAAAACGCATCGGAGAAAATTCTTGTTGAGGAGCCTCCGCCCGGGTCCGGAAAAACTCCGCAACTTTTCACGGAACGAATTGTTCAATACCAGCCCCGGAATCCCTCCACCCCATGAACCCCCGTCTTCTGCTGATATCCACACTTCTGCCATTTGTCTTCCCGGGAATGTCCGCAGCTGCCGATGCCCCCCCCAAGAGCAAACCCAATGTTGTGTTTTTCCTGGTTGATGACATGGGCTGGATGGACTGTGGCGCATACGGCTCGAAGTATTACGAGACTCCGAACATCGACCGCTTCGCCACCCGGGCGATGCGGTTCACCGATGCTTATGCGCAGCCGCTCTGTTCACCCACCCGGGCCAGCCTGCTGACCGGGAAATATTCCGCCCGGCACGGGATCACCAGCGCGACCGGCCACCAGCCGCCGCAGCCGGAAGGGTTCAAGTTTTTGCCTGATTCCGCCCCGCCGAACCAGAAGATGCTGTTGCCGGAGAGCAAGAATTTCATGGAGCTGTCCGAATACACGCTTGCCGAGGCGTTGCGCGATGCGGGCTACAGCACCGCACACATCGGCAAATGGCATCTCGGCCTCACGGAGCCTTATCGGCCGGCCCACCAGGGTTTCGATGTGACGTTCCAGTGTGCCCCCGACCCCGGGCCGCCCAGCTATTTCTCGCCTTATGGCGTGGTTCCCACGGGCCAGCCTGAACCCAAATCCCGTGTCGGCAACATCACCGACGGACCGCCCGGCGAATACATCGTGGACCGCCTCGGCGACGAAGCCGTCAAATTCATCGAGGCGAACAAGGACCGCCCGTTCTTCCTCAACCTGTGGAACTACGGCGTCCACGGCCCGTGGGGGCACAAGGAGGAATACACGAAATATTTCTCCGGCAAGAAGGACCCGCGCGGCGTGCAGGGGAACCCCATCATGGCCTCCATGCTCAGGAGCGTGGACGAGTGCTTCGGCCGCGTCCTTGCCAAGCTCGACGAGCTCCATCTCACGGAGAACACGATCATCATTTTCAATTCCGACAACGGCGGTAACACGCACAGCAACACCGAGGAGGATGAAAAAAGCAAAAAGCGCAAGGCGGACGATCCGTTCCTGCTGGACTGGCGCAAGTGGGCCGGCACCCGGCCTCCCACGATCAACACGCCGCTCCGCGACGGCAAGGGCACGCTCTACGAGGGCGGCACCCGCGTGCCGCTCATGTGGTCATGGCCCGGCCACATCAAGCCGGGCACGACGAGCGACGAGATTGTGGGCCACATCGACTTGTATCCAACCCTGCTCGACATGATCGGACTGCCGTTTCCCGCGCAGCAAAAAATCGACGGGTTGAGCTACGCCCGGGTTCTCAAGTCGGAAGGCAAGCTCGACCGGGTGGCCTTTTTCAATTACTTCCCGCATGCCAATCCGGCCAGGGCGGGAGGGGTGTCGGTGCGGTCCGGCGATTGGAAGCTCATCCGCTGGTTTGATCCGCAGCCCGGCGATCCGGCCCGCTACGAGCTCTACAACCTCCGCGACGATCCGGGCGAATCCAAGAACCTCGCCGCCTCGGAGCCGGAGCGTGTGAAGCAGTTCGACGCGCTGATCGACGGGTTTTTGAAGGATACCGGGGCGACATACCCCCGCCCGAACCCCGCTTGCCAGTCCACCGGGCCGACCTCTTCCCCGGGGGACCCGCTCAATGGCTGGGTTCCGAAATTCAGCAAGGTGGTGATTGTGAACGGGGCGATGCGGGTCGAGTCCGACGGAAAAACGCCGTTCCTTGGAAATACCCGGCTCAAGCACCCCGGGCCGTTCGCTGTCACGATGCGGATTCGTTCCTCCGCGGGCGGCGAGGGAAAAATCCAATGGCGCACGGCCGGGCAGGAAACTCTGCCTCCGGAGCAGAGTGTCTCGTTCGATATCAAGGCGGGCAACGATTGGCAGGATTTGTCCTTCCCTCTGCCTGTGAAGGGGGAGTTGGCTCTTTTCCGGCTCTACCTCCCGGCCGACAAATCCCCTGTGGAAATCCAAAGCGTCGATTTTTCCTCCCCCTCGTCGAAGCAATCGGTCTACAGTTGCGACTTCAACGCCTCGAAGGCGGTCCTCCCGAAAAGCAAACTCCCATGAAACAATCCCTGATCGCAGCCTGTGCGCCGTTCTTATTTGCGCTATCCTCTTCCGCCGCAGACAGGCCGAATATCGTTGTCATCCTGGCCGATGACCTCGGCACCGAGTCGCTGGGTTGCTACGGGGCAGCGAGTTTCAAGGATCTCGGGCCGGTGCGGACGCCGAGCATCGACGCCATGGCGAAAGCGGGCATGCGGTTCACCCGCTGCTTCGCGACTCCTGTCTGCTCTCCGGCGCGCGCGGAGCTTCTGACCGGAAAATATAATTTTCGCACCGGCTTCATCGACATTGCCGGTCGCAACGGTGCGGTCGCGGCCCTCGATCCCAAGGCGCATCCGACCATCCCGGCCCTCCTCAAATCCGCCGGCTATGTGACCGCCGTTGCCGGAAAATGGCATGTCGGTCCGCCGGAAAGCAAAAACGAGATCCCCGCGACCGCGGAAAAGGACACCGATTATCCCCATCCCCGCGAGTGCGGCTTTGACCGCCAGTGCATCTTCGGAGGCGCCCATCTGAATATCTATGGCGAGCCGAAGCCCGGAATTTATACGCCGGATATCCTGCAGAAGTGGGTGTTGAATTTCCTCGAAAGCCGCAAGGGCAAGCAGGAGCCGTTCTTCCTCTATTACCCGTCACCCATTCCCCACGATCCCTACCTGCCGACTCCTCTGAATCCCGACGGCCCCCGCAAAGCAAAAGGAGGGGACAACAAGAACTATCCCTATCTCGTCGAATATCTGGACCGGCAGGTCGGTGAGGTCATCAGCAAACTGAAGGATCTCGGTCTGGCTGAAAATACGGTGGTGTTCTTCACGGCGGACAACGGGAGCAGCAAGCGGATCGCCACTGTGATGGGTGACGGGAGGATCATTCCGGGCGGCAAGGGATCGCTGCTGGACACCGGTTCCTGGGTGCCTCTCATTGCGCAGTGGCCGGGCAGGATCCAGGAGGGATCGACGGATGACAACCTCGTGGACTTTTCGGACATCCTCCCCACCTGTCTCGACCTGACCGGGGCACCTGTGCCGGGAGGAATCGACGGCGTGAGCTTCGCTCCGCAGCTTCTCGGCAAGCCGTGCAAGGCGCGCGAGTGGGTTCACTCGCTGATCGTGGATAAATACTTCGTCCGCGACAGCAAGTGGAAGCTGCGCGAAAACGGCGTCTTGTATGATGTGAGCGGTGCCCCGGATACCGAAATCCCCGTCGATTCAAAAAATGACACCCCGGAGTCAAAAGCCGCCCGCGCAAGGCTTCAGGCGGTGATGAACCAATTGCATCCAGCCGGACCCAAGTAAGCCGGAATCCCGTCAGGGGCCCCTGCAACATGAGCCGCTTGGGAGTTCCTCGAACATCTTCAGAAAATGCTTCCCCTGCCATGATGAACAGACACCTCGGCTCACTTCTTCTCGCCGCAACAGTCGGGATCCTTCCGGCTTTTGCCGCCGAGCCCAATATCCTCGTCATCCTTGCGGACGATCTCGGCTACCACGACCTCGGCTGCCAGGGCGCGACGGATTTTCAGACGCCGCAGATCGATCAACTGGCCTCCTCCGGTGCCCGCTGCACGGCGGGATACGTCACCGCGCCGCAATGCTCGCCCTCGCGGGCGGGGTTGATGACCGGCATGAATCAGGCTCGCTTCGGCTATAACGACAACGCGGACCACCACGGTTTGCCGCCGGGCAGCGTGGTGGAATTGCTGCCCGAACAACTGAAAAAACTCGGCTACGCCACCGCCGTCATCGGCAAGTGGCATATCGGCGACAGGCGGGAGAAAGGTTCGGGCTGGGAATACCTCTCCGGCAGCGCGCCGTGGGATCGAGGGTTCGACCTCTCCGTGTTGATCAGCTTCGGCCAATCGCATTACCTGCCGTATTCCGAAGACGGAAAAAAGATCATGTCGCACGGTAATCGTCCCTACTGGCTGGTGGAAAAAGCGCCCGGCGATCCGGCTGTCCGCCCGCTGAAAGACCTGCCCGCTGATACCTACCTCACCGATTATTTCTCCGACCGCGCGAGCACGTTCATCAGGGAGAATCAAAATAAACCCTGGTTTTTGTATCTCGCTTACAACGCCCCGCACACCCCGCTGACACCGCTGGAATCCGATGTGGCCGCCAACGCGGGCATCGAAGATCCGCTGCGCCGCAAATTCGCCGCCATCATGGCCGGCCTTGACCGCGGGGTCGGAAAGGTTCTTTCGACGCTCGACAAGACCGGCCAGCGCGACCGCACGCTGGTGTGGTTCATCAGTGACAACGGTGCCCCGACTTTCATGAACGGCTCGCTCAACAATCCGTTTCCCGGCCACAAGGGCGACACTTGGGAGGGGGGTATCCGCGTGCCGTTCCTCGTCTCCTGGCCGGGACAGATACCCGCCGGCCAGACTTTTGACCGGATGATCTCGACCCTCGACGTGCTGCCCACATCGCTCGCCGCCGCCGGCAGAAGCAGTGTTGCTTCGATTCATGAAGGAAAAAATCTCCTGCCGCAACTCACCGGCAAGGTTTCCGGTGAAGGCCACGATGCGCTCTTCTGGCACTGGCGGAACCGCCTCGCCGCCCGCGTCGGCAACCTCAAGGAGAACCGCAACGGCCCCGCGGAGCACGCCGACAAGCAAACCGGAGCCGCCCTGCCGCTCCACATGTTCAACGATTTTTCCGCCAATCCTTTCGAGGACCCCGCAAAGCCGCTGACCGACGGAGAGAGGCAGGCCCGGGTCAAATCCGCGCTCGACGAGTGGACAAAAAAACTTGAGGCCGATGCCGTGCAATTGACACCGAAGAGACACTAGTCGGCAAACCATGAGAATTCCCCCGCTTGATAGCCGGACGGAGCTTCTGACGTTGCTTCTGCTCGGGTTCTGGGCTGTGACGATCCAGGCCGCACTTGCCGATTCCCGGGTGGCGAAACCCTTGCATCTGCCCGAGAAGTTTCCGATTGCGATGACTTTCCGGGCGGCGGACACGCTCCACGGGGAGGCTTTCGCACGGCGACTTGAAGAGTATGCTCCCTATGCGGTGATCCATGCGCCGGGAAGCCCGGAGAACAGCCGCGAAACGTCGATGCGCTGGCCCCAAAAGCTGGTGACAGACCAGATGGCTTACGGCGGGGTGGGGGGAGATGTTGCGCCGGGAGTCTGGCCCGGTCATTTCCTTTACAAGGTCGGAACAAAGTTGGAGAAGGACCTTCAGCCCGGGGACACGGTGCTGCGGGTTGAAGATTTCAGACGGCTCGCCCGGGAGGGAGCGGATACTTCGGAGGCAAAATTCCCCGTGACATTCACCATCTACGCCTTGGACAGTAAAGGCCTTCCGGATTGGTCCCATGCGGAGCATGTGACCCTGGTGAAAGTGGCGAACGGAGAACTGGTAGTGAAACGCGGGGAGTGGGGAAGCAAGCCGCTCGCGTTCAAGGCCGCGCAGGCTGTGGTGGCAGGGCACATGATGTTTTGGACCCGCCAGTTTCAACTTAATTTGAGCCTGCATTGTCCGCGGGGCGGAGAGGACAACCTGACCGCAGCGGAGTGGTTCGCGCGGGAGGTGGCCGCCCGGAACGAGGAAACAGGCTCAGATGGTGTCGAGTTCGATGTGGGGCGCTGGACCTGGGGGTATCCCAAATCAAATGCCATGGATTGCAACAACGACCTGCTTCCGGATTACGGGTATATTTCCGGCGTCAACAGCTTCGGGCTCGGAGGGCGGGTCTTGTTCCGCGAACTGCGTCGGATTCTCGGTCCAAACAAAATCATTCAAGTGGACAGCAACGATCCCATTTATGGCGTGCGCGGATGGGACGATCTCAACGGCGTTCAGTTGGAATGCTTTCCAGCGGTAAACCATTTCGAGCGGTTTTCTTCAGCATTTATGCATCTCAGAAAATGGGTGGAATCGGCCGGTGCATTCCCGCGTTACAGCTATGGATTCACCAAGGCACCCACGACGGTCTTTTCCGGCTCGCGCAAGCCGGACGGCTCCACCATGGACTCTCATTTTCGAGTTGGTCTGGCCGCCGATTGCCTGGTCGGCATGCCGCATCCATTTGCCAGCATCGGGGACATGGCATTCGACCCCGCGAATGAGAACGGCAAGGAGGAACCCAGGGAGGTCTTCGGCCTGTTCGAATGGGATGAATATCACGGCGGAGATCTGAACGACTGGAACTGGCTCGGCAAACCGTTCTCGTCGGCCCGCCAGTATCTTGACGACCTTGTCGCGAAAGACCTGCTGGAGGGGGTTGGGTGGAAGTGGCAGGTCGATGGCGGCTTTGAAGCTGCCACCGGGCAGGCCGGGGGGATCTTCCGTGCGGCTGTGAATCGAATTCCCGAACAAACCCTGCCCTATGAACTGTGGTTCGGGGTTCGTCTGGAGCCGGTGGACGGCCAGGCGCCCGCACTCAAGCCGGATCAGGAATACACGCTGGTCTTCGATGCCTGCGGCGACGATGCCTGGAAGTTTGGCGCCCAGGTGTTTCCTCGGGTGCCAAGGATGATCGCGATCAGGGGCTTTGAAGAAGGCCGTGGCAAGGCGGACGTGTCATCTTCCGTTCTGGCGGAAGCGAAATGGCAGACGTATCGGATCAGCCTCACAACCTCGTCCTCTCCCGGTTCGGATCTTGCCTTTGGCGTGTCGGAGCAGATCGGGCGCACCGAGATCCGGAACATCCGGCTCTACGAGGGGGGAGCGGAGCGCTGGACCCGCGATTTTCAGAATGGGAAGGTCCTCCTCAACATGACGAATCATCCCTGGAGGTTCAACATCGGCAGCGGATACCGCCGGCTGAAGGGAACCCAGTGCCCGGAGGTGAATAACGGAGAAAAAATATCCGGTGTGATTGAAGTCCCTGCGAGGGATGCCATATTTCTCGTGCGGGGGCAAAAATGACGTGAGCAGTCTCGGAACATTTTCTGTCGCTCTTGTTCTGTCGCTCGCACCCGTTGCAACGGTGCGGGGGGATGTGGATGGCGGGGAGAAAAACGAAGTGGTCCCGGAATCTGCAGATTCGGTGTTCCGTGCCGGATTGGTCGTGCCGTCCCATTTGACGGATCCGAGGGAGGCCAAACCTCTTCACCTGCCGGAGTCATTTCCGATTCCCATGACGTTTTGGTCATTCATGAAATGCCCGCCCGATCAATACGCCGAACGGCTGGAGGAGCAGGCTCCGTATCCTGTCGTTCACGGCGTCGGACCATACAAACTGGAAAATCTCTGCCGCGTGGTCAAGGAGCGCTGGCCGGAAAAAATCGTGATCCGCCAGAGTGCCTATGGAGGATTGGGAGCCCAGCTCGCCAACAAGGCATGGTCCGGGCATTTTCTTTACAAGGTCGGGACAAAGCTGTCGCGCGACTGCAAGCCTGATGACCTCACGATCCGGGTCGAAAACTTCAAATGTATTCTCAGATCCCCGGCGGAGCTCGCCTCGCGCGAATTTCCGCTGACGTTTACGATTTATGCCCTGGACAATGAGGGAAATCCGGACTGGAGCCACGCAGAGATGGTGACGCTCAAGTCGGTTGCCAAAACCGGGGAGCTGACGGTAAAGCGCGGGGCATGGGGAACGCAACCGCTCGCTTTCAAATCAGACAGGGCGGTGGCTGCCACGAACATGATGTTCTGGACGCGCCAGTTTCAGATGAACTTCAGCCTCCAGTGCCCGCGCGGCGGACCGGATAACCTCACGGCGGCCGAGTGGTTTGCCCGGCATGAAGCAGAGGAGGTGAAGCGCACGGGTGCCGATGGGATCGAGTTCGACGTGGGACGGTGGACGTGGGGAAACCCCACGCACAATCCGCTGGATTGCAACAACGACCTCGT
Source organism: uncultured Chthoniobacter sp. (assembly GCA_964431635.1). GTDB lineage: Bacteria > Verrucomicrobiota > Verrucomicrobiia > Chthoniobacterales > Terrimicrobiaceae > QYQL01. The sequence continues at coordinate 165,947 of CAYSKK010000002.1, read as the reverse complement.
TCCGGATTACGGCTATCTCGACGGGGTCTGCAGCTTCGGCCTCGGCGGGCGCGTGTTTTTCCGCGAACTGCGGACGCTTCTCGGGCCGAACAAAATCATCCAGGTGGACGGCAACAGCCCGGCCGGTTTGAGGGGGTGGGACTATTTGAACGGCGTGCAGATGGAATGTTTTCCCGCCGAGAACCGGTTTGAGAGGTTCTCCGAGGTTTTTGCGCACCTGCGCCGCTGGTCGGAAAATGCCGGGGCCTCGCCGAAGTTCAGCTACGGCTTCACCAAGACCGCCACCACGCTCTACGCGAATGCGCGCCTGCCGGACGGCTCTCCGACCGATTTCCGGTTCCGCGTCGGACTCGCTGCGGATTGCCTGGTTGGAATGCCGCACCCCTTTCTGAGCCTCAGTGACAATGGGTTCGATCCTGCAAACGAAACGGACAAAAACAAGCAGGTGGTCTCATCGCCGGGGGTTTTCGACTGGGATGAATGCCACGGGGGCGATCTGAACGACTGGCAATGGCTTGGCAAACCGCTCGGCCCGGCAAAACAACATCTCGACGACCTGTCGCAGGAGGACCTTCTTGCAGGCAGCGCCTGGGAGTGGAAGGAGGGCGGGGGATTTGAAGCGGAGTGCGGAGTTGCGGATGGCGTGGCATCTGCGACCGTGACGCGCATTCCCGAAAAAACCATTCCCTCCGATCTGTGGTTCGGGGTCCGGCTCCAGCCGAAAGCAAAACCGGCTTTGAAGCCGGATACCGAATACACGCTCGAGTTTGATGTCCGGGGGGATGACCGCTGGGATTCCGGTGGTGAGGTTTTCGAGCATGTGCCAAGAACCGTGATGATCAGCGGGATCGGCGAGGGCCGGGCATCGGTCAACGCTGATGCGCGCTGGTATCACTGCCTGATCAGCATGACCACGGGCGATGCGCCGGATCAGGACATTGCGTTCGGCGTCTCCGAGCAAACCGGGCGGACGGAGATCAAAAACATCCGGCTTTACGAAGGCGGAGCGGAGCGCTGGTCGCGCGATTTCGAACACGGGAAAATCCTGCTCAATATGACCAGACACCCATGGAAGGCGGATGTCGGCAGTGGTTTCCGCCGGCTCAAAGGCGACAAATGCCCGGACTTGAACAATGGCGCGAAAGTGGATGGAGCCATTGGCGTGCCCGTGTGGGATGCGGTGTTTCTGGTGTCCGGCGCGGGTGAAAAATCGAACTGAGCCCGGGTCCCGCGCAAAGCCCTCAGAAAACCGGCTTTCGAGCCGAATCAGAACTGGCAAAGGGACCGACCGCCTTTCTCTGATTGAATGAAGATTTCAGCCGGTTTATTATTCCTCTCCCCCCCCAATGCGCTTGATGTCTGATTTTTGGCCCGCGGTTCTGCTGACACTGCTTCCGGCAGTGGGGCTTTCTGCGGATCCCCATCTTGTCAGAGAACAGACAGCCATTTCAGTCACCGACGCCGGGCGGCCGATGTTCGAATACCAATTTGCGCCGTCGGAGGCTTACAAGCCCTACATCTTCCAATTGTATTCGCCGAAGGGGGTGCCTGTGCTTCGCGACGGGGCTCCCGCACATCCCCATCATCACGGCCTGATGTTCGGGGTGGGGGTTGACGGCGTGACTTTCTGGGGCGAGACGGTTCCGAAGAATAACATCGGCGGCCACCAGGTGCCCCGCCTCACCGAAGTCCGTGACGGTTTGATTTATCAGCAGCTCGACTGGCAGACGCCTTCCGGCGGGATTGCCCTCCGGGAGACGCGGACGATCGGGCCCGTTTCCAATCCCGATGCAACGATGCTGACATGGCGGTGCCGGCTGGAAGCGCCACCCGGCAGGGAGGCCGTCATGTTGTCCGGGCATCTCTACTACGGACTTGGCGCAAGATTTCAGGAGTCGATCGACAAGGGGGCCGCATTGTTTCACTCCGGCGGCGGGCAGGGCGAAAACCTCGGCGGCGATCATCGTCTGGTTCCGGCCTCCTGGGTGGCCTGCACCGGGGCCGCCGCAGATGGCAGGGTGGTGACGGTTGCGATTTTTGACCATCCGCAAAACATGAGGTATCCGTCACAAAAATTCACCATGGCCACGCCGTTCGCCTACATCTCCTCGACCCTCAATTGGAAGGAACCCTTCCCCCTCAAGGCGGGAGCGCCGCTCGACCTCTGCTATGGCGTCGCGGTGTGGGATGGAAAGAAGGAGCCTTCTCAAATCGATCAGGCCTGCCGACAGTGGCAGGATATGGTCAAACCAAAGCTGTAAACTCCGGCAATCAACTCATGAGTAAACTCCCCCTCGCCGCGCAATTGACCCGCCGTGAATTTCTCCGCGCCTCGGCTCTGGCTGCCGCTGCGCCGATGATCGTTCCGTCCACCATTTTCGCACGGGAAGGCAGATCCGGCGCGAACGGAAAAATCAACGTGGCCCTCATCGGTTGCAATGGCATGGGGCGTGCCAACCTGAAGAATGCGGCCGCCCATCCCGACGTGGTCGTCGTCGGTGCGTGCGACGTCTACAAGAAGCGCCGCGACGAGGTTGCCGAGGAATACAAGCCCGCCTGCAAGACCTACGGCGACTTCCGGGAGGTGCTCGCATCGAACGATGTGGACGCCGTCATCATCGCCACGCCGCCGCACTGGCATGCGCTCATGGCCATCGCCGCCTGCGAGGCGGACAAGGACATCTACCTGCAGAAGCCGATGACTCTGCATCTCGGCGAGAGCCTTGCCGTGCGCAACGCGGTGAAAAAGCACGGCGTCATCTGCCAGGTCGGCACCCAGATCCACAGCTCGGAAAACTACCGCCGGGTGGTCGAACTCGTCCGGGCCGGCTACCTCGGAAAGATCGGCGCGGTGCGCACGTTCAACACGATGAACCAGGGGGAGAAGGGCGTGGGATTCCAGCCTCCCGGCACCCCGACGCCCGAGGGGCTCGACTGGGACATGTGGTGCGGGCCTGCCCCCGTTTGTCCGTTCAATTCCATCCTTTTTGCCAACTCGGGGAAACACTGCTCGTGGATGGATTACAGCGGCGGATGGACCCCCGGCATGGCGCCGCACATCATCGACCTTCCCGTGTGGGCATTCGATTTGAAGTATCCCACGGAGGTCAGCTCCACCGGCGGCCGCTACATCGTCAGGGACGACGGGGACGCCTACGACAATCATGACGTCCTCTGGAAATATCCCGACAGGACGATGACCTGGATGCTTTCCCTGACCAACAGCTACGGGTTCGATTTTCAGGGAAACGCCGAGCCGGCCAAGCGCCTCGGCATCTATTTTCACGGGGTCAACGGGACGATGTGGGCCAACTATGGCGAGCACCGCATCGCGCCCGAAGGCAAGGCGATGAACGATGTCATCAAGCCCGGGGTGGCTGCCGTCAAACAGGCGGCGGATTATCCGCGCCGCGCCCTTTACAACTTCGCCGACCTCAAGCCGGTGGAGCAGAAGATCCCTCCCTCGCCCGGTCATGAGAAGGAATGGATCGAGTGCATCAAGTCCCGGCAGCAGCCGAGCTGCAACGTCGCGTATCACACATATGTTGACGTGCCGCTCGTGCTGAGCCTCCTGTCGTTGAAGCTCGGCCGGAGCATCAAATTCGACCCGGCATCCGAAAAAATCGTCGGCGAACCCGAGGCCTCCAGACTGGCGGTTCCCGAGTATCGCTCGCCGTGGAAGTTTCCCTCGCAATACCTGTGACCGTGCGCCCGTTTCACCGGTAATGAAAACAATGGGAGTTTCCCGCATTTTCCGGCAGCCATGAAAAAGCGACTGCCCAAAGTCGCGCTGCTGATCGGATTTTCCCGGAACTACCGCCGTGGCATTCTGCACGGCATCGCCAGCTATGCCCGCGCTGAGGGCCCCTGGTCCTGCTTCACGCCAGAGCAGAGCTTATACGGCGGGATCCCCGATTGGTTGAAATCGTGGAATGGGGACGGGATCATCGCCTGCATCGACACGCCCCGTGCCGCAAGGGCGCTTCTGAGGATGAATTGCCCGGTGGTTGACGTCCTCCACAATGCCCGGTTTGCGGGCATCCCGTGCTTCGACACGGACGCGGGCATCGTGGCGAAGCTGGCGGCGGATTATTTTCTCAGGGCCGGCTTCCGCCACTTTGCGTTCTGCGGTTACTCGGGCATTCCCTTTTCGGACCGGCGTGCAGCAGGTTTTGTGGATTATCTCGCCACACAGCAACAGAAGGTCGCAGTGTTCGCGGTGCGATCGCCGCGCCATCCGCCCCTGGACATTCTCGCCGCCGAACGGCAGGGCATCGAACGGGAAACCGCCATTGTCGCATGGCTGAGGAAACTGCCCCGGCCGCTCGCGCTGTTCGCCTGCAATGACATCTGCGGCCAGCAGGTGCTCAACGCGTGCCGCCGGCACGGAATCAAGGTGCCGGAGGAAGTGTCGGTGATGGGGATGGATAATGACGAGGTGCTCTGCAGTCTCTGCGACCCGCCGCTGAGCAGCATCGAACCGGACACCGAGCGATTGGGGTTCGAGGCTGCCGGACTGCTGGATCGGATGATGCGGGGAAAACGCACAGTTCCTGGCCTGATCAAAATCCCGCCCATTCGCGTGGTGGAGCGCGCTTCCAGCGATGCGGTCCCGATTGAAGATCCCATTACAGCCAAGGCCCTCAGATATATCCGCGATCATGTGGGGGAAGGCATTGCGGTCAAGGACGTGCAGGTCCATGTGCAACGCTCGCGCACCGATCTGGAACAACGCTTCCGGAGACACCTCAACGTTTCCGTGAGCGCCGAAATCTGGCGGCGACGGATGGACCGGGTTTGCTCGCTCCTGCAACAGACCGATCTGCGCCTCGGCGAAATCGCCAGGCAGTCCGGCTTTGCGACGGACTCCCATCTGTGTCGTGCTTTCAAGGACCGTTTCCAAATGACCCCGGCGAAATATCGCCTGTCGTGTAAAAATAGACAACGGGATTGGTAAAACAGCCAATTGCTTCGCGGGGAGTTCGGAGGCAACCTGTCTCCATGAGTTTTCCCCGGTTTCTTTTGGGATTCGTGATTCTATCCGTGGCTGTCTGCAACGGGGCTGAGGACGAAAAGATATTCACCCCGAAGGCGGACATGAAGGGCGGTTGGAGTTTCACTGCCGACCCGAAGCTGCCAAACGTCCTGATTATCGGCGATTCCATTTCCATCGGCTACACGCGACTGGTGCGGGGGAAGCTGGCCGGGAAGGCGAACGTCTATCGCCCGATGAACGACAAAGGTCCGGACAATTGCGGCGACACGATTATCGGCCTCGAAAAAATCGCGGACTGGCTCGGCGGGCAAAAGTGGGATGTGATCCATTTCAACTGGGGGCTTTGGGATTTGTGCTACCGGCATACTCCGGTGGAAGCTCAGGGCACCGGCGACAATGCGGCCGGTAAAGCTCCGTTGTCTCCGGAAGTTTACGGGCAGAATCTGGAGAGGCTCGTCACGCGAATGGAGGCCACCGGCGCAAAACTTATCTGGGCAAATACCACCGTGGTGCCCAAAGGGGCGGCTGGACGCGTCGTCGGGGACGATGAGAAATATAATGCCATCGCCGGGCGCGTGATGGAAAGGCACGGCATCGCCACAGATGACCTGTTCATCCTCACAAAAGGGTTTGAAGGGAAGTATTCCAAGAAAGCCGATGTGCACTACTCGCCGGAAGGCTATGGGAAAATCGCGGATCAAGTGGCCGCCACGATTGAACAGGTTTTGCCAGGGGAGACCGCGCCATGAGCGCCGCCGTGTCAAAAGCGGCATCGTCAACCTTGACCGGAACAACTGTTCCCGGAGGTTTTCCTGTGATGTCCGCCCTCGCGTCCGCAGTCGTTTTTGCTTTCAGCAGTCCGTTCCTCCATGCGGCCGCCTCCGCTGCCGTATCCGTTTGGGATGGCGGCGCGGGCACGACCGATCTCAACACCCCCAACAACTGGACCCCCGACGGCGTGCCCGGCCGCGGGAGCACTCTCCGGTGGGATGGCACGGTGCCGGGCAACTTGGCGCTTGGTTTCGAAGAGGAGCTGGCCAATGGCTGGCGGATGGAGATGACCGCCAGCCAGACCGGAAGCGTCACGATCACGAATTCCTCTTCCACCTCGTATGCCATCCGTCTGCTGGACGGCAACACCGTCAGCATCGCCGCCGGCGCTGGCGCATTCCGGGTCGGCGACGTGACCGGCGGAAATCCGATCGGGTGGAACATGGGAACCGCTTCCGGCGACACGTTCACCATGAACTATGTCAACGCCTCCGCCCACGTCGCCGTCTTCGGCACGAATGTCATGTGGGGTCGCGGGGGCCGCACCACCGACCACGCCGTGTTTTCCGGCGATTGGACCATTCTCGGCCCGATCAAAAACATCGGCAACGGGGTGATCACAAAAACGGGCGCCGGCACGTTGAGCCTTTCGGGTGACAACACGTTTTCCGGCGGGGTCGCCATTGTCGGCGGCACGGTGGCGACCGCTTCCGCCAACGCGCTGGGCACCGGTCCGGTGAAGCTGGCACCGGGAGGAACTTTGGCCATCACCGGCGCGTTGGATCTGGAAGACAATCTGGACGTCAACGGAGGGGCCATCGTGTTCGGATTGACCGGCAATCCTGCCGGCGAGAATGCCCGGCTGAACGTGGCCGGCAGCGTGGTCAACACCCCCGGTGCCGTCACTTTGATTGCCTTGCGGGGGCTTTCTGCCGACGGCGCGCTGGGTGAGGGAACTTACACGCTGATGGCCTGCGCATCGTCGCCCGGCACCGGCGCGTTTGCTCTAGACCAGTCCTACCCCAACGTCACATTGAACAGCACGACCACGGGTCTCACGTTGACGGTGGGTGCGGGGGTCAAGGTGAGCACAGCGGTGTTGAATCCGAAAAGAGGCCCTGGCAAGGCCGAGCCGGTTGCCGAGGCAAAATCAAAACCCGCCCCCGCCGCCCCGGCCTTGCCGGGTGTCGAGTATGTGATCCCGATTGACTGGTCGAAATTCAAGTGCCAGCCCGCCACCGGTGACTCTGCGGAGCGGTTCGGGAAAGTCCTCCTCAACGCGAACAAGTATGCCCTGACCACCTGGTGGAAGGAGCACGGCTTTGAGCAGTTCGCTGCGGACGGCTATCTGGAATTCAAAGGCAGGAACGAGCGCTGCATCCGCCCTGCGGCATCGGAAGCGCAGGGGTTGGCGGTTTCGCTCCGGCTGGGTTTGTATAACCCCGAGGCAACGGGTGTTTCGCGGGCGGACGCCGAGCGGAAGACCCTTGAACTCATCCGTTCGGTGGCGCACCGGCATCGCGCAAACTCGCCGGGCGGCTGGGGTTCAGAATGGCAGTCGCCGTCATGGGCCGAATACACCATCATGGCCGGCTGGCTGATGTGGGATCAACTGGATGCCACCACACGGACGGAGTTGGTCAAAATGGCGGAGAGCGAAGCCGGGTGGGTCATGTCCAACAAAAAGCATCCGAACATCAAAACCTACCGCGACCGTTCCGGAAAGGTCATCAGCCCCGGTGATACTGGAACGGAGGAAAATGCATGGGACGCGTCCCTGCTCGTGGCGGTCACCGCCATGATGCCGAAGCATCCGCAATATTCCCGGTGGATGAACCGGATGGTCACCCTGATGCTGCTGGCCCATGCGCGACCCTCGGACGTGAACCGGACGGACATTATCCACGGCAAACCGCTTTCCAAATGGCTGCCCGGCTCGAACATGAACGAGGACGGAACGGTGATCAATCATGGGCGCATCCACCCCGATTACATGACCTCCGGCCTGTATCAATTCTGCCCTGCCGGCGCTTACACGCTGGCCGGAGCCCCCGTGCCGGAGGTGGCGCTGTTCAACCTGGAACTTCCCTACCGGGCGCTGGCGGATTTGCAGTTTGTGGCCGGACAAAAGATGGAAGGCCGTCCTGTCCAGCCGCCCGGCGGGACGATTTTCAAACCCGATTCCGCCGATGTTTACTTTCCGCAGGGCAATGATTGGGGAACGGGGAGGCGGGAAAATTTTGCCGATGCCGACGCGGTCATCGTCGCACTCACCAAAGACGCCGGGCTGAAGCAGCGCGCCGCCGTCTGGGAACAAAAGCATGCCGAACATGTTTTGGGGATGCAGGCCCGGTTTCAAGACGGCCGCACCTATGGCGACCAGAGCGAAGACAGTTTTCACTCTCGCGAGGAATGCGTCGCCGCCTCCTCATCCAATGCCTATCTGTTGAAATGGCTGATGCAGCAGGTGCCGCTCCGCTTTACGAACGAGAAATTTTAACCACCCATCGAAAGACCCATGACCACTGACTCCATCTACCGGATGCCGGGGCCGCAGGATGTGCCGCGCATGACCACCGACGAACTGCGCGCGGCGTTTCTCGTTTCCGAGCTATATGCCCCCGGTCGGATCAACCTGCGCTTTACCGATCTTGACCGTCTCGTGGTCGGCGGAGCGATGCCCTTGACGGGAGCGCTGACGCTGGAAAATCACAAGGAAACAGGTCGCAGCTTCTTCCTCGAACGCCGCGAACTCGGCGCGCTCAACACCGGTGGCCCGGGCACGGTCACGGTGGACGGGAAAAGTTTTACCGTCGAAACCGAAGCCTGCATCTACATCGGCATGGGCGCGAAGGAGGTGTCGTTCGCCAGCAATGATGTCGCAAACCCGGCGAAATTTTTCATCCTGAGCTGTCCGGCGCATGCCGCGTTCCCCACGGCGGTGGCCACGGCGAAGGAGGCCAACACCATTCCGCTCGGAACCCCGGCGGAGGCGAACCGGCGCGTCATCCGCCAATACATCCACGCGGATGGCATCCGCAGCTGCCAGCTCGTGATGGGATACACGGAACTGGCTGAGGGCAGCGTGTGGAACAGCTTTCCTCCCCACACCCACAGCCGCCGCACGGAAATCTATTTCTACTACAACCTCGGCGAACGCGTGCTGGCTCACTTCATGGGCGAACCGCAGGCCACGCGGCATCTGTTCGTGCACGACGAGGAGGCCGTGCTGTCGCCGTCGTGGTCCATCCACTGCGGATGCGGGCAGGGGAGCTACAAATTCATCTGGGGGATGGCGGGCGAGAACCAGCGCTTCGATGACATGGATGCGGTCAAGCCGCTGGATCTGAGGTGAAGCGGATATGAAATCATTTGAAAACAAAATCATCGCGGTGACCGGTGCGAGCCGGGGCATCGGTCAGGCCGTCTGCGAGGCATTCGGACGGAATGGCGCGACGGTTGTGGGCACAGCACGCGGAGACCTTGCCGAAACGGGCGAAAAGGTGGGGGCTGCCGGCGGGAAGTTTGTGGCGGTCCACGCGGATTTGAGTTCCGGCACGCAGGCGGAGGCAAGGACGCTCGTCGCGCAAATCCTCGCACAGACCGGGCGCATCGACGGCTTGGTGAACAATGCGGGCATCATTCGCCGCGCGCCGGCGGCCGATTTTTCCGAGGCTGACTGGAATGAAGTCCTCCGCGTCAATTTAAGCAGCCCGTTTTTCCTGTCGCAGGCGGTGGCGAAATGGTGGTTGGACGGCGGACGCGAAAAATCGCCGGCGGACGCGCGGTTGAAGATCGTGAATGTGGCGTCACTGCTGTCGTTTCAGGGCGGCATCACCGTCCCGGCCTATGCGGCGAGCAAGCATGGTATTGCCGGCCTCACCAAGGCGCTGGCGAACGAGTGGGCGAAGGATCGCATCAACGTGAACGCGGTCGCCCCCGGCTATATTGCCACGGACAACACGAAAGCACTGCGCGAAGACTCCGCGCGCAACGACGCGATTTTGGCCCGCATTCCCGAGGGCCGCTGGGGCGCGCCAGAGGACATCGCGGGCGGCATCGTCTTCCTGAGTTCCCCCGGGGCGGACTATTTGAATGGCACCATCCTGAACATCGACGGTGGCTGGCTGGCGCGGTGAGCGCGGGCCTCTTCCTCCCATGCAAAGCTCTTCGTCCACACAGCCGGTTTCCTCTCCGCTGATCCCGTATCGCTGGATCATCTGCGGGTTGCTGTTTTTTGCGACGACGATCAACTACATCGACCGGCAGATTCTTTCGCTCATCAAGCCCATCCTCGACGGGCAGCTCCAGTGGACGAATGCGGAATTCGGCATGGTCAATTCCGCGTTTCAAGGAGCCTATGCCATCAGCCTGCTGGGATTCGGCTGGTTCATCGACCGGTTCGGCACCAGGCTCGGCTATGCGGTATCCATCGCCGCATGGAGCGTGGCGGCCATGAGCCATGCGCTGGTGGGCAGCGTGGCGGGCTTTCTCTACGCGCGCATCGCCCTGGGAATCGGCGAGGGCGGCAACTTTCCGGCGGCCATCAAGGCCGTGGTCCAGTGGTTTCCGAAGAAGGAGCGTGCGTTCGCCACGAGCATCTTCAACTCCGGCAGCAACGTCGGCGCCGTCATTGCCCCGGCGGTGGTGCCATGGATCGCGCTCTCATGGGGATGGCAATGGGCCTTCATTCTTGCAGGGTTCGCAGGGTTTCTTTGGCTGCTTCTGTGGCTGCCGGTTTACAACGTGCCGGAAAAGATCCGGCGGCTTTCACAGGCCGAGCAGGATTACATTCACAGCGACCGGGACGAGGCGTCCGGCGACGCGGCAGCCCGACCGGCATGGTTGAGCCTGCTGCGCCACCGCCAGGCGTGGGCCTTCATCATCGCCAAGTTCATGACCGATCCGATGTGGTGGTTCTTCCTGATCTGGCTTCCGGATTTTTTCAAAAAAACACGAGGGCTGGACATCAGGCAAAGCTGGGTCCATCTGGTCACCATCTACGCGATTGTCACCGTATTGAGCGTCTTCGGCGGTTGGAGCACAGGGTATCTGGTTCAGCGTGGATGGACGGTCACCCGTGCGCGCAAAACAGGTCTGTTTGTCTTTGCCTGCTGCGTTCTGCCAGTGTTTGACATCACGAAGTTTGGCGACTGGGCGGCTGTCATGCTGATCGGCCTGGCTGGTGCGGCCCATCAGGCCTGGTCGGCGACGCTGTTCACCACCGTTTCCGATATGTTTCCGAAACCCGCCATCGCCTCGCTCATCGGCATGGGCGGCATGGCGGGAGCTGTCGGGGGGATCCTCTTCCCGATCTATTGCGGGTGGACGCTCGACAGGCTTACGGCTGCGCACAATGTCACCGGAGGCTATGCGGTGCTGTTCTCCATCTGCGCCTCTGCTTATCTGCTGGCCTTTGCACTCAACCACCTGCTGGCGCCGCGATTTTCCACGGTAAAATTTTCCACCTGATCACCCAAGCACCACTTGCATTGCAACAAATGACCAAATCCCCCCGATCCCGGACCCTCCTCATTTGGATTTCGTTGACTTTGCTGTTGGCTGCCATGCCTCTTCTCCCTGTTACGGCGGGGACGACGAAGCAACCCAACATCCTCTTCATCATCACCGACCAGCTGTTTGCCGACGCGATGAGCTGCCGGATGGGGAGTCAATTCCTCAACACGCCGGCAATGGACCGCCTTGCGCAAACCGGCATGGTTTTCACCCGCGCCTACAGCGCGAACCCGCTTTGCATGCCCTCGCGCAATTCGCTTTTCACCGGACGCTTTCCCCACGAGACAGGCGTCACAAAAAATGACGAGCACCGGAAGCCCCTGGACCCGGATGAATTTGTCAACATGGGCATCTATTTCCGAAATGCCGGCTACGATGCCGTCTACAGCGGCAAGTGGCACATATGTTACGACCCGAAGGCCACCGAAACGCATGGGTTCGAGTTCGTCACAGGCACCGTCAACGGCGACGGGGATGCCGGAGTGACCGGGGGGGCCGTGAAGTTTCTTGCCCGGCCGCACGACAAGCCGTTTCTGCTCGTCGCAAGCTTTACGAATCCGCACAACATCTGCGAATGGACGCGCCGCATCGCGGGGCGCAAACAGGTGCTGAGCTGCGGTGAAATCGGCGAGCCGCCGCCGCTGGACCAGCTCCCGCCCCTGCCGGACAACTTTTCCCCGCCAAAAGGCGAGCCGGATGGCATGGCCTTCATGCGGAAGGCCTATCAGGTGGAGTCCGGTCCGTTCCCCGTGGCGAAATTTTCGGAGGAGGACTGGCGCAAGCAACGGTGGGGGTATTATCGCATGGTCGAAAAAGTCGACAATGAGATCGCCAAGGTTCTCGCCGCGCTCCACTCCGCCGGCCTTGCTGAAAACACCTTGATCATCTTTACGTCCGACCATGGCGAGTGCGCAGGTGCGCACGGATTTAATCAAAAAACCGTTTTCTATGAGGAGTCGGTGCGTGTCCCGTTGATCATCGCTTGCGGAGGCCGGGGCGTCGCCGGCACCACGGACAAGCTGGTGAACACCGGAGTTGATCTCCTGCCCACGATGCTCGATTTCGCAGGACTGAAAATTCCGAAAAAACTCCCCGGCTTCAGCCTGATGCCGCTCGTGCTTGGAATGCCGGTCGCCAACTGGCGCGATGCTGTCGTTGTGGAAAACAACATGAGCCAGGCGGGCAAACTCAACGGATTCACCCCGCAGATGGAAGGTCGGATGGTGCGCAGCGGGCGATACAAATACTGCATCTATGAGAAGGGCCTCCAGCGCGAGTCGCTCGTCGACCTTCAGGCCGATCCGGGCGAAATGGTCAATCTTGCCACCGACCCGGAGCATCGGGAGGTTCTCCTCCGGCATCGCGAACTGCTCGCGCAATTCAACAGGGATCACAGCGACCCGATTGCGGCCAAACTTCTGGCAGACGACGTGAAGCCGGTTCCATTCCAGGGAAACCCATGAAACACAGGCTTCATTTTCAAAAAACACCACTATGAAAATTCTCATCCCGATCCGCCTTCTGATTGCCACCGCGTATTTTTTGTTCTTTGCGTCGCTGACTGCCACTCTCCCTGCGGCTCAACCGGGAGAGGCATATGCCGATTTCACCACGGACGGTGCCTGGTGCTGGTTTTCAAATCCACGTGCCGTGTGCCGTGACGGGAAGACTTACTCCGGGTGGGTCACGGAGGACGGCACGGTTCAGGCCGCAGAACTTGACCACGCCTCGGGCCGCGTCACCACGGTCAACCTCCACGAGCACTATCAACGCGACGATCATGACAATCCGTCGTTTGTGTTCCTGCCCGACGGACGGCTGATGGCATTTTACTGCCAGCATGGAGGCGGGAAAAATCCGAACGTGATCCAAAGCCGCAGCACCGCGCGCCCGGGCGATTTCTCCGAATGGACGCCGGAGGTGGCGCTGGCGCTCAACGAGAAGGCGGGCATCACTTACAGCAATCCCCATTTGCTCTCGGACGAAAACAACACGCTCTATCTGTTCTGGCGCGGTGGCGGGTTCAAGCCGAACATGGCCAGGTCTACCGACGGCGGCAAAATCTGGACGGCTCCGAAGATCGTCTTCTCCCGCGAAGGCATCCCGCCCGGCAATCGGCCCTATGCCCAATACGCCTCCAACGGGAAGGACCGCATCCACCTGCTGTTTACCGACGGTCATCCGCGCAACGAGGCGCAGAACAGCGTCTACTACGCATGCTACCGCGCCGGTGCGTTTTACAGGGCCGACGGCACGCGCATCTGCGGCGAGAACGAACTCCCGATCCGTCCGGAACAGGCAGACTGCGTTTACGACGCCGGAAAAACCGGCGTGCGTGCGTGGGTGTGGGACATCGCCTTCGACAAAAATGAAAATCCCGTCGTCGCTTACACGCGGCTGCCGGCGGAAGACGACCATCGCTACCACTACGCCCGTTGGGACGGCAAACAATGGCAGGACACCGAACTCTGCGCCGGCGGAAAATGGTTTCCTCAGACACCTTCCGGAAAAACCGAATCCGAGCCGCACTACTCCGGCGGATTGGCATTGGATCACTCGGACCCCTCCGTCGTTTATCTTTCGTGTCCCGTAAACGGCGTGCGCGAGATCGAGCGCTGGGTTACCGCCGATGGAGGGAAGTCCTGGAAATCCGAGGCCGTAACCTCCAATTCGAAGTTCGACAACATCCGGCCGGTTGCTGTGCGCAACCACGCGGCAGACGGCCCGACCGTGCTCTGGATGAACCTTCACGGCGGCTATGTGCATTACACAAATTACCGCACGGCGATCAAAATGGATCGCCCGGCGAGGACCACGATCATAGCTCCCGCGCCGCAGGCCGCAGCGCCTGTTCCTGCCGTTGCCGGCGAACCGCTCCATACCGGCACGCCCGGTGCGTTGATGTGCGCAGGCGCGGTTGCCGACGCATTCAAGGTGGGCGCGGTGTTGTTCGCGGATCGGAAATACACCCTTGCGGAATGTCCTGCCGCCTTGCAGGGCATGAGCCTGCTGCGCGTTCCGGTGGACGGCAAAAAAGCCCTCATCTGCACCCGGGAGGGCACGGTCTGGGTGCTCACTCCCTCGACGGAACGCAAGAAAGATGTTTCCCAAACCGAGGTGCTGGTGAAGCAGGGTTTCAAGCAGGTGGCCTTGCCGGAGTTTCTGCTGTTCACCGGTGATTCTGTTACGCTTTATCAGAAGGATTGTGCCGCAGGCGAAACAATCACCTTTGGCCGATGGGCAGTGCCGCTGATGTTCGGCGCGGTTGCTGACGCCTCTGCAGCACCCGCTCCCGTGCCTGTTGGACCGCCATTGTCGGGTGCGATGAAGCCGCAGGCGATTCTGGCCGCGATGGAGCGAGTGGCCGATTGGCAGCTTGCCAATCCCAGCAAACATCGTCCCACCGACTGGACTCAGGGTGCCGGCTATGCGGGCATGATGGCGCTCGCCGGAATTTCCAATGATCCGAAATATTTCGATGCGATGCTGCGGATGGCTGAAGCAAACCAGTGGAAGCTCGGCCCCTCCAAATACAATGCAGACGACCATGCGGTCGGCCAGGCGTATGTGGAGCTTTGGCAGCGCAAACATGAGGGCCGGATGCTCGAGCCGATGCGCGCGCAGTTTGATGAAATTCTCGCAAGCCCGCCGCAGTTCGAAACACTCGATTTCAAGCAGAAAGGCATCCATGCCCTGTGGTCATGGTGCGATTCGCTGTTCATGGCTCCGCCCGCATGGATCCGGCTCTGGGCGGCCACCGGAGATAAAAGGTATCTTGATTTCGCCGTTGCCAACTGGTGGCGCACCTCGGATTACCTCTACGACAAGGAAGAACATCTCTATTTCCGGGACAGCACGTATTTCGACAGGCGCGAGGCCAATGGCGCAAAGATCTTCTGGGGCCGAGGCAACGGGTGGGTGATGGGTGCCCTAGTTCGCATGCTGCAATATCTGCCGCAGGATCACCCGGACCGCGCCCGCTTCGAAACGCAGTTCAAGGAAATGACGGCGAAAATTCTGTCCTGCCAGCAGGCTGACGGCCTTTGGCGCGCCAGTCTTCTGGACCCGGCGAGTTATCCGCTCAAGGAGACCAGCGGATCGGGTTTTTACACCTACGCCCTGGCGTGGGGGGTGAATCAGGGACTGCTGGATCGTGCAACATACGGGCCTGCCGTGCAAAAAGCCTGGGCCGCGCTTGTCGGATGCGTCGCGCCGGATGGCAAGCTCACCCATGTGCAGCCGATTGGCGGTGACCCGAGAACATTTCAGGAGGATGCCACGGAAGTTTATGCGGTGGGGGCATTCCTTCTTGCCGGCAGCGAGGTTTACCGGATGGCTGTTTTGGAAAATACAAAGCCGATTGTCGTCACTGTGGGCAATCCCGCCGACTTCAACCGGTCCGCGGAGACGGTTGAAATCGCAGCACCCGTGAAGGATTCCGTCATCATGGACGGCTCCCGCATTCTGGATTCGCAGGTCATCGGAGACAAGCTCCTGTTCCAGGTGGATCTCGCTCCCAAAGAGACACGCCGCTACCTCGTTCTGGATGCCGGGCAGCTCGCCGACGTCCCGACGCCGGTCGTGAAGACCTTCGCGCGGTTCGTGCCGGAGCGCATGGATGATTTCGCGTGGGAGAGCGACCGCATTGCCCACCGCATGTATGGCCCGGCACTCATCAAAAAGGAGGGCACCATCAGCAGCGGGGTGGACGTGTGGGTGAAATCCACCCGCAACCTGGTCCTGAACAAATGGTATGCCGCGAAAAATTATCACACCGATTCCGGCGAAGGTCTGGATTGCTACAGCGTCAGCCATGGAAAAGTTCCCACGCGGGGCTGCGGCGGCCTGGGCATCTGGGACGGCAGGCGGTTTTTTGTCTCAAGCAATTTCAGCTCGTGGAAAGTCATTGCCACCGGGCCGATCCGCAGCGTGTTTGAACTGGCCTACGATTCCTGGGATGCCGGCGGACGCAAGGTCTCCGAAGTCAAACGCATCTCGATCGATGCCGGCTCGAACTTCAGCCGCGTTGAGAGCACGTTTACAGCGGACGGCAAGGAGCCGCTGATCCTCGGTGTCGGCATCGCCAGACGCGACGGAGAGGAATGCGTGACCACCGACCTTGCGGGCGGATGGCTGGCCTACTGGGAACCGGAACAGGGCAAGAATGGCCACATTGCATGTGCGTTAGTCTTCCCCGGCAGCGTCAAAGAATTCACCAAGGACGAAGCCAACCTGCTCGCCATCGCCCAGGCCAAACCCGGCCAGCCATTCGTCTATTTTCTCGGGGCCGGTTGGAGCAAGAGCGGCGATTTTCCCGATTCCTCAGCGTGGACCGCGTATGTGCGGGAGTTCGCACGGCGTCTCAAATTCCCTTTTGTCGTTTCCTCCACGGCCCCTCAAGCCGCCGCGTCATCCAAGTAAAACCGGCATGAACATCCTGCTTGTCCTTCTCGCAGGGGTCACGCTTGCGGCGCGGGCAGCCGACGCGCCGGGAGCCGCGGAGGAACCGCTCGACATCGCCCCGGTGTGGGCCGGGCATCCCGTGCAGTTCGCCCTGCTTACGCACCCGCCCTGCCAGTTCGTTGCATTCTTTGATGACGCCCGCCGGCTGACCGTCGCGCAGAGGCGGTTGGGTGAACGCGCCTGGACGTTCACCGTGCTGCCGGATTCGACGGGATGGGATTCGCACAACTACCTCGCGATGGCAGTGGATGACGAGGGGTTTCTCCATCTGAGCGGCAACATGCACGCCGTGCCGCTGAATTATTTCCGCACGGCAACCCCCCTGGATGCCTCCACTCTTGTCCGCGTCGAAAAAATGACCGGGGAAAAAGAAGATCGAGTGACATATCCGGTGTTTTTCCGCGGACCCCGCAACGAGTTGATGTTCACCTACCGTTCCGGAAGCAGCGGCAATGGCGATCAAATCTACAATGTCTATGACGTGGGAACCAAGATCTGGAAACGGCTCCTCGACCGGCCGCTGACAGATGGGGAAGGAAAGCGCAACGCGTATTTCCACGGCCCGCTTCGCGGGCCGGACGGCTGGTTCCACCTCGCGTGGTGCTGGCGCGAAACGCCGGATGCCGCCACCAATCACGATCTGAGTTACGCCCGCAGCAGGGATTTAATCCACTGGGAAACCGGCGACGGGCGTCCGCTCGAACTGCCCGTCACCCTCGCCACCTCCGGGATTGTCGATCCCGTTGCCGAAAAGGGAGGCCTGATCAACAGCAACATCAAAATCGGATTCGACCACCTCGGCAGGGTGACGATCAGCTATCACAAAAACGATGCGGCGGGCAACACGCAGCCGTGGACGGCACGCCTGGAGGGTGGCAACTGGAGGCTCTACCAGACCGCCGAATGGCCGTGTCGCTGGGATTTCGGGGGCGGCGGGTCGCTGGGCTTCGGGATCAGCCTCGGTCCGGTCCGCCTGGAAAGTGACGGACGTCTCACGCAAACCTTCGCGCATTTTAAGTTCGGGAGCGGCACATGGGTGCTGGACCCGCTGACCCTGCGCGCCGTGGGGCGAGCAGAGTCCTCCAGCGACCGACCGCCCGGATCGCTGCGTGTCGGGGGCTCGTTCCCAGGATTGCAGGTGAAATGGGTTCACGATTCCGGGCAGGGCATCAGCCCGGACCGGCAGTATATGCTGCGATGGGAAACCCTCGAGGCTAACCGCGACCATCCGCGCGAAGGTCCGCTCCCGCCCCCTTCCATGTTGCGTCTCTACGAAGTCCGCAAAACCGGGCCAGCCGGGACTTGAAGGCGTCCGGTGGCAGTATCCACGGTCACCCGTGCAGCCACGCAACTTTTTCCAGCGCGACTTATTGCAGATCCCGGTGTTTCATCCGCTTCATGAGAGGCCCCGTTTTCCTCAGCATTTTTCTTTTTGTCATTACAACCGGCATCCGCGCTGCGGATTTTCCTCAATCCGGCCGCCCGAATGTTCTATTTATTGCGGTGGATGACCTGAACCACTGGGTCACGCACCTTGGACGGAACCCGCAGGCTGCGACTCCGAATATCGATCGTCTCGCTGCGCGCGGCGTCACATTCACCCATGCCTATTGCGCGGTGCCGGCCTGCAAACCCTCACGCACATCGCTGATGAGCGGATTGCGGCCATGGACGACCGGCTGCTACTATAATGGCGACAACAATACGGGACTGATCCCCGAAGGGGCTTCCTTGAATGCGCAATTCCTCAAGACGGGCTACCATGTTGCCGGCGCAGGAAAGATTTATCACGGGGGTTCCTATTCTTCCGAGTGGACCGAATACATGGACAAGGCGGTTTTAGACAAGCTTCCGAAACCATCAAAAAACGAAGGCTTCCTGGATCCCGTGAAAACCGATCTCAAGGACGAGGACCTCGGCGACTGGCACACCGTGAACTGGTGCATCAAGCAGATCGAGGCACCGCACGACAAACCGTTCTTCATCGCCTGCGGGTTGATCAAACCTCATCTGCCGTGGGCTGTGCCGCGGAAGTATTACGACATGTTCCCGCTCGATGGCATCCAGCTTCCACCCTACCTTGAGGACGACTTGAATGACGTCCCGCCGGCCGGGGTCCAAATGGCGATCAAGGATGGCGATCACGAAAAAATCCTCGCGTCCGGCCGGTGGAAGGCGGCGATTCAGTCCTACCTCGCCTCCTGCGCCTACACCGACATGAATGTTGGAAGGCTCCTTGATGCGTTGGACAAAAGCCCGGCCCGCGACAACACGATCATTGTCCTCTGGGGCGACCACGGGTGGTCGCTCGGCGAGAAAAATCACTGGCGGAAATTTGCCCTCTGGGAGGAGCCGACCCGCGCTCCGCTCATCTGGATCGCTCCGGGTGTCACCAAGCCGGGCGGCGTCTGCGCGAGGACGGTGGACTTCATGACGATTTACCCGACGCTCTGCGAGCTGGCCGGAATCCCGGTCCCCAAACATGTCGAAGGCCCCAGCGCCGTATCGCTGTTGCGCGATCCGAAGTCCGCTTGGGAGCATCCGGCGATCAGCACATACGGCTATATGAACCACACGGTTCGCACCGGGGACGCGCGCTACATCCGCTATGCCGATGGCGGCGAGGAGCTCTACAACGAGACGAAGGACCCCTACGAGTGGACGAACCTGGCGAAGCGGCCGGAAGCCGCAGAGGGCACCATAAAAAAGCTGGCGGCGTATCTCCCGGCGGATAACAAGCCCCGGGTCAAGGGGGAAACCGGAAAAAGCCGGGACGCCGAGGAGTAATATCCTGTGAAATCCGGCATTTTTCTACTCTGTCTCTTCGCTTCGGCGGGCATTTGCCTGGCCGCACCCGCTGCTTCCGGGTTTCGTGACGAGCAAGGGCGGCATTTCATCCCGAACGGCTTCGTCGCCATCACCGGGGACAGCATGGGAGAGATGCGCTTTACTCCGGAGGAATATCACAGGATGGCGCAGGCAGGTGCGAACTTTCAGGTCATCCGTCTCTTCCTCGGAAAGCTCGGAGGCGTTCCGGGACGCGTTCCTGATCCGAAATATCTCAAGCAGTTGGATGAGATGGTGGAGATGGGCCGGAAGGAGGGGATGAAGACGGCGTTCAAAATGACCGTCTATGATGTGAACCCCGCCAGGGAGGGGGAAATGGCCGGGTTCAAACAGCAGGATTGGGTGGACCTCTATCTCGACAAGGACGGACGGCAGGATCTTTTTCTCAACGCATGGAGGCAGATCTTCGAGCGCTACAAGGACAATCCGGCGGTATTCGGGTATGACCTCGTGAACGAGCCCTGCGCCACCGAGGGAAACCGACAGATCTGGGAGGCTGAGCCGCAATTCAAGGACAGCGATACGTTTCAACGCGAGTATTTTGTCCCGTTCTACAGGAAGCTGATCGACGGGCTGCACCGCATCAGCCCGTCGGGAAAGTGGGCGCTTTTCCAACCGTATCATGTTCCTCCGCCGGTTCACCGCGCCACAGACTTTCCCTGCCTGCCGCTGAGCGAGCCGCTGAAGCGCGAGGGCATCGTTTTTGCGCCGCACTACTACAACGATGATCCGGCTCTCGCCCTGAAGCGCTACACGGCGGACGCGGAGCTGAACGACGCGCCGATGATGTTCGGCGAATACGGGAAGGCGACCGTGGCCGGGACAGACCTCGATCTGACCGAACAGCAGGCCTACACAAAAGTCCTGATCGATACGGTCACCGAGTTCGACCGGCGCGCCCTGGGCTGCGTGAAGGCCTGGTGGTGCGGAAGCCGTGTTTTCAACAAGACGCTGAAAGCCAAGCCGCACGCCGTGACGTGGGCGTTGTTCTACGGCGATTCTCCGTTCGGCAGTGCGGAGAGAAAATACATCATGGACGTCATTGTCCGGCCGCGCCCGCTGGCAATTGCCGGAGAGGTCAAAAGCTTCCATTTCGATTTTGCGACCCGCACGTTTGAAATGACGTTCATTCCCGGCAGGGGTTCCTCCGAGATCTTCGTTCCGGCGGACCGGCATTTTCCAGACGGCTTCCGGATCGTCTGCGGGGATCTGACGCTTGCCTTTGCGCCCGGATCTCCGGGCGGATTTGAAGTGGTGACGGATTCCGCCACGATTCCGTCCTCCTCGTTTCACTGGGATGCGGAGCGCAGCCGCGTGCTGGTGGACAACTGGGGCACCGCCACGGGAGAAACAACTTTCAAAATTCTGCCGGGACTCCACGACTAAAAATATCACCATGAAAATCCCGCACATCCTCTGCATCCTTGCGCTGCTCTGCGGCTCCGCCTGTTCCGCAAAAAGCAAGCCGGCCAAACCGAATATCGTGTTCATCCTTGCGGATGACTTCGGACTGGATGGCGTCGGCTGTTACGGTTCGGACCGGTTCAAGGGAAAGACTCCGAATATCGACAGGCTTGCGGAATCGGGAATGCGATTCACGCAATGCTACGCCATGCCCCTGTGCGGTCCCTCCCGCTGCACGATCAACACAGGCCGGTATGGATTTCGCACCGGTGGTTTGACAAACCCCGCGGCAGGAAATCCCTCTTCCAGGGACGAGCCGTCCATTGCCCGAACTCTCAAGCAGGCCGGATATGCCACCGGCATGGCAGGCAAGTGGCGGCAGATGGGGGACGCTCCGGGCGACTGGGGATTCGACGAGTGGCTCACAGATCCGACCGCCGGCGGATGGTATTGGAAAAACAGCTACACGAAAAACGGACAGGAGATCACCATGCCTCAGGAAGTTTACTGCCCCGATGCCTGCATGGATTTCACGCTGGATTTCCTGCGCCGGAACAAGGACAGGCCGTTTTACTTTTACTACCCGACGCATCTCGTTCACGGCCCGATCCTGAAAACGCCGGACAGCAAGGTGGAGACGAAGGATTTCTACGAGGACAATGTCGCGTATCTTGACAAGCAGATCGGGCAGATCGTCGCCGAGCTCGACAAACTGGGCCTTCGGGAGAATACGCTCATCGTTTTTGCAGGTGACAATGGGACCGCTCATTTCGGTGCCGACCAGTTGACCATCAATGGTCGCAAAATTAATGGGATGAAGGGCACCCTGCTGGAGGGGGGGAGCCGCGTGCCGCTCATCGCCAACTGGAAGGGGACCACTCCTGCGGGACGGGTGACGGACGATTTGGTGGATTTCAGCGATTTTTTTGCGACCTTTGCCGGCCTGGCCGGGGCGCAGATGCCGGAGGGAGTTGCCTTTGACAGCCACAGCTTCGCTCCGGAACTGCTCGGCAGGAAGGGAGCGCCGCGTGACTGGGTCTTCGTGCAACTCGGCCCGAAATGGTATGTCCGGGAGCAGGGGTTCAAACTCACCGAAAGAGGTGAACTCTTCGACATGAGCGATGCTCCGTTCGTCGAGAAGCCGGTCGCTGCGGACCCGGCGGATCCCGCCGCCGCGGCCGCCCGCCAGCGCCTGCAGGCGGTTCTGGACAAGCTCAGTCCCGCCACCGGAAAAACCGCGCCGCCCGATCTGAGAAAGCAGAAAAAGAAGAACCGGCCCCGCAGGCCAAATCCGGGGCAGGCTATTTGATGAAGCCCTGGATTTTCAGCCAGTAGAGGCAGTCGGCCGCCCATGGAAGGATCACGCCGTCGCGGCCGAGGCCCTGTCCGTGTTTGCCCTTTTGATAGATGTGCAGATCAAAGGGGACCCCGGCCCTGCGGAGTGCTGCGGCAAACTCCATGGAGTTTTCCACCTTCACCCCGCTGTCCTCCCACGTGTGCCAGATGAATGTGGGAGGAGTGTCCTTGGTGACCTGCTTCTCGTTTGAGAGCAACTCGATGAGTTCGGGAGAGGGGTTATCCCCGAGCAGGTTTTTCTTGGATCCAAGGTGCGTCAACGGGCCCATGCTGATGACCGGATAGCACAGGATCCCGATGTCGGGGCGGGAGCTGAGCCGCTCGATCGGATCGGGATCTTCCGGCTTGCCCGCGTCGAAGTGCGTGAGCAGCGTCGAGGCCAGATGCCCGCCCGCACTCGAGCCCATAATGCCGACGCGTGCGGGATCGATCTTCCATTCCGTGGCCTTCGAGCGGGTGAGGCGCACGGCCCGCGCCGCATCGTTGAGCATCGCGGGATGCCGGTAGCCATTCGATCCAAGCCGGTATTTTAAAACGATGCCAGCGACCCCGTTTTCCGCCAGCCATTCGGCATAGCCGGCTCCCTCGTGCGGGGCGAGCCCTCCATAACCACCGCCGGGACAGATCACGATGGCCGCCCCGGTGGCCTTCTCTGGTGCGGGAAGATACGCGGTCAGCGTCGGAATGTCCTGATCCGCCGTTCCGAGTGCACCCGGTGCCCCGCCCGGCCACAGCGGGATCGGGTCAAGCGGCGCGGCATGCATGGAAAGCAAGGATGAGAGAGTGAGGAGGAGCGGAGTGAATTTCATAGGGATGAGGGTGAGTCGTCGCTCCGGGCAATGTGGGGCGATGCAGCTGCTACGAATAGCAAACCCTGCCTCCCAAGCAACTGCATTGTCGGAGATTTCAGCGGTTCCTTTGAATGACGGGGAGGATTGCTCCTTCAACAATCCGATGGGGAAGGCGGATCAGGATTTGTTGAAATCGAGCACGTGTTTCGCGTTGCCTTTTTGGATTGTTATGACTCCGCTTCCGAAGCCGGATTGAATGAACGGGCAGTCGTAGACTTTCTCTGGCGCATAATTCACCGGTTGTCCGTTGATCTCCGGAGGGTGGCTGTAATCGGTGAAAAACGTGAACCTGTCCCCGGAGAGGCCGGTGTAGGAAAGCTTGTTTTCAACGGCCTGAAGAGGGAGGGAGAGAACCGCTTTCGCAAAGGCATCGAGGGTTGGGAAATCGGATTTCCGCGCGACCTCGATGATGACCGGCGAGAATTCGTCCCGGCATGCAAGCCATTCCCCGGTGTCTGTGGCCCCTTTGTGCTCGTGATGCTGCTCGATCGTATCGGGTTCCCAGACCGTCTCCCCGTTTACGACGCGAACGGCGGCATAAGCGCGGGGGGCCTCCGCAAAAACCCATCCGTCGCGCTCTGTGCGGGGCATTGAGGCATCGAACCAGACGCGCTGCCCTCTGGCTCCCTTGCTCGACTTCAGGCGCTGGACGATCAGCGAGCCGTGCTGTTGCGCGGACCAATTCGCGTTGTAAAAGCTTCCTTTCTTTGGTTGAAGGGGCTGGACGAAGATCCTCGCTGTGGGATGCCCCCCGAACAGCACGCCTTCCCAACGGTTCTGACTGCTGATGGCCGTCCAGTCCTCCGGTGGTCGCGCTTCCACCATGCTGGTGCCCATCACAAAATCGGGCGTGCAGTAGGTGTATCGCAGCAACCCGCCACCACAAGGGTCCGCGACGGACACGCCGTCCTTGTCGAAAAACGGATGTCCCGGATCGCCGACAAACTGCGCCGGAGGCGCTCCCTCGCTGCCGGCCGGCCGGAGACCCGGGCGTCGCGAAAGATACTCGTAACACCCCCGCCCCGGTGTATCCGCCGCAAGGTCCGCAGTCACCTTTAAGGGCCGCCAGAATGTCGTGGCTGCACACATCGCGGACGGATGCTGACTTTTGGGACTTCCCAGTCCGAAGTGGAACCACGCCACGCCGTCCATGCCCGAACCTTCTGTTGATATGGCACCGGGATAGCATCGGTGCCGGCTTCCGCCGCGCACTCCATCGATCTGCTCGACTGCCCAGTCGGCCCAGAACAGGTCGAGAAGTATTCCGAAACGCCGTCGCAGTTCCGGGTCGGAGGCGAAGTCCGCGATATTATACCAGCCGCCCAGCGTGTATCTGTTGTAATGGGAATTGCATTCGATCAGGAGGCCCTTGGCGGCGCGTTCCCGGGCGAAGCGCTTGAAGTATTCGTCGAACGCTTTCGTCATCTGAGCGGGAGTTGTGCCGTCGGCATACTTACGGTTTTTGTAGTCCGGGTGCTGCGCGAAAATCTGAGCCGCGCCCCAGAAGCTTGACCAGGCTTGAGCGTGATGGTTCTCGCTGTCCCAGTGCCACCAGTCTCCCTCCGGGCGGGTCATTTCCAGCCGGCAACGCGGGCCGGCCCACTGCCAGAGCATGTCGAGCAGCGCGGCCTCGGCCTCCGCTCCCATCCGGCCCGGAAAATGTTTACTGGATCTGGAGAACAGAAAATAGATCCGTTCGAGAAGGTAGGCGTGCCAGTGGAAATCCCCGTTTTGCAAAACCTCCGGAAATTCGTTTTCCCTTTCTGAGAGAATCGCCTTGTCGGCATCACCTGTCTTTTTGTTTAGCCAGTAGGCCGCCAGCGCGAGGTCCTCGTTGTGCCAGGCTCCGGACGGAGGATAGGGGCTCTTCAACTGCAGCTCCATCACTTCGCGGCATCGTTGGCTTTGAGTGTCGGTCGGTGCGGCGCCGGATACCGCGTGAAATGAGGCCAGCATGATCAGCGAAAGTCTGGGGAGCAGACGTTGCATACTCATGTCACCATGTTTCATTGTGCCGGAAAGATAAAGTGGAAACCCCGCGGTTTGATCTTGCCTCCCTGTGTGGCCGGATGTTGGCTCGGCACTTATGGGTTTCCATTTTCTGGAGCAAGGAATAGCCGGAAGGGTTTCCCACCCCTGATTTTTCCCATGAAGATCCTCCTGTCCGTCGTCCTCACAGTTGCTTGTTTCAGCACTTTTGCCCGGGGCGCGGGCGAGCCTGAACCCTCCCGGACCCGAAAGGAACCCGCTGTATCATCCCCGCAGGAAATGAATCCTGACGACAAGATGGGCATGGCCTCCTCCCTGCCGGAGCCGGCGGAGGCCAATGTCGCCTACGGTTCGCGCGAGAGGCAGGTTCTGGATTTCTGGAAGGCGGAATCCGACAAGCCCACGCCGCTCCTTTTCTACATCCACGGGGGAAGCTGGCTGGTCGGGGACAAGCGCAAGATCGGAGAATTGCTCCGCTACGTTCCTGACGGAAAGGGAGGAAAGACGACCGTTCTTGAGAAATATCTCGCGGCAGGAATCTCGGTTGTCTCCATCAACTACCGCTATGTCTCGCAGGCGCAGGAAGCCGGAGTGAAGCCGCCGGTGAAGTGGCCGCTTGAGGATGCCGCCCGGGCCTTGCAGCTTGTGCGTAGCAAGGCTGGCGCATGGAACATTGATAAAAACCGCATTGCCGCCTCGGGCGGCTCCGCGGGCGCGTGCTCGAGCCTCTGGCTCGCATTCCATCCCGACATGGCTGATCCCCAAAGTGCCGATCCTGTGGCCCGCGAATCCACTCGCCTGAGTTTCGCCGCCGTGCACGGAGCCCAGACAACCCTCGATCCGCAGCAAATGAAGGAATGGACGCCGAACAGCGGATACGGCGGACATGCGTTCGGATTCAATGGTGACAAGGAAAAGAAAATTTCATCGTTCCAGCAGTTTCTCGACAACCGCGAAGCCATCCTGCCGTGGATTGCTGCGTATTCGCCCATCGCCCTCGCCACTCCCGATGATCCGCCTGTCTTCCTTTACTACGCCGATGCACCCGCCCTCGGGCAGAACCAGCAAGATCCGACGCACACCGCGAACTTCGGGGCGAAGCTTCAGGAGAAAATGCGAGGGATGGGAGTGGATTGCGTCCTTGCCTATCCGGGTGCTCCGGGGCCCGGGGCGGAAAGCGTTGAGGATGCTATCTTGGAGAGGTTCGGTGGCGGAAAGGAGGCGGTGAAAAAATGAGGCTTCCCATGATGAAAAAGGCCGCGCTTTTCCGGCCAACTCCTGTGGCATGGGCATCCTGCCCATGTCTCGCTGGATTGCCACGGTATTTG
Organism: uncultured Chthoniobacter sp.; assembly: GCA_964431635.1. Lineage (GTDB taxonomy): Bacteria > Verrucomicrobiota > Verrucomicrobiia > Chthoniobacterales > Terrimicrobiaceae > QYQL01. The sequence continues at coordinate 139,425 of CAYSKK010000002.1, read as the reverse complement.
TTTCGCGCGGCAAAGCCGCGGATTGCAATGTTTGCGGTTCTCTCCCTCCTGATCCCATCTGTCCTTTGCGGTGCGGATCTTCGCCTCGCCGGCATGTTCGGCGACCACATGGTCCTGCAGCGGGATGTGTCCGTGCCGGTCTGGGGGTGGGCGTCGCCGGGCGGGAAAGTGAGTGTCGAATTTGCCGGACAGCAAAAATCCGCCACCGCCGACCCATCAGGAAAATGGATGGTGAAGCTGGATCCGATGGCGGCCAGCGCCGAATCCCGCACCCTGACGGTGACCGGCAACGGCTCCCTTGCGCTGAACGATGTGCTCGTTGGCGATGTCTGGCTCTGCTCGGGGCAGTCGAACATGGGGATTTCCATGGATGTGCCGGGAAACGAATTCCTCCAGCAGCGGATCCGCGAGGCTGACAATCCGGAGCTGCGTTTTGCCCAGCTTGTCCATCAATTTCCCGACCAGCCTGCGGCTGATACGAAGGCGGGCTGGCGGATTGCCAAGCCGGACACAGTCCGGGGCTGGATCGCGATCGGATATCTTTTCGGGGACAGGATTCAAAGAGAACTCGGAGTGCCGGTCGGGATCGTCGGCGGCGCGATGGGAGGGACACCGATTGAAAGCTGGGTGTCCCGCGAGTTCCTGCTGGCCAATCCCGCCAACGAACCCTACCTCGAAAAGCATGCGGCAGCGGTTCAGCAGTTGCCGAAGCTCCTTCCCAAATTTGAGAAGGAGCTTGCCGCGTTCAAGGAACGGTTCCCGGACGCCCCGGCTCTGGCGGCAGAAAATGCCGCCAGACGCCAGCGCGGCGAACCGGAGCTCAAGGAACCCCGGAAACCGGATGGGGCCGCCGATTCCGCGAGGAACCCGGCCGCATGCTTTAATGGGAAAATCGCGCCGTTCGCGCCGTTCGCCATCAGGGGCGTGCTCTGGTATCAGGGTGAGAGCAACGTCAACGGTTTTATCCAGTATCCCTCCCAGATGGCGGACCTGATGAAGCTCTGGCGCAGGCTGTTCGCCGCTCCGAAGATGCCATTCCTCATGACCGAGCTCGCCCCGTTCGGCCCGGTTGCGGCGGCCCCGGAGGACAGCGCCCGCGCGAGGTTCGGAGAGGCTCTTGCGAAAACGGCAAAAGCCGACGGCAACGCGTGGGTGATCACGATCGTGGACGGGGGGGATCCCGACAACATTCATCCTGCAAAAAAAGAAATTCCCGGCGAGCGGTTCGCGACGATGGCGCTCGCAAAGGTTTATGGGCGGGACGGTGTCGCGCACGGCCCGGTGTTGAAATCCTGGAAAGCCGCTGACGGCGGAGCGGAGATCAAATTCGATTCGGTCGGGGCCGGGTTGATTGCGAGGGCTGTCAACCTCGTGGGACACGCGGTGGGCGATGATTCCGTGCACGGATTCGAACTCGCGGGAAAGGACAAAAAGTTTTTCCCGGCCAGTGCCCGCATCACCGGCAACGATAGCATTACAGTGAGCTGTCCGGAAGTCGCCGTTCCTGTTGCCGTGCGATATGCCTGGGCTGGCTTCCCCCTGTGCAACCTCTACAACCGCGAAGGTTTCGCCGCCTACCCGTTCCGCACCGACGACTGGCCGTTCCTGCCTCCAGCCTCCTCCTCACCAAAGAAATAAGACTCCTTTCCCATTGGACGACAGCCCATGTTGAATATTTTTCATTGAAGAATGTTGAACGACAGACTGTGCTGATGGTGCGAGATGTCTTTCATGCATCCCCGACCAAATATCAGGCGCCTTTCCAGGAAGCTTGCCGTCGCCTCTTGTCTTGTTTTTGGAATGGCCTGCGGCCTGCTTCGCGCGGCTGACGTCGCGAGGCCCAATGTCATCGTTTTTCTTGCGGACGACGTCGGCTACGGGGATCTGGGCATCCACGGCAACCCGCATGTCAAGACTCCGCAGATCGATGCTTTCGCGCGCGAGGCGGCTGAACTGACCAATTTCCGGGTGAGCCCTGTTTGCGCCCCGACGAGGGCCTCGCTGATGACAGGGCGCTACAACTTCCGCACCGGCATCGCTGACGTGTTCGGCCCGGCGGCCCAGATGGATCCGGCGGAGGTGACCGTGGCCGAGGCATTGAAGTCCGCCGGCTATGTGACAGGCATTTTCGGCAAGTGGCATCTCGGTGAAGGCGAGGGGCGTGCTCCGAACGGTCAGGGCTTCGATGAGGCTTTGAGTTTTCCCGGCGCGGGGATGGGGAAATACTTTGATCCCGAACTGTGGCACAACGGAGTGAAGGAAAAGCATGCCGGATATTGCCTCGATATCTTCACCGATGCAGCCATCGCATTCGTGAAGCAGAACCGGGGGAAACCATTCTTTGTCTATCTGCCGTCGAATCTCATCCATGTTCCGCTTCAGGTTCCGCCGGAGCTGGCCGCCGAATACAACGCGTCCGGATTGGGAGAGAGCACCAAAAAAATCTACGGGATGCTCCGCAGCGTGGACAATAATTTCGGGAAACTGCGTGCCGCATTGAAGGATCTGGGCCTTGAAGACAACACCCTGCTGCTCTTCACATCCGACAACGGGCCGTGTTCCGGATCGAAGCCGTTGGATCGCTTCATGGCCGGGCTGCACGGGCTGAAGGGCACCGTCTATGAGAATGGCATCCGGGTTCCGTGTTTCGCGCGCTGGCCGGCCGGATTTTCCAGCCCGGAAAAAATCACCCGCCTGACTGCCCATATTGACGTGATGCCGACCATCCTGGATGCCTGCGGGGTGGCGGTGCCCTCCGGGGTCAAGCTGGACGGGATCAGCTTCCTTCCGCTCCTCCGGAATCCATCCGCCGACTGGCCGGAGCGCACCCTGTTTTTTCAGTGGGACAGCGGGCAGGAGCCTCTCCGCGGCCAGGCATTTTCGGTGCTCACGGAAAAATGGAAGCTGGTCCAGCCATGCGGAATGGACAAGCCGAAACAGAAGCACATCCGCGATACCTACACCGAACTCTGTCGTCTCCAGGGGCGCGGCGAGCGCACCATCGAGGGGCCCGCCCGCTACGAACTCTATGATATCGTGGCGGATCCGGGAGAGACCAAGGATCTGGCCTCCGCGCATCCGGACATCGTCGAACAGATGAAAAGGCAATACGATGCCTGGTTCGACGATGTCGCGGCCCGGTGGTCCGACCCCGGACGAAGGAAAACGCCCTGATGTGAAAAGCAGCGTATTTGCCGCCATTTTCTGTGTCTTTTGTGCCCTCTGCGGTCCCGCTTCCGGCGCGGATTCCCGGCCCAATATTCTTGTCATCCTTGTTGACGACATGGGGTTTTCGGACCTGGGTTGCTACGGTTCGGAAATCAGCACACCCAATCTGGATGGGCTTGCGGCGAACGGCCTGCGCTTCACGCAGTTCTACAACGGGGCGCGCTGCTGTCCGACGCGGGCCTCGCTCTTGACCGGCCTCTACGCCCACCAGACCGGACTGGGACAAACGATTGCCAGGGATAAAAAGGTTCCGGGATATCGGGGATATCTCAACGATGAGTGCGTGACCATCGCGGATGTCCTGCGCGGCGCGGGATACTTTACCGCCATGGCGGGCAAGTGGCATGTGGGGGACCATGCCGGCGTGGTGCCATGGTCCCGCGGGTTCGACCGCAGTCTCAGCGTCAGCGGCGCGTCCGGATTTTATCACCTGGACGGACCGAAATCGCGGTTGGTCCTGAACGGGAAACCGATGGCCAACGACGACCCGTCCCTGCCGAAGGACTGGTATACGACCGATGTCTTCACGGACTACGGCATGAAATGGATTCATGAGGCACTCGACGAGAAAAAGCCGTTTTTCCTCTATCTGGCATACAATGCGCCGCACACGCCGATTCAGGCTCCGGCGGAGGATATCGCCAAGTATCGGGGCAAATACAAGGCCGGCTGGGACAAGCTGCGCGAACAGCGTCATGCGAAGCAAGTCAGCCTCGGCATCGTGGACAAGGAGAGCCCCCTTTCCCCGCGTCCGGAGGATATCAAAGCCTGGGACAGCCTGACTTCGGAGGAGCAGGATCGATTCGACCACATCATGGCCATCTACGCCGCATGCGTGGATCACATGGACCGCGCCGTGGGGCGGTTGGTCGGGGATCTGCGCCAGCGCGGCGTCCTCGACAACACGCTGATTTTGTTTCTCTCTGACAACGGCGCGGAGCACTCGAGCAGCAGCGACAAAAACCACGATCCGAACGGGACCCTCGAGGGGGATTCCCCGGGCGATGCAAAGTCCGTTGTCTATCAGGGTGCATCATGGGCGAATGTCTCGGACACGCCGTTCCGGCTCTACAAGCGCTTCGCGCATGAGGGAGGGATTGCCACGCCGTTCATTGTCCACTGGCCTGCGGGTTTCTCCGCGAAGGGGGAGCTGCGTCCGCAGGTCGGACACATCGTGGATTTGATGACGACGTGCGTGGACGTGGCAGGGGCAAAATACCCCGCGGAATTCAACGGCAAACCCATCCCGCCGATGGAGGGGAAAAGCCTGGTGCCCGCTTTTGCCAACCAGCCCATCCAGCGCGAGGGGATCTTCTGGGAACATGAGGGCAACGCTGCTGCGCGGGTGGGGGATTGGAAAGTGGTCCGCGCTGGCCGTGACGGCCCGTGGGAACTCTACGACCTGAAAGCCGACCGGTCTGAGTTGAACAATCTCGCACAACAGAAACCGGAGATGGTGAAGGAACTGTCGGGGAAATGGGAGGACTGGGCGTTGCGGGTGCATGCCAAGCCGTATCCCGCCGAGGGAAAAGGCAGAAAAGCCGTTGATGAAAATTAATGGGACAAATTCTTTGAGGCGGAGGGTTTTCTTCGAAGAAGCGCATTTTTCTGGAATTCGTCGCTCGTGTCCTGTCTTGTGAAGAGTCCCCTTTGATCCCATGAGATTCCTCCCCTTCCTTTTGTTCATCGCGACGTCGTTTGCGGCGGAGCAACGGCCGAACATCGTTTACATCCTCGCCGATGACCTCGGGTGGACGGATACGGCGGTTTACGGCAGCAAATATTACGAGACGCCGAATATCGACCGGCTCGCGGCGCAGGGGATGAGGTTCACCAACTACCACAACTGCCAGAACTGCGCTCCCACGCGTGCCGCGCTGATGAGCGGTCAATATGCGGCAAGGACCGGGGTTTATACCGTGGGAGGCATTGATCGTTTCGACTGGCGCAGCCGCCCGTTGAAACCGGTGGACAACGTCACCGAACTTCCCCTCGATAAGATCACCATCGCCCAGGCGCTCCAGCAGGCCGGATACGCCACGGGGATGTTCGGGAAATGGCATCTGGGCGAGGACGAAGCCCACCATCCCGGCAAGCGCGGTTTCGACGAGGCCATCGTCTCGATGGGGGCGCATTTCAAATTCAAGACCGACCCGCCGGTGGAGCACCCCAAGGAAGCCTACCTTGCCGACTGGCTGACCGGCCGGGCGGAGGATTTCATCCGCCGGCACAAGGACGGGCCGTTTTTCCTCTACCTTCCGCACTTTGGCGTGCATACGCCATGGCAGGCGAAGGATGCTCTGATAGAACACTTCAAGTCGAAGCCCGGTGTCGGGGGACACAAGGATCCCACCTACGCCGCGATGATTGCCAGTGTGGATGAAAGCGTGGGTCGGGTGATGGCCCTGCTTGACGAGCTGAAAATTGCCGGCAACACGGTTGTCATTTTTTCCAGCGACAACGGGGGGGTCGGCGGTTATGAGCGTGAAGGCGTTAATGCGGCACATGGCATCACGGACAACGCCCCTCTGCGCAGCGGCAAGGGCAGTCTCTACGAAGGCGGCACACGCGTTCCGCTTGTTGTCCGCTGGCCCGGCGTCGTGAAGCCCGGCTCCACCTGCGGCGTGCCCGCGATTCATGTGGATATCTATCCCACCCTGCTTGGCATCGCCGGAGCTCAGCCGCCTTCAAACTATCAGCTCGACGGGGTGAGCCTCGTTCCGTTGCTTCGCGACGGGGGAACCGCTCTCAAGCGCGAGGCGATTTTCCAGCATTTTCCGGGATATCTTGGCAGCGGGAAAGACTTCTGGCGCACCACTCCTGTCGGCGTGATCCAGGCGGGCGACTGGAAGCTGATGGAATTTTTCGAGGACGGGCACCTTGAGCTTTACAACCTGCGCGACGATGTCGGGGAGACAAAAAACCTCGCCGCCGAAATGCCGGAGAAGGCGGCGGAACTTCACGAAAAAATGCTCGCCTGGAGGACGCAGATCAAAGCCCCGATGCCCGGCCCGAACAACCCGCAAACGCCTGCTCCGGAAAAAAAGGGGAAGAAAAAGTCCGCCGCAAAACCGTCGGCCGACGAGTAACCCTTCCTTTATGAAAATCCTGCCACTCTTCTCCCTCCTGGCCGTCTTTCTCGGCTGCGCAAACGCCGCCGAAAAACCCAATATCGTGATTGTGCTGGCCGACGACTTCGGTTTTGGCGACGCGGCCTGCAACGACCCGGAGTTCAGCAAGATTCCCACGCCGAACATCGACCGGCTGGCCTGCGAAGGGATGCGCTTCACGGAGGCCCATTCCTCTTCCTCGGTGTGCACGCCCACGCGCTACGGCATCCTGACCGGCCGCTACAACTGGCGCAGCCGCTTGCAAGGCGCGGTGCTCGGGCCCTACGCCGCGCCGCTGATCATGCCCGCCGACCGTCTGACCGTGGCCGGTTTGCTCAAGAAAGAGGGCTATGATACCGCCTGCATCGGCAAGTGGCATCTGGGCTGGCAGTGGCCGAAGCGCGACGGAAAAGAGGTCTTCGACCAGCCCATCACGGAGGGCCCGACCGCAAGGGGCTTCGACTACTACTTCGGCACGGATGTCCCGAATTATCCTCCCTACACCTTCATCGAAAACGACCGTGTCACAGTCCAGCCGACGGAGCAATTTCATGCTTCGAAGGACAAGAGTCTCTTCGTCCATCGCGACGGGCCGATGGCCCCGGGATGGAAATTCGAGAACATCCTGCCGACGCTGGCGGAAAAGGCGGTGGGCTACATCGACCAGCGCGCCAGGGCCGGGAAGCCATTCTTCCTGTATCTGGCGTTGACAACCCCGCATGAACCCATCGCGCCTTCGGACCAATTCAAAGGGAAAAGCGGGATCAGCGCGGTCGGCGATCTGATCATGGAGACCGACTGGGCGCTTGGCCAGGTCATGGAGGCGCTGAAAAACGCCGGAGTGGCGGACAACACGCTTCTGATTTTCACCTCCGACAACGGCCACTGCGCTTACACAGGATTGGAGCCGTTTCAGAAGGCAGGGCATCGTGTCAGCGGCCCGTTTCGTGGTTACAAGATGGATGCATGGGATGGAGGCCATCACCTGCCGTTTGTGGCGCGATGGCCCGGGGTGATCAAGCCGGGCAGCCAATGTGCCCAACTGACCTCACACAATGACATCATGGCCACCTGCGCCGAGATCACCGGCGCAAAAATCCCTGACAACGCGGGCGAGGACAGCTTCAGCCTCCTGCCGTTGCTCAAGGGCGAAAATCGTCCGATCCGCGAGGCGGTGGTGACCCATTCTGCCGGTGGCACGTTTGCCATCCAGCGCGGCGAGTGGAAGCTGATCGTCGGACAGGGTCCCGGTTCAAAACGTCCCGGCGATACCGGGGTTGAGCCGGGGCAGCTCTACAACATGACCTCCGATATCGGCGAGAGGAAGAACCTCTACGCGCAACATCCTGAGATCGTGGCCGAACTGACCGCGCTGCTGAAACGCTATGTGGAAGACGGACGCAGCACGCCGGGACCGAAACAAAAAAATGATGTGCCCGTGAATTGGAACAAAAAATCTCCTCCCGCCAAAAAGGGCGGCAAGCCGGAGGATGAGCCTCAGGCGTAGGGAGGTTTTCCCGGGAAAGGTTGCTACCGTTGTGCCGCGTGGCGGTATTCCCCCGGCGCCTGTCCGAACTCGCTCCGGAAAAGTGTGGCGAAGTATTGGCTCGAATTGAAGCCGCACGCCATGGTGATGTCCAGAATGCTGCGCTCCGGCTCCTCCCTCAGCATCCGGGCCGCGGCTTGCAGCCGGCACCGGTTCAGGTGCCGGATGGGCGTCGTGTTGGTGAGCTTCTTCGAATAGTGGATGAAATGCGTGGGGCCCAGACCGCATTGGCGTGCCATGGATTCCACGGTCCATGGGGAGGCCAGATGATCCATGTTTTGACTGAGATCGGACCAGAAGAGTTCCACGGTCCGGGAGGTGCTGGCCAGCGACTCGTCCAATTTAATCTGTTGCCGGCGGAACATCTCAAGAACCAGCACCATGAGTTCGTTGAGCAAAACGGCCAGCCGGGAAATGTTGGCGCCGGAGCGGTCGCCTTCCACCGCAAGGGCAATCCGCTGAAAACAATGCCGGATCTCCGGGGTGGCCCGCCAGACAGCCCGCTCATTTTTTCTGAGGCACTCCGTCAGTTCCCGCAGGTCATTCTTTGTCAGGACCAGCCATGACGGCCATTGCCAGGGTTGATGCGGGCGCCGAACCCCCACGTCGAGGATCAGCCAGTGGAGGCGGCCCGCGTCGATATGCGGGTCGCCGACACGATGCCTTTGCCATGGCCGGGCCACGGTGAGATCGTCCGGCCGCAGGCGGCAACGGTGCCTGTCCACGGCGTAAGCCATGCCGCCGCGCTCGAGAAATGTCAGCTCGATTCCTTCGTTGTAATGCCAGTCCAACCCCCAGTCCTGGGAGCTTTTCGCGTCCCAGAACCCCACCGTCTTGACGCCGGGCAGGGACGCCCGGCCGAGCTTTCTTCCCGGGTATTGCCCGCGTGCCAGAGCGGTCAACTCCACGCGTCCGAGCCGGGCCGCCCGCACCAGCGCGGCGCAGTTGCTCGCCTGATAAGTCTTCCCGCGTTCCTGGTAAATCGGCAATGGCATGTTGTTAAATATATTTCACTGAAGGATGCTGCACGACCGCACTTTCCAAAAATGATAATGCATTTTGGTTCGAAGGAAAATCTGATCTGAGCATTTATGAAATCCATCCTGATGGTTGCCGGAATTTTTGTATTGGCGTCGTTTCATGAAGCGTTCGCCGGACCGAAGCTCGTCCGGGAACCGGCAGCCATCGTCGCGACGTCTGACGGCAGGCCGATGTTCGAATACCGGTTTGCACCCGGCGCGGCCTTCAAGCCCTACATTTTCCAGATGTATTCGCCGGGTGGTGTGCCGGTTCTGCGCGATGCCCCGGTCGATCACATTCATCACCACGGCCTGATGTTCGCGGTCGCGGTGAACGGGACGACATTTTGGGAAGAGGTCATCAATCAGGTCGCAATTGGGGGGCACCAGATTCCGCGCGAGACGGATGTGTCCGGCGGCTGCATCAGGCAGCTGCTCGACTGGAAGACTCCCGCCGGGGAATTTGTCCTGCGCGAAACGCGTTCGATCCAGCCGCTCGCGAATCCGGCGGCCACGCTGTTGACATGGCGCTGCCGGCTGGAGACGCCGCCCGGCAGGGAGTCCGTCGCCTTGTCAGGTCACCCCTACTACGGATTGGGGGCAAGGCTGCTTGAGTCCATGGACAAGGTTTGCAAGTTTTCAAACTCCAGCGGCCTGCCGGGGGAAATTGTTCGCGGAGATCTGCACCTGGTTCCGGCTTCGTGGGTGGCCTGCACCGGACCGACGCCGGACGGCAGGGTGGTGACCATGGCCATCTTCGATCACCCGGGAAACTTCAGATATCCATCGCAAAAGTTCACCATGGCGGTGCCGTTTGCCTACATCGCAACAACGTTGAATTGGAAGGAACCGTTTCCGCTCAAGGCCGGGGAGCCGCTGGATCTGTGCTACGGCGTTGCGGTATGGGACGGCGAAATCCCGCCGGAGCAGATCGAAAATGCCTGCAGGCTTTGGCAGGAGAGCACCCGGCGGATTGGCCAACCGTAGCCCTTTTATTTCAATGAAGATCAGCGTTTTTATGTTGCTTGCGTCCGGCTTGATGGCGGGTTCGCATGCCTTCGGTGAGGAGGTTTCATCACCTGCCATCCCGCGGGTTTTGGTGTTCTCCAAAACGCTGGGATTCCGCCACGGTTCGATTGCAAACGGGATCGAGGCCATCCGGGACCTCGGTGCGAAAAATGGATTCGGGGTGGAGGCCACCGAGGATTCGGGCGCGTTCACAGCCGAAAACCTCGCGCGCTACCAGGCCGTGGTTTTTCTGAGCGTGACCGGCGATGTCCTGGATCCGGGCCAGGAGCGCGCGTTTCAGGAATACCTCGAGAACGGAGGAGGGTTCGCCGGTATCCACGGGGCCATCTTCGGGCCGAGGGCATGCGAGGAAACGTGGGCATGGTATGGCGGCATGTTCTGCTGCACATTTACCAACCATTCCAAAGTCCTGCTCGGAACAGTGACGATCGAGGACGCAGGCCATCCCTCGAACGAGGGGCTTCCCCGGCGGTGGGAGCGCGCCGACGAATGGTATAATTTCGCCGGCACCCCGCGGGGCGCTGCGCACGTTCTGGCGACAGTGGATGAAGCGACTTATCAGGGCGGCACGGTGGGAGCCGATCACCCCATCGCTTGGTGCAGGGAGGTTGGCAGGGGGCGCATGTGGTATACAGCGATGGGGCACACACCGCAGAGTTTTTCAGAACCCTTGTTCCAGCAGCATCTTTTGAATGGAATCCGTCTCGCCGCGGGTTTGACGTTCGGGGATCTTGCCGCGAATGCACTCAGGTCCTCCCTTTAGGCCCGGTTGATTCTGGTTGAGAAAATCTGACGCCGGTTTCCCCTGTTTGAAATCACGCATTCGAAACCCGTCGTCGTCCGCTTTTTTCCAAGCCAGCGGAGGGATGTTAAGAATATTTCAGTGAAGGATGTTGAACGACGATCGCCCGCCGATCTGTCAGCTTTTCACAATGAGGACCGGGTCTGCCCGTGAAAGCGGGAAGTCGGTCGCATTTGACGGGAACCTCAACCAATCAGGCACATGGCAAAATTCAAAATCTCCCTCAACATGGAATTCTGCCGCTCGGCGGACAAATCGTTCGAGGCGGGCGTGCGGATCGCCTCGGAGCTCGGCTACAAATGGGTCGAGCCGATGGTCCACACCGGATGGGAGCTCCTCAGCGAGGTGAATTATTTTCATTCTTTCTCCATGGAGGAAGACCCGCTTCTGATGAGGGAAATCTGCGACAGATACGGAGTGGGTGTCTCCAGTCTCTCGGCGCACTCCCCGCTGATGAAGCCCGAGGCGGCGGTGGACCGCCTGACCCGCGCCGCGGTGCTCGCGTCGTTTGTCGGCTGCAATTTTTTAAACTCCGATGAGATGGTGAAGCCCGACTGGATGGATGACGGGTTTGCCCACGAGACGATGCGCTACACGCTGACGCGGGCCGCCCAGGTCTGCGCCCGTCACAAAAAGTATCTGTGCATCGAGCCGCACGGGATCTACACAAAGACAGCCGACGGGCTTCTCAAGATTGTGAACCTCGTGGATTCGCCATGGATTCAAGTCAACTGGGACACCGGCAACAGCTATCTTGCCGGGATCGAGGATCCCTACGAAGGGCTTCAAAAGGTGCGCGCCCGCGTCTTCCACGTCCACGCCAAGGATATTTCGATGGCTCAGAGCGAAGGGGAGCGGGGCAGGGTCACCGGCACCCCGGTCGGGTGCGCGTGCGGCGAGGGGGTTGTGGACTGGGAGCACGTTGCAAAAATCCTGGAGCCTGTGGACCGGGAAATTTTTCTGAGCGTGGAATGCGGCAAAATCGACGAGGCCGCCCGCAGCCTTGCTTTCCTGAACAAAGCTTTGGCCAGGTGGCTGGCCTGACAATCCATTCAAACATCCGAATCAACAAACCATGAAGATCACCTGTGTTCAGTCTGCAAGTGGAATATCCCGTCGCAAGTTTCTTCGAAACACCATCGGCTTTGTCGGCGCTCTGGGCTTCCCGACGATCATTCCCTCCTCCGTGCTGGGGCTGGATGGGAAGGCACCGCCCAGCGAACGCATCCGCATCGGGGTGATCGGCTGCGGGAGCCGTGGCAGCGCAGCCGCCCAGTACACCCGGGGAGGGCTGGCTGAGGTTGTGGCGTTGGCCGATCCGGACAGGAGGGCGACCCGAAAGTGGGCGGATGCTTTTTTGAAGGGCCGGAGCGTCCGGGAATACACAGACTTCCGCGAACTTCTGCAAAGCGACGTGGATGCGGTGCATATCGCCACCGGAGATTACTGGCATGTGCCGATCGCATTGCTGTCCGCCCGGGCCGGGAAGCATATCTACGTCGAGAAACCGCTCGCGCTCAGCATCGAGCAATGCCTCGCCTGCCGCGAGATCGCTGCCGAGCACAAGGTGGTGGTTCAATATGGCACTCAGAACCGGTCCACGGTTTACGTCCGGTCCGGGATCGAACTCCTGCTCAACGGCCACATCGGAGAGATCAGGGAGATCTATGTTTTCGCCCCCAAAGGAGAGTCCGGCGGTTCTCCCGTCCCCGTATTGCCGGTGCCGGAGGATTTCGACTACAACATGTGGCTGGGCCCGGCGCCCGAAGCGCCATTCTGCAAGGATCGCGTGCTCGTGAAAGGACCCAGGAATGGAATATTTTTCATCTACGACTACGCGATCGGGTTTGTTGCCGGTTGGGGGGCCCATGCCTACGACCAGCTCCAGTGGTGGCTGGATGAGATGAATTTTGGCATGCCGGAAAAAGTCGAGGCCACGGGCAGCATCCCAACGGAGGGATTGTTCAACACGGTGACCAACTGGGATGCGACCATCACCTATGCCGGACTGCCAAAAATCCGTTTCATGGATCTCCAGACAGCGCAAAGTCAACTTCCGGCGCTCAACGGGCAGCTTCCATCGCTCGTCAAGCAAAACCCCATAGGGGGCCACGGGACGATTTTTGTGGGATCGGAGGGCTGGCTCTATTTCCATCGGAACGGCTTTGAAGCCTCCTCGCGCGAAATTTTGCAAAAGAGCAAAGATCCGGGTCCGCGTCGCGTGATCAATGCCGGCGTCACTCATCAGGACAACTTCATCGATGCCATTCTCGGCAAAAACAAAGTGGTGTCGCCGCTCGATTCCGCCATCCGGTCGGACATCTGCTGCCACCTCACGAACCTCGCCATCCGGACCGGAAAGCCGGTCGGCTGGGATGCGAAGAAAAACACGATCACCGGAAATCCGGAGGCAGTCCCGCTGATGCGGCGGGCGATGCGCGAGCCCTGGAACGTTCTGAATCCGAAATATACCGGCTGACCGGCTTTCAGACGTCCACCGTTTCGCCGATGGCGGGCAGGAGGAGTGTGAGGCCCGCTTTCGAGAACGTTCCGAGTGCGGCACCCTTATCGATTTCGATCGGGGGAAATGTATTGTAGTGGACGCCGACGACCACCTTGGTATCGACAAATGAGGCCGCGCGGACGGCGTCCGCCGCACCCATGGTGAAGTTGTCGCCGATCGGGAGGACGGCAAAGCGGATCGAAAATTCCTCCGCGATGAGCTTCATGTCCATCGTGAGCGCCGTGTCGCCGGAGTAATAAAACGTGCCCTCGGGAAGTTCGACGACGAAGCCGCCGGGGTTCCCGCCGGGTGTGCCGTCGGGAAGCGTGCTCGAGTGGATGGCATTTGTCATTTTGACACGGCCGAACGGAAAGGACTTCGCACCGCCATGGTTCATCGGAGCAGTATTGGAGAGCCCCTGCCGGCCAAGCCATTCGAAGATCTCCCAGTTGCAGACGACGGTGGCACCGGTCTGTTTCGCGAGCGCAACCGCATCAGCCAGATGGTCGACATGTCCGTGGGAGAGCAGGATCGCATCCGCCTTGATCTTCGAGATGTCCACGTCTTTCGCCAGGGGGTTCGGCGTGATGAACGGGTCGAAGAGCAGACGAAAGCCGCCGCTCTCCACAAGAAAACACGAGTGTCCGAAGTAGGTGAGTTTCATGGTGAAAGAAAAGTTTTCAGTGTTCGGCTTTCAGTGTTCAGCGTGGATCTCGTCCAATTCACGAACAAGAAGAAAATTCACCACGAAGGCACGAAGACTCGAAGGTTTGTTGAATCCCTCCTCTTTGTGTCTTGGTGTCTTTGTGTTCAACCGAATCAGCCCGAAAAATTTCAGTCCGTTTTCTCCAGTGGGACCTAAAAACTCTGGTTCAGACGTTTCTTTCTTCACTTGTATTGGCCGTGAGCGCGAAGCGCCTACGGCGCAATGCGGAATTTGGAATTGGGGCTACCGCGAATCTCTTTTTCCCTTCGCGGCTTCGCGGCTTTGCGGGAGGTTCTCCTTGACCGGCGGCAGGCCGGCGGCGAAGGCCAGGGCGGCGAGGCTGGTGGAATATCCGGCGACGGCATCGGCCCGGGTCGAGCGTGCGAGCTCAAGCTGTCCGGCTGCTTCGGAAAATTCCGCGACCGTGGCGAGCCCGCTCTCGTAAGCCTTGCGGGTGGCCTTGAACGATTCTTCGGCCGAGGCGACGAACCCTTCCGCGTAATCCACGCGCGCGGCGGCGCTGAGGTTGTCCTGATAGGCGGTCCAGACGTCGCGGGTGGCGTCGAGGCGAGCCTGGTCAAGATCATCGCGCGAGGCCTGCTCCTCGGCCTTCTTTTTTTTCAGCCGGGAGACGCGTTCGAATCCGTCGAAGAGGTCCCACTTCGCGACCAGAAAGGCTCCGTAGCCGTTGAGATCCTCGGAATACGAGCCGTGGACGTTGCCCGCGCGGGCGTCGTATTCAAATGCGGAGTAGGCGTATTTCCCCTCGAGGCGGACTTCGGGAAGGAAGTCGGCGCGGGCGCGGCGGGTGGCCGCCTCGCGCTCCCGGACATCCGCGGCGCGGGCGGCGAGATCCGGCCGGGATGCGATCGCGGAATCGATGAGCTTGCCCGCAGATTCCCTGAGCCCGGCCGTGGAGGCGGGCAGGTTCGAGACGGCGAGGGTGAGGCGGGAGTTTGCCGGGAGCCCCGCCGCGACGCAGAGATCTCCGAGCGTTGTGCGGACGAGGGCCCCGGCCGATTCGCGTTCGTAGTCCGCCTCGAGAAGATTTTTCTGTGCGGCGAGAAGTTCGGGAGTGGCTGAGAGGCCGGTGGTGACTTCCTTCCTGATGGTTTGATCCGCCTTTCGGGAAGCCTCGACCAGAGTGGTGGCCGCCTCGAGGCGCTGGAGTGCGGCCTCGTGGGCGAAATACGCGCGTTGCACGTCGAAGACGACCTTTTGGAGCTTCCGCTCGTAGGTGAGCCCGGCGGCATCGAGCGCCGCCAGCGTCCTCTGCACCTCGGCCGCGCGCCGTCCGAAATCCAGCAGAAGATATTGCAGCGAGAAGATCGTGGTCGCCTGCTCGCGCCGGAAGTTGTCCGGGGCGTTTGCGGACGGCGTATACCACTGGTCGCTCCCGCCCTCGAATCCTGCGGTGATTTTCGGGTAGTATGGGGCCCGGGCTTCGCCGACCGCCGCCGCCGCCGCGCGGGCCTGGAACCACGCCGCGCGGGTGGACGGATGAGTCGCGAGGCCGAGGTCGATGAGCGAGCCGAGGTCGTATGTCTTGTTTTCGGAAAATCGGGGAATCGCGGTATCCCGGGGCTCCAGGGCGGATGGTGCGCCCGATGCCGTGGAGAAAGCGAGGGCCGCCACAATTGGCGTTGAACAAACCTGTCGCCATCGGCTATGCATAACCATGCTCATCGGCACCATGAAAATGCCCGGACTGGTTGCATTGATCAAGGGTGATCCGCTGGTGGATGTGGCCGGGGCGTATTTTCCCGCGTGGCTTGCCTGCATGGTTGTCGGCGCTCTCGGGACATGGCTTTTGCATCTTCTTGCCGGGCGCGCCGGGCTTGGCGCGGTGATGCGTCCCGCCCCCCTGATGGTTTCCGGCCTCTTCGTTGCCCTGACCTGCTGGACGTGGCTGCTCGTTTTTGCGTTCCGATGAAAATGGTATTCCTTCTGCGTGCCGGGATTTTATTTCTGGCCGTGCTCGCTGCGGTCCTGACATGGCGGAACCTTGTGAGTTTCCCCCGGACCGAGGACGCGGAGGTGCGCGCGAATGTTGCGGGTGTCGCCCCGCAGGTCGGCGGTTCCATTGTCCGACTCCATGTGGTGGACAACCAGGCGGTCAAGCGGGGCGATCTTCTTTTCGAGCTGGACTCCCGGCCCTACGAGGCGGAGGCGGCGCGGGCCCGCGCCAGGCTGGAGCTCGTCCGCCTCGAGGTTCGCGCGCTCGACGATGAGATCGTCGCGGCGCAGGCGACGCTTCGCGACCGGGCGGCCCGCGCGGAATACGCAGCCTCCCACTACGAGCGACTCAAGCCGTTGCTGGAGGGAAATTTTGCATCTGCCGACCGGGTCGAGCGCGCGAAGGCGGATGCGGAGAGTTCGGTCGCGCTGGTCAGTGAGAGCGAGGCGGCGGTGGCCCGTGCGCGCAACCAGCTCGGGGAATTCGAAGGGCGGAACACGCGGATCGAGGAGGCGCAGGCGGCGCTGCGCGATGCGGAATTGAAGGTTTCCTACTGCAAGGTCTATGCGCCGTGCGACGGGCATGTGACCAACCTTCAAATCGCACCCGGTGCCTATGCCGCAGCTGGCGGGCAGGTGTTTTCCATCGTGGATTCCTCGGTTTGGTTTGTCCTTGCGAACTTTCGCGAGACCGACCTCGCAAAAATCCGGCCCGGCCAGAGCGTGAGCATCTATCTGATGGCGAGCCGCGGCACCCCGCTCCGGGGGATCGTGCAGGGGATTTCCCGCGCCGTTTATCCTTTGACGACCGCCTCCCGGTCCACGCCCGGAGGGGAGGGGATCTTTTCGCGTGTGGAGCCGACCTTTGATTTCGTCCAGCTCGCGCAGCGGTTTCCGGTGCGGATCGTCCTCGAGGGTGGCGACTTGCAGTCCCTGCGGATGGGCGGAAAGGCGGCCGTGATTGTGGATACCCGGAGCACTCCGGACCTCGAACGCCTGGGCCGGCTGCAGCCGGGCGAGGCGTTCCTCCCGCCTCTGAAAAATGACTGAGGCCGGTCGCGCGGCGATCCGGCAGGGTCTGGCCACCGCAGGCACCGCCTTTGCCGTCGGAGCCCTGCATGTTCCCCAACCCTTCCTCGCCGTCCTGGCCGCGCAGCTTACAGCGACGATCGCATTTTCCCAGCCGGCAGGTTTTTTCAAACGCATCGCCGCGGCCTGGGCGGGATCGCTCTGCGGGGTGCTTCTTCTGGCCGCCCTGCCAGAACAGTATTGGTTTTCCCTGCCGCTTTTCGGAGTCGCGGTCGGTGCCGGGACGTCCGGCTTTTCAAAATTCGGCGGCGCGGCCGCTGCCATTCTTTTTGCCATGGGTATTGGCGGGATGTTTTCAGCCGGAATCGTTCATCCGCAAATGGGCCTGCTCGCGGGATCAGCCCACGCGGCCTCGCTCACCATCGCGGTCGCAATCACATGGTTCGCCCGCCGTGTCTGCCCGACAGGTGAGGGCGATTGCGAGCCCCCGGTTTTCCCCTGGCTGACCGGTCTCACTGGCGTCCTCACCCTGATCACCGCCTGCGTGACGATTCCCACCGAATCCGTCGTGATGAGCATCGCCGCCATGGTCACCTCGCTTTCTCTGACGACAGGCATCCTTCAAAAACTTGCCGGAGGAGTCCTCGGGGTCGCCGTTGCGTTGGTTTTCCTCACCGTCGTTTCAGGTGCGGGCAATGACTTCGCGGTTTTTCTTTTGGCCATGGCGGTTGTTCTGGGCGGCTTCGAGTGGCTGGCTGTTTCGTTCGGCCGCTCCCTCTTCCGGCAGGCAGGCGCGCTCTTTGCCGTCGCAGCGACCATCCTTCCGAGGCCGGAGCAGTTTCTCTTCGCCTCATGGCGGAGGATGCTCGCCGTCCTCCTCGGGGTCGCCGTTGCCTCCCTGATCCACGCGGCATTTTCGAAGTCGGAATTCGGAAAGCAGAAAGCGGAATGATGGGCGCACCGCGCCCGAGTGCCGCGCTCCGCGCGGGATATTTTCGATTGCGGAATTCAAGAAGTTGGGCACACAAAATTTCCCTGCCCGCAGAGACGAATTACAAACCACCAAGTCACAAAGGGCACCAAGAAAGGCAAACTCTTCTCCGCGCAAAATGAGCCACGGGTTTTTTCGTGCCTTGGTGCCTTTGTGGTGCGATTCCATACCCTAGGGGCGAGAGCGGAAATGGAGGGCGCTGCGCTGTCAGCGCCGGGTTCCCTGCGCAACCCAACTGGCCCCACATTTCATCACTCCCCTCAATGATCAGATGGACAAATCAGATGCGATCTGATAAATTGCCCCGATGAAGACTCTCACCGTGACAGAGGTCGCCAGAAATTTCAGCTCGGTTGTCGATCATGTGCAGTCCGGGCAGGAGGAGGTTGTTTTGACCCGTGGCCGGAAGCCTGTTGCCCGGCTTGTCCCGGAACCCGCTCTCCGGAATGCGCTGGAGGTTTTTGGTGATCTTTACCGCACGATGGATGATGCCGCCGCATCCGAATTGAGCGCCGTGATTTCGGGAAATCGTCTGAGGCGAAGCGGGCGTCTGTCAGAATTGCGTGATCCATGGGCTTCCTGATCGATACCTGCCTCCTCATCGCCATCGAGCGGGGCCGGATCAGCGCGGCCGACCTGAATGTGCTGACCCGCCAGCAACCGGTTTATCTATCACCGGTTAATCTCGCCGAGATTCGTTACGGACTGGAACTGATGGCGGATCCCGCCAAAAAGCGCAAGGCCCTTGCATTTTACAAGCGACTCCTTCGAAAACCATTGCTGAGAATCACTGCGGAAACTGGCGAGATATTCGGAGTGCTGGCAGCCCGGTTGCACCAAACTGGACGCGGAGCTGAGTTCCGAGTGCAGGATCTTTGGCTCTCCTCCCAGGCAGTCCATCGCAATCTGACCCTCCTGACCGCCAACCCGAAGGATTTTCAGGATGTTCCCGGCTTACAGATGCTGGCGGTGTCCTTGCAGAAAACTGAGCACTGAAATCTTTCCACGCAAAGGCGCAGGGACCGCAGAGACGAATAACAAACCACCAAGACACCAAGGGCACCAAGGAAGGCAAACTCTTCTCCGCGCAAATGACGTTTTCCAAGACCGCCTTCGGGTCTTTTTGTGTCTTGGTGACTTTGTGGTGAGATTCTTACCCCAGAGAGAAGCCGAAAAACAAACCACCAAGTCACAAAGGGCACCAAGAAAGGCAAACTCTTCTCCGCGCAAAATGAGCCACGGGTTTTTTTGTGCCTTGGTGCCTTTGTGGTGCGATTCCATACCCCCCATTCACAAGATTCCCGCAGATGGAAGGAGAGAACTTGGTTGAACCCAACGGATTTTCTCTGCGAGCTCTGCGTCTGCGTTAGGAATCTTCCGGGTTAAACCTCCTGCGGCTTACCGGGTCTATCACGTCGCATTGCGATTGGACGAAATGGTAAATATCATTGCATTTCCTTTATATTTTGACAGGAAATATCCAGAGCTTTAGTCTGATCCTGTGAGCTCTTCCCGGCAGAATGAACTCAGGCTTTCGCGCAAAGGACGCGGAGGAGAAGCCCAATATCAAACCACCAAGACACGAAGAACTCCAAGGAAAACAATGCATCTCTCCGTCCAAAATGACCTTTCAAGACCGTTCCGGGTCTTTTCGTGCCTTGGTTGCCTTTGTGGTGCGATTCCTACCCCAGAGGGGCGAGAGGCTCGGGAGAGAGGGAGATAACCCTGAAAATATTTTTTGCGACTTTCCAAATTCAGCCCTCCGCATTCCTTTTTTCAGTTTTCAAGTTTCAGCTTCTCAGGTTTTTCCAATCGGTATGTATCATGTATTGACAAGATTCGTGAAATTTGATTTATTTCAGTCATGAAGAAGCCGATTCCCTCCAATCTTCCTCTGCCAGCTCTTCGTCCCTTCGCGCCTTCGCGCCTTCGCGGGAGGCTTTCCCCATTTTCCCCAAAGGGCTCCGTTTTGCTGATCACCCTGGGGTTCATCCTCCTGATCACCGTGATTGCCGTGGCGTTTCTCGTGCGTTCGCGCAGCTCCCTGCAGACTTCGCAGAGCTACTCGCGGGAAATGATTGCCAAGGAAGTCGGCGAGGTCGGAATCAACGCCCTTGCGGCCCAGTTTCAGCAGGAGATCAAGGATGCGATTTCCGGCAATTTGACACTGGTGGTTCCCGATCGCGCTGGTCTGAAGGAGCAAAATCCGAGAGTGTCCTCACTGTTCCGTCAAACCACGGATTCCCACAATATTTCCAGCAATGCGACTGCCAAGAACGGCTGGACCTTCGATGCCAAGCGATGGAAGACCCCCGCCCTTCTCACCGATGCGCAGTATGACGAGCAGGCTGCCTTTGCTTTGCCACAGTGGGTATATGTGTATGGGAATACAAGTTCCGCAAACGGTTCTGCATCCGATGTCATTGGGCGCTATGCGGCGATGGCTTATGACATAGGCGGATTGCTCGATATTAACGAGGCTGGAAGCAAGCTAACAGCAAATGCCACAGATACGCAGTGGGGTAACAAGGGATCGACCGCCTTTGCAAAACTTGACGATTTGTTTCCTCCTGTCGGTTCTCGGGTGGATTTCACCCAGTTGCTTGCGTGGAGAGAGAGCGGAAACCTGACTCTTTCCGGGAATGGAACAAGTTACTACGGACCTGCCACATATCCCGATTCTGTGAACCCGGCGAAAGCCGGGCGGATTGAAGCCCCGACAGCAAAACGTCAAGCGGGTGACAATCGCTTTTTCTCGCGTATGGAACTCGTCGAGGCGGCGAAGGATGGAAAACTTGGTCTCAACAAAGATATTTTACCCTATTTCCGCACGCGCTCGGAAGTGCCGAACATTTTGGGTCTTGATAAAGTGTATAACGGCGCAACCCTGAATAATGGTTACTACACGGTGAATCCGATGATCAACCTGAGCGATCTGACTTATTCAAGGGCCGGTTCCGCCACGATCTCAATCACGAGACTGAACGGAGCGACCGATACGCTGACACTTAAGCAGGGGGACAGGCTCTTTTCCTATCGGTTTCCGCTGGCACGCCTGCGTTGGCTTGCCGATCGCAGAGCGAATGGGACCCCGAACCATCCCAATGAGATCAAAAAGTATTTTGGACTGACTTGGAATGCTGCTTCGAAGATGTTTTTTTACACCTCGCCGGACGCAAATGTATTCAACAACGGAAACAGTTCCATCCTGACATTGAGCGAGCTTGCGGCCAAGATTAACAACGGGACGATTTCGCCACGTGAACCGGATTTTTTTGAGTGGCTGAAAGCTTCGATTGATCCAGCTTCGCTGGGTCAGACGGGAGGGTCGACGAACAGGCAGTTTGATCCGGTGGGATCTGGTGCTAACAAAATCATGGCAACGGGTGAGAAGGTGGCCTGGGAGGTGTCTAAGGACCTCCATATCGCAAGGATTGGTGCAAACATCATTGACCAGTCGGATCCTGATAGCATTCCCACTGGCATTCGCACCCGGTTCACCCGGGTTGGCCCCGCCCTTGCTACCAGTCAATTTGATTCTTTCGGTCAGGAGAATCTCCCGGCTTTGAACGAGGTGATCGCTACAGCTTACCGTCCCGGTAATGGAGCCAATCTTCATGGTTATTTTCAATTCGAGCTCTGGAATCCCAACCAGACTGCCTACGAAACTCCTGTCCGTGTACCGAAAGGATACACGGGAAATCCCATCAGCAGGATTCGGGTGGGAACGACGAGCGGGAAGGTCTATATGGAGCCGCTCGTCTATTGGGATTATTTTTGGACGTATGACGGGGGCGCAAGGTCCAACTCAGCATGGAGTAATGATTCGGGAATCGCGGATTATTCACAGATGAATCTGGCAACGGCGGACTTTATCTCGCCGGATCTGACAAACCAATTTATCACCATCCCGTATAGTCCTGCACTTTTTAAAGAGCCCTTCCTGGCGACAAGTGCAGGACAGGACGCAAGCAATGGATACTTTAAGCCTGCTTCTGGAGCCGTCTCTTCAGCGGGAACCATGTTTCTAGGTGCCCCCCCTGCGGCGAATGCCAATGCTTTGCTGGTTTGCACCGTCAACGCTCCCAATCCGGCTTTTGTTACTATTCCTCTTGCTGCTGCGAAGGATGAACCTATTGGCCCGTCCAATCCCGGCATCTACCCTTTTGGCACGGTAGGATACAAGGTTCGTGGCCAGGGAACTCCGCATGCTGCCACAACCACTCCAAGCGGAGCCAAGGCGTTCAACGCTGCCAAATTCCTTTCTGACGGCCAGTCCATCAACGGTGTCCCTACCTCGCCGGTGACGTTTCAAGTCGGTGTCCAAGCGGATGGAAACTGGTTTCCCGTGAATAATTACAACCAGCTTGCCATCAATCAATTCTCCAGCACTGCTGATGGACTTCAAAAGGTGATTCTTAGTAACGACGATAACACTCGCGGTGACAAAAATGAAGCGTTGTGGGATGACGACAGCAATGTTGCCAATTTGTCGGGTAATACTGCAGCTTGTTTCGTAAACTGGAACGAATGGATTATTCGGAAAGGTTTTTTTATGACCGATCCTCGCACTGAGCGCTTCGGATTGTCGGATCAAAACCAAGCGACTCCAGGCATGGGTATCATGGGTTCTCCCAGCACGGCAAATCACTTTTACTCAACTGGTTTAGCGTGGAATATGCCGGGAGGCATGTCGTATAAAGTGGGAGGCTCGACAGAACTTACAGGAGCGTCTGCCGGAAAGCTGTCCTCCAATCGGGTTCCCGCACCCGGCTGGACTCTTTTCATAACCTCGGCTGTAAAATCGTCTTCTCCATCTGATCTGGCCCGTAATATTCCTCCGAATTATGTGAAAATACCTGCTGATCCTCTTGCTGATCCTCCGACCACTGAGGTGTCAGGGTATGATGGACAAGCGTATCGCGACTATCTCGGATTGGATGGAACTGCAGGAATTTCCGGGCTGCGCAGTGCATCCGATCCGGCAGGCGATGGGATAAACGAAGCAGCCTACTATGGACAGACCCGTCCGGCAGACGCTTGTTGGGTGCCGGCCAATGCTCATCCGGCTTTGCCTGTGAGTGCGCAGAGCCCCAATACCAGTTTCCCAGATGCGAGAAAGTCCCGTCCAGTCATACTGGATCGTCCATTCCGTTCCGTTGCGGAACTGGGTGTCGTTTTCCGTGATGTCCCCTGGAAATCGCTCGATCTTTTCAGCCCCTACAGTGCGGATCGTCTTCTGCTCGATGTGTTTTCCATTGAAGACAGCGCAACTGTCGCGGGAAAGATCAATCCGAATACAGCATCCGAGCCTGTTCTGAAGGCGTTGCTAAGGGGGACGCTGAGAGATCCTTCCAATCCAAACTGGACAGACCCCAGCGATGGCTCCGCCACCAGCCAGGTTCCGGATGCCAATTCAGACAAAGTCGCCGCCGCTCTGGCAAATTTGAATGCCGGAACAACCTCAAGCGATGCTATCGCCAGCGCATCGAGCCTGGCGAAACGCCTCTCGGAAACACCGGCTTCGGCGGTGGTCAATCAATTTGCGGGTCCAGTGACGCCTGGTCCAGATAAATTGACTCCCAAGCAGGCTCTCACTCCGCTTCCAACCCAAGGAAATGCCAATTCCTTTTCCTCGTATAAAATTCAGGCTGAGACTTTCTTGAGAGCATTGTCCTCAACCACAGACACCAGAAATTGGCAACTCATGATAGATGTCGTGGCTCAGACGGGAAGGATTTCGCCATCTAGCGCAAATTTTCAGGATTTTGTTGTCGAAGGCCAAAAACGTTTCTTTGTCTATTTGACACTGGATAGGATCACTGGCGAGGTTTTGAGCAAGCATGTGGAGCCTGTTTATGAATAGCTTAATAAAAATGCGGAATGCGAATACGTGCCAGCGGGAGCTGACCGGGAATGGAGATGCTGGGGAGCAGCAACATAGCCGGATCGTCAGATCCGCCCGAAGGGGCCTGAAGCCGGGAGGCGAAAGGAGCAACCCTGCCGCAGGCAGCCCGCAGGGCGAGACAACCGAACCGCCGGGAGGCGGAGAGGAAGCCTGCCAAATGGCAGCCCGAAGGGCGCGGTCGGCGGGAGCCGACGCGGCAACCGGAAGCGAGCGAGGCAAATGGGGAATGCGGAGTGCAGAAGGGGCTTTCAGTCCACGGCTGAAATTTTCTCCGGTATTAATCTTTTCACTCTTGGTGTTTCTTTTTTTGAATCCCCCAGCGATTCAAGCGCAGGATGAAAATCCCGGGGCGCTTTCGGTGCCGGAGGCCCTGCCGCTGGAATCATATCTGTTTGCCATGCACCTCCCCCCCAATACGGATTGCACGGTCATGATCAAAGATGAGAAGACTTCTGATAAGAAAGCTGCCACAGGCAAGGTGCAGGATCCATTTCAGATGAAACGGGCTCCAGTGAGGATCGACCGGTTGTTCCGTCCAGAACTATGTATGGTGAGGGAGGTTTATTCTGACAATTCAGATGCATTTTTCTTCTTCACTGGAGGCTTCTGTGCGTTTGACGATTCGAAGAAGGGGATCAATGTTCGCCGTCAGGAAGAGCGGCAGAAATATTCCGAGATGGATACCTACCACTTTCCTGAATTGCTCTGGGCGGGACCGGAACTGCGCAAAGACAACAAAGCTGATCCCACCAGGTATTTGTATGAGGATCCCGGAGCCCATTTGAAACTTGAAGTGGATTCCTTGACGAAGCGTCCGGTTCGTTTCTCAAATAACGGAAAGGTATGGACGTATTCCTATCAATCCTCCACAACTCCGATTGCTGTCCCGGAGAAGCTTGTTGAAGCCTTAAAACGGACTATTCGAAAACCATCTGAGGACTCCGGAACACAGGAAGAGACTGCACCAACTTCGACCAGCCCGCTCCAATGAGTGCACGTCAATATTTTTTAAAGTTGAGAAATTGTGCGGTGTTATCGTGCCTATTTGTTGGGGTTGCCATGCGTTATTCTCCGGCAATGGATACTCCTCCCGAGTTGTCGTCCTACACCTTTGCGATGCAACTTCCACCCGGAACAGATTGCTTTGCACGAAAGAAAATTAAGAAGAAGGCGGACGACTCTGCTAACACCACGGCCGCACCTGAGAAACCGCTCAGTCCTGGTTTCATGCGACTCTTCCCAGTTGGATTTGACCGTTCATTCCGGAAGGGAATCTGCATGGTTCGGGAAATATATTCCGATGGATCGAGCACTCCATTCTACTTTCTCAAGGGATGGTGCGCTTATGACGATGCCATGAAAGGCATTAATATCCGTCGGCAGGAGGAAGGGAGGAAATATTCCTTGATGGACGACTATCACTTTCCAGAGCTGATGTGGGCGGTTGCCTCCACTCAAAAAGTTGATCCGGAGGTGAAAGAAGGGGAGCCCAAGATTCACGTTTTTGAAACCCCGGAAAAGAACTACAAGCTTATCGTGGATGCCAAAACGGGCTATCCACTGAAATTTAACGTGCATGGGGAAGAATGGACCTACACATACAAGCCTGATTCAACCCCGATTGTTATTCCGGAAAACTTGAAGCCGGGGCTCCTCAGGGTGCTTCCAAAGGAGGAGTAATGAATCAGCGTCTGACAAAGAACAGTTCTTCAGGGTTCCCGAAAGTTGGGATGTATTTCCATCGGAAAAGCAATTGCGTCTACGTGAAGTGTTTCCATCCGGGACGGTTTGTCAGGGCTCAAACGGAGGTTCGCCCTCCCGTTTTTTCCCTTTTCCGCGCCTCGGCGTCTCCGCGTGAGACTGGATCCGCCGCATTTTTTCATCGGCATTTACGGCTTCTTTTCCCCAATTCCGCAATTGCCTTGCTCGCTCCCGGTTGCCGCGTCGGCTCCCGCCGACCGCGCCCTTCGGGCTGCCATTTGGCAGGCTTCCTCTCCGCCTCCCGGCGGTTCGGTTGTCTCGCCCTGCGGGCTGCCTGCGGCAGGGTTGCTCCTTTCGCCTCCCGGCTTCAGGCCCCTTCGGGCGGATCTGACGATCCGGCTATGTTGCTGCTCCCCAGCATCTCCATTCCCGACCAGCTCCCGCTGGTAAGGGTTCGCAGTCCGCAGTCCGCATTCTCGTTGATTGAGCTTCTGATCGTAATCTCGATCATCGCGATCATGGCGTCGCTGACGGTGCCGGCGGTGGGAGGGGCGTCGCGGCGGGCGAAGCTCAACAAGGCGATCTCGGCGATTGCCGCGGAGATGGAGCTGGCGCAGCAGGCGGCGGTGGCGGGCTCGACCTATACGTGGGTGGCTTTTGCGAGCGGCACAAACGGACCGGTCATGGTTTCGGCGCGCTCGCTTGAGGGGACAAGACCGAGCTCGCTGCCGATTGATCTTTCGACTTCCGGCAATGCACAGCAACTTGGGAAAGTGCAAACCCTTGAGGGGGTTGTGCTAACAAATGCTGTTCCCGCTGGCGTGACCTACTCGGGAACTCCGAGTTGGTATTCGACGACAAATACACCCGACAAATCGACTTCGGTGCTCAAGGCCAAGATTCCAGGTCAATCGTCCTCTCAGGAGTTTGCTTTTGGGACGGTGGAATTCAATCCCATGGGGGAGGCAACATTGCGCAAGGGGACGAACTCTTCCGATGCTCCCACTATCGACGGAATCCAGATGGTCGTCATTCCCTCGGCGGGGACGTCACCGACCGACACCGAAAAAAAGCAGGCGGCGCTGGTCTTGATCAACGGGGTTTCCGGCGGCACGGAGGTAATACAGCCATGAAACGAAGTATGAAGTATGAAGTCGGAAGTATGAAGTATAATAAACCGCGCTCCGCGTGGCACTCGGGCGCTTTGCGCCCCACTTCATCCCTCATCCTTCAGCCTTCAGCCTTTTCCCTCGTGGAGATCGTGATTGCCGTCGGGATTTTCAGCTTCGTGATCGTGGCGGTGATGGGGACGATGAGCGTTGCGCTCAGCTCGACGCGAGACAGCGAGATGAGGCTGGCCGCTGCCCATACCAGCGCCGTGATCATCGGCACGCTCAAGGCGAACCCCACCAACAGGACGGACACGACGATTTTCCCGAACACGCTGACCGGCACCGGCAGTAATATCTTTGTGGACCGGCAGGGACGGACAACCGATCAGTCTGGGGCAGCCTTCAAGCTGGCCTGGAAGCTGAAGCCAGACGCCACGCTAGCAAACCTGGTTTTTTGCAACATTGAGCTCACCTGGCCAGCGAACGCTCCCACCAATACCGTGAGCTTCCACCGTGTGGCGACATCCATTTTGCTGCCATGAGTTCGAGAAGAAAAATTTGGAATTTTCAGTTTGGAATTTTCAATTGGGGCTCAAAGCGCCCGAGAGCCGCGCGGAGCGCGGGTGCTTCCCATTCCGCATTCCGCATTCCACATTCCGCAATCGCCAGTGCCGCGCACAGCGCGGGAAATATGCATTCTTCATTTTCCATTCTCCATTCTGCATTTACTCTGATCGAGGTTCTTGTCGCCTCGGCGATTCTGGCATTTCTTCTCGTCGTCTTCCTGTCGGTTGCGAGCTTCTCCTCGCAGGCGTGGCGCGGCAGCCAGCAGAAGATGGAGGAGTTCAGCACCGCCCGGATCGTAATGAACCGCATCCGCTCCGATATTGAGTCCATGGTCATCCGTCCGGACCTTCCGCTTTTTCCGAACAATGCCATGGGATTCATGACGGCCAAGCGGGGTATGACGGCAGATACCAATGCGCGTTCTCTGTGCTATGTCGTGTATGGGACGAACGCCAATCAGCTTATTATTTCAAATCTGCCGTATACTTTTAACGGAGACAAGCCCCCCTTTGATGCCACCAACTTCCCGGTCCCGGCTCCGACGAACTCCGTGAACGACTATGCCACCAATACCCTTGCCAGCGGAGTGATCGGGTTTCAGACCGCATTTTTGAACAAGATTACGCAAACCAATGGAGCATCCTCCAATGTCTGGTCTTCAGAATTCAATAAATACGCTATCAGCACAAACTCGGCCACGACAAATACCGTGGCCGTCCGGGTCTCCCTGCTCGTGGTATCCAGCGAGGGGTTGAAGCACCTTCAAAACACGGGAAAGCTCGGCGATGTTTCGACGGCGATGGCAAGTGCCCTGACGAGCACCACGAATTCTCCCGAAGAGCAGTGGAACAGTGCCATTAAAGTCGGAGGAGCTATCGACATTCCGACTGCGAGCTCCCTCCGCGCTTTCGAGCGGGTGTTTTTCCTCCCGAATTGAAGCATCCAAAGAGGAAATAGAACCAAGGATTCTCGCGGATGAACGCTGATCAGAAAAGGGTTCCGCAGATATCTGGCCTCATCTTTTGGGTGAATCCTCCGATTGCTATCACCTGCTGAAGATCCGTTTCTATCTGCGCCCATCTGTGGTTCCAACTCTGTTTATAGGTTCAGCATCTGGGCGACCGGGATAAATTTTTTCTATACAGCCAGTCGCTTTGCGCAGATATTTTGTGTCCCCAATACCTCTGTCCTATTCAATCCGTCCAGCCTCAATTTTCGCCCCATTTATGAAAATTCTCCTCGCGTTTCTTCTGATTTCCCTCGGAGTTGCATCTGCCGAGAGCCCGAAGCCGAACGTGCTGTTTGTGATTGTTGACGATCTCACGACGACACTGGGCAGCTATGGCGACAAGGACGCGATCACGCCGAACATGGACAAGCTTGCGGAGCGCGGGGTGCGTTTCGACCGCGCCTACACGCAGTTTTCACTGTGCAATCCGAGCCGGGCGTCTTTCCTGACCGGATGCTATCCCGAGCGCACGAAGGTTTATGATCTGACGGTGGACTTCCGGGACGCCCTGCCGGATGTCGTGACGTTGCCGGAGTTGTTCAAGAACGACGGCTACGTTGTGGGCCGGCTGGGGAAGGTCTTCCACAGAGGCGGGACGAAGGAAAAGCTCGACGTGCAGGAGGGGGCACCGCTTTCCAGGGACAGCGCGCTTTTCGAGGAGGCCAAGCTGGCCGAGGCCAGCGAAGGGGACCTTTCCGATCCCCCAAGGACAAAAGGCGGCAAGAAGGATAACGGGAAAGGAGAGGGGGATTCCGGCTACAACCGCACCTACGCGGCCTCTTCCCATCCGGACGCCGACTTTACGGACTACGAGATTGCCAGCCGGGCGATCCAGACGCTGGAGGATTTTAAAAAGACCGGCAAGCCGTTCTTCCTCGCTGTGGGATTCATCCGTCCCCACACCCCGTATGTCGCCCCGAAGGCATTTTTCGAGAAGATCGATCCGAAGGCGATCCAGATGCCGCAGTATTATCAGGCGGGAGGGGAAGACACCTCGAAGATCCCCAATCCTGCCCTGCGGCCGAACAACAACATCTTCCGCCACGAGGCGCCGGATGAGAAATACGCGCGCGAAGGCCGCCGCGCCTACCTGGCTTCGGCTTCCTGGGCGGACTCCCAGGTCGGTCGCGTGCTGGACAAGTTGAAGGAACTGGATCTCGACAAGGACACCATCGTCGTCCTCACCGGCGACCACGGATATCAGCTCGGCGAGCACGGGCTCTGGGCGAAGCAGACGCTCTTCGAGGAGGGCACCCATGTGCCGCTGATCGTGGCGGCTCCCGGCGTGAAACCTGGAGTGAGCAGGAGCCTGGTCGAGCAGGTGGACATCTATCCGACGATCGCCGGGCTGGCGGGGATTCCGGTGCCCAAGGACGTGCAGGGAGTCAGTTTGCAGCCGCTCCTTGCCGACCCTTCCGCAACAATCAAGCCCGCCGCCTTCAGCACGATGCTTTCCACGCACACGAAACTCATGGGACATGCCATCACGGACGGCCGCTACCGGTATATCGAGTGGGATGGAGGAAAAGGCGGAGCCCACCTCTACGACCACGAGACCGATCCGCACGAGCTGAAGAACCTTGCCGATGATCCGCTGCAGAAGGCCCGCGTGGCCCAGCTCAAGGCGCAGCTCGAGAAGCATGTCCAGGATGTGGGAGGGGAATAAATGAGAACCGTAAAGAAAAAACCAGATCCGGCGATTCCTCACGCAAAGGCGCAGAGCCCGCAGAGAAAAACCATTTTCGGGATAAAAGCCTGCCTTAGCGCCGCCCTTGTCGTTGGTGCCGCGACAGTGCTCATGGCTGCCGATGTGCCAGCCCAGCCGGTGGATATTTCAAAACTTCCGGAGGGGGTGAAGCGGCTCGATTTGTTTCTGCTCATGGGGCAGTCAAATATGAAGGGGCGCGGGGTCGTTCCGGCGGATCAGAAGACCGATCCCCGCATCGTCTCGATGCAGATGAAAAGTGACAAGTGGGTGGTTGCGAGCGATCCCCTGCATGTCGATGGGCGCGTGGATCCCCTGGATCGCGCCAGCAATGCCGGGGTTGGTCCGGGGCTTTCCTTCGCACAGGCTCTAGCCTCCCGCGAGCCCGATGTGATGATCGGCCTGATCCCGTGCGCGATCGGCGGTTCCAAGGTTGGCCAGTGGCAGAAGGGCGTGGACAGGAGCCTTTACGACGAGGCGTTGCGCCGCGCAAAGCTTGCGCTCGAGCAGGGGTCCCCGGGAAAAACCCGCCTTTGCGCCGCGCTCTGGCTCCAGGGGGAATCGGATACCAGGGAGGCCCTCTATGCCAACTATCAGACCCATCTTTTGAAAGTTGTGGACAACCTTCGCTCTGACCTGAACCTTCCGGAGCTTCCCTTCATCGCTTGCACGATCGGCTCGTTCATCGAAGGCAAAGGGCCCTACCCCCATGTGAAGGACATCAACGCGATCCTCCTCGATCTTCCAAAACAGCGCCCGCAGACGGCCTGCGTGGATGCCCGCGATCTCACGGGCAATATCGGCGACAACCTGCATTACAACACCGAGTCACAGGTCGTCATCGGCCCCCGCTACGCGGAAAAATATCTTGCCTTGATCAACTCCAAGGAAGCCCGCTGATCATTTTTCTTGTTTGAGGTTCGCCCCGCTTTTTCAAATACTCACAACCGTCCTATGTCCTCCCATTTTTTCCGCGCCGGTCTGCTTCTGGCGTTTCACATGCTGGTGTCGGGTGCTCTGCTCTGCGGGGCGGAAACCAGGCCGCCGAACATCCTGTTTTTGCTCACCGACGACCAGCGGGCCGACACGCTGGGGGCGACGGGAAATCCCCTGGTGATCACGCCCGAGGTGGACCGGCTCGCTGCGGACGGGACGCTCTTCCGGAACTCATTCGTCGTGACCTCTGTCTGCGCGTGCAATCGCGCCTGCATTTTTTCCGGCCAGTATTCGCGGACAAACGGGGTGAGGGGGTTCGCGGAGACGCTGACTGACGAGCAGAACACGTATCCGGCCCTCCTTCGGAAGGCGGGGTATTTCACCGGATTCATCGGAAAGTGGGGGGTTGGCGCCACGATCGAGAGCATCGTGGACCGGGCGGCGGCCGGTTTCGATTTCTGGAAGGGGCTTTACGAGCAGGGCGAATACTGGCCGGAGGGGAAGAACGGCCGCCACCTGACAAATATCATGACCTCCCAGGTCGGGGAATTTTTGGACAAGGCTCCGAAGGACAGGCCGTTCTGCCTTTCCGTGAGCTACAAGGCGCCCCACGGTCCGTGGAGCGAGGTGGATCCCGCCTGTCTGGCTCTCTACAAGAACACAAAGATCCCCCTTCCGAAGAGCCTCGGAAGTCCGGAGCTGCCGAAGTTTCCGGAGTTCCTCCGCACCGACCGCCTGACACTCGGCAAGTCAATCGCGGAGATGAAGACGATCAACGAGAACTGGACCCGCCAGTATTACGGGCTCATTACTGGCATCGACCACTCGCTCGGGGAGATCCGCACGATGCTCAAAGACCGGGGGCTCGCCGACAACACGGTGATCGTCTTCACGTCGGACAACGGCCACTTCCTCTTCGAATACGGGCTGTATGGCAAATGGCTGATGTATGAGCCGAGCCTCCGCGTGCCGCTGGTCATCTACGACCCCCGCATCGCCGCGGACAAGCGGATCAAAACCGTCGATGCCTTCGCCCTCTCGATCGACATGGCGCCGACGCTTTTGGATTTCGGCGGAGTGAAAGCTCCGGAGTCGATGCAGGGGCGCAGCCTGGTGCCGCTGTTGGATGGCGCGGTTCCGGCGGATTGGCGGAAGGACATGTTTTACGAATATAATTTCATCATGTTCCCGGGCGACATTCCCTCCTCGATCGGCGTGCGCGACTCCCGATGGAAATACATCCGCTACCTCGACCCCCGGTTCGAATTCGAACAGCTTTTCGACCTGGAGAGCGATCCGGATGAGGCCGTGAACCTGGCCTACGATTCGAAGCACGCCGCCGAACTCGGCCGCCTCCGCTCGCGCCTCGAAGCCTACCGCGCCGAAATCCCGGACAATGCGCCCGAGTTCATGGAATACCGCGACAAATACCACGTCGTGGCCACCGGGTTCACGCCGCCTTCCATGGACCAGCCGCTCGATCTGCAGAAGGAAAAGACCATCGGGCAGACGTTTCCGGCCGACGGGGATTTCCTGCACGCGGTGAGCTGGATCCTTCCCTACCAGATGAAGAACCATGCCCCGTCGGACCTGCTCGTCGATCTGCGGCGCGGGGGGCCCGACGGCGAGGTGCTGGCGTCGACCACCATCCCCAAAGATCACCTCTACTCGCTCTACCCCTGCGTGGCGAAGTTCGACGTGCCGGTGAAGCGCGGCGAAACCCTCTATGTCGAGATGCGTCCGAAGGACGCCATCCGCCCGAAGAACATCCGCTTCTGGGCATATCCCTCGAATGTCTTCGAGGGCGGGCAGGCGTTCCTCGACCGCAAGCCGGTGGACTCCGACATCGCGCTGAATTTCATCTACCGAAACCCGTGAGAATCCCGCTTGTCTTTTCGCTGCTGGTCTCATCGGCTTTCCTCCGTGCGGAGCCCGTCATCCAGGAGGATTTCTCCTTTGGGCCCGGGGTGTCCGGCCGGGAGAAAATCACGCAGGGCACCCGGCTCAAACAAAGCGGGGCCGTTACCCCTGACAATGCCGCATGGGATACTGCGGGGGCGGTTGTCTTTGCTGAAGGCGGCAAGGGGGTCACATTCACCGGCAAGGAGGGCAATGCGGGAGTGTTTATCGAGGTGGATCCCGGGCTGTTTGAAAGCGGTTCCCCGGTCCGGGCGGAAATCGAATTTGTCCCCGGAGATGTCTGGGTGGAACCCAGCGGGATCCCCGGGATCTGGCTGGGATTTGCAAATTCCAGTTCCGCAAAAAAGGACCTTCTCGCCAATATCAACGACAAGGGGGACCATGTGGCCCTGCGTTACACCGCCACGCCGGACCCCGTCAATTGGTGCCTCAGGGCGGAAACCGGCGTCAGCGGCGAAACCGGCGTTGCAGAGGGCGCCAAGATTCCCATGCGTCCGGACGCCACCTATCGGATGACGCTGGTTTACGATCCTTCCAATCATTCGTTTCAAGGGGAATTGTCGGATCCGGAATCCGGGAGCGTCAAACCGCTGAAGGGAACACTGGCCCTCCCGCCGGTTTTCAATCTCCTTCGCGTGGATTTCACCGGATTCAACATGACTCCGGGATCGGTCCCGCCGCTGATCAAATCCATTTCTCTGACGAAAGAATGAGAGTTTCGCTCGTCCTGACCGTCGTTTTTATTTCGATGAGGGGACTGGCCGCCGGACCATCTCCGGTCGTGCAGCCGAGCGATCCCTTTGCGGTGACCCACAAGTTCAAGATCGGGGGGATCACGATCGGAGTCAGCGACCTCGGGGGCGGGTATCTCAACCATGTGGATCTCGGAGACGGGAAGAACATCGCCTCGGGGAACTATGGACGCGGATGGCAGGGGTCCGTGCGGGACCAGCTTCACAGCGGACGCTACAATCCCACCCAGGCCGGCTTCCGGGACGATGTCGGCGCGCCGGTGAAGGTCGCCGCGACCGAACACGCGATCACGATCCCCAAGTTCAACCTCCCGCTTTACGGAGATCCGGTTTTTGATTTCACCGAACACGAGGATCTCGCCCCCGACTTCAAGGGCTACAATGACAATGGGAACTCCGATACCGACGGCATTGATGAATCGAAGCTGACACAGGACGATGAGGTCCGAAGCGAGTTTGATTTCGAGGGAATTTACGAGGATGCGACTCAACTTGCCGGCGGGAAAATTCCGGTCCTTCGGTTTTATTCGCGCTATACCTATGCCCGCCCGCCCATGGCCATCCGGCAGTTTGGCAAAACGGCGCTCCTTTCCGACGGGAAGCCTGTGATCAACGAAACCGCGCGGGTGAAGGATATCTCGCCCGCGATGCCGGGCGCCCAGCCCGCCAGCGATGACGACCTCTCCGGCATCATCTTCACCGCCTATGGCGCCCGGCTTCTGGCTGATTCCGGCTACACCGTTCCCATGTGGCGAGAGAAGGGAGCTTGGAAAATCCTCCCGGAGCTGGAAAGCGGGCGCGGCAAGGAAATGGAATTCCTTCTTCCGGGTCCCGCCGAGAAGGGGAAATCCCCGCCCGTCACGGCCGATTCGGAATTTCTGGTCCTTGCCAGGGGAAATGATCCCGCCACCTCGCCCGCGATTGCGTTGTATTCGCCCTCGACCGAAATCAACACGAATCAGACCCTCGGTCTCGACCAGGCCACCGGCCGCGTCGTCTACAAGGAAGACCGCCGCACGCAGGGGAAAATTCTTTTCTCTCGCGTCATTCCGACCCAGGTGGACATGCGCAACCGATACTTCCTCACCGGCCTGCTGGCTCCCGGCCACGGAAGGCAGAATGTCCTCGAAGCCCTGCAGAATGAGACGTTCATTCTGTTCGGCACGCCGGATCAGATCCTGGGGGCCGTTGAAGCTCTCAAGAAAAAACTGAACATGAAGAACTCCATACGATGAAAGGAATCCCCTCCCTGCTCCGCCCGGTCGCCTGCGCATTGCTCGCCGCTCTGTCCGGTTCTGCTTTCGCCCAGCAGCCGGCCCTGACACACGACGATGTCCTGTCCCTGAAGGACGGCAGGTTTTTTCTGGATGGAAAACCGTTCGCCGAGATCAGCTTTAACAAGTTCGACCTCTTCTGGCAGCTCTGGGACGAAGCCGTCAAGGGGAAGGACCTCGACGATGGAAACGAGGTGGTCATCCGCCAGGACAAGGCGTTGAAGGATCTCCATGATCTGGGTTTCCGCACGATCCGGATCTTCGCCACCCCTTGGGACGGGCGGGAGTTCTTTGAGGATCCGCAGAAACGGGAGGCCTTTTTCCAGGCTCTGGACAAGACGTATGACCTCTGCGACCAGAATGGCATCCGCGTCTATGCCTCGCTCGGTTGCGGGGGATTTTCCGAGATTCCAGAGGGCGAATCCAAGCCCGACCCCGCGAAGGAACACCTTCGCGAGCTGGTTGCGGACCCGCAGTCGAAGAGCCGCCGGCTTCTCTACGAATACCTGGACGCCGTGGTCTCCCGCTACAAGGACCGGAAGACGGTTGTCATGTGGGAGATCGCCAACGAGCTGACCAACCAGGCCGACATCATGCCGGGAACGCACATTGCCAGGGGCCGGCGGATGCCCACGCTCAAGGAGGTTGGCTCATTTTACAGCGACGTCACCGCCCGCATCAAGGCCATCGATCCCCTCCGGCTTATCGGAAACGGCGGATCCCATCTGCGGGAATCCGCCTGGAATCTCTACTCCGGGAACGGATGGAAAAGGGACACGCTGGACGAGCATGTCGCCGCCTTCAAACTCGCCCTTGGCGACACGGCGCTCGATGTGGCGGACATTCATTATTACGCGGTGCCGACGGACGGCTTCATCATCCAGGACAACAGCGGGAACCCTCTCCATCTCAATCTCGCAGCCTACATGAAAATCGGACAGCAGATCGGCAAGCCGGTCATCTTCGGCGAATACGGTCCGCTTCCGCACGTTCCGGATCCGAATGCGATCGAGCACCCGGACAAGCCCCTGCCTCCCGGGTGGTTTGAAAGCTACGAGGAAAAAGACCTCGCCATCCCCTGGTTCCAAAAGGCCGTTGACGACATCATCGAGGCGGGCATCCCGATCACCTACTGGTGGTGTTATCAGTCCGACCGGAAGTATGAGAAGGACAAGCCGGGCCGGTTCGATGTTTCCCTGGATCTGAATCCCGAGCTGGTGAACATCATTGCCGATGGAAACCGCAGGCTTCAGGAAAAGCTCTGCAAGCCGGATCTTCCTTAGTTTGCCTCCCGGGCCGGTTGACAACTCACCTCTCCTTTCATCGCCAGTTTCCATTTTATGAAATCCATCCTTCTCAAACCTGTGGTGCGCCGGCGTTCACGGAACATCCCCTCGATCATCTTCCTGTCCGGCATTCTGGTGCTTGCCCTCCCGCTGCACGCCGCGGTGTCCTCAGAAGCGATTGAAGGCAATGTCAGGGTTCAGGCGCTTTCTCCGACATTGGTCCGCATCGAGCAAAAAGGCCCCCAAGGGTTCGAGGATCGCAAGACGTTGACGGTGGTGAACCGCGATTGGGCGGGAGTGCCTGTGAAGGTCGAAAAAAAGGAAGGACATGTGCTGATGTCGTCTCCGTCCTATCAGGTGGAGATTCCGGCGGGTGCGAAAGACCTCCTGGGGGTCAAGGTCCGCTCCGGTTCGGGTGATGTGCTTCACACCATTGCGAAAGCCGATATGAAGTGCGGATTTTTACCGGTACCCTCTGCGATGCCTTCGGTCTGGGTGATGGCGGATTCCCCTCGTCTCGTCCCCCCGCCGTGGGGCGCGGCACCCGCTCCGGAATCCTGCAGCGACCATCCGGAGACATCGGGATGGGACATGTCCAACCAGGCGCAGGACATCTATTTGTTTATCCCGAAGTCCGGCGACTATGCCGCCTTCCGGCAGGAGTTTTTGAAGCTCACCGGGCCGGTGCCGATGCCTCCGCTTTTCGCCTTTGGCCTCTGGTTCAGCCGCTATTGGCCGTATTCGGAGGACGAGTCGCTGGCGCTGATGGACGAGTTCCGCAAACGGGGCTTTCCGCTCGATTTGTTTGTTTGCGATACGGACTGGCGCGTGGGTGCTTCCACCGGTTACGGCGTGAATGAAAAGCTGTTTCCCGACATGGCACGCTATATCTCCAGGGCTCATGAGAAGAATGTGAGGACCATGTTCAACGACCATCCCGAGCCGCAGTCGCCGGGCGCTCTGGATTCCAAGGAGCTGGCGTATCGCGAGAAAGGCCTCTCCAGCCTGCTGAACCTCGGTGCCGATGTCTGGTGGTATGACAAAAACTGGGGCCAGCACCTCAAGGCGCCGGAGGGGCTGACCATCGAGTTCTGGGGGATGGTTGTTTATCGGGATATCACCCTCAAGCTTCGCCCGGAAAGGAGGCCGTTGATCATGTCGAATGTGGACGGGATCTGGGGAGGGATGCGGCTGACCCCGAGCAACCCTGCCGCGCACCGCTATCCCATTTGGTGGACCGGTGATACGCTGGCGTTTTGGGAGGAGCTTCGCTCGGGGATTGAAAACGGTGTCGCCAGCGGCATCGACCGGATGATGCCCTACATCAATGAGGATCTGGGCGGGCACATGCTGCACGCGACTCCCGAACTTTACACCCGCTGGTTTCAATATGGCGTCCTCTCCCCCTTGCCCCGCCCGCACAGTTATCCCAAGTCCGTCCAACTGCCCTGGGCGTATGGCGGGGAGGCCGAGAGGATTTGCCGCGAATACGCCCAACTGCGCTACCGGCTGCTGCCGACGGTTTACACAGCGGTCCGGCATGTTTACGACGACGGAACACCGCTCATGCGGCGTTGCGACCTGCAATGGCCGCAGTATCCGGAGGCTGCGAGCGGGCTCCAATACTTGTTCGGAGAGGATCTGCTGGTCGCTCCCCAATGCTTCAGCGGACTGGATCCCATCCCCGCCTCATTGCTCAAAACTCCGGACGGGGACACGGGGCTTCGCGCGGAATATTTTCCCAATGAAAAGTTTGAGGGCGTCCCGAAACTGGTGAGAACGGATACGAAGCTGTTTTATGACTGGAAAGTCCGCCCTGCTGGGCTTCCGATGAACAATGTTTCGGTGCGCTGGACCGGCACAATCGGTCCGGTTGAGGAAACCGGTGAGTATGAGTTCGGCCTGACATCCAGGGACGGCGCACGATTCTGGATCGGCGATACGGAATTGATCAGCAAAAACGGCGTGTTGAAAAACCGGCAGGAGATTGAAATGACAAGAGCCAGGCTGAAGATGGAGGCGGGGAAGTCGTATCCGCTCAAGCTGGAGTTTTTCGGGAAGTCCGGCGGCGAGTGCAACCTGTTTTTCGGTGCGGTCAGCAAGACCGAAGATGCCGCTCACCAGACCCGCACGCTCTGGATTCCGCCGGGGCGCTGGCAGGATGTGTGGACCGGGGAAACCGTGGAGGGGCCCCGGACGCTGTCCGTGACTTCAGACCTCGAACACACGCCGATGTATGTGCGCGAGGGCGGAATGCTTGTCACCGCGCCACTGCGCATGCATTCCGGCATTCCGGTTTGGGACAGCCTCGTGGTCGACGCCTTCATCCGGTCGGATCGGGGAAACGACCAGCGGGAGATTTATGAGGATGACGGACTCTCGAACGGCTATCTCCGGGATCAATCCAGCCGGACCCGGATGTCGATGGATACGGAAAATGGAAAGACCACCCTCCGGGTTGAGCCTGCATCCGGCGGAATCCTTCCCGCCGGTTTTCGTCGCAACTGGACGTTCCGGTTTCATGTCCCCGCCGGGTCACCGGTGCCGGAGGTCAGCGTCAATGGCAAAGGACTGCAGGTCGGTCAGACAGCGGAAAAGGGAGCGCGTGTCACGATGCTCGCACCCGGGGGAACGCGCGCCTTCCCGTTTCAGGGGCCGGGAGCGGTCCCGGGAATGAAAGGCGGAGCCGTTGCGGAAATCTCCATCCCGGATTACCCGGCGGACAAGGCACTCACGATCTCGGTTTCGACCGCCGGGATCCCGTCCAAGTAGCGGTTGTTACGGAAGGGCGAAGTTCAGAAACGCGCAGAACCGGATCACTCCGATGGCGTGCTCCGTGTTGCCGCTTTCAAAATCGACCTTCAGTCCCCCGTCCTCCGGCGCGGTGTAGTCATAGGCGAAGTATTTCCCGTCGTTTACCATCGTGGCGAGGATTTCCGGGGTGTCGGGGGCATCGCTGGCGGTGGCTTTGATTTTTGGCCCGCCGGAAGTTCCCGAAGGGCCCAGAATCTGGGGACCGAACACGACCAGACGGTATTTCTTTCCCGGCTCCAGCCCCGTCAACTCCAGCGAAAGACCTTTGTTTTTTCCCTTGGGAACGATTCGTCCCCGGACCAGCGCGGCTCCGCTCCCCCCGACTTTGACGGCATCCAGCATTTGCTCGCCGCGGCGCGTGACCTCGACCGAGGCGGCGTGTTCCGGATACGTCCAGACCGACCAATTGTCGCCGGAAATGCGTTTGGTGATCTCGAACGGGGTGGGCGGGGAGGGCTCGGTTTCAATTCCGAATGCCACCGCATGGGTGACCGAGTCCGGGGATGCTTTGGGCAGATCCGCATCGCCGGTCCATTTGGTGTTCGTCCAGGTTCCCGCCTGCACGACGGACGTGGCGAGGGCCAGGACAGCCAGAACCGGAAGGGCGGCAGAGATGAAGTATCGATCCGGGGGGGACACGCTCATGACATAATAACTGGCGGAATCCCTTCCCGTTTGTCGAGAGATTTCACTCCGCTCCCGGGGCCGCCTGCTTTTTTGCGCTTGCGGGCACGATGGAGTCGGAGTCCTTGTAGAGCGCGCGCAGGCGGGTCAGTTCGGCTTTGAGCTCCTCCACCGTTTTTGCATACTCGGGGTTGGCATACACGTTGTGGAGTTGGAGGGGGTCCTTCTGGTTGTCGAAAAGCTCCCACTCGTTCTTGTCATAAAAAAACGCCAGAGTGTAGCGGTCTGTTCGCACGCCGTAGTGCGCCGCGACGTGGTGGCTGTTCTCTCCATAGTAGTGGTAATAGACGCTCTTCCGCCAGTCATCCGGAGTCTTTCCGCGGAGGATCGGGACCAGCGAATGGCCGTGCAGCCCTTCGGGCACCCTGCCGCCTGCCATGTCCACAAACGTCTCCGCATAATCGATGTTCTGGATGAACGGCGTGAAGCGGGTACCGGGCTTGACCACGCCAGGCCAGCGGACGATGAACGGCATGTGGAGGGATTCGTCGTAGATCCAGCGCTTGTCGAACCACCCGTGCTCGCCGTTGAAGAATCCCTGATCAGCGGAGTAGATGACGATCGTGTTGTCTTCGAGACCAAGCTTTTTCAGCTCCTCGACGATTCGTCCCACGCTGTCGTCCACCGATTTGACGCACCGAAGGTAGTCCTTCATATACTGCTGGTATTTCCATTGCGTCAGCTCACGGCCCTCGGGCTTGGTCTTGTCGAAGTCGGCGTTGCGTGCGGCGTAGCTCGGGTTTTTCGCATTCTTCTCGCCGACTTTCAGGTCGTTGTTCAGTTTCATGTCTTCCGCGATGCTCATCTTTTGCTCTTTGGCCGGGGAGGCGCGGGTGGCGTAGTCATCGAAGAGGGTTTCCGGCTCGGGGATTTTCACGTCGTCCAGCCATGTGGCGTATTTCGGCGGGGGTTCCCATGAGCGATGCGGAGCCTTGTGGTGAACCGCCAGGAAAAACGGCTTCGAGGAGTCGCGCTTCTTCAGCCACTCGAGGGCGAGGTCGGTGATGATGTCGGTGACATACCCCTGGGTCTGGATCTCCTCGCCCTTGGGATTTTTGAAGTTCGGGTTGAAGTATTTGCCCTGCCCCGGAAGGATGAGCCAGTCATCGAATGTGGGCGTGGTTTTTTCCAGGTGCCATTTTCCCACGAGAAACGTCTGGTAGCCGGCTTCGCGCAGGCCGAGCGGGTAGCTCCATATTTCCTTCGGGATCGCCGGCTGGCCGATGATCGACATGACCCCGTTCGCATGGCCGTGAAGCCCGGTGAAGATGGCCGCGCGGCTCGGCGAGCAGATCGAATTTCCGCAAAAGCTGTTCACGAACAGGCCGCCCTGGTCGGCCAGCCGGTCGATGTTCGGCGTGATGTTGTTTTGCTTGCAAAACTCCGACAGCCGGGCCCCGTAGGCACCGATCGTCTGCAGGGAATGATCGTCGGAGAGGATGAAGACGATGTTCGGCTTCTTCGGTGCGGTTTCCGCACGGAGAGGCAGGCAGGCGGCGGCGATCAGGGGCAGAAAAATGGGGAGCTTCATGGAGAGGGTGATGAGCAGACAAAATGTTTTCTGCGGGCCCGTTTGTAAATACCTAAGATCCCGCAGGGTTGCCGCAGCACGGCCAATTCACGAACAAGAAGAACATTCACCACGAAGGCACGAAGACTCGAAGGTTTTTGAATCCCTCCTCTTTGTGTCTTGGTGCCTTTGTGTTTATCTGAAGCAGCCTGAAAAATTTCCGTGCGTATTCTCCGATGAGACCTGAAAAAGTCTGGTTCAGGCGTTTGTTTCTTCACCTGTATTGGCCGGGTTGCCGCTTGGTTCTTACAGGCCCGTTGGGGCCACCGGGGCGTGCTTGCGGAGAAAATCCTGCCGGCTTTCGGCCAGATCCTTGAGTTTGAGTTTCTGTTCGGGGGTCAGCTCGGAAGTCAGCTCCTTTTGAGCGTCGAGCAATTCCGCATCAACTTTTTGGATCGTCTCGGCATAGATCCGCATGATCCGGGTCATCGAGCGGTCGACAAGGAGTCGCGTGGTCTTCTGTTGCGCGTCATCAAGGCCGAGTTTTTGTGTGAGTTCCTTCTCAATCCGGGATGCCATGGCGCGGGGACGCAGGGCCTTCACGAGATACTGCTTCGTCAAGGCGGCCCCGAGCAGACCGCCGGTTAGCACGCCCGCGAGGAAGATCGCCGCAAGATAAAGGTAGGTTTTCCGGTTCATGGCTGGATGGCCTCTTGAAGTGCCGCGTTCGCGAGAAGAATCGTCGGGCTCGCCGGCTCGAAAAGCGGGCCGAAAGACACCGCCGAGGCCAGGATGAGCACTCCGCAGGCAAACGCCAGTGCCACGCGGTAGTTTGGCGCGGGTTCGGTGGAATTCCGGTTGCGCCATGCCGAGATCACGCGGGTTTCGAGGCGTTGGGATGGCGCGGGGGCAGGGGATCCCGCCAGCGAAAAGATGCGGTTAAAAAGAGGATGGTTCATGCCTTTTGGTTTTCAGTGAGTTTCTGGAGCGCAAGGTTCAATTTCCGGCGGGCGCGGAACGCGCGGATTTTCACGACGGCCTGCGGGAATCCCGTCAGCGCGCTGACTTCGGCGACAGGGTGCTCCTCGATGTGAAGAAGGGAAATGACAAGGCGGTCGGCCGGCGGGAGCATCGCCAGCAGCTTGCCCACAAGCTCGCGCGCATCGGCAACCGCACCGGCCCTGTCCCGGGTCACATCCGCCACGCGGGCCAGGAGATCGCGTTCCTCATCTCCCAGATCCGCCTCCCGGAGTTCCCGGCGGCCCCGCTGCCTCTTGATCTCGTTCAGGCAGGTGTTGACCGCAATCCGGGAGACCCAGTGCGAGACCGGCATCCGGCCGGAATACTGGTTCAGCTTGGAAAAGACTTTTGCAAAAATCATCTGGCAGAGGTCCTCCTCGGTGTGTGGCGCGGGCAGGTGGTTCCTGACGATCTTGAAAACCGCCGGATACAGGAGGTGGAAAAACCGGCGCGCTGCATCCTCGTCTCCCGAGCGAACCCTTTGCAGTAATTCTTCGCCGATCTCATCACCCATGGCAATTCGTCCACATTAGAAGAAAGACCTCTCCATCCTGTCTGCGGTTACAAAAACTTTTTTGTAACCGGCCGCCTGTCCGTGCTGTCTGTCTGTAGTAGCCATGAAACTCTTTTCGCTCCGGTCGCTGCTGATTCTTGCAGTGGCGCTCGCCCTTGTCGCCAACATTTTGTGGAGGCTGCCCTCCGGCCCGGCGAAGCCGGCGGCCTCCGAAGCGATGACCAATGCCGAAATCTGGGCGCCGGAAAACATCCTGCCCTCCGTTTCCAACCTCCGCGCCATGGGCAAGCAGTGGGAGGCGCGGCTGGCCACCCTGCCACCGGAGGAGCGCGCGAAATCCGAATCCCGGCTCAGGGAGGAAACAAAGTTTTTCGTCGAAGCCCAGTTCCTGCCCCGCGAGGAGCGGAGGGCGAAAGTCCGGGAGAGGATCGAAACTCTGATGAACGATCCCGGCATCCAGTCCGACTGGGCCGCCGAGCGGATCAAAATGTTTACCAGTCTGCCGCCGGAGAAACGCAGTGAAATCATGAAAAAATATGTGCGATCAAAAACCAACTGAGCCCCGGCTTCGGCACGGATTCACCCTGCTGGAACTGCTGCTGGTCATTGCCCTGATCGCTCTCATGGCCGGGCTTATTTTCCCGACTATGGAGACCCTGCGCAGACAGGCGGAGAGCACGGTCTGCGCATCCAATCTGCGCCAGATCGGTCTGGCTGTCCTCCAGAAGATGCAGGACAACGGGAATACTTTTCCGTTGGTCGAACAGGGGGATGCGTCGGATCCCTATTACCCTCCGGAAAAAGAAGTCAAAAACCTTCTGGAGACCTTGAAGCCTTACGGCATCACCGAGAAGGCATTGCGGTGTCCGTCGGATGTCAAAACGCATAACTATTTTGGATCGCGGACAAACAGCTACGAATGGTTCTCCTTCATTGATGGCGTCAACGTTTCCAATCCTCAAATTGATCTGAAAGAATTTGGGCTTCCGGTTGTGAATCTGCCGCTCTGGAGGTTTCCCGTCGCGTATGATTACGATGAGAAATTCATCCATTTCGGGAAACGAAACAATGTGCTTTATGGCGATGCTCACGTGGAATCCCTTGCCACGATGAGCGTGCTCGAACAGGTGAACCAGGTGTTGCGGGGGAAAGTCAACTGACGGGCGTGATGATCACAGGGTAAGGCAACAGTCGCGACAGGGCGTCGAGAACGAGCGGAGGGTGAGGCTCCGTCCGAACCGTGATCATATGGGCTCACCCGGAGGTTCGCCCTCCCGTTTTCGATCCTTGCGAGCGGATCAGAGTTGCCACCGACAGGTTGCGGGAAATAGCTTTCCCGAAGATGAATTCTTCTTCCCTCACTGACCCGGACGCTTTCGGAGATGCGCCGGATGGAACTCCCGTCAGGGTTTTCACGTTGATCAATGCAAACGGGCTCAGGCTCCGCGCGATGAACTACGGCGCCATCGTGCTGGGTCTGGAGGTTCCGGACCGCTCCGGAGCGTCCGCCGATGTCGCGCTGGGATTCAGCACACTGGCGGAGTATCTCAAGGAAACCCCCTATTTCGGAGCGGTCGTCGGACGGTATGGCAACCGGATCGCCGGTGGAAAGTTTTCTTTGGATGGAACCGCCTGCACGCTGGCCACCAACAACGAACCGGGCGGGATTCCCTGCTCCCTTCACGGCGGGCTGAAGGGCTTCGACAAGGTGGTCTGGGATGCCTCCGGTGTCGAAAAACCGGGCGCGACGGGAGTCCGGTTCAGCTACCGGAGCAAGGACGGGGAGGAGGGGTATCCGGGCAACCTCAATCTCACGGTGACCTACTGGCTCACAGACAACAACGAGTGGCAAATTGATTACACCGCGACCACCGACAAGGCGACTCCGCTCAATGTCACCCAGCACAGCTACTTTAACCTCAAGGGCGAGGGGAATGGCGACATCCTCGGACACGAGCTCACGCTCAACGCTTTCCGGTTCACACCGGTCACAGCCGGGCTCATTCCGACCGGCGAGCTGCGGCCCGTTGCCGGCACGCCGTTTGATTTCACCACCGCGCACGCCATCGGGGAACGGATCGATGCGAAGGACGAGCAGATGCAATTCGGCGGTGGCTACGACCATAACTGGGTCCTCGATGGAAAGCCCGGAACACTTTCCCCGGCTGCCACGGTTTATGAGCCGGCAACCGGCCGTGTCATGGAGGTTCTCACGACCGAGCCGGGCGTCCAGTTCTACGCCGGAAATTTTCTCGATGGCACCCTGACCGGCAAGCAGGGGAAGCCGTATGTCTACCGGAGCGGGTTCGCGCTGGAGACTCAGCACTTTCCCGACTCGCCGAAC
Source organism: uncultured Chthoniobacter sp. (assembly GCA_964431635.1). Classification (GTDB taxonomy): domain Bacteria; phylum Verrucomicrobiota; class Verrucomicrobiia; order Chthoniobacterales; family Terrimicrobiaceae; genus QYQL01. The sequence continues at coordinate 94,450 of CAYSKK010000002.1, read as the reverse complement.
CACCCGGCCTTCCCCTCGACCATCCTCCGCCCGGGGGAGGAATTCAAAAGCACCACGGTCTATCGCTTCAGCGTCCGGTAGGGCGGGTGTTCCGCACTTGCAGCCGGCGGAAGTCCTTCGGGCTGACACCGGAGTGACGCTTGAACGCCTTGGAAAATGCGAAGGCGTTTTTGTAGCCGGTTTGATCCGCGATCATTGCCAACGTGCAGGTGGTGAACGACAACAGTTCGGACGCCAGTTCCATTCGCATGGTTGTCACCATCTCCATCGGGGTCATCCGGTGGATCTTTTCACAGAGACGGAAAAGGTTTGTCTTGCAAAGCCCTGCCATCGAGGACAGTTCCCGCACTGTCCATTTATGCTGGAGGTTTTTGTGAATCCGCCTCCAGAGAGCACGAAGCCTTTCGCGGGCTTCCTTGTCGTCGTGGGATGCCGCTCCCAGCTCGCGTCTGAGATAGGCAACAAGCAGTTCGATGTGAAGGCGGAGGGCGTGCCCGGAGTCCGGGCCCCTCGCGCCCGCCTCTTCGATGTATCCTTTCATCACATCCCGGACGCGTTCGCCCCAGTGTGCCTTCTGGAGCATCGGGATGGGCTCGAAAAGCCGGTTCCAGGCCGGAGAGTCGATCAAATGGATCCACGCGATCTCCCAGCGCCGACCCGACAAACCGTAGGAATACGTGCATCCGGTGGGAATCATCAGGACCTCTCCCGGCTTCATATGCAGGGTTTGTCCCTCGGCGTGTATGGACGCCCTGCCTTCCAAACAGTAAAGGATGAGGTTGAAATAGGACGGGGAACGCTCGACCAGGTAGCCGGGGGTCAGCCGGCTGATGCCCGCCTGCAGGATCTTGAAATCATCCATGCCGCGGGCCGACGCCGGCGATTGCATGAGAAATTGCTCGCGCGAGTTTTCGGGGATCACAACTGTCTCGACGCTGGTCCGGATGATGCGTGGTCTTCCCATGACTTCATGGATCATACCCGGGGCGGGTTTTAAGACAAGGCCGGGAGTTTATATCGTGGGAGGATGGGCGGCGGGCGCGGAATTTCAGACATGAATCTCACACTTGCAAACATTCCCTGAAGCACGGGGAGCGGTTACCTTGCGAATTGTCGTCCGGATTCGTCGGTGGTGGTGCGAATTCGATGCGAGCACACATGATGAGAGTCCTCCAATTGCTTCTATTATTGATTGTTTCCGCGTCCGAGGCCGCGGAGCCCCTTGACAACCAAGGGGTCGAAAAAAAGCCTCCCAACATCGTTTTCATCCTCGCCGACGACATGGGATTGGGGGATGTTTCGGTTTCCGGCGGCCAACAGGGCGAAACTCCGAATCTGGACCGGCTGGCTCGCGAAGGCATGCGGTTCGAGCAGTTTTATGCCGCCTCTCCGATCTGTTCGCCTTCGCGTGCGGCATTCACCACAGGGCTCTTTCCCGGTCGTGTCCGCATCAACAGCTACCTGCAGCAGCGGTCGGGTAACCGGCAGTGCGGGCAGAACGACTGGCTGGATCCGAAATGGCCGACGCTGGCCCGCACGTTGCAGCAGGCTGGATATGCGACGGCACACTTCGGCAAGTGGCATCTGGGAGGCGGACGGGACGTGCAGGATGCCCCGACGCCCGCATCCTACGGGTTCGATGAGTTTCACCTCAACTGCGAGGGCATCGGGCCACGCTTCGAAAATTTTGGCGACGCCAAGACTCCAACTCCCAATTCTGAGGACGGCAAAGGGTATTTCCGGTATGATTTCACGAAATACTGGGTCGACCGCGGGATCGACTTCGTCAGGCGTCACAAAAATGCGCCGTTTTATCTCGAACTCTGGCCGCAGGATGTTCACACGCCGCACACGCCCGACGGGGAATCCCTCAGCCGGACTGCCACGCCCGGCCTGCCACCGAACCAGCAAAATTTCCGCGCCGTGCTGAACGAATACGACCGGCAGATCGGACGGTTTCTGGACGCCCTGCGGGAGCTGGGCCTGGAGAAGGAAACCATCGTCGTGTTTTCGTCCGACAACGGGCCGGATCCCTCGTTCGATCACGCCCGCACGCTCGGTTTGCGCGGGATGAAAAAGAGCCTGTATGAGGGCGGCATCCGCGAGCCGTTCTTCGTTCGCTGGCCGGGAAAAATTCCCGCGGGCAAAGTCAATTCCTCAACTGTGCTGGCGGCTGTGGATTATTTTCCGACCATCTGCGCGCTGGCCGGGATCAAGCCGCCTGAAGGTGCCGTATTCGACGGCGCGGACATGAGCCGTTCCTGGCTGGGAGGCGATGAGCCGCGCTCCAAACCGCTTTTCTGGGAATATGGCCGCAAGCCCGTCGGCTACAAATATCCCGAAGACCTCCGCGACAAATCCCCGAATGTAGCCGTTCGGGATGGCCATTGGAAATTACTCGTCCGGGCCGACGGCACCAACGCCGAGCTCTACGATCTTTCGGCCGACCCAAACGAGGCAAAAAATGTCGCAACAGAAAATCCAGAGATTACTCAACGTCTCAGCAATGCCTCGCTGGAATGGCGCAAAAGCCTGCCCTGAATTAAAAGACATGAAACTTCACAATGCGATCCTGCTGGCAATGCTTTGTGCGGTTTCGTCTGTTGCCGGCGCACCCACCAAGCCCAACATTGTCGTTTTCTTATGCGACGATCTTGGCTTCCGGGATTCTTCTCCCTACGGGGCGACTGACGTGCGCACGCCGAACATGCAGCGGCTGGCCAATGCCGGGATCGTCTTTGACAACGCATTCGTCGCTACGCCCGCCTGTGCACCCAGCCGCGCCGTCATGCTCAGTGGACTGATGCCGGCGCGCAACGGAGCCGAAGCCAACCATTCTTACGCACGCCCCGAAATCAAAGGGTGGCCTTCCAGTCTGCGCGAACTTGGTTATGACACCGCGGCGTTCGGGAAGGTCGCACACGGAAACAAGGATCCCCAGCGATGGGGGTTCACCCATCTCGAGACCAAATACGACCTCGACCTCGTCCGGAAATATGTTTCCGACCGGAGCGGGGACAAACCGCTGTGCCTGTTCGTCGGCACGCACGATCCGCATGTGCCGTGGGACAAAAACAAGGATTATGACGCGAAGAAAGTCCGGTTGCCATGGAACTTCGTGGACACGCCGGAAACGCGCGCATTCCGCACCGATTACTATACGGAAGTCACCCGTGCCGATACCGACATGGGGGAGCTGTATGATTTCGTCCGCGAAAAACTCGGGCCGGACACCCTGTTCATGTTCTCGTCCGACCACGGGGCGCAATGGCCCTTCGGCAAGTGGAATCTCTACGATACCGGTATTCGGACACCGCTGCTGGCCGCATGGCCTGGCGTCATCCGTCCGGGCATGCGCACGGGTGCCCTCGTGAGCTGGGTGGACTTCGCGCCGACACTCATCGAGCTGGCGGGAGGCGTTCCTCCGCCGGGGATGGATGGAAAATCCTTTGCGAACGTTCTGCTCGGTCGCTCGGACACGCATCACGACGAGATCTTCACCACCCACAGCGGTGACGCGAGGATGAATGTCTATCCCATCCGTTCGGTGCACACGAACCGCTTCCACTACATCCGCAATCTCTACCCAGAATACGAACACACCACATACATCGACCGGGCCGCTGACAAGGACGGTTTGAAATACTGGCGCACCTGGGTCGAGAGGGCAAAGACTGATCCCAAAGCCTCTGAAATCGTCAGGCATTACCACGAGCGGCCCGCCGAGGAACTCTATGATATTGTCGATGACCCTGATGAACGGCACAACATCGCGGACAAGCCCGAATACACCGTCACCCTCCAAGTCCTGCGGAAAAAACTGGATGGCTGGATGAAGGACCAGGGGGACAGTGGAAAGCTTTTTGAAAAACCCTACCCGAAGGACACTCCGGAACTTTCCGATCCCCCGCAAAACTCCCGGAATGCCAAAAAATAAATGAAACCTCGCCTCTTGCTTCACAGCCTGCTCTTTGCCTCCTTGATTTTTGGAGGATTCGCGGCCGAGCCGGAATCCCGCCGCCCGAACATCCTCCTCATCCTTGCCGACGACCTCGGGTTTTCCGACATCGGCTGCTACGGCGGAGAGATCCACACACCGAATCTCGATGCGCTGGCCGCGAACGGCCTGCGCTTCACCCAATTCTACAACTCCACCCGCTGCTGTCCCTCCCGTGCATCGCTCCTGACCGGACTGTATCCGCACCAGGCCGGCGTGGGAGAAATGACGGGAGACAAGCATCTGCCGGGATACCGCGGTCACCTCCTGCCGAACGCCGTCACTCTCGCCGAAGTCCTGAAATCAGCCGGCTACCGCACGTTCATGGTTGGCAAGTGGCATCTCGGGAAACCGAACCCCGTCGAGCGCGGCTTCGAGGAATTCTACGGGATGCTCGGCGGCTTCAATTCCTACTGGAAGGAAAAACCTGCCTTCACCCGCCTGCCGGAAGGCCGCGGCGCGCGCGATTACCCGCCGGGCAAATTTTACTCGAGCGATGCCTTCGCCGACTACGCCATCGATTTCATCAACCAGGCGCGCAGCGATACTCCCGGTAAACCGTGGTTCCTCTACCTCGCCTTCAACGCGCCGCACTTCCCGCTGCACGCCTGGCCGGAGGACATCGCCAAATACGAGGACTACTACCTCCGCGGCTGGGATGCCATCCGCTCCGAGCGCCTGGAGCGGCTCAAAAAGCTGGGTGTCGTGCCCGCCGACACACCGTTGCCTCCGCGATCCGAATGGCACAATGACATGAAGGGCACCGAGGGGGGAAATCCCGCATGGGATTCCCTGCCCGAGGACCGCCGCCGCGATCTCGCCCGCCGCATGGCGGTCTACGCCGCCGCCGTGGATCGCATGGACGCCGCCATCGGGCGTGTTGTCGCCGACCTGAAGAGCAACGGCCAGCTGGACAACACCCTCATTTTGTTCCTCAGCGACAATGGGGCCTGCGCCGAGTGGGATCCCTTCGGCATGGACGTGTCAACGGGTCCCAAAACAACCAACATTTTGCACACCGGAAACGATTTGAAGTCGGTCGGCGGGCCGGACAGCTACATCAGCTACGGCAGCGGCTGGGCCAATGCCAGCAACACCCCCTTCCGCCTCTACAAACACTATGGCAACGAGGGCGGCATCTCCACGCCGCTCATCGTCCACTGGCCGGGTCACGTCACCGGCGGGCTCCGCACGCAACCCGGCCACATCACGGACATCATGGCGACCCTGGCGGATGTTGGCGGCGCGAAATATCCCACTCAGTCCGCCGATGGCACTCCCGTTACGCCGATGGAGGGCAAAAGCTTCGTTCCTGAGTTTGCCGGGAAAACCGTGGAACGCGGTCCGATCTTCTGGGAGCACGAGGGCAACGCCGCCATGCGTGACGGAAACTGGAAGCTTGTCCGCGTCGGACCCGGCGGTCTCTGGGAGCTTTACGACATGAGCACCGATCGCACAGAACTGCGCGACCTCGCCTCGGCCAATCCCGAAAAAGTGAAAGCCATGGCTGCGCAGTGGAATGACTGGGCCGACCGCACCCATGTCAACCCCGGCCCTCCGGGAAAACACCCCGGAAAGAAAGAACCCCGCGGAGAATAAAACCCACTCCCATGAAAACCATGATCAGAACCGCCAGACTCCTCGCCGCCATCCCTGTGCTTCTCAGCGTCGTGACAGGATGCACCTCCCTCCAGGTGAAGCCACGGAATTTCAGCTCCGTCCGGGAATACACGCTCCGGAACTCCGGCGGGATGGAGGTCCGCCTGACAAACTACGGCGCCACCGTCACCGCGATCCGCGTGCCGGATCGTCACGGGAAATCCGGCGACGTGGTATTGGGCTACAATTCGCTGGAAGGCTATGTCAACGCCGTGGACCGCCCCTATTTCGGCGCCATCGTCGGCCGCTACGGCAACCGCATCGCAAAAGGAGCATTCCCCCTCGATGGAAAGACATACACCCTTGCGAGGAACAACGGAGAAAACCACCTCCACGGCGGCAACATGGGATTTGACAAGGTGATCTGGGACGCCAGAGTCCTCGGCCCCCGCTCCATCCGCTTCTCCCGCATTTCCAGGGACGGAGAGGAAGGCTATCCGGGAAACCTTTCCGTCCAGATCACCTACACGCTGGAAAACGACAACGCGCTGCGCATCGACTACCGCGCAACGACGGACAAGGCCACGCCGGTCAACCTCACCAACCACACCTATTTCAACCTCGCGGGCGAGGGCGCACCGACCATCCTCGACCATGAGCTGGAGATCGCGGCAAATGCCTTCACCCCGGTGGACAAGGGCCTCATCCCCACAGGCGAGATCCGCAGGGTCGCCGGCACACCATTCGATTTCCGCAAAGCGAAACCCATCGGACGCGACATCGGCAAAAGCGACCGTCAGCTCACCTACGGCCTCGGCTACGACCACAACTGGGTGCTGGACAAATCCCGGGGCGCACTGGCCCTCGCTGCCACTGTGTATGAGCCGCGCAGCGGACGGGTGCTCGAAGTCTTCACCAAAGAGCCCGGACTGCAATTCTACTGCGGCAACTTCCTCGACGGACGCCTCCGCGGCAAATCCGGGAAACCCTACCTCCACCGCAGCGGACTCTGCCTGGAAACCCAGCACTTCCCCGACAGCCCGAACCACCCCGGGTTCCCCTCGACGATCCTCCGCCCGGGAGAAACCTACACGACCACGACGGTTTACAAGTTCAGCGCGAAATGAAATCCGGGTTCCTTCGTCCCTTCGCCCTGCTCGTGGCATTACTGGCGCTTCCCCTGATTGGAAAAAGCGCCGACGCCGGTTCCCTGAAACCGGAAAACCGGTCCGCATCCCGCCCGAACATCATCGTCGTTCTGGTGGACGACATGGGGTTCTCCGACCTCGGGTGCTACGGTTCGGAAATCAGCACGCCGAACCTCGACGCGCTTGCGGCAGATGGACTGCGCTTCACCCGGTTCTATAACACCGCACGCTGCTGCCCCTCGCGGGCGTCGCTGCTCACCGGCCTCTACCCGCACCAGGCGGGCATAGGGTGGATGACCCATGACCAGGGTCTGCCCGGCTACCGCGGACAGCTGAACGACAACTGCATGACGATTGCCGAGGTCCTGCGCAACGCGGGGTATTTCACGGCCATGAGCGGCAAGTGGCATGTGGGACAGAATAACGGGGTCGTTCCCTGGAAGCGCGGGTTCGACCGCAGCATGAACTCCGAGGCCGGCGGGTTTTATTACAGCGACGAAAAGGCCAATCTCTATCTCAACGGAACGAAGCTGGCCAATGACGACCCGTCGCTGCCAAAGGACTGGTATACCACGGATCTGTGGACCGATTATGGCATCAAGTTCATCGACGAGGCGCTGGCGGAAAAGAAACCCTTCTTCCTTTACCTCGCCTACAACGCTCCGCACTTTCCCCTCCAGGCGCCGGCGGAGGACATCGCCAAATACCGCGGAAAATACAAGGTCGGCTGGGACACCCTGCGTGAGCAGCGTCACAAGAAGCAAATCGATCTCGGCATCGTGGACAAGGACTGGCCGCTTTCCCCCCGCCCGGAGGACGTCCCGGCCTGGGACAGCCTGACGCCGAAGGAGCGGGACCATTTCGACCAACTGATGGCGGTCTATGCCGCGTGCGTGGATCACATGGACCGGGACGTGGGCCGGCTGGTCGCGGCTTTGCGCGAGCGCGGCGTGCTCGACAATACGCTGATTTTGTTCCTGAGCGACAATGGCGGCAACGCCGAGGGCGGCGTGAAGGGCACTTTGAAAGGGCCCGGCGAACCGGGTCATGTCAACTCAACGCTCTTTTGCGGCAAGTCCTGGGCCATTCTGGAAAACACGCCATTCCTTCGCTACAAACACTTCACCCAGGAAGGCGGCATCTCCACGCCACTCGTCGCACACTGGCCCGCAGGCATCCGGGCCAAAAATGAACTCCGCGCACAACCCGGTCATCTCGTTGACATCATGGCCACCTGCGTGGACGTGTCGGGCGCGAAGTATCCCGCCGAATTCAACGGCAAGCCGATCCAGCCCATGGAAGGCAAAAGCCTGCTGCCGGCCTTCGCCGACAAACCCATCGAACGCGACGCATTGTATTGGGAGCACGAAGGCAATGCCGCTGTGCGCGTTGGCGACTGGAAACTGGTGCGAACACACCGAGACGGGGCCTGGGAGCTGTATAACATGAAAACCGACCGCACCGAATCGCGCAACGTGGCGGCAGAATACCCCGAGAAAGTCAAGGAACTCGCTGCAAAATGGGACGCCTGGGCGGTCCGCGCCAAGGTCGAGCCAGCCCCGTCCGGAAAAAAGCGAAAAAAACCGAACTCCAAAGAGGGTGACGCCGATGAATAGCCATATCTCCCGGACACCGCAGGCTTGTCTTTTATCTGTCGCAGCGGCGATGTGGTTTGGCATCGCAACAGCTTCCGCCCTGGAATATGGCGAGGTGAACAGCTACGACCCGGTCACCGCTTCCGCCGATTCCATCCAGGGCCCCTATGGCAAACGCTCCACTCCCATCACAGGAGGAGGACATGGCAATTTCTTCAAAGACCGCGAAGGCAACTGGTGGGCGTGCGTCTTTAACAATCCCAGAAACAAATGCAACAAAGGCGGCTGGAAGGAACGTCCCGCCATCGTCGCCATGAAGTGGGTTGATGGACGGCTCAAGGTGGACAAGGAACGAACCGACACATTTTATTCCCAATTTTAATTTTATGAACAAATACACGATCTCTCTTTGCAAAATCACCATTCTATCCCTTGGGGCCGCCGCAAGCTTGCACGCGGGGGAACCCGCCCTTCCCCCCATGCGCCCGCCAGCCGTGCCGCTCGTTGTTCACGACCCCTATTTCAGCATCTGGTCCCGTGCCGACAAATTGACGGATGCGGACACGACCCACTGGACCGGGAGAGGCCTGGTGGAAAAGCCGGACTGGTCCATCCAGAAAACGCACCGCCTGTCGGGAATTCTCGAGATCGACGGGTCTCCGTATCGTGTCATGGGCGCGACGCCGTCGGACGTCCCCCCCCTGACTCAGAAGAGCCTGTCCGTTCTCCCCACACGGACCATCTATTCATTCGAGGGCGCGGGAATCGAACTCGTGCTCACGTTCCTGACGCCCGCCCTGCCGGACGACATCGACATCCTGTCACGGCCGGTAACCTATGTGACGCATGCGGTCCGCTCGACGGATGGCAAGGAACACCGGGTGAGCCTGCGCTTCGCGGCGTCGGGAGAAATCGCCGTCAACGAGCCGCAGCAGCGAGTCGTCTGGTCACGCGATTCGACGGGCGGTCTCACGGCGATCAAAATCGGCGCCGAGACCCAGGCGGTGCTTGCGAAGTCGGGAGACGATCTCCGCATCGACTGGGGATATCTCTATCTGGCCGCGCCGTCGGATCAAGTTGAGCGGGCGGAGGTGGTCGGAATGCCCGGACGGACCGCGGCTCCCGCCCAGCCCGCCGCAGCGGATGCGATTGCCGGGGAAATGGTCATGAACTTCGGCAAGGTCGGAAAAGCCCCCGTTTCCCGCTGGCTCATGCTGGCGTATGACGACCTCTATGCGATCCAATACATGGGGCGGAACCTCCGGCCCTTCTGGCGCCGCAACGGGTGGGAGGCCGCCGACCTGCTGCAAGCCGCTGCGAAGGATTATGAGCCGCTCCAAAAACGCTGCGCCGCCTTCGACGACGAGTTCATGACCGACCTGATCCAGGCCGGCGGCCCGAAGTTCGCGCAGATCGGGGCACTCTCTTTCCGCCAGTGTTTCGCGGCCGGAAAATTCGCCGCCGACGCGAACGGCCAACCGCTTCAGTTCTGCAAGGAGAACCACTCGAACGGCTGCATCAGCACATCCGACGTGTTCTACCCGATGTCCCCGCAGTTCCTGCTGTTCGGCCCGTCGCTGGCGAAGTCCTTCCTCGTGCCGTTCATGAATTATGCGGCGAGCGGGCGGTGGAAATTCCCCTTTGCCCCGCACGATCTCGGCCGCTATCCCCTGGCCAACGGACAGGTTTATGGTGACGGCGAGAACGGCCTGAACAAACAGATGCCTGTCGAGGAAAGCGGAAACATCCTCCTCCTCATGGCCGCGATCGCGCAGACGGAAGGCAACGCCGACTTCGCCGGGCTCTATTGGAAGCAGCTCGAGACGTGGGCCGCATACCTCAAAGAAAAGGGCTTTGATCCGGAAAACCAGCTCTGCACGGATGATTTCGCCGGACATCTCGCCCACAACGTGAACCTCAGCGCCAAGGCGATCTGCGCGCTTGGAGCGTTTGCAAAACTCTGCGAAATGCGGGGGGAAAAGGACAAGGCGGCAGAATACGAAACGGTCGCCCGCGAGTTCGCCCGGCGCTGGGTGAAGGAAGCCGACGACGGCGACCACTTCCGCCTCGCGTTTGACAAGCCCGGCACATGGAGCCAGAAATACAACCTGATCTGGGACCACATCCTCGGACTGAACCTCTTCCCGGAATCCGCGCTGCGAAAGGAAATGGACTTCTACCGGAAGACGCAACGCAAATTCGGCCTGCCGCTCGACAGCCGGCAGGAATACACAAAACTCGACTGGCTGCTCTGGACAGCCACGCTGACGCAGAACAGGGATGACTTCGAGGCCCTGACGGATCCGGTCTTCGATTTCATCAACGAAACTCCCGACCGTGGTCCGCTGACCGATTGGTATTGGACTCAGAATGCAAAAAAGCGCGGTTTCACGGCGCGGCCGGTCGTCGGGGGGGTGTTCGCCCAACTTCTCCATGACAGGGAGCTGTGGAAGAAATGGGCCTCCCGCGACAGGACCAAAGCCTCAGGGTGGGCGCCCATGCCAAAGCCACCGGTTATAACGACACTCGTCCCCGCTGCGGACCAATCCCCCGCGTCGTGGCACTATACGACGACGCAACCGGGAGAGGACTGGATGAAGCCGGGATTCGACGATTCCTCATGGAAGGTGGGATCCAGCGGCTTCGGCACCCCGCGCACCCCGCACGCCGTCGCGACGACGCTCTGGAATTCCCCGGACATCTGGCTTCGGCGCGACGTGGAGATCGCCATTCCTCCGACGGGGGAGGTCCGGTTCTGGATCTATCACGATGAGGATGCCGAGGTGTATCTTAACGGCGTCCTGGCTCTGAAGGTTTCCGGAAATACCGTCAACTACACGAGCCTTCCCCTCAGCGAAGCCGCCATGGCTGCCCTCAAGCCGGGGAAAAATCTCGTTGCCGTGCATTGCCATCAATCGGTCGGCGGGCAATACATCGATCTCGGTTTTATAAGCCAAAAGTGATTCCACCGGCTCCTAACTGCCCTGCTGAACGATCTTCCTGATCCTGCCATCCGCGTCTTCCACGATGATGCCGGTGAGATCCTGGATCCCGGAAAGAAAAGCCCGGCGGTCATCGTTGCCGGCAAGGAAGCAGGCAGTCGAAAGGGCATCTGACAAGGCGGCGGATTTCGCGATGACCCACGCTCTGCGGGGGAAGGAAGCTCCCTCCTGTTCAAGGAATGGATGGACGATGTGGTTCCCCTGAATGGCGGTTCCGGATGCGCTCAGGGAATTGTTCTGCAGTTCGATGGTGAGGGATTCCGAGTCTCCGGCCAGCTCCATCGGCCAAATCGCCCCCCCGAGTGCAAGGTGCGTGCTGGCTCCGGCGGAGAGAAGGAAATTTCCCGCTTCGAGTTCCTGGAGAGTGTCCGCCATGCGATCAAGCGCGTATCCCTTGCCGATCGCGCCGAGGTCGAACTGACGTCCGGGCTCGATGCATGTGATCTCGGGCCGGTCCGGATTCAGGCTCAGGCGGCCGTGAGGCACCGATGGGGATTCCGGAACGGTCAATGAGCCGATCGTGATGTCAAAAAGCCCGCCGGTCATCGCATGGGCTTCCAGTGCAATCCGAAGGCAGGACCACGTTTCTTCGTGCAGCAGCAGGGATTCGCCCGCGCGCAGGTTGTTGACGGCCGAAATATCACTGTCTTCCCGATACCGGCTAAGCAGGGATTCGAGATTTTCCAACTGTCGGAAGCACTCGCCGGCGAGAACGGCCGATCTCCGTTCATCCGCCATTTTCAGGCGGACCGTGAAGATCGTGTTCATTGCAGGGTGCGTGTGCGTCTGCCACGGCCCGTCCGGAAGGGGAGTGCTCATCGGGGATCTCCGGTTGATTTTTCCCAGATGTCCTTCCTGACAAACAGGAGGACGGGCGTATCCGAGCGCAGGCCCTCGGGGATGGCGACGTGGGACTCTGCGAGTTGCTCGCTTAATTCGGGTGCAAATTCCGGCATGGCCACCACCAGTGCGTGCGAGGCGAGGCCGTCCGGCGGAGCCGGCCAGTAGCCGACCTTTGGCAGGCCACGGAAATACCAGGGAAGCGGCCAATACCGTGGCCCGATCACGCTCACCGTTTCGCCGATCCAGCCGCCGTCCTTCAGCCACCCGATCGATCGCGCCGTCCATGCTTCCAGCCCCGGAGCGGTCGGGACATAGGCAAAAGGGTTTCTGGCGTCGGAGGGGTATTTGAACGCCACCCTCCAGGCTTGCTGCCCCTGGAATGCGAGCAAAGCAGCGAGTGCCATGCCGGCCGCCACACGGGCTCGCGGTCCGGGATGCAAAAAAACAGAGGTGCCAATTCCAGCCGCGATGAGGATGTGCAGCCACGGCACCATCATCAGCCACGGAGTTTTGTAGGGCAGAAAGGAATACACGCCCGCCTGGATCATCCCGGAGAGGAAACAAAATCTGGCCGCGGAAGGAACCCGGGTGGCGTCCGGCTTTTGGAACAGGGAGACAACCGCCAGAAGAAAAATTCCACCCTGCCACCACCAGAGGCGCCCGTGGTGGGAGGGGAGGAGAAACAGGTTCGCGTAGTAGAATGGCGATTTGTCATGCCCTTCCCCGGTTTGGTAACTCCAATACGTGGAGATAAAATCCCATACTCCCCCGGGATGCCGGCCGAAGCCGGAGTAGAAAAAAGCAATGACGGCAAGACATGCGACACCCGCAGCCAGAATTTGTGGAAGCATTCTGCGGAGGCCCGAGGCGGTTGGGCGAACGATCAAGACCGCTGCAATTCCCCATGCCACCGGGGTGAGGATAAATGTCTCCTTCGTCGCCGCAGCGAGTCCGAGGCATAATCCGACCGTCCACAGCGGCACACGGGATCGCACATGATACCCTAGGAGCAGCAGCGCTCCCGCCAGAAACAGGAGCAGCAGATTCTCGTGGAGGAACAGGCGGCTGTAGTGGACGAGGAACGGGGAAACGGCGGTGAAGGCAGCGGCCCCGAACGCCGCAACCCGGCCGATGAGGGGAGCGGCTGCAAGCAGGAGCAGCACGACCGCAACACCGGAGAATGCTGACACGATCCTGAGTGGAAACTTCGTGAGGGCCATCCACGAGTTTTCCCCGGCAATTCCCGCGGAGAGGACCGCGGCGTAGATGGGAAGAGGACCGTGAAAATGGCGCGGATTGAATCCGACGGCCCCGCCGGTTGGATCGGTCGTCTCGCGCGAGGACAAATGGGATGCCGCGATGCGGGCCTGCGTCGCCTCGTCGAAGTGCAGCGGTGCAGCGGAAAGATCCGCTATGCGCAGCCATGCGGCGACTGCAACAATGGCAGCACTCGCAAGAAGGAACGATGAGTTCACCCGCATCCGGGGGAGCATAATCCGGTTGGAGGAGGAGGACAATGGCGTTTGCCCCGCCAGAATCGATGGCCGTATGGAATGGTCATCAGCCCGCGCGATCACGCGGCGCGGGCGATCACTCGCCGGGGGCCTTCTTGAAGACGGCGATTTCGGAGAATCCGGCGTTTTTTGTGGTCGGGCTCACCTTGGTGATGATGACCTCCATCCACGTGACCGTCTTCTCCGGGAAATTCAGCTTGAAGGGCATGGTTCCGTCGTTGGGGAGCTGGTCCACGAGTTCGGAGGAGCCGTCGCTGAAGTTGATCCACGCGCTGAGAACCTGATCGCCCGCATTCGGGCGGTCGAAGAGCCACACGTCCTCGATCGTCACCGGCTTCTCCCACGTGAGTTTCACCTTCGTCCCGGTCGTGCCGTGATCGCTGGCCCACTCGGCTTTGAGGTTCTGAGGATGTCCTTCCGCCACCCCGTCAATCAACGCCTCCGGCACCATGCCCTTGTTACAACTGGACGCCTCCACCCTGGCCTGCCGGGCCAGATTCCCGGGAGTCTTAACCATTCCCGCCGCCTGCAGGTCGGTGAACGCCGTTCGGCGCAGGAGGCTCGTGGCCATCGGCGTCAGCTTCACCGTGTCCTCTTTCTGCGTCTCCCGGTTGAAAAGGCGGCCACGAAGCGCGACAGGGGAATCGTTCCACGGAAAGACCGGGGTTTTGAGCGGAGTCCGCTCAAGCTCAAAGCCGCCGCTGTCCGAATCCACTCCGTAGTTCCAGAAGGCCCCCTTTGCGGGAAGAATGTCATAGTCGGCAAAGCCCTCCACCGGATACGTCCTGAGCCGGACCCTCTCGCCGGGGATCGGCAGCGAGAAGACAAGAGGCCCGCGCCGCCAGTAGATTTCCCCGTTGTTCGCCGTCTTCCGGACGATGTCGGACGCGAGATTGAGGAAAATCGTGTCGCCATCCTTCCACGTTTTCGTGAGAACCTTCCAGCCGTTGTCGTTCCGGATGTCCGCTCCCGGTGCGTCAATTTTCATCGCTCCCGGCCAGCCGGGCTCGCGCAGGCGGATGGAAAACTTCGCCGGGTTGTCCGTTTTTACCGTCATCCTCACGTCATCCTCAAACGGGTAGGCTGTTTCGGTGGTGATGGTCACCGGAACGCCGTCCACCTTGGTTTTCAGTTCGTTCGGCGCATAGGCGACGGCGACCAGGCCGTCCGTCTTCCTCATCCAGAGGTTGTTGGTGAAATAGGCCCAATACTTGCCCGCCGTCGGTGGGCAGCACACGGCCACGTCCTCCTGGGTGGGGGAGTATTTGCAGCGCCCTCCCAGTTGCTTGTGGGACGCCTCGAACTGGTTGTCGAACCCGGAGTATTGGATGCCGCGCGTCGCGCTGCCGTCGCGCAGGCGGGCCGCCTCGGCGGCGTTGTAGGAAAGCCATTCGATCCAGTCGCCGAAGTCGGCGCGCCCGGTCTTCTGCACGCCGGACTGCAGGCTGTTCATCAGCTCGAACATCGTGCAGTGTTCCTGGCTGAGGTAGGGCGAGGGAATCTGCTGGCGGACGTCCTCGTCGCCGATGCATGCCCCGGTGGTTCCGGTGTGGCGCGCCGTTTTCAGGAAGAGGTTTTCCACGGCCGCGCGGTATTTGTCGTCTCCCGTGGCGTAATAGACGAAGAGCGGCACGCGGAGATGCTCCATGATGTGCGCGGCGTGGCCGGAGAACAGCTTTTCCGACTTCTCCAGATTCCGGGCCAGGATGTCGGCATCGAAAACCTGCTCCGGGGCATTGTAGCCGTCGTAGAGGAATTTTGCGAAATCCACATATTTTCTGTCCCCGGTCAGGCGGTAGAGGTATTCGCACACGTCCACGAACATGAGCGAGTGGGGAGGCCCGCCGCGCGGGATCGCCGCGCCCCAGTAGGGACGGTCCCTGCCATACTTCGAAATGGTGAGATCCGCCGCCCGGCGCACCGCGTCGAGCACGTCCTTGCGTCCGGTCAATTCATAATAGGCCAGCAGTCCCCGGAACAGGCAGGCTTGGTCCCAGAGTTCCCCGTTGTTCGGCGGCCCCAGCGGACTCTGGTAGCGCAGGCCCTTTGGGTAGGTGCCCAGGTAACCGTCCTCCTCCTGGTTTTTGAGGATCTTCGCGACCAGAGCGTCCACGCTCGCCTTCGCCTTCGCGTCATCCGACAGGTAGGCCATGCGGAGGAACCCGTCGAGTCAGTTGCCAGTGGTCTCGCCCAGCCACCACATGGCCCCGATCTTCGGTTGTTCCAGGTCGGTCTTGTTCCGCGCGTCGAACGTTGCCATGTCGCAGTAGTCCGGCGTCAGCTTGTCGAGCACGGGGGTGAACCCCTCGCTGACGTCCGCCCGGATCTGCTCCAGAAGCCATCCGAGCGGCTTCACCTCTCCCGCCGGGAGAAATTGGAAGTGCGCTTTGTCCGGCGGGTTCGCTGCATCGGCGGCGATGAGGGAGGATGCTGATAATGCCGCCAGAAAGACGGCAGCGATGGCCGGTGTTTTCATAGATTCGGCAGCCGTCGCACCTCGCCCGGCGTCACTGGCATTCCGGAATCGGCGCTGGCGACGGCGGCAAAACAGATTTCCAGACTGCGCAAATTGTTCCGGGCGGAGTTGAGTGGTTCGCGGTTTTCCTCGATCGCGCAGAGGAGTTCTCCCATTGTGCCGTGCATGCCATCGGGAACCCATTGCCCCTGAAGATCCGGGCTGGCAACACCCTCCGCCGTGTGAAGGGTGACGGTTTGATTCTGCAAATCCGGCCCGATGCTCCGCAGGGTGCCCCGGCTGCCGATCACGCTGGTGCGGTCCTCCTGTCCGATGACGGTGTCCCCATTGAACACAATGGTCGCCTGGGCATCGTCAAAATCCACGATGACATGGGCCAGGAGCGGAGGTGTGGCTTTCTGCGCGGCCGAGCGACCGATCGATGCAAAGACTTTTTTTGCGCGGCGGTCCGCGAAAAATATCTGGATCAAATCGAACCAGTGGATCGCAAAATCGTAGAGGACAAGGTGGTGAAGGTTGTTGAACGGCGTGGTGGCGGTCCAGTTGTGGTCCCAGTGGATTTCGAAGCTGGCGCTGCCCAATTCCCCGATGACGCCGGCTTCGATCGCGTGGCGAATGTAGGAAAAATGTGGTGCCCAGCGCGCGTTCTGGTTGACGGCCAGTTTGACCCCCATCTCGTCCGCGAGGTCGGCGAACCGCAGGCCGAGGTCCAGATCGATGACAAACGGCTTCTGGCTCAGCACATGTTTGCGGGCGCGCAGTGCGGCGGGGATGATCTCCTCGCGCTCGGCCGGGTGGGCTGCGATGTCCACCACTTCGATGTCGTCGAGGGCCAGCAACTCGCGGAAATCGGTGTGGATTTGAGCTTCGGGATAAAACTCGTTCCGGCGCTCCTCCGCTTTTTGCCGGACGGGATCGCAAAGTGCTACGACCCGGTATCCGGCGGCCTGGTAGGCCTGGAGATGGGTCCGGGTGATTCCTCCGCACGCAATGAGGCCGATGTTCGGATGGTAGCTCTTCGGATCGCGCGGACGGTAGGGCATTTCCGGAGCGGGAACGGTCCCGGTCGTTTGGGCGGCCGTGAAGCCGTAGGAATTTTCTGGGACCGGATCGTTCATGGGGGGCCCCCGGCCAATGCGACAGTGCGTTTTTCCCGCGCGCTCAGAAGCGCCGAATCCACGATCTGCTGGCCGATCCGGGAAATCTCCGGCGAGAGCGGACCGTCGATTTTTTCGCCGTGCTCCAAACAGTGCAGGACATGGTTGACCGGGTTGTTGGCGGGCGGTTCCAGCTTTTTGACGGGAAACTTGTGGGGCTCCGGATTTTCAATCGTCTGCACGCTTACGTGCGGTTCGTAGTCGTAGGAGCTGATCGTTCCCTCTGTGCCGACGACGACAAACCCGCATTTCGGCTGCGGCTGGTGTGTCCAGGGATCGGTGAATGTGCCCCAGCGGGTTTCGAATTTTGAAAGCCCGCAAGCGTAGCGTGCGATGGTGATCGAGTGTTCATCGACCGCCAGCCCCTCCGGCTCATCCACCATGGCTGTCACCTCGATGGGTGCCCTGCCTCCGTGGAACCAGGTTCCGAGCGTTGTGCCGTAGCCCAGGTAATCCAGCAGGGAACCGCCGCCCTGGTCCTTCTGGTAGAACCAGCTTTCGGATTTTTTTCCGGGTTCGGATTCCACCTTGTCCGCCCCATGCCGGAGCGGGCCGCGATTGCCGTCATAGTAGTGGACTTCGAGCACCTCGCCGATCCGTCCCTCATCGATCAGGCGCTTGGTTGTGACATGTGGCGGATACCATCTCAGCGGCCAGTTGATGATGAGCTCCCGGCCGGTCTTGGCCAGCGCCGCTATCATCCGGTCGGCCTCCGCAAGCGATGCTGCAAACGGCTTCTCGACGAGGACGTGGGCGCCAAACGGGGCGACCTTTTCCGTCCACTCGGCATGTCTCGCGGTCGCCGGACACAGGATCACGAGATCGGGCTTTGTTTTTTCGAGGCACTCACGGTAGTCGGTGAAAACCCGCTCCTGCGGGATGGATAATGCCTTGACGGCCGCCTCCATGCGGGAGGGGTGCTCGTCGCTGATCCCGGCGATTTCGGCGTTCGGATGCCCGGAGACCTGGCGCAGCAGGTCGCCCATGTGCATATGGTCGAAGTTGATTCCCGCAATTTTCCATTTCTTATTCATGGGATGGTTATTTGATATTGCAGAACTACGAGCACATCATCAGCACCACTGCAATGATGAGTGTCTTGCGGAACGGACCGACCAGAAGCTCAGACATCCGCCCCTCCTCGTAGCTCATGTTTTGTTCTGCCAGTCGTTGCGGCGGGTCCGGTATTGGAGCGCGTTGGCTGCCACATCGCCGATAAATTCCTCCCTGGTGTTGTCCCAGCTCAACTTGCGGCCTGTTTCGAGCGCAATGGCTCCCATGTGGAGCGTTGTGCAGAGGCGGTGCAATTCGATGGGGGAGTAGGTTGTGGTGCCGCGCGATTTGACACAGTCGAGAAAGTTGCGGTGTTCGGATGGTGGCCGCAGGCCATATTTACTGGTTCCTTTCTCATAGCGAAGACGCAGGATTCCGGGATCGCTCGCCTCGAATTTTCCTTTCCATTCCGTGATCGAAATCCAGCCGTTATCTCCTTCGACCCGGATCAAGATCGGGCCCCTGCCGACCCGCATGGTCACCCCGTTTTCATAGCGATAATGAAGGTCATAAACTATGGGAACTGTGGATTGCGAATTTTGCGGAGCAGTTCCGGTGCCTTCGACTTCAACCGGGCAGACGCCCGGCGCATCGGCAAGAAGTTGCGCCGTATCCACGAGGTGTGCCCCCCAATCGGTAAGACTCCCGCCCGAATAGTCGCGGATGTGTCGCCAATGCCACATGTTGGTGCGCATCGGTGTGTAGGGATGGAACGGGGCTGGTCCCAGCCACATTCCGTAATCCAATCCGGCAGGAACCGGTGCCGACTCTTCCACAGGAAATCCTGTATCCGGAGCTCCCGCTGACGGCAGGAGGACCTCGACATGTTTCACCTTACCGATGGCCCCATTGCGGACCCATTCGACCATCTTGTGGTAGTGTTCGCACGAGCGATCCTCGATACCGGCTTGGAAGACGGCCTTCTTCTGCCCGACAGCTTTCAGAAGTTCCCGGCCTTCGTCAATGGTGAGGGTTGGTTTTTCGCTGAAAACGTCTTTACCTGCCTCAAGAGCCAGGAGCGATATCGGCAAATGCCAGTGGTCGGGAGTGGAAATGACAACCGCATCGATGGCGGGATCGGAAATGATTTCCCGGAAATCGGCCACCTCCCGGCATCCTTTTTGTTTGTAAAATTCCTCGGTTTTTTCCCGGGCAGCGGCCCGTCGGTCTGCATAGACATCGCAGACAGCCACCACCTGGGCATCAGGCTGATTGAGGAATCCCACCAGATTCACTCCCGTGCCGTGGCTGCCCACGCCGATGAATCCGAGTGTGATCCGTCCCGATGCGTCCGGGCTTCCTTTCAGACGCAAGGGAGACACATATGCCGCCGCACCTGCGGCAAGAATTGTTTTCAGAAACCCTCTGCGGGAGGAAAATGGGGGACGGTTTCCGGGAAGAACATTAAGACTTTTGTTCATGAGGGATCACGCCTTCCAGAGATCTTCCCCGTATTCCCAGCCTTTTGGCATCGGTTCCTTGATGAAGGCGTTGAGCTCGGGGCGGTTGGTGATCTTCATGTTTGCGGAATCCCATTCGATGCGGCCGCCGTGGAACTGCGCCAGGGCACCGAGGCAGGCGACCTCGGTCAGACGCGCGGAGTAATCGAAGTTCGATCCGGGCTCGGGACCCTCACCCTTGATCGCACGGATCCATTCGGGCATCGGGCCGGAATCCGGTGCGTTCTGCGGCAGGCGCGGATACTTTTCCGGAGGAAAACCGGCCTCCTTGAAGGCCTGCATCTCGTCCTTGTTCACGAGGCGCGGATTGTTCGAGAGTTCGTCGAGGAAAACCGTTTTCTTCGAGCCGCGGAGGAAGGATCCGAATTTCGGCAGGGTTCCCCACGACCAATCCGGCGGCATGGAAGGCTGGTTGCCGCCGTCATACCAACGCAGGGTGCAGGCTGGCATCTCTGCGCGTGCGGGAAAATCCCAGCGCAGGATCGAGCCGTCCGGACACATGCCCGGGTTCGGGCCATCGATTTTTTCCGCCTCGATGACAGTCGGTTCGAAGAGCCCGAGCGTCCAGACCGGTCCGTCGCAGATGTGGCAGAACCAGTCGCCGATCATGCCGCTTCCGAACCGCGGAAATCCCCGCCAGGTCTTGTTCTCGTAAATCGTGTTGAATCCGGGATCCTCCGCCGGGCCGAGCCAGAGCGTCCAGTCGAGCTCCGGGGGAACCGGCATGCGTTCGGGCGGAAAGGTTGACGGCTTTTTGAACGCCGGGCCTTTCCAATTCGGACCCGGATACCAGGAATCCACTTCAGCAACGGACCCCAGGACGCCCGCCTCGAACCACTCCCGCATCTGGCGGATGCCGGAGTAGGTGTGGCCCTGGTTGGCCATGTTCGTTATCACCTTGTATTTTTGCTTCGCCTTCCGCAGGGTGCGCGCCTGCCAGACATTGTGAGTGAGCGGTTTCTGGGTATGCACGTGCTTGCCGCGCTGCATGGCATCCATCGTTGCGGCGAAGTGCGTGTGATCGGGTGTGCAGATCACCACGCCGTCGATGTCCCTGCCCATCTTGTCGAGCATCACGCGGAAATCCCGGAACCGGGCCGCCGTCGCCATCTGCGGGTTGAGGTCGGCGTGAACGCCGAGATTCGTCTCATTCACGTCACAGATGGCCACAAGGTTTTCTCCGATGGCCGCCTTGATGGCCACTCCGGCAATCCCCCCCGTGCCGATCAGCGCGAGGTTCAACTTGGCATTGGCCGGTTTACCGGACTGTCCGATGGCGAAGCGGGGAAGCGCCCACGATCCCGCGGCGGCTGCGCCCGTTTTGAGGAATGACCTTCTGCTGATCACATGGCCCACGATAAAGCGCCAGCGCAACCCGCGCTTGTAGGAACCTGCCGCGCTTGTGTATTTTCAGCGCATGAACAGGCGTCGTTTTCAACAGGTGTTTTTGGGGAGAATGGATTGGCACCGAACCTTCGGACAAATTCTGGACCTCCTGCCCGACGTCGCGTTTTTCATGAAGGACCGGAGGGGAAGATTCGTCATGAACAACCGCCGCGCATGCGAATACTGCCGGGCCGCTACTGAGGAGGAAACCATTGGGAAAACCGATGCCGACTACTGGCCGGCCGATCGGGCAAACTCCTACTCAGAAGGGGACCGGCAGGTCATGACATCCGGACGGCCGATTCTGAACGCGGTGAGTTCCGCGCCCGAGGAGGCCGGTTCCGACCGGCTGATCATCTACAGCAAAGTGCCTGTCCGTGATCACAAGGGCCGCATCATCGGGATTGCCGGCATCCACCGGGAAATCGATGCAAGGCGATTTGAGATGGCATCCTACGGGCGTATCGGCGAAGCCGTCCGGATGATTCACGCCCGGTTCGCCGAGGATTTGAAAACGAGCGATTTTGCACAGGTTGCGGGTCTTTCTCCCAGCCAGTTCAACCGCCGGTTCCGCGCTCTTTTCGGCACCACCCCTCGCGAGTATCTGCTTCGCGTCCGGGTGCATGCGGCATGCCGGTTTTTGGAGACGACCGGATGGACGGTGGCGCGGATCGCGCTGGAAACCGGTTTCTTCGACCACAGCCACTTCACCAGAATCTTCCGCAGGCTCATGGGGCTTCCACCCGCAACCTACCGGAAGATGCACTCGCCGGGATGACAGCCTGCCCCCTGGCGGCTCAAGGAGTCGGGGAGCCGAAGACCTCGACCTCGATGTAGTGGTTCGAGTCGTTGGAGGTGTTACCCTTGCTGTAGAGCCGGACGTAGCGGCCCTTGGTGCCCTTGGCGTCCACGAGCAGGCCGAAACGCGAGTCCACATAAGGCTTGTCCGAACCCTTGCCGAGGTTCGAGGAGTTGTCGTAGTCGTTGTTGTAGATTGTGGTGACGCCGGTCTTGAATTGCGGATCGTCGGAGATCTGGATGACGACGTCGTGGTAGGCACGGAGCTGGCTGTGGTAGTGCCAGACCCAGACGGCCGCAATGGAGTCTGTCTGTCCGAGGTCGATCTGGATCCACTGCAGGCCGTCCATGAGCTCGACATAGTATCCCTCACCGCCTTCTTTCTCCCCGTCGGTGATCAGCTTCAGGTCGCCAACCACCGGGAAGTCGTCACTGCTGGTCACCGGCTTTCCCTTTGAGAGGAGTGTGGTGCCGGCGGGGACGTTGAGCGCCGGAGCCGCCTTGGGAGCGGGGATGAGGTCCGGGACATTGATCGGCATCGGCGTGCCCTCGATGACTTCCGGCGGGATGGCGGTCGTGAGCGGAACGGTGTCCGCAGCCTGGGTGACGCTGATGAAGGCGAGGAGGACGATGAATGGGATTTTCATGGGTTTATACGTGGAGGTGTTCTGTGTCAAAAATGATGGTCTGGCCGCTTTCGGCGGCCGGGTTGACCCAGTAGATCGGGGCCTCCGATTCGAGCGCGTGCCGGGCATCGCAGTTCAGCTTTGCCTTTCCGCGGATGGCCGCGAAGAAGTTTTCGAGGTGCGGCTGGTGGGGCGGCTTGCTGAGCCCGCCGGGGAGTTCGTAGGTTTCCGGAGCGGCGGATTCATACGAGGCGATGGCGTCCGAGGAATCCGATGCGGCCTTCGGGGCGGAGCTTCTTTTCAGGTAGCCCTGGGCAACCAGGTGGTCCCAGCTCGGCGCGGTGCCGGCTTCCCGGAAGATCTTCGTGTAGGCGGCCCGCTCGGAGATGTTGATCGTTCCGTCGATGCCCATGAAGGATTCGAAGTATCCACCGCCGGCGCTGGTGGTCGTGAGGACCTGGTAGAACGCCCGTGCGCCGCCATCCGGAGTGGCGTAGTCGAAGATGCACATGACATTGTCGAAGTGCTCGCGGTCCTTGAAATAGTTCCTCCCGCCGGATGCCATCACCCGCCACGGCTGCATGCCAAAGAACCAGTTGAAGATGTCGATCTGGTGGGCACCGAGGTCGGAGATCGGACCGCCGGAGAGATCCTTGTAGAACCTCCAGTTCAGGAAGCGGTGCTGGAGTTCCTCGAGCGAGAGGTCCTTGCCCGGCCGGCCGAAACCGTATTTGAGGAGGGTTTCCTTGTCCGGCAGAATCGAGGCCTTCACCTGAATGTCCTGCGACGAGCCGACCGCGCGGTTCCACTGGCCGTTGGCGTTGACGATCTGACCGCAGATTCTATGGCGGCGCAGAAGCTCGTTCAGCGTGAAAAGGTAGCGCGGATTGCTTCGGCGCTGGTGGCCGATCTGGCAGAGCTTGCCGGTGCGCTCCATGGCGGCGACCATCGCGCGGGCGTCGTCGAGTGTGTTGGACATCATCTTCTCGCAGTAGACGTTCTTTCCGGCCTCGAGCGCCCACACGGTGTGGCGGGAATGCCAGAAGTCCGGGGTCGCCACGATGACGGCGTCCAGATCTTTCTCCTTGGCGAGCATCTCCTCGGCGTCGGTGTAGCGGGCGGGCTGGTTGCCGAAGGTGTTCTTGATGCGGGAAAACGCGCTGCCCACGCGGTTTTTCATGATGTCGCAGACCGCGTTGAAATGCAGGCCGGGAATATTTTTCACCGCGTTGAAGAGCACCTCGTGCTGCTTGCCGAGGCCGATGAACCCGACGCTGATCGAATCCGAGGAGGACTGGCCGGTCGCCGCACGGAGGATGGATGGCGCGCCGAGCACGAGGCCCGCGCCGACAAGGCCGCCCATCTTCAAAAAATCCCGGCGCGAGCCGGTTTGAGCCAAGCTGGGTTTCATTGGAGGAGTTACCACTTGCGCCCGAGAAGCACGCACTTGTCGCGGTCGGAGTAAATCAGCGCCATGGCAATCAAGATAATATGGATTGCCAGCCACGCAACCCCGGCATCCTGCTTGATCAGAATCAGGCCGAATGTGAGGCTTGTATAGAGCAGGCCCATCGCAAACAGGGAGAGCCGGGGAAGGATTCCGAGCAGGACCGTGACGCCAAGGATGATCAGCGCCGGGCCGAGCACCTTGTCATAGATCCCCAGCGAGAAGCCCGGAAGCAGCGGCTCCGCTTTGAACTGGCCGTAGAGCGCCTCGGGGATCCCGTGGTAATGGGAAAGACCGTAAACTTTTTCGGATGCGGATTCCGTGAGGCCGTAGGTATTCGGCTTTCCGTCAACCAGGATCGCCGCCTCGGAGGCCTTGCTCCCCGCAAACTTTTCTATCCCGGTTGCGAGGGCGCGCAACCCGAGCCAGATGCGGATCGTCAGAAGGCCAAGGGCGGGCCCCAGCGCGGAGGAGCAGCACGCTTTTGAGGAGGGGTGGGGGTCGTCAGAGTTCATGATGAGAATCGGATTCGGTGGAAAATTTTAGACAAATGCTGTCACGATTGCAATAGTTGTTTTTTGGGGGATTTCCCTCGTTTCGGAATATTGACGCGGAGCGCAAACAGGGAAAATGCTCTAAATAACTTGTATGGATCGGATGAAATGCAGTCCAGTTCATGCTTTTGGACGATTTTATCCGGCCGGCATCTCTTGAGATTTTGGCGAATGCCGTCAAAAATCTGTCAGTCATTGAGATGCCATTTCCGGTATTGTTTCGGGGTGGCTCCGGTGAGCTTGCGGAAGCGCTGGTTGAAGTTGGAGAGACTTTCAAAGCCGCTGTCGAAGGCGATTTTCGAGACGGGATGGTCGGTTTCGATGAGGAGCCTGGACGCGTGGCCGATGCGCACCTCGTTGATGAAGTCGGTGAGCGTGCGGCCGGTGACCCGCTTGAAGTAGTGGCAGAATGCCGAGAGGCTCATCGCCGCATCGCGCGCGATGTCCTCGTGCCGGATCGGTTCCGCAAAATTTTCGAAGATGAACCGGTAGGCGCGGTTGATCCGCTCGCCGGCGAATGCGTCGAGCACCGGAAGGAACCCGGAGCTCGACAGGATGCGGGCCTCGTCAGATTCGATGAGTTGCTGGAAGATCTGAAGCAGGGTAAGGACTCTGGAGAGACCATTGCAGGACGGCATGCCCCTCATGAGCTCCGCCACGGCATCGCGTGTTTTTCCGCTGAACTGGAGTCCCCTTCGTGCGCGGAGGAGGAGGTTGCGGGCGCCGGTTAATTCGGGAAGCCCGAGGAAGTCCGCGCCGAAGCATTCCTCGCGGAAATGCACGACCACGGCCTGTGATGGGGATTTGCGCTTCTCTTCGCCGTTCCTCCAGTAGTGCGGAAGGTTTGAGCCGATGAGGACGAGATCGCCCGGAGAGAACGGCTCGATGCTGTCGCCGACAAACCTCCGCCCGCCGCTCTGAACGATGAGGGTGAGCTCGCATTCGGGATGGAAATGCCACGGGACGTTGAAGCGGGGCAGCGTGAATTCCTTCACTGCGAAGGAATGCAAATCGCTCTTGGGGATCAATTCGAATCCGGCTTTGCTGGGAAGTTGCACGGTCGCGGCAGGTTAGCCGCTCCGCTCCGCACGGGCAAGACGTGTCAATACGATGGAAGTCTTTAGCCGTGCAGGAGAAGAAAGAAATACGCCGCTGTGATAGACAAGCCGGGTCATCTGGAATTTTCTACGAGCATGAAACTCAAACTCGTCCGTCATCTTTGGGGAGTGGACCTGGCACACGGTCTGAAGCAGTATCTGCCGCGCTGGCGCGAAGCCGGCTATGAGGCGATCGAGTCCTCGATCCGCACCGTTCCCGATCGCGCCGGGCTCCTGCGCTTCCTGAAGGAAAGCGGCTTCCAGTGGGTGCCGCAGATATTCAGCCGCGATTTTGTGGCGGGCGGTTCGGTGGACGAGCATCTGGATTCGCTCCGGATCCAGATCGAGGAGTGCCTTGATCACGGGCCGGTTTTCTTCAACGCCCATTCCGGCTACGACAACTGGAGCCCCGCCGAGGCGGAGGAATTTTATGGCCGGATGCTCGACATGGAAAAGAAGTTCGGCGTGCCGGTGGCTCACGAGACGCATCGGTTGCGCTGGTTCGGCACCCCGTGGCAGACCCGGCACATCCTGAAGCTTTTTCCCGATCTGCGCCTGACCTGCGACTTCAGCCACTGGGTGTGTGTCTGCGAGCGGCTGCTGCCGGATCTGGATGAGACGATCGCGCTGGCGGCCCGGCAGTGCCACCACCTTCACGCCCGTGTCGGGTTTGAGGAGGGACCGCAGGTTCCGGACCCCTCCGCACCGGAATACGCCATGCACCTGGCAGCTCACGAGTGCTGGTGGGACGTTGTCTGGCGGAGCCAGCGGGAGCGAGGGGTCGCCGAGTCGTTCCTGACGCCGGAGTTCGGTCCGCCGCCCTACATGCACACTCTGCCGCACACAAATGTCCCCGTGGCCGATCTGGCCACCGTCTGCGACTGGATGGCGCGGCGGCAGGCCGGTCGCTTCCTTCAAATGACGCGATGAATTCCGACCCCTTCCGTGAGGCGCGGAATGACTCCGGCGTCCTGAAATGTCCGTTCCAGGGTGAGGACATCCCCATGCTGCTGCGCCATGAGGATGTGCGACGTGCAGCGAAGGACTGGAAGACATTCAGCTCGGACGCGCCGTTCCGCGTGCCGATTCCCTCCGAGGAGGCGGTTCGCACGATGCGGCAGCTTCCGATCGAGACCGATCCCCCCGAGCACACCGACTACCGGCAGATCACCGATCCATTTTTTCAACGTCCGAAAGACCCCGCGTTTATCGCGGAAATCGAAGGGCTGGTTGACGGGATGCTAGCGGATGCCGCAGGCCTCGAATCAGTCGAGATCGTGAACGGATTTGCGCTGCCGCTGCAATCCCGCGCGCTCACCCGCCTGCTCAACGTCCCGGAATCCGAGGCCCGGACCTGGATCGGCTGGGGGATCCACGTATTCAAAGTCGCCGGAGGCGAATTCAAAAAAGGCAACGTGCTCGAGGATTACCTGCACGCGCAATTCGATCGCGCCGAAGCCGCTCCCGGGGAGGATTTTTTCAGTGCCCTCGCCCGGGCGACATTTCGCGGGCGGCCGCTCACCCGCGGGGAGATGATGGGTTTCGCCAACCTCGCATTTGCCGGCGGGCGCGACACGATCATCCACACGATTTCCTGCGTGATCGGCCATCTCGCGGAGCACCCCGACGCGCTGGAGTTTCTGCGCGGGGACCCGAGGCGGGCCATCCACGCGAGCGAGGAGTTTTTCCGCGTCTTCATGCCGCTCACCCACATCGGCCGTGTT
Organism: uncultured Chthoniobacter sp.; assembly: GCA_964431635.1. Taxonomy (GTDB): domain Bacteria; phylum Verrucomicrobiota; class Verrucomicrobiia; order Chthoniobacterales; family Terrimicrobiaceae; genus QYQL01. The sequence goes on along the minus strand of CAYSKK010000002.1, from coordinate 66,974 downwards.
TGCCCGGAGGAGACGGAGGTGAACGGCGTCACGGTCCGGGCCGGAGAACGCATTTCGCTCTGCTGGGCGTCCGCCAACATGGACGAGCGGGCCTTCGACGCTCCGGACGAGGTGCGGCTCGACCGCAAGCCCAATCCCCACCTGGCGTTCGGCTTTGGCACGCACCTGTGCATGGGCGCGCCGCACGCAAGGCTGATCCTCCGGACGCTTCTCCAAAAATGCGCCGAACGGATCGCCCGCATCACCGTGCTCGAGTCGAAGGAGCGCGTGGAGCGGGAGGCCTCCTACACGCGCACGCTGGGATACGAGTCTCTGACCGTGCGCTTCACCCCGCTTTGACAAACCCAGAAAAACCATGAACTCAAGAGAACGCGTCTTTGCGCACCTCAAGGGGGAGCCGGTGGATCATCTGCCGCTGCTTCCCATCACCATGCAATTCGCCTGCGGGCAGATCGGCGCGAAATACCGGGACTACTGCACCGATTACCGCGTGCTGGTCAAAGGCCAGATCCATGTCGCGCGGGAATTTCATCTGGATTACGTGAACACGATGTCCGACCCGGCGCGCGAGGCCGCCGACTGCGGCGCGGCGGTCGAATATTTTGACGAGCAGCCGGTGGCGCTCGTCGAGGACCGTGCGCTGCTGGCGGACAAGGTGCATCTTGCCGGATTGAAAATTCCCGACCCGCTGGGCGGCGGACGCATGCACAACAGCATCAATGCGCTTGCTCTCTTCCGGGAGCAGGTCGGCGGGGAAAAAATCATCGAGGGGTGGGTCGAGGGGCCGATTGCCGAGGCGGCCGATCTGCGCGGGATCAACACGCTGATGCTGGATTTCTACGACGACCCGGATTTTGTGAAGGACCTTTTTTCGTTTGTCGTGGAGATGGAGCTGCGGTTTGCGAAGGAGCAGGTGAATGCCGGGGCGGATATGATCGGGATCGGGGATGCCGCCGCCTCGCTGATCGGGCCGGACATTTATGAGGAGTTCGTCTGGCCGTTTGAAAAGCAGCTCGTTGATGGCATCCATGCGCTCGGCGTGCCGACGCGCCTGCATATTTGCGGGAACACCCGCCGCATCGTTGGCGGGATGGGGCGGCTGGGCTGCTCCATCGTGGAGGTGGACTCGCTTGTCCCGCTGGATCTCGCCCGTTCGGAAATGCCCTCACAGATCATCCTGGGCAACCTCAACCCCGTGACCATCCTTCGGAATGGCACTCCGGAGATCATCTCCGAGGCGGTGGCGCAGTGCCATCGCGATGCCGGCAGACGGTTCATTGTCGGAGCCGGCTGCGAGGTTCCCCGCGACACTCCGCCTGCGAATCTCCACGCGCTTGGAAACTACGCGCTGCAAAACAGCCCGTGACCGGGCCTAAAGTTTCAGTGGACATCAAGCCCGGCAAAGTGGCATTTGATTTCATGGTCTCCTCTCCCAGCCGCCTTGCCGTGTGCAGTTGGTCGCTCCAGCCGACCGGTCCGCAGGACTTGCTCGCCAAGCTGAATGCGACCGGCATTCCCCGCATCCAGCTTGCGCTCGATCCGCTGCTCGAAGCGCCCGGGATTTGGGAGAAGTCCCTGCTTCGTGCGGATGGCGTGGAGATCGTCTCCGGGATGTTCGGCTGTGCGGGTGAGGATTATTCGACGCTGGAATCCATCCGCCTCACCGGCGGGGTTGCGCCCGATGCGACATGGGATCAAAACCTCGCTCACATCCGCGCCGCCTCGGAACTCGCCGCGGACCTGGGGCTCGATCTCGTGACGTTCCACGCGGGGTTTCTCCCGCAGGACGAATCGCATCCCGGCTTCGGGAAAATGCTCGGTCGCCTGAAGTTGGTGGCGGAGATTTTTTCGGACGCGGGGATCGGCCTCGCCATGGAAACCGGTCAGGAGACCGCGGATTCCCTTGTGCTTTTGCTGCAACGCCTTCCCGGTGTCGGGGTGAATTTCGATCCGGCGAATATGATTCTCTACGGCAAGGGGGATCCGATCCAGGCCGTCCGCAGGCTCGGGCCGTGGATCCGGCAGGTCCACATCAAGGATGCCCTCCGGACCAAAGTGCCGGGCACATGGGGCGAGGAGGTCGCCGTCGGCACCGGAGAGGTGGACTGGCCGGGATTTTTCCGCGCGCTCGAAGAGCTGAACTTTTCCGGAAACCGTGTGATCGAGCGCGAGGCCGGGACGCAGCGGATCGCCGACATTCTCACCGCACGGAAACTTGTCTTGAACCACTGATGTCCACCAACTCCAACAAGCAGGTCAACGTGGCCGTCGTCGGCCTGGGATTCATGGGCGTGACCCATCTCCGCGCCCACCTCGACAACCCGGCGGCCCGGGTTGTCGCCGTCTGCGATGCCACCCGCACACCGGTCGATGGCGTGCTCCCCGGCGTCGCGGGCAACATCAAGAAATCCGACGGTATCCGGCTCGGCCCGGAAGTGAAGGTCTTCCTGCACCTCGACGGGATGCTCGCCGATCCCGAAGTGCAGATCGTGGACATCTGCACGCCGACCACCTTGCACCCGGCGCAGGTCATCGCCGCATTGCGGGCGGGCAGGCACGTCCTCTGTGAAAAACCGCTTGCCCGCACGTCGGCGGAGGCGATGGAAATTCTCAAGGTTGCGGCGGAATCTCCGGGCATGCTGATGCCGGCGATGTGCATGCGGTTCTGGCCGGGATGGGCCTGGCTCAGGCAGGCCGTTGCGGAGCAGGCCTTCGGCCGGGTCCTGGCTGCCAATTTCCGACGCGTTTCAGAAATGGCCCCGGCCGCCCGTCAGGGATCCTATGCCGGCGGGGCGCTGTTCGACATCCACATCCACGACAGCGATTTCGTCAACTTCCTCTTCGGGCAACCCGCGAGCGTCTTTTCGAGCGGCGTTACCGGCCCGTCGGGAGACATCAACCATGTCGTGACCCAATATCATTTTCCCGGTGGGCCGGTCGTGCATGCCGAGGGAAGCTGGCTGCTCGCCAAAGGCTTCAACATGTCCTACACGATCCATTGCGAGCGGGCCACGCTGGACTTCGACCTCTCCCGCGGCGCCGGGGCTTTGCAAATCACCGAAACGGGATGCGAGTCCCGCATCGTGAAGCTGGATGGACCGGATGGCTACGGAGCGGAAACGCGCTACTTCGTGGACTGCGTGGCGAATGGAAATCCGCCGATGCTCGTCACTGCACAGGACGGCGTGACCGCTATCCGGATCTGTGAGGCGGAGGAACAATCCGTCCGCACAGGAAAGCCGGTCGGAATTTAACTCCGCCAGGTCGATGAATCCCGCGATGGGGCCGTGCGCATTTGCGCTCCCCATGCGGTGAGTGAAGGCGTCAGGTGGTGCTCAGTGAAAATGGCATCTCATTCATGCCACGGCACGCTTTCCACACAGCAAATGGCTCTGTGTAAATGAACCGATCCACCGCCGAAGGCGGGGATTGACAATGCTGCATGCAATTAGCACAACTAATCCTTGATGACTGTTGAGATTCTGGCCCGTTTGCAATTCGCTTTCACAGCGGCGATCCATTACCTGTATCCGCCGCTGAGCATCGGGCTCGGGATCATTCTGGTCATGATGGAGGGGCTCTGGCTCAAAACCGGGAACCCGCTTTTTCACAACATGGCGCGTTTCTGGACCCGGATCTTCGCGCTGACATTTGCGATCGGCGTCGCCACCGGGATCGTGATGGAGTTCGAGTTCGGCACGAACTGGGCGACGTATTCGCGGTTTGTCGGGGATATCTTCGGGAGCGCCCTCGCTGCGGAGGGGATCTTCGCGTTTTTTCTGGAGTCGGGTTTTCTGGCGCTTCTGCTTTTCGGGTGGAACCGGGTGGGCCCGAAGATGCATTTCTTCGCAACCTGCATGGTGGCGTTCGGGGCGCACTTCAGCGCGGTGTGGATCGTCGTGGCGAATTCCTGGATGCAGACGCCCGCCGGATATCATCTGGAGGCGATGGGGGGAAAGCTTCTCGCTCCGGACCACGTCGTCACTTCCGCTGATCTGACCACCGTCCGTGCCGTGGTGGATGACTTCTGGGCGATGGTTTTCAATCCCTCGACGCTGGACCGTCTGACGCACGTGGTCCTCGGGGCCTGGATGGCCGGGGCTTTCCTCGTGGTGAGCATCAGCGCATTTTATCTGCTCCGGAACCGCCATCTGGATTTTGCGAAAGCCTCCCTGAAGGTCGGCCTCGGGTTTGCAGCGGTCGCCAGCATCCTTCAGATGATCAGCGCCGATTTCACCGCCAAGGGGGTCGTTCGGAACCAGCCCGTCAAGCTTGCCGCGATGGAGGGGGTCTATGAGACCGTTCCGAGGACTCCGATGACGCTCTTCGGCCGAGTCAACCCGGACACGGAGACCGTCTTTGGTCCGAAGATTCCGGGGCTCCTGAGCTGGCTGGCCTGGGGCTCGATTGACAAGCCGGTTGTCGGGCTCCGCCAGCTGCCCTCGGATGCCTTCCTGCGCGCGCACCACCCGGGGGCCGCCCCAGGTGAACTGCCGGTCATCCGGAAATCCTACTGGCCGAACGTGCCGCTCGTTTTCCAATTTTACCATGCGATGATCATTGCCGGTGTGGCGATGTTCGCGCTCGTCCTGATCGCGTGTGTTTTCTGGTGGCGCGGATGGCTCTTCGACACCTCGCTGCCCCTGACCCGCTGGCTCCTTGCGGCGCTGGTGTTTTCTGTCCTCGGCCCGCAGATCGCCAACCAGGCGGGCTGGTTCACGGCCGAGATGGGAAGGCAGCCCTGGATTGTTTACGAGCTCCTCAAGACCTCGGACTCCCTTTCGAGAGTCGTCACCGCGAATCAGGTTGCCACGTCGCTCGTCCTGTTCGGCCTCGTTTACGCGCTTCTCTTCGCCATGTTTGTCTTCCTGCTGACCAGAAAAATCCAACATGGTCCGGATCCCGAGGAGGACAGCAAGGAGATGCCCGAGAGCTGGAAGGCTCTCATCCGCACCACCCCGCGCGCATGATACTCCCCGATCTCAACATCATCTGGTATATCCTCGTCGGAGTCCTGTTCACCGGCTACGCCATGCTGGATGGATTCGATCTCGGGGTCGGCGCCCTCCAGCTTTTCGTCAGGAAGGACGAGCACCGCCGCATGTTCCTGAATTCAATCGGTCCGGTGTGGGACGGCAACGAGGTCTGGCTCGTGACCGGCGGCGGCGCCCTCTTCGCGGCTTTTCCGCAGGCTTACGCCACGGTCTTCTCCGGATTCTACCTGCCATTCATGCTCCTGCTGTGCTCGCTGATTTTCCGCGCAGTCGCGATCGAGTTTCGCAGCAAGGAGAGCTGGACGTGGTGGAGGCAGTTCTGGGATGTGGCGTTCAGCGCGGGCAGCCTTGTCTCCTCGCTTTTGATCGGGGTGGCCATGGGAAATATCGTCCGGGGAATTCCGCTCGATGCGGACCACGAGTTCGCCGGAACATTTCTTGGCCTGCTCAATCCGTATTCGCTTCTCATGGGCATCACGACAGTTCTTCTCTTTGCCATGCACGGGGCGATCTACCTGACGATGAAGACGGAGGGCGAACTGCTGGAAATCGTGAGCGGGTGGGTGCCCCGGCTCATCGGATTTTTCCTCGCCTCGTATTTCCTCTTCAACCTTTACACGCTCGTCGAGGTCCCCTGGGTGCTGGAGACCGTGCGCGCCCGGCCGTATGTGTTTCTCGTCGTCGCCGCGAATGTTCTCATCGTGCTGAACATCCCGCGGGAAATCCACAAGGGACGGGAGTTCCACGCCTTTCTCTCCTCCTGCACCGCGATGGTTCTGATGATGGCGACATTCGGTCTGACCTACTTTCCCAACATGGTCCTTTCGAGCCCTGAGATCGCGAACAGCCTGACGATTTACAATGCGGCTTCGACTCAAAAGACGCTGGGGATCATGCTCATCATCGCCCTGATTGGAGTGCCCCTCGTTCTCGCCTACACTGCCAGCATCTACTGGGTGTTCCGCGGAAAAACCACCCTGACCAAGAGCAGCTACTGACCGGTGCCGCACGCGGGCGAGCCGGTTGAATTTCAGAGTTCCAGCGGCTTGGGGGCGTGCGTCAGGAGCTTTGGCCCCTTTGCTGTGACGACCGCCACATCCTCATGGCGGACTCCACCAAGCCCCGGCATATAAATCCCCGGTTCCACGGTCAGCACCTGACCCGGGAGGAAGGTCGTGGCGGCGAAACGCGGGGATTCGTGGACTTCGAGCCCCAGGCCGTGTCCGGTTCCGTGGAAAAATCCCTGCCATCGCCCGTCGCGGACTTCCGTGGGATATCCCTTGTCCGCAAAAAATTCTTTGATCGCCTCATGCACCGCCGCCCCCTGATTGCCGGGCTTCATCTGTTTCAGCGCCATCTCCTGTCCGGCCAGGCAGGTCTCCCAGAGGTGCCGGTGGGCATCGCCCGCCTTCCCGCGAACAACCGTGCGCGTGATGTCGCCAAAGTATCCCGTGCGCGCATCACGCGGGAAAATATCGATGATGATGAGCTCGTTCGCGCGGAGCGGGCCGGTTCCGCGCCCGTGCGGGTCGCACGCCTGCTCGCCGCCCGCCACGATCGAGTCCCCGCGCGCCTCGCCGCCGGCCCTTACCAGGGCGGTCTCGATTTCCATGCGCAGGATCTCGGAGGTCAATATCCTGCGTCCGATGGCGAGCCGTCCGTCCCGCCGCGGAATGGATGACGCGAGGAGCTCCATCGCCCGGGACATCCCGGCTTCCGCAATCCGGATCGCCGCTTCGATCGCCCGGATTTCGGCGGCGGATTTCCGTTCCCTCTCAGGAAAAAACGGGTCCCCTGCGGGCTTGATCCGGATGCCCTCCTTCTTCAACTGCCTCGCAAGCCCGAGCGGAAATCCGGTCGGAACGACCACGCTCCGGGCTTTGCTGCCCTTCAGCCAGCGTGCGATGACGCGTGCATAACCGGGGCGTTTGCGCCTGTCTCCCTGAATCTCACGCTCGACATCGGAATACGCGTCCACGCGATCCACCCCGGCCTCCTTGCGTCCGCGGTCCACCTCCAGATCGGAGAGCAGAAGAAGCTTCTTGTCGCCCTGCAAAAACACGAAGGGGTCCGGTGCGCGGAATTTCGTGGCATAGAGCAGATCGGCGGACGCCTCGCTTGAGGCGATGATCAATTTCGGGCGCGGCATGGGAAAGATTTTCCGTGTTCAGGTTTCAGCGAAAAGATACGGTATCAGTGACGGAACACTGAACGCAGAACACTGAACACTCAAGAATGTATCGCTGGACACGCCTGAGCTCGCAAAAATGGGAGGACGCCTGGGAGGAACGTCTCCAGTTCCTCGGCCCCGGCCGGGTGGCAATGGTCACATGGCCGGATTCCAAGGCCCTGAAGATCGAAGCCTTCTGTGACAAGCGGACCGCCGGCCTTCTGATCAAGCGCTTCGGCGGCCGCGCCACACTTGCCGCGGCCCATGTCTGGGCCACTTCGCCGTCGCGGCCGCGCGCGCCGCTCGCCATCCGCGGAAAGCTGCGGATTTTTTCCGACGAGGCCGCATGGAAGAAGTCCGGCACCCGGCCGGGCGACATCTGGATCCCTGCCGGAATGGCTTTCGGGACCGGCGACCATGCGACGACCGCGACATGCCTCCGCCTTCTCTGCGACGTCTCCGCGGAGATCCCGGCGGGGTGGCGTGCGATGGATGCCGGAACCGGCAGCGGGATTCTCGCCATTGCCGCCGAGAAGCTCGGAGCCTCCGGGGTGGATGCGTTTGACTTCGATCCCGCCTGCGTCCGCATCGCGAAAGAAAACGCGAAGAGCAACCGGTGCAGACGGATCAGGATCAGCAAGGCCGACGCGAGGAAGATCGCCGGCTTCCCCAAGCCGGACGTGATCGTTGCCAACCTGTTCAGCGAACTCCTTCTGGCATCGGCGCCGGGATTTTTCCGTCGCCTGTCCTGCAGGGGAAAACTCATCTTTTCCGGTGTTCTGTGCAAGCAGGCGGACGAGGTGGCTGCCGGGCTGATTCAAGCAGGTTTTGCGCCGCCCCGCATCATCGCCCGTGGAAAATGGTGCGCCGGCCGCACCGAGAAGATCCGCTGATCCGCCATTCCCGAGCCTCCGGCAAGGACAGATTTCTTCCTTGCCGACCGCAAGGGTTTGAACATATTTGATTCAGTCGGCAGTTTCGGGATGGGGTTGATCATATCTGTTTTAATCCCCTGTCGATCATCAAGGAAGGGTGGCTGAGTCCGGTTGAAGGCACTCGACTCGAAATCGAGCGTAGGGTTAAACCTACCGTGGGTTCGAATCCCACCCCTTCCGCCAATCCGCCCAAGCGGATTCAAAAAAGAAAGCCGTGGGATGAGAACGCAGTTCGAGCGGCGCGAAGCGCCACAGACCGCTCGAAGAGCGGCCCCGGAGGGGCGGAGGCTGAAAGCCAAAGTCAATCCCACCCCTTCCGAGTTTTACGAGGAGGGGAACCATTACAGCGAAGTCATTCCCGGAAAGCCTGCGAAGCAGGCAATCCGCTGGAAGCGGAAAGTCATCCCATCCGGGTCCCGGGTTTCATCGGGTTATGAGCATCCGATCCGGCCGGTTTTGGATTTGGAAGTGCTTTTTACCGGGATTCGTGATCTAGAATCGGGCAATGACGAAGAATGTTCTCCTGATTGGAGGGGCCGGATTTCTGGGGTCCCGGCTGGCTGCCGGATTTTCCGGGGCCGGATGGGACGTCGCAGTGCTTGACAGGGTTTTGCCGCCTGAAGCCGGTCCGGATGTGAAGTATTTCACCGGAGAACTGCGCGACATGCACCTCCTGCGCCGGGTGCTGGCCGATTTCAGCCGTGTGGTTTATCTCGCCCATGAGACGCGCACCGCTCCCGCTGCGGACCGTTTGCCGGCCAATTTCCTTGGGAACATCGAATTGCTGTTGCTGGTGTTGGAGGAGATCCAGGAATCCCGCGCGGAGGATTTTGTGCTTCTTTCCTCCGGCGGGGCTGTTTACGGCGAACCGGAGATCCTCCCGATCCGTGAGGATCATCCGATGCGTCCGCGTTCACCCTACGGGATCGCAAAGCTCGCGATGGAGAAATACCTCGCCATGGTGGCGGAGCAAAAGGGGTTCCGGCACTTGGAGATCCGTCCCTCGAACCCCTACGGGCCCGGCCAGAATTTTCAGTCCGCACAAGGAATCGTGGCGGTTGCGATGGCCCGGATCGCACGTGGCGAACCCATCACCATCCGTGGCGATGGCTCCGCAACGAAGGATTACATCTTTATCAGCGACTTCACTGAAGCCTGTGTCGGGCTGATCTCAAATCCCTATGCATCCGGGCCTTTCAACATCGGGAGCGGGCAGGGGACCGCACTGCTCGACGTGGTGGCCGGGATCGAGGAGGTGGTCGGGAAAAAGGCGGACCTCGCATTCGAACCCGCGCAACCCGGGGATGTCACCGCCAACGTGCTCGATATTTCCAGGATCCGTGAAGCCACGGGATGGGCGCCCCGGACGAAGCTTGACGACGGCATCGCCCGGACGTGGTCATGGATGAAGCCGATGCTCTTCCCCGGGTCGGAGGATTGATTCAGGTAATCCGCGTGGCCCTTCTATCCGCTTGGTGGATCGCCGGTTTTCTGATAGATGCTCCGCATCTTTTTCAAATATTCCCGACCTGAGAATTTCATGACATCCACGAAATCCGACGGCCATCGCGCCACCGACCTCGCCGTTGTGCTTCTGAGTTCCCTCGCGGCCCTCTGGCTCCTGTATGCGTGGAGCCCGTATGCGTCCGGCTACGGCTCGCACATGGTCTCGATCCTGCATTTTGCCAACTATATCTGGCAGGGAGAGGACTGGCAGCATTGCTACCTCGTTCCGTTTGCCATTGCAGGAATGATCTGGTTCGAGCGGGACAACCTTCCGGCAGGGGCATTTGTGAGGGCATGGGCCGGCCTGCCTGTGATGCTGTTCGGGCTTTTTGTGTATTGGATCGGATACCGTGCCGACAATATTTTCATCGGCTACGCCAGCTTCCAGATTTTGACCGGCGGGATGGTCCTCTGGTTTTTGGGATGGACCTGGGCGAAGGCGCTCTTCATCCCGTGGGCGTTTCTGGTTTTCCTCTACCCGCTGACGTTTCTGGACAACCTGATCGCGTTTCCATTGCGGATGGTCATGTCCGAGGCCAGCGTCCATGTGCTGAACCTGCTCGGGATCGGCTGCATCAAGAGCGGGACAGCCATCCTATCCGCACCGGATGCCATCGCCAACCTCAAGGCCGGCGCGCGCTTTTCCGTGGATGTCGCGGATCCGTGCAGCGGCATCCGGTCGCTTTTCGCCCTCATGATGGTGAGCGCCATTTATGGATACTTCACCCAGAGGGGGGGCTGGCGCAAAACCGTTTTGTTTTTGTCCTCCATCCCGCTGGCGATTGCGGGAAATCTGGCCCGCATCATCATGCTGACGATCGGCACCATCGCGATGGGGCCGGAAGTGGCGATTGGAACATTGGAAAAACCCACGTTTTTCCACATGCTGGCTGGATACTTGGTCTTCGCGGTTGCGCTTGCCGGCATGCTCGGTGTCGGGTGGTTGTTGAATGCGGATTTCGGATCCCTGAAAGATTGCCTTGCCCGGTCCGTGGCTCCTCATGATCCCTCAACCGTGGCAAAGAGCCGCTATCGAGACGAATATTGAGCAGCCACGACCATGATCAAACCCATCTCACAACCCGACGGCGTGACGGGAGAGCAGAGCGGCACATCAAGCCGTGAGGCTGTATTGCCGCTGCACCCCTCTGCGGCGCTGAATTTCTTTTGGACGGTCGCAGCCGTGTCCGCACGACGTTTTTTTCTTTCCTCCTGTTTCCGATCTTGAGCATCTTGCCCGTGTGAAATGTCCGGAGCCATGCCTCTCAGTCGTCATGCCTGTCTACAACGAGGCGGGGACGGTCGCGGATGTTATTCAGGTTGTTTTGGATCAGCCGCTCGTTGGCGAGCTGATCTGTGTGGATGACTGTTCGGGAGATGGATCGTTGTCCGTGTTGCGGGGGCTTGCGGAGCGCGATCCCCGCATCCGGGTGGAATCGCACCCGGTGAACCAGGGCAAGGGTGCCGCGCTGCGCACCGGGATTGCCCTTGCGACCATGCCCTATGTGATCATTCAGGATGCGGATTTGGAGTATGATCCGCGCGAATATCCGAAGATCCTTTCCGTTTTGATGGATGGGCGGGCGGACGTGGTGTTCGGTTCGAGGTTTTTGGGATCCGAGGCTCACCGGGTGCTGTATTTCTGGCATGCCGTGGGGAACCGGTTTTTGACATTGCTCTCGAACATTTTCACCAACCTGAACCTCACCGACATGGAAACCTGCTACAAGGCTTTCCGGCGGGAGGTGATTCAGAAGGTGCGGATCGAGGAGGACCGGTTCGGCTTCGAGCCCGAGATCACGGCCAAGGTCGCAGGGATGAGTGTCCGGATTTATGAGGTCTCAGTCTCCTACCATGGCCGAACCTACGCCGAGGGGAAAAAAATCGGTTGGCGCGATGGATTCAGTGCGATCCGCTGCATCTTGAAATACAGCCTGGGGTCCGGGAAAGGGACGCTTTGTGACCCGCCAAGCTCCTCGAACGAGTGAAAACTGTCACAAATTAGCCAGCCGGGGAATACCGGAAAACCCGGGCCACTCGGAGAACGACAGCCGGCTGGAGGGAGGAGGCTGCTCGGCCCCCTGCCGTCGGGCGCGTTGCTCTCCAGGCAGGGACAGGGTTACAACGCCTCTTTTGGCTTGTTGTGGAGGAGCGTGGCGTGGAGGGGAATGATTCCATGCGGGATTATCCCTCCTTCCGGCGGCGGGAAACCGCAGGGATTGCGGGCGCGTGGAATTTGACCAATCTTCCCGTTGTCTCGGCTGAGCGCTGAAATCGTATCGCATTCTCAAAGCGGGTCCTCCAATCTTGCATCCGCATGAAGGTTCTCGTCAGCGCCGTAGCCTGCAACCCTACCCGTGGCTCGGAATCCCATTTCGGATGGACAGCTCTACGTGCGCTGTCAACGTCGCACGATCTCTGGGTCTTGGCTCACGAAAATGATCGTCCTGCCATCGAGACCGCAGTGGAGGCAGGCGAACTGCCTCGCAATGTCCGTTTTTTCTATCATCATGGACGGGCAAAATGGGGAAAGAACCGGCTGATTTCGCGCCTGAAAGCCTGGAGAGATTACTCCGAATGGAGCCGCTCTGTTGAGGCAACCGCCATGCGACTTGAGCAGGAGGTGGGATTTGACGTCATCCACCATGTGACCTTGTCCAGTTGGCGTGTGCCGTGCAGATTATGGAAGCTGGGCAAACCGCTTGTCTGGGGGCCGCTGGGTGGAGCGGAGATTTTTCCTTCGGGGTTGCTGGGCACGGTCAGTCCGTCCGCCCGGGGGTTTGAGTTTCTGAGGCGCCTGCAAGGAATCCTCGCTTTTTGGTCGCCAGCGGTGCGGGCGACAGCCCGCAATGCGGCGATGATTCTTTCAGGCACTCCCGAAACGGGAGCACTGCTCAAAAGGATCACGCGCTCGGAGATCCGCCAGATTTCCGCAGCATTTTTCAATGACAACGAGATGGCTCGGTTTGATGTTCCGAAAGATTTTACGAAGCCGTTGGCGCTCTTTGCCGGGGGAGAAATCGAAGGACGGAAAGGCATCGCCATTGCCCTGGAGGCGCTTGCCATTGCAAGGAAGAAGGGCCTCCGGTTCACGTATCATGTCGGCGGTCAGGGACAGGAAACGGGCTGGTTGCGGGGCTGTGCTGATCGTCTTGGAATCAGTGAGGATGTGGAAATCGGCACGAGGCTTTCTGGCGGGGCGTATTCTGCGAAACTGGCAGGGAGCCATGTTTACCTGCTGCCAAGCCTGCGGGACAACGCTCCTGTCACTCTCATGGAAGCGATGCTGGCGGGATGTGTTCCTGTTGTCGCCGACTGCGGGGGGCCGGGATGGATCGTCACAGAGGAATCGGGGATTCGCGTGAAAGTGGCCGGTTCCCGCCGGATGGCCGCGGACATTGCCGCCGCACTCCTGAGGCTCGACTCAGATCGTCACCTTTTGGCGCGGCTCAGTGGCAGAGCAAGGGAACGGATTCGTACCACGTTCCACGAAAACAACTACCTCGGCCACATCGAGAAAGCCTACCGAGAAGCAAAGCTGAAAGACGGATATACTGAAAAGCTGAAATATTTATGAGAATCACTGAAGAATTGCGGGGACGGACGAAAAGGTATGCGTCGGCGGTTGTGAGGTTCTACTCTTCACTCCCGCACCAAAAAGAGAGGTCGAGGTATTGGGACACCAACTCTTGCGCCCAGGGACTTCGGTTGCTGCACATTGCCGGGAGGTGTCGTGTGCCCGCTCGAATGCTGAGTTCATATCGAAAATCGACGGTCTTCTGCAGGAGGCCGACGAAAGTCAACTCTGGATTGAACTCCTCCATGAGGACGGGTGTGATGAAAAGTGGGTGCGGTTGGGTTGCGCAGGGAGCCCACTTTTGATCACACCCCATGAGGACTGTGCTCTCTCAGGAGCAGCCGTTGACTTCTTCCTCTCAGAAACCAACCAACATATCGCCATCTTCGTAACCATTGCTTCAAAATCGCGAAGCCATACCTCATTTCAGTATCTCATCGTTTCCGATTTCCGCTTCTCTTCCCCTTGACAGCACACCAACACATTATCCTGAGCAAGCAGTGGCCGCTCCCCACCGGAGGAGGTTTGGGCGTTGCCCGGCAGTTTTTCCTCGGTCTGGCAGAGATCGGCCTCGAAGGGCGGGATGTTTGGGCGGTCTGTGGGGCGGATGTCGTGCATGTGACAGATGTCCCCACATGTCATCTCCTTGCAGGGGGAGGAGCCAAACGTGCGGAACGCAACCGCTTAGTATCCACGATTTGCCAGATCCAGGCGATCCACCGCTTGAGCAGGGATGGAGGAACCATCATCGCTTTCACTCCGTTCTACGCATGGCCTGTATTGCGGTTGCTCTACCCTCGGCTGCGCCTCGTTCATGTCGAGCAGTCCAAGGGCGGACGGCACCATGAGCTGGCTTCGATGCGCGGGAGATCCGGCTTGCGGGAGCAAGCCGTGCGGGCTGCGGTTGCACTGAATTTTATCTTTCCCCACAAAATCGTGTTTCCCGGGCATGGTGCCCTTTCGTTATTCATTAAAATGAACCCCGGGCTTGCCGGGATGGTCCGGCGAAAGGGAATCGTCATCCACAACGGGATCGAGTTGCCGGAGGATGAGACAAAACGCCCCCGTAGCGGCAGTCTTTTCCGGATTATCGGTGTCTGCGAAGATGTGGCCGAGAAATCTCTTCCCGAGATGCTGCGGGTCATTGCGCTACTGCGTGGGGCCGGGCGGGCGACCGAGTTTCATCACTTTGGCACCGTGCGGGAGGAGACTCGACGGACGGCAGAAGCCGAGCGGCTTCCGGTTGTTTTCCATGGTTTCACACCGCGGGGAGACGTGCTGAAAGCGATGAGGGAAGCTGATCTTTTTCTCCATCTGCCCCGCATCGCCATTTTCGATCTTGCCGTTGTTGAGGCGATGGCCGCCGGGTTGCCCGTCGTGGCGACTCCAGTCGGGGGAAATCTCGAAGCTCTCGGCGCGGATTACCCCCATTTTGCCGAGGGGCCGGAAACCGCCGCCTGTAAGGTGCAGTATATCATGGACCATCGCGAAGCGGCGAGGGGAGCGGGGCACTCACAGCGTGTCCGGGATCATTTTTCCTCGGCCATCATGGCGGGCCGTTACCTGGACATCTGAAACCATGCGGGAGAAGTCAGGAAAATGCCGGATACAATTCCTTGCGCAGGTCCTTCGGGATGAGGATGGGGATATCTTCGATGATGGGGTAGCGGCATCCCCGGTATTGACAAACCAGCACATCATCCTTCCGGTCAAGCGGAGGGTGATTCCATTCATCACCTGAGGGTGCAGGGACGCGGCAATCGGGGCAGGCCAGCCAGTCGAAAATGTTCGATGAAGGGCTTTCGGCACCCGCTTTTTGACAAACTCCCTGAATGACACCGCCGAGGAGATGGTTCGGGAAGTTCGCTAGGCGCATGGATTTTGAGATCCGGCTTTTCAGGTGACGAAGCGTTCGCACGCGGACGTCCATCGCGTCAAAAATCGAGAGTCCGTCCTGCCACTCCGGCATCTTCATCGCATGGTTTTCGATCACCCCGTGCTGGACCTCGTCTGACTCTGTTTCCGATACGAGCCCTTCCAACCAGCGGAGAAGCTTGCCCTTTCGGAGGTTGGAGCGGGAATATTCCTTCGCTTTTTGCTTGTAGAGGTGGAGCTGAAGGAGCCTTCCCATCGGCTCCTCGTCGAAGAAGAACGAGGAAGATCCCGACATGACCCGATGGATTTCCCCCAGAACCGGTTTGAGCGAGGGGAAGTGGTGCAGGAACTGGTAGCAGAACAAGAAGGGCACGACCTCGTTTTTGAGAGGCAGATTGTTCGCGTCGCAGCAAACCCGATGTGGAACTCTGGGAAGGTGGAAGATCCTGGAAAAATGGTCAGCCGTCCGCAGTTGGGCGAACGAGATATCCATTGCGAATCCGGTGGCATGGAAGGAATTCACAATCGACAGGGACCGGTGCCCCCGCTCGGCTCCGAGTTCCAGAAATTGGGAAAAGTTCACCCCTTTTTCTTTCAGGGCGGAGAAAGTCTCACGGGTGGTCGCGATCCGCTCCGCCATGATGAGATCGTGGGAATCCTTGTCGAAATAGTCGGGCAGAAGCAATTCGCCAGTCGTGTGCTGCCTGGCGAGTTTTTCCCGGAATGCGATCTCGCCTTTGAGATTTCCGATGTTCTGCCTGGGTGCGTTCATTGCCGCATTCCCGCCAGAGCCGGAGGAGTCATTTTACGGGGGAACCCTCCAGGGGGATTCGCTCCCTCAATGAGGGGTGACGCTGGGGTTGGGGGACGGGTGTGGCAGCCGGCTTGCGCGCGACGCCGTCCCTGACTGCAAGAAGAAGGCCCAAAGTGAGCCACCACATGGTGGCTCCCGTGGCATTGCCGCTGGTGTAGGAACGCATGATTCCCTGGATGGTCATGACAAGAGAGAACATGCCATAGACGGCCACCACGTTGCTCGGTGGATGAGATTTGTAGATTTGCCAGCACAGCTTCAGGATCATGCCAAACACGAAGACAAAAGGGATGGCGGCCAAAATCCCGAAATCGACCATGAGGCCCAGCCACAAGCTGTGCCAGGAAGAGCCCTGGGCGTAAAAATACGGGTTCGACATGTTCTTCACGTTTGCCGTGGCACTCAGGACCTCATCCATTTGAATGCCGATGCCGCGGCCGAGGATCGGATTTCCCCGGATTTTTTCCCAAGCGATTTCGCGGAGCTGGGCGCGAAATCCATCCCCTCCCTCCTCGGCGTAGTTTTTCAAATCCGGATCCCAGTTTCCGGGGAGGTTCATCAAGACGCGCTGGGTGGACCAGGGAAGTTGAAACCAGGTTCCGTGGCCGAGCACCAGAAAGGTGACAAATAGGACAAGGGCAAGCGCGCAAAGCACAGCCGGGGCGATCCGGCCCCGGATGAGGCTTGTGATAGCCGGCGTTCCCAACGCGAGAAACGCGATGGCCCGCTTGCCGCTGAACATGGCCAGCCCCAGGGCGACCAGCAAAAGGGGGACGAGATACGGGCGGCTGAAGGAAAAAACCTGAGCAACAGTAAATCGCGAAAAGATCAGCACGAAGACCATGTTCGCCGGGGCGGAGAGAAACTGCTGCCAGCCGTAGGCTTCCGCAGCAGGATCATTGATGTCCACTCCTGCGTCAGGCTTGAGCATCGCTGAAGCCAGGTTGATGAACGGGGTCACCGCGGCGATGATCAGCAGCCACTTGACATCCTTCGCGCTTGCCCTCTGGTTGGCGAGGACGATGAAAGCGCAAAATGCCAGGCCAATTTTCATGTAGTCGCGGGCTCCCACAACCCCTGTCGAGCCGAATATCGAAAGCCCGATCGGGTTTCTAAAATAGGTAAAAACGACCCAGATGAAAAAGATGACGACCGGCAAATATTCGCCTCGCAGCAACTCGAGTCGCTCGCGTTTCATCGCCATTCTCATGATGAAAAGGCCCGTGCAGCCCACTGCTGCCATTTCGAGCAACTGCACGTCGCGACCGCCCATGGAGGGTAAGGCTGAGACGTCCAGCCCCATGCTGAATGGAAGGAGGAGCCAGTATTTGTCACCCAGGATGAGAGCGATTACGATGCCTGCCATCGCCACGAAGAAAAGCCAGATCTTGGTCGTTTCCTGGTGGCCGGCTGCCATTCCGAGGTAAACTGCGGCTCCGAGACCGAGCAAAGTCGCCCCGATGACCGTGATCCGGTTAGCCACCATACTTCCTGCCGACAGGTCAAACTTGCTCATGGACAAGGAATGGAATCAGAGACGCTTCGGAAACTGTCGAAAAAATGGAACCCGGGAACCGCAGATCGACGGAGAATCAAAAGATGGCCCCCGGCTTGTTGTGACAAACAGCCGCTTTCCGCCGGCTGGCGGACATGCTCGTAACGGACCATGCGTTGCATCCTCATCAATCTAAAAAACCATTCTGTTCATTTGCGGCGATCTGCCAACCACAGATTCCATTCAGGCGAGAGACGCTACCGCCCTGCACCAGGATTTGCAAACCGCGTTGTGGGAGTAAATGTTTTCCGCACACTGGCGGGCATTTCGACTGATCGTTTCCGCCAGTCCGCCATCTTGCAGAAGTTCGATCAACCGGCCTGCCCACTCTGCATCATTTTCAGGAAGAAAGCCGTTTTTCCCCGTTTGGACGAGGTGGTTTTGATATCCCACCGGAGAGGCCAGCACGGGAAGTCCGGCGGCAAGGTAGGTCTTGATTTTATAAGCTCCCTTGCATCGGTTGTAGGGGGAGTCATCCATCGGAGCCAGCCCGCAAACCGCTCCTGCCAGAAGCCCCGACTCTTTGGTGTAGTCATATTTTTTCCACTCCCAGTCGAGATTCAAATGGAGATCCTTTGGAAACTGGCCTGAAACGATTCTCAACTTGAACGGAATTTTTCGAAAAACCGCCTCCATGGGACCGCGGATGATGTGCAGGAATCTCATGTTCACGGGTCCGCCACACCATACGACGAGAGGTTTTTCAGCCGTTTCCGGTCCGGCCATCGGAAACACACGGTCGGTATCAATCGGTTCCTCCAAGCGGATCGCGTTGGTGCCCGGTGCCATTTCCGATACCTTTTCGAGAAGCCCAGGGGTTGGGACGACGACCAGATCGGCGAGCCGGCAAAGGCGGATTGTTCTTTCTTTTAAGTAAGGAATGCTGAACCAGTCGTCCATCACGTGGAAGACGTAGGAGGCCCCTCTCCGTTTGATGGATTCCTCAATTGCCGTGCTCGGGGACAGGGGAATGGCCGGTTCCAAAAACCAGGCGGTATCTCCTGCTCGCACTGCGGATGTCCCCAGTCTTGCAAAAACGGGCGATACCGCAGTCCGGTAAATTCTGCGGCCAAAGGGAAGAGCGCCGCTGTTGAGGTATCCCGCAAGGAAATCCGGGGACAGGTCTGTGTAGGTGGCCGGAACTCCCCCCGCGGAAAACATTCCGGCTGTTCTCGGACCGATGACGTCGTTTCCCGATCTGATCGAAAACGGGGGAGCGAAGAGTCGGAGCATGGGAAGAGGAGGTGGTGGAAAATGCTGAAAGACTGAGAAGTTGAAATCAGAGATCCATTTTTTGCATTTTGAGTTTTTTTGCGGCTGAAATCAAACCGGTCCGGCTTTCGGACTGTTTTCGCGCCTGGCGAAGCTGCGGAACTCCTCGCTTGCTGCGAGCAGTTGGGGGAATGTTCCCTCCAGCTCAAGCCGTCCGCATTTCAGGAAAAAAATCCTGTTGCAATTTTCGACGGTGGTGAGCCGGTGGGCAATCATGATCAGGGTCTTTTTTCCGGAGAGGCTGCGGACACTTTCCATGAAAGCCGCCTCGGTTTCGTTGTCGAGAGCGGCGGTGGCCTCGTCGAGGACGAGGACGTCGGGATCGTGGTAGAGGGCGCGGGCGATGCCGATGCGCTGGCGCTGGCCGCCGGAGAGGCGGGCACCGCGTTCGCCGACGGGAGAGTCAAGGCCGCCGGGCAGGCTGTTGACGAAATCCTCGAGCTGGGCCATGCGAAGGGCCCGGCGCACGGCCGCATCGTCAATCCTGTCCGGCTCGATGCCGAAGGCCACATTTTCGCGCACGCTGGCGTCGGACAGGAAGATCTGCTGGGGCACGTAGCCGATGTTTTTCTGCCAGGCGCGGAGATTTTCCCGGATGTCGCTGTCGTCCACAAGGATTCTTCCGCCGGTGGGTTCGTAGAGGCCGAGGAGGAGGTCCGCCGCTGTGGTTTTTCCCGCGCCCGACGGGCCGACAAACGCCACCGACTCGTTGGGCCGGATCGACAGGGAAAGTCTGTCGAGCGCGGGGGAGGAGGCTCCCTCGTAGCGGAATGTGACCTCTTCGAAGCTCAGCTCCCTCCGCAGGGGATGCCGGGCGGCATCATCCCGCGCGTCGATGCGACCGGGAAGGTTTTTCGATTCGACCAGATCCTGAAAAATCTCGTTGAGGTTGGCGGTGTAGAATTTGATCGTGGAGAGCGAGCCTCCAATGCGGGTCAACGAGGGCAGGAGCCGGATCGCGGCCACGGCAAAGAGCCCGAGCATCACAAATGCCTCCGCTCCCCGGTTTGCCCCGATGGCCAGCATGAGCAGCACCATCACCACGGAGACCGCGGCGCTCTCGTTGATGTTCCGGGGGAGGCCGCCGAGAAAGGAATTCTCCTGCGACGCATGGCTGTAGGGGACGAGATGGCGCGCGAACTCATCCTGAAAATACGCCTCGCGGCAAAGCACGCGCGTCTCCTTCATGCTCCCCAGCGCCTGCTGGATCGTGAGGAGCATCCCTCCGAGTTCGCGCGTCTGGACGGCGCCCAGGGAGCCAAGCCTCCGGCGGACCACAAGGAAGGTGAGCCCGACCACGCCACCCAGACTCGCAAAGGCCGCCACTGACGTAAGGGGATCGGTCCAGAGAAGCAGGACGACCACGGCGACGACGATCATCGCATCGGTCACAAGAAACAGGAACGGCAGCAGGATGCCGGTGACGGCCGGCTGCACAAGCTGCATATTGCGGAGGAGTTGTGCGGTGTTCTGCCGCAGGTGAAAGGCATACGGACGCTCGAGGTAGAGCTGGAACATCTGGAGGGATTTCCGGACATAGCGGCTGTAGAGAAACCGGTTCTGGATCCAGAGCAGGACGCCCTGGTAGGCATTCTTGACGAGAAAAATGCCAAGGACTCCGGCGCAGGCCATGAGGAGGAATCCCCGGGGGTCGGAAGCCCCGGAGAGGGCATACGCCTGCGCGATCACCGCGTTGTGCATCCATCGCGGGGGATCCTGCGCCATGGCCACCACCGGGACCAGCAGCCCGATCCCGAGAACCTCCAGCAGCGCCCCAACCGCCATCAGGACGAGCAGGAAGAAAAAAAATGCCCGGTCGCGTGCGTTGAGAATGGTCCAGAGGCGGAAAAAGACGGCGAACATGGGAAGAAAATGCTGAAAAGCTGAAACGGGAAAAGTGCTGTTCTGTGGATGATGCGGCGCTAATGTCCGGTTGTCAGGAATCCTTTTGGCGTTCCCGGAGGTGCAAGGACCGGCGGGAGAAATACTCTGTCGTGCGTGATATGGCTTCTCTGAATTGCCCCGTCCTGTCCCTCTCCCCCGATGATGTGTGCCGGTTGTATGATAACGAGAGAAAGAATGCCAGAATTGTCGCCAAATGAAAGGGGGAGATTCTTCCTACAAAATGGCCCGGTAGGCACCGATTGCCTTCCGGGCGGCGGACTGCCAGGTGAAGCAGGCTGCCCGCTCGCGTCCCCTGGCGGACAGCACCCTTCGAAGCGATTCCTCGCCGGCAACCCGTCGCATGGCATGCACCAGGTCATCCCGATCCAGCGGGGAAAAATATAGCGCCGCGTCGCCGGCGACCTCGGGCAGACAGGTGGCATTGGAGCACACCACCGGGCAGGAATACGACATGGCCTCGAGCACCGGCATTCCGAACCCCTCGTAAGTAGAAGGATAGCACAGGGCCGTCGCGGTTTCGTAGAGTTTCCGGAGCACGTGGTCATTGCTCGTGATTTGGAAAGTCTGGGCTTCACCAAGTCCCAGGGAGGAGAACAGGGATTTTTCAGCGCCGCTGAATGGACCTCCTCCGAAACAGACCAGACAAAAATCCCCTTGCAGTCCGGATGCGGCAAATGCACGGGCGAGAAACGAAAAATTCTTGTTTGACGACGATCTCTGTCCGACGAAAAGAAAAAAGGGAGACGCATTCAGCAAGGAAGGAGGAAGACTTGGAGCAGATGCCTCTGAAGCGCTTTTCCCGAGGTCTGAAACCCCGTGGTGAACCACAAAAACGCGCGAGGCATCGAGAGAAGGACGCCAGTTTAGCAGATCATTCCGGGTGAACTCGGAAACGCACAGGATGGCATCAGCCCGATCAATCGAAGACGCCAGTTCACGTGAACGTTCAACAGAATTATCCGTCCATTCCGGATGAACCTGATAAATCATGTCATGCACGGTGGTGACGACCCGCGTTTGCCGCCGCAGAGGACAACGGTGCTCGGAATACCATGTCTCGTGAACAACGTCCGGCGGATTCATGGCGCAGACCGCCCCGGTCAGCATGTGATTTAGCCACCATCGCTGGTTCCAGAGGCGGAATACCGCCTTTTTCTGATAAAATCCCGAGCAGAAACCTCGATTCTCAGGCTGGCGCAGATAGTTGTTCCAATGAAGAGGAGCAAAAATCCGGGCCGAAACCCCGGATTCCTGATTCAGCGCCCGGGCGAGTTCAACGAACGAACGGCTGACCCCGCCGACCGCCTGCCGGCTGAACGATTGATGGTCAAAGAGGACATGCATGGAATAACAGGAAGCGGCTGGAAACCCTGCCGATACACAGGGCTCATCTCAGAAAACCGCCGAATAGGGAAATTTGCATGTTCGTTGCGCCCAGATAAAAATACCTCCCCTGGTGGTTTTGGTATAAACAGCCTTGCATTCGCCAAAACCGAGTTCATCGAAAAGTTCGAATGTTTGATTGAGCGGGTAGGCGTTCATCAACATCTCTGAAGACGGCCTGAGTCTGTCAGTGAGCTTTGCGACGAGACGTTTCGCTGCCGTTTTCAACCCGGTTCCCTGGATCAACGGAAAACCGGCATACTGGATGTGAAGGCAGGCTATCCCCCCCGGCTTCACGCATTCGAGCAACCGTCTGACGAGCACAAGCCCCCGCTCGTAGGGGATGTGCTGAAGAACAATGAAGGAATGGACGAGATCGAATTCCCCGGCCTTAAGCGAAGAAAGATTGTCGTCTGATTCGCGAAGCTCGATATTCGTCAACCCCTTTTCTGCGGCGTTACTCCGGCACTCGCGGAGCATGCCTGGAGAAACATCAATCCCCACGGCATGTTCGAAGATTTCAGCAAAGGGTAGCAGCAATCTTCCCACGCCGCATCCGAAGTCGCAGACACGTTCTTTTCGGACAGAAAATCCGCTTTCTGCCAGCGCATCCAATAACGTGGAGACATGCCGGCGTCCTGTTTCAAAAAACGCCTGTTTTTTTTCCGGTGAGAGGTTTCCGGTCCTGTAGGCCTCTTCCGTCAGAACCCCGAAATAGGGATCCTGCTCTCCATACCATTTCCATGTTGTGTCAGTATTCATCATTGATTGATTTCAATTCTTGGCTTGGTCTGGGAAAGGGTTTCAGGAATCGCTCCGGGTCGATTTTATCACGCCAGGAAGCTTGAGCCAGTCGGGCGGAACGGGAAAGCCCCTTCGGTGTTTTTCAGCGTCTTTGATATCTGTAACTTGACAGCCTCGTTCTTCAATTTTGGCCGGGAAATGGGAAGCTTGTTGCGCACCATACAAAAAACGAGTTTTGCATAGCCAAAAAAGTCGGAACACAGGACACGAGGGCAGTGCGAATAAGAACCTTTGGTCAGGCAGCACTTCATCCTGTGGTAAAGAGCATCCATTCGGAAATAATCAAGCAGCCCGGACTTCCGTATAGTCTGCACAAATCGGGGATTTTGCGTTTTCAGCCACTCCATGGTCGCGGTATTCATTCTGTTCATCCAGCCGCTTTCGATCATGCGTTGATGAACCGCCCCTGATCCCTGTCCCTCGTAGTATCTCCAAGTCGCCAACTTCTCGGGAATATAGCAGACATCCGCAGCAAGTCCGGCCTTCATTTGCCATGCGGCATCGCCAACTGCATTCCACTCCGTTGGAAACAATCCAACCTTGTCGAAGAGGGTGCGCCGGACAAGCACCTGGGTCATGGAGGTCCACGCGGTGCCATAAGCCAAAGCCACCAGTCCATCGTAGGGAGCCTTGCGGATATGGGGATATTTTAACTGATCCCCATAAAATGATGCATTGGCTAGTTTTTCCCAGCAGAGGCCCCCGTTTTCTCCGGTCATCGGTGCCCCCTCTTTGTCGATCATCTGAAGACCACATTGACAGACATCACAGCCGGGATTGGCATCCAGCGCGGCGACCATTTTTTCGAGGCAGTCCAAGGACATGGTGTCGTCACTGGTGGCAATGTAGATAAATTCGCCTTTGGCGGCTCGAATGCAATTGTTCCAGTTGGCATACATTCCCTCGGGCGGAGCCTGCAGCGCTGTGATGCGCCCATCCCGAGCGGCGTAGTCCTGAATGACCTCCCATGATCCGTCGACGGAGCAGTTATCGAAAGCCACACATTCCCAATCTTTGAACGTCTGCTCGACGATGCTGTTCATCCGGGCTTCGATAAACGGCCCTTGGTTGAGATTGGGAAGGCAGATTGTGACTTTGGGATGCATGGGCAATGTCAACTTTTGTTTACAAAGTCGTTAAGACGCACGTGCCGGGAGGTGACGATTTTCCGCATGGTTTCCTTCTGGTTGATTGTATCCCAAGAGGGGTATTGGGCACTGAGTTCGCATCTTGCGGAGACCACTGTGATAGTCAACGTGGTCGCCAATGCGGATATTTTCCACATGGAGGAGAAAGGCTGCTTCCGATCCAATCCACCCTGACGAACCTGTAACAAGAATTTTCATATAAACATTTTTCCGCTATTTGGAATTGAGAAAATCTGATTTATCGTCTGGCTGGGGTAATCCGGTTGACTTCACCCCAGTCTTTCAAGATGTCAATGCGCGGCGGTTCCGGGGGCCAGCTCGGATCGGTTGTCAGGAAGGCAATGGATGAGGCCCGGCGCTCCGGATCGCGGCGATGGAAGAGGTTTTCCATGCAGAAAGTGGGAATCCCTGCGTGTGCGGTGCTGAACATGCCGGAGGAGCAAAGGCCCGCGACGGCTTCTATCCCGGAGAGGTCGAAAAGTTCCAGTGGAATCCGGCAATCGAGGAGGGCGACACCTCTGTCAGCGACAGCGCGGGAACTGCCCAGACGAGGGTGGCCCTTGGCGATGACCTTCCAGCCTTGCGACTCAAGCTTGTCCAGAAACAGGTTCATGTCGCGGGCATAATCGTGACAGGTATCCTCCTCTTCACGCGATTCCAGCAGGAGGACCAAAGGACGCGAACGATCTGTCACGACCGGAACCCGCACAGGCGAAAAGTCCATTTCCGACAAATCCACGTCCACGCGTTCGATTCCGAGGCCTGAGCTTTTCAGGAAGGGGAGATGGCGGGAGTCGGGCAGGCCGGGCCTGCCAAAAAAGGCGATGGGATACCCGTGCGCATGGGCGAGGAGGGACTCGCGAAACCGGATCGCAGCCGGAACACGGGGGACAGGCAGAATGTCGTGTCCCGCATAGGCAAAACGGTAAACCCGGTGTCGGCGGCTGCAGCGCGCGACCATCGCATGCATGCACGGTTCCGGATAGTCCCCCTCGTAAAAGGACACCGTTCCGGCATCCTCCTGAAAATGGCTCTTGAAAAACCTGTCCAAAAAACGGCGGGTCTGGAGCAGAGTCCACGGGCGGGACACCCGGGGAACGAATGGTAACTGCGGCCAGTCGCACAGGCGGACACCCGGAAGCGCCAACGCTTCCAGCGCGGGACCGACCGCTCCGCCTTTTTCGCTCCATGCCGTGACAGCAACGTCATGATCTTTCAACCGGGAAATGATGGCCAGTGCATGACGCAGAAAAAACGGGGACGAGCAGAAAACATTTGCCCGTCCGACACCGCTCAGATCCACCGATTCAAGCTGCATGACATCCGTTGCGGAACATATCAGGAGCGCGAGTGATCCGGGAGAGCCGATTTGTCTCCGGAGACCGATTCCACAACCTCCATCACTTTTACCGCCTCGGGAAGAAAGCAGGGGATGGAGGAAAAATGCTGAAATGCTGAAACGCTGAAACGCTGAGAAGGGGATTCGGGATTTGGGATTTGGGATCCCGAATCCTGATCCGTTCCTTTCAGCTTTTCAGTTTTCGGCGTTTCAGCGTTTTGGACAAATGCCTGCATTTGCCTAAAAAAGCCGGGTTTGAATTTCCGGTCCCATTCATCCAGTGGCAGTGGTTCGGGATCCTTCCCGGTTCTTTGGATGACAGCCTCCTCCATCCGGGGGAAGGTGATACGGAGATCTTCGGCGAAGAGGTCCAGAGCCCATCGGCCCGGCGCATACCACTGTCCGGAGTAGTGTCCGACGGCACCGGAGGAAAAGCGAAACAGGGCATCGTAGGCGTTGCGGCGCTCCGCGAACGTGCGGACCACCGCATCGGTCGCCACGGGAATCCCGGCCAGATGGCACATGGTATCCAGAAGATGGATGCCATTGATGTAAAAATACCTGTCAAGCAGGTCGTCGGGGAGCCCCCACGTTCCGGCCTGGTGCATCCACTCGGTGTGTTCGACACGAATTGCCCGCAGGCCGCCAGCCTCCGCAAGCAGTTCGCGGGCTTTCTGGATGATGCTGTAGAAACGGCGGTTCACCGCCACCATGCCCCATGTTCCCGACTTTTCCGCGGCATCCAAGACGGCCCGCGTCTCGGCAACCGAAAAGCCGACGGGTTTTTCAATCAGGCACGGCCGGCCGGAGGAGAGGACTGCCCGGGAAATTTCCACGGTAAAGTGGTGGCCGCAGGAGACGACGGCGGCATCGAAATTTCCCCACGCCAAAAGGTCGTCCGTGGATTGGAAATAGTTGGGGATCGCGTATTGCGAACAAAATTCCCGGCCGGTTTTGGCGTCGCGTTTGACACCGGCGACAATCTCCGCGCCGGACAAAGCTTGGATTACCTCCGCATGCTTGTGGGCAATGTTCCCCAGTCCGATGATGGCAAGGCGCATCATATTCAGGTAACCGGGCAGGCATCCACAACCGATGGGTTCCATTTCCGGAAATGGGCAAGGAAGGGCTCGAGGACGAGGAGATGCTGGACGGATGACGATGCGAGGTCCGGCAGCCCGCAGCGTCCCTCTGTGAGGAATTGCTGAATGAACCGGTGGGTGAGCTGGCTCTGCATGGGAAGCCAGTAAAGTGCATCCCATTGTTGTGCCCCATCCTGATGACGGCATTCAAAGCGGTCCATGTAAAACGCGATGCGGACGGCGCGGGCTCCGGAGGAGATCTCGATATGGATGGCATCTTCCGGCGGTCCCGGATCGCAGGACAATTCCAGGGTGGATCCGTCTTCCGAACCGATCTTGAGTGACCCGAAGAGTTCGCAGTAGCCGCTGCGTTTGGAATCCTGAAATCCCTCCTGAAAATCCGTGGAGTCCAAGTGCAGCTTTCCGTGTCCGGTCAGACATTGGAAGGGCTCGATGTAGTGGACCGCGTTGCAGCAGAGTCCCCAGCCGCGCCCGGAAACCCGCATGTCCACGTTCGCGCCCCCGATCCACGCGGCGATCCGTTGGAAGGCAAAGGTTGCCGACATCCACTGGTTGACGAAAGCCGGGACACCCCGGCCGGCAAGAAGCCTGCTGACCCGCGGATAATCCTCCGTCCTTGGAAAAAGAAATTTTTCGAGAATGAGAAAACCGGGTTTGCACGCCGCAAGAAGTTTTTCGCAAAGCTCCGCCCGGTGAAGGGAGCTGGAAGCGATGACGGCCGCGTCCAGGGTGGGGGGGAGGGATTCCGGTGTGCGGTGCCGGACCAGGTGGAACGCGCCGGCCCGCCCCTGCGGCATCGCCTGCGCAAACCGCTCCTCCGCCACCTGAAGCGACTGCTCCGAGGTGTCCACCAGATGGATCTCCGCCGGCTCCTCCAGCAGTGAGAAGGATTGGAGATGGCGGCTGCCGATTTGTCCGCAGCCGAGGATGGCCAGATTGAGCATGAGATATTGAGAGGAGATTCTCCGCCTAGCGGATTTTCTGGAACAGATAGTTCGGGTTTTTCATGACCAGGCGGTAGCGCGGATTCGCCAGCACCTCACGGACTACCCGCTTCACCGGCCAATCGGAGAAATCGGCGGAATCATCAAAAAGAACAAACCCGCCGGGATCCAGAAAGCGGTCGGCATTTTCAAAATCCCTCTTCGCAAAATCATACTGGTGGTTCCCGTCAATGTAGACGAATGAGAAGTTCCCGCCCGGTTGGATCTCGCGGTCCCGGACATCGCTGAGTTTTTCACTTTTTCCCCAAGCCTCAAAAAACTCGTCGGAGAAGAGCTCGACAGTCCAGGGAAGATCCGCCGCGCTGAAGAGTGCCGTGTTCCGGAGGTAGGACTCCTTGATAAAGTTCCGCAATTGGCGGAAGGTGACATCGCTGCCGGAGACTGGGTTGTCCCCTTCTCCTCCTTCCGGCGTGAACTTGTCGCTCGTAATCAGTCGGTTCGTCTTGCCGTGCTTCCTTTTCAGGTAGGTGATCACGTTGGCGGAGAGCCCGCAGAATGAGCCGATCTCGAGGATCGGATGGTCGGTTGGCAGGTTCCTGATCGCGTGGTCGAAGCAGGTCACGTTCCCCAGGTCGAGCATGCCCGCGTTGACCAGCCTCAACCACGGGATCGGGCCGTCCAGAACGGGCGGCTGAAACTCGAAATTATAGAACCGCGCGCGTTGCAGTTTTTGGATGATTTTTTTGAGCATAAATGAAATCGTGCCGGGCATCCGCCTGTTGCCGAGGATTGGCAGATGCGCCCGGCAATGAAAATGGAAATTTGCGCCCGCATTTCACTTTTTCCGGACAACCTGCCCGTGCTCCGGTTTCTTTAACAAGGTTTTGCCCGGCCGCAAAAGGCACAAATCACGCGAAAGGGGGCTTTGCGAAAAAATTTCCCCGTCCGGAATCCAGAATCCAAAATTCAGCCCCCCCCTGTTCCTCACCAGACCGTTCTTCCGCCGTTGACGGCGACGATTTCTCCGGTCATGAAGGCGGAGGCTTCGGAGCAGAGGAAGACGAGAGCGCCCCGGATGTGGTCCGGCGGGGCCATCCGGCCCATGGGGATGAGGCGGGTGAGCTTTTCCTTGAATGCGGGATCCTGGTTCTGCTCGACGCCGCCGGGGCAGAGGCAGTTGACGCGCACGCCCTGCTTCGCCCAATAGACGGCAAGATGTTTTGTCAGTCCGACGATCGCGTGCTTGACCACGGTGTAGGTCGCGGGTTTCGAGGGCTGCTGGTCCTCCGGGAGGCCCTCGATGCGGTAGATCGTCTGGTCGGGTGCGACCAGCGCGTATTCGGAACCGATGTTCACGATCACCCCGCCGCCATTTTTTGCCATCCAGCCTCCGAAGACCTGGGAGCACAGCATCGCGCCGGTGAGGCCGACGGCGATGTCGAGATTCCAATCCTTCACATCCAGGTTCTCGAACCGCGACAGCGCGGGTGAGTTGTCCGACTTCTCGACCTTCGGATTCCTCGCTGCATTGTTCACCAGAATGTCCACCCGCCCGTGTCGCCGGAGCACCTCCGCCAGCGCCGCCTCGACGCTGGTCTTGTCCGTCACGTCGCACACCACCCCCTCGCATGCCCCGCCCACTTCCGCAACCGCACGGGCCACCGCGTCCCGGTTCAGATCCGATACGATCGGCACCCCCCCGGCATCCCGGATCGCCATCGCATGCTCAATGCCCAGCAGCCCCGCCCCGCCGGTGATGAAGGCAATTTTATTGGAAAGGGAAAAAAGGGTCATGTGAAAACAGGCGTGTTAAAAAACGAATCAAAAGGGGGCCTATTATGATTTTTCTGCGAGGATCATATACCAGTTCATGAGGACGGGTCCGGAGATCTGGAGGCGGCGTCCATCTGCAAGGCGCTCGGTATAGGTGCCCATACCGCCATGTTCCGGCTTGGGGAGGTCGATGCTTATGGGGAAGGGCATCGCATGAAATTCCGCGTAGCCCCGTTCGTGAAAAAACTGCCGGACGCGCGGGAGCGAATACACATTGTAGAATTTTTCCGTGCAGGGACTTTCTCCGACTGGCCGGGAGTAGTCGCTGGTCTTGATCGTGGCATCCACCGGACCGTCATAGAATAGGGAAGTTGCGGCGACCCAGCGGGGCTCGAGTCGGAGCAGGCACTCCATTGCCGGATTGAACTCCGGAAGCCAGGAGAGCGTGGCCAGCGAAATAATGCCCTCAAAGCGGCCGACCATCGAGGGATCGCAGGCGAACATGTCGCCCTGCACAAGCTGGCAGTTCGATGAGTTCAGTTCCGCAAGACGGGTGTTTCCGCGCTCGACGCATTCGGCGCTCAACTCCAGCCCCGTGAAGCGCGTATGGGGAAAGTGTCGGGACAAAAACCAGATCACGCCTCCCATTCCCGCCCCCACATCCAACACCTCGGTCGGGGCCTCCCGCGGAATGACTCCCGATTGATCGAGGAAATCTCGAAAGGCGATGGTGCTTTGATACGGGGACGAAAACTGCCTTTCATGAAAGGCCCAATCGCTGCCTTCCACCCATGCTTTGGACACATCAAAACCAAAAGGATTGGCGCTCATCAATCCCCTCTGAGTTTTTTTCGGATGGGAAGTTCGCTTTCGGTGACGGTTTTTTCCTGGCCGCCGAGCATTTCCTCCACGCCGTCCATGCGGCGCTTCAGGAGGCTCATACCATGAACCTCGAGGCTGGCGGACTGATCGGTCCCCCACATGGCGTGATCGAGTGTGATATGGCGTTCGATGATTGTGGCCCCGAGGGCGACGGCCAGCACGGTCGGTTCGAGGTCGTATTCGTGGCCGCTGTATCCGACGGGACATTTATAGCGCTCGACAAGTGTCTGGATGACGCGGAGGTGGAGGTCCTTGTGGGCGGCGGGATACGCCGAGTTGCAGTGCATGAGCGCAAAGGATTTCGCGTGCTTTTCCAGCAGTTTCACGGCCGCATCAATCTCCTCCAGGGTGCTCATTCCCGTGGAAAGGATCACCGGAACTCCGGATTTCGCGGTGGCTTCGAGCAGGTCCCGGTTTGTCAGCATCGCGGAGGGAACCTTCAAAAACGGGAGATTGTAGGGGAGACAAAAATCGAGGCTGTCGAGGTCCCAGACGGAAGCGGTCCAGTCCACGGGCTTCTCGGCGCAGTATTTGTCAATGTAGTCGTATTGCTCCTTCCCGAATTCCACGCGGTATTTGTATTCAAGATAGGTCATCTTCCCCCAGGGGGTCTCGCGGGGCTTGCTCTTTTCGGCCTCGGGAACCGCCTTGTCCGGGTTGCGCTTTTGGAATTTCGCGCAGTCCCATTCGCAGGCGAAGACGGCATCAATCAAACGCTTGGTGATCTGCATGTCGCCGTTGTGGTTGATCCCGATCTCGCCGATCAGGTAGGGACGCTTGAGGTTGTGAAAGTCGAGAGGAAGCATGGAAAACTAAAATGCTGAAATGCTGAAAAACTGAAATGCTGAAAAGCTGTGATTATTCATGGGCACGTGATTTTGAGACAATGGTGACGAAGATCGCGATAAGTTCGCTGGTTTCGCGGAGGAGAAATTCCATCTGATCGCCAGTAATATGGCAGTCTTCATTTAAGAGTTCCAGCCAAAGCTGGCTTTCGTCGGCTTCTTGAAGCAGTCCGTCGAGTTTCGAGCAAAACTCTGAAGTCGAGCGTGAGCGGGAGGCCTCACGGGAATGAGATGCGACGGAAGTTCCGGATCGCAACAGTTGATGCCCCAGCACCTCAACCTCCTTTTTCTCGTGAGGCAACTTCACATAAAATTGAACGACGCACGAGGCATAGCGTTTGCACCTATCACGTAAATCTCCAGATAACTTCATTTCAGATTTTCAGCGTTTCAGGATCTCAGTTTTTCAATTGAGCCTTTTAAATCCGGCCATTTTGACCGGGCCTTCAAGGAATGTTTCCGGAGAGCCGGAGGCGTTGGCCTGAGCCACGATGGCGAAGGACTCCGTCACCGCCTGCAGGTAGTCAGCCACGTCCTTTTCGGTGTGGGCGAGGGTCGGGTAGAAGCGGTCGCTGGCAAGAAAACCCCGGCGGAGCATTTCCTGGATGAACAGCGTCTGGAGGGCGAGCGGGTTGTCGTGCAGGATGACAAAGTTCGTGACCGGCGGGATGCCGAGGATGGAAATCTTGAGGCCTGCCACATCCGCGGCCGATTGCCAGCCTTTCTGGACGGTCGTTCCGGTGCGGGTGAGGATGCTCCCGGCATCCAGAGCCCGGTGTTTTTTCAGCGTCGCCAAGGCGGCGGCTGGTCCGAGTCGCTCCGTCCAATACGCACTGCTGATGAATGTCTTCTGTGCGGCATCCATAATTTCACGCCTGCCAATGACTGCCGCCATCGGGATGCCATTGGAAAGCGTTTTGGCAAAGGTCGCCATGTCGGGTTCCACTCCATAGACCATGTGCATTCCCGCAGTCCGCATCCGCCAGCCGGAAGTGATTTCGTCCAAGAGGAGGACGGCGCCGCATTTGCTGGCGAGCGAGCGGACGCCCTCGAGAAAGCCGGGTGCCGGGCCGTCGTTGCGGACCGGCTCCAGAACAATCGCCGCGAGGTTGTTCCCTCGCGCGGAAACAATCGCCTCCAGCTCGGCAAGGTTATTGTAAGTAAACGGATGGACGCTGCCGGTGAGGCCCGCGGGAACTCCGAGTGGGTCGAGGCCGGGAAGAAGGTGCCCCCTGAGGGCATCGTTGCCCGCCAGATTGACAGACAAATACCAATCGTGCCAACCGTGGTAGCCGCAGATGGCCACCTCATCCCGGCCGGTGGCGGCTCGTGCGATGCGCACAGCCATGGCCATGATCTCGCCGCCTGTGCGTGCATAGCGGACCATGTCCGCCCAAGGGTGTAGTTCGCAGAGCAAGTCCGCCAGTTCGATTTCCTCCGGGCAGTTGAGGGTCGTCATATTTCCGCTCTCCAAGGCGGAGGAAACCGCCGCGTTGACGTCCGGGTCGGAATATCCGAGCACGCAGGCCCCGATTCCGCACATAGTGAAGTCACGGTATTCGTTGCCGTCGAGATCCCAGATGTGGCAGCCTTTTGCCTTCGAGTAGTATGCCGGCCAGTGTTCCGGCAGGTAGAGCTCGGCCCTTTTGCCGAAGAGCTGGGTTGCGCCGGGGATACGGTTCCTTGCCTTGGCGTAGTGAGCCTGGCTTTTTGAAACGTTGGGAAGAGGAGATTTCACAGCCATGGAGTCATTGAAACGTGACCCTTTTCCACCAAAAATTGAGCCCACGCTAGATTTAATTCCGAATCGATTTCGATGTTGTGGGCTGGGTCGGTCTCAAATCCGTAGCTTCGCTCCGGATCCGAGTAAAAGGTGTGCCTGTTTTTCAGTGCCTCCCAGCGAAACAGATAGACAACGCCGTTGAGCGTGTAGGCATGGGGGAGAACCTGGCGGTTGACATTTTTCAGGTCCTTGAGTTGATGCACGATCCGGGAAATCCGGCCGTCCTGCTCGATCGGGCCGACAAACGGGGCAGGGTTGTCCACATCGCGCATGCTTACAACCAGCGAGGCGTTGTTTTTGTCCATGATCTCCACTGCGCGGTCGAGATCCTCCGGGAGTGTGAACGGAGACGAGGGCTCGAGCATCGAAATGGCGTCGAAGGTTTCCCCCTTTGACTCAAAGTGCTCCATGGCGTGGTGGAGAACGGCAAAGTTGGTCGCCGTGTCGCTGGCCAGATCATCCGGTCGCGTGAACGGAACCTCCACATCGTAACGCCTGGCGACCTCCTGAATCTCAGGCGAGTCGGTGGAGATGATGATGCGGGAAGGGTATTTCGACCGCTGCGCCGCTCGAGCCTTGAAGGCCAGGAGCGGCAGGCCAGCGATCTCGCGGATGTTTTTTCCGGGAACCCCTTTGGAGCCCCCGCGTGCCATGATGATGGAGAGGATTTTCATAAGAAAAGCTGAAAGGCTGAGATTCTGAGAAGCTGAAATGGGTCGGGGGGTGGAAGAGAAAGTGGAAAGCTGAATGGGGAAATTGGACGAGAGTCGATGGAAGTCGAGGTGCGGAGAAGAGGAGCAATGGAGGAAAAGAACAATTGAAAGCAGACGTCAGGATAGATCCAAATCTGCGAGGGCCATGATCTGAGGACCGACGTCTGTGGGAAAATCCGCAACATTGGACGTGAGCAGAATTTGTGCGCCTGCTTGCCAAGCTGTGGCGAGAATTTGCAGGTCATGCAATTTTTTTCCGGCGATTTGTAATCGCACAGCCCATCTCAGCAGTTTTTCACACGACGAAACGGACTCCGGGATGACTTTTGCCTGCTTTCGAAACTCGAAAATATTGTTCGTCGCATCCTCCATAGACAACCCCAAACCGTTGTTTTTTTCCGGGCGTGTGGCTACCACCACGTATTCACGGATAACCTGAGTGGCCAGTAGGAGATCCGCTCCGCTTTGAGGAAGCAAGGAGAAAACGCCAAGCGCTTTGCTGTGAAACAACCTCCCCTCGTCACTTGCATCGAGGAGAATATTCGTGTCGAGGCAAATCCTTTGACCAGGCTCAATCCTCATAAATTGCTTCCCGTGACCAGTTTTGCAGTCCACCGGTGCGGACTGTCTTGATCTGGAAATCGCCTGGCTTTTCAACAGGGCTGTCCACCGCTGCACTCAGAAGGGCATGGAGTTCACCTTGCAGGGAACGATGATGGGCCCGCGCTCTGCGCTTCAATGTCTCAAGAGTCGTTTCCGATATTCCTCGAAGCAGAATCGATTTCATAAAATATCAAAATGGTATCGGAATGAAATCTCGATGAGCGGACCATGCCAGTCAACCAAAAAAGCAGTTCACCGTGTCATCTCGACAATCCCCACGCGCTTTCGGGATCCAGCCCGAGGATTTTCTCGATGATCTCGCGGGTTACTCCCTGTCCGCCAGGCGTTTCGAGGACGTGGGTAGCAGCGGCTTTGACGGCCGAGTGTGCATCGGATGGACATGCCGAAGACCCGCAGAGCCGGATGGCCGGGAGATCGTTGATGTCGTTTCCGACAAAGAGAGTGGTGTCCAGGTCGAACGCTTCGGAGGAAGCGAGAGCGCGCAGGGATTCCGCCTTGTCCTTTGAACCCTGCACCACCGGGATCCGCAGTTTTTCCGCCCGCCGGGCGACAACGGGGTTGGTTTCCGTGGAGAGAATAAACAGCTTGATCCCCGTTTTCCGAAGCATGTCAAACCCCAGCCCGTCCTTTCTCGAACAGGCAACCATCTCCCGGCCGTCCTGATCCACATAAACCCGGTCGTCGGTCAGAACTCCGTCGAAATCAAAGACAATGGCGGTGATGGATTCCATGGGAATCATGGGCGGCCAATAAACACCAATTCCGCCGGATCGGAAAGGACAAAGGCGCTATCCGGCCAGGGACTCCATTCCGTATGTCTGCCCAAGCCCGCAAGCCAACCGCGCATAGCAGTCATTGGTGTAACCCGGGGGAAAGAACTCAATCACCTTGCAGTCTCGCGGAGCAAAGACCACGTTGCTGAATCCGGCTCCATGAAGTCCCGCCACGTGGGATGCAGCGGAAAAGGCGCGGACCTGTTCCTGCCATTCCTGGCGTTCCAGTTGGAGGATTTCATACCCCATGCCCGCATGGCGCTTTTCCAGTTCCTCCCCGCACGCAACGCGCCGCGCGGCGCTGCCCCGGCGGGAGATGAAGATCTTTCGCCGGGGAAGGCCGGCGGAGCCAGTCCCCCCGGCAAAAGTCGAGCGCACGAGTTCCGCATCTCTTGGCGGAACAAATCCCGAGGCGGTCGGCATCGCAAGGAACGCGGTTCTTTCGACGCGAAGTGGCCTTTCTGCCTCGACAATCCTCCGGGAAAACGCTGTGTCGCCCAGCCACAGGCGGAGGCCCTGTTCGATATAGGAGGGACGACGGGGATGGAGAAGAATCCGGCAGTCGGGGAACCGACGACAGGCATGGATTACCGAGGGCAG
The DNA here is from genome assembly GCA_964431635.1 of uncultured Chthoniobacter sp. Lineage (GTDB taxonomy): Bacteria > Verrucomicrobiota > Verrucomicrobiia > Chthoniobacterales > Terrimicrobiaceae > QYQL01. Next base: position 31,657 of record CAYSKK010000002.1, on the reverse strand, counting down.
GACCTCGAACATCCAGTGAAAATAGCTCGCGCAGGCACAGGGGATGATGGGACTTTCACAGGAGGATTCGGGATTCGGGATTTGGGATTCAGGAGAGAGGAGCATTTCCGGCAATGCCTTTCCGAAGGTGAGGGCCTTGTTGAGCGAGCCGATGCTCTCCATGAATACGTGCCCGTCCGGCGACCAGACCGCCCCGCTCGACGGGGCCACGACAACGTCCCTCAAGATAATCAGCGGGCGGGCCGCGAAGGCAAACTCCCGCCGGATCCATCCGGGAAAAGCATCCGGCATTTTCCAGGAAACGATCTCCGCGGGGTTCGCGGGAGCAATTTCCTCCACATGCCGCGCAATCAGGGGATCGCCGGAACGCTCCCCGGCCGAGAAGACACAGTTGCCGGGCATCCTTCCGGCAACGGGGCCGAGAGCGGCACGCCAGAGCAGCCTGGCCAATTTGATGCGGATTTTTTGGAGAAGCATAGAAGGAACCCTGTTCAAGGTGCACGCGGGCCGGTGCGTTTTTCATCGAGAATCCGCCGGTATAATTCCGCATGGGCGCGGGCGACGACTTCCGGTCCCATATAGTCGCGGATGCGGCGGCGGGATTCTGCTGAGTAATTTTGGATTTTGGATTTTGGATTGAGAATTGTAGCAATCGCTGCGGCTAGTGCTGCGGGATCTTCTTGGGGAACGACGGTTCCATTTCCAAAAAGGCGGACATTTTCCGCCATCGCGGTGCCGTCAGTGACGACAGCATGGGTTCCGACAAGCAGTGCTTCGATGAGCTGGTTGCCGAACATCTCCTCCCGGGAGGGGGCGACAAGAGCACAGCACTGCGCGACGGTATTGGCCATTTCGACTTGATTTACCAACCCATGCAGGATGAGCCGGTCTCCAAGCAGGGATCGCAGGGCGCTGATCTGTCTTTTCTCGTAATCGGTTGCCCCATCCCCGTGGTTTCCGAAAACGTGCAGAACGGGGAGAAGACTGGAGGTCGGACATCGGAGGTCGGAGGTCGGAGGGCTGACTTCTGTCTTCTGACTTCTGTCTCCTGAGTTCCTCAGGAGTGCTTCCACAAGGAGATCAACGCCTTTTCTGGGATCGATGCTGCCGACATAGGCGAAGGCGTTGTCCCGGGGCCTGTCCAGAGGAATGGATTCCAGCGCGGGATCGTAGGTGTTCGGGATCAGGTGGGTATGAACCCCGGGAAATGCCGCCTGGATTTCCCGCTCGATATACTGGCTCTTGGTAATGATGTGCGGGAACTTTGGGATTGACCGGCGTTCCAATCGCTCGACGATCCACTGGCGGCTGAAAAACTTAGGCTGGAGGGTGCGGTTGATGATGAAAAAGCAACCTTGGACAGTGAGGAGGCCCGGCAACCCGGTGCGAATTGCAGCCAGCGCATTGGCCTCCTCGGTTCCATGGGCGTGGACGATATCGGGAGATCGCCCGCAGGCGACCTTCGCGAGAATGCGCTGATCCAGAAAAAATCCTGTCTTGCCGCGAAGGATGTTGGGCACAGCAACAAAATGGACCTGGACATCCTCAACCCGGGTTGTCCAGCTTCGTGACGCGCCGGGGACTTTTGTGACGATTTGGGGTTCGATGCCAGCATGCGCCTGCTGGGCCTTTGCCAGATTCAGCACCCAGCGGCCCGGATGGAATGCACCCGCAGAGACTGAAGGTCCGCAGGGGTGGTCACGGGGCAGCGGGACGTGGCCGATGTGAACAACCTTCATTCCTTGAGAAATGCAAACTCTTCGCACCAGGGAGAAATATGAAAAAGCCGGTAGCCCGCGCGTCGCAGGGCGGCGACAACACGGAGCGTATTTTTTATTCCTATTCCCTCGAACCGGTGGTGAAACTCAACGAGGATTTGCGGGATATCAAGCTGACCCGCGAGGATATCTTCAATCACATCGTATTCCGAACCCTCGATATCCATTTTCAGCAGGGAAATTTTGCCGTGACCAAGCTCGCGCATAAGAGACGAGATGCGCTTGCAGGGGACGGTGACGCTTCGCGTCGATTTTGGATTTTGGATTTTGGATTTTGGATTCCAAGCACGGGCGCAGTGTCCCTCCCGGTCAGGAAGTTCAAAGATCAACTCTCCATCGTACCCGGCGATGGCCACCGGGTGGGGGTGAAACTGTGGAGGAAGAGTCTGCATTTGGATCCAATCGACAGACTCGGGGGTGGGGTCAAACCCGTGAATTTCCACGCCGCAATCCCGGATCAGATTGAGGTCGAACTCGATATTCGTGGCAAGGCCCAGCGAATAGACGACATCGCCCGGTTTGAGGGAGTTCAGAGCAAAATACCATGCTTGAGCGCCGGGGTTGACGGTCGTCACGGGAATCCGAATGTCAGGACGAAGACCTCGGGCCGCGTAGTATGCGCGCTTGAGACGTTGTTTGAGGAGGCGGAGCATGGGGTGGGTGACGGGTGACGAGTAAGGTGTAACGGGAGGCGAGAGCTTGGAAGATATGCAAAAACTTGGAAGGAAGTGAGTGTCGGATAAAGGGTTATGGATTGCGGAGTTTGGAAGCAAGCGCACCAATGGAAGCTGAAAGTTTTTTGTAGCTTTCGCGAAGGTTTTGAGCTTCGGCTGGAGAAAGATATTTTCGATCTTCAGCCAAGTAAAGCATCGAGCGGACTTCCCCGGCGGATCCTTTCGAAAGATCCAGAAAATGTGCGAAATCTTTTTTCGTCCGCCTTTCAAAACCTTCGGAAATGTTGTTCATGACGGAAACTGCGGCACTTCGAATCTGATCCTTGAACTCGAAATCACGCGACTTCTCTGTAGCATCGTAAATGGCATTACACAGCACCCTGGCTTCCCGCCAGATTTTCAAGTCCTCGAAATTTTCAGCAAAGCTCATTTTACCCCTTACTCGCTACCCTTTACTCGTTACTCATCGCTGCGCGATGACCTCCAGCGCTTTCGCGATGCGCGCGCAGTAATGCTCCAGCGTGTATTCGGACTCGATGCGGTCGCGGGCGGCGCGACCCATGGCGGCAATCCTCTCGGGCGACTTTAGGACAGGCGCGAGCTTCTCGTCGAATTCATCGTTCGTGAACAGGGCGAGGTTGATTCCGGAGATGCCGTCCTCAATCGCCTCCCGGGCTCCGGTGTCATTGCTCACGACCGCCCCCAGGCCCGTGCTCATGGCCTCCAGCACGGAAAATGGCAGTCCCTCCTCGTAGGACGGAAGGAGGTAGAGGTCGCAGGAGGCCAGAAAATCGCGCAGGGTCTGTCCCTTGATGATGCCGTGGAGATGGACATCCGCGCGGCTCCGGGAAAACATTTCGCGGGCTTCGGGATCCTGGATCGGTCCGGCGAAATGCAGCTCGACTTCCAATCCGGACCTCTTCGCCCAGTCTCCGATTTTGAGGATGCGGTGGAGGCCCTTGCGGAATCCGATGACGCCGACAATGCCGATGCGCACCGGCCGGCCGGCCGGCGATTCGCGCGTGAGAAACGGAAAGGCCTCCGTGGCGATTCCGTACCGGCAGTCGAAAATCCTGTCGGGATCGAATCCCTGATCGATATAGGATTGCCGCACCATCCGGCTGCCTGCGATCACATAATCCGCCAACTTCGTTTTCTCGATTTCGTCGCAAATTTCCAGGGGAAGCGCTTCCGTAAAGGAATATCCGGCCTCCCGCCGGGCCTGCTGCGGGAGCAGGAAAAACTGTGTCGGATACATCGAGCCGCGTTCCAGGATCAGGGTTCTTCCGCTGTCCTTGATCCGGGGAAACAGGAACCGGTGGGCTGTTCCGTTTGACAGCACTGCGGGAGCAAGATCGCTGTGGCCGGCCACCCAGTTTCCGACCCATTTGGGTTCCTCCAGAAAAAAATTGCCCGGAAGTTTTGCTTTGCCGGCGGCAAAGTTCCATAAGCTTGCCATGGGAAAGGTCCGGATAATGTCGGGGGAAATCCCTGCCCGCGTGTAGCGAATTTTTGGAAACCCGCCATAGAGCCGTCCCATGCGCCCCCTGCGGGTCAGGGCGGTAACAAGGTTTCCCAGAGAGGACCACTGCCGCTCGTAAACGATGTCGATCGGAGAAGGCATGGATGAAAAGCTGAAACTGGAAACCTGAAAGGCTGAAAGCCGAAGAGTGGGGCGGGTGGCGGAAGGGGCTACGTCCGGGCTCCTTTGATCTCCCTTTCGATCTCGGCCACAAGTTTTCCGGTCTGCTCGCGAAGCTCCAGGTAATCGAAACCGACTTCAGACAGGTCGTCTCCGGGGTAGTGCTGTGCCCAGAATTGCACCGTGAGATTTTCACAGAAATCCGCGTGGGTTTTGAAATGCTCGTCAAACGCGACCGCACGGTCCAGCAGGGTGGAAAGATTATGGATTTTCTCCAGATTCCATCCCTTGCTAATCAGATAGGCCTTGAGGAACCGTTCAACTGATTCCTGAAGGAGCTCCACTCCACTGTATGTCGCGCCGAGGGACAGGAACAAGGCGTCTGCGGCCTGCAATCTTTCCCGGGCGAGAAACAGCCAGTCCTGCGGGTTTTTCTCGTCTGTTTTCATGCCAAAAGCAATCCGTCCCTGTTAATGGAGTTGTAAAAACCTCCTCCTTTGGCCAATCGTTGTTCGTGCTCTGCGGGTGAAACCAACAACAGTTCAAAAGGGAGTGATTTTGTGGACCACCTGATAGGTCGCCAAGCCTTGAGAATGTCCCGTCGCTCCGAGATCGAGGATTTCCCCATATTTTTGACGACGAGCAGGTCCACGTCGCTATGTTCATCCGGGTTTCCGTTGGCATACGATCCGAACAAAATCACCTGCTCGGGGTGAAACTGTTCCACAAGCACTCTCAGATACGGCAGGAGACGGTCCGCGATCCGGTGGACCGGATACCGCTTGTCCCGCAGAACGTCCTCATAGATTTGAGGTGGTTTCATACCCATTGGTGTAAGCTTCTTTCGCTTTCAGGTCAATTCGAGGTGAGATCCGGGTGAAAAAGCTGAAAACCGAGACTGGAGGCCTGAATTATCCATTAAATTTCTGTGCCGGCGCGTCTTATGGAGCAAGGGCCTCCTGTTGCAGAAGGTGTTTTGGAATGTTTTGAAAGCGGTGATCACGGTGAACGAGAACTGCGTTGCGGTTCGCGGCACAGGGAAAACCGAAATTGGCCGCAAAAGCGCCCAAACTACGCATGAGGGGAATGCCGGGGTCCTCCATTTTGCGACTTTGGAAAGCCCGGTCCTCGCCCTATGAGCTGCGTTGCAAGCGCCTTTTTGCGGCTCATCTTTTGGTCGCGCCAAGTTTTATCGGATGCGTCCGGGCCAGAGTTGGGTGGGCTTACCAACCGCATGTTCCATGCGATGTTTGCCGCTGATGCGGGAATGGACGCTGTAGCTGAACGGGTGGAGCCTGTAGGCACCGGAGAGCATTTTTCGAATCCGGAAGTGACCGATGATGAGCGGGCGGGCGAATTTTGCCCATGCGGGTGCCTGACGGGCCAGTTGTGCCTTTTCCCGGGATGCCCTGTCGTTTACGCTCAGATTTTCTCCTGTATCCGCAAATGCAGCCAGATATTTGCGCAGCGTTCCGAATCGAACTCTTTCCCGGATTAGCCCCTCTGCCCATGCGGCATCACCGACGATCTGCCACTTGTCCGGAAGCAGGTGCCCCGCATCAACAACGCTCCGCCTGAAAAATGTGGCGGCGCTCAAAAACGACAGGTTTCCGCTGATAAGAGTATGAAGCCGCTGCGGAGGGAGGGCTGTCCGGCTGCACAGATAATTTCCTTCCGCGTCCGTGACAACGACGTCTCCGCAGAGAACGGCGGCATTGGGGTGCGCGGTGAGCCAGGCGGATGCGGAGGCGAGAGTGTTGGGCAGATACTGCTCGTCGCAATTCAGCCATGCGCAGATCTCGCCCGATGAGCGGCGCAGTCCCCGGTTGATCGCGTCATACATGCCCTTGTCGCGCTCGGTGAAGATCGCGAGCGAGTAATTCGAAATGCGGAATGAGGAGTGCGAAGAATTTTTGACAGGATTTGCAGGATTTTCATGAAAGGCTGGTGCCTGAGCCGGATTCTGCGCGTGGGATTCGGGATGGTCTTCATCTCCGGGGAATTTCGCATTCCGCATTCCGCAATCCGCATTTTCCCCTCGAAAAACAAGCTCCCCGTCCCGGTGGAAGTCGGCACCGACCTCGCGGGCGAACTCCTCAATTCCGGGTGTGCCGGCATCCTGGATGATATGCTCGACCGCCAGAGGCGGGATGGCTGATTTTGGATTCTGGATTTCAGATTCCGGTCTGGCATTTCCCATTTCCCATTCCCCATTTCCCATTCCGGCGCTCGCGCCGGTGATCTGGTCCCGCACACTCGCGACCGCAAGCCGCAGCCAGTCGAGTTGCCCGAACGAAGGCGTGACAATGCTGAATTTCATCTGGAAAGAATCCGGGCGAGAAGGTTGCGGTAATCGCTTTCCTCATCCGCAAGGCGGAAGCGCGCTTCGTATCTTTGCCGGGAGGCTTTGGAAAAGGTGGACAGTCCGGCGGGATCGGTCAGCAATTCCCCGAGGAGTCGGGCCAAATGGGCGGGCAGCATCCGGTCGGCGGGAACATACGAGGCATCCGGCCCGGCTACATCGCGGTTTCCCCGCCAGTCGGTTGCCACGATTGGCAAGCCCCACATCATGGCTTCCGCCATGACGAGGCCGAAGGATTCGTAAGGGGCGATGGAGGGAAAAACAAACAAGTGGGATTCGCGGAATTTTCCGGCTTTCTCGGAGTCCCCCAAGACGCCTGTGATCTCAACGCGGTCTGCAATCCCAATCTCACGGATCCTGTCCCGGCACGCCCGTTCGGTGTAGGGCGGAAGAAACTCTCCCATGAGAATGAGGCGAACGGCAAACGGGCCGGGCGCAAGCATCCCGAACGCCTCGATCAACTGCGGAACGCCTTTCAAATCGTAGAGGTGTCCGGCGTAAAGAATATTGAACACCGGACTGCCGGAATCCGGCCGCGGATGACAAAACGCCGGGTAGTCGGGAAGCTTGCCGCCGGGATTCTCATCGGGAAGCCGGTGGGGGATTACATGAACCTTCCCGATGCCGAGCGAAACGGGATCGCACCGGTTGAAATCGGTCATGACGACGGCCTCGCTGACGGGACGGTAGGAGAAACGCAAAAGTCTCCCAAGAACGCCGGGTTTGGATCCCAGGCGGCCGGCGATGCCGGCGGCATGAAATTGGACGATCACCCTGCGGCTCAACGCGCAGAAAAGTGGAAGAAGCAGGACATCCCTGACGACGGGCACGGTCTGCGGTCCCCCGCTGGGATAAAGCAGGAGCGACGGGCGACCCCACCGGATCACCAACCGCAGAAACCGGAACCACACGGCAACAAGCTCGATGAGTTTCGCCAAGCGCAACCTGCGGACGGTCGAAAAAGACGGTGTGAAGTAAAAAGGCAGATGGATTGCCCTCCACCGGGAGTCCTGCGACACCTCGTCGAGGATTCTCCGGATCATGACATTCTGTCCGCCTGTCGGGGGCGGGATCTGCCCGGCCACCACGACAAGGGGAGGCTGTCCGCTTTTTCCATCCATGCGGATCCATCTATATGCGCGCGGGGATTTGCTGGCAATCGCAGGTTGGCGGAAGCGGGAAATGACGCGTGAATATTTCGTGCCCGGCCCCCATTTTTTTTGCAACACTGCTGCACATGAAGGTCTTCCTCACCGGCGGCAGCGGGTTTATCGGCACCAATCTTGTGACGGAGTTGGTCCGCCGGGGGGACGATGTGAGGAATTTCGACATTGCGGCCCCCCGGTGCGAAGAGCAGTCGGGGCTGTGGAGGAAGGGAGACCTGCTGGATGCGGAAGCGCTGCGCCGGGCCATGACCGACTTCGCGCCGGATGCTGTCTTCCACCTCGCCGCCCGCGCGGATTGCGATGAGAACACGACGGTCGAGGAAGGCTATCGGGCGAACACCGATGGAACGGCGAATTTTCTCGCGGCAGTGAAGGCGACCCCCTCTGTAAAGCGGGCTATCATTGTTTCCTCCCAATATGTGGCGGGACCAATCCGCCTCCCGGCCGGCGATGAAGACTATTTTCCGCACACTGTTTACGGCCAGAGCAAGGTGATTACGGAGCAATTGACGCGCAAAGCGGATTTGTCGTGCTGCTGGACGCTCGTGCGGCCGACGAATGTCTGGGGTCCGTGGCACTGGAGATACCCGCAGGAATTCTGGCGCATCGCGGAAAAGGGGATCTATTTTCACCCCGGTGGGGCACCGGTCCGCCGGTGCTACGCCTATGTCGGCAACGTGGTTTGGCAAATGCTCCGCGTCTTGGAGCTGCCGGAGGAGAGGGTGAACGGGCAGACCTTCTATGTCGGCGATGAGGTAGCCGACATCTACGCCTGGGCCAGCGGATTCTGTCTGGCCCTCTGCGGGCGTCCCGCCCCGAAGATCCCCCGTCCCCTCCTTCGCGCCATCGCTCTCGCCGGCGATGTGATCACGACTGTCCGTGGAAAGCAGTTTTACCTGACATCGTCCCGCTACCGCAGCATGACCAGCGACTATCCGACCCCGATGGGAAAAACCTTCGATGTCATCGGAAGGGGGCCGTTCACGCTCCAGAAGGGGATTGACGAAACCGTAGCCTGGCTCAGGCGGAAAAGCTGAAGTCAGAAAGTTGAAGGCGGAGCGGACACTGATCGACGGGGGCTTGCTTTGGCGTTTTCCACCCTTTGGAAAGAGGGAAGCGGAAACTTGGCAGGATGGACCGCAAAAAATCGCAGAAGTCGGGATTCCCCTGGATGTTTTTGAAGTGCGAGGGGTATCCCCTGCCACGAGGCGAAAATGGAACTTGCTCCAGGCGTGGTGAGGGGGGCCGTCATCGGGGGATAAATGGCGAGGGGAGTCGGCCGAGCCGGGACGGGCTGCGCCATTTCAACCGGTCACAGGTATTCCGCGACTGCGGCTTCGATCGGGCGGGCGTCGCGTCCGCCGAGGGTGTGGCCGATGGCTTCCAGCTGCCGGATGAGATCCGCCACATCGCGGCGGGCATAGGGGCCGCCCGCCGGGGCGCAGAAGTGTGTGCGGCAGCCGAACGGGCGAGAGTCGTAGATCAGGCACCGTGAGGTTTGCGGGTGGAGAAAGGGGCAGTCTGCTGAAGGGGGAAGTGCCTTCCTTCCCGTGGCTTTGAATGCCCGTGCGGCGACAAGGGCCTCGCCCCTGGTGAGGTGCGGAGTCTTCCCGGTCAGGCGGAACCGGCAGCATTCGGTGCGGAGCGTGCAGGAACGCTCGACAGGACGATTTGCCAGCTCCGCGTAAACTGCGCGGATTCCGGCGATGGCGGCTTGCTCCGCGTTGTCCTCTCCCCGGCGCATTCCGCTCAGGTGGAAAGGAAGTTTTCCAGCAGGTTCTTCCCGACTTTGGTGAGGATCGATTCCGGGTGGAACTGGACGCCGAAGACCGGAAGATCCCGGTGGGCGAGCCCCATGATTTCCCCCTCTTCGGTCTCGGCGGTGATTTTGAGGCAGTCCGGAAGGGTTTCACGTTTCACAAGAAGCGAGTGGTAGCGGGTGGCCTCGAACGGGTTCGGCAGTCCGGCAAAGACGTTTTCGCCGGTGTGGTGGATCGGCGAGGTTTTCCCGTGCATGAGCCGGCCGGCGCGGACGACTTCGCCGCCATAGACCTGGCCGATGCTCTGGTGACCGAGGCACACGCCGAGGATGGGGACTTTTCCGCCGAAGTGGCGGATGACGTCGCAGCTGATGCCGGCCTCGTTCGGCGTGCAGGGACCGGGCGAGATGCAGAGCCTCTGCGGGGCGAGAGCCTCGATCTCCGGAATCGTGATTTCGTCGTTCCGCTTGACGACAATCTCCGCGCCGAGCTCCCCGAAATACTGGACGAGATTGTAGGTGAACGAATCGTAGTTATCGATGACGAGGATCATGGGTCCCTCCTGGCGCGGTCGATCGCCCGCATGGCGGCCATCGCCTTGTTGACGGTTTCCTGATATTCTCCCTCGGGGGTTGAATCTGCGACGACGCCGCCTCCCGACTGGACATAGGCGCGTCCGTCTTTGAGCAGGACGGTCCTCAATGCGATGCAGGAGTCGAGGTTCCCGTCGAACCCGAAATACCCGACCGCGCCGGCATACGAGCAGCGCTTGCTTTTTTCGAGCTCGTTGATGATCTGCATGGCCCGGACCTTCGGGGAGCCGGAGACCGTGCCGGCGGGGAAGGTGGCGCGCATGACGTCGTAGGCGCTGCGGCCCCCGGCGAGATGCCCGGAGACGTGGGAGACGATGTGCATGACGTGGCTGTAGCGCTCAATGCTCATGAAATCGGTGACCTTCACCGAGCCGAACTCCGCGATCCGGCCGACATCGTTGCGGGCGAGATCCACGAGCATGAGGTGTTCGGCGCGCTCCTTCGGGTCGGCGAGGAGATCCTCCGCGTTTGCGGCGTCCTCCTCCGGAGTCTCCCCGCGGCGTCGCGTGCCGGCGATCGGACGGATTTCCACAAGCGGTCCGGTGAGGCGGACATGAACCTCCGGGGAGCTTCCGACCAGCGCATACCCACCCGGGCAGCGGAGGCAGAACATATACGGGGAGGGGTTCACAAAGCGGAGCGAGCGGTAGAGATCGAGCGCGTCGCCGGAAAATTCCGTCTCAAACCTCTGCGACGGGACGATCTGGAAGATGTCGCCGGCGCGGATGTATTCCTGCGCGGCGCGGACCATCGCGTGATATTCCTCGCGCGTCGTGTTGGAGCTCGCCTCCGCGGCGGGAGGCGTGGTGCCTGTGAAGATCGGATCGAACGCGATCGGGTGCCGGAGCGCCTGGATGATCTGCCCGATCCTTTTGCAGGCGGAATCATAGGCGGCATCAACCCCGCGGTCGTCGAGAAATGCGTTGGCGACGATCTGGATTCTCCTCCGCTTGTGGTCGAAGATCACGACCGACCCGGTGATCTGAAAAAACATGTCCGGGATCCCGAGTTCGTCCTTCGGCGCTTCGGGAATCGTCGGTTCGAACCACCGGACGCAGTCGTAGCCGAGGTAGCCGACCGCGCCGCCGCAAAACGGCGGGAGGTCGGGATTCCGGGGAGCCCGGTATTTGTCCATCCAGCGCTCCAGTTCGTCGAGGGGGTCGCGCTCCGCCACGTAGGTTTTCGTGAGCGTCTCCTCGGTAAGGGTCACCGATTTTCCATGCGCGGTGAAGGTGGCCTGTGCGTCGAAGCCGATGAAGGAGAAGCGCCCGACCAGGTCGTTCTGCTCTGCGGACTCAAGAAGAAACGACGGGGAGTTTCCGCCGAGCTTGGCGAATGCGGAGACCGGGGTGTCCCCGTCGGCGACGATTTCTGTCCAGACCGGAACGACGCGTGAGCCGGCCGCCTGTTGAGCGAAGGCGGATCGCTCCGGCCGTATCATGAAAACGAGACTTTCGGTGCCTGCTTCTCCTCCGGGTTGTCGATCTGGAACAACTCGGCCGGAAGGAAGTTGAACATGCCGGCGATGATGTTCGTGGGGAATACCTCCCGCTTCGTGTTGTAGGCCATCACGGAATCGTTGTAGGCCTGCCGCGCAAAAGCGACCTTGTTTTCCGTCGAGGTCAGCTCCTCGGTGAGCTGCATCATGTTCTGGTTGGCCTTGAGGTCGGGGTAGGCTTCCGCCACGGCGAGGAGGCGACCGAGGGCTCCGGTGAGCCCCGCCTCGGCACCGGCCAGATCCTTCATCGCCTGCGGGTCGCCGGGGTTCGAGGCGGCCCGCCCTCCGGCCGCCTGCGCGAGGTTGCGGGCCTGCGTCACAGCCTCGAGGGTTTCGCGCTCGTGCTTGATGTAGCCCTTCGCGGTCTCCACAAGGTTGGGAATCAGGTCGTAGCGGCGCTTCAACTGCACATCGATTTGCGAAAACGCGTTTTTGAAGCGGTTGCGCAATGCCACAAGCCCGTTGTATTGGCCGATTGCGAAAAGCGCACCGAGAACGACCACCGCAATGATGACGAGGAGAATGCCGACGATGAAGGTGCCCATCAGGTTATTTTGCTCCCGGGTTCCTCCGCGTGCAATAGCGAAAATCACAGGGCAAACGCATGAAAAATCCCCGCTGGGTTTCGCTCATACAGGGAGCAGGCGATGCTTCACTTCGTTTCGGTTGTGCTCCCTGCACCAAACATTCGTCTTTCCCTCGTTACGATGCGCTATCGCGCTGGTTTTCCGCCTGTGAGTGGCGCAGGGCGTTTTCAGGCCAGTCCCCAAACGGGCGGGACGCCCGTTCCTCGAGATTGGTTCTTTCTAGATCGGAGATCTAGTTTTCATGTTTTTCGGCTAGATTACCGCGCTCAAAGGTCTAGTATATACGCTAGAATAGTTATTAACAACCAACCAGAAAGAGAGAGCCAACCATGGGATACCCAACCAAAGTCCAGCTCATCTCCCGCAAACAGGGAGCCGACCAATACTACATCAACTTCCCGACCGCCGTGGCCGAGGCCATGGAGTTTCAAAAGGGCGAGATCATCGAGTGGATCATCGATAAACACCTTCACTCCGCCAATGTCGCCAACATTGCAACCCGCGCCGGACGCTCCCGCTTTTTCCACGTCACTGGTCACTGCACGCATGGGTTGTCGATTGATCCGCAAAAGGGTAAAATGCAGGACGAAAGATGCATGATCTCCCGCTCATCTCCACAATCGCGGTGGCCTTCACGGCGGCGTGGTTGCTTGGACTGCTCACACAACGGCTGAATCTCTCGACAATCGTCGGCTATCTTCTCGCTGGGGTGCTGATCGGTCCATACACGCCCGGGTTCGTCGGCGATCAGGTCCTGGCCACGCAGTTGGCGGAGGTCGGTGTGATCCTTCTGATGTTTGGGGTGGGACTGCATTTCCACGTCAAAGATTTGCTGGCCGTTCGCAATGTCGCACTGCCCGGGGCGGTTGTGCAAAGCCTGAGCGCGACGGTGGCGGCCATGCTTCTGTTCCGTGGATTCGGAATTCCCTATTCGACGGGGGCGGTGATCGGCATGGCCATGGCCGTTGCGAGCACGGTGGTGCTCATGCGCGTGCTGATGGACTCGGACCGTCTCGACAGCCGGGAGGGCCATGTGGCGGTCGGATGGTTGATCGTGGAGGATGTCTTCACCGTCGTCTTGCTCGTGCTCATCCCCGTGCTCGGAACCGCGCCGATAGGGGATGCGCACGCCCAGGTTCCCGCCGCCGGTGATACGCTCTGGAGTTCGCTCGCTCTCGCCATTGGGAAGCTCGTGCTGCTGGTCGCCATCGTGCTTTGGGCGGGCGCTCGGATCATCCCTGCGCTCTTGGTCAAAGTGGCCACACTGCGCTCGCGAGAACTGTTCACCCTCACGGTGCTGGTTTTTTCGGTTGCCGTGGCCGCGGGCTCTTACTTCTTTTTTGGCGCTTCCATGGCGCTCGGGGCCTTTCTCGCCGGGATGGTTGTGGCCCAGAGCCCGGTGAGCCAGCAGGCCGCCGCTGACGCCCTGCCCATGAGAGACGCCTTCGCCGTGCTTTTCTTTGTCTCGGTCGGCATGCTTTTCGATCCGAGCTATCTCGTCCGCGAACCATTAATGATTTTGGCGGCGCTCGGGGTCATTTTGCTGGTCAAACCGCTGACGGCATTGCTCATCGTCGCCGTGCTGGGGTACTCGGCGCGCACCGCTCTGACCGTTGCGCTGGGGCTGGCGCAAATCGGGGAGTTCTCGTTCATCCTTTCCGATCTGGCGCGGCGTTACCATTTGATGCCCGTCGAGGGCCACAACGTTCTCGTCGCGGCCGCAATTCTTTCCATCACGCTCAACCCATTTCTGTTCCGCAAATTGCCCGCGATCGAGGCATGGCTGCGGCGCAGGCCCGCGCTGTGGAATCTGCTGAATGCCCGTGCCGAAAAACGTCTTTCGGCGGCCGGCATCCCGCCCGAACAACCCTCCCCCACCGGGCTCGGAAATCGACGGGCCGTTCTCGTCGGCTACGGCCCGGTCGGGCGCACAATCCATCGGGTCCTCGAAGAGTCCGGACTCGCGGTTGTTGTCGTGGACATGAACATGGACGCGGTTTCCGCCCTGCGCGGGCAGAGCAAGCACGCCATTTACGGGGATGCCAGCAGCGGGATCATTCTCGAACAAGCCGGGCTCACCACCGCAAGCGACCTCGTCGTCACCGTGCCGGATGGCGGACAACGGGCGGCCATCGTCACTGCCGCACGCGCGTTGAACCCGAATGTTAGGATCGTTGTGCGCGCAAGGTATCTCGGCGAGCGCGCCGAGCTGGAGCGCCAGGGCGTGTCTGAAGCCGTCTTCGAGGAAGCCGAGGCGGCGGTGGCGATGGCCCGGCTTGTCATGCAGACGGGCGGGCTCCATCGGGATGTCGCCCGCGAAAAACTGCTGGAAATCCGATTGCGTTTGACATTGGAGAGTTTCGGCGAGCTCGGGCAACGGCCGATCGGTTCGGCGATGATTCCCTGGGAGCGGGTGTCGAGCATTCACTCGGGCATGGATTACGCCGGTGCCGCTGCGGCGATCAACCGCAACCCCCACCGCTATTACCCTGTGGTTCATCCGGAGAACGGGGACATCGAAGGCTACGTAGTCACTGCGGAACTGGGGGCCGACCGCACGGAGGAAAACTGGCGGGATTTCGTCCGCCCAGTGTGCCGGGCTTGCACCGATGATCCGGTCGCGCAGGTTTTTGCTGCCATGGTCGGACAGGGTAGCCCGGTGTGTGTGGTCTCTGGCGCGGGAGAGCCGGTTGGATTGGTCACTCGCGGCCACCTGCTCGACTATGTGGAGACCGCATTCGGCAAAGAGGGTGCTCGTAAAAGCCCCGGACGTCTCCTGGATGCCATCGCGCGCGGAAGCATTGTCTGTCCGCTCGCAGCTACGGATCGTGATGCCGCCATCCGGGAGATGGCGGCGAGCGTGCCATCCGGGCACCTGCCGACCGGTATTGGCGCACAAGAGCTGGTGGGATTGGTCTTTTCGCGTGAGGCGGAGATCCCCACTGATCTTGGCAACGGAATCGCCCTGCCGCACGCGCGGTGCCCGGAATTGGCAGAACCGCTGGTGGTGGTGGGCCGCTCCGCCGACGGCATCGCTTTCTCGTCCGAAGCGGACAATCTGGTGCATCTTTTCTTCCTGCTCGTCACTCCGGCCGAACGCCCGGAATCTCATCTGGATCTGCTCGGTCAGATTGCGGGGATGCTGGCGGTGCCCGCCAAGCGCGAGGCCCTGCTCAGAGCGCGAACACCAGTTGAACTGGCGGAACGGCTGTCCTGAATCATGTTATCTTCATTCCCGCCTCCTTTCGTAAACTTTGAGCGGTTCACGATTCCGGGACTCCGTTTCTGCAGCAGATTATCCAGTCAAAGGCCCAACTCCAGGCATCGGCGTCCCGCCGGAGACTCGAGATTGGTTCTTTCTGGATCGGAGATCTAGTTTTCATGTTTTTCGGCTTGATTACCGCGTTCAAAGGTCTAGTATATACGCTAGAATAATTATTAACAACCAACCAGAAAGAGAGAGCCAACCATGGGATACCCAACCAAAGTCCAGCTCATCTCCCGCAAACAGGGAGCCGACCAATACTACATCAACTTCCCGACCGCCGTGGCCGAGGCCATGGAGTTTCAAAAGGGCGAGATCATCGAGTGGATCATCGAGGATAAAGCCAACATCATCGCCCACCGGCCGGTCGTCCCGCCTTCGCCGGTCACGATCGCGGGAAAAAAAACGCAACGCCGCTCCTGAGCGCATGGGAGGGGCTCTGGAAGCAGTGCGCGAGAAAGGCCTCCACCACCGACTCCTGCACGCGCCGCCTGCGCGAACATCTGCTGGCCCATCTCGTGTGCCCCGGGCGTCATACCGTCCCGGCGCTGATTACGGTGTTCGGCAAACAGTTTCAAGATTGGAGCGCCGACTACTCCCTTTACGCCAGGGAGTGCGTCCACGAGGAGGCGATCTTTACTCAGGTCCGCAAGGAAGTCGAAGCGCTCGACGAGGCAAGCCGTCCACTTTGCGGTGTCTTCCCCGCCCTCCACGTGCTCGTTGACGGCAGTTATACCAACAGAAAATGCTGCGCAACCTTCCGGCAAACACCACCTTGATCGGGCTCATCCGCAAGGACGCGCGCCTCAACGCCAAGCCCGGTGCGCAAGCCGCGCACGGCCGCAAACGCCTCTACGGCGAAGCCCTGCGCACCCCGGAACAAATCCGAACCCAACCTGTGCAGCTCCCTCTTCGCTGCCGCAGCATGAACCAATCTCGCGGCATCGGCGGGACGCCCGTTCCCGCTGGTTCACCCCCTGTTCATCACACCCTCGACAAGCGTCTGCCCGCGGCTCATCGCGCGCGCCATTTCCAGAACAGCGGAAGGAGATTTTCCCGATGCGCGGAGCTCGCTGATGCCCAGGCCGCCGGCGCGTTTGGAGAGGCGCTTTCCGTCGTCATCCCGGACGAGCGGGCAGTGGAACCAGAGGGGAGGGGGCTGGCCGAGGGCCTCGTGGAGGAGGATCTGGCGGGCGGTCGATGTCAGGAGGTCGGCTCCGCGGACGACCTCGGTGATCTCCGCGTCATCGACCACGACAGCGAGCTCGTAGGCCGGGATGTCGTCGCGGTTCCAGACGAGGAAGTCGCCGAAGTCCACCAGGGCGGTCTTTTCGACTTTTCCGAAGTTTCCGTCGTGGAATGTGACGCACCGGTTGTCCGGGACACGGAAGCGCCAGTTGAATCCCGCCGGGGACGCGAAGGCATTGGAAGCCCCCGGATCGACCCGCCATTCGGGGGGGAAGACCGGCTCCTCCTCGTGCGGGGCAAGGGTGGCGACCTCCTTGCGCGAGCGGGTGCACGGGTAGATCCATCCCGCGTCGCGGAGGCGCTTCCATGCCGAGAGATACAGGCTCCGTCTTTCGCTTTGGAAAACCGGTGCGCCGGTCCACCGGATTCCGAGCCACTCGAGATCCTCGATGGCGGCCTCGGTGAATTCCCGGCGGCACCGGTGTGGATCGAGATCCTCGATGCGGAGAATCACCCCGCCTCCCGCCTCCCGGGCGCGGCGGAAGGCCGTGTGGAATGTCGCCGCGTGTCCGAGGTGAAGGAACCCGGTGGGGGTGGGAGCGATGCGGCCCCGATAGTTCACGCCGTGCGGACGGTGGAGGATTTCGGACCCTCCTCCGGCTCGACGTGCCAGCTGGCGAAGACCTCCTGATCCTCGAAGAGCTCCTGCGGATCGATCGCGTGGTTTGGTTTGGCAAGGACTCCCTTGTCGGCATACTCGGGCTGGCAATCGAGGCAGTAAGCCGCGAGTTCGCTGCAGATCCAGCGGTTGTCCCGGTTCAGGAGGCGCCCGAGAAACTGTCCGGGAGTGCCATGGAAGTAGGACAGCATCCATCGGCGGAGGAAGCTCGCCTCCAGCATCTGCGCGGCGAGAACGAGGTCGTCGTATTTTATCCCGGCCTGGGCGAGCGCCACCCCGGCGATCCTCTGTCCGACCGCCGCCGTGCATTTCCGCGGCCTGCGGAAAAAGATCTGTGTCTTCGGGTCGTCGAAGTATTTGTTCAGCGGGGATTTGACGATCCCCTTGCCGCCGACCGCTTCGACGCACTCGTTGTTGCCGGTGACGACGAGCACGTGGGAGACATGGATGTCACTGAGGCGCGACCAGCGGGTGACGTAGGCGATGCCTGTCGACATCTGGGACGAGCCGGTGCGGGTGAAGCCGACGTAGCCCGGCTTGTAGTTGTCGCCGAAGGCGGGGGCGAGGGACTGCACGCAGAGCCGGGGGCGGGAGAGCCGGCTGGTATCCAGACGTTTCATAAGGGAAAATGTTATTCAGCCGGGGGAGGATGAAAAGCCGGAACTCACGGCTGGTAGACCGAGCCGAAGTAGGCATGGAAAATTCCGGCCAGCGTCCGCGATTCCCCCAGATCCAGAAGCGCCTGGTTGAGCGGAAGCCGGAGCGGGCTTCCGATGGCGAGCGCGAACCCGTAATTCTGCGGGGCGAAAACCGGTCCCACCTCAGTGATGGGAAGCCGGGGGTGGCTGAAGTCGTAGCTCTGCAGGACAGGGGCGTCATCGACGATCGCGGCCGCCTTCTGCCCGAGCATGGCATCAACGGCCGAAGCAAGATCCGCCGCCGGATACGTCGTGATGCCCTTGTCCCTCAGGTAATGCTCCGCCGTGGATCCGGTGACGACGGCCACCGTCTTCCCCGGAAGGTCCTCGGGACCGGAGATCCGGTTCCCGATTTTTTCAAGGGTCATGGAGCTGGTGATGCTGGAGGTCAGATAGGCCACCGTGATGATGCCGAGGAGGATCCATGCCACCATGACGAGCCGGCCGAGCACCCCGGGAAACCCCTTGTAGGCAGACTTGCCGGTGAGGGCCAGGGTGACCACGTAGTAGAATGCCTCGGCCATCCCCGCGCCGGTCGTTTGGGGAAAATCCGGATTGTGCCGGCGCTCGAAAAAGTAGACGAGGACCGTGAAGACGACGACCGCCGCAACCACATACCAGAAAATCTCAAGATGGAGGATGTCCAGCAGGTCGGTTCCCAGACGTGCGACGGAATGCGGCCGCGCTTCGGAGATCATGATCTGGAATCCGGACCGGAAATACGGCTGCGAGAATTCCACAAGCGCAAGGCGGTCCCTTGTGATTCCGACGTTGCCTGCGAGCACGTCCACTTTTCCGGCGTTCACTGCGCGGATCCCGTCGTCCAGTGTCGGAAAAGCCGTGTAGGTGAACGTCCAGGAATTCAGCGCCGCGATTTTTTCCCAGACATCCACCGCGACACCGGAGAACGGAGGCCCCTTGATGACGAACGGCTCCTCGCCCGCCAGTCCGACGCGCAGGGGTTCGGCACCATGCGCCCACGCGCAGACCAAGCAGGCGAGCGCGGCAAAACGAAGCTTCACCATTTTCTCACGCGAGAGAGCCAGAAGACGCCGATGGCGGATCCGATGGCGAGAACGTTGATCAGGTAGAACGGCCACATCGCGCTTTCCATCGGCATCGGAAGCCGGACGTTCATGGAAAAAATTCCGACGACGAGGTTGGCGAGCATGATTGCGATCGTCCAGATCGTGAACTGCTTGATCAGGATGTTGAGGTTGTGGCTGACGATCGACGCGCGGGCGTCCATCATGCCGTGCATGACCTGCGCATAGATGTCCGCCCGGCGGAGGCACTGCTGGTTTTCGATGATGATGTCCTCCAGAATGTTCGTCTGCTCGTGGTCCAGGCCGAGCTTGTCGGCGGCTGATTTCAGGCGGTCGAGGAGCATCGAGTTCGAGCTGATCGAGTTCAGGATGTAGACGAGGCTTTTCTCCAGCGCGAACATGTTGAGCAGATGCTTCGTTTCCATCGAGGTGATGATCCGGCGCTCCAGCGAGTCCGAGAGCATGTTGATCGCCTTCAGGTGGCCCTCGAAATGCGAGATGGTCTGGTAGAGGAGCCGGAGGATGACATCCTGGATCGAGTGG
This sequence comes from uncultured Chthoniobacter sp., assembly GCA_964431635.1. Taxonomy (GTDB): domain Bacteria; phylum Verrucomicrobiota; class Verrucomicrobiia; order Chthoniobacterales; family Terrimicrobiaceae; genus QYQL01. The sequence goes on along the minus strand of CAYSKK010000002.1, from coordinate 12,178 downwards.
ATCTTGAACGGGACGCGGCCCTCGAAGAGCGGGGCGTCATCGGGCATCACGACGACCAGGTAGTCCTCGTAAACAAAGACGCCTGTCGAGGTGAGCTTCAGGAGGAAATTGTCATCCGCGCAGAAGCTCTTCGGGCGCTTGAAAATGAATGCGGCGTGGTCGTGCTCGAACTCCAGGCGGGAGAGTTCGTCCGGATCCAGCGAGGACTGGAGCGTATGGTAGTCGATGTTGTGGAGCTCGAGCAGATCCGCCTCATCGTCGATGGTCGGGGAGTTGTAAACGATGACCTGCGCCTCGCCCTGCGAGCAGGGCAGGAGCGTTCCGCTCTCCCCGTCGATGCGGTAAAATGTCCTTTGCCCGCCGGGATGGGGAGTGGACGTCCCGACCGCCTCCATCGGATGCTCGTTTTCCGGATTGGACATTGGGGGGAAACTAAGCGTGAACTGCGGTCCTGTCGAGTGCCGAGGATTATCCGGACGCACTATTTCGCTCCGGATTCCGGCGCGGCGTTTTTTTGCGGGTTTGAATGCTGGAAATTGATGGAACGGGCGTCCGGGCTGGAAGCGGCGCAGGCGATGCGGAATCAGATGAACTCCGGCGCTCCTCAGCGAGTTGCCCGCTCCAAGGCGGGTCCGGCTACTTTTGGGAGATCCTGTCGAATTCCGCGAGGGCCATGCCCACGACCTGATCCATGTTGTAATACCTGTAGGTGGCGAGGCGCCCGATAAACGACGTGTTCGCCTCGGTGGCGGCGCGCTCCCTGTAACGCGCGTAGATGGCCGATGTGTCCAGGGCCGGGATCGGGTAGTAGGGTTCCTTGCCCGGGCCGAAGTCGTCCGGGTATTCGCGCACGATCGTCGTGTTTTCGCAGAGCTGTCCGGTCGCGTGCTTCATCTCGACGATCCGCGTGTAGTCGTGGTCGTTCGGGTAATTCACCTGCATGGCCGGTTGCCAGAAGCCTTTTTTTCCGGAGACCGGCTCGCGCGAAACGAGCTGCTCCGGAGTGAACGACTCCTCTTCGAACCGCAGCGAGCGGTAGGGCAGGCGGCCTTCGCTGAAGTCGAAATATTCATCGACAGGACCCGTGTAGATCATGCGCTTGAAAGAGACGTGAGGGAGGACGTCCCGGTAGCTGGTGTTGAGGAGGATTTTCACCCGTCCTGCGCAGGAGGCGACCATGCGTTCGAACATGCGGGAGTAACCCGCCGCCGGGAGAGCCTGAAAATCCTCGGTGAGGTAGCGGTCGTCGCGGTTCGTGCGGACCGGGATGCGCCCGCAGACCGAGGCGTCGAGGTCGCGCGGGTGCCGGCGCCATTGCTTGAGCGTGTAGCCCTCGAAAAATTTTTTATAGAGTTCGCGTCCGACCTGCGAGACGATGACCTCCTCCGAGTTCGCCGGGCAGTCGACCGGCTCGCGCCATGCCTCCAGCGTCGCGGCCATTTCCTCCGGAGTGGATTTTTTTCCGGTGAGCTGCTCGAACGTGTTCAGGTTGATCGGAAACGGCCAGTAGGCGCCGTCGGTCCAGGAGAGGATCCGGTAATCCACCGAGTGCCATTCGGTGAACTGCGACAGGTATTCACGGATGCGCGGTGAGTTTGTGCGGAAGTAGTGGGGGCCGTAGGTGTGGATGAGGACGCCATGGTCGTCGTAGCGGTCGCAGGCGTTCCCTCCGATGTGGGAGCGTTTGTCCACGACCAGCGATGTGGCACCTGCCTGAGTGGCCAGGCGTTCGGCCATCGTGAGCCCGGAGAATCCGGCGCCGACGATCAGGTAGTCGAAACTCCAGCCCATGGAACTACCGCTCCGGTGCGGGCGATTTGGATTTTTCCCCGTCGCGATACCAGAGGATTCCGTATTTGCGGAGGTTGGAGACGAGGGCGCGGAGGTTGTCGGCGGTTTCGCGGTTGGCGATGAGCGTTCCGAGCGCGCCCTGGCCCTGACGGACCTCGCGGAGGAGTGATCGGATGTCCGCCAGCGCACGCTGGAGCTCGTCCGCCGCCTTTTTTGCGGAGTCCATCGTGCCCTTGCCGCTCTCGATGGTCGTTTCGGCTTTCGCGACGACGCCATCAACCTTTGCGGAGGCGGCCGCGAGCGAGGAGCTGGTTGTCTGGAGGTTTTTGAGGGTCTCCTTCAGGGAGGCGATGCCCTCCTCGTTGAGGAGTCCGGTGTCGAGCTTTTTGACCACCGAGTTGACGTTGCCGACCGTCGTGCGGAGTTCGGCGACCAGCGCGCCGGCGTCCTCCGCCATGCCGCCGAGCCCGCCGCCGTCATTCGTGCCCTGGATGGTGGTGCCCGGAGCGATCGGAGGAGAATCCTTGGCTCCCGGCTTCAGGTCGATCTGCACGAATTTGTCGCCGAGGAGTCCCGAGCTGCCGATCGTGAATTCGCTGGCGCTCGGGATTTTCACATGGTCAAAAATCCTCAGGTCCACGTAAACGCCGTTCATGTCGGGCAGGATGATCGGATCATTGACCATGCGTCCGATCTTGGCGCCGGCCAGGAGGACCTCGGAGCCCCGGATCAGCCCGCTGGCATTCGGGAACTCGACCCGCAGGGTGTAATAGTTCCTGACGCCCTCGCCGAGGCGGCCGAAATAGACGACCATCAGGCCGATCGTGATGATGCCGATCAGAATGAAAATGCCGACCTTTGTCTGAGTGGAGCGTTCTTCGCTGGTCATGTGCTGGTTTTTCAATAAACGGTTTCGCCCGAGCGTCCATCCACAAAATCCCGGATGATCGGGTCCTGGGCGTCGCGGAGCTGCTGCATGGTGCCGAGAAAGTGGATGCGGCCCTCGTGAAGGAGGGCGACCCGGTCGGCGATGCGGTTGCAACTGACCATGTCGTGGGTGACGACAAGAGACGTGGCGCGGAGCTGACTCTGGAGCCGGCGGATCAGGCGGTTGATGCTGTCCGAGACGATCGGGTCGAGCCCTGCGGTCGGCTCGTCATAGAGGATGACATCCGGCGGGGAGATGATCGCGCGGGCGAGAGCGACGCGCTTGCGCATGCCGCCGCTGAGGTTCACCGGCATCTTGTGCTCGTGCCCGGTCATGTTAACCATGGCGAGCGAGCGGGCGACCTTCTCCCGGACGACCACCGGGTCGTGCTCCCCGCGTTCCCTCAGTGGGAACGCGACGTTGTCGAAGACGTTCATGGAATCGAAGAGCGCCCCGTCCTGGAACAGCATTCCGATTTTTTTCCGAATCGGCTCCAACTCCCGTTCTTTGAGCGTTGTGATCTCGCTGCCCTCGAAGACGATGCTTCCCGATACCGGCCGCATGAGCCCGATCAGGTGGCGGAGGAGAACGCTTTTGCCGCCGCCGCTTTTTCCCAGCAGCACGAGGGTCTCGCCGGGGAAGAGGTCCAGGGTGAGGCCGCGCAGGATTTCCTGTCCGCCGATCCGCTGGACGAGGTTCTGGACGTGGATCAGGGGCTCGCTCATCGCTGACCGGCGGGGAAAAGGATGTTCAGCGCCATGGTGAGGAAGAAATTGGTGATGAGGATCGCGAGCGACGAGGTGACGACGGTGGCCGTCGTGGCCCGGCCGACTCCGACCGCCCCGTCCTTGGCCCGGAGGCCCTCGCGGCAACTGATGAAAACGATCAGACCGCCGAAAACGAAGCCCTTGATGAGCGACATCATGATGTCGCTGCCCTCGGTGAACTTCTGGACATTCGCGACAAAATACACCCCGGTGATGCCCATCACATGGACTCCGACGTAGTAACTGGCCAGGACGCCCAGGCCGACGCACTCCACGACGAGAATCGGCATCGAGATGAGCATGGCCAGAGCGCGCGGGACGACAAGGTAGTCCACGGGGTTGACGGCCAGCGCACGGAGGGCATCGATCTGCTGGGTGACCTTCATGGTGCCGATCTCGGCGCTCATCGCCGCACCCACCCGGCCGGCGACCATCAGGCCGGTCAGCGCGGGGCCGAGTTCGCGGAACATCGCCAGGGTGACGACCGGTCCGACGGCAGTTTCCATGTTCAGGCTGGCAAACTGGAAATACGCCTGTGCCGTGAAGACAGCGCCCGTGAATGCGCCCGTGACCACCACGACGAGCTGGGATCCGAATCCGATCTCCGCGATCTGCCGGATCGTCAGGCCCATCCGGACTCTTCCCCGCGCAATCGAGCCAAACGTATCGCCGGCCAGAATCGCCAGTTCACCCAGCGATGCGAGGATCGGAGAAAACAGTCCGTTAAGTATGGAGAAGACCCGCATGGGAGACGTCAGCCGGAGCGCCTGGAGACGGCGAAACTCAACCGATGCGCTCGGTTTTCTTTTTGGAGCTGACCTCCGGCGGGAGCTGGCCCACGAATTTCGCGTTCAGTCCCACTTTCCGGAAAATGGATTCGATATCGTGCTGGGTGGGGACCACGGCACTGAATTCCATGTAAATGATGTCGTGGTTGGTATCCACCTTGTAGCGCAGTCCCGGCAGGACATCGAGCTCCAGAGCCAGCCCCATCATCTTGTCCGGCCTGCGGACACCGGCCGCGTAAACTTCCAGCTCAATCATGGTGGGGAGTTTCCCTCTCCGGAGGAGGCAAATCAAGGCTCAATTTCAACCGAGCCCGCGTTCCTCGATCTCGTCCTCGTCCCATCCGAGCACGTGTCCGATCTCGTGAAGGAGGGTTGTGCGGACTTCCTCGCGGAAGATGGAGGGATCCTCATCGGCAAAGTCCAGAATGTTGTCGAGCCAGAGGCGGATCCGGACGAGTCCTGTCTCGTCCTCATCGAAGTATCCGAGGGTATCCGGCTCGATGCCGTCCGCGACGTCCTCCGGCGACGGGTGCTTTTCGATGAGGATCGGGACATCGTCGATCCTGCTGCGGATGTCCCCCGGCAGTTCGGCGAGAGTTGCGGCGGCGACCTCTTCTGCTATTCTGAGCAGTTGTTGCCAGTTCATGAATCCAGCTTTCCCGGTTGAATGGCGGCTGGCAAACCGATAAACACCCCGCGACCATGCCGAACACTCCACACACAGGCAACCCGCTCCGGGAGGGGCTGACCGGAAGGACGCAGCCCGAGCCGTGCTCGCTGGTGATTTTCGGGGCATCCGGCGACCTCACCCACCGGAAGCTTGTCCCCGCGCTCTACAACCTGGCCGCGGACGGGGTGCTCCCACCCGCGATCAATGTGGTCGGATTCGCGCGGCGGGATAAAACCGATGAGGTTTTCCGCAAGGAACTCGGGGAGGCGGCGCGGAAATATTCCCGCCAGCCGGTGGCCGATGCGCTGTGGGAGAGCTTTGCTTCCTCGATTTGCTACCACCGGAGCGAGTTTGACAACCTTGCAGGCTACGAGTCGCTGGCGGAACTGCTCTCGAGGATCGACGCCACGCGCGGAACCTGCGGCAACCGGCTGTTTTACCTTGCGGCCGCGCCCGGCCAGTTCGAGGTGATCCTCGAAAACCTGAGCCGGAGCGGGCTGAACAGGCCGGTGAACGGGGGGTGGTCCCGGGTGATCGTGGAGAAGCCGTTCGGCACCGACCTTCCGAGCGCCCGCCATCTGAACGACCTCGTCGAGGGGGCATTTCCCGAAAAGGAAACCTACCGGATCGACCACTATCTGGGGAAGGAGACCGCCCAGAACATCATGGTTCTCCGCTTTGCCAACGCCCTCTTCGAGGCGATGTGGAACGCACGATACATCGACCACATCCAGATTACCGCCAGCGAGCCGCTGGGAGTCGAGAACCGTGCGGGATATTATGACAAGGCCGGAGCGCTTCGCGACATGGTGCAGAACCATCTTCTCCAGCTTCTCTGCCTCACGGCAATGGAGCCCCCGACCGGTCTCGATGCGGATGCGATCCGGGACGAGAAAGTGAAGGTGCTGCGCTCGCTGCGTCCGCTGGAGGGGGACGATGTCTTCCGCCGCGTGATCAGGGCGCAATACGGGGCCGGCGCCATCAACGGAAAGCGGGTGGCGGCCTATCGCGACGAGGCGAATGTGCATCCCGAATCGACGGCCGAGTCGTATGTCGCCCTCCAGGTGAACGTGGACAACTGGAGGTGGGCGGGAGTCCCGTTTTTTATCCGGGTTGGAAAGCGGCTGCCGAAGGCGGGGACCGAGATTGCCGTGCATTTCAAAAGTGTTCCTCCGGTGTTGTTCAAGGCGACCGGCGAGGCGGTCGATGACAACGTGCTCGTGATCCGGATCCAGCCGGACGAGGGGGTTTCACTGCGCATGAGCGCGAAGATGCCGGGCTCCAGCCTCCGGATCGAGCCGGTGAAGATGGATTTTCATTATGGCACGAGTTTTGGAAAGGCGACCCCGGAGGCTTACGAGAGGCTTCTTCTGGATGCCATGAGTGGAGATCCCACGCTTTTTGCACGGCGGGACGAGGTCGAGGAGGCGTGGAAATTCGTGGATGCCATCCACGCGGCGTGGAGCACGAGGTCCGACGACCTCGCATTTTATTCCGCCGGCACCTGGGGGCCGACCGAGGCGGAGGAACTCATCAAGCGACACGGAACGACATGGAGGCGGCTGTGAACGGGCCGGGCCTTCCGGTCGAGATCGGCCGGATCGACAGGGAGCTCGGAAAGCTCTGGGAATCGGACGGCGATACCAAGACGCGCGCCTCGCTGATCAACCTCGTCATCTACTCCGAGGATCCCGGCTCCATGGATGCCAACACGGAGCTTCTTTCCTCGATTGCCAGCCGCCATGCGTTCCGGGCGATCCTGATCCTTGCCGATCCGGGGGCTGCCGGATCCGATGCCCGGGCATGGATCAGCGCGCACTGCCATCTGGTCGGCAAAGGAGGGCATCAGATCTGCTCGGAGCAAATCACGTTTCGACTTGATGGCGGGAGCGCAGCCGCGCTTCCAAACATCGTGTTTTCGCACCTTGATTCCGACCTGCCGCTCTGTTTCTGGTCTCAGGCGGAATTCCGCGAACCGCTGGATGTGCAGCTCTGGTCCTGGGTGGACCGGCTGATCTTCGACAGCCGCACATGGAAGCAACCTGCCGGTCAATTTGCTCTGACGGGCCGGATCGCCTCGCTGGCGGACCCGGGCGCAGAGTTGTGCGACCTGAACTGGACCCGCCTCCATCCCTGGCGGCTGGCCCTCGCGAACCTCTTCGACCATTCCGCTGCACTTCCCTGCCTTCCGGAAATTTCCTCTGTCCGGATCGCCTGTGGTCCGGATTCAAAAACCACGGCGCTTCTGCTTGTCGGCTGGCTTGCCAGCAGGCTCAAGTGGAGCCTGTTGTCCGAGACGTCCTTCCGGGCTCCCGGCGGGCATCGCGTTGATTTTTCGACGGCTGTTGTGGAAGGGGAGGGGATCGCTTCCATAGAGTTGGGCGGCGGGAGATTTTCCTTCCGCCTCGCGCGTGCTTCGGGCTCGCAGTTCTTCCACGCCAGCCTGCATGTGCCCGGCGTTCCTGATTCCACGATGACCCTCGGTGCGGGGCGTGAAGGGGTGGCGGATATTCTGCTTGCCGAACTGGGCCGCAGCGGGCGCCACCCGCTCTACCATGAGGCGCTGGCCGCAGCGGGGCCGTTGTTTTAATTTCTGGTTTTTCCCTCAGTAAGACGAACCAGCTTCTTTTCCCTGGCCATGGAAAACCAACCGTTCCCGCTTGTCCTCAAGTCTGAATGATATGAAAACCACGCGATCTGTCTTACTGGCGCTCCTTGTCTCTGCCGTTGTCCATGCCTCCGACCGTCCGCCAAACGTTGTCATTTTTCTGGCTGATGACCTTGGTTATGCGGACACCGGGGCCTATGGGAACACGCAGATCCCGACACCAAACATCGATTCTCTGGCGAAGGGGGGTGCGAAATTCCTGAACGGATATGTTTCCGGTTGCGTGTGCAGTCCGACCCGCGCGGGGTTGATGACCGGAAGGTATCAGCAGAGGTTCGGATTCGATGCCAACGCGGAAGGGGTGGCGCAGCCTGGAGACAAGGGGCCGCGCGTGCTCGACATGGCCGCGGCGATTTTTCCTCAGAGGATGAAGAAGCTCGGGTATTCCACCGGAATGATCGGGAAGTGGCATCTCGGCGACCAGCCGGGCTACCTGCCAACCGACCGGGGGTTCGACGAATTTTTGGGAATCCTGCCCTACGGGATCAGTTGGAAGGGCCCTGATGGGGCTCCTCCTCCTCTTTTTCGTGGCACGGAGAAGGTTCCGTCTCCGCCGAATTTCATGAACGCGTTCTGCGACGAGGCGCTGTCGTTTCTCGACCGGCACCGCGACAAGCCGTTCTTCCTGTATCTTCCGTTCACCGGCATTCACGCGCAGCAGATCGGTGCCGAGCCTTGGCTGAGCCGGTTCGATCCCTCGATGCCGCCGAACCGCCGGAAGTATTGCGCGGACGTCTCCCAGCTCGATGACATCATCGGGCGGATCATGGAAAAGCTTCGCTCCCTCGGGCTGGAGGAGGATACGCTGGTTTTCTTCCTGAGCGACAACGGCGGCGGAAATCCGGTCGATAACAAGCCGTTCCAAGGGACGAAGTGGACGCTCTGGGAAGGCGGGATCCACGAGCCGTTCATCGTCAGTTGGAAGGGAAAGATTCCGCCGGGGCAGGTTCTCGACCAGCCGGTGATCCAGCTCGACATCCTCCCCACCTCCGTCGCCGCAGCGGGGGGAAAGATCGAGCAGGACTGGAAGCTCGACGGCGTCAATCTCCTGCCTTTGCTCGAGGGCAAATCCTACGCCGTGCCGCACGAGGCGCTCTTCTGGCGGTTCGGCGTCCAGTATGCCGTCCGCAAGGGCGACTGGAAGCTTTCCAAGACGTCGCTCGATGCCCCGTTGCGGCTCTTCAATCTCGCCACAGATCCCGGGGAGAAGGACGATCTCGCTGCAAGCGAGCCGGAGAAGGTCCGGTCTCTTCAGGTCCTCTGGGATGAATGGAACAAAAACAACGAGCCCCCACGCTGGATCGACAAGCGCTGGAATGATGGCGACAAGCATTAGGAAAACCCGGTGCGTCGGGCCGCCGGTCGCCCGGCTGGAGGATTTCTTCCAGGACACCGGTGCCGTGGTGCCCGGCCCGAATCCTTTCTGCAGGGAAAAGGCCGGGAAATAGCGCGCAGTTTTTTCCAATCCAGCGCTTGCCAGTCCCCGCGCGAAGAGATCATATTCCGGCGCGATGGCCCACCATTGTCGCGACGCAACCCCGTTCGCCGACGAGGAGATGCCCCGAAACGAAATTTCCCAATGACAAGGAAAACAACAAAACGAGCCGGAGGCACCCTGATCGCCGAAGGAAAAACCAAGATCATCCGCGCTTACGGAAAGGACCCGGGAAAAGTGCTGATCCTCTCGAAGGACGACATCACCGCAGGGGACGGCGCAAAGCACGACCTGATCGAGGGCAAAGCCGCGTTTGCGACCCGCACGACTTGCAACGTGTTCCGACTCCTCAAGGCCTGCGGCCTTCCGGTGGCTTTTGACGAGCAGGTCGATGCAACCACCTTCCTGGCTCCCTTGTGCAAAATGCTTCCGTATGAGGTGGTGGTCCGGCGCGAAGCGCATGGTTCCTACCTCAAGCGGATGCCGGGTCTTGCGAAGGGGCACCTGTTTCCGAAGCTGCTGGTCGAGTTTTTTCTCAAGACAAACGGCCGGAAGTGGAATCAGCACACCCTTCTCTGCGACGACCCGCTCATGGAATACTCGGATGGCGCGATCGCTCTCTATGAACCGTCGAAGCCGGTTCCCTCGCAGAAGCCGTTTCTGACGCTGAAGGGGAGCGAGGTTTTCGGGCGGCCCGGGGAGTGGAAGCTTTTCCCGGAAATCACAAAAATCGCCCGCTGCGCATTTCTCGCTCTCGAAAAGGCCTGGCAGATCGAGGGCCGGACGCTCGTTGATTTCAAGGTCGAGTTCGGTCTGACGAAGAGGGGAGAGCTGCTCCTTGCCGACGTGATCGACAATGATTCCTGGCGGGTGCTCGAGAATGGAGCCTATATCGACAAGCAGGCGTATCGGGATGGAGGCAAGCTCGACGATGTCGCCGAAAAATACCGGCGCGTCGCCGGGATCACCGACGGTTTCCGGTTGCCGTTCCAGCAGGTCGTCATCTGGCGCGGCTCCGACAAGGACGATGTCTCCCCCGTGGGGAAGGCGCTCGACCAGCTGTGCGGAGGCTCGGCGGAGGCCTGCCGCCTCAATGTCACGATCGCGACCTGCTCGATCCACAAGGAGCCGGTCCGCGGGCTGAACGAACTCCACCGGCTCGTCCAGCAGGTGCCCGACACCGTGATCATTGCATTTATCGGACGCTCAAACGGTGCCGGTCCCACGATCGCCGCCTCGACCACGGTTCCCGTGATCACCATTCCCGCCAGCTTCAAGGACTTCCCGGAAGACGTTTGGTCCTCGCTGAGGACCCCCTCGAATGTGCCGGTGACCACCGTCCTGGAACCCTCCAACGCCGCCTTGGCCGCACTGGAGATCCTGGCTCTGCGCAACCCGCAGCTCCACATGCTCCTCCGCGGGCAACTCGAGGAGCGGCTGGTGAACTCAATTCCGGTGTAGCAGCAGGATCCGGCGGCGCGTAAGGGAGGAGCGTCTCCTCAATAGCTCCACTGGGCTTTTTGCAGCGCTTGCAGCCGATTTACTTCCTCAGCGCGGTCCGCCGCCAGGTCCTTCTTTTCCAGCGGGTCGGATTTGAGGTCAAACAGTTCGATGGTCTTGGGAGCGGAGGTGAACGCCTTGTCCGGTCGCACCGTGCCGGGGATGAGCAGCTTCGACCATCCGTTGATGACCACTTGAGTCACGAGGCTCTTCTCCGGGTGGTCGAGCGCGGCGATGTCGTGCGTGTAGGCTTCCACAAAAATGGATTTCCGCGCAGTCATCGCCGGGCGGTCGAGAAGGTTCAGCCCTGGAAGCTCCGCGGGCACCTTCACTCCGCAGATGCTCAGGACGGTGGGAACAAAATCGAGGATGGAAGCCAGCGTCTCGTCATCCCGTTGCGCGGCCACTTTTGACGGCCAGCGGATAAACATCGGAGTCCGAATCCCCATTTCATACGGCGACAGCTTGGCGCGATTCCCTTGCTCCGCATCCCATCCGTTGTCGGCGAGGTAAATGATGACCGTATCCTCGGCGAGATGAAGCCGGGTCAGGTGTTCATCGAGTTCACCGCAGGTTTTATCGAACCACTCGACCATCGCGTAGTATTTCTCCGCATTCGGACTCAATCCCTTGCCTTGATAATGCGCCAGATACTCTTTGGGCGGATTGTGCGGGTGATGAGGCATCATCGGCGCATACCACACAAAGAAAGGCTTGTGCTGTGCTTGCGCGCTGGCGATGAAGTCGAACATCGGCTGCATCGTCTTTCTGCCGATGTCGAGCCCGGCTCCGCCATGGCGACCTTCGGCGTTGGTCATTCCGGAAGTGAATCCGACCTCTTCAGCCGAGACGTTCCAGAGTTTGCCGGTTTGAAACGTCAGGTATCCGGCCTCGGTGAGCATTTTCGGCAGAAGAAATGAATTGCTCAGGAGTTGATGAGTCAGAGGCGATCGTCCCTTTGCACCCGCCGCGCGCGCGTCGGCCGCCGCCGCCGCGGTTTTGCTCAAATCATTCCCGGTGATGCCGTGCGCGTGCGGAAGCTTGCCAGTGAGCAGACACGCCAGCGAAGGAGAGCAGACGGGCATGACATAGCCGCGGGTGTAGAGAAGGCTCTGCGACGCCATGCGATCAAGGTTCGGCGTCTGCACAACCTTGTGACCCATGAAGCCGTAGTCTGTGAAGCCCAGATCATCGGCCAGGATGAGGATGACGTTGGGCCTCGATGGCTCTGCGGCGTGAGCAGTGACGCCGAGCAGGCAGAGGGATAGGATTCGAGTCAGGAACTTCATGGGGTTTTAAATTTTTGAGCGTTCCCGGTGATAAACAACGATTCCAGACCAAAGTTGCAAAAAATCACGCGGGAACGGCCAGGAAGTCCACACCCACCTGCCGTGTGACAAATGACAAGTGGAATAGCGGAATTTAATTTCGCGTCGTTACGTCAAAAATTGCCGAAATGGCAGCGCGTACGGGATTATCCTGCCTGTGGCAGGCTCTGCTGGTGTGGCTTTGCGCATGACGATTTGCGCTTTCGCGCAGGCAGTCGAACCAGGGTTCTCATCCCGTCGGCCTGCCATGAATCTTGAAAGACAGATGTCCAGAGGGGCGGATTATCTGAAAATAGACGGAAA
>CAYSKK010000001.1:0-717396 GCA_964431635.1 uncultured Chthoniobacter sp. | reverse complement strand
TTTCGGCCTGCTCGACTCTATTTCGGCCTTCCCTCGAACCGCGCGGCAAGACTCATTGATTTATGCCGGGTGGGCTACGGACAAAACGATTTCCAAGCAGGTTTTCTCTCTTGAATCCTGTTCATCTTGGAAATCCTGTCCAAAAACCGTTTTCAGGTTAAACCTTCCGCGGTTTTGACAATCAAATTTCCACGATCTGGATCTGCGCATGGTGGCGGTTCCAGGTCTTGATGACGGCGTCCGCGGAAACCAGCGGGAGGCCCAAAACCAGCGCCGTGGCAACAATCAGTCTGTCCGCCGGATCGCCGTGGAAATCCGGAAGCCGGCAGCTTGCAATGCAGATGGCCGGATGAATCGGCTCCAGTTCCACCGGGGCTTCCAGATTGTTTTTGACCCACCTGTCCACATCCGGCTTGAGGATCAGACGGCCTTTTTGGGCGAGCATCGCCACCTCCCAAACGGAGATCGCCGAAACCACGGCCCGTCCCGAAAATTTTTCCAGGGCTCCGGCCCGCCGGTCGCCCGCACATATCCACACCCAAGCGTGCGTATCCAAAACGACCGCCTGCAGCCGGTCAATTCCCGGCATCCCACGCCTCCCCGGTCGTCATCAGGTCCCCTTGAATGGTTGTTCGAGAGGTCGCCCGTCCAAAGAGCGGCTTCCTTGAGGCCTCGGAAATCGGAACCAGTTCCGCAGCCGGACGACCATGTCGACTGATGACCACCCGGGTTTTTTCCCGCTGGACCTGTTCAACGATTCCCAAACATTTTGCCTTGAATTGGGTGATGGTGATTTCCATAAGATGACCATGGTCTGACCATGGTATTGATTCAAGAAGAAACTCGCGGTTGATCTCCGCCTGGACAAGGGCCGCTGTGCAGCACGGTCAACGCAGGTGAAGACACAAGTGTCTGAACCAAAATTATTTAAGTTTCATCGGAGAATACGCGCGGAAATTTTTCAGGCTGATTCAGATAAACACAAAGGCACCAAGGCACAAAGAGGAGGGATTCAACAAACCTTCGAGTCTTCGTGCCTTCGTGGTGAATTTTCTTCTTGTTCGTGAATTGGCCCTGGCTCTGCAGGCGCAACTTTACTGTCGGCTTTCATCGCCTATAGTCCGCGCCATGAAGGGAAATGGAAGACGGGTGGTGCTCGGCATGAGCGGCGGGGTGGACTCCAGCGTGACGGCCTGGCTGCTCAAGCGCGACGGCTGGGATGTGATCGGCGTGACCATGAAGGTCTGGCCGCAGGACTGTATCACCCGGGCGGAGGACAAATGCTGCGGCCCGTCCGCGATCTCCGATGCGCGGGGGGTCGCCCACAAACTCGGTGTCCCCCACTACGTCGTCGATGAGGCTGACAATTTTGAAAAAATCGTGATCGGGTATTTTGCATCGGAATACCGGGCCGGCCGCACCCCGAACCCGTGCGTGATGTGCAACGAGCACCTCAAATTCGGAAACCTCCGCACGAAAGCCCGCTCGCTTGGAGCCGACTTCATCGCCACCGGGCATTACGCGATCATTGACCATCACGAAACCCATGCCGTTCTGCGCAAGGGGGCGGATTCCCGAAAGGACCAGTCGTATTTTTTATTCAGCCTCAGCCAGGAACAACTCGCTCACGCCCTCACTCCGCTTGGCGGGATGACCAAGCCGGAAATCCGGGAGATCGCCCGCGAGTTGGGCCTGAAGGTGGCCGAAAAAGTGGACAGCCAGGAGATTTGCTTCGTCCCGGGCAACGACTACAAGGCCTTCCTTCGCGGCCATTTGGGGGAAGAGGAGTTTCATCGCGGCGGGATCTATGATTTGCAGGGAGGTTTTCTCGGGGAGCACGAGGGCATCGAGATGTTCACGATCGGCCAGCGGAAGGGGCTTCCCGGGGGATCGCCGAAGCCCAGGTATGTTGTCGATATCGATCCCGAAACCTCACGCGTCATTGTCGGGGACGAGGAGGACCTCATTCGGTCTGAGTTTGAGGTGGACCGGGCGGTCTGGCATGGAGGGGAACCCTCGCTTCCGCTCCGGGTGTCCGCAAAAATCCGCTACGCCCATCCGGGCACGCCGGCGACGATCACAGCCCTGCCCGGTGGCCGCGCCCGTGTGGTTCTCGATGAACCGCAGCGCGCCGTCACTCCCGGCCAGGCAGCCGTGTTCTATGACGGGGACCGTGTCGTGGGCGGTGGATGGATCGTTCGCAAAGCCGTATGAACCTATAAGCCGCAGATAAATGCAGATTATTTGCTGACATACAGCAGTTTATGATATTTGTGGTATTCCGCATGCCAGGTGAATCAAATACACCGTTTTCCGTAACCTATTATCCTTTCCGACTTCGCATAAATCCCGCGCGGAGCGCGGCTGCAGTGCGCCCCACTTCCGACTTCCGCAATCCCAATTCCGAATTCGCATGAATCCGCGGTTAAACCTTCTGCGGTTTGTAAGATGATCAGGGTCGTTCTCACCACATTCTCCGATCAGGAAACCGCCGCCAAAGCCGTTCGCACTTTGGTTTCGGAAAACCTCGCCGCGTGCGGAACTATTCTGCCCGGAGCCCGATCGATTTATCGCTGGAAGGAAACGATCGAGGATTCCGCGGAGGTCGTCGTCCTTTTCAAAATCCCGGCGGCCGGTGAGGATGAGTTCATCAGGCGTCTTGTCGGGATCCACCCCTACGATGTGCCCGAAGTCATCTCCTTCGAACCCTCCCGCGTCCACGAGGCCTATGCGCGGTGGGTGCTGGGGTAGGGGACGGATTTTCCGCTCACGGCACGGACACCGTGAAATCGTCGTAAGTCGTCTTTGCCCCCGAGCCCGAGTAGAGACCGGCAGAGCCGCCCTGGAAACGTTTCTTCGGATCGCGGACATTTTCGAAGGATGCCAGCACCTCGTTCGTTTCCGCATCGGCGACCGAGCCGCTGAACACGCCGGGAGCGGTGGAGTTCACTTCCACCCGGTAAGGGTGGTTCTGGCTGAACGGGATTTCCTTCATCCAGAGCTGATGGCCTCCCTCTCCGTCGTTGTAAACGAGCTGCGCGGCTCCGGTGCCGGAAATCCGCAGCGCGTAATATTGATCCGCATCCTGGCAGTTGAAGACGATTCCGACGGAGGCCGAGCCGGCCGTCGTATTCAATGTCACGGTGTCGGCCGCGCGGAACTGGCCGCCAAGGGGAGTGCCGGCCCAGCGCGCGATGCCGGGGTGGAAGGGGCCGCGCTCGCCGGGACCGTTGATGGCTTTTTCGTTCTGAATGCTGAAGTCGCCGTTTATCAACTCCCATCCGCTTCCGATTTCCCCGCTGTCGCGGTCGAAGTTGTCAGTGACGTCCCCGGCAAATGCGAGCGCCGGGAGCAGGGCAAGGATCAGGGGCTTCATGATGGACGGCAATTTATCCCGAAACGTGCCTGCAGGTCGATTAGATTGCGCTCATGGCTCGGAACGCCCACGGCCAATTTACGAACAAGAAGGAAATTCACCACGAAGGCACGAAGGTTTGTTGAATCCCTCCTCTTTGTGTCCTGGTGCCTTTGTGCTGATCTGAATCAGCCTGAAAAAAATTCCGCGCGTATTCTCCGATGAGACCCAAAGAAGTTTGGTTCAGACGTTTGTTTCTTCACCTGCATTGGCCGTGCGGAACACCCCGTAGGCGGAATGCGCTTTGAAGCGGATCGCCAACGTTCGGCGTTGATCACCTTCCGGATTCTGCCGACCAAACGCAGCTCATTCTTTCGAGTCAGCTCATGCTCCCAGATCCGCAATACGCGCCATCCGGCCTTGCGTAACTGAACCTTCACCTCGCGGTCGCGGTCCTTGTTTCTCTGGAGTTTTGCATCCCAGAACTTCCGGTTTTGCCGGGGCATTGTGCCGTGTTTCGGGCATCCATGCCAGAAACACCCGTCCACAAAGACACAAACGCGCGCTTTCCGGAAAACAAAATCCGGCTTTCCGGGAAGCTTTTGCTTCCGTCGCCAGCCGGTCAGTCTGTGTGTTCGGAAGATCCCGACCAGCCGCAGCTCGGTCGCCCTGTTGCCCTGCGACCGGATCAGGCCCATCACCTCGCTGCGCTTCGCCTTGGTGAATACGTCAGGCATCGGCGGCCCGGGTTGGTTAAAAACGGTTCAGGCCGCCGCCAGTTCCGCCACCAGCGGCTTGTCTTTGTTGAAACGGCTCACCCCAAGGACACTGAATCCGATGACACGGCCTTCCGCGTCCACCCGCTCCATCACGGCGTCGTTCGCGGTTTCTTTCATCAGGCCAGCCGCATCCGAAAACCGGACTTCGAGGTAGTCGGCTTCGGCATCGAACCAAACTTTCACTTTTTCGGCCATAGATTTTCTCCTGCTTTGGGTTTGTCCGTCAGGTAAGCCGTGACGACAAACGCGTCATCTGGCGAATACTTAACCACAACACAAAGCCATTTGCCACACAATCGTCCCGGCGCAAAACTCGTAGAACAGCCGCACCGCAACGTCCGTGCGCGAGCACCTCACCAGCAACGGCTGCCGAAGCACCCGTTCCACCTCCTCCGTCAGGCCCTTCATTTCCGGATGCTCCAGAATATGCGCAAGCCGCTCCTCGGTAAGCCGCACTTTCCGGCCAAAACAATCATCAAGAACGCCCATTCACAATCACCTTGGCAGAACGCCTTCGCGCCATCCAGCCCGATCAACCGAAGTTCCGTTTCCCGGCTCCCCTCGCACCGGATCGCCGGTTATCCCCGCCGGCCGGCAATTTCGCGGCGGTATGCGGTTTCTCCGGCGGTATGGCATGACATCCGGTCATAGAGCCCGGTCCATCGCGCGTCGCTCGGATAGAGCTCCCCATCGGCAAGTTCTCCCTCCCCGGCCCCCGCCGCCATGCCTCGGCCGCAAAGCGTTTCAGCGCCTGCGGCCACCCGCTCCCCTCGTCCTCGTATCCGTCGGGATGCAGGCCGGGAAACAGGTAGGCCATGGCGCGCCATGCGCGGAGGAAGGCGGGGTTGGGGAGTTCTTCGGGTTGCGAGGCAAACGCGCGGCGAAGTTCGCGACCAGCGCCTCGCAATGTGTGTGGAATGGGGATGCAAGTGCTCACTCCTGTGTTTCCTACCAAGTAGCGATGCGCTTGCCAGGAAAAAATCGAGTCAACGCAGTTTGATTTGAAACGAGAACAACTGGTCCAGATACTCGGCGCGAATCAACCGCCAAGGGTATCCATGATTTCGAACGCTACCGTTCGCTTTTTCGGACATTGTGAACTCGAACACTATGTTGCGCCGCATTACCAAATCCAAAAATCGGTCAATGCTGGGGCGGGCGCAGTAAATCAGTTCCTCATATGAAAACTGGGTTTTTGTTTTGGTGGCGCGAGTTCTGGCTTTCACGAATGCGGTGCGGTCATGCTTTTCTGCAAGGCGCTTTTGAAGTTGCTGGAAAGTCCAATAACCAAGTTCATCAGAGTTTTTCCGCAAGTCGACTTTTTGGTCGGATCTCAACACATCGAGGAGGAGTCCGAGATTGTTAGGGGCTGCGGTGACTTGCGAGTAGCAGACGTAGAGCCCATCTTTCCCTAGTTTTCCAAATAAACGGATCCGTTCCTTGGCGGAAGCTTTTGTCGTCCACCTCGGGCCAGCTTGAAAAAGGTTTATTTTAGTAGATTTTGAACCGCCTTCTTCTTTCGATGACTTACATTTTATCTCGATCCCCTTGAAATCGGCTTTTTGGTCGTTGTTTTCCTTGATCCCGAGAAGGGTTTCAAACGTGTATCCGATTCCAGTGTCACCTTCGCGCATTGATTCAATCCACCCGCGTCCTCTTACCTCATCAAATTTTCCAAGTAATTCGCTAAGTGCCGAGTCGGCAGAAAATGCTTCGGAATCAACAGGGCGAACAACGAAGTTCCCAGGAACCGGCGCTATTTCGTTGCCAAAAATCAGGTTGAATAGCTCGTTGAAACGGTTTCCCTCAGACGAGTTTACGCAATCGAAGTAGTAAGCAGAGCATCCCTCAGAATCTTTCGCATGAAGAAACACGAGGAGGCGTGATGTGCTGGAGATGTCATTCAGAAGAGCATCGAGTCTGGTGATTCTTCGCTCAGGATAGCGTTCGTAGTATTTGTAGGCGAGCGTGACCTGTGAGGCTGAATTAGTGTTAAATGCAGAAAACTCCTGCGTGGCATTTTGGGTTGGATCCTGAATTGGAAGTTCAGGAAAGTATGAGTAAGCATCCGTAGGTATCAGAACCCCGTGCCGCCCTGAGTCGTCGTTTCGCGTAAGGACTTTCGCAAACACCTCGCCGGAGACGAAAGTTTTCTGAGCTTTAGCTACTAGTGCTTTTGCAAAATGAAAAAGACCGCTCATTTTGACTTGCGAGTGCGTTTTGGCTTGGGATAGGCGCCTTGAGAAGGCGACAAAACGATTTTGTCTTGTTTTGTTTTTTCTGCTGCGGTGAGCACGAAATCAGCTGGGGCATTCAATGGCTGGCGCAGCGTGCGGACAACGCTTTGCGCAATCCGCTCTACGACGGGAACGACTACTGAGTTTCCAAATTGTCGATAAGCTTGCGTATCGGAGACAACGACATTGTATGTGTCAGGATAGCCCATAAGGCGCGCACATTCGCGAGGAGTGAGGCGGCGGGGATTCCGTCTATTCTGTGCAATGAGAATCTCTGAACCGTCCTTATGGTAACGTGCGCTCAGGGTGCGAGTAGTGTCATCCTCGGTGACGAGACCGAATCCAAAGCCATTGCCTGCCGCCTGATGTTTAGCGGCGTAGTTCTGAAGATAATTCCAAAGGTGGTCGGTGAGTGTGTATTTCGGATCAGGTTTCGGTTCGAGGATGCTGCCAAGTTTTGGGCCTTTGTCGGGAAACTGTGGAAAGTCGAAATAACGCCACTCGCGGAACCCGACAAGAAAGATGCGTTCACGGTGCTGGGGGACAACACTCTTCGCGTCTATGATCTTGTGATAGACCGTGTAGCCCAGCGCTTCTGTAAGGGTGCGATAAATAATATCGAACGTCTTGCCGCCGTCATGGCCTTTGAGGTTCTTGACGTTCTCCAAAACAAAAGCGGAAGGGCGATGGAAGTCGAGGATCTCGGCTATGGAGAAAAACAGATTGCCCTGTTTTTCATCGTCAAAGCCATGTTTGCGCCCGAGGCTCAGCTTTTTTGAAACTCCTGCTATGCTGAACGGCTGGCAAGGAAAGCCCGCACAGAGAATATCGTGAGGCGGGATGTCAGCAACAGCAACGCCGTGGATGTCGCCATGCGGGCGCTCGCCAAAATTCGCTTCGTAAGTCTGCTGGCTGAATTTGTCGTAGTCTGATGAGAAAACGCATTTCCCCCCGGCTCGCTCGAAGGCTATACGAAAACCTCCAATACCACAGAAGAGATCAATGAATCGGAAGGGCTGCTTGGATGTGCCAAAAACCGCTGCATCTTCCTTTATGCGAGCCGGTTTCTTGCCTTTCGGTTTCACGAAACGTCCTCGCAAAGTTCTGCGACAGAAACGCCAAGCGCTCTCGCGATTTGGACCACGGTCTTGATCCCCGGATTGCGTATCCCGCGTTCAATTCCGCTGACATACGTCCTGTCTATCCCCGCTTTTTCAGCGAGTTTTTCTTGGGAGTAGCCCTTCGCGGCACGTAGTCGAGCGACGCTGACTCCGAATTTCGAGAGGGTCCGGTCTTTGGCGGGCATGTTGGTCATCATGCCCAGAACAATGCGCGAAAGTCTGCGGACGATCGGCTACAATGCGCGTGGGAGGCGAGGATTTTTCAAGTCGACGGATGGCCCGGTGCTTCAGCCCTGCGGCAGCAGTGGGGGCCGGAGCGCGTGGTTCGAGGTCTCTTTCCAGATTTCCTTGTCTGGTTCAGGGCTTCCTGTCCCTGAGCACGTCCGGATTTTTGAGCGATTTCTTCTCTTCGCTGGTGAGGCGACGTTCGACCATTTTGCTGATGTCGGCAAAATGGTCCGACACTTGGTGATCGGGGTTCATCGGACCTCCTTCATTGCGAAAAGCGGGGTATTGGCCTGAATATACTTCTCCGCGGCATCGCGGATGGTGTTCTTTTTGTTGCGGCCTTCTTCTATCTTGGTGGAGCGGTATCTCTTCCCGGGACTCAGCGGACCGCACCGCCGACAACGGCGTGGGGTTCTACGGCCAAGCGACCGTGTAGGGGAAGTGGCTGGGGAGGGAATCGAACCCCCGACACGAGGATTTTCAGTCCTGCTATTTTACGATAGTAATTGACTTCGGCGTATAATTGGCGTATAGGTTATGGCATCATGAAATCCAAGATTAAAGATTTGCCATCCGGGGTTGGTGTCGGCAGGGCGGTCAGCGGGCATGGGAAAGAATATTGGCGGGTTAGATTAGGGAAGCGGTTCACAGGCGGTGCCGTTATCCTTAAAGACTTTTCCAAATTGGAGGAAGCCAGAAAATGGATTCTGGGCGATGCGCAAAAGGAAAAGGCGACTCCCGGCGCAATGGTGGACCTCAAAGAAAAGGCTGGCATGGTGGCCTTCGAGCTTTCCGCAGCCCAACTCCATGAGTCGGCAGGTGCCATAAAGGAACTGGAAAAGGCCGGAATGACGCTTGCCGAGGCGATCAAATTTGCCATTCGTCATGCCAAACCGCCGGCAGGCGTTCTCTCTGTGTCTCAGTCCATCGAGGCGGCACTGGCTGAGAAGCGCAAGAGCAAGCGCCCCACCTACCTCGCTGACTTGGGGAAACGCTGGCGGCGGTTTGACCGATGGCTTCCCGCCGACAGACGGAAAGCCATAAACGGCATCACGAAACTCGATGTCCGGAAATTCCTCAATGAATGCAAGCTGAAGCCAGTCGGGGAGCGGAACATGCTCCGCAATCTCTCCGTTTTGTTTTCCTGGGCCGTAAACCAGCAACACATGTCTGAAAATCCCTGCCTCGGCATCACAGTCGAGGAATCCACCACGAAAAAAGGAGCGGTGAGGATCCTCTTGATTGAGGAAGCCAGCAAGTTGCTGCACCTCGTGGCAGGCGGGTTCAAAGTCGAGGCTGGCGAGCGGGAGAAGGATTTCTGGAGGGAAAAATATGGCGCTGTATCTCTCACCGTTCCGCCGATGGACATGGTTCCGATGATTGCCGTTGGTTGTTTCGGAGGAGTGCGCCCCGAGGAATCCGCCCGCATGACATGGGAAATGATCGACTTCAAACGCAAGCATATCGATCTCCCAGCAGAGATCACCAAGGACGGTGACCGCCGTATCGTGGACATGTCAGACAATCTCATTGAATGGCTGCTCGCGTGCCGCAAGAATTCAGGCACCATCTTGCCCGTGAACTTCCGTCGGAAACGCTGGGCTCTCAGTCGGGCAATGAACTGGGAGGCATGGCCCGACGACATTCTGCGCCATTCCTACGGCTCCTACCATCTTGCCAAGCACCGCAACGCCGCCCTGACCGCCGAACAGATGGGCCACAAAAACGCCCGGATGCTATATGCCCACTACCGGGAGGTCGTGAAGGACGCCGACGACATCGTCTCGTATTGGAATCTGTTGCCATCGAGTATCGGCGAGATTGTCAAATTTGCGGCATGAGGCACAATCGATCTGTGGTCGCATGCCTGCCTTTCCTGTGAAAACGAAACCGATCTCCAAAACCAAGCCGCTCCCGGACTACGATGGAATTCTATCTGGTGTGGTTGAACTGCTCGATGCCGCACGCCGGACCTCGGCGCGGGCCGTCAACTCGATCATGACGGCTACTTATTGGGAGGTTGGCAGGCGGATTGTGGAGTTGGAACAAGGAGGCGAGAAGCGGGCCGAGTATGGTGAGGAATTGCTGACACGACTCGCGAAGGATCTCACATCGCGCTTCGGACGAGGGTTTTCCCGCCAGAATCTTCAGAGGTTTCGGAAGTTTTATCTATCGCAGCCGACCGACAAGATTTGCCCGACACTGTCGGGCAAATTGCCGGACGAAAACCGAACGACGGGGTCGCTCGAATTGTCGGGTGCAGAAACTTTCCCGACGCTGTCTGGAAAATCGTCTCCCATGGCCCTCGCTGATCTCGCCCGCGCATTCCCCTTGCCTTGGTCTCACTACGTCGAGTTAATCGGCCATTCCCGTTCGCCTGAGGCATTTTCCTTTTATCAAGCGGAAGCCCTTCGCGGCGGGTGGTCTGTCCGGCAGCTCCGCAGACAAATGGACAGCCAGTTTTATGAACGCACGGCACTCTCGAAAAATAAGGCAAAATTACTTCGGGATGGATCCGCCTCTCGCCCTGGGGAATCCCTTACCGCTGACGAGGAAATCAAGGACCCGCTGGTGCTCGAATTCCTTGACTTGAAGGACGAGTATTCTGAGTCCGATCTGGAAAATGCACTGGTGCATCATCTCGAACATTTCCTGCTCGAACTCGGCAACGATTTTACATTCGTCGCCAGACAACGCCGCCTGAGAATTGACAATGAATGGTATCGGGTGGACCTACTTTTCTTCCATCGACGCCTGCGTTGCTTGGTCGTGATCGATCTGAAACTCGGCCGGTTCACCCATGCGGATGCAGGGCAGATGCACCTCTACCTGAACTATGCCCGCGAACAATGGGCGCACCCGGACGAAAATCCACCAGTTGGAATCATCCTTTGTTCTGGAAAAGGGGGTGCCCTCGTGCGCTACGCCACTGACAATCTGTCCAATAAAGTTCTGGTGCGGGAATATCTGACCGCTCTCCCCGATGAAAAGCGTCTCGCCGCCGAGATTGATGCCGTCCGGGGAAAGCTGGAACAACGCCAATAAAAGATCGGGAAACGAGTCGATTCCCTTGGCAGTTCAAGCCAGTGCACATACTTCGACTTTTCGCTCGCTTGGCATCAACGGCGGCAGTTCCCCGCTGACCAATCGCGAATAAGCAGCCTCGACTGATTCCGTGGCAACGAGAAGATCGCGGCCTTCCCGGATGATGACCAGCCATCGACCGTTTGCATGTCGAGTGGCCCAAAGCATTCGATCAACAAGTTTGGCGGATCCTAGGACCGCAATGATTTGTTTTTTTGTGAGCGCCAGCGGGCGCATGCCATCAATGAAGACTCGCTGTGGGGAAAATGTCGATTGCATGGGGATATCAGAGGAAATGTTGATCGGAATGAGGCCCTTGGCCGGGATTGGACCGACCAAGCGACCGGGAGGCATTCAGCCGAGTTTGATGCCGGTGTTGCGGATGAAGTTTTTCGCCTGGGTGACGATGACCTGATCCTGCTTTTCGGCGGTCATGTTCGGGCTGATGGTGGCCTTGATGCTCTTCACCAGGTCGGCCTGTTCCGGCCTTTCGAGCCAGGTTTTGACCTTCGCGGTGTAGTTCTGTTTCTGCTCCTGGTCCTGCATTTTGCGCAGGAGGAACTTCCGCTCCAACTGCTCGCGGGGGAGTTCCTTGACGTATTCGACCAGGCCGGGTTCAGCCTTCATGAAGGCGTCCAGCCGGGTGTTCACTTCGGGGTTGGTTTTGAATTGTTGCCCTTCTTTCTTTTTTGGTGATGCGATTGCCATTTTGACATGTTTGGTTGTGCCGGACGTTTCGACCTTGCGGCCCCGTAGCCCGGCGGTTGGACGGTTTCGGTTTTCGAAAATCAGGCTTTGGTCGCCCGGATTTGTGGGATGGTCTCCTCGTCTTCGTCGTCGAGGGCTCCGTTCTGCAATCCGCCGATCTGTTGGATGACGGATTTCAGGAATCGCTGGGCGATTTTCCGAGCGCTGAGACGCTGGATCTCCGCATTCAGCATGGTTTGAACAAGCTGACTGGTGGGAACGCGGATTCCGGCTTGCTCGACGATTTTTGATGCCTCCGTGAAGGTGGCAAAGGTGTCCTCATCGAGGGTGACTGTGACGCTGGCTGGTTTGGTGGTTTTCATAGAATGTTTTTGGTGAGAAATGCAAATTGCTTGCGGCGGAGGAGCGGGGCGGGGAAAAGCGATTCCCGTCTGCGCCGCTCTAGGGATTCGAGTTCGGCGGTGAACTCGTCGTTGAGCTGCATCTGGGAGATGAGGAATGCCTGGCTCTCGTCGTTGTCCTCAGCGAAGAGGACAATCCCGCATGGGTCTGAAATTCCCTCCTCCTCCGGGAGCGGCGGCTCTGAGGAAGAGAAGGCATCGTCGTTCGAGGGTTCGGCGGGACTCGGAGACGGCGACGGAGCAAAATCGGGCTGGTTTTTGAGGCGTTCGACCTCCTGCTGGAGGTTGGGGACTTTCGCGGCCTCTCGCTGCAAATCCTCGACCCGTTTTTTCATGGCGCGGTTTTGTTCGAGAAGGGCCTCGGCATACGCCTTCTGCTGGGCGCTACGCTGCTCCTCATCCACCACCTGGTAAAAGCGTGGCGAGGGATTGGACTTTGCTACCGTCGGTCCCATCGGCAACGGATAGGGTTCCGATGGCCGGTAATTCCAATCGGCGGACTGTTCCCGGCGATAGACCGTGTGTCGCTCGTGCATTTCGTCCGGGTAATTCGGATCCGTGTATCGGCCGGCCGGATATGCTTTCACGGTTTCCGGGACTCGCACGCCTGGCATGTCGTTTCGGGAAACGCCAGCAACGGCGGGGCTCGACTGGATTTTACCCGGCTTGCGGGTGGCGCACGCCGAGCACAGGCAGAGGGAGAGGATGGTGATGAGGTATTTCATGGGTTTGGTGGGTTGGCGGCCGAGAGGCCGTTTGTGGCTTTTTGCAAGTCCACGGTTTGGGTGACGTAGAGGTAAAAGAGCGTCCCGGCAGGAACCCGGACGTAGTAAGGATCATTTTTCAGACTCTCCAAAAGACGCTGGGAGTAGATTTGTCCGCCGGCTTGGATACCTGCGGAAATGGCGTCCGTGAATCCACCGTTCTGGATCTGGGTGGCTCCCCCGGTCAGAGGGGAAATCAGATTCGTCGTCTGCGGAAACGCTCCGGCCCCCGCCGATATCATGGCGGCAAGAACCGCCTTCGCCTCGGCAAATTTATCGGAAGCGATCATGTAACCGCGAAGACCAGCGGAACCATCGGTTTCGCTCCAGCCTCCCGGTTTCGCCGCATCGGGCGCATAATCGAGAACCGTGCCAGAGAGTGGCAATTCCCGGCCATCCTGGAACACGAGAACCCATTTCCTCTCGGAGCCAATCCGTTCGCGGGCGGCGGTCTTCTGGGCAATGCCGTGAACTTCCGTTCCTGCTGGGATGATCAAGCGACCATCGTGCCAGACTTCCTCGGTGATGAGTCCGATGATTGGGGTTTCGATGTTGGTCGAATCCACCGTATTGACCAGTTCGCACCTCAGAAGTCGGCCAAACGGAAGATACGATTCACTGCGGGCCACCTCCCGCGTGGCGAAAATGGCCTGGGGAATTGGCGGCGGTGGCTTGGGTGTCGATGATGGCCGTGAGGTGGAACTGTCGGCCACCTTGGAAGCCGGTGCGGGTGGTCGCGCAGGGGGAGTCACCGGGATTTCTTCTGTGAAGGTGTATCCCTTCGCCGTGGTTGCTTGTGCGGGAACAGAAGGATTGATGGCCGCAGTCGAGCGGTGGCCTTTCCCGGAAAGCAGGAAAGCGAAGATCAAGGCTCCTGCCAGCAGGAACAGGATCAGCCGACCGGCGGGTTTTTGAAAAAGTTCAGTCCAGAGTTTGCGGATGTTCATTTGAAGTCAGAGGTTTCGGCACGCACGACGAGCACGTTCCATTTGTTGTCGGGATCGAGATTGTTGCGTCCGCCCTGCCCGTTGCCGGTGATAGCGAAGAATGCCGGGGTGACGGATTTCGGCGGCATGACGCCGGACGCATCCGCGAGCGATTGCGTATAGATCCGGTCATCCAACCGGACGGCCAGATCCTGCGGCTTGTAGAAAATCGCCCGATCGGATGTGTTTTCCAACTCCACCCGAAAAATCAACGTGTCGTCCTGCTCGAACCGCCACACGTCACGTATACGCACCACAAAGCCCTCGTAGTAATTCGTGATGCCCGGTGCAGCATGAAGAACACCGGCCAGTGCATCCGGTCGATTCGCCACAAAGAGCGGATATGACTTCGCTTTGTCCATCAGGGAAAACAGTCGCTCCGGGACAATGGCTGCGCGGCCACCGTCCTTTCCTTTCCGGTCATCCTGGTAGAACGTGACGTTATAGAATGGCTGGTCCGATGCCTTCAAATGCAGGACGTATGCCTTGCGGTTGAAAATCACCGTCAAATGATCCTCCGCGTCGGATTTCAATGCCCGGATGCTGAAATAGAAATTCCCCGGTGTGAACGAAATCAGGAACCCGGCATTTTCCTGTTCCTGCGTCGCAACAGACTTCGCAAAAAGCCCGGATACTTCGGACGGGAACATGACGGTGGTAGTCCCCGATTTCGACGCCACCGGAATGGCGTAGATGACAAATTCATCCAGAGGTTTTTGGGTGATCGGCCCGGCGCAAAGCGCCAGCGGCAGAAGAAAGAATGAGAGAGCGCCAGTAATTTTCATGCGCCCAATTTGGCACAGAAAATCTCCGGACCTGCTCCCGGTTGGGAGCAACATGATTTTCTCCTTATTTGGGCGGAAATGGCGTCTCGTTATCGAATCCGATTTAAGAGACGCCCGCCTCGAGAGGTCCGGCATTCAGTCCACTGGAATCGCTTCTTCTAGTGGCATTGTCCGGACTTTCCGGCAGTGACATTACTGATGAGCAATGATATAGGGGACAGACCGTGGCTCAAACATCTGAGACTGCTACATTAACCAAAAAACGTCGCCGGGTCACTGATTTCTTCATCAGTTACACTTCCACAGACTTGGTCACCGCCAAAATTCTCAGGGATTGGCTCGAAACAGCGGGCCACACGACGCTCATGCAGGAGCGCGATTTTGTTACCGGTGGCCATATTCCGACCATGGTTGAGAAAGGCTTGAAAGCGAAACAGTTCCTCGCGGTGATGTCTAACGCATACCTCAAATCTGAGTATTGCAAGGCCGAGCTTGGAGCAGTCCTGCACCGCGACCCGATAAATTCTCAGCTTCGCATGGTCATTGTCCGAATAGCGGCCTGCGAAGTCCCAGAGCTTCTTGCGCCAATTGGGCGTATAGAATTGGTCGGAATATTCGGAGAGAACGCGAAAACCGAATTTTTGGAGGGCGTTCAGAAGTTAAAATCATCGAAGCGAACTTTTTTCAAATCGGTCGCATCCACCCTTCCTCCCAAGGAAGTGCGTGAGGGGCCAAGGGCCAGCGTTGTCGGCGACGGGGGCGTCGCTTTCATCGGCGATAACAATAAAATCTACATTCCTGGGGAGCCACGCAAGCGTGGGCGCGCCAAGCCCCCTGCAGATGTCGTTTCTGAGGACCAAGCCGTTAAATTAAAGACACTTCTCAACGAAATCATGGATTTGGATGCCACCAGCTACGGAAAAGGAATGAGTGTCGCGCAGCTCCGGCAAAAATGGTGGGGTGCTCTTGAAAATGTGGTCCCAAAAACGACCTATACCAATTACTCGCAATCAAAATATCAAAAGGCCATGAAGTGGCTGAGGGAACAGCGAGGACGCCTTCTGGCCGAGATCAGCGCGGATCAACCGGAACTTTCGCGCCAAGCCCATATTCGGGCAATTCATACTTTGCTCTCAAAATCCGGAATCAAGGATGCGCAGCAAAAAACTCGCTATTATACCGAATTGTCCAAACGTCTTGATATTTTTTCCCCGTTTGTCTCAAGCAAGGATCTTTCGGATGAGGATCTTCCGCGAGTTGTGCGAGCGATGCGCAACGATAACAACAAAATCTAGGAGATCACAGGCCGTCATATAATCCCAGTATTCGATTGCCCGTTTACGGCGCGTGATGGCGCTGATTGGCCAAGAGCAAATACCAAGCTTTCCCATGGAAAAGATCAAGATCAGAACCGTGCATGAGGTCATTGCCCAACAAGATGCCAAACACATTCTCGCGATTACACAGCGGGTTGATACGGAGCCTGGCTACGATGGCGGGGAAAAGGTTGAGAACCCGAAATTGCGGACCCAAGAAGCAATCTTTCAGGCCGCCCTTGCCGGAACGGGTATACGGTTGGAACTGGTGTTGGGAGGTGACTTTGATGCCGCTCCTCAAAATTTCCTACAGAAAGGCCCCTTTGATCTGGCCGTTTTGATGGGGGAAGTGACATCCCAATCAATCAGCCGGGCAAAACGGTTGCTTGGCCTGGCTTTTAAGCGCCCGGTCTGTATCGAAATCACGAAAGACACCGTCCAGAATCCCCGAGAACTGAAGATTATTGAAAGCTCCGCTAAAATGCACGGAACACCAGAGCTTTTGCGCCAACTGGTGTATTTGAGCAAAAGCCCGTCGGCACGGAAATATGTCGAATTCGACATTCCGTCCCCTGAAGTTCCGCTTCCATTCACCGCGATTGGCGGGCACCGCAGCCGCCCTAAAGCGGTGTTGCTAGAAACTGCATCTGACCTCGCGGAGCCTCCGAAAAGAATCAAGTCGCAAACAACCCGGGTAATCCGAGACACCAAGGCGGCCCGAGAATTGAAGATGATATATGGACACCGATGCCAGGTTTGCAAAACGGTGATCGTGATATCGACGAATCAGAAGTATGCCGAGGTTCATCACATTCGGCCATTGGGAGGCGAGCACCAAGGCAAAGACAAAACCGACAACATGCTTGTCCTATGTCCGAATCATCATGCGATGTTCGACCTGCGACTTCCGCGATTCGTGAATGCGAATACGATCGAGATCGCAGGAAAAAAATCCGCTCTGACGCTAAACCACGCCTTGGCCAATTCAGTGATTGAATATCACAATGACGTTTTGCGACTGACCAAAAAGTGACTTCCTACTCGATACTCTTTTGATGAAGTTACTCGTCTTCAAAGGCGACTACCAATTTCAATCTGCGGAGTGATTCAACAATCAGATCTTTTTCTTTTTGGAGCATCGGTGCAATTTCGATCTCCATTTTCTGAAGAATCTCCCCGCGTTGATCGGTTTGCTCGTCGAGCAACATTTCCTGTGAAGATTGCCAGACACTGGGGGATAAAAGGATTCCGATGCGAGGCATTCCTCCAACCCGTGCAAATGTTGCATTGAGGAAATTCATGATTTCCTCTGCCGTGAAAGGTCCTGGTGTCTTTGGAATCGGAGACGCGTGTAGAAACTTTTGTGTGCCGGCATCCATGGCAGCAAGTATCTGAACTCCTAGACTGGCACCCTTCGATGTGTAGGAGGGATCGCCTCCGGTTGGCTGTTCAAACCAAAAGGGATCAGTGAAAACCTGACCGAGCGCGAGCCAATCGCCCTCAGCGCTGTTGCTGGGAGAAGTGCTCATTCTATGGTGGAGAGCCCACTAGATCAACGATTGCTCCCTGCGGGAATGATTGTGACGTGAGACCTATTTCTCTCGCCTGGCGGGAGGAGCAGAACGAAGATGTTGTAGCTGTTGTCGAAGAAGTGGTAATGCAGAGTGACGAGTTCCATTGACTTCGTGGTCACCGCAATCTGGCCGTCTTGATGATCTTTGCGACGTCGCTTCATTTCCTGTACAAAGGGAAATTCGAGGCCACAGACTTCCGGCCAGTCCAAGCCGCCGAATTCCTTTTTGAACGATAGCGACTCAAAATAATCGCGAACTTTTGCTGTGTAGGTGCCGTTGGAAACTGGACGATTGAAGACGAGCATGGCGCAACGCTTGGGGGATTTTTCGACATAGCGACGGAGGGCAGCTTGGGTGGAGGCACCAAACTGCTTGGCGAGAACGCGGCCGGAAGGAAGAATCAGCGGCAGCTTCGCGGCCTCCTCATTGAAGCGCTCGACTTGGAATAAGGCGGCCGATGCGAAGGAACTTGCCTCCCGCTCGCATATCTCATCGAACACCGGATCGATGGTTTTTTCGTCATCAACGCAGCCGCGAATGTCCACCTGCCAGGGCAATACGAAGTGCCCGACTTCATGTACTTTGATGAAGGACTTGCGGGCTGCGGGCTGGCTTTCATCGAGATGAATTACCTTGTCGCGATAGTCCAAGACACCCAGCACCTTTCGGCTGATTCGTCCGAAAAAGTCTTTGGTAAAAGCAAAAAATCCCGGATCGACCTCGCTGAGGTCCACTCCCTTTTCGAGCGAAAGTTCAACGAACTCGACGATTTCATCCACCGGTGTCGGAAACTTCCCCCAGGCGCCTGATTCGAGTAAAATATTTCTGGCGATTCTTTCGATCTCTTCGGCTGACGCCAGGGGCTCGGGAGTCATTTCTTTTTCGATTTGGAGCGGATGAAATTCAGGTAATCCGCGAGCTGCTGTTCTTCCTCAGCTGTGAGCTTTTCGGTGCTGAAAAGTGCTGCGCCTGCGAGGGTTTTCGGCTGGCCTTCGTCGACGCTTTTTCGCTGCACGTAACCGGCGGCTTCCATGAGGAGTTCGTAACTGATCTCATAGAGATTCGCGAGTTTGTGCAGGTAGAAGGGCGAAGGCTTGTTGATTTTGTCGTTTTCGAGCTGGCTGAGGTAGGGATTGGAGATCCCTGTGGCTTTCTCCACGTCTCGGAGTGAGAGCTTCCTGAGATCGCGGGCCAGTTTGAGGCCTTGTCCCAAGGTTTGTGGCGGCATGATATTGTCCTTTCGGAATGAGAGTTTACTCAACTTACCTCTATCGCCACGAATAGGCAAGCGCTGCTTTTCGAAAGGAGCATATTAAAAACTATGCAAAACATATGCTTGACAGATTTAGCAGCGCTTGAGAGAGTGCACCTGTCGCGACAATTTTAACCCCGCGGCCTTAGTAGTTAATCCAATGAAACAGCAGATCGAAATCTACCTTCACGGTGCGGGAACCACCGAAGAGAAGATCATCCATGTTCCCGAAGACGCGACCGTTCGCGATGTCCTCGAAGCGGCCAAGACGGCCGGATTGAGCATCGATGCGGAGACCATCATCCTCGTGGAAGACACGGAGGAGGAATTGGCGGGCGATGCTCGCCTCTGTGACCACGGGGTCAAAAACAAACATCACATGCACTGTCACCGCTGCCGCAAGATCGAGGTGTCTGTGACCTTCAACGGACAGGTAAAATCGAGAAAGTTCGCGCCCGGCCGGAAAGTGAAGGGCGTGCTGAAATGGGCTGTCGAGGCGTTCGGTCTGACTGGTGTGGACGCAGAAAACAAAGAGCTGCGTCTCGGCGGCGCGAGTGGAACGATCCTCCAATCGCAGCAGCACATCGGATCGTTTGTGCATGCGCCGAATTGCAGCCTTGACCTGTATCTCACGGCCATTGTGGAGGTGCAGGGGTGACGGCTGAGGAAGCCCTATTCCGAGCGCATCTGGAGAGTGTCCCGTTCCGCTCCGGACTCGACCGCGAGCGGTGGGGCTTTCCGGGCGAACCATCCGTCGCGTGGCCGCATTGCATCCTGTGGGTGCAGTGCGAGCCGCGCTTCGGTGCGCCCGCCCGCCTCTCCCTACGCTTTGACGTTACGGGCTACTCGATGGCGGCTCCAAATGCGGTGCCGTGGGACGCGGAGAAAAACCAACAACTGCCCGGAGAAAAGTGGCCGAAAGGTCCGGGTAACGTCTCGAAGGTTTTCAACCCCGGTTGGAACAGTGCCGCGCTCTACGCGCCATGCGACCGAATCGCAATGGCCGGCCACGATGCGTGGAAGACAGCGCATCCACAATGGTGGTGGACGCCCGATAGCGAGATAACGCTCTACCTGGAATTTTTGCATCGGTGTCTCAATCCACTCGACCATGAACAGTGAGTCCCTGCGGATATCGATGTGGCTCTGGCTCCGTCTGTTCCGGCAGCTCCGGCGTCGGGGTTGTGGAGAACGGGAGAGCGGCGCTTTCCTGCTGAGCAAACAGGGTTCACGGCGCATTACAAAATTCATCTGCTACGACGACCTCGATCCGACCGCACTCGACTCTGGCATCATCGTCTTTCACGGCGCAGGATTTGTGCCGCTCTGGGATTTCTGTCGGCGAGAGCAGATGAACGTTGTCGCTGACATCCATACGCACGGCGATGATTGGACCGGACAGAGTGACGCGGATCGCACTCATCCCATGATCGGGCAGAAAGGCCACGTCAGCTTGATCGCCCCGCATTTCGCGCAGAGCAATCTGCTCTCACTCGATGGCGTTGGGATCTACGAATACGCCGGGAATCACCAGTGGATCGACCGCCCGCACGGACTGTTGCGCCTCACCCTTTGGTAAAATGGAACGGCTCACGGCGCAGAACTTCGACCGGCTCGCGAAGGCTCTCATGGAGCGGCATGGTGTCTCCTACTCCCGCGCTCGTGAGATGCTGGGTACCCTCCACCTTCGATTGATCTGTTCCGAAGAGATTCGCGAATCGGCCGCCCTTCAAGCGGCTCTCTTGACCGCGATCAACACGGGCAAGCGTGCATTCCGTGGCAGCGTCATGGTGAGTCTCGCCAAAAATGTGCCATTGCGAGTGCCGTGGCCCGACGCCGCTACGCTCAACGAAGCCGTGTTAGCGCTCGGTGCACAGGAAGACTGTGGCGGACCGGAAGGGATTACGAAATCGCTACTATTTGGCGATGCCCCGGACATGATCGACGCCAATCGGGTGGTCTGCGACGGATGGCGCTCCGGCTTGCTTCCTCCAGGCGCAAAAACCACTTTCTTGGCTGGTCCAGATTTTGCCCTCGGCGGTGTGTTTGCCGGCGCATTCGCGGTGGCTCAGGCATTCCTAAACGCGGCAGAGATTAGCCACCGCGAGATCAGCGAGCAGGTCGGACTATCCTTATGGCGTCCTGATCTTTACTGGCTCGATGCCAATGCCGCTGGTCCACCGCTCCATAGTCTTCCCGCCAAGCTCTGGCTGCTCGGCTTGGGCCATCTCGGCCAAGCATATGGGTGGACGCTTGGCCTTCTGCCCTTCTCCTCAAAAGCCCCGACGACGCTCTACCTTCAGGATTACGACATCGTGGAGGACGGAAACTGGAGTGCCGGCCTTTTTTGTGAGCCACGACACGTCGGAAAACTCAAAACTCGCCTCGCCGCTGAGTGGCTTGAACAGCGCGGTTTCTGCACCCGTCTGATCGAGCGGGCTTTCGACGAGAATAGCAAACGATCAACTGACGAGCCGCGCGTCGCACTCTGCGGATTCGACAATCCAGAGGCACGGCAGGTATTGGAAGATGTCGGATTTGAACTTGTGGTCGATGCGGGTCTGGGGGCCAGTCTCGACCATTTTGATCGTATCGTTCTGCGCACTTTTCCCGACGCATCGCAGAAGGCGCGGGACATCTACCGCAGTCGCTCCGTGGACGTACCGTCAATGAATCCTGCTCTTTTCGGAGAGGATGAAGGCGAGTGCGGCATCGTCTTCCAAGAGATTGCCGGCAAGGCGATTTCGTCGTCCTTTACCGGTGCCTGTGCGAGCGCGCTTGTGGTCAGTGAAGTGCTCCGAGCTATGCACGGCGGTGGTAGGCGCGAGTTTCTGTCAGTGCAGCTCCGCGATCTGGAACGCCCCAGCAACCAGTATTGTGATGAGAACTATCAACTTCGAGTTGCTCGAAATGGTTCGGTTACCGTGTGTGAACGAGGTGCTGCCAACTAGAGAAGAGCTCCTTTTGCTCCTCCTATACACAATCCAGCGTGGGACACTGTGGAGCAAGCATGGCGTTGCGTATCGTCATAACGCCTTTTCTGAATATTTGAAATCTTGCACGACGAGCGGGAGACGCCCGTTGCCAAGGAGGTCGGGGTTGCGGATGAAAAGGAATTCCGTCTGAAATTTCACCGGTTCGCGGAATTCGAGTTTGTTGACGGTGCCGGTCCGGACGAGGTTGCCTTCTGCCCGGACGCTCACCGCTTCGTAGGATTTGCCGGTCCCGTCGCTGATTTTTCGCGTATCAAGGATGTCGATTTTCGTGACCTCGGCTTTCTGGTGGATCTGCTTTTCTTTGAATTCAGGATTTTGGGCTTTGTAGATCGCGGCAGCTTTTTTCCGAGCGGGATCTTCCAAATATAGTCGTTTCATCAGGTCCGGCAGATCCGGACCGATGGGATTGCGTTGCAGCAGGGCCAGGCAGGCGAGCCGGACATGGTAGGCATGGAGATTTCCGGCGTCTTCAAAACCGAGGAGTGGCGCATAAATCAGCGTTCCGCCCGGATCGAGAATGACGACTTTCTCCTGTTGCTTCATGGCTTGGATCGTCAAGTAGGGGGCGGCCACGGCGAACCCGGTAGCGAGGATGGCGAGCGCCATCCAGAACCGGGCGGCGATGAGGTTGTTGGTGATGGAGGTGATGGCGGATAGTTTCATGGGAATCAGGAGTTACGGGTTGAGAGTGGAGAATCCGGGGGTAACGGCTGGGCCTTGGAGGCGTGGGAATTGAAAGCGGCTTGAGCCGTGTGTGGCGTGGCGATGTTTCCCCGATGGTGGGAAACCGTGCCCCGGTCGTTGTCCACGACGGCGAATGCGTTGCTTGCGGTTTGATGGGCCGTCATGGCCGGGTTGTCGGGATTGGCAACTGTGTTGCTTTCTGTGGGAACCGGCGGCGGTGGTGGAACGTCGGTTGATCCGCCCATTGATCCGGCGACATCGCTGGCAATGCGTCCTGCGGCTCTGACTGCTCCCGTCGCGGCCTGAGTTCCGGCCAGCGCTCCTTGCAAGGCAGCCGATCCGCCGAACGTGGCAGCGGCACCTGCCGCTGTGATCCCCGCCCCCACCGCGAGCCCGGCCGCCTGCATGGTGCCTTGGATTCCGGCCTGGAGTGCGGAGGTCGTTCCACTCGCCCCTTTCATAATGGCCCCGGCGACAAACGGAACGGACAGGTAGAAGAACACAGTGATCAGAGCCGCAAAGGCCATGATGAACGGGAACAGCAGCCAGTTTTGGACAACGATCAGGTTTTGCGCGGTTTGGATCAGTCCGCCGGAGGTGATCGGCACGAACAACATGTCGCTGATCGCGACAATCACGATGTCCACCAGGCAAATCGCCACATGCCAGAGCAGGACGGTCAGCGAGGTGACACAAAACTGGATGCCAAAAGACTGCGTGAAGGATAAAAATAGAAATCCCAGCAAGAGCGGCGAGACAGCAATCAGGCCGGCAATGGCGAATTCCTGAAAAAACCGCAGGACCAGCAGCATGAACCGCCCGATGCCTTGGAAAAACATTCCGATGGCGGCGGGAACAATTTTTCCGATATCCGCCAAAGAATCTGACGGCTGGTTTTCGATCCTGGATCGCAGGAGCTGGACGAACTTGGCGTCACGGGCATTCGTGAACTTGCTGCGCATTTCGACGAATGCCTTTTGACCTCCCTCCATCGCTGCCGGGTAGCCCGCGAGCAACCCGACGACGAGGATGGTTTTTATCAGTGCGCCCAGGATGGCGCGGGTGTCAGACCCGGCACGCCAGCCCATTTCCCCGATGCCCATGACGCAGAGGACAAAGGCAAATGGCATGAGGAGCGTGCGGATCTCAAGCGCGGCTTGGTAGAGATTGGAGAGTGAATTCATAAATGAGAAAGGATGAGCCTCCTTTAGAATCCGGGCGGGAGGTCGGCGTTGTCTTGGTTGAAGTCCGGCAAGTCGGCCTCTGCCTCGGCTTGGGCAGAAAGTTTTGCGAGTTCGCGATTGCGGTCCCGGCTGATTTCATCGGCTGCAACTTCCTCCGCCTCCTTCCGGTTCTGGTTGAGCATGTGGAGCGATTCGACCTGGCCGCGTGCGGTGCCCACCATGTCATCCAGGTCATTGAGGGCGGTTTGTGCTGTTGCCAAGGAACCGACCAGTTTTTGAACCTCGGCATCGTCCTGAGCGTTTTTTAACTGGGTGTTGAGACGTGCGATTTGCCGGTTGAGAACCTTCCGCTTGTTCTGGGCTCGGCCGAGCAGGATTTCAAAACGAGAAAACGCGTTGTCCACCGCCCGGAACCGTTTCAAGGGATCGCTCGAATCCCGGAACGACGAGACCCCCTCGAAATTCCGGGCCGTGTCGGAAGAAATGTTTTTCCAGGAGTCGAGATTGATCGGCTCGAACAATTCGCTCACCGTGGCCGAGAGTTCCGCCCCCTGTTGTGCGATGCCGGCCAACTCGCCCAGAGTATCGACAATCCCGGAATCCTCCAGATAGCCGGAGAAGAGCCCGTTATCGATCAGACCGATGGCCGCGACCGGATCGCCGATGGCCTGCTTCACCTTGTTGGCCGTCTCCAGTTGCTCGCGCACTGTGTTCAGCGTGTTGTGAAGAGTGGCAAGTTTTTCCGCCCATTGGGTTTGCTCCCAGGCGTATTTGATCTGGTCGAAGATGTTCTTTTGGATCAATGCCTGTTCGGCGACTGGATCACTCACAATGTCGCCGACACCGAGAATGGCATTTGCGAGCGGTTGCCCGGCGAGGAGGGCGGCGGATGTGGTCAGGATAAGTGTCTTTTTCATGGTTGTCGGTTTGGGTGGCTGAATGTGAGGTTATTCGTAGATGGGAATGGTGATTTCGTAGGGAACCGTCTTCACCGTGGCGTTTGGATCCGGGTCAACCGGCATCCGATAAAGGGAAACGCGCGGTTTTTTGACCTCGTCGCGCTTCTGCATGTCCTGCAAAATCCAATACTGCCGCTTGACCGTATCGGACGCGCCGCGCTCATAGCCTTTCTGAAATGGGCTGCGAGACGCGCACGCCGGGAGAAGGCATGTCACGACAAGCGCCGCACACACCGCATTCATTTTCCTACTGGGGTTGGTTTTCATGGGTTATTTGGTTTTGTTTGAAACACACGCAGCCGACTCAGAGAGAATCCCGCTGACAATGTCTTGATGGTTGCGAAGCACGCGGCTCCGTTGATCGAAGTCCTCCCCTGTCGAAGAGGAACAAAAGAGCATTTCGGGAGAGACGCGGTTATGAATTGTCCCGCACCGGGGCTGCTGGGCGTCGAGGTGGTAATACGTCAACGCGGCATACTTGTTGTTGTCCGGCAAATGCTCCGGAAGCGGATACCGCGAAATCGCCTCCTTCGTCGTCTCGGACAAATCAATGTCCTTTGCGACATCCTCAATATCCCGGCGGTCGTTCATCCGGGTAAAAAAGAACTGCTTGGCGTTGCCGAAAACGATGGGGCGAATGCCTGAGCGTTGGAACCGGCTGTATTGCTGGACAATGGAAATGATCCAGGTGGAAAACTTGGAAAGCTGGGCGTAGAACTCGGAAACGAGCTGTTCTCCTCCCGGAATATCCAGCGTTCTGGCGACCTCCTCGAAGATGACCCGTTTCCTTGCGCCTCTTGGCAGGGTGATGATGTGCTGCCGTCCATAGTTTGCGATCAGGAAGCCCGCCAATTCCTTCAACTGACGATTCGATTCCGGGATGTAGGTCAGGTCAAAGTGGGCCAGCTTGCCGGTGAGGGACAACGTGGAATGTCCACACACGAGCCGCTGCTCGTTCCAAGGGGCAAGCAAGGTTGCCAAATGATTAATTTCGTTACGGTCGTGTTCCGGGAATGGTGCGACCAACATCATTTGCTGGAGCATGTCGTGCGTCGGGTAATCCGTGGGTTGGAAAAACGCGAACGCGGCATTGCGGACATATCGCTCCGTATCCGGCGATTTGATGAACCTGGAGACATCCTCAGCGGTCGGAGCCGCAATCAGGCTTTGCCGTTCGTCCTCGCTGCCCGCGTGGCGCAATTCCGTCCAAGCTTCAAGAAAAGTGGATGAAACGGGCAGGTGCGCCTTTTTGTATGCCAGAGCCGCCAGCGCATGCCGGGCAGACAAGTCCAGCCGAGTGGCGTCCTCGGAAATCCATTCCTCAAACCGATCCGCGTAGAGCTGTTCGATATACTGGGTAATTTGAGCCAACCGCAGATTGCGCCGGTCCTCGTCGGCTGGATGCCCGGCCATTTTCGCCACCAATGCGGCGGCGGTGGTGATTTGCAGGTTCGTCAGCGGTGCGCCCTGGGTATCGAGGTAGTTCAGGCAAAGATCGCCGTCCGGCTGGATGACAATCGGCGTGGCCCCCTGAGCCTGGGACCAGATTCCATACGAAAGACCCTCTTCAACAATCAGGGTGAAGTCGTAATACGGATCGGTCTGCGAGAGCAGGTCCGACATGAATGCCGACTTCCCCGCCCGCGTCATGCCGAGCAAAACAGCGAGCTGCGGTGTGCCGGACAGGAAATTCCGAACACCTATCAGATTTCGATTACTGCCATCGTAAAGGGCTTCGGCCCCATCGAGGTGTCCGGTGAATGTGGAGGAAAATGGGAGCATGTCTGCCAGCCATTCATCAAGGCCGCTGTCGGCATGGTGGATGTATTTCCCCCAGACCCACCCCGGCCATGTCTGGAACCAGATGTTTTTCGTCGTAGCAGCGGATGAGACGTTGCTCGTCCAACATTGGGCATCCTCCATCTGACCGAAAGCGGTTTCGATTTGCCGGGTCTTGGAAATGAGCCCGTCCTCGGACGAGTCCCACACGTGAACCACATAATCGTAAAGGAGCGGAATCACGTCGCCTTGCGCGAGGTTCTTGATCCGCTGTTCCTTGACCTCCTTCGAGGTGAGGAGCGAATGCTTGCCTTCCGCCGCGTAGTCGCCCCGCACCCGCTCAAGGGACTTTTCCGCCTTGGTAATCTCCTTGCGGATGTTCTGCGGATACAGATTGACCGTGATCGCATAGTCCAGAAACGGGAGCGACGTGATCGCCCAGAAAATCCCGCGTCGGGTCCGCTGCGGACGGCGTTTCAGGATAATCAGGTTGTGGTAAAAGCCATCGGCAAAGAATCCGAACGTCTTCCCGGCCTGCACCCCTTGGTGCCAGCAATTCTGATGAATGGTTTCCTCTTCCCGGAACTGGCCAATAGGATCGTAATTGTCGCGCCGGAGATACGATGGATTGAAGAACGTCGCGTAGTATCGGAACAAATCCGCTGTGGACATGGACGTGACCCGGCAGCCATGAGGCTCAAACAAGGAAGAAATGACCCGACCATGCTGCTCAAATCCTTCGTTGTATTGGGCCAGGATTCGCCGGTGATGTTCATTCAAGGCCGCCTTGCTCGCGCCTGGCGGAGGATTCGCTGCGATACGCTTGGAGAGAAACAGAATGAGTTTCTCCCGGCGAAGCTGCCCGGATTGCATCGCCTTCCAATACCTGTTGAACCGCTCGTTCCGACTGATCGCTGCCCACGAATCCGGCTCGCACCGCTCATCGGTGACCGTTTTGTAAGCCGTCAACTCGTCGCGATAGTTTGAATCGACCGACCAGCGGATTTGTGCGCGGGTGGATTCGTCCAAGGTGTGGAGGAATTGCCGGACAGACGCGTAAAACCCATCAAGCGCGTGTTCGCTCGCGTGGCGGAGATCCGGCACGTCGAGCACAAAGCCCTTGGTGACGAATCCGCGTTTGTCGAGGTCGTTCCAGATGATGAGGTCGTGAGAAAACCAGCCGTTAGGTGCTTGCATGGGATAAAGGATTGCGAGGTTGGTGGGTGGGCGGCATCCAGCCGGTGCCGTTGGCAAGGGTTTCGAGCAAATCCGTGTCGAAGGATTTCGGTTTGCCCTGCCGGAGTGTGAACACGTATCCGGTGATCAAAGCGAACGGCACCGCACCCGCGCCGACGCTGAACGTCGGCGCATGGTGGGGCGAGAGCATCATGGCGAGCCCGATGCTGAGGAGGAGTCCGGCGAGCATGAACAGGATGTTCACGCCCTCGATCCCCCAGATTTTGCCATCGCTGTCGTCTCCGGCGTGGGTGGGGATCATTACCGTGAAACGCTGATGGTCGGCATTCCGCCTGCGGTGAAGAGAGCTTCGGCGATCAGGACGGCGAGCCCGAGGAGAAGCCCGCCGACAATCGACATCTTGCCCATGTCGGCGTTGCCGGTGCGGACCTGCCATCCGCCGTGAGCGATGACGACGACCGCGATGATGAAGAGGAACTTTGCAATGATTCCGAGACCTTCGGAAAGTGCGCCGTCCAGTGAACCTGCTGCGAGGAGTAGTGTTTTCATACGCTGGCCATCCTGGCGGCAAAATCGAGAACCCCTGCTCCCAGTTGGGAGCAACTTATCAACCCGAAAATGATGGCCCCGTAACGCGAGGCTTTCGACATGCTGATGGCCTCGTAGAGCCGTTTCGCGGTCCGAATGAAATCCGGATAAAGCTCCTCCATTGCCACGCCAAGTGCGCGCGATAGGAAAATCAAATCATCGTCGGAAATCCAGACGAGCCGAGATTCGATTTTGGAGATTTTCGCACGGGTGGCATTCTCCATTCCGAGCAACTGGAGTTTGATGGCAAAGTCGTTTTGCGACCATGCCCGCTGATTGCGGAGCCTGCGAACCTGGGGTCCGATGACATTGAAATGCTTCATGGCCTGAAACCATGCAGCGGCATTTCACGTGTTCAGGGAGCCTGTGACGAACCAGCCAAAGTCGGTGACGAAGCGGGCTTTGCCAGCCCTTCGTCACACGTGATTCCTGAGGCGGAGCGCATTCCGCAAACGCATTGCTGCCTTGCGTCCCAGGTAAATCGGGGCCGGAAATCCTGTCACTTCAACCACAGAATTTTCACGATCTTCAGCGACGAATTTTCCAACGGCTTTCAGATTGAGAATCAGCAAACGATCAATGCGAAGGAAGAGGGTTGACGGCAGCATCCTTTCCCACTCCTTCATTGTCCGTCGAAGAAACTCAGTGGTTCCATTGGCGAGATGAATGCGAGTGTAATTCTCCTGCGCTTCGATCCCGGTGATCTGTGAGACGAACACCACATGCATCCGGGAGTCGGATTTCATCACAATTTGATCGTCCTCACGAAGCTGCTGGGGATTGGTCGGCGGTGGCTTGTGAACGATACGTTCCAAGGCATGGGCCAGCCGATCCGGACGCACCGGTTTGAGAAGATAGTCGATGGCATTCACGTCGAATGCCCTGATGGCAAAGGCGTCGAATGCCGTGACAAAAATGATTGCTGGCAGCGGATCGAGTTTGGGCAGAAGCGAAAACCCGTCTCCATCTGGCATCTGGACATCCAGAAAAATCAGGTCTGGGCGGAGATCGGCATACAGCGATGCGGCAGCGCCTACGCAATTGGCTTCCCCGACAATTTTAACGTGCGGGTGGGCGGAAAGCAGGTCACCCAAGAATTCCCGGGCGGGGGCTTCGTCATCGACAATCATCGTTCGCAATTCCGGAGTGCTCATGGGGTGATCTCAATTTTGACTGTCACCCAGCCGTTTTCCGCATTCATGTCGATGCGATGCCGGTCGGGATACAGCAGTGCCATGCGCTTGCGAACATTTCCGAGGCCGATGCCGCCAAACTTTCGTGCGTCCTCCTCCTCGACCCATGTTCCTGTATTGGCAACCTCAATCATCAGGGAAGCAGCGGGGAGCTGTGACACATGCATCCGCAGTCGCAGCGGTTTCGGAGATGTTTTGCGGCCATACCCGATCGCATTTTCCACCAGGGGTTGAAGAAGAATGCCCGGAACCGGAAATTCCCTGGCGACGGGATGGATACTGCACTCGATCTCGATGTCATCCCTGAAACGTGCTTTTTCAACAGCCAGGTAGGCGACAAGGGCGTCATATTCATCACCGACCGGAATGAAGTTCTGGTCGCGATGGGACAGTGAAAAACTCAGGTAATCCGAAAGCGCCTGAACAACCGGGCGAAGTGCTTCGGGCGACCTCGTCAATCCCGCTTGAATTGTGGTGAGCGCGTTGAAAAGAAAATGGGGATTCATCTGAGCGCGGAGCATCTGGAGTTCCGCATCTTTTTCGGCAGCCAGAGCGACAGCCAAAGAACGCTCTCGATCCAGTCGTTCCATGAGGAGCTTGATTCCAAAATAGAGGAGACTCCACCCCAGGCACAGCCCGGTGCGGAAGTAGAAGATCCCGAAGATAATCGGCGACGTGAAAGTCTTATCGGCGTCGAAATCCAGAAATTCGTGAAACCCCAGACTGAATAGAGTCAAAATCAGCCCGCTTACCAATGATACCCCGCCCACGAGTCCGACCAATGCAGCCTTGGGCATCGTTTCCCTGTAACACCTCCGGTAGATTTCCCGCATGCCGATGGTGATCAGGAATCCCAAGCCATCGCGATAGAGAGAAACAAGAACTGAGGCAGGAATGGTTTCCAGCATCACCCACTTCGAGGGAAACGAGAAAATCGTGAACGCCAGCCAGCCTCCCAACTGAAACCGCCAGAAAAGCGGAACGCGATCCCAGATTCCGACGGGAACCCTTCCGTGCGAGCCATGAGAATCGGCAGCGTTCATGTTGTCAGCCTCGTCGGCCTCTTTTGCGGTGAATCGCTTCGCCGAAAATATCCGCAGGGGATAGCCCGAGCTTTTGCAGGACATTTTCCACGCCACGAAGTGTGGCGGACTGTTCCCCGTTAATCAGGCGGTAGAGCGTGGATTCGGCAATACCCAGTTGCTTCGCCAATTTGGCGTAACTCTGGTCGCCACGTTGGGATTTAAGAAAAATGGAGAATGCCTTGTCGAGACTGGGCATTCAAACAGTCTTGCAAGAAGTTCATTCCGTATGCGGATGATCTTCCGCTTGCGGAGGAAGCTAGCTCCTTTTTTGGCATGAACAAGATCCGTCGTGGAGTAAATTTTTGCATCGAAAATGAACCTCTACGTTCATTGTGTCGGGATGAATATCGATTTCCCGCACGAGTGCGGTCAGTGCGGGGGCAAGAGCCGATAGGGAAGAGCTTCGGATTTTGCAGCAATCGGCACATAACAAAAGCACTGTGTGGGGATCGTTTGACAGCTGATAGACACGAATGCCTCCCTGTCTGATGCTTTCGCGCACGAGCCCACGAATTCGCATGACACGTAGCGTGAGATAGACGGTGGAACGGGGGAGACGGTGGGTGCTCGACGACGAACAATCTTTCCGAGTTCGTCCGCCGAGAAAGCGTGTTTCGCAGCGAGGATGGCCTCGACTACGGCCCTGCGGGCTGCACGATTCCCGGCGAACTGGTCAAGCTCCGGCGACAAGGCCATCAGTGGCCATGCCCGTCATCCTTTTTTTCGTCGTGACTGGTGCACACGCAGGCGTATTCGGCACGATTGCATTTCGCACAAACTTCGGCGTGGTAGTCGATGCGGAGGTTTTGTGGCTTTGCATCGGCCGTGGAGCGGATTTGGAGGACGACACGGTAACCTTCGCCTTCGGGCAGTGTTGCTTGGGAAACAAAAGCGTCGCCTGTCTTGTCGAATGCGAGTTTTGCCTTTCCGGCCGGAGCCTCAGCGATTGCCACAACGACTTGCTCGGCAGGCGGAAGGGGCTTCATGTCCTCGCCGTAGAATGTGACGCTGACTTTTTTGTCGGGTTGGACAAAGAATTCGGCGTGACCGCCTTCGACTTCGACAATCTTGCCGCCCTTCGGACCGGGGATGACTTTATCATGACCATGACCGTCTTCGGCGAATACAGCGGTGGCCATGAGAAGCAGGGTGAGCGTGGATGAGATTAGGGTTTTCATATAGGATTTGTGGGTTTGGTGTTTTGGTTTTCTGGTTGAATCAGTGTTTGTGGGAGATGGTAGTGGACTTGGAATTACGTGTAGCGAGGAAGATGGCGGCGGATTCCGGGCTCATTTGCTGGCTGATGGCGAGTTGATGCGTGGCCTCCTCCTG
The DNA here is from genome assembly GCA_964431635.1 of uncultured Chthoniobacter sp. Lineage (GTDB taxonomy): Bacteria > Verrucomicrobiota > Verrucomicrobiia > Chthoniobacterales > Terrimicrobiaceae > QYQL01. Next base: position 685,809 of record CAYSKK010000001.1, on the reverse strand, counting down.
AGGCCCATGGGTGGGACGGAAAAAAATGCTGCCGGTGCCGTGGTAGCGATCTTCGATTTCCCGGATCGCGGCGACTTGGATTTCGGTAAGCGAGTATTGGTTCCGCAGACTTTCCAACATTTGATCCCGGTGCCGCTGTGCGTGCCAACCGCCCGCAAAATGGAGAAAGAGAATCGCTCCAATGCATGCCCCAACCGCAAGTAAAGCGAACGAGATGCTCTCTTTGCGGGTGAGACGAGCCGAAGAGTCGTCGGAGGAGCGAAGGCTAGCAGACCAAGGAAGACGAAACCCGTCTGCCGTGGGTTTAGTTCTCCGCCAAGCTTTTCGCCGGTATTTTGGAGAGCGGTGCATGGAATCATTGGCGGGAAATTCGTAAAAGGCGAAGCGCATTGGCGACAACAAGGAGGGTCGCGCCCGTGTCGGCGAGGACTGCGAGCCACAAGCTGGTGTCGCCCAGCAAGGCCAGGACGAGAAAAACCGCTTTTACACTCAGGGCGAAAATGATGTTGAACCTGATCACCCCCACTGTTCGGCGACCCATGCGGATGGCTTTTGCCACCATCAGCAAATCGTCTTTGATCAGGGCCACATCCGCAGTCTCAATGGCCGTGTCGGTGCCTCCCGCTCCCATGGCAAAGCCCACTGTGGCGGCGGCGAGTGCCGGGGCGTCGTTGACCCCGTCACCGATCATGCCAACCCCTCCATGCTCGCGGGCGAGTTCGCGAACTTTCTCGATTTTTTGGTCTGGCAGGAGATCACCGTAGGCTTCGTCAATACCGGCTTGTTTGGCGATGGCTTGGGCCGTTCTCGTGTTGTCCCCACTGAGCATGACGATCTTGCGGATGCCTGCCGCGTGAATGCGTTCAATGGCTTCGCGGGCCTCAGTTCGGATGGTATCGCCCACGGCGAGAATGCCGAGCACCTCGCCTGCACAATCGCCGTGCGGTTGGTGGCCGACGATGACGACGGACCTTGCGGACGCTTCGATCTCAGCGAGCTTGGCTTCCAACTCCGGCGTGCAGACACCGAGTTCGTGCGCAAGACGATGATTGCCGACAAAATAGGCGTGACCGCCAATAGACCCTTTTGCGCCACGGCCTGTTATGGACTGAAAATCCGTGGCGGTGTCCAGAGCAACTCCTTGCTCGGAGGCATAGGCAACGACGGCCTGAGCGAGTGGGTGGCTTGATTGCACGTCTAGCGTGGCGGCGATGCGAATCATCTCGGTGAGAGATGTATCTTTCCAGGGAATCGCTTCCTGCACGCGGGGTTTTCCTTCCGTGATCGTGCCGGTTTTGTCCACAGCCAAGGCCCGCAGACTGGCGAGAGCTTCGAGATATGCCCCGCCCTTAATCAACACACCGGCACGCGCCATCGCGGTAAGGCCAGAAACCACGCTTACCGGCGTTGAGATTACGAGCGCACAGGGGCATGCAATAACGAGCATGACCAAAGCGCGATAAATCCAAACATCCCATGGCTGGGCGAAAAGCAATGGAGGGGCGATAGCAAGGACGATGGCGAGAACCATCACTGCGGGTGTGTAAATTTTAGCGAAAGCATCAACGAACCGCTGGGCCGGAGCGCGCTGCTGTTGCGCCTCTTCGACCATTTTGATGATGCGGGCCACGGTGGTGTTTCCCGCCGTCTTAGTCACGCGCACTTCGAGCGAACCTTCGCCATTGATCGAGCCGGCAAAGACGGAATCTCCACTTGTCTTTTCCACCGGGAGGGATTCCCCGGTGATGGGGGATTGATCCATGGCCGAATTACCGGAAACCACTTCGCCGTCCAGCGCAGATTTCTGCCCCGGCTTAACGAGGATGGTTTCGCCCGGTTGCACATCTGTGGCGGGCACTTCGAGCCAGGCCCCATCTCGTTTCACCAGAGCGGAATCGGGAGTGAGTTGCATCAGTGCTTGGATGGCTCGCCGGGCGCGCCCCACGCTCCAGGACTCAAGGAGTTCCGAGAGAGCAAACAGGAAAACTACAGCCGCCCCTTCCGCCGTTTCGCCGATGACGACCGCACCCGCCACGGCCACCGTCATAAGAACGTTCATGTCCAGCGAGAACGTGCGAAGAGAACGGATGGCTTTCGGCACGACCAGTGCGCCGCCCGCCAGAATTGCGACTATAAACGCGGCATCGGGTTGCCAGCCGGATTTGAAACCGAGCCACTGCAAGGCAAGCCCGATTCCGGTCGCTATACCAGAGACTGCCACCAGAATTGTTCGCAACGAGCCGTGTTTCCCGTCGGCATCTCCCTCACGAACAGTCACGCCAGTCCGATTGATGGCGCTGGCGAGACTTGCCCGGCTGAGCTTACCGTCATGGAAGACGGTAACCTTTGAGGAAACGATTTCTGCCCGGACGCCGAGCACGCCGGTAATAGGCTTCAAAGCCCGTTCGATAGCGGCGACTTCCTCTGAGCAGTCCATGCCATCTACCAAAAATGATTCTTGGGAGGCATTGGGCGGAATCTCTGCTGTGGGAGCAGGCGTTTCGTCATGATGAATGTCTCCCGAGGAATGTTTATGATCAGTGCTCATGGCGGTGGTGAAGATCCGGGTAGTGGTGATGTGAATGTCTCATCCAGGTATGCCGATGAGGGTGGGCATGAGGCTCATAGGCAGGGTCGTCCGAAAGGTGCGCATGCTGGTGATGCTCATCGTGAAAATGGAGATGATCGTGCTCCATCGGCTCGTGGGCGTGCCAATGTTCATGGCGCTCCGTAAGGTGGAGCCAGACACCAGCGGCCATAAGCACGCCCGCAGTGGCAAACATCCAATCAAAAGAGCCCTGTCCAAGGGCAAAGGCAAGGGCTGCGCCAGCAAAGGGAGCGGTTGAGAAATATGCGCCTGTGCGAGCGGTCCCGAGATCGCGAAGAGCCCGCACGAAAAGAATCAAACTGACGCCGTAACCGAGGAAGCCAATCACGGCGACACCGATGGCGATTTTTGCATCAGGTAATTTCGCTCCCAATCCCAGGGCCAAACCGCAGTTCACGACACCCGCGACCAATCCCTTCCACATGGCGATTTGGGACGGGTCGCCAGCGGAAATTTTCCGGGTGAGGTTGTTGTCGATGCCCCAGCAGACACATGCCGCAACGATGAGCAACACACCGCCGGAGAATGCCACGCCGCCGTCACGAGGCAGCGACAGAAGAACTCCCCCGATAAAAATGCAGACAAATCCGATAGCAACTCTACGGTCCACGTTTTCCCGGAAGGCAACCCACGCGATGAGCGCCGTTGCCACTGCCTCAAGATTGAGGAGCAGAGATGCTGCGCTACCCGAGGTCGTCATGAGGCCCAACAATAAAAGCACAGGCGCAACCACGCCACCGGTCAAAATAGCTCCGAGGAGCCATGGGAGGGCATCGTGTGGAATCGCCGCCTCGACGCGGCGTCCGCGATTTAGCATTCGAGCAAAAGCGAGGCCAACACCAGAGCCGAGATAGAGCATTCCCGCCACGAGCAACGGATTGGCGGAATGTAAAGTGAGTTTTGCCAGGGGGATGCTGGCACCGAACAGTAGAGCCGCAAAAAGAGCACTGAGGATAGCCGGAGGAAGTTTCATCGCGATTTCCAACGATCCTGCTGATTGTGGTGGCGAATGCCTCTATGACGCGAATAGGACTGCAAGGAAGCCGCCAATACAGGCTTTCGCCGTGCGGAAGTTGTCTCAGTCCGTATTCTGAGTTTCATCGGGCGGCAAGGCGGGTGATTTCTTTTGCTTGACTGAAAATTCTCACAACTTTCTTTCTCGGATGGGAAACGGTAGCCATGACGTTTCCGTCGCGTCATTGACTGAACGGAACGTATTCTCAATGAGATTTGCCATGCAAAAATCCCTGCGATTCCGGCGGTCAAAATGCCGGAACAAAAAAAACTAAGCGGCATGGTTTGAAAGGCCGTTAGTATCTGGGCATTCCATTCAGACGAGATGTGAGCGAACTCACTAAATAAAGTCGTTTGAGCGGCTAGGAAGTTCATCTCAACGTGCCTCGGTAGTTTTGTTCTGCCAAATCAAGCTTCCCGTAGATACGGAAGAGGGCAACTGTTTCTTTATGCGAGAAAACCGGGCAGGCATAAGAGTTACCATTTTTGCTCCCTGCACATGATGCCAAACAGCGCGGATTCGAGGCGCGTGAGCGAGTGCATTACCGAAACTTTTTCGTCCGCGTCCTGCACAGCGAGCTTTCCGAGACCGACTCGGAGTTCCTGAACGCTCGTTAGCGCTTTCTCCAAGTCACCCGCATTTGCGGCACGAAGCTTCTCGGTGAGGGAGTTGACGCCGATAATGATCTTTTGCATCTCACAGGCCGGAGTTTGGAATTCCAGAGCTTCCAGCCGCCCTCGTCGGAGCTGATATAGATGCCGCGAAATGGCTGCTACCGGGTCAAGGATGTTTTCCTTCACTGCGAGCCAGCAAACGATCCAAACAGCCACTCCAATGGCGGCAACATGGATAAAGTGATGAGTCAGGAAGTTCAGCAGGTTAACCGGCGGGTCGAATAAAATCTCAAATGCCGAATAGAGAATGATTCCCCCACTTGCGACGAGAATGGCACGGGTGAAAAGAATTCTCGCGAGGCTGCGTGGCGGGGGCTGTTCTTTCGTCGCGCCCGTGTAGGGAGATGGAAAGGAGTAAACGGCACTCATGGTTTCGGATTCACAATGATTTTCCCGCCCGGCTTCGTCGAGGCGGGCAAGTTGAGAAATTCGAGGTCGAGGCCATTGCGCCATGCCTGGATAACGGCATTGTTGCGCGCCTCCAGGGCGTCGAGGTATTCGCGATGGATTTCGATCAGCAGATTCACGCCCAACGCGCCGACGCGATACTGACGCTCAGCAAGGTCGGAAGCGGCCTGCAAGTTCGTGATGAGCTTGGGAGGAATTGCATTGACCACCTCGCGTGCCGATTCAAGGGCGGCCCGGCGTTGCGTCGCCTCACGTTTCATTTTGCGACTGGCGTCATCGGTCAATCGCTCCCGTGTTTCGGCTATACTCGCCCCAAAATTCGCTGCAGGACGGGTGATTCCCTCAACGGCTTCGGAAGCACCAAGGCCCTCTCGCGTGAACCAGCCACCCAGTGCGAAGGATTCCACCTCGCTGGCAGCGTCAATTCCGCCGAGTCCACGGGCTATTTCTGCCTGTCGGATTTTGAGCAGTAACGGTTCGTCGGGATTCTGCATGGAAATTTCCCCTGGCAATTCAAAGCTTCCGGTTACTGACAACGGATCGGCGGTTTTTCGCCCCAGCAGGCCATTCAGTTCCGTAAGAAGCAGCTTGGCTCGCATGGAAGATTCCGCCGCCTGCCGCACAAAGGGCAGCGCGGCCCCCTCGAGGATTCTTCGTTCGATGAGCGATTCGACACCTGCTGCGGGTCGTTCCTCCAGCATCTTGACGAGAGCGGAGATCCGGCCGGCCAAATCCCCGGCAGTCGCGGCGGCCTCAGTCGCCGCCTGATACTCCATGGCCTTCAGCCGCACTTCGCTCGCAAGAACAAAGCGGAACTCGGCCAGATACAAACGTGCCAAATCGGCATCAAGATTCAACACGGCACGGCGGAATGCCTCGCGTGAGGGAAATGCAAGTGGCTGGGTAACCTCCGGCGCTTTCGCCTGCAAAGGCTTCGGTAACGCGGCAACCTGTTGCTCGTAAAACCGCAGTTCCGGGTTGTCGGAAACGGCGATGGCTACGAGTTGGTCGGGGGTGAGCGCGGGCTCGGACGCGAACGCGGACGTAGTGAGAGCGAAGAAAAACAGGATTCGTTTCATGATTGGGACTCTTTGGTTTTGCGGCCTCCGAAGCACGACTCGAAGAGCTGATAAAGGATCGGCAGCACGACAAGTGTGAGAAACGTCGAACTAATGATGCCGCCAATGACGACCGTGGCGAGGGGGCGTTGCACCTCTGCACCCGCCCCGTGGCCGAGCGCCATCGGCAGAAAGCCCAGACTTGCCACCATCGCGGTCATCATGACGGGACGCAGCCGGGTGAGAGAACCTTCCATGATGGAATCGAGCAGCGATTTTCCTGACTCGCGGAGTTGGTTGTAGTAACTGACCATCATCAATCCGTTGAGCACGGCGACGCCAGACAAAGCGATGAAACCGACGCCTGCACTGATGCTAAAGGGCATCCCCCGGAGCCAGAGTGCAAAAATTCCCCCCGTTACCGCCAGTGGAATTCCCGTGTAAATTAGGAGTGCTTGGCGAAGGCTGCCAAAGGCCATGAAGATGAGGAGGAAGATGACGAGGAGAGCTACCGGGACGATGATTCCCAGCCTGGCGCGAGCTTCCTGGAGGTTCTTAAATTGACCGCCAAACTCGACCGTGTATCCAGGCGGTAGCTTGACCTGTTCCGCGACTTTTTGCTGTGCTTCGAGAACGAAACTTTCCACATCCCGACCGCGAAGATTCACCATGATCGCGGCACGGCGCTGGCCCATTTCACGGGCGATGGAGTTGACCTTCTCGTCAACCTTGAAGTCAGCAACCTGCCCTAGGGTCACGAGTCCGCCCTCGTCCGTGCGCAGCGGAAGTTTTTTCATCTCCTCAACCTTTGCCCGGAGTGTTTCCGGCATCCGCACGATGATCGGATAGCGCCGGTTGCCGTCGATGATGACGCCGGGCTCTCCACCGGCCATCGCGTTCTCGACGGCTTCGTTGATTTCGCTGGCATGGACATTGTAATTTGCCATCGCTTCGCGGTTCGGCGTCACCTCGAGAAGTGGAGCCTTGCCGAGCGCATCGAATTCGACATCTGCCGCGCCGGGAACCTTTTCCAGAATCTCGCGGACTTCCCCGGCGATCTTCTCGATCTCCGTGTAGTCATCGCCGAAGACTTTCACAGCGATGTCAGCGCGTGTGCCTTCGAGGATTTCGTTGAATCGCATCTCGATCGGCTGGGAGAAAAGGTAGGCCTGACCGGGCACTTGCACTCCAAGTTCCGAGCTCATGCGATTGGCGAGTTCGTCTTTTGTAACCGCCTTCCCGTCGATTTTTGGCCACTCTTCGAGCGGCTTGTAGAAGATGTAGGTGTCGGCGACGTTGACTCCCATCGGATCGGTGGCGACCTCCGCCGTCCCGATGCGCGAAAACGTGTAGGCCACGCCGGGAAACTTTTCCAGGAGCACTTTTTCGGTTCGCTCCTGCATCGCAACCGACGCGTCGAGGCCGATGCTGGTGGTGCGGATCATGTGCGCGGCAAACGATCCTTCGTCCAACTGCGGGATAAATTCCGCGCCGAGACGCCCGAAGAGAAACAACGACAAAATGAAGAGAGCGACCGCACCGCCCACAACCAGCCAGCGAAGCCGAAGTGCCACCCGGAGGCTCGGCTCGTAAAGTCGCTTCAAGAACGAGATGGCAAAGTTGTCCTTCTCACTGATCTTCCCTCTCAGGAAGTAGGAGCACAGAACCGGCATGAGCGTCAGCGTGAGGATGAGCGCGCCGACCAAGGCATAAATGACGGTGAGCGCCATCGGCTTGAACATTTTGCCTTCCACCCCGACGAGAGAAAGCAAAGGAATGTAAACAATGGTGATGATGAGCACGCCGAAGAACATCGGACGACCGACCTCTTTCGCGGCAGCCTGCACGGTGTGCAGCCTCTCGCTGGTATTCAACGTGCGTCCCAACTCGTGTTGCCGCAGACCCAATCGGCGCACGATATTCTCCACCATGACAACCGCGCCATCAATGATGAGGCCGAAATCGACCGCCCCGAGACTCATGAGATTGCCGGAAAGCTTGGTCTGAACCATGCCGGTGATGGCAAAGAGAAATGAAAGCGGGATCGCCGCAGAGACGATGAGCGCGGCTCGCCAGTTTCCCAGCAGAAGGAGGAGCACCACGACGACGAGAATGGCCCCCTCGAAGAGATTTTTTTCGACCGTGGCAATGGTGCTGTCCACGAGGGTCGTGCGGTCATAGACGGTCGTGATTTTCACTCCGGGGGGGAGCTTTTCGCGGATCTCGTTCATGCGTTTGTCAACGCGCTGGGCAATGATGCGGCTGTTCTCGCCCGCAAGCATGAGCGCCGCGCCAAGCACCGCTTCCTGCCCGCTATAGGTCGCGGAGCCGGTGCGGATGTTTTTTCCGATTTCGACTTCGGCCAGATTTTTCACGCGAAGCGGCTCCGATCCGGCGCGAAATTTCACCGGCAGGTTGCCGATATCCTGTGCGGACTGAACCCGTCCATTCGCGCGAATCGCGATCTGCTCGCCGCCGAGTTGGATGACGCTGCCGCCGGCGTTCTCGACGTTTTCGCCGATGGTGTCGGAAAGCTCCTTGAACGTGACGCCGCTCGCCAAGAGCTTTTCAGGTTTGGGCAGAATGACAATTTGCTTCTCGTAGCCGCCGGAGGCGTTGACCTCGGCGATCCCGGGCACGCTTCGGAGCTGGGGCTTCACGACGAAGTCATGAATCAGTTTCAATTCCATCAACTGCTCGGCCCGGGTCTTTGGTTTGTCCGGTCCGTCATAACCGGGCGCATAATCCACAACGTAGTAGTAGATTTCGCCGAGGCCGGTGGTGATGGGCGCAAGCTTCGGGGAGATGCCCGGCGGCAACTCGTCCACGGCGTTCTGCAAACGCTCGCTGACTAGTTGGCGGGCGCGGAAGATATCTGTCCCCTCGGCGAAAACCAGCGTGACTTGGGAAAGCCCGAACTTCGATAGCGAGCGCAGTTCGATCATATCGGGGATCCCGAACATCTCCATCTCGAGCGGATAGGTGACGAGTTTCTCGATCTCCTCCGGGGCGAGGCCTTTGACCTCAGTGTTGATCTGGACCTGGATGTTCGTAATGTCGGGGACGGCATCAATGGGAAGGCGAGCGGCCGACCAGATCCCGGCGGCCAGCAATGCGAAGGCACCAAGCAGGACAAAGACCCGCTGGCGCATGGAGGATTCGATAATTTTGTCGATCATAACTTAATGAGAATGTCCGCCGCCTTTGGTGGCGCGCAGTTCGATGAGATAGAGAGTTTCCACGGGCTTGCTGGCGACGATATCGCCCGAATACAGGCCATCCTTGATTTCAATGAAGTCGGCACTTTCCGAGCCAGTGGAAATGGGCGTGCGGAGAAGGTTGCCGGCGTTTTCGACGTAGGCATACTTGCCCGTGGCGGTTTCCAGGACAGCAGAGCGAGGGACGGCCACAACCGACTCCGTGACGCCGGATTGTGTGATGCTGCCGGAAGCGAAATCACCGACGTGCAGAGTGTTCTGCGGGTCGGATATCTCGATGATCACCTCCACATTGTTAAGGGCATCCTTGGAAGCCGGATCAATTTTCCACACGATGGCCGGGTAAGAGGTTTCGTGCGTCGTGAGTGTGACAACGTCGCCGGGCTTGAGTTCCTTGGCGAGGGCGGAAGAAAGGAGCGCGGCGGCATACGCGGAACCTGTCTGTTCGCCGTTCGCGCGGGACGCCTCCTTCGCGGCACGATAGATTTGTGCCTCGATGGATACGACCGGCGTGATTTTGCGCTCCTCGGCCTCGACCGTTTCAAGGCCAATGGCCTTTTTGGTTTCCTCCATGAGGGCGATCCCCTTTCCCTCGGCGAATTTCGCGCCTTCGGCCTTTTCGCCGTGATCCTCGTGGCCTTCTTCGCCACCTGCGCCTTTTCCTTCGCCTGCATGGCCATCGCCTTTGGCATGTTCGCGGCCCTTCGGCCCGCAACTTGTGATGAGGACCAACAGAGCGATGGCCAGAAGTTTGCTGATGCCGATTTTCATGGATTTGCCTCCTTGGGTGCATCGAGTCGGCCGCCAGTGAGGAGGTTCAGGTCGAGCAGGGTACGCCATGCGTCAAGCACGGCATTTTGGGAAGTCTTCAGGGAGTTCAGATAGGCGGATTGCGTGTCCAGGTAGAGCTGGGCTCCAATGGAGCCATTTCGGAATTGGGTGTCGGCCATAGTCGAGGCTTCCTGAATATTTTCGAGTAAGCCTGAGGGAATCATGCCGAGTTGCCTGTGCGTAAGCTCGTAAGCTTTAAGGCGGCTGAGAATTTGCGCTTCGGTGTCGCGCTCCGCTTTTACCCGTAAGGCTTGGGCGATCTCGGTTCGAGCCTTGGCACTCTGGATATTTCCGATGTTCCAATCCCAGATTGGCACGCTGGCGGAAATTGCGGCACCGATATTCTGCTCGGTGTCTCCCGCCACGTCGCGGCTGAAAAACGGGCCAATGGCAAAGTCCGGTGCGATGTCGAGCCGCGTCGCACTGAGTTCGCGGGCGGAGCGCTCCAGTTCCTTTTGCCGAATTTTCAGGAGAGGATTGTTGTTCTGCGCAGCAAAGACCAATGCGGAGTCGTCGAGTCGTTTGGTGGGAGGCGTCAGCGATGCCGAGATACGGAGGGGTAAATTCTGAGGCCTTCCGAGAAGAGCATTCAGCTGCGTGCGGCTTTCCTCCCGCCGAAGCGAGGCGTCCTTGATCGCGGCCCCAAGCTCCACAAGGCTGGCTTGAACAAGCCTTATTTCGATTTGCAGCTTCGCGCCGAAATTCGACTGCGAGTTCAATTGTGAGGCGAGGTCGTTGCTCTGCTTGTAAACCACTTCCGCCGCTCTAGCCTCCGTCACCGCTGCGAGGTGTTCGTAAGCCAACAATCGCACCTGACCGGCGAGAGAAAGGCGAAATTGCTCAAGTCCAAGTTCGGCGATCTCGATATTTTTGTTTGCGATGGCCTTTCGCAGCGTTCCCTTGCCGGGAAACTGAAATGTCTGCATCACTGATACGCTGAAGGTAGTTCCATTCCCTTGTAGGATATTTTCTGAATCTCGGACCTCGCGTCCGCCGATCTCGAAGGACACCTCGGGATTTTTGAAAAAACCGGCTTGGGTGCGCTGTCCTCTCGCCGCCGCTACTTCGGCCTCAAACGATTTCAGTTCGGCGTTGTTTGCCAATGCCATGGACACAAGAGCGTCGATGGAATTGGGAGACGACAAAGTTGGCGTTTCCTGCGCCACAAGGGCGCTGCCTACCATAAGGCCAAGGCAGCAAGAGATGAGTTGCTTTCGATATATCATGGATTTGGGGCTGGTCCTCACAAGCCAGAGCGACGACGTGATTCGCACTTAGGAGTTACCATTGTTGTGTGAGCCATGGTGGTAGCGGACAACGATCTTCGCCGCCTGGCGGGCTTCGTGGATCGGGAAGCTCGCCACGTAGCTGATTTGCCCTGACCTGCCGCTGCCAGATTTCGGATGCGGTGGATCGATGTCGTCCTGTTTTTCAGCAACCACCCGCCCCGCATTGTCGAGGAGTTGCACATCGACATGAGCTGCGTAGGGGATATGCCTTCCAAATGATTTCTGTATGTGACCGGAGACATACAGCCGGTCGGAAGATTCATAGGCACGGGCGCTGGAGACTTCTCCACCCGATGAGTCAATGGTTTCAACAGGGAGCGACGAGGGCGTTTGCTTAAAGAAGGAACTTGCCGACGCACAGGACGTAATCATCGCCAGCGCGGTCAACGCACAGGCAATATTCGCAAAGCGGAGTATCCGCGTGCGAAAGGAGTATTGTTGGGATATTTTCATAGTTGTTTTGATGAGATGTGGAGAGCGGCATCTAGCCGGATCGAGCGGATTCGACCAACGAAGCGGTCAAATCTGGGGCGAGAACCCCGAATCAAAAAGCACCACGGACGCACTGCGCCCGCAATTTATTAGGACAACTGAGGAGGGTAATCGATCTCCCTGCAAGGCCCATCGCTCCAAGTCTCACTTTTCACAGAGAGCAAGAAGGGACGAGATACCATGAAAAAAAGCCCGGCATGCTCAATGATCGCCAAATTGCTGCACACATGAGAGTGACAGCAATGTCCGATGGGACAATCCTGCTGGTCAGGACAAGACGACTGTTCTTGAGCCGTGGCGCACTTTGTATCAACGCAGGCATGGAGCACCTGCCCACCAGCCATCAAAAAAAAGGCCAGCGTGCAAACGAACCAGATTTGCCTGCGTAAAAAAACCATCGCGAGGATGGATCGTCGATAGATGAAACCTTGTCAACTCAAATAATTTCCTCATCTATTGTCACTGGCATGCGATGCGATGGCATTTTTCTCGCAAGGCACAACGCTCAGGCAGTCGGTGTCATCTGAAAAGTCAAGCATGCCCGATGAAGACACGCCGGATTTAAGGGCGCACCGAACAACATCTCCGAGATATTTCTGGACAGTTCTTTTCATGGGACGAGCACCAAGGGTTTTGTGGATGCCGCGCCGGAGGAGAAACTCGAAGGCATCCTCGGAAACGGATAGATCGAATCCCTTCTGGCGTAATCGGGCGAGTTCCTCGTCAATGGCCAGTCGGCCAATCTGTCGCTGGGTATCGGGGCACAATGGTTTGAAAACAATCTTTTCGTCGAAACGTCCGACCAGCTCCGGCCGGAAGAAACGGTGGAGTTCCGAGAGGACAGCTCGTTCCAATGTTGCGAATGGGAGCCGGGTTGGACGGAGGAGTTGCTGCGATCCGATATTGCTGGTGCAAACGATGTAGAAGCCGGAGAGATCGTAAGACCGATGATCGGCCAGGGTGATCCGGGCGGAGTCGAGCATTTGCAGGAATAAATCCCAGATGAGGTGGTGGGCCTTTTCGATTTCGTCAAACAGAAGAACGCCTTGCCGATGCTCGGAAAGGACTTTTCCCAGGCGACCGGAGCTGCCGGTCTCGTCACCCATGAACAGCTTTACGTTGTCGAGGTGGAGGAATTCGGACATGTCGAACCGGAACACGGAATCCTCCTCGAAAAGGTAGCGGGAGAATTCCAGTGTCAATTCGGTCTTCCCCACTCCGGTTGGCCCGAGAAAAAGGAACGAACCGAGCGGCCTGCCCGCAGGTTGCAATCCGAGTTGGCCGCGCTCCAGCACGGAACAAACACGGGAAATGGCATGATCCTGGCCTTTGATTTTGAAAAGCAGATGGGGTTCAAGGCCGGTAAGTTTTTCGATTTGGGGATTCATGGATTGGGAGTGGGATGGTTTTTCTTACCTCGGAGCCATTGGCGGATCGCGTAGTCGGGGCGGAAATTCGTGAACCAATTCGGATAGGTGCCATCCGGGTTGATTGGCGGCACAAGTCGTTTGCGGAACGGTTTCTCGCAATGGCGGATGACGGCGGTGAACTTCGGGAGCTTCCTCAACTGATACGCCTCAAGGAAGGGTTTGATTTTCCTTTGGTAGTTGTAGGATTTCCGGCCAGCCGAGAATCCCCAGGATTTTTCTGTGACCTCCCGTTCGCCGATGTTTTTCGAAGCGAGCATCGCCGAATCGTGATTTGCCACTGTGAAAATCAGCTCGTTGCTCAAATTGAGCATGAGAACGTCGGCGTAGCGTTTATCGAGAGCACCATGAAGCGAGGTGTAGGCTTGGGTGGCAAGAACGATGGTGGCCCGCGCCTCCCGGATGACCCCAACGGCCCGGTGGTCGGCAAAAGCGGATTCTGCGCCAGTGATGATTTCCTGGCCTTCGTCCGCGAAGAGGATGATGAGATTGTCTTTCCCACGTTCATCGGCGGATTTGTCGAACCGGCTCAACGCATGGAAATAATACGAGAGCTTCAAGATGGTATTGATATACAACCGCTCGCTCTGGAATTTCTGCGGCATGGCGAGGCACACGATTTTTCCGGCGTCGATCTCCGAAATCGAAAATGTCGGTTCATTCGCGCAAAAGACCTCCGAGATTTCAGGATTCAGGAAGAATTCCAGATACGTGCTGAGTGTGCCCTGGACGCCGCCGAGTTGTTCTACCGGCTGGTCGAGGTAGCTGCGGAACGCGCCGACAAGTTCGTGTGAACGCTGGTCACCCTTGTTCATCAGGAGTTCAATTGTCGCGTTCGCGTCCTCCGCATTCAGCAACAGCCGGTGAATGTTCGGAATCGTGACGAATGCCTCGATATGCCGGAGAATTTCAAATCCCGTCTGGATGGCGAGCTGCGCTTTGGTTGGGAAAAACGGATTGCCCCCTCGTCCGCCCGTTAACGAGACAGCCGTATCCACGATGACCTTTGCATACGTCGAAGCCGGGACATTCGGGTTGCCGGTGATGTTGATCGTGTGAGGCGGACGCCAAAGAGCATCTTCTCCTGGGGGCCGGGTTTGAAGCAAAACCAGATCGTGACGACGCACAAAATGCGCGGCCATCTTGGTTAGGATCTCCCAATACAGCCCTTTCTGATCCAGACAGATTCCGCCCCAGTTTTTGACGTTCTGGAAAATCTGAAACGTAATCGCATTGATCGCGCATTGGGTTTTTCCCGACCCGGTGCGTCCCGTGATGAGCCATCCGCGAACGAAATCCTCCATCGTCCATGTCAGCCCGCCGAGTCGAAGAACGATTTTCCCGGAATTTTCCGGGGCCATCAAACTCCAGGCGGCGAACACCGCGCAAAGTCCAATGACCGCGAACGAGATCGGCGGCGCGAGCAGAAAGTATCCGGCCAACGTGCCCGCGATACAAGCCATGCAAATCAGGCTATCAATGATTTTCATCGGTTGGCTTCGGATTGAGCTTTGAAGTCAGGAAGTCGAACAGCTTCCGATCCGCGTCAGGAATGCTCTGCGTGTAGGATTTAAAGTTGACCGTCGTGATGGCGGAACCATCTTCGTATGTCTGATGCGAAAACGCGTCCACGTTGGCAGGCCGAAATACAAAATTCTGACAGACGACAAAGTCAGAGTTTGTGGCCTTGATTCCGATGGGCGTGTGACTGGGTGCTTCGATTGGCATAAGAGGTAAATCCGTGGGTCTGTGAATAGCGTTTGTGGGCAGAGCGGTATTCGCGCTTGATCTTGAAAAGCAGGTTCTGCATTTCCCGGAGCGAGCGACGGTCAACTGCGGTCGCGAGTTTTTCCACCGTGCGTGTGAGTTTCGGTTTGCTTCGACCAAACAATCGAAACACAAGATTCGCGTTGCGTTGGGCAGCGAGGAATTGCCGCTTCGTCTTGATGGCCGCCTCAAGATTGCGGATGCTCTGGTAAGACTGTTGCAACCGGATCGCCTCCGCCGTTTGCACATTCCGCAGCGCTTCAAGCTGAGAACGGGTCAGTTTTGGTGCGAAGATGATTTTGTCGGAATCGAAACGCTTGGAAAGGCGTTCCTCCAACTTCGCCGGGGATTGGAGAATGTCCGCCCAGCGTTGGTTTTCGCGCTCAAAGCAGGATCGCAGATAGGCCATCTGGTTTTTATGCCCGCTCGTGTGGGAATGAGACATGCTGCACCCGACATACGCGCCCCGCTGCGACCGGGGGCAAAGCGCGACATGAACATGGAGGTGATCCGTGTCGTGGTGAATGCCGTAGGCGTAGCCGATGGCGTCTGCCGGATGAAAACGATCCGCAAACTTCATCATAATCTTTTTCGTCGTGGAATGCAGGACGCGATCTGGATTGATTCCTGTTGCCACCAGCTTGTCGTACAATTCCCGCGACATGGAAAAAACCAGCCGGTGTTGAATGACCGGATTGGTTGATGATGTGGGAAACCTCCGAAAATGGTTGAACCATGCTTCGGCGATGCGCTTTTTCCGCGAGGCATTCGTCATCTGCGATGGGGCTGTCCGCGTGCCATCTGCATTCTCCACGATGAGATGGTGGAGAAAGCCGCCAGCATGAACCTGACCCAAAGATTCTTTTGATGCGTAATCGCCGAACTGTTTCAACTT
The DNA here is from genome assembly GCA_964431635.1 of uncultured Chthoniobacter sp. Classification (GTDB taxonomy): domain Bacteria; phylum Verrucomicrobiota; class Verrucomicrobiia; order Chthoniobacterales; family Terrimicrobiaceae; genus QYQL01. The sequence goes on along the minus strand of CAYSKK010000001.1, from coordinate 670,127 downwards.
CTGGCCGATTGAATTTTTCGAGTCAAACCGCTCTCGTTGCGAAATTTTACGCTCGGAAGTTTCATCGAGATATTCCAGGTCGAGGCGGGAGCGCCAGGTTGTCTTGTGGGCAAAGATCATTCCATTTTTCATAGTCAGTCGTTGAGGCGTTCGAGGACGCGGTCGAGTTTGATGTTCATGCAGGTCAAAATCTGCGGATCGATCTTGTCTTTGATCGATGTCGCAAAAATGATCGCTTCGAAGGTCGCCGCCTTGGTGGGCAATCCGAAAGCTTCATGCAGAGCTTGAAAGCGGGATTTCGCTTCGGCTGTGCAATCCACATGGAATTGCGCCATGCCGGGTTTCAGTTGATAGGCCATATTTAGTTAATGAGGTTAAGTGTTTGGGTTTTCGTTTGGAAATGGATGAGCGGCAGTGAGTCTTTCCGTAGGGCGCCTGACGCCCGGAGGAACCGAAGGAAAAACGGAGTTTTTTCCGCACGGCGATTTCGTACGGAAATCGCTATCCCGCGTTACATTTGACCTACGAACCGGGTTGATGAGGTCAGGGCTGCCATGGTGGTCGTATGCCTTCGTTTGGCTGACGATGCATGAAAGAATCGATGAAAAATGTGATCCGATGCCTGGTGACAACTCGGTGAAACCGCCCTTTCTTTGCGTCCGGAGCTGGGAATTGGGGGCAGGGGAGGACGGAGAGAATGGGCGGATGGAGCCCGAAAGTTCGGGGAAGCTGCGCTGGCTTGCGGCGTCTGCGAAGGCGGAAGGGCCAAGGAATCGCAGCGCCTGCCGTCCTGAGCAGTGGCCACAATTCAGCGCGACCGGGGCGAGATTTCGCACGGGTGCCGGACGGAATGCCGGGTGCAAGAAGGTCAAGCCGCCGAATTGAGAAGGCACGGAAGCGGAGCGGACGGCTCTTTCAATTGGGCGGAAGAAACCGGTGTATCCGTGGCAGTTGAGCTGATGAGCGTCCCCAGTGAGGAGAGGCGGGGCGAGAGGTCTCAGCCCCTGCCTCCCGGAACAGGGGACGCTCATGAGCGGGAAAAAATCAAGACGTCGCGAGGAATCCGCCGGTCGGGAGGTCGAGACGTTGATCTGAATGGGCAGCGAAGCGTCAGGCCCATTCAGATGAACGATCCGGACGCCGGTCGAAATTACAGGTGCGCCGATTTGCCCGAAGCGGTAGGCGTGTGCGGGGAACCCGCTGACGCCAGCCGCGAAGTGACAAATGGGCGGGGGGATTTCGCATGTGCGTGAGTCTGCTCCTGCGTGGTCCGGGATATGAAAAACACGGCTCGGGCTTGGCAGGGAACGAGCTGTTCCCGGAATGAAGCTGCCGAGTTGAGAAGTCCTGAGAGCGAAGCGGAAGGAGTTCGCAACGGGGCGGCCAGGGCGTGGATCGTCGCCACCGGTGCGCTGATTGGAACCAGACGGCAGGCACAAGGGGCAAGCCTGCGCCGCCCCCGGTGCCGTCGCCGGATGGGAACAATGAGCGAAAAAAAAGCGCGAGTGCGCCATATGAGAACACGGTGAGTTCACAGGCTCACTCCTTGTTTGAGGGACTGTTGGGGGTCGAAATGTTCCTGCTGGTTGTGTTCATGCCCGCGACTCTGAACGAGAAATGCCGGCCCCCATGCTCCCGACTCGGAGCAACTTTCAACTGAGCACACCCCCCTTGCGACGGACGCGGTAGATTCCAAATGCCGCCGGTTAATCGGCCAAGTTGCAGAATGCGGCGAGGTTTCGCACGAGTGCCGGAGGGAATGCTGGGTGAATGAAGATGAAACCGCCGAATTGAGAAGGCACGGAAGCGGAGCGGACGGCTCTCTCGATTGGGCGGCAGAATCCGGCATATCCGGCAAAGGTGAGCTGATGAGCAGCCCCAGTGAGGAGAGGCGGGGCGAGAGGTCGCAGCCCCTGCCTCCCGGAACAGGGGGCGCTCATGAGCGACGAAAGACCAAGAAGTCGCGGGGAATCCGCCGGTCGGAATGTCAATCGTTGATCTGAATGGGCAGCGAAGCGGCAGGCCCATTCAGATGAACGACCCGGACGCCGGTCGTCATCACAGGTGCGCCGATTTGCCCGAAGCGGTGGGCGTGTGCGGGGAACCCGCTGACGCCAGCCGCGAAGTGGCAAATGGGCAGGCCGGTTTCGCAAGTGCGTCTCTCGTTTGCTGGGTGGTCCGGGATGCGATAATCGCGGCTCAGGCTTGGCAGCGAACCCGCTGTTCCTGTGATGAAGCTGCCGAGTTGATAAGTCCTGAAAGCGAAGCGGAAGGAGTTCGCAACTGGGCGGCCAAGGCGTGGCTCGCCTCAACTGGTGAGCTGATTGGAACCAGACGGCAGGCACAAGGGGCAAGCCTGCGCCGCCCCAGGTGCCGTCGCGGGATGGGAACAATGAGCGGAATAAATGCGCGGGTGCGCCATATGGGAACACGGTGAATTCACAAGCCCATAGCTTGTTTCGAGGATTTTTTTTGGTTGCAATGCTCATGCTGGGCCGTGGCTTTGCGGGTCAGCGGTCCTCGCGGTGTCTCGATGCCGCTGCGGATAACCGGGGCTGCGGAGACATCCGGCGGTTCCTGCGCCGGCTGAAAGGTCTGGCTTGAGACTTCGCTGGGTTTGGAAGCCAAGCTGGAGGGCTGTTCCCCGTTTGTCTGTGTTTCGGCATCGGGTTGCTCGTCCACCTGAGTGCTGGCCTGATTCTTGGCAAGATCCAGAGCGGCGATGATCTCGTGCTGTCGTTTCTCCGCAGCCACCAGCTTTTCCTGATGCTCGAATGGCTGTTCGCTTTGCGCCTGCAACTCCTGAATGCGAGTTTTGAGCCGACCGAGATTCTCATTGGACTCGGCGTGCCGCGACTCAAAATCGCCGAGGGCGTGTTCCATAGAGGCGATGGTGCCTTGCGGACTGTCGCTGACGGTGGCCTCGTAGGTGTTTCGGCCGTGGATGCGAAGTTCAACACGGGATTCGAGCCGATGGAGCGAAATGGGAAACCCCGCGATGCTGCCGATCTGGCGTGTTTCTTGCACCGGTTTGAGGGAGGCCCCGATAAAAACCAACTGGCGACCGGCCTTGACGCGCTCATCGAAGTGCTGGCCGTCAATCGTCATGGTGAATTCTTCGCCGCGTGTCGGCGTGCGAGCGGCGAGATCTAGCCCGAGGTTTGCGGCAAATTTCTCCTCGTGTTTGAGCATTTCTTCGGTGTGTCGGATGCGTAATCGAATGGAATGCTGGCTGTCCTGGTGCTGGCGTTTCAGCCGGTTGAGGCGGATAACCTCGGCGTCGATCTGGGCCTTTTCGATGACCATCGGATTGCCGGAAGCGATAGCCTTGACCTCGGCATAGCTGAGGGCGGTGGCGTCCACATCCTCCGCCTTGCGCATGGTGGCGTCGCCGGTCATGACTTGGGCAATGAAGCGAGCCTTGGTTTCCAAGGTCTGCCACATATAGGCATCGAAGCTGCCTTCAGTGACGTAACGATAGACGCTGACGAACTCGTTGGTGTTGCCTTGACGGAGAATACGGCCCTCGCGCTGCTCGATGTCAGATGGTCGCCACGGGGCGTCCAGATGATGCAGGGCGATAAGACGGCGCTGCACGTTGGTTCCTTCACCCATCTTCAAGGTGCTGCCCAAGAGAATGCGCACGTCTCCCTCGCGCACCGCTTTGAACAGGGTGTCCTTGGCAGCATCAGTGTCGAAATTCTGGACAAAGGCGATCTCCTTTTCAGGGATGCCACGGGCAACCAACTTCGCACGGATGTCGTCATAGACCGAGAACTCCCGCTGGCCCTGCTTCGGTGTCGAGAGGTCGCAAAAGACAAGCTGGGCGCATTTTTGCGGCTTGGAATCCAGCCAGATACGATGAATTTTCTCGACCGCGAGGTTGACCTTCGAGTCGGGCGCATCCGGTGCGCCGGGTGCAATCAAGCGAAAATCCAAAGCGGCCAACCTGCCCTCGGATGTGATCTTGAGCATGTTGTCGTCCCTCGGGTCAACGCCGCCGCCTTTGATCTTCTCCGCTCGCTTGACGAGGGTTTCGACGAACTTTTTGAGACGCGGGCTGCATGGTGCGCTGACGGTGATGGCGTGCCCGGATTCGAGTTTCGGAACCGGCAATTTGAGCATGTCCGCGGTCTGCACGTCGGCCGTTTGGCGGAACTGCTGCATGAGTTCGGGCACGTTGACGAACCGCGCGAACCGGTGTTGCAGTCGATAACCAGCCCCATCGGGACTGAGTTCCATCGCTGTGACGGTTTCGCCAAAGGTGCCCGCCCATGAATCGAAGTGCTGGAGGCCAAGACTACGAAGCGAGGTCATTTGCAGATACCGCTGCATGGTGAACATCTCGGCCATCGTGTTGGAAATGGGTGTTCCCGTGGCGAAGACGACACCCCCGCCGCCGTTGCGTTCCTGGATGTGTCCCACTTTCAGGAACAAGTCGAAGGCCCGCTCCGAAGCCGTTTGCGGCAGTCCCGCGACGCGGGTCATCTTGGTGACATAGAACAAGTTTTTGAACTTGTGAGCCTCGTCGATAAACACGCGATCCACGCCCAATTCCTCAAAGGTGAGGGTCTGGTCTTTCTTATCCTCGGCCGAAAGAGCATCGAGTTTGAATTGAAGCCGTTTGCGGACACGCTCCAGTTCCTTGACCAGTCTGGTCCCGCGCGATTCGGATTTCTGTTCGCGTATCACGTCTTCGATTTCGTCGATCTGCGATGTGATGAAGTTCTGACGGGCAGATGCGGAAAGTGGGATTTTTTCGAAACTGGAGTGCGTGACGATGACGGCATCCCAGTTGCCGGTGGCGATGCGGCTGAAAAGGTGGGCTCGGCGATCCTTCGCGAAGTCGTCCTTGCCCGCAGCGAGGATGGTGGCGTTGGGGTAAAGGGTGAGCAACTCGGTCGCGAACTGCGTGAGCATGTGATTGGGCACGGCAAACAGGGGCTTGCGGGCCAACCCGAGACGCTTCATCTCGATGGCGGCTGCAACCATCGTGTAGGTTTTGCCTGCGCCCACGGCGTGGGCCAAAAGCGTGTTCTTGCTCTGAATGATGCGCCAGACGGCATCCTTTTGGTGAGGCTGCAACTCGACCTGGCGGCTGCTGGCCGGCAGCGTCAAGTGACCGCCGTTGAACACGCGGAGGCGAACAGAATTGAATTGGTCGTTATACAGTCGGCAGAGCCGTTCACGGCGTCCGTCATCCTCCCATATCCATGTCTTGAAGCGTTCCTTGATCTTTTCCTGCCTGTCACGCGCGCCTTCCGTTTCGGTCGCGTTGACGGTGGCCTCGCCGGTTACAGGTTTGCGGTCGTAAACGGTGGGTGTTTTGAGATTCAGCGAATCCTGAATCAAATCGAGCGCGGAATACCGCGCCGTGCCCCATTCGGTCGTATTGGCTACCGAAACTTTCGCTAGCGGGCTGCCGTGGACGAACCATGCGCCGACTTGGGGCGAATGGCTGATGGCGACGGAATTTCCGCCGAGCAGGGAGGAAGCGAAGGCTTCCACGTCGGTTTCCGGTATCCATGCCGCACCCAATCGGGCCTCGATCTGCGAGGGGAGCAAGTCCTCCGGCTGCACGGCCTGCAATGCCTCCACATTCTCCTGAAACCGGGGTTCGGCCCGTGCCGCCAAGCGTGCCGCTGCGAGTTTTTCCCGCACATTTCCGAAGAGGTAGCTGTCATCGGTTTCCCAGCGTTTGGCTTCCGGATCGAGATAAATCAGCCCCTTGAGTTCCGGCATGAGGCCGGGGACATCCTTGCCGAGCAGGGAGGCCATGTGCTCCAAGTCCACCCCGCCTCGTTCGTTGAGGGTGATGACCAATGCATCCTTGGCCGTCTCGGCTCTATAGACTGGCGCGGCGGAATGAATGGTGCGCTCATGGAAAATGGCAGTCTTGGTGGCGCGTTTGATGTCGTGGCGATAGTTTTCCAGCGAGCACAGCAAGGGGTAGTCTGGATCACCGTTGAAAGCGCGCCGGTTGGCGAGCGTGTTGATGAAGCCGAACCGGGCGATAAACTGGTCGTATCGCTGATTGAGGTGCTGACGGGCCGCAAGGATGGCGGGCTCGCCACTCTCCTCCAGTTGAGTGCGCAGAACCTCGCGGGCGGCCTCACGAACATGAATCATCCCGCGAATCCGGCGCGTTGTTTCGGCGGGGAGGCCACGGGACAGAACCAGCGCCTGACCTTCGCGCACCGCCACCTGTCCGTCATGCAGGGTGAACGCGCCTTCTTTGATACCCTCTGGCGCTGGGATCTCTGGGGTGTCGATGACTGCCTGGCTTTCGGGGTGTCGGTAGATGGCGGCGGGCAGATTGGCGATGACCTGGGACAAGGCCGCATTGAGCGGACGCCCATCGGGCACCAAGGCCGGTTGTCCTTCGGAATACATCGTGCCTTCACTGGCCATCTGGCCGCACATCATCGGGGGATGCCCGGCAAAGTAGCGGTTGATGCGGAAAGCGACGCCATCGGGGTTGTTGTGTGGTGCCAGTTCGCGCCAATCGTGCCCGCACGGCGACTCGCCTTCGTGCAGCCGCCGCAAGAAAACCATGTCGGTCGTCACTTCCGTATTGGCATTTTGCTTGAACGCGGTGTTGGGCAAACGAATGGCTCCCAAGAATTCCGCCCGATCATATAGGTAATCGCGAAGGTGGGTATCCTGCTTGTCCATCGTGCCCATGGACGTGATGAAGGCAACCAACCCTCCGGGACGGGCTTTTTGCAGCGCCTTGGCAAAGAAATAGTCGTGAATGAGGAAGTTGTGCCGGTTGAACTCTGGATCGAACACCTTGTAGTTGCCAAAAGGGATGTTGGAGACAACGAGGTCAAAGCCATCGTTGGGCAGTCGGGATTGCTCGAAGCCCAGCTGGCGGACATTGGCATCGGGGTAGAGCAATCGGGCAATGCGGGCCGTGAGCGGGTCGATCTCAATGCCGGTCAAGGTGGATTGCGCACGCATCGCCTCCGGCATAAGACCGAAAAAATGGCCGGTGCCCACGGAGGGTTCGAGAATTTTCCCGCGGGTGAAGCCGAACCGCTGCACCGCCTCATACATGGCGGAAACCACGGTGGGGGAAGTGTAGTGGGCGTTGAGGGTGGTGGCCTGCGCGGAGCGATATTCCTCCGGGGTGAGCAGTTCGCGAAGCCGGGCGCGCTCTGTCTGCCAAGCGCTATCCTCGTGGGTGGCGAAAACTTGCGGCAGCCCGCCCCAACCGACATAACGCACCAAGGTTTGCTGTTCCCCGGGTGTGGCCTCGCGTCGCCCGGCCTCCACTGCCCGGAGAACCTCGATGGCGAGAAAGTTGGCGTGGCATTTCTCCTTGAGCGAACCGGCCCCCAAGTTGTCTCCGGAGCCGATGCGATAGCCGCTCGGACGGGCTAATTCCCGTCCTCGGGCGGCAGGAGGATGTATCTCTCCCGCACCACTTCCCACGCCTGATCGCGGGCCTGTTGCGTGGTCAACCCCTGCGCCTCCAGCTTCGTCTCCAAGTCCATCAATTCGTCGAGAGTCCGTTCCTGGGCCTCGTGAAGGGCTTCCTCCAGTTTCCCCGTTTCCTCCAACTCCCGCACCATTCGGGGGCGGAATTCTCTCCAGTGACGTTCGGCCATCAGACCGTAGGCGCTGATCGGAAATATTTTCTTTGTTGCGGTCATGGTTTTGAAAAAAATCGAAAAAGCTGAGTTGTTCTGCCGCCGGTTGGACGATGGCCTTGCCGTTGTGATTAATGATGGCCATTTTTGAGATCAGTGTAAACGGCTTCCACAAGCGTCCGCCCCGATTTCATGGTCTATGTGGCTGAAAAAATGCGTCGCAAGGATGGACGTATGGGTGTCTGCAATGGGATGTGGCATGGTTTGGGTTCGACGTCACAGGCGCTGGCCGTGACAGATCGTGTTGATGATTTTTCCAAGGTCTTCCTTTCGGACCGGAATCGGCGAAACATTGAGACCCGGATCGATGCGCCCGAGGGAGTCGCAAACCCAGCAGTCGGCAACAAAGGCGTCGCATGGAATGTCTCGCGATGCGGGGGTGTAGCAGTTGAACCGGGCGGCGGTTGCCGAGGCATCCTTCAGTCCGGACTTCGTGCGATAGATCGCACCAAAGATGAAGTTCGGTAGTTGATCAGGCATGGGAGAGAGCCATGTGGTGGTTTTGCCCGGTGGGCCGCATGGCCATGAGATCTGCATTCCAGTCCTTGAGCCGGGGACAGTCGGATGAGATTTTGAATCCCGTCCAGTCGGCGGTGTCATCCCACGCCTTCATCCAGCCGCGCTCCCCGGCGCAATCATTGTCGAGCGCCACGACAAATGCCTGGCGGCGCATGTAGGAGTGGTGGAGGAGTTCGTCCGGGACATGGCAGCCGCCACAACTCACCACGGCGAGCTGATTGGATGGATTGAGCTGGTAGTAACTCAGCGCATCAATCGGGGATTCGACCGCGACTATTTGGTCCGCGTTCGTCATATCCCCTACGGAGAACCACGCGCTCATCTTGTTGCCCAGACATGGACGGAACGTTGAGTCTTGCCTGGTGTCCCGGAGTGTCGCCCCTTCAATCTTGCCCTCAGTCGTCCGGTGGAGAAAAACCAGGCTCGGATTCGGACGGTGGCTATTGGCGTAGATCAATCCCCGGTCGTGCAAGGGATCGATCAAATCCGGATCGAGTCCTCGGGTTTTCACGAGATACTCGTGAGCAATCGGCCAGTTGGATTCGCTCGGCACGGCGTATTGCGAGGCCAGTTCCTCGAATGACCGGCGTGTGGCGAACGATTCGCGGACGCGACTTTCCGGGAATGCCAAGCCACCAACTGCTGGTCGAAACTGCTCGGCCAGAACCCGGCATGTCGTCCGGAAATCCCCGCCGCACAGGTGCATCTGAAGATCAATCGCCCCAGCACCCCCAACCCCCGCCCGGTTGTCGAACCATTTGTCGCCGTGGATGACGATGTTGTAGCGATCATCTTTCGCCCGGAAGCTGACGCCTTCACGTTTCAATGAGAACCCGTGCCAGGCGAGCAAGTCGCGCAAGGGAATCGACCGAACCCGGTCGGAAACGCGATCCGGCCCACCGGCACCGGCCAGTTTGAAATCCTCCGCGTTCATCACCAGCCGATGGTGTGGCAGAAATCGGACACAAGCTCGTCAACCACAGCTTGTGGCATTCCAGCCGTTGCCCCAAGTTCCTCCAGGGTGTCCGTGCCAAGCAAGTCGGCCCTGACGCAGTAGAGAACCACGGAAGCCCGGAGTCCTTTTTGTTCAACGGTGTCCGCCGCAGCCACCCAGCCGAACGTCCGGCTCAGGACTTCACAAATGCGGTGAAGCTGATCGTCGGGTGTCGGGAGGGGTTCAAGGAAGTCCACCGGATGACGGCGGTCGGAGTGGCGGATGTCGTTTTCGGGATGTATGTGTGTTTTCATCCCCGCCACTCTGGCGGATGAAAACTACCTCCCTGCTCCCAGTTGGGAGCAACCTTCATCGGGCCACAATGTTTTTGCGCCTGATGCGGCGGGCGGTGTGGACACCGCAAGCAAAGCATCGTCACCACCACCTCTACCTATGCCAGTTCCAAGGGTCGGCGGAAAAGGGAGCATTTTCGAGGGAACACAAGTTCCAAAAGCGTCGACGCAAGCTCCGCCCCGAAAAAGGGGTAGTCCGCTACTCTAGCCACTCCATCGGCACGAGTTTGTTGCCATTGCGCCATTCGTCCACGAGATGCGTCGCGGGCATCTTCCCCCAAACAACCTCGGGGGCATGGTCCAAAACGATAATTTGAAACCTATCCTTGAAGTGGCCGACAAAGCGGTCAAACACAGTGAATGCCTTCCTGATGGCATCAACGTCTTCGTCGAGTAAATCTGGGTCTATATCTTCGATTTTTCGTCCCGCTAGTTTTTTTGGGAAATAGACTTGGCTTGGCTGGTCAAAAATGACGAATTGAGGAACGGGGCTGTGTTCCAATGATAGAAAGAACTGCTGTAAGCCCAAAATTGTGGCGATGTGGTAAGCAAGCCAGTTGGATCCGCTGCCAATTTCTGAAAGCAGGTTGGTTCTTTCGTTTCCGGTAACCCGGACGGAAAGGTCGTCTAGGTGAAGTTCCATCGGGGCATCTGGATCTTCGACATCGAGGTGTTCAAGAAGTTTGCCAGCATATTTATTGACCCTCTGTAATGCCGCCCGCTTTCTGGCGTTTACATTGGCCTCGCTGATTTCCCTTTGCAGTTGCTTTACACGCTCCCGGAGCCCTGCAACCTCAGTTGCTAGCGCGGCATCTTCCCCAAGTCTTTCATAAAAGCTCAGGGAGCTTTCAAGGCTGCCGACAAACCGCTCCACTTTCTTTGCCTGATATTGTTCTGCCTTCGCTGAGGATGAGCGTTCAGTGAGGGATTTGCTGCGAATCTGAACAGCTTCAAGTTTGTCTGTGAATATTTTTACGTCGGAATCTACCCGCTGCATTTCAAGGTCAAAGACGACAGGTATTTCGCGCGTCACGCCGGACGCTTCCTCAATCTGGCGAAGCGCGGCGACCATATCATTTAACTCCTTTCCCGCATTTTCCAGCGAGTTGCCACATACAGGGCAATCTTCTGAACCGGTATGCTGCGGATGTAGCCAGTCTGAAATCTTCAATCTATCCCGCTGAACTTCCAAGGCGCGTTCAAATTGGCCAACACTATCTTTAAGCCTTTTCATCTCAGTCAGTCGCCGCCTCAACGTGGTTAGCTCGCGGGATATAGATGACTCTTCCTTTTCGAGCGCGGTCAACTCCGCAACTGACTCATCCAATGTCGAAGCCGTGACCTTCAAGGTATGGTCGGTCCGTGCGACAATATCTTCGAGTAGCCCCAGCATTTCATTTTTGGTAAAATTGTCGGATTCGTCCTTCGGTATCAGCCCAAGTTCGCGGGCCGTGGAAACATGGGTTCGGATTTCTGCGAGCCAGCGAGCCGAGACTTCCTGAGCGTCGGCAAGTTCCTTTTCCTTCCGTCGCAGTTCCCGCAACAAGCCGTCAAGCTCGTGAGCGATTGCCATTTGAGCGGGCGTGATAGCATTGAGCACATAGGGAAAAATGGTCCGGAGTTTCTGGCGGTGATCGTAGGTGTCAGCTTTGTAGAAAAGCACGTCGGGATTCGCGACGACATTCTGCGGTTGAAAGGTAAAGGCCGCCATATCCCGAAAGCTCGGGCGGCCGCTCCGGCCAGTGGCGACAATATCACTGGATGAAAAATCGAGTTTGGTCAGTCCGGCAAGCTCATCCAAGGTTCGCCTGACATTCTCCGCTGTGTCGGTCTTGCCCGGAATTTCATCGGGAATTTCCACGGTGACACCCTCTTTTACAAACATATCATCGGTGCCCTGCTGAATGCCTGGCTCCCTCCTGGCGAACAGCTTTTCACCTTGGGAGGTTGAAACCAGCACGCCAAACCATGAACAAGCATCGCGAATCGTGTTTACTGGAATGGAACAGGTATGAGACCCAAGACAATAATCAATAATCGGGGTTACTGCTGATTTGCCGGTGCGGGACGCACCGGTAATGATATTCACCATGCCGGTTTCAAACGGAATTCGCCGGGGTGGGAATCCGGTTTTCCGGGGCCATAGAATCACTTCCTTGATTTGAAAATACATAGTTAAAAGCGGATTTTGAGTAGGGTTGAAATCTCGTGGATAGAAAGCGCGGCAAACCAGCTTCCGAGTTTTTCCGCATTTCTGAGCATCGCTGCCGTGTTTGTTGGCACGTTGCGAGGGCTTGTCTCAGTCAGGGGGAGAATCTGGCTCTCCGTTGTCAAAACAAACAGCTTTGTTGCAAAGCCGATTCGCAGGGAATCCCATGTAACATCGCTCCACTTCCGGCACCTTTCGTGAATGGATAGAAGCACGTCTTGCCGTGCTTCCCGTGTGCCGGAAAACTTTTCTGTGAACTTTCTGAGGCCCGAATCTTTTTGTGTGCTGGCAAGGACATCAAAAAGAGGTTTGTGAAGAATTATGGGCAGGACCGTGAACACCAGAGGAAGGGGAACCGCCGCCCGGTTCTTGTGTGATTTTTGATAGCTGCATGTGAACCGCCAGAGCAACACCGCCCCGAGTGCCGGGTTCTGTGTGATTCTGGCTTCGTTGGCAAATGGCAACTTGGGGGGAATTTGTTCCTCGGTGGCTGGCATACGTCAGGGGGTTTTCTGCTTCGGTGTGGCCGCCAAAACTTCGCGGTAACGAGGATGCCAACCGACGCGCTCCTGGTTGGCAAGCGTATGGAACGTGCCTGGGATAAAATGATTAGGGACAATCTGCCCCGCCAACTCCGCTTTGTGGTTGGAGCACTCCGAAAAAAGTAGGAGCCCGCGTTTATCCTCTGGATGCGCCATATGCTGAATCTCGGATGCTCGTCTCAGATTTTGCCATGTCCGCTGCAAGCTTTCCTCGAATTCATCAAATGAAGTCTGATGAACTTCAGCGGTCTCCCCCCATTTCGTTCTGTCCGCCGCCGCTCGGAAAAAGTCGCTGACAGCCTGCATGCGGTCCTCAAATTCCGCGTTCACAATTTCAAGTTGCCGAACAAAGGTGCTGGGCAACAACTCCGCTTGCTTTTCAGGGGGAATGGTTGCCGGAGCTACTGACCGCAAAATTGCCCGTTCACGATGCTTTCGGATATACGCTGTCATTTCAGCATGAAAAGCGTCGCGCGATATAATCGCGGGCTCGCCCTTTTCCATCAAAAGCTCGGCCTCCCGTTTAACCCAACCTTGTGCATGGGCGACCGTGTCGTCCAAATGCGCCGGGGGAATGAATGGGAAGCGTTCTGGCAAATCCTCCTGCGGCGTCCTCGTGCTGGTCTTTATGCGAAAACAACGAACAATCTCCGCTTGGACGGCGGGCGGTGTCGCAAAAAACCGTTTGATGTGAAACGCGGCATTTTTTTCATCTTTGGCCTTTGACGCCAGTTCAGCGGCCAATTCAGTGCGAACAGCGGCAATGGCTGTCTTGGCTGCACCGGTTGTTGTCGCGCGGTTAAATCTGTCAGCGATGGACTCCGGGGAAGCGCTCCTTGGCTTCGCGAGATAAAGCACGAGGTCAAGGTCGGAGAAATCTGCTTTTTTTAAATCCTCGGCCCAATTTGCGAGAGTTTTCCAAAACGGTATTGCGCGGTCGGAGAGGGGGTTACCGGTCAACGCGCTTTTCGTTTGCACAAACTTTTTCGCGCCATCTGCCTCATCGACCCCAACATCCTCAAAAACCTCCAAACTCACCCGGCTCCCTGGGCGGCCAGATGCAAGCAACTCTGTCATGATGGTCTCTTGCGTAAAATAGCCGAGCGCCTGTCCTGGGACCGATGTGCTTTTACGTTTTTGGGTCATCGACTGCGAGGGTGAACAAATTCAGCGCCAAGCACTACCATTCGCCATGTGGGCTTGCGAGCCGGAAATCAGAGAGATTCCCCTGATTTTCTATTCTGCGGCCCGCGTGTAGCGGCATTTCGGGAAGCCAGAACAACCGAAGAACCGATTCCCGGCATTGGCACCCTTGGAAGCCGTTCGCAAAACCAGTCCCGCCCCGCACTTCGGGCAAGAATTCCCGCGGTGTCGTTCCCGGAGACCGGAAATATGGAGTGAATGGGTGGAGACCGGGGCAAGTTTCGCGTTTGTCAGCCGACTGAATATCTCGCCCGCTTCGCCCGGGGTGAATACCTGGACACGGTGGGACTTGATGTAATTGCCAAGCCCTCGCGTGAGCACGTTTGCGGGAAGGTCAGTTTTCAGTTCGCACTCGCCAATGAAAAAGACGATGGGATGAAAACAGCACTCCGGAAGATCGAGAAATTCTTGGAGCGCCTTCGTGTGTCGGTAATTCTGATGCAGGGGGTTCTGAAACTGGAATTTCTTACCGTAAATGGATTGGGTCCACTTCGGAGATCGTTCATTCCCGAAAATCCAACCGCTCATGTTTTTCGTTTCGATGACGAAGATCCCGTAAAGCGAAACGAGGACATGGTCGATTTGGGTTGTTCCTCCCTGTGCCGGAAGAATCAGATTGTGAACGCGTCGGTAGGTGTCCCCATCGAGCCCGATCCACATCCCGAGCTGAGTGGTTTTCTCTCCGAACCAGCCTTTGATGAGAGCGAACATGCGAGGCTACGTTTTTATGTTTTTCTCGCCTTCCGGACTGGCTTCTTCCCCTTCAGTCGCTCCCCGTGTACCGGGGATTCCTCAATTATCCTGAAGGTGGCCTGCTTTGCAGCGGTTTTTCGGGGAACTACATGCCTTGCTTGCTTGAAAAATATGCCGCCGACAACCCCCACGATCGATTTGACAACGGTTGGACCGTGGCGAACGGCAATCGCTACCGCTTTATCTGCGAGAGGGCGGATGATGTGGGTTTGAACCGCGCGGCTGATTTCCCGACTGATTGCTCCCTTTGTTGACATGTGATTCTCAACGGGGATGGTGAACCTTCTCACACAATCCGACAATCACGATTCAAAACAGCTTCTCCCCCTTCACGTCGAAAACGATGGTGACAGCTCAGGCTGAGCATTTTGCATCATTATTCTCAACGCGGCGTCATTTATAGCCCTACGGAGAGGAAGTTCCTTCCCGCGAGCAGGGCAGCTCGCATGTGGGATCTCTCCGGGAACCAATCAAAACTTAGATTCCGCGCTCAACAGAAGCCCGGAGGGACAGAGAAGCCTGAATCTCCAACCCAACGTAGCCTTGCTCAGAATGGTGCTCACATCATTCGTGGCCAGAGCACCACAGTGCAAACCGAGAATCAAATATTCCATGTCATGGAGATCGTGCTCGATCACCTTTGCCGACCGAAAGTCTTTTTCGGTTTTGTATCGACGCCAAAGCACCAAGCCCTGCAGAAGCATCGCCTGAAACATTCTGTAGCTCACCCATCGCTCGTCTAGAATTGCTGCATGGGGAAACCCAAGAGTTTTTGCTGCGGACAAAATAGTGTGCTGACTGCCGAGTGAATCACAGATTTTAAGAAAAGTTGCGTCGTCGCCATATCGAACAGCGCGATGCGTCTCAGCATCGAATCCAGGCACGCCCACGTCGATTACGTCATTCCAAAATTTCCGGAGCGGCGTCACTACTGCCGAATCGATTTTCCGCATTACGGACTGCTCCTCTGCACCCAAGTTCCAGTCTCTACGAAAGACATCGGGATTGACGGACAGCGGAAGGGCTTCGAACTCGATACAGGGTTGGCCAGTTTCTTTTTCCGATTCAATCATCTTCGGAACATGAACGCGTCGAAACTCCCGAATTCCAGCGAGGGTCGCTCGAACTTTTGACGGTTCGTCGAAGACCTCAAAATAAAACGCGGATGGAACCAAGAAGGTATACTGAGCACTCAACGCTTCCATGCGGGCCGCTTTCATGGCATGTGCGAAGCTCTTGTCGATAACCAGCAGTGGTCGAAATGAGGTGGATTCCATATGCCTTGAGGCCATAGGTAAGATGGGTTTCTAGGCCCAGCGAAACAAGTATCAGTTCGGAAAGAAGTGTGCAGACGCAAAATGAGCGCCGTTCTTGCGCACACAATTGTCGATGCGTCTGCGGTTAACCAACAGCATCAGCAATGAACCCGTCCCCACTTTTGTGGAGGGCACTTTCCGGGCGTATAACTGGCGTATAAATTCAGACCACTTCCCGTCGCTTCCATGTGTTTCCTGTTGGAACGCTGACTTTGGAGGGGAATGCTCGCAGAGCCTTTATTTAAGCCACTCCGCAAGCCTTTGAGAGTGGTGGCTGGGGAGGGAATCGAACCCCCGACACGAGGATTTTCAGTCCTCTGCTCTGCCAACTGAGCTACCCAGCCATTGGGGTTGAGCACCATAGCAAACGACCGGCATGGGGCAAGCATTTCCGGCGAGAAACTTTGGCCGCCCACGGCAAATTCACGAACAAGAAGAAAATTCACCACGAAGGCACGAAGGTTTGTTGAATCCCTCCCCTTTGTGTCCTGGTGCCTTTGTGTTGATCTGAAGCAGCCTGAAAAATTTCCGCGCGTATTCTCCGATGGGACCCAAAGAAGTTTGGTTCAGACGTTTGTGTCTTCACCTGCATTGGCCGTGTTGGCCGCCTTTTCGGGGTCAATGGATGCGCAGGGTGGTGGCGGGATCGAACAGGTGGACTTCCCCGGTGGCAATCTCGAAGCGCTGGCGGTGGCCCGCGTCTTCCTGACCGTGTGAGCCCTGCGTCCTGGCGATGATCGTGTGCGCGCCTGTTTGCAGGTGAAAATAGGTCTCCGCTCCCATCGGTTCGACAAGATCCGCGAGCGCCTGGAAGGAGTCCGGTGTTCCCGGAGGGACGAGGCGGCAATGTTCCGGCCTGACTCCCATGACGACTTCCCGTCCGAGATAGGCCTCCGCTGCCGGCCGGGGGCCCAGCCGGGCTTCGATGACCCCGCCCCTGGCCTCCTTGAAGCACAATTGCTCCCCGTCCTTCCGGAGCGTCCCCGTGATGAAATTCATCGGCGGGCTGCCGAGAAATCCGGCCACGAACATGTTTGCAGGCTTCCTGTAGAGGTTCATCGGAGTATCGATCTGCTGGATGACGCCTTCTTTCAGCCCGGTATCCGGGTTCGGAACCGCATCCATGACGACGATCCGGGTGCCCATCGTCATCGCTTCGACCTGATCGTGCGTCACGTAGATGATGGTGGCCTGGAGGCGTTGATGAAGCTTGGTGATCTCGCCTCTCATCTGCGTGCGCAGTCTGGCATCGAGATTCGAAAGCGGTTCATCGAAGAGAAAGACCTTCGGCTGCCTGACGATGGCCCGACCGACCGCGACCCTCTGGCACTGCCCGCCCGAAAGCGCCTTGGGTTTGCGGTTCAGAAGCTGCTGAAGCCCGAGGGTTTCAGCGGCATCGTTCACGCGCTTTGCGATTTCGGCCTTCGGGAGCCTCCTCAGCTTCAGGCCGAATGCCAAGTTGTCATACACCGACATGTGCGGGTAGAGCGCGTAATTCTGAAAGACCATAGCAATGTCGCGATCCTTCGGAGGGACGTCGTTCACCCTGCGTCCGCCGATGAGAATTTCTCCACGGGTGACTTCCTCAAGCCCGGCGAGCATGCGGAGGACCGTGGATTTTCCGCACCCGGACGGACCGACAAGCACAACGAACTCGCGGGGGCTGATTTCAAGGGTGAAGTCCCTGACGGCGGAGAACTCCCCGCCTTTTTCTCCCGGAAAGATTTTATAAACGTTGTTGAATACGACCTGTGACATTTTTTCACCCGGGGTTGCAACGGGTTTGGGGCGGCATGATGGCGTGTCCCGCACCATTTGAAAATCCGAATTGTCCCCTTGTTGTCCGACGGCACGGCCAATTCACGAACAAGAAGGAAATTCACCACGAAGGCACGAAGGTTTGTTGAATCCCTCCCCTTTGTGTCCCGGTGCCTTTGTGTTGATCTGAAGCAGCCTGAAAAATTCCGCGCGTATTCTCCGATGAGACCCAAAGAAGTTTGGTTCAGACGTTTGTTTCTTCACCTGCATTGGCTGTGTTGTCCGGCGGGTTGCCTTTGCGCGGCTTCGGGGTATGGTTGTTATTGTGAACGCGCGTAATTTCCTTGATTCTCTTCGTGCGAAGTGTCCGGCCTATGAGAAACCGGTGCCGGATTGCCCGTTGCAACCGTTCCGCGAGTCCCGGGCGTCCCCTGCGAATCCCTTGTCGAAGCTCAGCGACGATCAGGTCGATGAGCTTGTCCGAAAACACTTTCTCTGCGTCTGTCGGAAAGAGGGCTGCGGGAGTTGAGTTCCCCCGGTGCTGCCCCGGTGGATTGCGCGGCTACAACTGGCTGACTCCGTAGATCAGCAGCGCGACGACGGACATCAGAATCAGAATAGCAAGAAGCACCCACCAGATCGGACTCCGACGGTGGCTGCGGGAATGTTTGCGATGGCTGCGGGAATGTTTGTGAGGGCTTCTGTTTCTGTGGGACATCTGCTTTTTGAAAAGCGTTGCCGATAATTTGAATCAACTATCGCGGGCGTCAAGAAAGAGCAAAGCGGAGGGCTGCCAGGTTTCCGAAGGCATTTTACCGCGGCCCGTCCTGTCCTTCCCCTTTTGATGGGGACGGTGCGGGTTGACGGGACTGGCTCAGGACGCTCTCTATGAGGCTTTTTGTCTGCGGATCGCTCATCAGCTTCTGCATGGCGGGCGACTTCATGAGGGTGTCATAGTCGCCGTTTTGAATGGCTTTCAACGTGGCAGAATCGCCCATGAGGGCTTTGACTTCCTGATTTTGAGAGAACTGTTCGATGGCCGCCATGCCATTGCGGGTGGCTGCGAGGTTCTGGACTTTCGATGAGACCGCGGAGCGGAGTGCCTCGATACCCGTCGGGACAGATTCGACCCCGTCCCGGGCGCTCCCTCCGGGATTCGCTCCTGCGGCAGGCTCCTCGTTTTTTATGGAGATGACATTGCCGGTTGGGATTTTCAGGTCTCCAAGGGTGGGGGACTTTGCCATGTAGAATCCACCGGCCATTTCAGAGACTTGCGCCCGGATGACGCTGTTGTCGTTGAGCCTGATGATTTGAAGTCCGTCCTGAGCGGATGCCGCAAGGCTTCCCGCCATAACGCAGGCAAGAGGGAGGAATTTCATTCCGCCACTATATAAACTCTGTGAAAAAAATCCCGCGCAAAGAATTTCCTGTGTGAGGTTCACGGGGCGGTCGGTTTGGAAGCCGCTTGCGCAGGATCCCCGGATTTTGCGGTTGCCTCATCTCTTCGGGCGGATAAAGTGCCCGCAGAGATTTTCGTTTCAAGAGTTTGCGCGGCCGGTTTTGTGCGCAAAAGCGGTCGGCACCGGGATGGCCTTGCGGATTCTTGAAATGAACAAACAGGCCGGCGTGGCGGAATTGGCAGACGCGCACGACTCAAAATCGTGTTCCCTCGGGAGTGTGGGTTCGAGACCCTCCGCCGGTAAACTCATTGCCAAGCATGACACCATACATTCTCGCGGGCGACATCGGCGGGACAAAATCCAACATCGCCACGTTTCGCGTCGTGGGGAACGAGCTGGTTCTTGTCCGCAACCAGCGTTATTCAAGCACGTCGTTTGCCGGGCTCAATGCGATCCTCCGGGCCTACCTCGCCGAGGATGAGCGCCCGATCCTGGCGGCCTGCTTCGGGGTTCCGGGCCCTGTCCGCAACGGCCGGGCCAAGCCGACCAATCTGAGCTGGGGGGTCGATGCGGCGGAAATCTCCGGGGAATTTGAGATCCCGCATGTCGCGGTCATGAACGACCTGGCGGCGAATGCCTACGGGGTTTCCCATCTCAAACCGGCGGATTTCGCGATTGTTCAAAAGGGAGCGCCCGATGCGGAAGGAAACCGCTGCGTCGTCTCGCCCGGCACCGGGCTCGGCGAGGCCGGGATGTATTGGGACGGGAAGCGCTATCATGTCTGGGCCTGCGAGGGGGGGCACGCCGACTTTGCCCCGCGCAGCCCGCTGGAGATCGCGCTTCTGGAATACCTGCAAAAGCAGTTCGGCCACGTGAGCGCGGAGCGGGTCGTCTCGGGCATGGGAATCGAAAACATCTACAAGTTCCTGCGCGAAACCGGACGGGGCAAAGAACTGCCCGCCGTCGCGGCGGAAATGAAAAAGTCCGACCCGAACCGGATCATTTCAAAATTTGCGGAATCCGGGGCCTGTCCGATGTGCGTGCAGACGCTGGAAATCTTTGTCGGATGCCTCGGGGCGGAGGCCAGCAACATGGCCTTGAAAACGATGGCGACGGGCGGGGTCTATCTTGGCGGCGGGATTCCCTCAAAGATGGTCGCCCACATCCAGAGCGTTGCATTTCTCCATGCATTCAACGACAAGGGCCGGCTGTCCTCGCTTTTGGAAAGCACCCCGGTGATGGTCATTCTCAACGACCAGGCGGCGCTGATCGGAGCGGCCCACTATGCGCGCGAGGGCGCTTCCGCTTCCTGAAACCATGCCTTCCACCATGCCGAAACTGAAAAACTCCGCATCACGCATCTTTATTCCGGATGGAACCCCCGGAACATTGGCGTTCTCCCGCATCACGCATCTTGGAATCGGGGCGCACCAGGACGATCTCGAATTCATGGCGTTCCACGGGATCATCACCTGCTTCCACTCGGACTCCGAATGGTTTGGAGGCGTGACTTGCACGGACGGGGCCGGATGCTCCCGAACCGGGTCCTATGCGGACCGCACGGATGAGGAGATGCGTGAGATCCGGATCCGCGAGCAGGAGGCGGCCGCCATGGTCGGGCGCTTCGGGGCGATGGTGCAGCTCGGGTATCCGAGCGCCGAGGTCAGGGACGCCGGGAATTCCGATCTGAAGAGCGACATTGCGGCGATTCTTTCCGCCGCGCGGCCGAAGGTGGTTTATACGCACAACCCGGCGGACAAGCACGACACGCACATCGGCGTGTTTTTTGCGACGATTCAGGCGCTGCGCGAGATGCCGCTTCGCGACAGGCCGGATTCGGTTTACGGCTGCGAGGTCTGGCGCGGGCTCGACTGGATGCTCGACGGGGACAAGGTGGCGCTCAATGTCGGCGGGCACGACAGCCTCGCGGCCGCCCTCAACGGGATTTTTGATTCGCAGATTGCGGGAGGAAAAAGATACGACCTCGCCACGGTTGGGAGGCAGCATGCAAACGCCACATTCTTCGACGCGCATTCGGCGGATCCGGCGGAAAGGCTTTCCTTCGCCATGGATCTCACCCCGCTCATCGCCGAAAACCCGCCGGATATCATGGAATACGTCCTCGGATACGTTCGCCGCTTCGAGGAGGACATCCGGTGTAAACTCGCGGAGGGAGCTTCATGGAAGTAATCATCAAGCCCACCCCCTCCGACTGCGCGGAGGCCGCCGCCCGGATTGTGGCGGATCTCGTCAGGAGGAGGCCGGCCGCCGTTCTCGGCCTGGCTACCGGCAGCACGCCGCTCGGACTCTACGGGGAACTCATCCGCATGCATCGCGGGGATGCACTGGATTTTTCCGGCGTCACGACTTTCAATTTGGATGAATACGTCGGCCTCGGGGCGGACCATCCCGCCTCCTATCGCCGGTTCATGCAGGAACATTTTTTTGACCATGTGAACCTGCGCCCGGAAAGCATTCATATTCCCGATGGAATGACTTCCGATATTCCGGCGCACTGCCGGGAGTATGAGGATGCCATCCGGAGATCCGGAGGGATTGACCTCCAGGTCCTCGGGATCGGCCACGACGGTCATATCGGATTCAACGAACCGTCGTCGTCGCTGGCCTCGCGGACGCGGATCAAGACGCTCACGGAAAGAACCATTGCAGCCAACCGCCGGTATTTTTCCGACGGGGAAGACGTGCCGCGCCATGTCATCACGATGGGTGTCGGGACGATCATGGAATCCCGCACCTGCCTGCTGCTCGCGCTCGGGGAAGGCAAGGCAAACGCCCTGGCTGCCATGGCGGAAGGTCCGGTGACGGCGGCGTGTCCGGCTTCAATCCTCCAGTTGCATCCGCGCACAGTGGTCGTCGCCGATGAGGCGGCCGCACAACACCTGCAGCGCGCCGACTACTACCGGTATGTTTACGAAAACAAGCCGGACTTCCAGAAGCTCCCGCCGTTTCGCGCGGGCTGACCTCCGGCTGTCAGGGGGCGAGACGGGCGATCTTTTCCAGCCAGTCCCCTCCCGGTCCCTTCATCCATTTCCAGACATACCATCCGACGGCGAGGGAGAGAACAATCGAGACGACGACATCGGACGGATGATGCGCGCCCATGGTGATACTTGACCAGGCGACAAGCCCGGCACCAGCCAGGGCCGGGATCCCCAGCAGCGGGCAGGCGAACGCCAGAACAGCAGCCAATCCGAAAGCCGTTGCCGTGTGGCCGGATGGAAACGAATTGTAAGCCGCCTGGCCGATCAGCAGTTTTCCGTCATGCCACGGGCCGTAGAATCCCTGTTCGAGGTTTTCCTTCGGGCGGGTGCGTCCGGTCGTGAGGCGCGAGGCATTCGCGACGAGCCCCGCAAGCGTCGAGGCGATCATGGCTGCCGCCACAATCCGCATCCAGCGCCGGCTTTTCATCAGACGGGCGGCAAGCAGCCCGGCAAGGCAGACCGCCATGAGCGGCGGCCAGTCGCCGAACTTCCTGACAGCCGAGTGAAACCGGGCGTCCCCGGATTTTTTCCACCCCTTTCCCTGTGACGCGACCACCGCCGCGCGCACCGGGGCATCCAGCCGGAAAGCCCCCCAGATCGCCAGCGCGCACAATCCTGCAAGGAGAAGAACAAGGAGTCGGAACATGGTGGTCAAATCCCCCGAAGCCCGGTCAGGAGAAGCTCGGCATTCGAGCGGGTGTGCTGCAGGTTTGTGGAGAGGATCTCCATCGCCTCGGCCGAGGGGAGCTCGGAAAGCTGCCTGCGAAGCTGCACGACGCGCTCGTATTCCTCCGGATGAAAAAGAAGCTCCTCGCGCCGCGTGCCCGATTTCACGATGTGGATGGCCGGGAAGATCCGCAGCTCCGCAATCGACTTGTCCAGATGGAGCTCCATGTTTCCCGTTCCCTTGAACTCCTCAAAAATCAGGTCGTCCATCCTGCTGTAGGTCTCGATCAATGCGGTTCCCAGAATCGTGAGGCTGCCGCCCTCCTCGACATTTCTTGCGGATCCGAAGAACTTCCTCGGCTTGGCGAGCGCCTTCGCGTCCACGCCTCCGCTCATGGTGCGGCCTTTTCTCGGCTGAAGGTTGTTGTAGGCCCTCGCCATGCGGGTGATCGAATCCAGGAGGATGATGACATCGCGTCCGATCTCGACCAGGCGCTGGGAGCGGTCGGAAACCGCCTCGCAGATCTGCACGTGCCGCGTGACCGGCTCGTCGAAGGTCGAGGCGTAGATCTCGCAGTCCAGCGCCCGCCGCATATCCGTCACCTCTTCAGGGCGCTCGTCCACCAGAAGCAGGATCAGCGCGGCATCCGGGTGGTTGGTCCGGATGGAGCGCGCCAGCGTCTGGAGCATGATGGTTTTTCCCGCACGCGGCGGGGCGGCGATCAGGCCGCGCTGCCCCATTCCCAGCGGGGACACGAGGTCGACCGCCCGCGCGGCCACTTCGGGATCCACCGGGGTCTCGAGAAGAATGCGCCGGTTCGGAAAGAGCGGGGTCAGCTTTTCAAATTCCGTCGGGGGCTTCCATTCGCCGAGAGGAATTCCCTCGACGGAAATCAGCTCGTCCAGAACGAGGCCCCGCTCGCGATCACGGGGAAGACGGATGGAAAAATCCAGCATCAAACCGGCTTGCAATCCGGCGCTCCGCATCAGCGACGGCGGGACAAAGACGTCCTCCGGGCCGGGCTTCAAATCGAAGGCCGTCCAGCGGATGACCCCCGCGTCACCGTTGCGTTCCAGGAGGCCCCTGCCGGTGAGGCGGCCGCCGCGGCTCAGCTGATGCCGGGCCTGGTCGAGAACCAGGTGGTGCCGGGTGCTGTCGGGGCGCACCCTGACGCCCACCGTGCCCGCACGGGCAAGCAACTCATCGAGCGGCAGCCGCTGCAGATCATTTAAAGCGAGAGGGGAAATGTCGGATTGGTCTTCTGGAGAAGGCATGGAAAAAACGGTTCAGAGCCGGGCCGGACATGCGGAGGAAACCATCCGCAGCACGGGGTGAGAAGTCATTCAGCTACACGCTTCCTTACGCGCTGCCCGGATCGAAGCAAGCGCAAAATCGGCATCCGTGAGGAATCGCCCGCGATCCGCGCAAAGCACCGAACGGGCAGGAAACATTTGACTCCGAAACTCCACCAAGGCAGTATGGACGGTTCTTTCCATTCATGCGACACACCATCTCGATCCTTGTTGAAAACAAATTCGGCGTGCTGACACGTGTGGCCGGCATGTTCAGCGGCCGCGGGTTCAACATCGACACGCTGAACGTCGGCCCGACCCTGGACTCTTCGGCCTCCCGGATGACGATCGTCGTCCGGGGAGACGACAAGGTGCTCGAGCAGGTCACCAAGCAGCTCGAAAAGCTGGTGGATGTCATCGACGTGCAGGATTTCCGGGACGAGGAATACGTGGACCGCGAGCTCGTTCTGCTCCGCGTGAAGGCGAATTCGAAAACCCGGGCCGAGGTCATGCAGATCTGCGATATTTTCCGGGCCAAGATCATCGACGTGCAGCCGGACAATCTCGCCATCGAGATTACCGGCACCGAGGGCAAGATCACCAAATTCCTGGCCCTCATGGAGACGTTCGGGATCGGTGACCTCACGCGCACCGGCAAGGTCGCGCTCTCCCGTTCCAGCGATTGATTTTTCTCAAACCAACAACAAACAAAAACCATGCCAGCCAAGATCTATACTGACAAAGACGCCGACCTCAAAGTGCTCAAGGGCAAAACTCTTGCGGTTCTGGGATTCGGATCCCAGGGACACGCCCATGCCCTGAACCTCAAGGAAAGCGGCGCAAAAGTCATCATCGGCCTCTACCCGAAATCCAAGAGCCGCGAGGTCGCCAAGAAGCGCGGGTTCGAAGTCTATGACACCGCCGAGGCGGTCCGCCGGGCCGACGTGATCATGGTTGCCATTCCCGATACCAAGCAGCCGTCCGTCTACAAAAAGGACATCGCTCCGAACCTCGCCGCCGGAAAAACTCTCGTCTTCAGCCACGGGTTCAGCATCCACTACAAAACCATTGTCCCTCCGAAGAACGTGAACGTGATCATGGTCGCCCCGAAAGGGCCCGGCCACATCGTGCGCCGCCAGTTCACCGAAGGGAAAGGTGTTCCGGCGCTCATCGCCGTCTATCAGAATCCCGGCAAGGATGCGAAGAAGATCGCCCTCGCCTGGGCGAAGGGCGTGGGCGGGACCCGCGGCGGAGTGATCGAGACAACCTTCAAGGAGGAGACCGAAACCGATCTCTTCGGGGAGCAGACCGTTCTTTGCGGCGGTTGCTCCGCGCTGGTTCAGGCCGGGTTCGAAACCCTGGTCGAGGCCGGCTACTCGCCGGAGATGGCCTACTTCGAGTGCCTGCATGAGCTGAAGTTGATCGTCGACCTGATGAACGAGTCCGGCATCGCCGGGATGCGCTTCTCGATCAGCGAAACCGCCAAGTGGGGGGATGTGACCGTCGGTCCAAAAATCATCGACGGCTCGGTGAAAAAGCGGATGAAAGCCGCGCTCAAGGACATCCAGTCGGGCAAGTTTGCCAAGGATTGGGTCCGCGAGTTTCAGACCGGCTACAAGCGTTACGACTCGCTGCTCAAGAAGGGCGAGCAGCATCCGATCGAGAAGACCGGCACGCGCCTCCGCTCGCTCATGCCGTGGATCCAAAAGAAAAATCTGAAAGGTGCCCAGGCGTCCTACTGAACAACCCGGGGCGGACGGTTCGCCGTCCGCCACGCCTGCGCTGCTCGGGTCCGCCAAGTCGTCCGTGGATGCCCTCCTTGGCCGTCCCGTGATGGCGAGGGGGCTCCTTGGAATGACCGCGCAGGGCGAAAAAGCCTACGCGTATCCGCAGGCGGGGGATGACATCGTCGTCGGATTTTTCGACGATGTGGCGAGGTATCTTGCCGTGATCCGGGAACGGGGGCCGAAGTCGGGGTTCTCCCCGGCGGAGATGTCCTCCATCCTGGCGCTGAATGCGCCGGCGGATCGCTGGAAAGCGGAGACAGTCGCTCCGGTTGCACCGGCAAAATCCTCGAAAGCCCCCCGGAAGACCGTTTCGCCGGCCCCTCCTTCCACCTATTATAGTCTTTCGGAAAACGGCCGCCAGATTGTCGGATGGCAGCCGGGCGACAAGCCTTCGTGTTTTTTCTCCTCCCGTCTTATCCCGGCCAGCAGCACCTCCTGCTCAACGAGTGGCAGATTGCGCGGGCAGTCGGGTGATTCTTCATGGCGGACGAACTCTCCTACGTTCTCATCACCCCTTACTCGCTGCGCAAGTCGCGGACCGGGGGGATCATTTCGCGGCTTCTCGCGAGAACGGGGCTTGAGCTGGTCGGAGGGAGGCTGTTTTCACCGTCTCCGGACCTCGTTCGCGAGTATTCGGAAGTCGCCGCCGGCCCGGATGACCCGAAGCACCGGCCGATTCAGGAGTTGATCCGCGCGTATGTCCGGAAGCAATTTCTGCCTGCGGCGGACGGAACGCCTGCCCGCGTGCTTCTTCTGGTGCTCCGCGGGGAGGATGCCGTGGTGAAGACCCGTTCCGTCACCGGCTACATCGTCACCGACCGGCCGAAAGGGGAGACGATCCGCGACACCTACGGCGATTACATCGTCGAGGATGGAAAGGTCGTGTATTTTGAACCGGCAGTCCTTGCCGCACCGGATGCGGCCACCGCGCGCGAGCACCTCGCGCTCTGGGGACGCTATTCGGACTCCGATGGCGGGATTCTCGAGGACAGCGTGATTTTCCCCGCCGGGGAGAATATTGAGACGACGCTCGTCCTGATCAAACCGGACAACTTCCGGTTCCCGAGCACGCGACCCGGAGCCGTGATCGACACCTTTTCCCGGAGCGGTCTTGCCATCGTGGGCTTCAAGGTCCACCACATGAGCGTGGCGGAGGCTGAACAATTCTACGGACCTGTCCTCGACGTTCTGCTCGACAAGATGCGCGAAACCAGCGGCAAGCGGGCGCGATTGGCCGTCGAGGAGGAACTGGGCGTTCCTCTGGACCCGGAAGCGGAGTCCCGCCTTGCAGAGATTCTGGGTCCCATCGCAGGCCGCGCCCACTGGGAGACGATCATTCAATTCATGTCCGGGATCCGTCCATCACAATGCCCCCCGGAGAAGCGCGATGTTCCCGGAACCGAAAAATGCGTTGCCGTCGTCTACCGGGGGATTGATGCCATCTCGAAGATCCGGGCGGTTCTCGGCCCGACAGATCCCTCCAAAGCCCCTCCCGGATCCATCCGCAAAGAATTTGGCCAAACGATCATGATCAACACCGCCCATGCGTCGGACTCCCCGGAGAACGTGCGCCGTGAGATGTCGGTCATCCGTGCCGCTGAAAACAATCTGAAACCGTTGCTTGAAGCCGGCGGTCTCTCCGTCTAATTACAACACCTCAAAATCTATGGAAATCGCGTCCCGCCTCACTGAACTCACCCCGTCGCTCACCCTCGCCATCGACAGCAAAGCCAAGGCCTTGAAGGCCGAAGGCGTTGCTGTCTGCGGATTCGGCGCGGGCGAGCCCGACATGGACACTCCCGAGCACATCAAGGCTGCGGCCATTGAGGCGCTTCAAAAAGGACTGACCAAATACACGCCCAGCTCCGGCATCCCGGAACTCCGCCAGGCGATCTCGAAGAAACTGGCCGCCGACAACAAGCTCGAATACAAGCCGGGCCAGATCATTGTCAGCAACGGTGCCAAGCAGTCGTGCTTCAACGCCATCGCCGCCGTCCTGAACCCGGGAGACGAGGTGATCATCCCCGCTCCCTTCTGGCTCAGCTATCCGGAAATGGTCCGCATCGCCGGCGGGGTGCCGGTCATCGTGAACACGAAGGAGGAGAACGGCTGGAAGATGACCGCCGAGGAATTTGAAAATGCGATGACCCCGTGCACGAAGATGGTCATCATCAACTCGCCCGGAAATCCGACCGGCTCGGTCTACACCCGCGACGAGCTCCGCGCGATCTCCGAGGTCGCCGCCGAGGAGGACATCTACATCCTCTCCGACGAAATCTACGAGAAGCTGACCTATGATGGCGCCGAGCATGTCAGCATCGCCTCGCTCACGCCGGAAGCCTACGACCTGACGATCACGGTCAACGGCTTCAGCAAAGCCTATGCCATGACCGGATGGAGGCTCGGCTATCTGGCGGCTCCCGAACCGATCGCGAAGGCGATTGACTCGATGCAGAGCCACATGACATCGAACCCCTGCTCGTTCGCCCAGTATGGCGCGCTCGCGGCCATCACCGGCGACCAGCAGTGCGTCACCGACATGCGCGAGGAATTCGACATCCGCCGTCAATACATGTTCGAGCGGCTGAGCAGCATCTCCGGCATCACCGCGGTGAAGCCCCTCGGCGCGTTCTACGTCCTCGCGAACATCAGCTCGTTCGGGCTCAAATCCCAGAACTTTGCCGACCGCCTGCTCAGCAAGGCGAACGTCGCGCTCGTTCCGGGCATCGCCTTCGGCGACGACCGCACCGTCCGCCTCAGCTACGCGACCAGCCTGGACATCATCAAGACCGGGCTCGATCGCATCGAAGAGTTCTGCAAGACGATCTGAGCGCCATGTCCGTTCTCATTGTCGGTTCGATCGCGCTGGATGACATCAAGACCCCGGCGGCGGAGCATCCCAACCTCCTCGGCGGGTCCGCATCCTACGGCGCGGTGGCAGCCTCGTTTTTCAGTCCGGTGAATCTAGTCGGAATCGTCGGCGAGGATTTTCCCAGGGAGCACATCGAGCTCCTGCGGAGCCGTCGGATCGATCTTGAGGGGCTTCAAATCGTTGAGGGGAAGACCTTCCGCTGGTCTGGTGAATACATGCTGGACATGAACACCCGGGAGACCCGCTCGGTGGAGCTCAATGTCTTCGAGCACTTCACCCCGGCGCTGCCGGAAAATTACAAGTCCACCCCGATCGTGCTTCTCGCGAACATCGCTCCCGATCTCCAGCACCATGTGCTCGACCAGGTCGGAAGGCCGCGGTTCGTCATCGCCGACACGATGGACCTCTGGATCAACATCGCAAAGGACTCGCTGACCCGGCTGCTCGGCCGCGTGGATATGCTCATCCTCAACGACGGCGAGGCCCGGCAGTTCACCGGCGAGACGAACCTCGTCAAAGCGGCCAGGGCCATCCGCGCGCTCGGTCCGAAATATGTGGCCATCAAGAAGGGAGAGCACGGGTGCCTGCTCTTCGGCTCCGAGGGCGAGTTTTTCAGCTGTCCGGCCTATCCGCTCGAGGACATCCACGATCCGACCGGTGCCGGCGACTCGTTTGCCGGAGGGCTCGCGGGGGTGCTTGCGCGGGAGAGCGACTCCGGGCCGGTCGAATTCGGCGCGCTGCGCCGGGCGGTCGTCTTTGGAAGCGTCCTCGCCAGCTTCAATGTCGAGGCGTTCAGCCTCGAGCGCCTGAAAACCGTGGATGCCGCCCAGATCGAGGACCGCAGCCGCCTCCTCCGGCTCATGAGCCAGTTCGAGGCGGACTGAGACCAGCCTCACACGAAGTCACGAAGAACACGAAGGGGGCAGAATCCAGAAAACTTCGTGCATTCGTGTCTTCTTGTGACAATACAATCGGCTCGTCATGAGGGGCTCACGCGAAGACACGAAAGCACGAAGGGACAAGGAGGAGTTGTCGCGCAATGTGGTCGAGTGTGGGTTTCATCTTCACGATGAGCCGGGGCCAGGATTGTTGGAGAGCATTTATGGAGTGGTCATTGCGAAAATGATTGAGGAGACTGGTCTTCGCGTTCGGCGCCAAGTTTTCGCTCCCAGCGAGTTTAAGGGTCTGATGTTTGACGCAGGGTTCCGGGCAGATCTTCCTGTCTTCGTGACTTCGTTCCTTCGTGTGAACCAAAAATTGCCCGGTTCACCCAGCGATCTTCTTCGATGAGAGTCGCGCGCTATTTCATCTACGGGCTGCCGGTTTTGCTGCTGGCGCTGATCGCGGCCAGCTTTCTCAACTCCGCATTTCTCGCGACGGCAAAAAAGAACGAGATGTCGCTCGGCGTTCTCGGCGAGCCGTCCTCGTTGAATCCGATCCAGCAGGCCGACAGCGCCGCCTCACAGGTTTTCTCGACAATTTTCAACGGGCTTCTCAAGTATGACGAGAATCTGGAAATCGTCGGGGATCTCGCAAAATCCTGGATGCTCAGCCAGACGACCACGGTCGTCTTTCAAAATTCCGCGTCCTCGGCCGCGGCGCTGAGGCTGGTGGAATCCTGGAAGCCGGAGTGGGACGCCTGGAAGCTGGAAGCCGCGCGGATCGATGGAAATTTCCTCCTGCTTTCCTTTACCGAGCCCGGGATGACCGCTTCGGAGGCCATTTTCGAACGCCTCCCCAAGGAGGGGTTGCAGCCTCTCGTCACCTTTCGCGTGCAGGTGAAGGAGGGGGCCCGTGCGATCATGGAGGCCTTCGGAAAGGCTCATCCCGCTGCGCGGGTCGTGCGAACCTGGGTGGAATCCGGCGGGGCCTTTGAACTCACCGCTGCTCCCGACGTCAAAGCCCTTCTGGAGGCCTGGCTGCCGTCCAACGGCGGGGGCGAAATCCTCGAAACCGGGCCGGTGCCTTTTCTTGCGGAACCGCTTGTCGTCTTCAACCTGCGCGACCGGGTCCGATGGCATGACGGGCAGCCCTTCACTTCGCGCGATGTGGTGTTCACCTACCATGCGATCATGGACGATGCCACCGCCTCACCCCGCAAGCCCGACTTCGACCTGATCCAGAGCATCGAGGCCACCGGGCTTCATACCGTCCGGGTCACTTACCGCAAGCCCTATTCGCCCGCCCTGACGAGTTGGATGATCTCGATCCTCCCGGCCCACCTTCTCGAGGGGAAACCGCAGGAGTGGTGGACGGAGAATTTCAACCGCAGTCCGGTCGGCACGGGGCCTTTCAAATTCGGGGAGTGGAAGACGAACGAGTTCATCCGCGTGGTGAGGAATCCGGATTATTTCGCAGCCCCGGGACCCTGGCTTGACGGCATCGTCTTCCGCTCGCTCCCCGACCAGCTTTCGCTCCGCCTCGCTTTCGAGACCAGGCAGGTGGATTTCTGGAGCGCCGAGCCCTGGGCGGTGGCGGCTTTCGAGAAAGACCGGCGGTTTACGGTCTTTTCCTCGCCGTCCAGCTCCTACACTTACATCGGGTGGAATCTCAAACGCCCGCTCTTTCAGGATCAGCGGGTCCGGCAGGCGCTCGCCCATGCGGTCGACATTCCGGCCATGGTCAAATACATCCTCTACGGTCACGGCATCCAGAGCACCGGAATTTTCACCCCGCAGATGTGGTTTTTCAATCCCGCCGTGACTCCGTTCACCTACGATCCCGCAAAAGCCAGAGCCCTGCTCGACGGGGCGGGGTGGGTCCCCGGGCCGGATGGAATCCGGATGAAGAACGGTCAGAGGTTTTCCTTCACGCTGATGACAAACAATGGAAATGAAATCCGGAGGGACATCGCGGCGCTGGTGCAGGACGGGTTCAAGGCGATCGGCGTCGAGGTGAAGGTCGAACTTTACGAGTGGGCCGTCTTTTTGAAAAACCATGTCAACAAGGGAGACTTCGATGCGATCGTTCTCGGCTGGTCGCTCGGAAACGACTACGATCAGTTCCAGATCTGGCACTCCTCGCAGACGAACCCCGAGCAGCTCAACGTCGTCGGATACAAAAATCCCGAAGTGGACCGCCTGCTGGAATCGATCCGGCAGGAATACAACCGCGAAAAAATCATCTCCATGGCCGGCCGGCTGCAGGAGATCATCTACCGTGACCAGCCGTACCTTTTCCTCTACGTGCCGGAAAGCACGTCGGCCATGTGGGTGGATTCCTACCGCGTCTGCCGGCCGGATGGCAGGGGCGGCTGGATCGAATCCCCCGTCGAGATGACCAAGGCCGGCTGGAGCTACTGGTCCGACTGGTTCTACCGGCCGGAGTTCAAAAGCCGGCTTCCGGAAAAGGCGCGCCGGTAGGGACGGTGTGCTGGGAGCCGTCCGACGATTGGCATCAACCTAAGAAATGAAGTTTTTTGTTACCACAAAGACACAAAGGCCGCAAAGGAAGGAGGTTGCGAGTGACGAGTCGTTCAATTGCCTATTACCCGCCAAGCATCTTATTTTGCGTGCCGTTCCTTTTGTGCTCTTTGTGTCTTTGTGGTAAAATTCACTTGCTGGACCTAGAGGATCAGAAAAACAAAGCGCCCGCGTAAACGTAGACGACAAAGATCGCGGCTGCGGTGGTCACTCCGGTCGCACGCGCGGTCTTCTCATTGAGAACGGCGTTGTTCCAGCGCAGGCAGGCCGTCGCGAAGGCGATCCATGCCAGGGGAACGCAGAACAACCACAGGCCCTGGTGGGCAAGGAACAGCGCCAGCGGGGGAAACGAGCCCGCGACGTTGGACGCATACCCGCCCGCCTTCAGGAGCACATTCATCGCGAGCATCCCGAGGGCGAGGAAAACGAACTGGGTGCTGGCGATCGAGATGATCATGTGTTCTCCAGAAGCGCCCTGCGCATGACGTCAAGCGGCGCGGTGCGGTTGAACCAGATTTCAAAGGAAAGCGCCCCCTGATGCAAGAGCATGCCGAGGCCGTTCGCACAGCGGGCTCCCGCCGCTGCGGCATCCTCAAGAAGACGGGATCGTCCCGTGGAATACACGGTGTCATAGACCATCAGGTTCGGAGTGAAAAGCGACGGGGGGATCAGAGGCGCATCGGTTCTCTGCATCCCGACCGATGTCGCATTGATCACGAGGTCCGCGTGGGCGAGTTGTTCGCGCAGGGCGGCTTCCTCGAAGCCGATCACCTGGAGCCGCTCGATCGGGCCAACCAGGCGGTCGCTGCGGAATGACGGTGCCAGTTCTGCGGCCAGAGCCCTTGCCTTGTCGAGCGTGCGGTTCACAAGCACCAGCCGCTCGCAGGATTCCATGGCGCACTGCACGGCGATTGCCCGACCCGCGCCGCCGCCCGCTCCCAGCAGCACCACGCGCAGATCGCGCAGGTCCACAAAAAATTCCTCGCGGATCGCCCGCGCGAGCCCCGGACCGTCCGTGTTGAACCCCAGCAGCTTTTCTCCCCGCACGACAATAGTGTTCACGCTCCCCGACCTCCGCGCATATTCGTCCGCCTCATCGACCGCCGCCAGCGCCTCCGCCTTGAGCGGGAGTGTGACGTTTGCGCCGAGGAATCCGGCCCCGGGAAGCGCGCGGAATGCGGCGGATGCCTTCTCGCGGGACGCATGGATCCGCACGTATTGCGCTTCGATTCCCGCGGCTTTGAGCGCCGCATTCTGAAACAGGGGAGATTTCGAATGTTCCACCGGATCCCCGAACACTCCCAGACGCGCGGGGGGGACGAGGCGCGAAAAAATCCGCCCGTCTCCGATCAAGTCGTCCGCTGAATACACCTCGCTCATTACCAAGCCTCAGGGAATCATGTCGGGGACCGGGCGGCAAGAATTCCCGGGGCCCGGCCGGCGACAAACCCTCTTCAACCGTGGATCCGGAAATTGTCTTTTTCGGAAAGGCTTTTCACGAATGCGGCGGCGAGCCGGGCTGCCGACTCGATGTCGTGGTATGCGGCCATTTCGACCGGCGAGTGCATGTAGCGCAGGGGGATGGAAATCAGGGCGCAGGGGATGCCGTTGCGGGCGGTGTAGATCACGTCCGCATCGGTCCGGGTGGACCGCGAGACGGCCTCATGCTGGAGGGGGATTTTGTGCTTCTCCGCGACCGCGAGGAGGCGTTCGACGACCAGCGTGTGATTGGCAGCCCCGTGGGATATGGCAGGTCCCTTGCCGAGTTCGACGAGTCCGTGTTCCTTTACGGCGATGCCGGGCGTGTCCGTCGCGTGGGTGACATCGAAAACAAGTGCGACAGCCGGGTCAATGCGGTGGGCTGCCATGCGGGCGCCCTGGCTTCCGATTTCCTCCTGCACGCAATTGACGGCATAGGCCGTGGCGGCCGGGCGCGTCTTCGACAACTCCTGCAGAGCGAGGGCGATGGCAAATCCTCCAATCCGGTTGTCGAGTGCGCGTCCGACGATGTGACCGCCATGGAATTCGGTGGCGGAGGCTTCAAAGATCGCGGGGTTTCCAACGCGGATCCCCCGTTTGGCAACTTCCTTCGCCGACCCGGCTCCGATGTCCACGAAGAGGTCCTTCCATTCCGGCGGCTTGTCTTTCGAGGTGTCCCGAAGATGGATCGCCGTGTTTCCGATGAGCCCGTGGACAATGCCATCGGATCCGAAAATCGAGATCCGGCGTGCCGGTGCCAGCGTCCGGTCCGATCCCCCGATCGGTCCGATCGAGAGGAATCCCTTTTCATCGACATGGCGGACGATGAAGCCGATTTCGTCCGCATGGGCCTCGAGCATGACGCGAGGGGCATCCTTGTTTTTTCCCTTGAGAACCGCCCACGCATTCCCGTAGGCGTCCGTTTCGACTTTGTCGGAGACTTCCGAGGCCAGGGTGATCCAGTGCTTCTGTCCGGCCTTCTCCCAGCCGGAGGGGGAGGGGATGTCGAGGGTTTTCAGGAGGGCATTTTGTTTCATGGCCACGAGACTGGCATCGGGGAGGACGCAGGGAAACCCCGGAATTCGGTGAAGGATATTTTTTTCTTCGATCTGGAGGGGCTCCCGTCGTAACCTCTGCACCTCACCATGTCCTCACATATCAAGTTGTTCATTCCGGGTCCGATCGAAGTTTCAGAGAAAACCTTCCGCGCGATGTGCGCGCCGATGATCGGCCATCGCAGCGGCGAATTCAAAAAGCTGTATGGCGGGATCCAGCCACGCTTGCAGGAATTGTTCGGCACGAAGCGCCCGGTTTTCCTCTCCACCTCGTCCGCGTGGGGGGTCATGGAGGGGGCGATCCGCAACCTCACAAAGAAAAAGGTGCTCAACGCGATGTGCGGGGCGTTTTCCGACAAGTGGTTTGACGTCAGCCAGCGGTGCGGCAAGGAAGCCGGCGCCCTGCAGGTGCCGTGGGGATCGGCCATCCTGCCGGAGCAGGTCCGCGAAGCACTCTCGTCGGGCGAATACGATTCGTTCACGCTCATTCACAACGAGACATCCTGCGGCGTGCGCAATCCGCTCCGCGAAATCGCCGCGGTCCTGCGCGAATTTCCTGATGTCATGTTCATCGTGGACAGCGTCTCGTCATTTTCGACGGAAGCGATTCCGATGGACGAACTCGGCATCGACGTGCTCCTGACCGGAAGCCAGAAGGCGCTGGCCATGCCGCCGGGACTCGCCCTGTTTTCAGTCTCCGAGCGTGCGATGCAGCGGGCGGCGACCGTTCCGGACCGCGGGTATTATTTCGACTTCGTCGAGTTCGCCAAGAACCAGGAGCAGGACATGACGCCCAGCACGCCGGTCATCCCGCTCATCAACGCCCTCGCCTCCAAGCTCGACGACATTTTTGCCGAGGGGATCGAAGCCCGCCACGCGAGGCATGCCGCGCTGAACGCGCAGGTCCACGACTGGGTCAGGGCGCGCGGATTCGAGTTCTTCGCTCCGGAGGGCCACCGGTCTCTCTCGCTCACCTGCGTGAAAAACAACCGCGAGGTGGATGTCGCCGCGTGGATCAAAAACCTCCGCGAAAAGCACCGCTTCGTCATCGACGGCGGCTACGGGAAGATCAAGGGCAAGACG
Source organism: uncultured Chthoniobacter sp. (assembly GCA_964431635.1). GTDB lineage: Bacteria > Verrucomicrobiota > Verrucomicrobiia > Chthoniobacterales > Terrimicrobiaceae > QYQL01. Next base: position 634,826 of record CAYSKK010000001.1, on the reverse strand, counting down.
TTCCGCATCTCGAACATGGGGGACGAAACCCATGAGACGATCGCCGAACTCCTCGCCGCTCTGGACGATACCCTTTGAGCCATGAGTAAGACATTTCGCGTGGCAGTTCTGGCCGGTGACGGCATCGGGCCGGAGGTGATGGCCGAGGCATTGAAGGTGCTGGGGGCCGTTTCAAAAAAGTTCTCCATCTCCCTGGATTACGACCATCAGTTGGTGGGAGGGGCGGCGATTGACAGCTCCGGGCGGGCGCTGCCGGCTGCAACGCTGGAGGCCTGCGAGAAGGCGGATGCGATTCTTTTCGGCTCCGTGGGAGGTCCGAAGTGGGAGGCTCTGCCACCCGCCGAACAGCCCGAACGCGCGGCGCTTCTGCCGCTGAGGAAGCACTTCGGGCTGTTTGCGAACCTGCGTCCGGCGGTGTGCCTGCCGGAACTCACCCACGCCTCCCCGCTGCATCCCCGCTCGGTGGAAGGCGGATTCGATGTGCTCTGCGTGCGGGAACTGACCGGCGGGCTCTACTTCGGCGAGCCCAAGTATTTGAAAAAAGAAGGCGGCGAGGAAATCGCGGTGGACACGATGGTTTACCGGGAGAGCGAGATCCGGCGGATCGCGAAGGTCGCCTTCGAGTCCGCGCGGAAGCGCAGCGGGCGGGTGACCTCGATCGACAAGGCGAATGTGCTCCAGAACGGCGTGCTCTGGCGCCGGATCGTGACCGGGATGGGGAAGGATTATCCGGACATCGTCCTCAATCACCTCTATGTGGACAACGCCGCGATGCAGTTGATCAAGAATCCGAAGGCGTTCGACGTGGTGCTCGCGGAAAATCTTTTCGGCGACATCTTGAGCGACGAGATGGCGATGATCGCCGGATCGCTGGGCATGCTGCCGAGCGCGAGCCTGGGCGAATCGACATCCGGCGGGGCAACCCGGTTCGGCATGTATGAGCCGAGCGGAGGAACCGCTCCGGACATTGCGGGAAAAGGCATCGCCAACCCGATCGCCCAGATCCTGTCCGCAGCCATGCTCCTCCGGTTTTCCTGCGGGCTCGACGAGGCGGCGGCGGCTGTGGAATCCGCCGTGCGCAAGGTGATCGCCTCGGGCCTCCGGACGGGGGACATCCACACTTCGGATACAAAGCTGGCTGGCACCCGGGAGATGGGGGATGCCATCGCGGCAGCCGTCTGATCCCGCCTTGGGGCAGCCCGGCGGAAAAAGCCGCCATTTTTCAAGGATAGCCTTGACGCATGAGCTCTGGAAAACGATTCTAGGGGTTTCGGCAGGGTATGCCTCCGCTTGGTGACGGGAGGGGGCGGTGCTGCCTTTGATATCAACAATTTACTCAAATCATTCACATAATGTTCGACAATCTTCTGGGCTTTTTCTCCAACGACATCGGCATTGACCTGGGGACCGCCAACACACTCGTTTATGTCAAGGATCACGGGATCGTCTTGCGCGAACCCTCGGTCGTCGCCGTCCGACAGGGAACGAACCGCGTTCTCGCGGTCGGTGACGAGGCGAAGAGGATGCTCGGCCGGACGCCGGGAAATATTGTGGCCATCCGCCCGCTCAAGGACGGCGTGATCGCCGATTTTGAAATCACCGAGGCGATGCTGAGGCACTTCATCAGCAAGGTTCACAACCGCCGCCGGATGGTCCGCCCGCGCGTGGTGATCGCCGTGCCGAGCGGAATCACAGAGGTCGAGAAGCGCGCGGTGAAAGACTCCGCGACGCATGCCGGAGCGCGCGAGGTTTATCTGATCGAGGAACCGATGGCGGCCGCCATCGGCGTGGGACTTCCGGTGCAGGATGCCGCGGGCAACATGATCATCGACATCGGCGGCGGCACCACCGAGGTCGCCCTGATCTCGCTTTCCGGAATCGTCTTCAGCCGCAGCGTCCGTGTCGCCGGCGATGAGTTGGATGAGGCGATCACGAACTACATGAAGCGCGCTTACAACCTCATGATCGGCGAGCGCACCGCAGAGGAGATCAAAATCAAAATCGGGTCGGCCTACAAACTGGAGAAGGAGACGACGATGGAGGTCAAGGGCCGCGATCTTGTGGCCGGTCTCCCGAAGACGATCTCCATCTCTTCGCAGGAAGTCCGCGAGGCGTTGCTCGAACCGCTTTCCACGATCGTGGACTCCGTCCGGATCACTCTCGAGCGCTGTCCTCCCGAGCTTTCCGCCGACCTGGTGGACCGGGGCCTGGTGCTTGCCGGGGGCGGCGCATTGCTCCGCGGGCTGGACAAGCTTCTCGCCGAGGAGACCGGCCTTCCGGTGCACGTTGCGGAGGATCCGCTCAGCGCGGTTGCTGAAGGCACCGGGCGCGCCCTGTCCGAATTGAAATTCCTGCGGGCGGTCTCCTCCGAACGCCCGCACCCATAACCTTGCAGGGGCTTTCCGGCCCTGAACCTGCATGAAGAAGCTCAACATTGCGCTCCTGCTGGCCGTTATTGCCGGCGCCATTTACCTGTCGGTTCTTTCGCCGGTGGAGATGCAGTCGATGCAGGGGAAATTTCTCTCGGTTCTGGGTCCGTTTTTCCGCACCGGCACGACCGTGCAGGAACAACTCGGCTCCATGGGGCAGGGGCTCAAGACACTGGACGAGCTGGAGGCTGACAACCGGAAACTGAACGAGCAAAATCGCGAGCTCCTGACCACGAACAATCTCCTGAGGGAAATCGAGGCGGAGAACAACCGGCTGCGATCCGCCCTCGAATACCGCGAGCGGTCGGTGTTCCGCCTCCTCCCGGCCCGGATCATCTCCCGGGATGCCTCGACGTGGTGGAACACGGTGAGGATCAACCGCGGTTTTGAGGACGGAGTGGAAACCGACCAGCCGGTTTTGACCGAGATCGGGCTTGTGGGGAAGACGACCACCGTGACGAAGAACGAGTCGATCGTCGTGTTGATCACGGATGAAACCTGCCGGGTCGCCGCCAAGATCGAGGGGACGCGCGAGCAGGGGATCCTCTCGGGAAAACGGATTCAGGAGAGCGGCACCTCCGGGGAACTCCAACTGAACTTTTTGACGAAGAACGCTGCGATCGAGGCCGGGCAGAAGGTTTATTCCGCCGGGGTCAGCAGCGGGGTGTTTCCCTCCGGCATCCTGGTGGGAAAGGTGAAGGAATTCCGAACGCGTCCCCTGGACGGACAGGCTCTCGTCGAGCCGGCCGTGGATCTCACGCAGACCGAGGATGTGTTTGTCGTGGTGGGGGCAAAATGAGGACGGGAATCGGCCTTGTCTCGATCTGTGCCGGGGTGTTTTTTGCATTGCTTCTGCAGCAGGCCATGCCCGCGATACACGTTTTGCACGGGGCGAGGTTTGTGTTTGTTCCGATGATTTTTTGCATGGCGGCGATGGCCCTGCCGTTTCCCGCGATGCTGGCGGCCGCCTTCTTCACGGGCTTCCTCTGCGACCTGATGTATCTGCATGTCGTGGGGGGGCGGGTTGAAATCGCGCTGGGGTGTTCTATCGTGTTCTTCGTGATTTACGGGAGCATTGCAAACGGGTTCAGGCCATCCTGGAAACAGGGGCGCTGGTGGCCGCTGATTCCGATGTCCGCTGCCGGCACGTCCGCCTATCTGTTGATGCAGTTCCTCATGCTGTCGCTGCGCCGCGAGGGCTTCGAGTTCGATGAGGCCCTGCTCTGGCGGGCGCTGGCTCCGGGCGTGCTCGCCGCCCTTCTTGCTCCGGTTTTGTATGCGGCCCTTCGCCCGCTTTCCGCCCTTCTCCCGGCGGAATCCATTTTGGAAAGGGGTTACTGAGAGATGAAGAGAACCCGTTCCTCGACCGCACGCATCTTCTTTCTCGGGCTGCTCATGCTTCTGGCGCTCGGAGGCATCACGCTCAGGCTCTGGTATGTCCAGATCGCCAGGGGCGCGGAGTATACCGCGCGAATCGGCAACCGCTCGCAGGTTTCGGTCAGGATCCCGGCTGTGCGCGGGGAAATCCTCGACCGGAACGGGATCAAGCTGGTGGAGAACCGCGCGAGTTTCGAAGTGGATTTTTACCTGCCCGACATGGTGCGCGCCTACCGGGAATCGAAGGGGAGCGTCCCGATGACGAGCTATCGCGGGCGCGTGCACAACATGCCGAGGGATCTCAAGGAGGCGGATGTCGTCAAAATTGTCTCCGAGGAGGTGATCCCCCGCCTCGAGGAGCTGGGCGTTGCCGAGGATTTCAACGCCAACGTCCTCCAGATCCACTATCGCAACAACCGCGAGGTTCCCTACAGCTACCGGCAGGATCTCGACTTTGAGCAGATGGCGGTTTTTTCAGAGAAAAATCTCGGCCTCCCGGGAGTGAACGTGACCGTGAAGCCGGTGCGGTGGTATGTGTATGGCGCGATGGCCGGGCACATTCTGGGGTATGTTGGAATGCCGAACGATCTCGACAAGCTTCCCGACATCCGGGACTTCAACTTCTACGAGCCGGACATGGAGGGGAAGGCGCAGATCGAGCTTTTTCTCAACGATGCGCTGAAGGGCGAGCCCGGGGTGAGGACACTCCAGCGGAATGTCAAGGGCATCATCGAGGGGGAAATCAGCCGCAAGGAACCGGTGCAGGGGAACAATGTTTTTCTGACGATCGACGCGCGCATCCAGTTCATTGTGGAGCAGGCCCTGCGTGTGGTGGGGCGGGGGGCTGCGGTTGTCGTAAACCCGAACAACGGGGATATCCTCGCGATGGCGTCCGTGCCCTCCTACGATCCGAACGTCTTCATCCCGTCGATCGCTGCGATGGACTGGTCCGACCTGACGAAGGACGAGACGAACCCCATGTTGAACCGCGCGATCAGCGCGTATGCGCCGGGTTCCACCTATAAGATTCCGATTTCTCTCGCGGGTCTGCGGGCGGGTGTCGGAAACCGCACGTTCAACTGCTCGGGCGGCGTGACATACGGCAACAAGTTCATGAAGTGCTGGATTGCCGACAAAGGAGGTTCTCACGGCACCGTCGGTCTTTCCGATGCCATCAAGCTTTCCTGCAATGCATTCTTTTACCAGTATGGCAACGCGGCCGGCATCGACCAGATCGTGGCGACGGGAAATATGCTGGGGCTTGGCCAGAAGTCGGGGATCCCCCTCTCCGGCGAGGCTCCGGGGGTGCTGCCAGGTCCGGAATGGCTCGCCCGAATCAATCCCCGGGCCCGCTGGTCCTCCGGCCTCACCGCGAACACCGCCATCGGACAGGGGGATGTTCTCGCCTCGCCGCTCCAGATGGCAATGATCGCCTCCGCGGTCGCGAACAGGGGCACGGTCTATTATCCGCGCCTGATCGACCGGGTGGTTGCGCAGGATGGAACGGTTGTCTCCCAGGAGCCTTCAAGGGTTCGCGCCAACCTGATCGCCGATGCCGGGCTGACGGATGAACAGATCGAAAAGGTGAGGAAGGGAATGTGGAAGGTTGTCAACGAGGGAGGCGGCACGGCCGGGAGGGCCAGGATCAAGGGCTACGAGGTGGCGGGCAAGACCGGCACGGCACAGTTTTGGCGGTCGGGAGTGAAGGACAACCACACATGGTTCCTCTCCTTCGCCCCCTACGAAGATCCGAAGTATGTGGTGGTCGTTTTCGTTCAGGGTGCCCATGCCGGCGGAGCGGTCCCCGCCCCCATCGCCGCGAAGATCCTTGAGGACATCAAAAAGATGGATGAAGGCGGGGAGGCTCCCCAGCTCGCGGCCCTGGAGCCGGCGAAAGGCAGCTTCCGGTTTATTGAGAGCGTCGATTTCGGCAGGGACATTCCCGCTGCCACGACGGTCGGGGACGATGGCGAAACCGCCGATGTCGCCGCCGCCGGAGCCGCGGCCAGCCAGGAGAACAGCCCCGTGGCCAAACCCAATGTCCGCGAAGATGCGGACGAGCGCGGCCGCGTCAACAACCAGGAAAAGAAGTCGAATGCCTTCCAGAAATTTTTCAATTTCCTCGGCGGAAAAAAAGAGAAAAAAGATGACGGAAACCGTCAGCAAAAACCTCCTCCCAACACCCGCCGTTGAACTCCATTACCCGGCGTGCCGGAGCACGCCTTCAACCCACACCATATCATGATAGAAACAGTTAAACGCATTTTGGGCATCAAAAAATCCACCGGCATCAAACTCATTGTCAGCTGTGAAAAGCTGGAGAAGCGGGTTGCGCTGCTTGAGAACAACCGCCTTGAGGAATATACGATCGAGCGCGAGACCGACCGCAATATCGTCGGCGGCATTTACAAGGGGAAAGTCCGGAACATCGAACCGGGGATCAAGGCGATGTTCGTGGACATCGGCTTTGAAAAAAATGCATTCCTCCAGTTCTGGGATGCGATTCCCGCCGCCCTGGACAGCGGGATCGAGACGGTCAGCCGCGGAGACGGCGGAAAAAAGAAGAAAGGCCCGCGGATCACGCACAAGGACGTCCCGAACATCTACCCGGTGGGATCCGATATTCTCGTTCAGGTCAAGAAGGGGCCGATCAGCAACAAGGGGCCCCGGATCACGACCGACATCAGCCTGGCGGGCCGGTATCTGGTCCTGATGCCATTCAACGACCAGTTTGGAATTTCGCGGAAAATCGACGATTCCAAGGAGCGCGAGCGCCTGCGGAAAATCCTGCGCGAGCTGGAGGTTCCCGAGGGGATGGGCGTGATCATGCGCACGGTTGGTGCGGGCCAGCGGGCGAGGTATTTCGTGCGCGACCTGAGCATTCTGCTCGAGCAGTGGACCGCGATCCAGTCCGGCCTTGAGGAGAAAAAGTCTCCCGCATGCCTCTTTGAGGAGCCGGACCTCATCGACCGGACGGTCCGGGATTTTCTGACCGATGAGGTCGATGCCGTGATCGTTGACGACGCGAAAGCCGCCGAGCGGATGCAGACCCTTGTCGGACACGTCTCGAAGCGCGCCAAGAAGTCCATCCAGCACTACACCGGAGCGCAGCCGATTTTTGACTGCTTCGGGGTTCAGGCCCAGATTGACTCGGCCTTTCACCGTCAGGTCTGGCTGCCTTGCGGGGGGTATATTGTGATCGATGAGACGGAGGCCATGATTGCCGTGGACGTGAATACCGGCCGGAACAAGGGGGCAAGGGACATGGAAAAAACCATCCTCCAGACCAACCTTGAGGCCGCGGATGAGATCACCCGGCAGTTGAGGCTCCGGAATATCGGCGGATTGATCGTCGCCGACTTCATCGACATGAAGAGCCGCAAAGACCAGCAGGCGGTTTACCAGCGCGTCAAGGAGCGTCTGAAGCGCGACAAGGCCCGCACGCATGTTCTGCCGATTTCCCAGCTGGGCCTCATGGAAATGACCCGCCAGCGCGCCAACGAAAGCCTGGCCAGCGCGCTCCTTGTGCCCTGCCCTCACTGCCATGGCAAGGGAGTCATCAAAAGTCCGATGAGCATGAGCGTCGAGCTCCAGCGCGCCCTTCACTCGGTGATGAGGAACAATCAGGACAGCATCCACGAAATCAAGGTGACGGTTCACCCCGAGCTGCTGAGCCGCCTGCGTACGGAGGACGAGGATCATCTGGTCGAAATCGAGCGGCGGTATGCGGGCCGGCTTTCCTTCCGTGCGGATCCGACGTTCCACCAGGAGAAGTTCGTCATCACGAATGCGCTCACCGGGGCGGAGCTCAAGCCCTGAGGACGCCATGAGGACTTGACCTGCGTGCGGTTTCGGGTGAGTGTGGTGTCGTTGCAGGGAGGGCTGACCGCCTTCCCTGTTGCCCCCTAAGGAGATATGCGCTACATTTTACAGTAGAACGTTGTCATGCAAACGATTTCACAGTCTGCTCCCGAGGCAATCCCTCTGCCGATGTTCCGCAGGGTTGTGCCGAATTCCTCCACCTCCCCGGCCCTTGTCCCGGGTCCGGCCCATGAGAAGCTTCCTCACAGTGTGCCTCCGGCCGTGCAATCGGTTCAAAAGCTCAGACTGGAGGATGTTCACGCAGGCGACAAGCTGGTCGTGAAGACTCTGAACAGCACCTACAATTTTGAGATCGGGGAAAACTTTCACAGCAAGGTCATTCCCAGCAAGTCGTCCGCACGGTCCGGCGAGGTCATTTTGATGGGTGGGCTGAACCTTGATCTCACCGAGCACACCCCGAACCGGGTATACGTCGGGGGCCGGATGGCCTATCAATTCCCGGACGAGGAGTCCTGTGTCCTGACCTCTTCGGTGGAGTCGATTTTCTGGGTTCCCGCCAACAAGGGTGAATAAACCGGCATTCCTGCCGGCGTCCGGGATTTCCTTAGCGGTTGTTTCTTGAAACCTGTGGCCATGTCGTGCTGCTGCCACTCTTCTGAAAAGCAGGCTCCTCCGCCGGATGCGTGGGGAAAATATGTCTGCCCGATGCATCCGGAGGTGATCGAGGACGGACCGGGGGACTGTCCGATCTGCGGCATGCCCCTGGAGCCGGTCGGCCCCGCGCCGGAGGACCACCGCGAGGAGAGGGATCTGCTCCGCAGATTTCTGCTGGCGGCTGTCTGCACTGTTCCGCTTTTCCTGCTGGCCATGAGCCACTGGCTTCCTGCCGGCGCTCTCCGTTCCTGGGCGGAGAGCACGACGTCCATGCAGGCCCTGCTTTCGATCCCGGTTTTCTGGTGGTCCGGCTGGCCGTTCCATGTGAAAGCGTGGCGGTCGCTTGTGGCCCGGCGGGCCAACATGTTTTCGCTGATTTCTCTCGGCACCGGCGCCGCGTGGTTTTTCAGCGCGTGGACGCTGGCCTCCGGAGGACATCACCGCGGCGTGTATTTTGAAGCCTCGGCGATGATCATTGCCCTGGCATTGGCGGGCCAGCTTCTGGAGGCGCTCGGACGCCGCAAGGCGGGCCGCGCATTGCGGGGATTGCTCGACCTTGCCCCGCCGCGTGCGTTGCGCGTGCGCGGAGGTGTCGAGGAGGATGTCGCGGCGGAATCCCTGGCCGCGGGTGATGTCGTGCGAATTCGTCCCGGCGAGAAGATTCCGGTGGATGGTGATGTGATCGAAGGGAGGAGCGATGTGGAGGAGGCCTCGCTCACCGGAGAGCCTCTTCCGGTGCTCAAGGAGCAGGGGCTCAGGGTGATGGCGGGGACCATCAATGGCACGGGAACCCTTCTTGTCCGCACCTCCCGGGCCGGCCGGGAAACCACGCTCGGACGGGTCATCGAACTTGTGTCCGGCGCTCAGCGCAGCCGCCTGCCGGTTCAAAACCTTGCCGACAGGATCGCGGAGTGGTTCGTTCCCGCGGTTCTTGTCATTTCCGCAGTCACCTTTCTGGTCTGGCTTTTCGTCAGTCCGTCCTTCGCGCTGACAAACGCGGTGGCTGTCCTGATCATTGCCTGCCCCTGCGCGATCGGTCTGGCGGTTCCCATGTCGGTCACCGTGGCCGCCGGGGTGGCTGCGAAACACGGAATTTTCGTGCGTGACGCGGCCGCGCTCCAGGTCCTGTCCCGTGTGGGGACAGTCGCATTGGACAAGACGGGGACACTCACCGAGGGCCGTCCGCGGGTGGTTGGTATTCATGCGGAGGAGGGATTCTCCGAGCGGGAGATCCTGCGCATGGCGGGTGCCGTGGAGCGAGCGAGCGAGCACCCTCTTGCCGGGGCCGTTCTTCGTGAGGCTCTCGGGGCCGGAATCACGTTGGAGCCTCCCACGGGTTTTTTCTCCGAGCCGGGCATGGGAGTGGGCGGAGTCGTGGACGGGCATGCGGTGCTGGCCGGATCGCCCCGCTTTCTAGCGTCACGCGGAGTGACTGTTCCTGAAGGCGAGGGAATCCACGTATCGGTCGACGGGCGGCTGGCGGGAACTATCCTCGTCCGGGATGTGTTGCGTCCGGAGACGCCGTCTGCTGTGCAGGAAATGAAGGAGCTCGGACTCAATGTGCTGATGCTGACCGGCGATGCCTCGCCGTCCGTGGCATCGATCGCGGCCGAGGCCGGGATTCTGCATTGGCATTCCGGTCTGACTCCGCTCGGGAAAGCGGATGCCATTCGGGAAGCCCGTGCCCGCAGCGAAGTGGTGTTGATGGCCGGGGACGGGGTCAATGACGCCCCGGCATTTGCCGTCGCGGATGTGTCGGCGGCGATGGGAGCCGGCACCGATGTCGCGAAGGAGTCCGCCGGTTTGATTCTGCTCAACAACCATCCGACCGCCCTTCCAGTGGCCGTTCGTCTGGGCCGTGCCACGATGCGAAACATCCACCGCAATCTTTTGCTGGCATTTCTCTACAACTCCCTGGGGATTCCCATAGCTGCCGGCTTGTTCTACCCCTTTACAGGGTGGCTTTTGAATCCCGTGATCGCCGGCGTGGCGATGAGCCTGAGTTCTGTCACCGTGATTGCCAGCGCGCTCACTCTCGCGAGAGCTCTTCCCGCAACCGGCGTAGCCCCTCGATGACCTCCAGGTCGGTCCGGGTGAGTTTCGAGACCGGCAGGTGGAGTTCGAGTTGCTGGTAAACCGGACGGGCCGGGCGCCGGGCGTTCCAGATCATCTTTCTGAGCGATTTGATGTTCATAACGGGGGCAGTCTGCAGTATACTGTAGGACAAATGCTGTCCTATGCCTGAAAAATCTGAAAATTTATCAATGCCTCCCATGAACGGTTGTTCCGGCCGCCGGAACCGGTGTAGGATGGGCGCATGAAGTTGGCGGTTTTATCCGGTTGCGGATTGGTGATGATCATTCTGCTGGCTTGGCTGGTTGCCGGGCATGATGACAATTTCCTTCTTCAGAAGTTTTTTTTCAGCGAGCGATACCGTCGCTACGACGGCATGATTGCCGAGGCGGGAAAGCGCTATGATGTCAACCCTTCCCTGATCAAGGCCATCATCTGGAGGGAATCGCGGTTTCAGCCGGACATGCGTGGTTCGAAAGGCGAGCGCGGGCTCATGCAGATTACCGAGGGAGCCGCCTCCGATTGGGCGCGCGCGGAAAAGATCGAGACGTTCGTTCCGGTCGACCTGCTGGATCCGAAGACCAATATCGAAGCCGGCACCTGGTATCTCGGCAAGGCTCTCAGGCACTGGGCCGACAAGGATGATCCCATCCCGTTTGCTCTGGCGGAATACAATGCGGGCCGTGCGCGGGTGAAGCGCTGGGAGAAGGACTCCGGGCTCGGCGGAGGGTTTGGATCCGGGGAACTCCGCGAGGCGATGGATTTCCCGACCACCAAGGCTTACATCCAGTCCATTGTTGCCCGCTTCCGGGATTTCGAGCGCACGGGAGAATTTCCAGATGGAACGTCGGCGCGGTGATCGCATTCATGTGTCATTTGTCCCACACCCGATTGGCCATTGGTGGAAAAAATTTCGGATTGCTCCCTGTGGTTTGCGTCCACCGGGCAGCAGCAGCGTGATCAGGCCGCAATTCGCGAACGCTCCTTCCGAGCAGGCGCGAGGGTCGCTTTTTCTCATTTGCATACATGCACGGACCCTTTTGACTTTTGACGAGGCCCTCGGGGGTTGGTCCGCCCATTTTTCCAAGGCCTTGATTTGCTTGACCCCTAACTCTCGGAGGGCTCGGGGGCCGAGGTCTTCCGTCGATTGGCGTTGTCCCGGCGAACCTGTGCGACCATCTCCGCCTCCGTCATCCCCGCGGAAGCGAATTGCGCTTCCCAGATAGCTTTGCGCGTCTCCGGTCGGATGATTTCCTCGTTGGGCACTGGCTTTGTAGTCGGCGAGCCCTCGACCCCAATCAACTCGAATGCCTTGGGTTTGAGCTTGTCCATCGTTCCGTCCCGCCATCCGGTAGCCAGCAAGTGCGCGTCCAACCGTTTCGAGATAGCGGCTGCGTCCTTCGACTCGCGAGGTCCAGCTCCCGAGAAATTCTCCCCGGCCTTTGTTGAATTGGTGCTCATAGTTATTAGATGTTACCAGGGCCTTGATCTGCTTGACCCCTAGCTCTCGGAGGGCTCGGGGGCCGAGGTCTTCCTGCGGAATGCGTTGCTCCGGTTGATCTGCGCCGTGATTTCCTCGTCCGTCATATCCCAGGAAGCGAATTGCGCTTCCCAGATAGCTTTGCGCGTCTCCGGTCGGATGATTTCCTCGTTGGGCACTGGCTTTGTAGTCGGCGAGCCCTCGACCCCAATCAACTCGAATGCCTTGGGTTTGAGCTTGTCCATCGTTCCGTCCCGCCATCCGGTAGCCAGCAAGTGCGCGTCCAACCGTTTCGAGATAGCGGCTGCGTCCTTCGACTCGCGAGGTCCAGCTCCCGAGAAATTCTCCCCGGCCTTTGTTGAATTGCTTGTGCTCATGGTTTTGACTGGTTCCCTTTGACTGGCGGGGCCTCCTGCTGGCCCAATGGAGTCGCTGCCTGGTCCGAGTGTGCGAATAATCCCTGTTCGTCCAGTGCCCCGATTGTAGATTCTACGAAGTCCTCGAAGCTCTGCCCTGGCTGGAGTCCGGTCAGAAATGCTTTCGCGGGCGAGGAGTTTGGCTGTGTCATTGTAGTTGGATTGGATTTGGTGGTGGGGCTTGCTGAGGCTTGTTGTCTGAGGGCTCGGGTCATCGCTTTGAGGAGGTCATAGTATTCCTCGGCGCTGCGGTGTGGCGGCAGATCCTTGTAAGGGCCGTAGCCGACGCAGCAGCCCGCAATGGGTCCCTCGATCAGCTCGGCTTGCATGGCAGCCGCATCACCATTGTAGGCCGCGACAAAGCCATTCCAGAGCATGGTGTTGAGAGCCAGATCCGCCGCGCGGCTGAAGACTTCATGGTCGCGGTTGCTGCGCCTGTCCTCGTGGTTGCAAAGCACATGGCCGACCTCGTGGAGAACGATGGCACGGGTAGCCAACGGGGAGCATCTGTCTACAAAAGCCGGATTGAACCACAGCACCCGGCCATTTGTGGCAAACGAGGACCTAGCGAAGCTCGGCTCTACCCGCCAGTTGGCAAGCACGGCTGGCACGGCCACCGGCTCATAAGAAGCGACCCAGGAGAGGGCCATGCTGATCTTTTCTTCCGCCGACAAGAATTCGTCATTCATACATGCTGCCCCCTTCCGATCTCGTGGAGGATGCTGTCGCGGAGAACCCGTGCTACCGCCCGGTCCCCCGTGCGGAGGCTCCGGCGCACTCTGCGCTTCGTGAAATCGGGCAGGTGCTCGGTGTAGTGGCACCACCATGTGCCATTGTTGTCCCAGAGATGGTGATCGGGATTGTCATCCCGTATCCGGATGGCGAGTTTTGAATTCATTGGTGGTCTCTCTTTCTGCTTCCACCAGGAATTTCGGGCACAAAAAACCACCGTCCTTCATCAGGGCGGTGGTCCATCGAATCCGCAGAGAATTTTTGTTCAGGCCGGAGCCCGCACATCGCCCGGCTTTCGCCGAGCCAACCACCGTAAGGGTTCTCCGTCCTCCGGTTGGCAGTCTGTCGCTTTTGCGAGAGACATTCCTGATGTTTCTACATTTATACCAGAAAGCAGGCCCGACTCCAAGCTCCAAATAGTCGAAAGTGTGTCATAAAAATTCCGGCTGCTCAGGCAGAACCATTCAGTGTGCGTCTGGTGGGAAAGATTTGACTTGAGCGAATCTATTAGCGTGCTGTCTATGGAGTATCGGGCCTGCGTGTGTTCTCCTGATTGAACCCTTTGGAGAGTTGATCCAAAGAGAGCAGGAACCGACTTCTCCGAATCAACGCGGAGACCCTCATACCTCTCTCGTCCGGAGTAACCAAACTGCGTGACGAGGGACGATGAGGAAACTTTTTGCAGCGATTCGATTTCTCCCGTGGGTGTCACCACGACCATATGCCAGTCGTTCTTTCCGTAGCGGCGGATGCAATAAGGAGGAACAACGTGGTTCGCATGGAAATGTTGAATTAAGAAAATCACTCCGCGCAAGATCACTCTTCGGGGTGGACAGCAAGGATTTCTGCTGTTTAGTGTGAACTTCCCGCGCGTGCTCCCGACGGGATGATCGGAGGGGCGCATGTCCGCCGGGAGCCAACACAAAATCACCATGAAGCCCGGACCCGTATCGCAATTCATCGACCTGCACTACCGTCACTTCAATGCCGCCGCCTTGAAGGATGCCGCCGAAGCCTACAGCCGGCATCTCGACAGCGGGGGCATCATGCTGATGACCCTGGCCGGGGCCATGAGCACGGCCGAGTTGGGGATCTCCCTCGCCGAGATGATCCGGCAGGGAAAAGTCCATGGGATCGTCTGCACCGGGGCGAATCTGGAGGAGGATGTCTTTAACCTTGTGGCGCACGATTTTTACGAGCGCCTTCCGAATTATCGCGACCTCACACCGGCCGATGAGCAGGCACTTCTCGACCGTCATATGAACCGCGTCACCGACACCTGCATTCCTGAGATGGAGGCGATGCGCCGGATCGAAAACATCATCCTCAAAGAATGGATGGATGCCGACTCGCGCGGGGAGAGGCTTTTCCCGCACGAGTTTTTCTGGCGGATCCTCGATTCCGCGGAGCTTCAGTCCAGCTTTCAGATCGATCCGAAGAACAGCTGGCTGCTTGCGGCGAAGGAGAAGAATCTCCCGATGTTCGTTCCGGGCTGGGAGGACTCGACGCTCGGGAACATGTATTCCGCGCACTGCATCGAGGGGGACGTGAAAAATGTCCATACCGTGCGCACCGGGATCGAATACATGATTGCGCTCGCGGAGTGGTATGCGCCGACCAGCAAGAAGACGCCGGTCGGATTTTTCCAGATCGGCGGGGGCATCGCCGGCGACTTTCCGATCTGCGTGGTGCCGATGCTCCACCAGGACCTCCGCCGCGATGATGTTCCGCTCTGGGGGTATTTCTGCCAGATCAGCGACTCGACGACCAGCTACGGGAGCTATTCCGGAGCCGTCCCCAACGAGAAAATCACCTGGGGCAAGCTGGGTGAGCACACGCCGAAGTTCGTGATCGAATCCGATGCCACGATTGTCGCCCCGCTGATTTTTGCGAAGGTTCTCGGCTGGTAGCCGGGCCTCGTCCGGGCTGCGGAGACAAACTGACATGCACATCAACGACATTCTCAAGGCCGGAACCCCGACATTCTCGTTCGAGTTTTTTCCTCCCAAGACCTCGCAGGCGTTGGATCAGCTTTTCGAGACGATCCGGCAGCTTGAGCCGCTGAAGCCGGCGTTTGTCAGCGTGACTTACGGGGCCGGGGGCTCCACGCGGGAAATGACCCACGAGCTGGTGCTCCGGCTCAAGACGACCACGACGCTGGATCCCATTCCCCACCTGACCTGCGTCGGGCACACGGAGGAGGAAATTGCGGCCATCCTGCAGCGCTACGCCGCAGCGGGTGTTTCCAATATTCTTGCGCTGCGCGGGGATCCTCCCCGCGACAGGCCTGATTACGACCACTCGAAAGATGTGTTTCCGCAGGCGGCCGACCTGGTGCGGTTTGTCAAAGGGTTTGCCTCGCATCCCGACCCGCGGGGATTTGGAGTCGGCGTTGCCGGATTTCCCGAGGGGCACCCTGCAACCCCCAACCGCCTTCTCGAGATGGATTACCTGAAGGCGAAGGTGGATGCCGGGGCGGACTACATCTGCACCCAGCTGTTTTTTGACAACCACGACTTCTATGATTTTCGCGACCGCTGCTCGCTTGCGGGAATCAAAGTTCCGGTCATTGCCGGGATCATGCCGGTGACGAGCCTGTCCTCTATGAAGCGCATGGCGGAGCTGGCTGGCGGCGCACGTTTTTCCGCGCGCCTGCTGAAGGCGCTGCATCGCGGAGGGGATTCTCCCGAGGCCATCCGTCAGGTCGGTCTTCACTTTGCCACCGAGCAATGCGCCGACCTGCTCGACCAGGGGGTGGCGGGCATCCATTTCTACACGTTGAATCAGTCCACGGCCACCCGTGAGATCTGCCAGCGGCTTGGACGCACCGAGCAGGCTTGAGGCCATCCGATGAACGCCGGGAAGGAATCCCTCCGGAGGGAGATGCGCGACGCTGGAAAACTGGGCGCCCGCACCGGTGCAAGCTCTCTGGTTCATCTGCTCCGGATCTGGCCGGTCTGGGAGAAGGCCCGGACCGTCTGCGCGTTCTGTGCTCTTCCCGGCGAGCCGGACGTTCTGGACCCGTGGCCGGTGGACAAGCGGATCGCTCTGCCCAGCATGGAGGGGGACGAGTTGGTGGTCCGGTGGGTTTCCAGCCGGGAGGAGCTTGTTGCCGGGAGATTCGGTGTTCTGGAGCCGGGTCCCGACTCGCCGCCGGCTGGCCTCGACTTTGATCTGATCCTTGTGCCCGGAATGGCATTCGACCGAGGCGGCGGCCGCCTCGGGCGCGGCCGGGGGTATTACGATCGTTTTCTCAGTCGGGCTTCGGGGGTTGTCGCGGGCGTCTGCTTCGACGACCAGTTGATTGGAAAAGTTCCCCTCGAGCCGCACGATGTGCGGGTGAATGTGATCTTTACCCCTTCGGAAATGATTTCCGTCGCGCGGAAAAATACGAAGTGAGGTCCGGGCGGAGCAGGATGTCCGGGTTGCTGCCGCCGAGATCGCAGACCCGCACAAGGTGACGCAGCAGGACGAGTGAGGCGGCCGCGTCGCAGCCGGCGTCATGCCAGCGGAACCCCTCGCCGGAAATTTCCTGTTCTTTCTCCAGATCGAGTGCGCGGATGATGTCGCCGAGACCGTGGGAGGCGAGACCGGGATAGACCGCCCGCGTCAGGACGAGGGTGTCCACCCACGGGCCGAACGAATGGAATGGAAACACCCGGAGGAATCGTTTTTCCGTCGACGCCCCGTGGGCGACAATCCACCGGCCCTCCATGGCGGTCTTGATTGCCGGCCACAGATCGAGGAGGCGGGGGGCATCCGCCACCATCTCATCGCTGATGCCGTGGACTTTTTTCGCCGCCCATGTGACCGGGATTTGAGGACGGACATAGGAATCCAGAACCGCTCGGATTTTGTCTCCGTCCATGTGGACGACAGCGATCTGGACCGGTTCGTCCGTGCGGCCCGGCGCGGATCCCGCGCCTTCGAAATCGATCGCCGCAAATCCGGTGTCCGGGATGTTCAAGACCGGAGAAGGCGTTCCGTGGATTCCCAGCTCATGCAGGCATCGGTGATGGAAACTCCATATTGCAGATCCGCAAGTCCGCGGCCAAGCGGCTGGCTGCCCTCGTGGATGTGGCTTTCCAGCATCGCTCCGATGATCTCGCGTCTTCCTCCCGCCCGCTGGGAAAGAATGCTGTTCCAAACATCCGGCTGCCTGCGGGGATCTTTTCCGGAGTTCGAATGGCTGCAGTCGATCATCAGCGCGGGATGGAGGCCGGATTTGGAAAGGGCTTCGCAGGCCGCGGCCACGTGGTGGGGGTGATAGTTTCCTCCGTCGCGTCCGCCCCGGAGAACAATGTGGCTGTCGGGGTTTCCAGCCGTCGTGACGATGCTGGTGATGCCGTCTTGATCGATGCCCAGAAAACTGTGCGGCGCGCGCGCGGATTTCATGGCATCGAGGGCGGTTTGGATCGAACCATCGGTTCCATTCTTGAAGCCGACCGGCATCGAGAGGCCGCTGGACATTTCGCGATGGGTCTGTGACTCGGTGGTCCGCGCTCCGATGGCCGCCCAACTGATGAGGTCCGCCGTGTATTGGGGGATGATCGGATCGAGAAATTCCGTGCCGGCAGGCAGGCCGAGATCCAAAATGTCGAGGAGCAGCTTTCTGGCGAGGGCAATGCCGTTTGCCACGTCGCAGGAGTCGTCAAGATGGGGGTCGTTGATCAGGCCCTTCCATCCCACCGTGGTGCGCGGTTTTTCGAAATAGACGCGCATGACGATGAAATACCGGTCCGAAACCTCGCGGGCCAGTGCCGCCAGGCGCCGGGCGTAATCGAGCGCGGATTCCGGCTCATGGATCGAGCAGGGACCGGCCACCACGAGCATCCGGTCGTCCTCTCCGCTCAGGATGGCCCGCGCCGTCGCGCGGGCATCGCTGACCAGTCTGACGTGGTGTTCTGCGGCAGGAAGCTGCGCCTTGATTTGTGCTGGCGAGACCAGGCGCGTCACCCCGACCACGCGCAGGTTCTCCACCGGGAGATTTTCCGCACGTTTTTTGTTCTCAGTCATCATCGGTGTCAAGCGGGCGAATATCCTGCAAATCCTCCACCCGTGCAATCGACTTTTCAACCGGGCGTGTCGGTGGCAGGCTGTGTGAATGTCGAAACGAACGCGGGAAACTTTTTGGAATACGGTTGCCGCCCATCCATTCGGCGTCCTTCTTCTCTCCCTGATTCTCATGATGGTCCTCGCGCCATGCACGTCCCTGTTGACCATGGTTTTTCCGGATTTTCATGGTGTCGTGGCGATGGTTCCGCTGAGTCTCCTTGTGGTCGGCGCCTCGATGCTCGCCCTCTGGCAGCGTTCCCGGAACCATGCCTTTCACCTTTTTGCGGGAGGCCTGCTGCTCGTTTTGCTGACCTTCGGGAGCCTGGTTTCCCACCATGCGATGACGCTCGCGCAGGTGGGGGCCCAGATCCTTTTTCTTTCTTACGTGTTCGCGATCGTTGTGAAGTCGGTTTTCCGGGAAGAGGAAATCACCAGTGACGTTCTGTGCGGGGCGGTCAGCGTCTATCTTCTCTTCGGGGTCCTGGCCGGCTTCGTTTTTGTCCTGATCGAATTCCTTCTCCCCGGGAGCTTTGTCATCAGCAGCATCCATCTTCCTGCCGTCCAGCAGGAGGCGTCCTTTGCGCGCGACCCGGGGTGGCTTCTCTATTTCAGCTTCGTGACGCTGACCACGGTGGGCTACGGCGATGTTCTCCCGGCGAATCCGGTCGCCCGCAGCGCAGCCGTGCTGGTTGCGGTGATCGGGCAAATCCTCCTGATGGTCCAGATCGCCCGCCTTGTCGGCTTGCATGTTGCCCAGGGGGCGGAATCCACCCGCGGACCGCGGGACCGCTCTTAGAGATGCGGCACCGTCTCGGGTGGAGGCATCAGCCATTCCTTCCCGTGAATGATGAACTGCCACCGTCCGCGGTAGGTGCACAGCTCTCCGTAAAATCCGAGCTTGGAATCTTTTTGCGCGCGTTCCCGAATGACCGGGCGAAGGTCCTGGTTGTGCGTGTAGATGTCGTAGTCCTTTCCGAGCAGTTGGACATGGACATACCCCTTTTCATCCACGGTTGCGGGAGCGTCCACCAGGAAGACGCGTCCGTCGAACGAGCCGTCGCGCAGGTCGGTGCCGGGGGGGAGTTTGTCCGCCTGGACGGCGGAATCGAAGAGATCGACGAGGGAGGTATCCACCCGGACAGGCGTGCCCGGACCGGTGGCGAGCAGACTCGGCTGGTTGAGTGGCATCCAGCGGTCCTTCCTTCCATCCTCGACCGTGCGGAATCTTGCCATCACCGGGAAGTGGTCGGAGAAGCCGCCGGGGGTTGAGGATTTTGACCAGCGGACGGGCCGCCCGAACACGTCCGCATTCAGCGCGGGAATCTTGACCACCGAAAAGCTGTTGTCGATGTATTGGACGCTGTTCTGGTCATAGAGCCCGCGGGACAGGATGAGATTCATGAGCGTGCCCCATTCCGCTTTGTAGATGTCGCTGCCCCGGTTGTTCGAGGGGAGTTCGAACCAGAGGTTGTAGAGGTCGGCAGTCTTGCTGCGGAGGGCGAGTTCATTGCCTTGGGAGCCGAGGATATCGTTGATTCCGGTGTCCTTCATCTGGCGGTATCGCCGGTTCTGGTTGTAGTGCGAGTTGAGGTCGCCGGCCACAATCACATCGGCATTCGGATCCTTCGCAAAAATCTCATTGAGCCGCGCGCGGAGAGTCTTCGCATTTTCCACGCGGACCAGTTCGCTGTCCGCGTCGCCTGCGCCGGATTTCCAATGGTTGGCAAAAACGGTCAGAGGGTGTCCGTCCACGTCGAGCGTGACCTCCAGGATGGCCCTGGCGTTGGGCGTCGGAATCGTCCGCACCTCCTTGATGGGGAAGCGGGAGAAAACCACATTCCTCACCGCCTTCGCGCGTCCGTCCTCGTAGGTCCCGGGTTTTTCGTCGGTCGTCGCAATCTGGTATCCGTGGAGCCCAGCCTCCTCGCAGGCCTTGAGCAGAAAAGCCTCCACGGGCAATCCCGCAATATTTTCCGGGAGCGGGGATTCCTTCAGAATGTCGGAGAGCTTCCGGTCTTTGACGGATTCAAGCCATGCCTTGTAATCCTTGACCGTGGAGTCCGGAGTCTGGTCGAGTTCGACTTCATTGAATACGGCGACATCGGGTCCCCGGCCCTCATCCACCCGGGAAAGCACCCTGGCAATATTGGCGACTTTGACCGCGAGATGCTCCGGCGTGTATTTTGACGGCTGGTAATCCTCGTAGATTGCCACGCCGTCCACATCGAAGAGGTTTTCAACATTGTAGGAGAGGAGCGTCCATTCGCGAGCCTCGGCCGACAGGGAAAACAGGGCCGCGAGACAAAGGGTGAAAATTGTCCTGTGCACGCGGGAAGATTGAACAGACCGCACGGGGAGGAAAGGCGAAAGTTGCGTTTATTCTGCAAGCTGGCGGTCTCCGGTGCTCACATCTCCAGCACCTGCGAGTAGGCTCCGGTGATTTGGGAGATCAGGGAGAACATGCGCAGGACGACAAGAACGACGATCAGAAGGTAAAGGGCCCGGGGGAGCCATGCGGAAATGGCGTCGATGCGGCGGAAGAGCTGCTCACGGTAGATGCCGGCCCACCGGGTGATTTCCTCCTCCAGTCTTCCCGAGACCTCCGCGACCTGCAGGGCGCGTTCGAGGTCTTCCGGGAAAGCCCCGGTCGATCGCATCGCTGGGGCGAATCCGTTGCCGGACCGGATCGAGGTCACGGCATTTCCGCAGGCGGACCGGATGCGCGCACTGCCCGAGGCGGCGCCGGCCCTGTTCAGACCGGCCAGAAAGCCCTCCGCCGAGCGGATTCCGAGCGAAAGAACGAGGCAGAACCTCGCCAGCGCGGCGCATCGGAGAAAACCGCCCACGATGGGAACCATCGAAACGAGACGGTCGGCGGAGTCGCTGGATGAAAATCCGCGCGCTGCGAACCAGAGGGCTGCGGCGAATGCGGCGACAATCAGATACGCCGCACCCAGAAACAGGACCGCCCCGCGTAGAAACACCGGAAAACTTCCCTCCACGACTGCGGGAGGGATCGAGAGAAGCAGCGCCCCCAGATGCAGGATGAAGACCGGATAAGCGGATGCCGCGAGCGCCCGAGTCCGTCCTTTTTCAAGATGGGCGTAGTAATCCGCAAGCTCGCGGCAGGCCTCCTCCAGTCGTCCGCTTTGTTCTCCCGCGGTGAGGATTCCGATATCGAGCTCCGAGAATCCGCCGGAAGTCAGAGCCGCTTCAAGGCCCTCGTTCACTGCAGAGCATGCGGCACGGGCTGCCTCGGCGGGCCGTCCCCGGCCTCCGCCCATGTGCTCGAACGCGCGCTGGAGGGGGATTCCGCTCCGCAGCATCTGCGAGGTCTCGTGGAAGAAATGCTCTTTGTCCCGTAAACGAAGTTGCACGATCAGGATGGTTGCGGGTGATCATGCCCGTGAGCAACGCCGCGCGCGAGGACATAAATTTCCATGTTCCGCGAATAGTGCCTCACCCGGATCGCCCCGTGCAGCCGCTTCACCATTGTCGGTTCCATTTTTGGAATATCCACACAGTGGATTTTTGCTCCAATGCGCAAAAACAAACAGTTTCGTTTCCATATCACGGCATGTGGGTGATATCCAACATCAAGCCCCGGAACATGCCGGACTACGGCAACATTTTCGATGGATATAGCGTTGCTCAGAAACAAACGAATCTGTAAGATAGCTCCCTGTTAGGCGTCGCTCGCCGCACTCGATGAAACGACCACTTCTCGTCGCTCTTTTATTGACCGTCTTTCTCAGTGGCTGCATTTACGAAGTTCCGGTTTCGCTTACGCCATCACGAGAGATCGACCGCACTGTGCTCGGCGCATGGGAGTATGGCGAGGAGCGCGAGACCAAGCTTCAAATCACCGAAGCAGATGCGCACTACTACACGATTTCCATCCGTCCACCCAAAGGCGGTTTCATCAACGTTGGCCAGATGGACTTCCGAGCCCACCACACCAAAGTTGCCGAACTGGACATCGTGAACGTCCAACTGATCGACCCTACGACCAAGAAGCCGGGCAAATGGGCTTTGCTTAGCTACACGCATCCTGACGCCGACACCATTCGCATTCGCCTCATCGACGAGCGAGTAGTTCCGCTCCCCCCGAGCACCCAGCAAGGCAACCCCGGTGGCGACCGCCTCGTTACTCCAGACGCGATGCAGAAGCACATCGAGTCAGTAGCACAACGTTCCGACCTTTTCTCACCCAAGGAGATGGAGTTCACCCGCACTAAGAAATGACCGCAACGCCTAACCATGCGCTGCAGACATGTGCTCAACAAGTAAGAGAGAAGGAGTCTGTTCCTCCAAGAGGAGGGGGTTGAGGGGAACCGTGGTTCTCCGCTTGTTCGGGTTCACTCCGGCTTGCACGCCTTGACTCCCTTCTTGTTTTCCTCAGACTGGCAGAGATGAGCTCCGTTGTGCGCGAGGACATAAAATTCATGGAGGCTGCCCTGACGGAGGCGCGAAAGGGAGCCGGGCGCACGCATCCGAATCCCGCTGTGGGGGCTGTTGTTGTGAAGGGGCGGCGGGTTCTTTCGCGGGGGTGGCACCGTGCCGCAGGCTGTCCGCATGCCGAAATCGAGGCGGTCAGGGCCTTGAGAAATCCGGAGGATGCGCGCGGGTCCACGCTCTATGTCACGCTTGAGCCGTGTTCGACGCACGGCCGCACGCCGCCCTGCACGGAGGCGATCATCCGGGCTGGAATCCGCCGGGTGGTTTACGGTGCCTGCGATCCCAATCCCCGCCATGCGGGTCGGGCTGACGGAATCCTTGAAGCCGCGGGCATTCGTGTCACATCCGGCGTCCTCGCCGCCGAATGCGCCGCGATCAACGAGGCTTGGAACAAGTGGATTGCGACCGGCATTCCGTATGTGATTGCGAAAGCGGGCATGAGCCTCGATGGGAGGATTTCCTCGCCTCCGGGACGAAGATGGATCACCTCGGAAGCCTCCCGCCGCGATGCGATGCTGTTGCGTGCCTCCTGCGGTGCGATCCTTGTCGGGGGAGAGACCGTGCGGACGGACAACCCCCGGCTGACCCTCCGGGGAATGCCTGGAGCGAAGCAGCCCCTGCGTGTGGTCTGGACCCGGTCGGGGAATCTTCCTCCCGCCAGCAAGATCTTCACTGATCGCCACCGTGAACGGACGATTGTTTTCCAGGGGATATCCCTCCGTTGCGCTCTGCGGGAGTTGGGGAAGATGGGGATTTCCTCTGTTCTGGTGGAGGGTGGGGGACGCACGCTGGGCGAGGTTTTCGACCGGGAGTTGGTGGACCGCGCCGTCTTCTATCTCGCTCCGGTTCTCATGGGCGGGTCCGTGGCCGCAGTCGGAGGAACCGGCTCCTCGTCAAATGGATGGTCCCTGGAAGCCCCCTGCTACCGCATGACGGGTGGTGATCTGCGGGTTGAGGGGGCCGTCGTCCGTCGGAAGACGGGGGGAAGAATGCGACGCTCATAGAGCGACGCTACAACGCGAAGCGAGATACGCGAACTGAGCGTAATTTCCCGGCCCTCAGAGCTTTTGCTTTCCGGCCGCCTCGATTGCCCATGCGGGAAAATCCGCCGGGACCGGCGCGGTGAAGCTGACAGGCTTTCCGGTCGAGGGATCCTTGAATGCGATTTTCCAGGCATGGAGAAAATGGCGGGAATGAGATCCGCGGCGACCGTAGAGGGGATCTCCGATGACCGGATGCCCGAGGTGTTTCACGTGGACCCGGATTTGGTGGGTTCGTCCGGTGTGCGGGCGGCACTCGACCAGGGACTTTCCCTCCGAGGATGCCAGCAGGCGGTATTTTGTGAGCGAGGGCCTTCCCCGATCGACGACCGCCATTTTCTGGCGGTGCACGACATGCCTGCCGATCGGGGCCTCAATCGTTCCGTGGGGCATGCGCAGGACTCCCTCCACGAGGGCCAGATAGGTTTTTTCCACATGCCGCTCCGCAAATTCCGCGGACAGGTGCCGGTGCGCGGATTCGGTCTTCGCGATGAGGAGGCATCCGCTGGTTTCCTTGTCGAGGCGATGCACGATGCCCGGGCGGTCTTCGCCGCCGACAATGCGGATCCCGGAGCAGTGGTGGAGAATCGCATTGACCACCGTGCCATCGGCGTTTCCCGCCCCCGGGTGGACGACCAGGCCCGCCGGCTTGTTGAGGACCAGAAATTCCGCGTTCTCGTGCAGGATATCGAGTGGAATATCCTGCGCGGGAGCGGGGGCCGGGGCGGATTCCTCCGGGATCCCGATTTCGACGCAATCCCCGGCCCGGAGGAGTTGGGAGGGGCGGGAGCGGGTGCCGTTCACGAGGACATGGCCGTCCTTCACAAAACCCTGAAGCCGCACGCGGGAAAACCCGGTGATCCATGTGCCCAGAAAATGATCCAGCCGCACGCCGGCTTCCCCGCTGGAGAGAATTCGAGACTCGCGAGGCTTTTGCATTGCGGCTTGCATCGCGAAAGGGTAAACCCTTGGAAAGCTTTTTCTTAACTCTGCCGAGCATGTTGGCAAACGACCCCCCACAGACCCCACGCGCCGAGGACTCTTCGGAAATCGATATTTCAACGCCTGTGGAATCAGGGGCCGAAAATGTTTTCGAGGCCTGCCCGTCGTGCAAGACACTGATGGACATGTCGGATGTCATGCCGTTCACCGAGGTGACTTGCCCGGGCTGCGGCCATACCCTTCGCGCCCGCATCCAGTTCAACCATTTCACGCTCGTCGAGAAGGTGGGCGAGGGCGGGATGGGCTCAGTTTACAAGGCGCTCGACAACAACCTCAACCGATACGTGGCCCTGAAAATCCTGAAAAAGGAAATCAGCGCGAACGAGGAGGAGCAGGCCAAACTGGCCAAGGAGGCCCGGCTGACCGCATCCGTCAACCACCCGCACGTCGTCAAGGTCTATCATTTCGGACGTGATCACGGGCAGTTTTATCTGGCGATGGAGCTCGTGGAGAAGGGGTCCCTCGACGAGTTGATGGCGATTCAGAAACGCATTCCGGAGGCTCAGGTGCTCGAGGTCGGCACCCAGATTGCCATGGGCCTTGCCGCCGCCCTGGAGTTGGAACTCATCCACCGCGACATCAAGCCGGGCAACATTCTTTTCAAGGATGGCCACACCGCAAAGCTCGTCGATTTCGGTCTGGCGATCGTCATGGATGAGGAGGCCTCGGTGCGCGGAGAGATCTGGGGGACACCCTATTACATTGCTCCCGAGAAGCTCGACAACCAGCCCGAGGATTTTCGCAGTGACATCTACAGCCTCGGCGGGACGCTGTTCCATGCGCTGGCCGGACGGCCTCCCTACGAGGCCGAGTCCGCCTCCATGGTGGCCCTCAAGCAGCTCAAGAGCCAGCAGGTCAGCCTGCAGGCTTTTGCCCCTGACGTGTCCAGCGAGACGGCCTACGTCATCAACCGCATGATGGCCAAAAATCCGGAGGACCGCTACCAGTCATACGAGGAGCTCATCGGGCATCTGAATTATGCCAGGGAAAAATTGTTGGAGCGGGCCAGAAAGCCGCTCCAGCCCAAGCAGCGGGTCGTCATGGAGACGGAGCAAACCCGCAAGGTTTCCGCCATCATTTCCATGGTCCTCATCGCGTTTGTGCTGTTGGCCGGCGGCGGGGTCTATCTGATGAGGGACAGGATTTTTCCGGCCGAGGCCGCCGACACCGGCCCCAGGAAGATGAACCCCCAGGAGGCCGAATCCGCATTTCTTTCCGGCGTTTCGACGCTGGCCGGAGGTGACTTCGAGGGGGCGCGGGGCGAATTCAAGAAGATGGCCGCCAATCCGGGAATGCCGCAGCCGCAGAAGAACTGGGCCACGTTGAATGCCGCTCTTGCCAGCCTTCTCCTCGGCGAAGGACAGCCGGCGCTGGATCTCCTCAAGCCGCTCCGCAAAGAGGGGCCCTATTCGGTCGAGCCGGGCGACCAGACGCTCGCAAACATGTTCGTCGAGGTGAGCCGGACATTGCTGGAGAACAAACCGGTCTCGGGATCCATTCGGAATCTCTACTCCGACAAGCAGGAGGTCTTTGCGATGCTGCTGTTCGGGATCTGGGACTGGGAGGTGAAGTCCGACTTTTCCGACGCGGGGACCCTGCTCGGGTCGTTTCAGAGGCGGGCCAACGCGAAGTCATGGGAGTCCCAATACAAGCCGCTGGCGGAAAAATATCTGGCCGACTGGAAGCTGCTCGAGCCGCTGATCAGCGGGGTGGGAAAAGCCAGTTCCCCCGCGGAGGCATCCGATTTGCTGAAAAAGCTCAGGTCGGCAAGATCCCAGTTGCAGACGGGAACCAAGGCGAGCGAGCAGTTCGATGCCATTGAAAAAACTCTGGTGGAGAAGGGAGCCAAGCCGTGATCGCCCCCTTCTCCGCTTGCCCTTTGACGGCGGCGGGAGTTAAAAATTGATTCCTGTGCGTGACTTGCGGGCTGATCCCTCTACAATCAAAGGTTTGGGGCTGCCAACATCTGCAGGCTCGGGCGCGTGGAATGACCTTCCCCCGCGTTTCAAGCCGGCGGTTTGAGCGGTCCTTTTTGCGAGAAACATGAGATATCTCAAAGCCACAATCCTGATCGGCACGGTTTCGGCCGCCGTCGTGCTTGTCCTGTTTGCCACCGGCTGGCTGACAAACACATTGGACCTCGTCCTCCTGCAGGCCTACAAGCTCAAGAAGCCGTTTGTGACACAGCAGGGAGTGCATGTCCTTCTGATTGCCCTGCTCGCGTTCGCATCGGCATGGACGACCGTGGACATCACGCGCCCGATTCTCAAGACCATCGTCGCGCTGGGGGCGGTGCTGCTTCTTCTGACGGGATCGATGGTTCTGGCGCTTTACAATGTCTTCTTTTCCCCGTTCCCGTCCGTGATTGCGATCTTCACGAGCTTCTTCATCGGCCTGGCCTATGGGCGGACGGGAAGCGGGTCGCGGAAGAAACTCATGGAGCGCCTCTTTGGTCAGCGGCTTTCCAGGGGTGCGTTCAACCAGCTCGTCAACTCCGACGTTCCGCTGGATTTTCCGGGAGCCCTGCAGGAAGGGACGGTGCTTGTGGTGGCGGTCCACAACCATTCCGAGCTGATGGAGCTTCTGACTCCGGAAAACTATGCCGCGATGACGAACCTCTACCTGCGCACGGCCTCGGACTATCTCGTCGAGGTGGGCGGATACCTTGACGAGTGCGGCGGGGAAAGCGTCCGTGTGGTTTTCGGTGCCCCCGTGCCGGACGAGAAGCACGCTGCGAAAGCCTGCCGCGCCGCGCTCGATCTTGCCTCCCGGCTCGATGATCTCAACAAGGAATGCGATACCGTCTGGCAGCGGCGGCTCGATTTCCGGATCGGAATCAATTCCGGCGAGATGATTGCGGCGGCCTATGGCGGTTCGCGTCTGGGAAGCTTCAGCGTGGCGGGGCCGGTCGTGGAATTTGCCCGTCGCCTCTGCTCGGCCTGCGCGACTTACGGGTGCCGGATCCTGATCGGGCCGGACACCTATGAACCCGCGGCGGAGACCCTCGAGGTGCGTCCGATCGAGGTGATCAAGACGGCGGGCGAGCGCCGCCGCGTGGAGCTGTATGAAATCCTGGCTCCCAAGCACGGGCTCTCGCCCGAGCGCGAGCGCAGCCGCAATCATTACTGGACCGGTGTGCTGCACTACCGCGAGCGCCAGTGGGACAAGGCGATCGAGGAGTTTTCAAAGGCCCGCATCACGGGAATTCCGGACCAGGTTCTCGACTACTACATCCGGCGCGTCGAGCGCAGCCGGCGCGGCGAGGAAGAGGTCAACAAGGAGCAGATGATGCTCTTCAACGCGGCTTGAGGCCGGCCGGTTCTTTTCCTCTTGCCCGCCATGCGGGGACTGAACGACTCTGTCCCGCTTTGCCATGCTGACAGTTTCACGGGTTACAAAATCATTCGGCGGGCGCGTGCTTTTCGAGGATGCGTCGCTGCAGATCAATACCGGCGATCGCATCGGGCTGATCGGGCCGAACGGGGCCGGGAAGACGACGCTCTTTTCGCTGCTTTTGCGGACCGACGAACCCGATGAGGGGGAGATCAGCCTCCAGCGCGGTGTGCGCTGCGGATTTCTTCCGCAGGAGACCGCGACGGCGACGGAGGCGACGGTGATCGAGCTTGCTTCCGGCGAGGAGCCGGACGGGCGCGCCGAGGCATCCGCGAAAAGGATCCTCTCCGGGCTGGCATTCCGCGAGCAGGATTTCGACCGTCCGGTCCGGGAGATGAGCGGCGGGTGGATCATGCGCGCGCACCTTGCGCGACTGTTGGTCGAGGAGCCGGACCTCCTCCTGCTCGATGAGCCGACGAACCACCTGGACCTCGAAACCCTCGGCTGGTTCCAGAACCATCTTCTCGGGTATCCGGGAGCGATTCTTGCCATCTCGCACGACCGCGAGTTCCTGAACACCCTTTGCAAGGGAATCGTTGAGATCCGGCGTCGGAAGCTGATCCGCTACAACGGGAATTTTGATTCCTGCCTCGAGCAGAAGCGCGCGCGCGAGGAACAGCATCTTGCGGCCTACCGCAACCAGCAAAAGGAGATCGAGCATCTGGAGCAGTTCATCTCCCGGTTCCGCGCGAAGGCGAGCAAGGCCGCGCAGGCGCAGGACCGGATCAAGCAGCTCGCCCGGATGGAGAGGATCGAGGCGCCCGAGTCCGACGAGCCGACGGTGCATTTCAAGTTTCCGCAGCCTCCGCGCAGCGGGCAGCGGGTGATGAGCCTCGAGCATGTGAGGCAGGCCTACGGCGACCACGTTGTTTACGAGGACCTCCATCTGCGCATCGAGCGCGGGCAGCGGATCGTTCTCGTCGGGCCGAACGGCGCCGGCAAGTCCACCCTGCTGAAAATCCTCTCCGGCCAGCTTCCCCTCGAGGCGGGGGAGTTCACTCCCGGGCACAACGTCACGACCGGCTACTTCGCCCAGCATCGCGCGGATTCGCTCGACTTGAAGAGGACCGTCCTTGAGGAGGTGCAGAGCATCGCGCGGCCGGTTCCCGAGCAGGCGGCCCGCAATGTTCTCGGGGCATTTCTTTTCCGGGGTGACGACGTGTTCAAGCCGGTCAGCGTTTTGAGCGGCGGGGAAAAGAGCCGCCTGGCCCTCGTGAAGCTGCTCCTCGACCCTCCGAATCTTCTGCTCCTCGATGAGCCGACGACCCATCTGGACATGCCGAGCATCGATGCCCTGATCCGCGCGCTCGGTCCCTATGAGGGAACGATCGTCTTCGTGAGCCACGACGTGCATTTCATCCGTGCCGTTGCAACGTCTGTCATCCACGTGCAGGCCGGACATCTCACCCCTTACGCCGGCGACTACGCCTACTACCTCGACAAATCACGCGCCTCGGGTGCACGGGCTGGAACGGTTGCCTCGCTTGGAAACCACCAGCCGGAATCCGCTCCCGCACCCCGTC
This sequence comes from uncultured Chthoniobacter sp., assembly GCA_964431635.1. Taxonomy (GTDB): domain Bacteria; phylum Verrucomicrobiota; class Verrucomicrobiia; order Chthoniobacterales; family Terrimicrobiaceae; genus QYQL01. The sequence goes on along the minus strand of CAYSKK010000001.1, from coordinate 605,372 downwards.
AGGAATCCGGTCCCGGGCTCAAGGAGATCCGGGCGCAGCGCAGGGCGGAGGCCGATGCGCGCGCCGCCGCGAACAAAGAACGCCGCGAGCGGGAGAAGCGCGCCGCCGCGCTTGAGGCGGAAATCGCAACTCTGGAAGCCCGGCAGCGCGAGCTGACAGCCGTTCTCGAGGATCCCGCCACATACGACAACCCGTCCCTCGCGATGGAGACTAACCGCCAGCTTTCCGGTGTGGCTGATGCCCTTGAGAAGGCGACGAACGAGTGGATCAACTCCTGACCGTCCAATTGCTCCCCCTATATATGCATCCCTCCGAAATTGCCCCGCTCTTCGATGTTCCCGGCCGCCTCGTCACCGTCCAGCCGCTCGGACATGGAAACGTGAACGATACCTACAGGGTCATCTGCCGCACCACTTTCGATGAAAATCAGTTTGTGCTCCAGCGAATCAGCACAGCGGTCTTTCCCTCGCCGGAGAAAGTCATGGCCAACATCAAGGCCATCACCGAGCACGCCCACCGGAAAATCGAGGAGGAATCGGATCGCTCGGACCGGATCTGGCAACTGCCACGAATCATCAAGACCCGGGACGGGCAGGATTTCCATTGGACGAAAGACGGGCAGCCCTGGCGCGCGCTCACGCTGATTTCCTCCGCCAGAAGTTACGAGAAGATCGAAGTTCCGGAGCTGGCTTTCGAGGCCGGGCAGGTCCTCGGCCATTTCCAGCGCATCATCTCCGATTTTCCGGTGGATCAACTGGAGGACACGCTCCCCGGTTTTCACTGCACGCCCGGTTACCTCCGGAACTACGATGTCGTCCTGCAATCCCCCCGCGCGCAGGCCCGGCTCGTCGCGTCGTCGGAGGCCCGACGCATCGCCCGGTTTGTTGAGGATCGCCGCGCCCTCGCATCCGTTTTGGAAGATGCTTTCACTGCTGGCAAACTCCGGACCCGCCCCATCCACGGCGATCCGAAGATTTCCAACGTGATGATCGATGATTTTTCCGGCAAGGGCACCTCGATCGTGGATCTCGACACCGTCAAGCCCGGCCTCATCCATTACGATTTCGGGGACGCCGTCCGGAGCACATGCAATCGCGCCGGCGAAGAAGCCAGCGAGCTGGATGAGGTCGTCCTGGATCTCGATCTTCTCACCGCCTTTGTCCGGGGCTATCTCCGTGAGGCCGGTTCCTTTCTTACGGACCACGACAACTCCTATCTTTTTGAGTCCGTCCGGCTCATCGCATTTGAACTGGGATTGCGCTTTTACACCGATTACCTGGCCGGCAATGTTTACTTCAAGGTGAAGGACGACCTGCAGAACCTGAACCGTGCCCGTGTCCAGATGCGGCTCTGCGAAAGTATCGAAACCCGCGAACCCGCCATCCGCCGCATCCTCGAATCCGCTTTCGCGGTTTGAGATCGTACGGATTGGTAAATGACGCATCATCTGCCGATGAGCGAGGCGCTTGAGGGCGTTTCACCGACTGAGTATTCGCCTTATGGCGGCTGGCTGGCCAGTTGCACCAACGCTTCCTTGACCCGCACGGCTTGCGCTTCGTTCAGGATGAGATAACGGTCGCGCCCATCAGCTGCGGGAGTGAATCGTGTGAAGCCACCGGCCTCCACATCCACGCGGCCGGGCGGGGACAATTCGAAATAGCCACGGTCGGGGAACACCGCGTAGAGCACGCTCGTCAGATCCCATGTCGGACGATTGTGCGGCGGCGGTAGATATAAACGATAGGCTTCCGCCGCCGGATGATGCGCGACATAGCCGTAGTCGCGCTCGATGCTGATCGCCGGATACGGTGCGGCGACGCCGATTTCAAACCCGCTCCAGACAATCGGCGTCGGCCATTCCTGGGAGAGTTTTTTTGCGGCGGGCAGATCGTTGATGACGTTGCATTCCAAAGAGCGTTTTCTGTTGCCATCCACGTGGAATTCTCCGGCCATCACCGAAAGCAGCCTTACCTTTTGCTTTATCAATTCGCGCCCGGCAAGCGGCGAACTGATGTCGCCCGGCGTATCCAGCAATGCGGCCAGATTGGAAAACCAACCGACCTGCACCAGAACCACCGAGTTGTCCGGCTGGCGGCTCAAAAGGGTACGCAACAACCCCGTGGCTTCCGGTGCGTCCGAGCTGCTCTCCAACTTGTGAGGATAGCGGGGCAGGCCGCCGTCCTGCGCATTGGCAAGAGTGAGAAATTTGCTCGGCTTGTTCGTCAACGCCGCGTGAGTGAAGCCGATCGGGATATCAGGCCGACCGTAAAATGTGTTCATTGAATTCACGAACGGTCCTGCGAGTTCGTCCGGCTTGGTAATGGTCACGCCGAGCAATTCGCAATCGCCGCGCGTTTGTAGCGCGTGGAGCACTGACAACGCCAGGACGTCGTCCACATCGTTGCCGATGTCCGTGTCAAAAATGATTTTTACCGGCGAAGAACGCCCGTCGCCGGCATGGCTGCACAGGCACACAAGGAACGTGCACAGGAAAACAATGGGTTTCATGGAGTGGATTTCTCCACGGGTGGCATGGCGGCTCAGCTGCCGATGAGCGAGGCGAGGCGCTTAACGGCCGGGAACGAGAGCATTTCCGCCCAGTTGCATTTGACCAGCTCGATCTCCGCCTGCGGGAGCATGTCGAGCCAGAGCTGGGCGGCATCCGCAGGGAAATCTGCCGGGATGATGATCCGGGCCGGGATGTCGGCCGGAATGAACCTGTAGCGTGCCCATGCGGATTCATGTGTGCGTGCGGTCTCACCCATCGCTGCAAACGGTTCGATGCGCGGGACGGTATTGAGGCGCTTGAAGGCATTCTTCATCGAGGAGAGCCATCCGGGGGCGACATCGGATTGGGGAGCCGGGGCGCCGATGAGGATGAGACCCGGTATGGGGCGCCTGGCGGCGGCGAGCTGGCGAGCCATTTCCAGGGCGGCGATTGCTCCGAATCCAAAGCCGCACAGATCAAAGGTGACCGTGGGATCCTCCTCCAGGAGCGCATCGAGCCATGCAGCGGAGGCACTTTCGATTGTGGTGTGGCATGATTCCGGATGAGTGGCTCCGCGGGCGGTCAGTCCGAGGATCTTTCGAGTGGTTCCCAGTGCGGTAACGAGATCGCGATAGGTTTCCGGAAGGCCCGAGGCGGGCGGAACAAGGACCAGAGGCGATGGATTGCCCTCGGGTTGCAACACTCTCACGGGCACCCAGGGGATCGAGTTTTCCACGGGCCGCGGGATTTCCGGAACCACGGCTTTTGCGACGGGTTTCGGCTGGTGGATGTGCGGCCGCGGCAGGAGGGATCGATCGATCCAGCCGCCCCGTGTCAGCGGCCATTCCGGGAGAGCGATTGCACCGGGGACGTCCTCGTTTGTCAGTGCCCAAACGTGATCGCCTTCGACGGCATCAAGCACACCCTTTTTGTCCAGCAGCGCGGTGACGCGCTGGGAGCGGTCCGTGTCGGGTGCCGCAGCGCCCTCGAGCCGGATGTCTCCAGCGGGATTACGCCATGCACGAAGCCCGGTCTCGATTCCCCGGCGTCCGCGTTTTTCGGAGTGCGATTTCCACCCGGGAAATTTCATCCAGAGCAGGCCCGGGAATCCAGGAGGCAGATCGTGCAAGTCCTCATCCGTGATGGCCGATTCGGTTCCGGCGACCGGCTTTCCAATTGTCAGAAGGGGCCCATCCGGGCTTGCGTTGCCGGCGAGCCCGAGCCCGCAGAGCCCGGCAGGGCTGAAGAACGTGAGGGTTTTGACCCGGCCCTCTGTTTTTTGGTTCCAGATATCGAGGGCGGCGGTTGTGGCGGTTCCCATCTCGACGCAGACAACCTGCAGGGAAGTTTCTGTCGCGGGCTCTCCGCGCGCCCACCGCGCCGCCTGGTTGCACCATTCCGGAGCGCTGAGGCGGAGATGGGTGACCGGTGCATGTGAGGGATCGAGCAGTTCGTCATCGGCGACGCGAACGGTTCCACCGGAGAGAAGGGGGATGAGCCATTCGTCCATGAATGCCCCGCCTCCCGCGGCGGAGTGGGCCAGGAGTGAGCAGCCATGGCCGAAGCCAAGCAACCCCGCCCCCTCGCGGGCGGCTGCCGCAATCATTTCATGGGTGAGCGCGCGGACCAGCGGAGCTGCGCCGTCGGAGTGACCCGGGAGGATGGCTGCGGGGGAATCCGCCTCGCAGTTTGTTGCGGGAATCTCCGCCATCTCCAAGGCATCCCATTCCTGATCCAGAATAATGCGCTTCCGCGTGGAGGTGTCCAGAAGCGGGGCGCTGGCCGCATCACAGAGGACGACCCCGGCGTCATGAGACGCCAGCATCGATTCGATCCACTCCGGCGGTGCCGATGGATCCAGCGCAAGGCAGGCATTTCCCGCCTTCCAGGATCCGATCAGCGCGATGGCAATCCATGAGGAATGGGAAAGGAAAAGTGCGACGTGCCATCCGCCGGCGAGCGCGGCATGGGCGAGGTGGGCGGCCAGCCGGTCCGAAAGGGAGTCGAGTTCCCGATAAGTCAGCTCGTAGTCCCCGTCCCGCACGGCGACGGCATCGGGGAACCTGGCGGTGACATTTCGGAATGCCTGAAGAGCATGGGAGGGACCTTCCGCGGGTTCCGGTCCGCGGGAGCATTCCTTGAGAATGCGTGATTCCTGCGGGCTCAGGAGCGGGATTTGCGCCGCCGGCTTGCTTTCAAAAGCCTCAAAGTTCTCGATCAGTCCCGAGAGGTGAGCGAGGAGTTCGTGGGCTGCCGATTCGCTGCCGAGGGGGCCTTCCAGTGTGAGGGTAAGGTCCGGACTCGCCTTCAGGACAAGCAGGTCGCCGCTGCTCCTTCGGATGCGCGCGTCGAAATTGATCCATCGCGGGAATGCCGTGTGGACGATGTCATTGACCTCCGGTCCGCTCCAGATGAAGGCGGTTCGAATATCGGAGGCCTTGATGGATCCCGCGCCGGCGGCGAGGGCGCTTCCGGGAGAGATCCACGCATTCTGCGCGGCGGTTTCCGCCCGCTTCCTGGCGTCGGCGAGCCACTGCTTCGAGTCCCACACATGCACGACCGGCAGCCAGTTTTCAAAATAGCCGACATCCCCGCGCGAGCGCCGCGCATCGAACCGGCGCAGTGTGACATTGCCGGTCGCGCCGAGGCGGCGGAGTGCCAGCGCCCAGAGGGATTCGATGACGCAGCCCGCATCGACATCCTTGCACGCTGCAAGGAAACGATTCGCCTCCTCGCGTCCGATTTTTCTGGTTGCGGTGACCATGCCCGAAGCGGGGGGACGCATGTGCAGGGCGAGGGGGGCTTCCGCATGTTTCAGGAGTTCAGCCCACACCGCCGGAGAGGCCGTGGTAGCGGGAGTCTCCTCTGGAGCGGTCGGTGCTCGTTCGAGGGCGATCAGCCAATCCAGAAGAATCCGGGCGATTGACGGTTCGTCCAGCAAATAGGGGGGGACAGTGAGCAGGTAATGAGTGCCCCCGCCCGGCAGCAGAATTTCGGTGATCCGGACCGGGGTCTGGGGGGCGCATGGCGTGATCGCATCGGAATTTTGCAGGGCCGACCACTGGTCCGGAATGGAATTCGCAGCGTGTTCCTGCCAGTCGATTTCCTTCCAGAGCGTTCCGTCGGAATCCGCGACAGCCGCCTTGACCTCGCCGATTTGCGAGCGCGAGAACGAGGTGCGCAGGATGGCATGCGCGGCGGCGACATTCTCCCATGCCTTGCGGAGCGCCGGGCGGTCCATCTTTTCGCCGAAGCTGATGGAGACCTGTGTCTGCCGGGCGGCGTTCTCCTCGCGGAGGAACGCCGCCGCCTGCATGGGATTGACGTCCTTCATCAGAATCCGAAGTCGGTCACGGCTCCCTGGGATGCGGTCGAGACATGGGAGGCATATTTCGCGAGGACTCCGCGGCGGTAGCGGGGCTTCGGCTTCCTCCACTTCGCGAGGCGCGCCGCAATTTCCTTTTGCGGGATGCCGAGCGTGAGTTTGCGGGAGACGGAATCGATCGTGATCGGATCCCCGTCGCGGACGATGGCGAGCGCCCCGCCCTCGAAGGCCTCGGGCGTGATGTGTCCGACAACAAAACCGTGCGTTCCGCCGGAGAAACGCCCGTCGGTGATGAGGGCGACGTCCTTGCCGAGCCCGCATCCCATCACCGCGCTGGTGGGGGAAAGCATCTCGCGCATGCCCGGTCCCCCGCGCGGCCCCTCGTAGCGGATCACGATGACGTCACCCTTTTGGATTTTTCCGGCGAGGATGGCCTGGAGCGCCTTTTCCTCGGATTCAAACACGCGGGCTTTTCCGTCGAATCGTTCGCCTTCCTTGCCGGAGATTTTTGCGACGGCGCCCTCGGGGGCGAGATTGCCGCGCAGGATGACCAGATGGCTGTCCTTTTTCAGCGGCTTGCCGAGCGGGGCGATGATCTTCTGGCTCTTGGGATACGATTTGAACGGCGCGAGATTTTGCTTCAGGGATTTGCCGGTGACGGTGAGGCACCCGCCGTGCAGGAGCCCGGCCGAGAGGAGATCCTTCATCATCGGCACGATGCCGCCGATGCCGACGAGGTCCGACATGAGGAAGCGTCCGCTCGGCTTCAGATCCGCCAGCACGGGAACCCGCTTGCCGATGGCAGTGAAGTCGTCGATGGTCAGCTTCACCCCCGCCGAGTGGGCGATTGCAAGGAGGTGGAGAACCGAATTCGTCGAGCCGCCGAGCGCGATCGTGACGGTGATGGCATTTTCAAATGCCTCCCTGCAGAAGATGTCCGACGGGCGGATGCCCTTTTTCAGCATGGCGATGACCGCTGCTCCGGCCGCGCGGCAATCCTGCACCTTGTGCTTCGAGATGGCTGCCTGGGCCGAGCTGTTCGGGAGGCTGAATCCGAGCGCCTCGATCGCCGAGGCCATCGTGTTCGCCGTATACATTCCGCCGCACGAGCCCGGGCCCGGGATCGCGCACGACTCGACGTCGTGAAGGGCCTGGCCGGAAATCTTTTTTGCCGCCCGCTGTCCGACCGCCTCAAAAACCGAGACCACGTCGAGGTTCTTTCCGGAGAGGCATCCGGGAAGGATCGTCCCGCCATAGACGAAGACCGCCGCGCGGTTCATCCGGGCGATCGCCATCATGCAGCCCGGCATGTTTTTGTCGCATCCGCCGATCGCGATGAAGCCGTCGAATCCCTGGCATCCGACCACGGTTTCGATCGAGTCGGCGATGACCTCGCGCGAGACGAGCGAGTATTTCATCCCCTCGGTTCCCATCGAGATCCCGTCCGAGATGGTGATCGTGTTGAAGATGGTCGCCTTGCCGCCCGCCGCATCGATTCCGAGAGCGGATTCCCGGGCGAGCTGGTCGATGTGCATGTTGCACGGTGTGACCATGCTCCACGTCGAGGCGACCCCGATCTGCGGCTTGGAAAAATCGCTCTCCTTGTATCCCACCGGGTAGAGCATCGCCCGGCTGGGCGCCCGGCTCAGGCCGTCAAGAACAATGGAGGAATAAGGGCGCATGCGTGCAGAGGACTTCATAAGGCTGCCCACTCTAGCAGAATCCGGGCAGGGTCCATCAAGGAAATCCCGCCGTGCAAACGCATTGTTCCGGCCTCCGTAATGTCCGGCTTGTTTTTCTCGGAGGATTCTTCGTTCGGTATTCAATCCTCGTGCGCGAGGCAGGCGGCGGTAAATCCCTTGAAGAGCGGGTGGGGGGAGTTGGGTTTCGATTGGAATTCCGGATGGTATTGGCAGGCGAGGAACCACGGGTGGTTCGAGAGCTCGATGAGCTCGACGAGGTCCCCCTCGGGCGAGGTGCCGGCGATGACGAAGCCGCGTTTCTCCATGGCCTCGCGGTAGGCCATGTTGAATTCGTAGCGGTGCCGGTGCCTCTCGGTGATTTCCGAGCGGCCGTAGACCTGGTGGGCGAGGCTGCCTTTTGAGAGAACGGTCGGGCAGGTGCCGAGGCGCATCGATGCGCCCTTGTCTGTGACATCCTTCTGTTCCTCGAGGATGCAGATGACCGGGTGAGGGGTGGCGGGATCGAATTCCGTGCTGTTCGCGCCCTCGAAACCGCAGACGTGGCGGGCGAACTCAATCGTGGCAACCTGCATGCCGAGGCAGAGGCCGAGGAACGGGGTGCGGGATTCGCGGGAGTATCGGACCGCCTCGATTTTTCCCTCGACGCCGCGGTCGCCGAAGCCGCCCGGGACGAGGACCCCGGCGACGCCGCGCAGGTATTTGTCCGCCCCCTCGGCCTCGATGTCCTCGGCATCAACAAGGACCAGGTCGATGCCGCAATCGTGCGACGCTCCGGCGTGGGTGAGCGATTCGTAGATGCTCTTGTAGGCATCCTGCAGCTCGATGTATTTGCCGACGATCGCGATGCGGACCCGCTTTTTCGGGGCGATCACGCGCTGGACGAATTTTTTCCAGTCCGTCATGTCCGGCTGCGGGGTGTCGAGGTGGAGGATCCTGCAGATGATGCTGTCGAGCCCCTCGGACTGGAGGTTCAAGGGAGACTCGTAGATCGTATGTTCGACATCTCCCGCTTCGATGACGGCATCCAGCGGCACGTTGCAGTAGAGCGAGAGCTTCTGGCGGACATCCTTGTCGAGGGGCATCTCCGTCCGGCAGATGAGCACCTGGGGCTGGAGTCCGATCTCCCGCAGTTTTGCGACGCTCTGCTGTGTCGGCTTGGTTTTGAGCTCCCCGGCCGCCTTGATGAACGGGACGAGGGTCACGTGCATGATGATCGCGTTTTCGGATCCGACCTCGAGGATGAACTGGCGGATGGCTTCCAAAAACGGGAGCCCCTCGATGTCGCCCGTGGTGCCGCCGATTTCGGTGATCACGATGTCGCCGCCGGAGGTCTCGCCGAGCTCCCGGATTTTCCCTTTGATCTCGTCGGTGATGTGGGGGATGACCTGGACGGTCTTGCCGAGGTAGTCGCCGCGGCGCTCCTTGGCGAGGACCGTCTCATAGACCTGTCCGCTTGTGAGGTTGTTCGCGCGCGTGAGGACGCAGTTCGTGAACCTCTCGTAGTGGCCGAGGTCGAGGTCGGTTTCCGCGCCGTCGGCGAGCACGTAGACCTCGCCGTGCTGGAAGGGATTCATCGTGCCGGGATCGACGTTGAGGTAGGGGTCCAGTTTCTGGAGGACGACCTTGAGTCCGCGCCGCTCGAGAAGGGTTCCGAGAGATGCTGCCGCGAGGCCTTTTCCGAGAGAACTCACCACGCCGCCGGTCACGAATATATACTTCATGGGCCGGAATACTACGGGGACCGGCGCGAAAATCCAGCAGCTTGTCAATTTCTGTTCCTCTTTCTGGAAAGGAGGCAAAATGCACCGGGTTGGCGGGGGATTTTCATTGAGGAATGCGCCCGGCTCGGACACCTTGGCAGCCGATGGAACTGGTGAATCTGACTCGGCGGACGGAAATCGGATCAAATTCCTACTGGCTGAAGATCGGCGGGAAGAACGTGATCCTGGATGCCGGTTTGCATCCGAAGATCGAGGGACTCGCGGCGGCTCCGCATTTTTCCATGGTGTCCGAGGGGAAGGTGGACGCCATCCTGATCACCCACGCGCATCAGGACCATGTCGGGGCGCTGCCTCTTCTGACGCGCCGCGAGCCGCAGGCGAGGGTTTTCATGACCGAACCGACCGCCAGAATCTCGGATGTCATGCTGCACAACGCGGTCAATGTGATGACCCGCCAGCGCGAGGATGACGGCATCAGCGAGTATCCGCTTTTCACCCACCGGGGAGTGGAATTTTGCAGCAAGGCCTGGCACCCGAGGCCGCTGAGAAAGCGGTTCAACCTGCATGGGGAGCCTTCCGAGAGCGACCGGGAGGTGACGTTTGAATTTTTCGATGCCGGGCACATTCTGGGGTCCGCCGGGGTTTTGATCCGTTACGACGGGCGGACGGTTTTCTACACGGGGGACGTCAACTTCGAGAACCAGTCGCTGATGCGGGGAGCCTCGTTTCCCGAGGAGGGGGTGGACGTGCTCATCATGGAGACCACGCGCGGAGACGCACCGGTCCCCACCGGGTTTTCCCGGGCGAATGAAGAGGAGCGGCTGGCGCGCGGGATCCGGAGAGCTTTCGAGAAGGGAGGAAGCGTGACGATCCCCGTCTTTGCGCTTGGAAAAACGCAGGAGCTGCTCGCCATCCTCTGGAACATGCGGCTTCGCGGGCAGCTTGCGCCTGTGCCGGTGTATATCGGGGGATTGAGCACGAAGATCACCGGGATTTACGATGCGCTGGCGGAGACCTCGGTCCGGAGCCATCCGGAGCTGCAACTCCTCCAGGAAATGGCACCCTACGTTCTCTCGGGAAACGAGGTCCAAACCATTTCGCCGCGGAAAAAATGCATTTTTGCCCTGTCGAGCGGGATGATGACCGAGCACACGCTCTCGAATATGTTTTGCCGGAAGATCATCGGCGATGCGAACCAGAGTCTGTTTTTTGTCGGGTATTCCGACCCGGACTCCCCGGCCGGAAAAATCCGGCGAGCCGCCGCCGGGGAGGACATCCACCTTGAGGAGGGTTCTCCGGCGATTCCCCTGCGATGCGCTGTCGAGGAGTTTCAGTTCAGTGCGCATGCGAGCCGGGACACGCTCCGCAATTACGCGCTGCTCCTCAAGCCCTCCAAAGTGGTTCTGGTTCACGGCGACAAGCCGGCAATCGACTGGTTCCAGCTGTCGCTTTTCAAGGAGCTGCCTGAGACCGGGGTGATCATCCCGGAGCCGGGGCGGAGCGTGGAACTTTAAGGGGGCTTCGCCCGCTGTTCAGGGCACGAGCGGACGCAGAATGTCCAGGACGCTCTTGACTCCTTCGACGGCGGATCCCGGAGCGTTTTTGATCAGCCCGGTGCTCCGGTCGATCACTTCACCCCCCATGGCGGTCGCCAGTCGCTCCGAAAGGTTCTCCGTGGGTTTTTCCACCGTTCCTCCGACCTCGAGATCGGTCCAGAGATAGCCGTCCCTGGCAAGCTTGAAGACCCTTTCCCGCGATCCCGGAAGCCATTGCAGGGTCTGTGCCGTCACCCCGATTTGAAACTGCCCCTTCAGCGAGCCGTTGCGCCCGATCACAGCGGATCCCTCGATGCGCAGCAGTCCCTTCGACTCCGCAAAGAAATTGCTGATCCTCCAGTCGCCCCGCTCCCGGACAAAATCCCCGCGCATTTCCTGGATCGGCATGCGTCGGAATGCGGGGTTCTGCGTGAAGTCGGCCACGGTGGCAAGCATGGGGATGTTTTCCAGGCGTCCGTCCTGGAGGATGACGGTGCCTTTGAAAACATCGGGTGCCGCAAGCCGGGCGTTTCCCGAAAGTGTGCCCGCCATCCTTCTTGCCCATTCTCCTTTAAGAATCTCAGCCGAGTTGATGCCCTCCCAGGAGATCCTGAGGTTTCCTCCCGAGGAGGACTCGCCGGAGAGGGAAATCTTTCCATTCGACCCGAGGGCGAGGTCGCCTTTTGTCAGGAACAAATCCCCGGCCTGTTCCCGCGCGCGAAAATCGACGATGTTGAGTTCCGGCGTCCACGGAGTCTTCAAGCGGCCGCCGGTTCCCTCGAAAATCCATCCGGCGCCATCCGGTTTGGCACTGAGCGCACAGTTCGAGATTTCCGTGGCGCCATACCGCAGGCGGGCGCTGCCGACTTTCAGAATTCCCAGCTCAAAGCGGCGCGGCAGGATCGAAGAAAGGCCGGTCTGCCGGGCCGGAGCCGGTTCTGCAGCGGCCGGAGTTCCCGGCTGCGCGGGATTCTGCCACTCCCCGTCCAACTGCGTGATCGTGATCTCCTCCACCCGCCAGGCTCCGGAAAAAGCGGCCCTCCAATTCACTTCGGCGCGGAGTTGGCTTGCACTGAGGTGACTGAGTGCGGTGGAGGGGGTTCCCTCCAAACTTGCGGACTCGGCAAACACAGATGCCCCGTTCCACCTCAGCGGGGCAAATTCCGCGCGGGAGCCGAAAGCCTTTCCGGTCTCCCTCGCGACCAGCGACTGGAATTCCGGGCTGCGGATGAAGGAGCCGAACCAGAGCGAAATGGCGACAAAGGACGCTACGGCAAGGACTCCGACGATCCCCGCGAAGACCGCAAACGGGCGCAGTCCGGAGGAGGATCTCAACTGAACGAGAGCTTGGTCACGCCAGCTGCAGAGGCGGCGTTGAGCACGTCCATCACGCGATCATGCTTGGTCTGGGGATCGGGGCGGAGAATGACCGGGTCCTTGTCCCCGAACTTGGCGATGGTCTCCTTGAGCCACGCCTTGAGCTCGGGGAGTTCCTTGCTTGTCGGGGAGTCATAGACCTTGTTGTTCATCTGCACCTTCCCATCCGGCATGATGTCGATGATGATCGGCGTGGTCGGCACCGAGCCGAGCGCGTTGGCGCTCCGGCCGCTGGGCAGGCTGATGTTCAGCTCCATCTCAATGACCTGGGACCCCGCGGACGCCATGAAAAAGAGGAGGAGCACGAACACGACGTCCACCATCGGTGCGATTTGGAACCCGACATCACCATCTTCTGATACGCCGCCACCTGCCATAGAAATTTATAGAGTTGAGATTTGCCGCAAACCGGTCACGAGCTTTTGCCCCCGTTGGCTTCCTTGTCCACCACGGAAAATGTGACATTGCCCACGCCTGCCAGACCGATCGCCTCAAGGAGCTGGCGCATGTATTCGTATTTGACTTCCTTGTCCGCGCGGATTTTCACCCGGACGAGAGGGTTTCCGGAAACCTTGTTTTTGAGAAGGGTCATCAGCTCCGCCGGAGAGGCGTATTTCTTCTGGTCCACATCAATCGCCGTGGTGTTGTTGATGGGGACGAACGTGACATTGATGATCACCTGTCCCTCCTTCGTATCCTTGGCCTCCTTGGCATCCTTCGCGATCGGGAGGTTGACCTCCTTGTTCGCCTGGAGAACCTCTGTCGAGCTGATCGACATGAAGAAGACGAGAAGAACGAGAAGGATGTCGATCATCGGGGCGATCTGGAACTCTGGATCAGCATCCGGATCCGCCTTCCGGTGCTTTTTCTTCCCCGTCGTGTGATGAAGGACCTCGGACATTTTGGATCAGGCCCAGTCGAGGGTCGCGCCGCAATGAGGGCAGGGATTTTGTCCGGGCTGGATGGCACCGTTGCAAACCGGGCAGTTCGTGGTCAGGGCCATGGACACCTTTCGGGAGCCGGTGGAAACTCCGGCGCCGGCACCCGCCTCGAAGGTTTCCCCGATGCGCACCCCGGCCAGTTCCTCGAACGGGATGTCCTCGACAAGGCGGTTGAGCTGGTCGTCCGCGTTTACAAGAACGATTGTCGCACGGTTGCGGAAGTAGTAGTAGAAAATGAACGCCGGGATGGCGATGAAGAGGCCGCTGGCGGTCGCCATGAGCACTTCGCCGATGCGGAGGGCCAGGCTGCGGGGGTCCGCCACGCCGGAGGATCCCAGAACGGCGAAGGCTCCCATCATTCCGATGACCGTGCCGAGAAGCCCGATCATCGGGGCGATGACTCCGATGACCGAGAGGTAGCTGTTCTTTGTCTTGAGGATCTGTGCCTCGCGGATGCCATGTTCGATCAGCGCGGTTTCAACCGCCTCCTTGCCGCGGCCGAGCCGCTCGAGGGCTCCTTTGAGAACCAGCGCGATGTAGGCTTTGTTCGCGCGGCAGATCTCCCAGGCCTCCTGATAGTTTCCGGCATGGATGGTGTCCCGAAGCGACTCCACAAGGGCGGCCGGGGCGAGTTGTTCGTCGCGGAGAACGACAAACAACTGGATGATGAAAGTCAGCATCACCATCGAGGTGCCGAGAATACAAACCCAGATCAGGATGATCAGCGGCCCCCCGTGCAGGATCGTCTGGATGATGTTCATGTTTTCCGGTGTCGCGCTCTCGGCCGCACGGGCGAGTGGCGAGGTCAGGGCGAGCAGCAGGATGGACAGGATGGGAAGGAGACGACTGGTGGATTTCATGGATAAAGTTGGGTATTATGAATCAAATTCAGGGAACAATCACGTTTTTTTCGACGAGGGCGGCAGCGCGGTCCTGGGATTTTTTTGCAATGGCCTCGTCTTCGTGGAAAACCGTGGTGACCAGAAGGTAGTTTTCCAAGGCCTCGGAATTTTCTGCGGACGATTCCTGGACCTGGGCGAGGAGGAAGAGAGCCTGGCCGAAGACGGCATTCTCGCCTGCTCCGGCGAGCTTCGTGGCCTTGGCCTTTTCCACGACCGGGATGAGTTTTTCCCTCGCCGTGGAAAAATCCTTTTTTTCGATGGCGAGGCGTGCGAGGCCGATGTCCGCCGTGCTGGCGGCGGCCGGGTAGGATTTTTGGAAGCTCGCGAATGCGGCTTCGGCCTTGTCGACCTGGCCGGCAGCGAGGAGGGCCTCACCGAGAAGGGCGCTTGCCCGTTCGGCCCAGACTGTGGGAAGGCCGTTGAAAGTCGCGACGAGAGGCTCCAGGAGGGACAGGGTTTTCTTTGCATCGCCCGACTGCCAGGCCGCCAGCGTGTCGGTGTAGGCTTTCGGCGGCGCCATGGTGACCGAGGCGACATTCGCCATCGGGATTCCGGTTTCCGCCGGCCCGATTTTGATGCGCAAAACATCGGCTTTGATGCCCGTGATCTGTCCTTCACGGTGCTGTCCGTCCTTTTGGACGATGGTGTCCTGAGCGTTGGCAACAAGGCACGTGCTGGAAAAAATCGCTATTGCCAAAATGGCTGCCGTCGGGGAGACGCTTGCTTTCATCGTGCAAACGCTTTAATCAGTTTCCCCCCGTTAATCAACAGTTTCTCAGCAAAATTCATGATCAACCTTCTCCGAAAAAACCAGCGCGGGCTGATGCTCGTCATCGCCGTCCTCACAATCGTCGCGTTTATCCTGCTCTACAACACCGCCCAGTTGAGGGATCTGGCCTCCCAGCGGAATCCTCAAATCTACGGGCAAACCCTCACGCCCGGGGCGATCGATCGCCAGGTGAAGAACTACCAGCTCACGCTTGCATTAGGCCAATACGACCTGGTTTCGAAGCTGGGAGGTTCGGGGGAGGACCAGTCGGCGGCGCTCACCGATTTCGTATGGAACCTTCTCGTTTTGCAGCATCAGGCCCGGGTGCTCGGCGTTCAGCCGACGGATGATGAGGTGGCCGCCCGGATCAAGGCCCTTCCGGTCTTCCAGATCCAGGGACAGTTTGACCCGTTGAAATACGGAGCCTTTGTCAGCGAGCAACTGACCCCGCGCGGCTTCACCGAGCGCCAGCTCGAGGAGGTCATGCGCGACTCGCTCCGCTTGGAAAAAATTTCCGCGATTGTGGAATCTCCCGCCGCGGTCGGAGACCTCGAACTCCGGGATGCCGCACGCATTCTGCAGCCGGTGTCCGGGTATTTTATCCGTTTCAACACAGAGACGGTCGCGCCGGCTGTGAAGGTCGATCCGTCCGAGGTCGCCGCATATTTCGAAAGGAACCAGGCCAATCTGAACACCCGGGAGACGCGTGGCATTCGGTATGTGGCATTCACATTGCCGGCCGGAAGCACGATTGACGGGCATGAGAAGGTCGAGGCTCTGCAGAAACTCGCCGACGCTGCAACCCGTTTTGCTGATTCGCTGGGAGCCTCGTCCCTTGAGCAGGCGGCATCCTCAGCCGGGCTGACTGTCGGAACAATGCCCTCCTTCGACCGCGAGGGCAACTTTTCCGACGGGCAGGCAGCCGGCGCGGACAAGGCCCTCGCCTCCGCACTGGCTCCGTCGGCCTTTTTGCTTTCCGGCCCCGGCAAGGCAAGCGACGTCATTCAAGCTGGCGACGGCTTCTACATCATCGAGCTCACCGGGTTGAACGCCGCCCGCCCGCTGACACTCGCGGAGGCATCACCCGCCATCGAGGCCCGGCTCAGGCAGGCCAAGGCGGATGAGATCCTCAACAATTCGTCCGTTCAGAAGCTTCAACAACTGCGTGCGGCAGTTGGTTCCGGGACGCCGTTTGCAGATGCGGCCAAGGCTGCGGGGCTCGAGGCCGAGGCGTTTGACAATCTTTCCCCGACCAGTGAGGCGCTGACGCCTGAACAGCGTCGGATGGTGGTTCCGACCCTCTCCATGAAGGACGGCGAGATCTCCGGATTTGAGCGCGCTCCCTGGGGAGGGTTTTCCGTGTATTTGAAATCCCGCGGACCGCTTGCGGATGCGGATCTGGATGCAAAGCGCGCTGAAATCCGGGACGGGTTGCTGGAGAACAAACGGGGGCTCCTTTTTGCGGAATGGCTGCGCGTGTGCCGGGAGGAGGCGAAGATCAGCATGCCCGGAAGACCGCGCAGCTGATGAGCCCGGCGGAGATCTTTGACGAGGCCACCGGCGACATCGCCCTTGGAGAGATCGATGCGGCAGTCGATAAATTCCGCGAATGCACCCGGCTGGATCCGGAATTTTTCGATGCATGGCATGCGCTCGGCATGGCGCTGATGAAGAGCGGGCATTACCGTGAAGCCATCGAGGCGGGGCTGCAATCCGTCCGGTTGCGCCCGAACGACCAGCTTGCGTGGTCGAGCCTCTCGCTGTTTTATGTCCGGAACAACCAGATTCCGGAAGCGGAGTCCGCCGGCGCAAAAGCCAGAATCATTTCGTGGGGCGGCAAGGTGAACCCGGATGCCATCCCTCCTACTGCTGATTGATCCCATGACATTTTTCATCACCACCGCAATCGACTACACCAACGGCGCCCCCCACATCGGCCATGCCTACGAGAAGGTGTTGACCGATGCCATCGCCAGATACCGGCGGATGAAGGGCGAGGAGGTTTTCTTTCTCACCGGGGTGGACCAGCACGGGCAGAAGGTTCAGCAGTCGGCGCAGAAACAGGGCGTGGCTCCGTCGGAATTCGTCGCCGGGCTTACGGAGAAATTTCTCGCGCTGTGGAAGAAGCTCGACATCAGCTACGACGGGTGGGCCGCCACGACCGAGCCGGTCCACAAGCGGTGTGTGCAGGCCATGCTCCAGCTTCTCTGGGAGAACGGCGATTTCTACAAGGCGAGGCAGACCGGGCATTACAGCGTGCGCCAGGAGCAGTTCCTCACCGACAAGGAACGCGGGCCCGATGGGGAGTTTGGACCCGAATGGGGGGAGGTCGTGCTCATTGAGGAGGAAAACTACTACTTCAGGCTCGCCCGGCACCGCCAGTGGCTGCTGGATCTCATCGATGCGCGATCAGCGGCCGGCCGACCGTTTGTGGTGCCGGAATTCCGGGTGGCAGAGCTCCGCAACGCCGTGGAGAAGCTCACCGGAGACCTCTGCATTTCGCGTCCGAAGTCCCGCCTCGAATGGGGGATCGAG
The DNA here is from genome assembly GCA_964431635.1 of uncultured Chthoniobacter sp. Lineage (GTDB taxonomy): Bacteria > Verrucomicrobiota > Verrucomicrobiia > Chthoniobacterales > Terrimicrobiaceae > QYQL01. The sequence continues at coordinate 588,076 of CAYSKK010000001.1, read as the reverse complement.
CTGCCGTTCGACAGCGACTTTGTCACTTACGTCTGGTTCGATGCGCTTTCGAATTATGTGAGCTTTGCCGGCTACGATCCGGCCCCGGGAGCCGACCAGGCGCTGTTCCGGTCCCGCTGGCCGGCCGTCCATGTGATCGGCAAGGACATCATGATCCCTCCGCATGGGATCTACTGGCCGATCATGCTGAAGGCCTGCGGGTTTGCGGACGATGATATCCCGTCCCTTCTCGTGCATGGATGGTGGAACATCTCAGGCGCAAAGATGAGCAAGAGCCTCGGTAACAGCGTGGATCCGGATGTGCTTGCCGACACGTTCGGCGTCGCTGCCACGAGGTATTATCTTCTCAGCGACATCGCCACCGGACGCGATGCGGACTTCAGCGAGGAGCGCCTGATCCAGCGCTACAACGGGGACCTCGCCAACAGCCTCGGAAATCTCCTGAACCGCTCGCTCAGCATGGCGAAGCGCTACCGGGAAGGCACCCTGCGCAAGCCGGAATCTTCTCCGCTGGCCGGGTTTGTCGCTGACAGGGTTGCCGACTACGGGCGAAGGATGGATGCGTTTGAAACGCAGGCGGCAATCGAGGCGGCCTGGGAGATCATCGTCCGCTGCAACGCTTATGTCGAGGAGACGGCGCCCTGGAAGCTCGCAAAGGATCCGGAATCGGCCCTCCGGCTCGACGAGGTTCTCTACACGCTCGCCGAGGCGCTGCGCATCGTCTCTGTTTTGATCACTCCATTCATTCCGGCTTCCGCAGCTGCCATCCGTCTTCAACTCGCGTGGGACGGGCTGGTCCTGATGGATCAATGCGGGTGGGGCGCTCTTGCCGACGGACACCGGCTCGGGGATCCCGTGCCGGTTTTTCCGCGCATCGAAACGTGATGAAGCCGCCGACCCTGCGCGAAAGACTGGAGTTCGCCGGGCTCGCGGCGGGTGCCTGGCTTGTCGCCCGCCTTCCATTTCGCGCGATCCCGTTTCTGGCCTCGCTGGCCGGGTCGCTCGTCTATTTGCTGGACTCTCGCGGGCGCAGGGTTGCCCTCGCGAACATTGAATCCGCGTTTCCCGGAAAATTTTCCCGCTCAAAAAAATCCGCCATCGCGCGCGGGTCGTATGTCACGTTTGCGCGGACGATGTTCGAGCTGTTCTGGGCTCCGAACATGGACGAAAAATTTGTCAATGAACACGTCACCTTCGAGGGGTGGGAGCACGACTACTGCCGGAAGGATCCGGCGAAGCCGGCCATTTATGCCTGCCTCCACTTCAGTAATTTCGAGTGGCTCGCTTTGGCGGGTGCCTATTCCATTACTCCCGGTCCGGTCATTGCCCAGCGTTTTCAAAACCCGCTGTTGGGGCCGGTCTTTGACCGGCTGCGCTCCAGCACCGGCAACCATGTGATCCCGCAGGAACGCGCGATGATCCGCATGCTCAAGTTCCTCAAGGGCGGGGGAAAATTCGGAATGCTCTGCGATCTGAACCTCGATCCCCGCGAGGGCAGCGTCCTCATCGAATGTTTCGGGGGACTCCTCGCCAGCGTCACGCAGACTCATGCCGCCATCGCACAACGCACCGGGGCCTCCATCGTGCCCGTCGAATGCCGTCCCGGTCCCGGCGGAAAATACCGGATCATCCATCACCCTCCGATCGAGTGTCCGCCGGATGCAGACGTCCGCGAAATCGTGCAGAAATGCTGGGACGCGCTCGAGCCCGGAGTCCATGCCCACCCGGAGTGCTGGCTGTGGCCCTACAAGCACTGGCGCTACATGCCGCGTGATGGCGGCGACCGGTATCCCTTCTACGCCAACCACGCCAAGCGGTTTCAAAAACTCGTGGACGGGTTTTTCCTGCGGAAATCCGATCGCACAGGCGCGTAGCGACTCCAAGAGTCGGTGGGACGAAAACATTGTCCGTGTTTGCGGATGGGGAATTTTTTCAAAAATCCATGAAACTTCGAAAAAATTCTGAATCGTTGTCCTGAACTCTTGTGTCCGTTCGTCGTATTGTTGAACGAACGAAAGACAACAACCCGGGATTCCAAAAAATCATGAGCACACAAACACCCAACGGAGCCATGCTGCTGTTTCGCGGCACGGACTGGTATAAAGACCTTTCCCCGGAAGAAATGCAGAAGATCGCCGACCAGTGGATGGCATGGTTTCACGGCCTGACCGCAGAGGGCAGGGCCCTGGCCGGACAACCGCTCGAACGGGAGGGCAAAATCGTTTCGGGCAAGAACGGGAACATTTTGACGGACGGAGCGTTCATCGAATCGAAGGAGGCCATCGGCGGGTATTTTCTCCTCAAGGTGGATACGCTGGAGGAGGCGATTACGATCGCCCAGGGTTGCCCCGGACTTCCCTATGGCATCCAGGTGGAAGTGCGCCCCGTTGCCGGCGAATGCGCACTCTACACGGAAGTTTCCAAATCCGCGTCCTGCCCGCACCCCTGAAATCCACCGCAAATGAAATCCATGATGATCAACATCCTTCTTATCCTCGCGGCCATCGTCGTCGTGTTTGTCCTCGTCGTGGCTGTGCAGCCGGCCGATTTTTGCGTGACGCGATCGATTACCATTCCCGCCCCGCCATCAGCGGTCTTCCCGCATGTGAACGACCTCCGCAAATGGGATGCCTGGTCGCCGTGGGCGAAGATGGACCCGGATGCCAAAGTCTCCTTCGAAGGCCCGTCCGCGGGCGTCGGAGCCGTCATGAGCTGGGCCTCGATTCTCGACAAGGTCGGCGTGGGAAAAATGACCATCACGGAGAGCCGGCCGGACACGCTGGTCGGGTTCAGGCTCGATTTCGTCAAGCCCTTCGCCGGCACCAATACCGCGGAGTTTGAATTCAAACCCGAGGGCAATCAAACCGTGGTGACCTGGAGCATGGCTGGAAAAAAGAACTTCATCGCAAAAGCCCTCGGTCTGTTCATGAGTTGCGACAAGATGGTGGGCGGCATGTTCGAGCAGGGGCTTGCCGACCTGAACGCGGAGGTGAAGGCCGCGCCGAACCACTGACGCCTCAACATTTCTCCATCCACAACTTCAAACCCATCCCTATGAAAAACACACACATTCAACCCTATCTGTTCTTCGGAGGCCGCTGCGAAGAGGCGCTGGAATTCTACCGCGCCGTGCTTGGTGCCGAGACGGAGATCGTCATGCGTTTCAACCAGAGTCCGGAGCCGCATCCACCCGGAATGGTCCCGCCCGGCTTTGAAAACAAGATCATGCACGCCACCTTCACAGTCGGCGAATCCACGATCATGGCATCCGACGGGTGCGGGGAGAACTCCGGTTTTAAAGGCTTTTCGCTTTCGCTCACCGTGCCGAACGAAGCGGAGGTGGACCGGCTCTTTGCCGCGTTGTCGGATGGCGGAGAGGTGCAAATGCCCCCGACCAAAACCTTCTGGTCCCCAAGGTTCGGAATGCTCGCCGATCGCTTTGGCGTGGCCTGGATGATTACCGTTCCGATTTGAAACACACAGGAACAATCTGAAATGAAGAAACCATGAAACACGCACCCACCATTGCCGGCATCCTGCTTGGCCTGCCCTTCGTTGTCTTTGGGAGCATGTATTTGCTGGGGCTTATGCCGTCGCCCCCTCCGCCACCCGCTGGGTCTCCTGCGGCCCTCTTCATGGGCGCGCTGGCTCCCACGGGCTATCTTGGCTTTGTGAAAGTCCTGGAAGTCCTCGGCGGTCTCCTTGTCGCCATTCCGCGCACAAGGAATTTCGGTCTGCTGGTGCTTGGCCCCATCATCATAAACATCCTCGCCTTCACGGTTTTCATCATGAAGGGCGAGGGGCTTTTCAACCCGGTCATCATCGTCATCTGCCTGTTGGCGGCCTTCCTTCTCTGGTCCGGCCGCCGGGCTTTCGCTGGACTGCTTGAGTAATGAGCATCGAGCGCTCATGCGAATACTGACTTTGTGTGGAAGCCTCCGGGATCGCTCCTCGAACCGGGCCATCCTCCGGGCTTATGAGCGACTGGCCCCCGCGACGATGAAATTTACCCATTACGAGCGGACGGGGTTGCTTCCGCATTTCAATCCCGATCTGGATGCGGAGGGCGCGGTGGCCCCCGATGAAGTTGCCGTGTTGCGGGGCCATGTCGCGGGGGCGGACGCCGTGGTCGTCTCCACGCCGGAGTATGCGCATGCATTGCCTGGAACCTTCAAGAATGCGTTGGATTGGCTTGTGAGCGCTCCCGCCTTTGTCGGCAAGCCGGTCGTGATTCTCCACGCGTCCCGTGGATCGCAGTGGGCACTGGATTCGTTGAAAGAGGTGTTGACGATGATGTCGGCGAGAATCATCGAGGCGGCCTCGGTGTCGTTGCCCCTGGGCTCCAATCAGGTGGACGAGGAAGCCATTCTGCTCCGCGAAGATCTTTGTCGGCTTCTTCTAAGCAGCGTCGGAACACTGGAGAAGGAAATGCCGAACGAGCCGGGCCGGTCACCCTTCGTTTGAACCACGGCATCCCGGTCAAAGACGCAAAGTTCCATGGCGTTGAATAAATGGGGGATTTGTGGCGGGGTCTGCCATGTTTGGATCTCCAGTCTTGGATGAAAGCCTTCTATTATTGGTAAGGAATTCCACGACATGCTAAGCTCGCTCATGTTCGTCAAAAAACCGGAGAAAACCGTGGAGAAAATGCGCTGCGCATGGTGTTTGAAAGATCCCCTCTACATCCAATATCACGATGAGGAATGGGGGCGCCCGGTCCATGACGACAAAGTGCTTTTCGAGTTCCTTGTCCTGGAGAGTTTTCAGGCGGGACTGAGCTGGCTCACCGTGCTCAAAAAGCGGGAAAATTTCCGGGCGGCGTTTGCCGGTTTTGACGTGAACAAAGTGGCGCGGTTCGATGAGCGGAAGGTGGAGCGGTTGATGCTGGACGCGGGGATCATTCGAAACCGCCTGAAAATCGAGGCGGCCATCAACAATGCGCGGCAGTTCAAAGAGATTCAGAGGGAATTCGGTTCCTTCGACAAATATGTCCGGGGGTTTACCGGCGGAAAGACCGTGGTGAACAAACCGCGGACACTGGGCGACGTTCCGGCGACTTCCCCGATTTCCGACGCGATGAGCAGGGACATGGGGGTGCGCGGGTTCAAGTTCCGCGGCAGCACGATCTGTTACGCTTTCATGCAGGCTGTCGGACTGGTGGACGATCACACCATCGACTGCTGGCGGAAAAAATCGCGCTGAACCTTGTGAAATCTTCCGACGACACAATCCCCCGGCACCGGCTGGTGAACCAGCGCATCGAATCCGCGAGGCGCGAATCCCCGACCGAAGTGGTTTCGGCGTTGGGAGCGATGCAGGCGCAGGACTATTCCTCGGCGCTCTGGGCCATCGGCTTGCGTTCTCCGGGTGCCACCGAACAAAGCGTCGAACAGGCCGTTGCCGAACGAAAAATCGTCCGCACCTGGCCGATGCGCGGAACGCTGCACTTCGTGGCCTCGGACGATGTGCGGTGGATGCTCGAACTGCTCACGCCGCGTGTCATCGCGGGAACCGCCCGCCGCACCCGCGAGTTGGAACTCGATGCCTCCACTTTCGCCCGCTGCCGGAAAGTGTTCGCTCGTGTCTTGAAGGACGGGGGCTGTGTGTCCCGTGAGGATCTGCTGGAAACCCTCGACCGGGGAGGCATCTCCACAACTGGAGGACGCGGCTACCACATCCTGTTCCGTCTGGCACAGGAGGGGCTGATTTGTTTCGGCCCGCGCTCCGGCAAGGCGCACACGTTCGTCTTGCTCGACGAATGGATTCCCAGGTCCCGGATCTTGGATCGTGACGGAGCGCTGGCGGAACTGGCCGCGCGGTATTTCACCAGCCACGGTCCGGCCACGCTGCAAGACTTTGTCTGGTGGTCTGGGCTCACGGTGACCGATGCCAGAGCCGGGATCGCGATGGCATCCGAAGCCATCGTCCGCATGCAAACCGACTGCTGGGGGCCGAAAAACCAAACGTCCGGCGGTTCCGATTCCGTTCGTCTTCTGCCCGCCTTCGATGAATTTTTGCTGGGCTACAAGGACCGGGGGGCCGTGCTGGATGTCGCCCACAGCGGCAAAGTGAATCCGGGCAACAACGGAGTGTTCATGCATACGGTCACCATTGAAGGGCGCGTCTGTGCCACCTGGAAGAGGGTTGTCAAAAAGAACACTGTCGCCATCACCGCGCAGCCGTTTGCTCCGCTCCGAAAAAGGGACTGCGTGGCGCTGCAGGCCGCCGCTGAACGCTACGCGCAGTTCCTCGGAGTGGGAGCCGCGAGTATTGTGGTTTGAACGGGCGGGCGAAGGCGACCCCGATTCGCTTTCCAAACCGGAAAAACAGATTTTTTCCGGACCAACTTGAATCCGGAACACTGTGATGCAATGCTCCGAAATCATCTGTTCTGATAACCCAACCCGCCACTGCGGTCGACTGACCAATCGAAAACGCCATGCGAGCCGAACCGCAACAGTTTTACTTCGACACTTTCATCCAAGTGGCACCCGACAGCACCGCCTCCACGGGCCTTGTTCCGCCGATGCGAGGCGAAGCCAGGACGGTGCCACGCATTGAGTATGAGTTGCTCTCGCAGAATCCCTACAAGCTCACCCAGCATGAGCTGATCTTCGAGACGCATATCCTTCACAAGGGCATCCCTGTCGGCGAAGCGAAACGCCGGCGCACGGCGATTTGGGACGGCTTGTTTCAAAAGTCATACCCCTGTATGAGGGCTTCGATGCTGCCCAAGAAATATGGATGGGGCGTCCACTACGATGCCGGGGGACGCATTGCGATTTATGCCGTGGACTCGGCGGAGTATGCGCGGTTCGCAAAGTCGGGGTTAACGATCGTCTTCGCGATGTGTAGCCGCCGGGTGTAACCGGGATGCTTTCACACCCATGAAAACTGACATTTCCATGCCCCACGATCAACCTCCTGCTTTTGTCGAACCGTTGCCGCCGCCGCTTGCCCAGCCTGGTATCTGGGACAGCGTGGCCGTTGCCTATGCGGAGGAATTGAGCCCGGTGTTTGAAAGCTACTCGCGGGTCGCCCTGAAAATGGCCGGGGTGCGTCCGGGGATGCACCTTGTCGATATTGCCGCCGGGCCGGGCACACTTGTCGCCCTTGTCGCACAGGAGGGCGTGCAAGTGACCGCGCTCGATTTCTCTCCCGGAATGATCGGGAGACTGCGGATGCGGGGAATGGAGAACGGCTGGCAAAATGTGAACTCCCTCGTTGGAAACGGCATGGATTTGCCGTTTCAGGACGCCGTTTTCGACGCTGCATTTTCGATGTTTGGCCTCATGTTTTTCTTCGACCGCGCCCGGGGATTCGCCGAGATGCTGCGTGTGCTGCGACCGGGGTGTCCGGGCGTGATCTCAAGCTGGGTGCCGTTGTCGAGTGTGCCATTGTTCGCCGCCACCATGACGATTCTTCGTGATTTGCTGCCCGATGTGCTCCCGGAAAAACCCCTGCCTCCCGTTCTGACCGACGGGGAACTGTGCTGCCGCGAGATGCGTGACGGCGGATTTGAACAAATCGAAGTCATGGAGCATGCGGCGACCATTGACATGAATTCGATGGAGGATTTTGTGGATTTCACGCTGCGCACAAATGCCATTGTCGTGCATGCTTCCGCCGCCGCCGGCTCGCGCTGGCCGGCTGTGGAATGCCGGCTTCGACAGCAACTCGCGGAACAATTTGGTCCCGGTCTCCAGACCATGAGCATGACGGCGTTGATCACCTGCGGGTGGAAGCCGGCTCTTTGACAGGGATGAGTCGCGAAGGGACAACCTCCCGACAGGAACCTGCCGCAGGACATGTTTCCCAGGTGGTGGAGCATCTTTTCCGCCACGAGTCGGGCCGGATGGTTGCCCTGCTGACGGGAATCTTCGGTTCCGAACATCTCACCTTGGCCGAGGACGTGGTGCAGGAAGCATTGGTCCGGGCGATGCAGACGTGGCCGTTCTACGGTGTTCCGGAGAATCCCGCCGCCTGGATCATGCGGGCTGCGCGCAATCTGGCTCTGGATGTCGTTCGCCGGGAAAAGGTCTTTCGTGAGAAGGAGGACGAAATCATCCACTCCATGAAAATCAGGGACTCCCGTGCGGAGAAACCGGTGCCCGACGAACAGGAAATTGGTGACGATCGGTTGAGGATGATGTTTCTGTGCTGCCATCCGCTTCTTCCCGAAGAGTCGCATGTCGTGTTGGCCTTGAGGACCCTGTGCGGTTTCAGCGTGTCGGAAATCAGCCGCGCCTTTCTCACGACGGAGGCGGCGATCGCCAAGCGGTTGACCCGTGCGAAGCAGCAGATTCGCGAGGCGCGGATTCCGTTTGAGATGCCGGAAGGGGAAGAGTTGGCAGGTCGTTTGGACGGGGTGCTGCACACGCTCTACCTCTTGTTTAACGAAGGATACAAAGCTTCGGGCGGGGAACGGCTGGTGCGCGGGGACATCTGCGAAGAAGCCATCCGGCTGACAGGCCTGCTGGTGGAACACCCCGTCGGCAATCGGTCGGAAACCCATGCCTTGTTGGCGGTGATGCTTCTGAATGCCGCACGGATTCCTGCCCGCGTGGACGATGACGGGAATCTTCTTCTCCTCCGGGAGCAGGACCGGACACTTTGGGACAAACCGATGATGGCCCGGGGAATGGGCCATCTTGCCGGATCGGCCGGGGGCGGGACGATCTCCAGATACCATCTCCAAGCCGGGATCGCTGCCTGTCATTGCACGGCGAAGGATTATGATTCCACGGATTGGCGGAAAATCCTGACCCTTTACGACCATCTGATGGAGTCCGATGGCTCGCCTGTCATCGCCCTCAACCGTGCCGTCGCGGTGGCAGAACTCCACGGGCCGCAAGCCGGCTTGAATGAGTTGCGGGCCATCCGCAACCGCGAAAAGCTGGAAGCCTATCATCTGTTCCATTCCGTCATGGGAGAATTCGAGATGCGGCTGAACCGGCCGAAGGCGGCGGCCGAACATTTCCGGAAATCCTGGCAACTCGCAGAGACAAAGTCGGAGAACCAATTTTTGCAGAAGCGATTGGAAGCCTGCAAAAATTCGGGCGAAGGCGGTCAGTCCGGAGACAGAGCCGGAGCGAAGCCCGCCGGGACTTCGCTCCGACCGGATGGTTTGTCGCGGGTTGTTACTTGAGACTGTGCAGCCCGACGCAGTTTCCTTCCGTATCCTTGAAGATGGCGATGAACCCGTGTTCGCCGATCGAGGTCTTCGGCTTCACCACCGATCCGCCCGCTGCCGGAATGCGTTCGAGCGTTCCATCCAGATCCCCCTCGACATTGAGGTAAACAAGCGTTCCGCCGCCTCCGGGGGAAACGCCGTCCATCTGAGTGATGGCACCGCCCACGCCGGCCATGTTGTCGTGAGGAAATACGGCCATGCGGCCGTTACAGGGAGCCTCCTGAAGCGGAGCCTTGAGAATGGCTTCGTAAAACCGCTTGGCGCGATCGAAGTCGGCCACATAAAGTTCAAACCAATTGAGTGAGTCTTTTTTTGTCATAGTCATTTTTTGTTTGTGTTTTTTGTGTCGCTGTCGGCGGGTTTGCCGCAGTGAACAGACGCACAATATCCCGGGGCACTGACAACCCTATGTCAGCAGACTTTCGGCGGCGGAAAAATTCGCATTCGGTTGCCGTGGTGTTCAGCGAGCCGGGAGGCATGCTCCACCAGAAGTGTACGCAAATTCGCGGGGGCAAGCACCTCGACCTCCGTGCCAAACGACAGCAGCCATCCTGTGATCCATTCCAACGAACCGACTGGAAAGGACATGACAACGCCGCTCTTGGTCCGTTTCTCCGTCACCAAACCCGCGAACCAGGATCGGCGCGCCCGCTCCGCCGCCCGGGGGCTGAATTTCACCTCCACATTCATCCCTGAAATTTTGTCGCACCACGAGTTGATGTATTCGCGCACGGAGAATTTTTCATGGGGTTGGAAGGTCGAGTGGCGAACCGCCAGTTCCGTGATGCGGTCGGTGCGAAAATCGCGAAAATCCCGGCGCAGGCGGCAATAGGCGATCAGGTGCCAGTGGTCGGAATAATATACCAGGCCGAGCGGCTCGACTTCGCGCCGGGTGCTTTTTTCGTGTCCGCTGGTGCGATAGTCGAGGGCGAGCACGTTTCGTTGGGCAAGGGCTTTTTGAATCCGGGTCAACACCGCCTGCGAGTCGGCCTTCGCTTGTGACGGTTTGGCGAGGAATGCGGTTGCCTGTTTCAACCTGTCCACATGATCCTGTTGGGCGTGAGGCAGCACGGAACGAATTTTCAGAAGCGCCGAAGTCATCTGCACCTGCAACGACGGATCGGTCAAATGCCCCACCAGCTCGCCACCGAGAAAAAGTGCCCCGGCTTCCTCCGCCGTGAACATGACCGGCGGAAGGGAATACCCTTTGAGCAAGCCGTAGCCGACGCCCGCCTCGGCGACGATCGGCACTCCCGCCTCACTCAATGCAGCCACATCGCGATACACCGTGCGAAGACTGATTTCAAAATGCGCGGCGATTTCTCCGGCTTTGATGACGCGGCGACTCTGCAGCAGCAGGATGGTGGCCAGCATGCGATCCATGCGATTCATGCCGGCAGAATAATGCACCGTCAGGGAACTGCCACCCCGCACTTCACCCGATCATCAGGGCGCTTCATCGCAAAAATTCCGCGACAGCAGGATCTGTTGCGCTCCCATGCAGATCGTTGGACTGCCGGCGGAAACGATCGGCTTGAACTTCGGGCCGGTTTTACGCCGATCCAATCAGGATGCCGGTGATGAAGACCAGAACTCCTCCGACGACGACTTGAAAGGCGGCGGCGAGGAGCGGGGTGTCCATGTATTTGTGGCGGATCCAGGAGATGACGGCGAGTTCGATGGCGACGACGGCAACGGCGACCATCATGGCGATGTGGAAATTCTTGATGAGAAACGGCAGGGTGTGGCCGATTCCGCCGAGCGTGGTCATGAGTCCGCAGACAATTCCCCGCGCCCACGGGTGTCCGCGTCCGCTGATCACGCCATCGTCGGAAAGTGCCTCGGCGAATCCCATGCTGATCCCCGCGCCGATCGATGCGGCCATGCCGACGAGGAAGGCATCCCGGCTGGTGCCCGTCGCATAGGCGGCGGCAAAAACCGGCGCGAGCGTGGAGACCGAACCGTCCATCAGGCCCGCGAGTCCCGGCTGGATTACCTGAAGAACAAACAGCCGGCGCGCGGCCTCGTCCTCGGATTTCCGCTCACCCGAGGATTCGAGGTCGTCGCGCATTCCGGCGGCCATGTTTTCATGCACCTGCTCGGTGGCGGCGAGTTCGTTCAGGAGCGAACGGACGGCGAGATCGGTCGTGCGCGCCGCGGCGTTCTGGTAGAACCGGAGCGACTCCGCCTCCATGACCCCGACCGTTTCGCGGACCTGCTTGATCCCGAGGGTGCGTGAGAGCCAGAGCGGTTTTCGGTGGAGAAAGCCCTTCACGTCCTGGCTGCGGACGAACGGAATGTGGTCTCCGTATCGTTGTCGGTGCATCTCGATGAGGCGCGCTGCGTGGGTGCGTTCCTCGTCCCGCATGGCATCCAGCATTTTTGCGGTGGCCGGGTATTTGTCTTTCAGGCGTCCGGCGAAATCCCCGTAGATCCGGGCATCCTCCTCCTCAAGAGAGATGGCCAGCGCAAGAACCTCGCCCGGCGAGAGATCCGAAAACGACTTGGGCATTCAAAAAGGTGGCCTCGGATTCTCCAGAATGGCAAGACACGAAATGCAACGCTGCCGGACAATCGGGGTTTTCTTGGTTGCCCGGCAATCAGGCATGGGGTAAGGTATTCCGATCATGAATGATTTCCTCCGCCCCTGCAATTGTGTGCATCCGGCCGACGAGGATTGCGAGAAGTGCATCGCCGAGGCGTCTCCTGACAAAAAGCCGGATGAGCGTCGCGGCAAGGATGGGAAAAAATCCAAGGCTTCCGCCTCACCCTCTGCCAAGAAGCCCGGAAAGCCGTAAGAGCCCTTCGGAGGCACCGCTTTCCAGCACGGTGAATCCCGGTGCCGTCGGCGGCCGGGGGTCGATGAGAAACCTGCGTGCGCTGCCCGGGGCGCACCATGCCAGGCCGGCAGCCGGATACACTTGCAGCGAGGTGCCCACGACGACAAGAATATCCGCCGAGGCGACGATTTCCTCAGCCCGGTCCATGAGCGGGACCGCTTCCCCGAACCAGACGATATGCGGCCTGAGCTGGGAGCCTTTTTCACATCGCTCGCCCTCTCTCAATTCCCATCCTGCAATGGGATACACGAGGTCCGGATCGGCGGTGGACCGGGCCTTGGTGAGTTCGCCGTGAAGGTGGAGAACGTTGGACGAGCCAGCCCGTTCGTGCAGGTCGTCCACATTCTGCGTGACCACACTCACGCGAAAATTTCTCTCCCACTCTGCGATGACTTTGTGTCCGGCATTTGGCTGCGCGGCGAGAAGCGCCTTCCGACGCTCGTTGTAAAACCGGAGGACGAGGGCGCGGTCGGCCCGCCAGGCCTCCGGTGTTGCGACATCCTCAACCCGGAAGTTCTCCCAGAGCCCGTTGTGATCGCGGAAGGTTTTCAATCCGCTCTCCGCGCTCATCCCCGCGCCGCTTACGATGACGATGTGGGGTTTCATATCAGGGCTTCCGTGAGCCCGATCCGATCAAGCGGAGCTTCAGCCGCCCATGCGGCACTGGCTGCCAGAAGGACCAGTGGTTTTTTCCTCACCGGCCGAGCCGTGATTTTGCGTCGGTGGAGATCCAGTTCCAAAGATCCGCGATCTTCCCGGCCGCCTTGGATTTCGCGTCGGCGAGCTCGTCATCGGAGAATGTTTTTCCGGCGGCAGGCTTCTTTGCAACGAACATGTAGTATTTGATTTTCGGCTCGGTGCCGGACGGGCGGACGGCGATTTTGGATTCGTCGGCGAGGGTGATGATGAGCATGGACTCGGCGGGGATCCGGTCTCCCTCGACGTCGTGGATGACATCTTTGGCGAAGTTCAAAATCGAGGCGACCTTCGAGCCATTCACCTCGGCAGGCGGATGGGTTGCATAGGACTCGACCAGCCTGGCGATCTGGGCGGCCCCTTCGGCGCCATCCATCGTGAGCGATTCGCCGCGTTCGAGGTAGACTCCGTATTCGGCGAAGATCCGGTCAAGGAGGCCCGGGAGGGTGAATCCGCGGGATTTCGCATAGGCCGCCACCTCGGCGATGAGGACAGCCGCGCTGTTGCCATCCTTGTCACGGATAAAATCCGATGCGCTGTAGCCGTAGCTTTCCTCGCCTCCGAAAAGATACAGCGTGGAGAATTCGAGCCGGAGATCGCGGGTTTTTTTCTCGGGAAGCTCCGGGTAGTTCTGCCTGAGCTCCTCCGGGATGGCCAACTCGTATTTTCTGAGTTTTTCGCCGATGTATTTGAATCCGGTGAGCGTCTCGATGCAGCGGATCCCGAACTTGTCGGCGATCGCCTTTTGAAGATCGGTCGTGACAAACGTCTTGATGATCGTCGCGCGTGCTTTGTTCGAGTCGTTGAGGATGCCGAGATCGAAACTCCGCGAGGCGCGATACCATGCGAGGATCGAGCCGGTCTGGTTGCCGGTGAGGAGCTGCATTTTCCCTGAGGCATCGCGGGCCGCGACGCCCATGCGGTCGTCATCCGGGTCGGTTGCGATGACGAGGTCGGCCCCGGTGGCATCAGCCTGAGCGATCGCCATGCTCAATGCCTCGGCGTTCTCCGGGTTCGGGGATTTGACGGTCGGGAATCGTCCGTCCGGCGTCTCCTGCGCGGCGACGCCGTCGCATTGGAATCCGAGGCGCTTGAGCATCGGCTTGATGATGACTCCCCCCACGCCGTGCAGCGGGGTGTAAACAATTTTGAGCGAGTTTTCGCGGCGGATGACCTCCGGATCCAGAGGCAGCGTCGAGAGGCGGTCCATGTAGGCCTCGTCGATTTCCGCGCCCATCGGGATGACCCTGCCCGGGCTTTTTGACGGGGTGTAGGCCTCGGATTCGACCGCGTTGACTCTATCGATAATGGCCGTTGCGTGCGGCTCGACGACCTGGCCGCCATCCTCGAAGTAGACTTTGTAGCCGTTGTATTGCGGCGGATTGTGGCTTGCCGTGAGGTTGATTCCGGCCTGTGCCTTGACGTGGCGCACGGCGAACGAGAGTTCCGGGGTCGAGCGCGGACCCTCGAAGAGATAGGCGTCGCATCCGTGTTCGCTGATGATTTTCGCCGCGAGCTCCGCGAACTCTCGCGAGAAGAACCGCGTGTCGTGGCTGATGCAGATCGCCGGACGTCCCGGGCGGCCGGACTTTTTAAAATGATCCAGCACATAGCTTACGAGTCCCTGGGTCGCGCGGCTGATGTTGTAGGTGTTCATCGCATTCGTGCCCACGCAGGGAAATTCCGGACGCCCGAGCGCCTGCGGAGTGCCCTGCTCGGCCTTTGTGACGACCGCTCCGATTGTCTTGCCGCGGAGGCCCCCGGTGCCAAATGCGATCGTGCGGAAAAACCGGTTGTCGAGCTCCTTCCAGTCTCCCGCCTCGACGAGTTCAGCCACGGCCTGTGCGTAAACCGGCGAGGTGCTGCCGGCGAGAAGCGCCCGGATATTGTCGGCAGAGGAGGGGAGAAGCTTGCCGTCTTTCGCCGCCTGCTGGATGGAGGAGATGATCTGGTTCATGGTGGTGAACATTAGCAAACCCCCTTCGACGTGCCAACACCTCAAAAGACGGAGCGTGGTTTTCCGATGCCAAGGCCGGGTGAAGTTTGGTAATGATGGCTGAATGTTGTCGACCATGAAGAGCTGGCTGCTTCTGATGTTGTCTCTGGGTGCAACATCCATTGCCGTGCGCGCGGGTGATGGTGCGCCAAGCCCCGAAAAACCGAACATCTTGTTCATGGTGGCTGATGATCTGGGTATCGGAGATCTTGGGTGTTACGGTGCGAGCAGGATCAAAACTCCCAATATCGACCGGCTGGCCGCCGGTGGCGTGCGCTTTCTCGATGCCCACGCGACAGCATCCGTCTGTACCCCTTCGCGCTACGCGATGCTGACCGGCGAGAACTACTACAAGATCCCCAACGAGGCGGGGTGGGAGGGGCAGTTGTTGATCCCGCCGGGGATGCCAACCGTGGCTTCGATTCTGAAAGCGGCCGGATACCGGACGGCGTATTTCGGCAAGTGGCATCTGGGGTGGGGGATTTCCGATCCATCCAGACCGCGCAGCCATCGCAGTGATTGGAATTGGAATGCCGGCGAGCTCAAGCCCGGGGTTTTGGAATGCGGGTTCGACAGGTTTTTCGGCACCCCTTTCTCGGCAAACGAGCCCCCGTTTGTCTTCGTGGACCAGCGCACGGTCGTCGGTCGTGATCCGAATGATCCCATCGTCGTGACCGGGCCCAGGGAAACCAAGGAGGGCTTCGGGTGGGGGGTGAGCAGCGGGGCGGATGCCGCGCACAAAGCCAGGAGGCTTGATCACATTGATTTTCTGGTATCCGACAAAGTGTGCGAGTTCATCGAGCAAAACCGGGAGCGGCCGTTTTTCGTCCAATTCGCCCTGGTGGCACCTCACGTCCCGGTGGCCCCCTCGGCGGAATTTCAGGGCCGGAGCGGTTCGGGTGCGTATGGCGACTTTATCGAGCAAATGGATGCAGCGGTCGGGCGCGTGCTGGATACGCTGGAGAAGGCAGGTTTGAACGATCGCACGCTGGTGGTGTTCACGAGCGACAATGGGGCCATCGGAGTGCCGTATGTTCTCGCCGGGGGCCATCGGCAAAACCAGGATTATCTGGGCCAGAAAACCGACGCATGGGAGGGTGGGGTGAGGATTCCCTTTATCGCGAGCTGGCCGGGGCGGATTCCCGCCGGTTCGACCTGTCATGATCTTCTCTCCCTGGGCGACTGCCTGGCGACGTTCTGTTCCGCGGCAGGCGCTCCGGTTCCCGCTGGAGCCGCGTCGGACAGCATCAACCAGCTTCCTGTCCTGGAGGATCCTTCGCTCCCGCCGCTGCGGAACGAGATGGTCTATCAGGCCATTCATGGCCGGGCGCTGCGCTCGGGAAACTGGGTCTACATTCCCAAGCAGGGATCTCTCGGCGTGACGACGGATCCTAACATGGGATGGGCCATGCAGTTCGGAGAGTGGAAATTCGTCAACAGCGATTTCGACAAGGCTGGCAATCTGTTATCCGGTGCTCCCGAAGCACAGCTTTACAACCTTTCATCCGATCCCTCCCAGGCGAGGAATGTCCTCAACGACCATCCGGACGCGGCGTCCCGCCTGGCCGCCCGGCTCAGGGAATTCGACCCGCGATCAAAATAGTCCGCCGGGAAAAATCAGTGGCTGCTGAGGTAGTCAGCAGTGCCGTCCTTGGTTGCCTTCATGGCGTCCTTGCCGTGTGACCAGTTCGCCGGGCAGACTTCGCCGTGCTTTTCAAAGTGCTGGAGCGCATCGACCATGCGGATCGCCTCCTCGACGCTGCGGCCGAGTGGGAGGTCGTTGACGACCTGATGGCGGACGATTCCCTCGCGGTCGATGAGGAAGAGCCCCCGGAAAGCGACGCCATCGGGCGAAAGGACATCATAGTCGGTGGAGATCGTGCGCTGGATGTCTGAGACGATCGGATACTGGACCCCTTCGATGCCGCCCTGCTTTTTCGGTGTGGTCAGCCAGGCGAGGTGCGAGAATTTGCTGTCGATGCTGCAGCCGATGACCTCGACGTTGCGCTTGTGAAAATCGTCGAGACGGTCCTGGAATGCGTGGAGCTCGGTCGGGCAGACAAACGTGAAGTCCAGGGGATAGAAGAAAAGGACGACGTATTTCGAGGCACGGTAGCTCGAAAGCTCGACCTGGGTGAATTGTCCGAGGTGGACGGCTTCGGCTTTGAAATCAGGGGCTGGTTTTCCGACAAGAACGCTCATGGTAGTTTGGTGTGAAATTCCAGATAGCACCATCCGGGCGGTTCGCCAGAAAAATTTTCCCTTCTTGCAATGAGTGGCGTGTCCGCGCCAATGGTAATGGCGTGTTTCAGGTGATATTCAACAAGCTCAGCGCCGCCGAGATGGCTTCGCTTCCGAAAGACCTCCAGCTCGATCTGCTGTCGGAATTCCATTTCCTTCCGGAGGATCTCGATTCGCTGGGAAAGGAGGAGTTCGGCCGGGTGACCAGAGAGGGGCGCACCCTGCACCGGTATCGCGCGAAGGACTACCGGATCTACTTCGAGCGTCACCCGGAGGGGCTGCTGATCCACCGGGTCCTCCACAAAAATACGATCCGGGACTTTCTGTTCCGGTCGAATCTTCCCCTCGATGACGAGGACGGCGGGCTGGCGGACACCAAGGATTTCTGGAAGCTGATCCGCGAGGCCGAGGAGTCGAGGCAGTGAGGATGTTTTCCGACGAGGCGGCGCGTCTCAGGGCATTCCCGGTGGCGGGGGAGCGGATCTTTCTCGCCCATGCGGGGGTGACCGTCCTGCCGCGATGCGCGGCTGATGCGATGTGCGCCCATGTCGAGGCCAGCTGCGCGCACCACCAGGAGTTCGGGGATGTGCTGCGGGATGTGGCCCGCACCCGCGCGGTCTGTGCCTCGGTGATCGGTGCGGATGCCGGGGAGATCGCCCTGCTCGGCCCGACATCGCTCGGGCTGAGCCTTTTTGCAAACGGCCTGGACTGGGAGCCCGGCGACGAGCTGGTGTGCTACGGGGACGATTATCCTGCCAATGTCTACCCGTGGACCGCACTTGCTTCCCGGGGAGTTGTCATCCGCATGATCCAGCCGGAGGTCCCGGGGCGCATCACGCCAGATCTCGTGGCTGCCGCCCTCACCCGGCGCACAAAGCTCGTCGCGCTCGCCTCGTGTCATTTTCTCACCGGATGGCGGATCGACGTGGATGCGATCGGGCGTCTCCTCCACGACCGCGGGATTCTTTTTTCCGTGGATGCCATCCAGAGTGTTGGCGCGGGGCCGTTCAGTGTCGCCCATGTGGATTTTCTGAGCGCCGATGCGCACAAGTGGATGCTCGGGCCGCTTGCGATCGGAATCGTCTATGTGGCGCGCCGGAATTTCGACCTCTGCCGTCCGACGCTGCTCGGCTCATGGAATGTCGTTTCGCCGGACTTTGTCGCCCAGAGCGGGATTGTTTTCGAAGAGACCGCGCGGCGCTATGAACCCGGCGTGCTCAACATCACCGGAATGTATGGCATGAAGGCGTCCCTTGAGATGCTCTCCGCGTTCGGACTGGAAAACGTCTACTCTGCGATCCTTGAGGTCCGCGATCACCTCCATGGACGGTTGAGGGAAGCCGGGTTCGCATTTCTTTCCCCGGATGAGGACGATCCGATGCGCAGCGGCATCCTGACCTGCCGGCATCCCGGACGGGTCAGCGCCGAGCTTTTCGCAAAGCTTGACGAGCAGGGAATCGTCGCCTCCCTCCGCTCGCTGCGGGACGGTTCGCAATGGTTGCGGTTCAGCCCCCATTTCTACAACACCGTTGATGAGATGGACCGTGTCGCAGGTGTTTTGGCCCGCGCCGTCGCCTGAGCGACGCCGACCGCTGTGGGGACGGGAGAGAAATCCTGTAATTTTCGGATGGAAACCCGGCTTCTTCCGGATTAAGCAGGAGGTTGACTTTCATGAAAGCAACTTTCGTTTCTCCCTGTCTCGCTGTTCTTTTCGCAATCCTGATTCCCGTGTCAGCCCGTGCGCAATCGCAGGGGGCCGCCTCGGCGAACGACGCCGCCTATGCGCTTTACTCCGCCGGCGACTACGCCGGTGCCGCCGCGGCTTATCAGCAAATCCTGAAGGATTATCCAACCGATGCCGTGGTGCCCGTGGCCACGATCCAGCTCGCCTTCGCGCAGTATTTTCTGGCCCAGCTCGATGCCGCGCAGGCGACCCTGATGAAGGCCCTTGCGTTTCCGGGTCTGCCCCCGGAACTCGCGCAGATCGGAGATGGATTCCTGCCGCAGATCCTTTCCACCAAGGCCGCCGGCTTGCCGGCCGGCGACCCGAAGCGGAAGGCAGCCTTCGAGGAGGCGGTGAAAAAATTCTCCGACTTTGTCACGAAATACCCGCAGGCTCCCGAGGTCGAGAGCGCCGTCTCGGGACGCGCGATCGCAAACTTCCAGCTTGGCAACTACGACAAGGTCGTCGAGGACATGCAGTCGAACCTCAAAAAATTCGCCTCCAGCCCGACGGTCGACTCCAGCAAAAATCTGCTCTCTCTCGCACTGGCGACCCAGGGGAGCATGGAGTTGAACAAGGACGGCGGCGACAAGGCGAAAGGCATGGATT
This sequence comes from uncultured Chthoniobacter sp., assembly GCA_964431635.1. Classification (GTDB taxonomy): domain Bacteria; phylum Verrucomicrobiota; class Verrucomicrobiia; order Chthoniobacterales; family Terrimicrobiaceae; genus QYQL01. Next base: position 568,778 of record CAYSKK010000001.1, on the reverse strand, counting down.
TGCTCAGGCAGTCGGAGGCGCTGCTCCAGCAGATCATCTCCGGGAAAAAAGACATCGCCCTGATCAACGATGCGAATTTCCAGCTCGGCGAGATCCTCTTTCTGCAGGCCTCGTTCAGCCCGGAGGCTGAGCGTCCCGCCATCTTCCAAAAAGCGCTCGATGCCTACCGGGCGATCCTGGCGAAGGACGAAATCGTCAAGCTTCAGGAGGAAAAGGTCAAAGCGTTTCCCGGTCTGAAAGCCGCGGCAATCCGTGCGAACAACAAGAACCTCGTGAAGCAGCTCAACAAGGACAACGAGCGCGAATTGAGAAAGCTCGAGGAACTCAAGGCGAAGCCGGATCAAGTTGCGGCCGCGATTCTCAAGATGGGCGAGATCTATTTCAACGCCCAGAAATACAACGAGTCGAGGGTCGTGATCCGCCACGCCACACCGTTCCTGACGACCGACGATGAAAAAATGCGCGCCCTCTACTACCAGACGATGGGGTATGCCATCCAGAAGGCGGTGGACAAGGCCGTGGAGGGCTACACGGAATTCACGGCGGCCAACAAGGGAAAGCCGATCGCGGAAAACCTGCCGTTTCAGATGGGCAGCATGTATCTCGCCACGGGTAAACCGGTCGATGCCATCAAATATTTCGATGAATCCCTGACCATCTACCCGAAGGGACGCCTCGCCGGGCTCTCCGTGGTGAGCAAGGCCCAGGCGCAGGTCTCCCTCAAGCAGTTCGCCGAGGCGCTCAAAACCTTCCAGGACCATCTGGCAAAGAACCCCCCTCCGGAAATTGCCATCGTCGCGCAATTCGGGCTCGCCGGGATCTACAAGGATACCGGCAAGTGGGATGATGCGATCGCCGCCTACAAGGTGGTCAAGGACAAGTTCACGGGAACACCGCAGGCCGTGGAATCCGACTACTGGATTGCGATTGCGACCCAGCAGAAGGGAGATGACGCCGGGGCGGTGCCGCTCCTGGAAAGTTTCATCAAGGCAAACGAGAAGCACCAGTTGACCCCGCTGGCGATGTATGCGCTGGGAGGCGCCCAGATCAAGCTTGGCAAGCAGGCAGAGGGTGCGGCGACCCTCGCCTTGCTCGCGGAAAAATTCCCGGAAAACCAGGCGGCGCCCTACACGTATTTCATGCGCGCCCAGCTTGCGGCGGCCGCCCAGAAGCCGGACGAGGTCACCGCGCTCATGCGCCAGTTCCTCGACAAGTATCCGGCCGACGACAAGGTCTTCTTCGCCTTCGATTCGATCGCGCAGAATGCGGTGAATGCCGGAAAGCCGGATGAGGCGATCGCCTCCTATCAGGATTTTGTGCAGCGCTATCCCCAGAACCCGCAGGCCGCCGCCGCCCTCGGCAAGGTTGCCGAACTCCAGCGCGGAAATGCCGAGCGGATCGCCATCAACTACAGTTCGCTCAACGCGGCGGATCAGACGAAGTGGAAGGATGCCATCCAGTCATCCGTCTCAACCTCCGAGGACATGCTTGCGAAATACCCGTCCAGCACCGACCTTGCTTCGGGGCTGCAGACACTCCTTGCCGACCAGCGCATGCTCCTCCGCGCCGAACTGAAGACCGATCCCCAGGTCGAGCAATACTTCCAGGGACTTGCGGACAAAACCTCCGACAGCGGTGCGAAGAGCAAGATCCTCTTCACCCTGGCCAGCTTCGTCTCCGAGAAGGACAAGCCGCGTGCGCTGGCGAAGATGAATGAGGCCTTCGATGCGGCGGTCATCTACGCACCCAGGGACCTTGATATTTACGGTCTTGCCCTCATCGGGGATAAAAAATACGACGAGGCTGCCGCGATCTTTCAGAAGCTTGCCAAGGATTACCCCAATCCTCCGGGAACAACCGCCACGACCGCCCCGACTGCGGTGCAGGAAGCGCAGGCGATCTCGATTTTCGGACTCGGCCGGGTGGCCCAGGAAAAGAAGCAGACTGCGGAGGCGGGCAAGCTTTTCCAGCAGCTCAAGGCGCTCTATCCGTGGTCGCCAAAAGTGCTCGAGGCGGACTACGGGATCGCGGAGTCCCTCCGTGCCGAGGGCAAGCTGGACGAGGCGCTCGCGCTTCTTCCGGCGATCATCCGCGCCCAGAACGCGAGCGCGGAGCTCCGTGCCGGTTCATTTCTTCTCGGCGGGAACATCATGAGGAAGAAAATGGATGATGCCACGGATCCGAAGCAGAAGGAGGAGTTCCGCGGACAGGCGATCGACTTCTACACGAAGATCGCACAGTTCTACTCCGGGGTTCCTCTCGCGGCCGCCGAGGGGCTCTGGCAGGGCGGACAGCTCCTTGAGGAACAGGCCGGCGCCAGCACGGATCCGAAGTTCAAGACCCAGCAGCTCAACCGCGCGAAGGAAGCCTTCAAGCAGCTTGTGAAGGACTATCCCGACAGCCAGTATGCGGCCAAAGCGAAGGAGCGTCTGACGGCACTCGGAGCACCGTGACCCGCAAGGATCGGGCGCAGGCGCTTTTGAAGCGCCTGCCGGAAATTTACCCTGACGCCCATTGCGAGCTGGTTTTTTCCACTCCCCTGGAGCTGCTGGTGGCGACGATGCTCTCAGCGCAGTGCACCGACAAGCGTGTCAATCTGGTCGCCCCGATCCTCTTCCGGCGCTGCCCAACGGTCGCGGCTTTTGCAGCGATTCCGCAGAATGAGCTGGAAAAGATCATTCACTCGACCGGATTTTTCAGGAACAAGGCGAAAAACATTCGTGCGATGGCGGCCGCGCTGATTGCGGAACACAGGGGAGAGGTTCCGGGGACACTGGCTGAACTTTCCGCGCTGCCGGGTGTCGGGCGGAAGACTGCGAATGTCGTCCTCGGAAATGCCTTTGGCATCAACGAGGGAGTGGTCGTGGATACCCACGTCGCGAGGCTTTCCGGACGCCTCGGACTCACGAAGGCCTCCGACCCGGTCCGCATCGAAAGTGATCTCATCAAATTGTTTCCGCGCCCGCGGTGGACCGACCTGAGCCACTGGCTGATTTTCCACGGCCGGCGACGCTGCATGGCCCGGAATCCGGATTGCGCGGATTGCGAGCTCCGTGCCCTCTGCCCCTCGGCGGGGAAGGTTTCATGACTTCCGGCACGCCGCCATCGTGCGCCCGCCGCATCGAGTTGATGGCGCCCGCCGGTTCGTGGGGCTCTCTCTCCGCTGCTTTGAAAGCCGGAGCCGACTCGGTGTATTTCGGAGTTGGCAAGATCAACATGCGGGCCCGTGCGGCCAACAACTTCCAGTCTGCCGACCTGCGGGAGATTGTCGCGAAGTGTCGGAAATTCGGAGCGAAAGCTTACCTGACGCTCAACACCATCCTCTTCGACGGTGAACTGGATGAGGCCCGGACGCTTTGCAACCTTGCAAAAACCGCGGGCGTTGACGCGGTGATCGCGGCGGACCCGGCTGTGTTGCAGATCGCCCGGGCAGCGGGACTTCCTGTCCACCTCTCCGTGCAGGCGAACGTCACCAACCTTGCCGCGGTGCGGTTCTATTCCGTCTTCGCGGATGTGATCGTGCTGGCGCGCGAGCTCAGCCTCGACCAGATCCGCGGGATCATCTCTGGCATCCGGGAGCAGAACATCCTTGGTCCGTCCGGAAACCTCCTGCAGATCGAGATCTTCGCCCATGGTGCGCTGTGCGTCGCCTTTTCCGGCAAGTGCCAGATGAGTCTGGCCCAGTATGGTCCGCAGGCCTCTGCCAGCCGGGGGGCCTGCTTTCAACCCTGTCGCAGAAACTATCGCGTCACCGACCAGGAGACCGGCGACGAACTTGTCATCGACGGGCACCAGGTCATGTCCCCGAAGGATCTCTGCACACTCCCGTTTCTGGATCAAATCCTCGACTCGGGCGTCTCGGTTTTGAAGCTTGAGGGCCGCGGACGCTCGGCGGATTTTGTTTCGACCGTCGTGCGCGCCTACCGGATGGGGATCGACGCATGGAATGGCGGTCTTTTTGACGAGTTCAGGAAATCCGGGGAGGGGATGGCGAAACTTGAAAAAGTCTTCAACCGGGGCTTTTGGGAGGGGGGCTACTATCTGGGAAAAACCCTTGGCGACTGGGCGGTTTCTTCAAACTCCCAGGCAACCGAAAAGAAGGTCTTTGCAGGCGAGATCACAAAATACTACGCCCGGATCGGCGTCGCAGAGGTTCTGGTTCGGGCCGGATGCCTCAGGGTTGGAGATAAAATCTGGATTCTCGGTGACACCACCGGAGCCGTGAGGACAGAAGTCACCGAACTGCGCATCGGGGAGAAGGGCGAGCCCGCCGCCCGGGCGGACAAAGGAGTTCTCGCCGCTTTCCCCGTGCCGGAAAAGGTCCGGACGGGCGACCGCCTCTACCTCATCACAAAGGAAGGATGAGCTGCGAACTCGGCGGCACAAGCCCGGTAACCCCCAGACCGAGAAGCCGGAGCGGGCGGCTCACCAGTTTTTCCCGGCGCAGAATCGAGCAGGCGAGGGCATAAATATCCTCTGCGCTTTCGATCGGGTCTTCCACGCTGGTCTGGCGGGTGAGGGTTTTGAAATCGCCGTAGCGGACCTTGACCTGAACCGTCCTCGCAGCCAGCCGTTCCTTGGCGAGCTTTCCGGCAAGCTCGCGGGATTGTTCCTTCAGCGCCGGCACGAGGACTCTGCGATCGTCCGTGTCCCGCTGGAATGTTTCCTCCGCGCTCACGCTTTTGACCTCCCCGTCATATTCGAGCGGACGGTCGTCCTCGCCGAAAGCAAAGCGCTTGAGGGAGGCTGCGTAGGACCCGACGAGCGCCCGGAGATCGCCCGGGTAATCCTGCAAGTCTCCGATTGTGCGCAGTCCGGCTTGTGTGAGGACATCTGCCGTGACCCTTCCGACCCCGTGGATCGCGGAGGCGGGGAGGGGGCGCAGGAATGAGATCTTTTCCGCCTCGCTGATGCAGAAGAGACCGTCCGGTTTCCCGTGATCGCTGGCGATTTTTGCGAGCAGCTTGTTGCCTCCAATCCCGATGCTGGCGGTCAGCCCCCGTTGCTGCCGGATCATTTCTTTCATTTCCCTTCCGAGGCTCATGCCAGCCTCCGGTTCGAAATGTTCAAACCGGTGGCTCATGTCGAGGTAGGCCTCGTCCACACTCACCTGCTCGATCCGGCCGCCGAACTGAGCAAGCAGGCCCATGATGGCCCGCGATTCATCGCGGTAGGCATCCATGCGCGGGCGGATGAAAACGCCTGCCGGGCAAAGCCTGTGGGCCGTGCGGGATGACATCGCGGAACGCACCCCGAACGCCCGGGCCTCATAGCTGGCGGCACAGACCACTCCGCGCCGGTCCGGTGGAGCCCCGACGATGACCGGACGCCTGCGAAGGGACGGATCGTCACGCTGCTCGACGGATGCGTAGAAGGCATCCATGTCGAGGTGGAAGATGACGCGTGGCACAGGGCGAAAATCTATCCCATCCTCGTTCCGGATCAAGGCTCCACCAGTGCTTCATCGGGCTGAAGAGGTCGTCAAATCGGGATTGTCAGAGTGGTCCCGGAAATTTATGATGAGGTTGGCCGCTCACATTGCACCCCACGAGAGTCGGCAGCAGCAAGGACACGATGAAATCCCAACATTTGCCGCTTGACCGCAGGGCACGCATGATGGCGGCGGTGGGTGTCTTGGCGGTTTCCATGGGACTTGTGTTCGGCGGCTATGCTTATTATCTGGCCGAGAGGGAGGAAATCTCAAAGGAAGAATACCATGCGCTTGTCGTCATCGGCGATCTCAAGATCAAACAGATCCAGCAATGGCGGAAGGAACGCACAGCCGACGTCGTAAGGGCTGCCAATGACGAATGGATCGCCAACGCGGTCCCGCAATTTCTGACCGCCCCGGACAACCCGGAGTTGCGTGCGAAATTGCGAGAGCATCTGAAGTCCGAGGTGCCGGGGTATGCCAACATCCTTCTTCTCGATCCGTCCGGCAATCTCCTGTGGGCCACCGACGACAAGCACCTGCTGGTGCCTGCGGCCACTCAAAATGCCGTCCGGGCTGCACTGTCAGGAAGGGATGCCGTCATTTCCGATTTTTTCCTCACCGGCGATGGGGCGGTGCATCTTGATGTCGTGGCGGCGGTGCGGGACGGCAGCGGACAGGCGCTGGCGGTGTTGGTTCTGCGCTGTCACGCAAGCGACGAGTTCTTCTCGATCCTCCGGTTCTGGCCGGCTGAGAGCCCCGGCACCGAGACCGTTCTTGCCCAGCGGGAAGGGGATGAAGTGGTGATCGTCAACGAATTGCGCTTTGCCCCTCGTCTCTTCATGGAGCTGCGTTTGCCGCTGACCCGCACCAGCCTTTCTGTCGTGCAGGCGGCGCTCGGCAAGGAAGGAAGATTCCAAGGCAAAGACTACCGCGGCAAGGAAGTGCTGGCCGATCTGCGCACGGTTCCCGGGTCGGCATGGTTTTTCGTGAGCAAGATGGATCAGGCGGAAATTTCCGCCATTGCCGCCTACCGTGCCGGCGTCATCGGACTCATCAGTGGACTGATCATCCTTCTGGTTGCGGTCGGCGTCGCCTATTTCTACCGCAACCGCCAGACCGGAATCCTGAGGAACCTCCTCAGTGCCGAGAAACAGCAGGCGGAGGCACAGGAGACCTACCGCCTGCTGTTTGAAAGCATGCTCAATGGTTTCGCCTTGCATGAAATCATTTGCGATGCCGGTGGCAAACCGGTGAACTACAAATTTCTCACTGTCAATCCGGCGTTTGAACGCATGACAGGGATGAGGGCGGCGGACGTCGTTGGACGGACAGCCAGGGAGATCATGCCGGCGATGGAGCCGATGTGGATTGAGCGATATGGACGCGTGGCGCTCACGGGCGAGGAAGTGCAATTCGAGGATTTCAGCGCTTCGCTTGCGCGGCATTTCAAGGTTACGGCATTTTGTCCGCAGCAGGGCCGCTTCGCCACCGTGTTTGAAGACATCACGGAGCGCAAGGCTTCCGAAGCCCGAATCACCCGTCTCACGCAGCTTTATGCCGCGCTGATCCAATGCAACCAAACGATTGTGCGTTCCAGGAATTCCCGGGAGCTGTTTTCAACAATCTGCCGTGTTGTGGTGGAGCATGGCCAAATGAAAGCGGCATGGATTGCCGTGGTTGACGAGGCGGCCGGGCTGGTCCGTGAGGCAGCCTCTTTCGGGAGTGGAAGCGGGTATTTGGAAACCCTGGAGATTTCACTGGACGCCAAAGATCTCCAGAGTTGGGGGCCAACGGGCACTGCGATACGTGAAAACATCCCGGCTTGGTGCCAGGATTTTCTGAACGATCCGGGCACCGCATCCTGGCATGAGCGTGGCGCGGAGTTCGGTTGGAAAACCTCCGCGTCGGTTCCCTTGCACTTGAGGGGGAAAATCATTGGAGCGCTGACCCTTTTCAGCGACCTCCCCCACGCATTTGACCGGGAGGAGCGCAAATTGTTTGTCGAGATGGGAGAGGACATCAGCTTTGCACTGGAAAGCTTTGCCCGGCAGGACGACAGGGGGAAGGCCGAAGAAGTCGCGAGGCAGGAGCAGGCGCTGAACAATGCCCTCATCGAGAGTGTGCCGGGCACCTTTTATATGCTCGACGAGAACGGGCGATTCGTCCGGTGGAATGCCTACGAGCGCGATGAGGTTGTCGGAAAACCGGATGCGGCGATCGCTGGCACGGATGCGATGGATACGGTCCATCCCGATGACCGTGCATTGATCCGATCAAAAATGCTGGCCGTGCTGGGAAGTAACAGGGAGGTGAACGCGGAAGCCCGCGTTCTGATGCGCGGCGGGCCGGAGTTCAGGTGGTTTCTTCTGACCGGACGGAAGATGGTCATCGACGGCCGTCCGCATATTTTGGGGATAGGGATCGACATCACCGTGCGCAAGCAGGCGGAAGAGGAACTGAACAATCTCCGGACGGCGGTCGAGCAAAGCGCGAACACCATTATTATCACGGATCCCGGGGGGGGCATCGAATATGTGAATCCCTGCTTTGAAAAGATCACGGGTTACACATTTGCGGAGGCGGTCGGACAGAATTCCAGGATTCTCAGATCCGGCGAACAGGATAACTCATTTTACCGCAATCTCTGGGAAACCATCAGCTCCGGGAAAAACTGGAAGGGGCAGTTTCACAACCGGCGCAAGGACGGCTCGCTCTTCTGGGAATCTGCGACCATCTCGCCGGTTTTTGACAGCTCGGGCCGGATCGTCCATTTCATTGCGATCAAGGAGGACATCACCGAGCGAAAAGCGCTCGAGGCGAATCTGCTCGATGCCCTCGACTGCGCCGAGGCGGGCAACCGGACGAAGAGCGAGTTCCTCGCCGTGATGAGTCACGAGCTCCGCACCCCGCTCAATGGAGTCCTCGGCTTTGCGGAGCTTCTGGCCGACTCTCCGCTCAATCAGGAGCAGAAGGAGCATGCCCGGACGATCAGAACCTGCGGGGAGCACCTCCTTCAGATCGTCAACGACATCCTGGATTTTTCCAGCATCGAGCGAAAGCGCTTGAGGCTCGATGACGCCCCGGTTTCGATTGGCAGCCTGATGGAGTCGTCATGCCTCCCCGTCCGGAACACGGCCGCGGACAAGGGCCTGGAATTTCGTTGCGAGATGGCAGCCGGGGTTCCGTCGCAAATCCACGGGGACGAACGGAGGATTCGCCAGATTCTCATCAACCTTCTCGGCAACGCGGTCAAATTTACTGCGAGCGGATCGGTGGTCCTTCGGATTGCTCCGGCAACCTGCGGGGACCGTCCGGCCCTGGATTTCTCCGTGGAGGATACCGGGATTGGCATTCCTTCCGAGACCATCCCCCTCCTGTTCAAACCGTTCACGCAGGCTGACTCGACGCTGAGACGCCCGTTCGAAGGGACGGGGCTCGGGCTTGCCATCTCGCAGCGCCTCGCCGAAGCCATGGGAGGAAAGATCACCATCATTTCGACGCCCGGCCGGGGCAGCATCTTTACCTTGCGGCTTCCGATCGAGGGTGCCGGTAAGGATCCGGAAAATGCCGCTGTTGAAAAACAACCTCAGTCCTCCCCGGCTTGTCCCGGTGCCGGAGGGGGCACGCCTCCCGAAAATCCGGTCCTCGTCGTCGAGGACGATACCTCCTCCCGTTTGCTCGCGGGCAAAATGCTGGAAGCCATCGGATGGAGGGTGGAATTTGCACGGGACGGACAGGCGGCGCTCGATGCTTTTGTCCCCGGGAAATTTTCCATGATTTTCATGGACATGCAGATGCCTGTCATGGACGGAATCACGGCGACGAAAATGATTCGCGAAGCCGAGGGCGCCACGGAAACCCGTGTGCCGATCATCGCCCTCACCGCAAACGTGATGCCCGGCGACCGCGAGCGCTGCAAGGCGGCGGGAATGGACGATTTTCTCTCGAAGCCGTTCAAGAAGGACGAGATCGCCGCGTGCCTCGCCCGTCACGGCCGGTTATAGCGCGTCGGGGGACTGCTTTTTCCTGGGAGGTTCCACCTCGCCGGGAACCACAGATGGCTCAGGCGGTGGGAATCCCAGCCCGCCCGGAGGTAGCGCCCCGTTCATCCGGTAGCTGAATTCGAACTGGCTGCGCCCGTCTGTTTTGAATTTGTTGAGCCAGGGTGAGTAGGTTTGAACCCGGATGAGGTTCTCCGAGGGGAAGAATCTGTAGAGGCGCAGGTATCCTCCGCCACCTTCCGGCCACATCTGGTAGTCGCTCAGGACCGTCAGCACGGTGCGTCCCTCGAAGGTGTCGAACCGGCGAGCCTCCCCGTGATTGTGACCGCAGAGCATCAGAAAAAGATTCGAATTGCCCTTGAGCCTGTCATAAATCGTCCGGCCCCGCGGATCGAACATGCCTGTCACCGCGAGCAGGTCGTGACTGACGACGATCGCTCGACGATGCGGGTTCGCCTTCAGAACTTCATCGGCCCAGTTGTCAACCGGAGCATAGTTGAGCTTTTCGCGGTCGAAGTCGATGTAGAGAACGACGAATTCCAGTCCCGAAGCGGTGAAGCCATCGTGGTGGCTGCTGTTGTCATTCCCCGGATGCCCCCCGTAGTATGGCCGGCCAGCAAAGTGCGCCGCGCCGAAAAACTTCTCAAACTGGCCAAGTCCGCCGCGGTGGTCGTGGTTTCCGGGGACCACACCGTAGGGAATTCCGGCAGGAAGCCCGGTCGCGGCGGGATTTTCCAACCGGTAGATTGCGTCGCTGGCATTGCTCCACTGTTCGGGTTTTTCGTCGCCTCCGTCCGTCACATCGCCCAAGTGGGCCACATACACAATGTTCAGCTTCTCCCGGTTGGCGATGATCCAGTCGATCTGCGCCGCCGCGACTTTCGGAAACGTCTTGGAGTAGAACTGCGTGTCGGGCAGGGCCACAATCGTGAACTCTTTGGCTTCGTCTGCCATCGTTGCAGAGGCCGGCAAAACTGCCAAAAGGAACAACACCCGCAACCATCCGGAGCACCAATTTTTCATCACGGCCGGATCATGTCAGATTGCGTGCGGAGGAACTGCAAAAATCGCCGGACGGTGGAAGTCATGGAATCCTGAACCATCTCCGGCAACGGACCGGATTGGAAATGGTTGGACTAACGATCCAAGGGGGGCGACAAACAAAGCCTGTGGAAGCGCGCAAATACAGCACGGGAACTAAGGGGCGGATCAAAATGCACGGGGACAAGTGCCGGGAATTCATCCATGCGAATGCTCCGGGGTTCAGCCTCGCAAAAGAATTTATCGAATCCCTGGACCCCGCGCACGACGACCGTGTCTGGCAGCGCTTCCAAGCGCCATCAGACATTCTTCCCGAACTGCAGGAATGGCTTGGCATCGAAGTTGTGAAGCCCGCGCGGGAGATGGTTCCCGGATTGCCGCAGGGCGTTCTTCCGGCCAGCAAGCTGCCGGTCTCCCTGTCCGTCGAGGAGGCCCTTGAGAAGACCCGTGCATGGATGTCGAGTGCCGAAGGACGGACATTTCTGGAGAAGCTTGCGCCGGCAGACGCGGCTGACGCGGCGCTTGCCAGGTTCCGTGAGGTGATTGGTGTCCGGGGGACGGAGCAGTGATTCCCTTCCGCAATCTCGCCGAGACACGCACGCCGGATGGATCGCGGTTTTCCCTCCACGAGCACGATGGAGACTATTTCCTCAAGCTCAACGGGCGTCAGCTCATGGGGTCGAACAATACGGTTTCGGAGATTCTTCTCGCCGATCTTGCCTTCCGCCCTCAGAGCGGGCAGCCACGCGTCCTGATCGGCGGCTTGGGCCTCGGGTTCAGCCTCCGCCGCGTGCTCGAGCTTTCCGGACCGGGGGCTTTCGTCCAGGTGGCTGAGCTTCTGCCGGAGGTGGTGGCTTGGAACCGGGAATTTCTTGCCGGCCTGAACGGGTCTCTTCTCGCCGACCCTCGCGTGGATACTTTCACCGGTGATGTCTTCGACTGCATCAAGCGGGCCGGGGCCCGTTTCGATGCCATCCTGCTCGACGTGGACAATGGTCCGACCTCCCTTGTGCAGGCGAAAAACTCCCGCCTCTACAGTGCCAACGGCCTCTCGCTCATCCGTCGCGCGCTTCGTCCCCGGGGGCGTGTCGCTTTCTGGTCAGCGGTAGAGGAGCCCGCCTTCCTCGACCAGCTCAGGCGGGCCGGGTTCCAGGCTTCAGAGCATGAAGCCAAAGCCCATGAGCGTGCAAAGCGGGCAGCCCATCGCATCTACGTGGGCGAAGTCCCATAAGACATATGTAACGTCGCAGCGTTGACCCGGGCCACGTGTCGGCCCTATCCTTGTGCGCATGCCCTCGTTCGACATCGTTTCGGAAATTGATAAGCAGGAGGTTGACAACGCGGTCAACCAGGCCCTCAAGGAATTGGCCACGCGGTTTGATTTCAAGGGGAGCCCGGCAACGATCGAGTGGAAGCCCGTTGATTCAAAAATCGCGCTGAAGGCCGAGGATGCGACGCGGCTCAAGGCGCTCCACGACATGGTCGTCGGCAAGCTGGCCAAGCGGAACATCGACCTTCGAAATGTCGAGCGCAAGGATCCCGCGATTTCCCCGCTCGGACACGCCACGCAGGATTTTCTCATCAAGCAGGGGCTGGAAGGCGACAAGGCGAAGGAGATTGTGAAGGAGATCAAGTCGGCCGGCTTGAAGGTTCAGAGCTCCCTTCAGGATCGCCAGATCCGAGTCACCGGGAAGAGCCGTGACGAGTTGCAGAACGTCATCGCCTTCTGCCGGGGCCGGGATTTCGGCGTTGTCCTCGGATACAAAAACTTTCGAGACTGACAAGCCGGAATGGGGCGCATGACCGAGCGATGAGGAAGGGATTCGGGATCTTTGGGACGGTCGCGGCCATTTTTGCGATCCTGTTCGGGTTCGAGTGGTGGATGGGGCGTTCGGTTTTTGGTCCCGACGGAAAGCCGGGGCTATGGGAAGGCAACATCTGGAGCAGTGAGTGCTCTCAGCGCCTGGCCGATGCGTATTCGTTTTCCCACATCGGCCACGGCCTTGTGTTTTTCGCGGTGCTCTGGCTCGTTGCCCGGCGGGTTCCGCTCCGGTTCCGGTATCTGGCCGCCGTGATCGTGGAGGCAGGCTGGGAGATGCTGGAAAACTCACCGATCATCATCAACCGCTATCGCGAAGCGACCATGGCGCTCGGGTATTCCGGCGACAGCATCTTCAATTCTTTGAGCGACGTTTTGATGATGTCATTCGGATTCCTGCTGGCCTGGCGGCTGCCGGTTTGGGCGAGCGTATCGCTTTTCCTGGCCATGGAGATCGGGTGTGCCCTCTGGGTGCGGGACAACCTCACCCTCAACGTCATCATGCTCCTCCACCCGGTCGAGGCGATCAAGCTGTGGCAGATGGGCGGACAGCATTGACGGCTAAATCACCCTTGAGAGAAACGCCGGTCGGGAGATACCCTCCGGCCGCCCCATGAATCAATCTCCCCATTCAACCCTGCCATTCACCTCGTCCAGGACCCGCAGCCGGTTTTTTCGTCGGCCCTGCGGGAGTGCTCTTTTCCTCGCCATCATTTTTCTGAGTGCCGCATCGCTTGCTGCCCGCGCGGTAGATGCACCGATGGCCTTGCAGTCGCTCAGGCCTGGAGCTGTCGAGCCCTCCGGCTGGCTGCGCGACTGGGCGCTGGCCGCAGGGAATGGAATTACCGGGCATCTGGATGAGCGGGCCGAGACCTATGCGAAAGGCTGGTCGGGAGGGGATTTCAAAGCCGGGGGAGTCAAGGAGAAGGGGACCGGGTGGACGCTCGAGCAGTGCGCCTACTGGCTGGATGGGCTGGTGAGGATGGCCTACATCCTGAACGACCCGAACCTGATCGCGAAGGCGAAGTCCCGGCTGGATCCGGTGGTGGGCGGGGTCTTGAAAGGGGGGGATTCCTTTATCCACTGGATGCCGAAAAGTGTCTTCAATGACGATGGATTCAACAGTTGGGCGCATTCCCACATGGGTCGGACACTGGTCGCCTACTATCAGGCGAGTGGCGATCCCCGGATCCTGGAGGCTCTGGTAAAGGTTTACCGGAATTTCCCGCTGCCGGATTTTCAGGATGATTTCGGGGTGGTGAACGGCATCGTCAATCTTGACCCGATGATCGACACGTATCTTCTGAGCCGGGATCCGCAGGTGCTTGCGAATATCCGGTCTGTGCTGGAACGACCCGGATTCAGGAAGGCGGTGGAAACCTGGAGCGGCGGAAAAATCGTTCCCGGGCACGCTGTCATATTTTACGAAAACGAGCGTGTGCCGGCGCTGCTGTATCCGTGGACCGGCGACCGGCAGTTGCTTGATGCGACAAGGCGCGCAGTGGAATGGGGCGACCAATCCTTCCTGCTGCCGAATGGTCTGGTTTCCGGAGAGGAGCATCTTGCCGGAATTGGCTCCACCCGCAATGTGGAAACGTGCAACGTGGCAGCTGCCAGCTGGACCTATCTCTGGCTGCTCCGCATCACGGGTGAGGGGGGATATGCCGACCGCATCGAGCGGATTTTCTTCAATGCCGGTCCGGCGCCGATCGCTCGCGACTTCGAGACGATGTGTTACTACCAGAGCCCGAACCGCCTCAACGAATCGCTGCCCCTGGAGGAACCTCACAACCCCTCGCTCGGTTCCTATCAATTCACACCGATCGGCCATCCCTGTCTCTGCTGCGTCGGCAATGTGAACCGCGTTCTGCCGAACTTCATCATGCACATGTGGATGGCCACGCCCGACCACGGCCTTGCCGCAACGCTCTACGGGCCGTGCCGAGTGAAGGCTTCCGTTGCCGACGGCGTGGACGTCACGGTGGAAAGCAGGACCGCTTATCCTTTTGAGGAATCGATCACCATGGAGGTGACACCCTCGCGCGCCGCCGCTTTTCCAATATCCCTGCGCATCCCGCAATGGTGTGAAAGCCCGGAAATTCTTGTCAACGGTGACCCTCTCCAATCGCTGAAGACCGGCGACAATGGCTTTGTGAAGCTGGTCCGCACATGGAAAGCCGGCGACAGAATCGCGATCCGCTTCCCGATGTCGCCCCGGCTGATCTGCGGGGAGGAGACATCCTATCCGGACCAGGAATATTTCCGTCAGGAAGCGGTTCCGAAATTCCATCAGCCCCGGTCCCGTCAGCTCGCGCAGGTTCGCGACATTCACAATCCGTTTGCCAGCGTGATGTATGGCCCTCTTCTGTTCGCGCTGCCGATTGCCGACGAGAACCCGAACCGCACCGCTCCGGGTGCCCGATGGAACTACGCGTTGAATGTCGATCCCCGCAGCGTTGGCGACGGCATCAAAGTCGTCCGCGCTCCGATGCCGGAGCATTGGGACTGGTCGCTCGCTTCGCCCCTGCGCCTCCGTGCGGATGCCGTGCAGTTCGACTGGAAACCGACGGAACTCCAGCCGCTGCCAGCCGCTCCCGTGCGCGGCGGCGAAAAGGCACAAATCGAACTCGTGCCTTTTGGCTGCACCAAATTCCGCGTCTCGATGTTCCCGGTCACGGAGAAGCTCTGGGCGGATCGCGCCGCGAAGTGATCGCGAGATTTCCGCTTCAGTGCTTCAGTGTGGAGTTGATCGCAAATCCGAACGCCCCCGATTCCCCGTCTCCGTTGCGCCGCACAACAGCCCTTTTGCCGATGACTTTGCGTTTGCACGCCGGCTTTTTATCGGAGAGCCAAAAATAGGCCGTCCCGCTCTCCGAGCGTGAAGGGGCCTGTCACATCCTCTCCTGTGTTGGGATCCGAGCCGGACAGGAAGCGGAATTTTTTCCCAGGGTAGAGTTTGTCTAGATCGAATGTGTAGGGGGAGCGGGACGGGTTCACGAGCACCAGGCCGTTTTCAAAGAGCCTTGTCATGGCGTCAGAGCCCCGGTGAGCACTCAATCCGGTGAAAAGCATCGAGTCGGGACCTTCGACTTCGACGGCAATCGGGGATCCGTCGTGGTCGGGAAAAAAGCAGGTTGCTTCAAACCATTGATCATCCGCCCATGTCCAGGGAATATGCTCCCCGACTCGGACGCTGAATTGCGGCGAGGATTCTTGCGACGGCTTGAACTTGATACAGCGAGTGATGTCCGGGGAGAGCCCCGGCAGCGGTTGCCCGGCTTTTACCAGAAAACGGAGCACCCAGCCATTCGGTGCTTTGTCGATGCCCGGCAGAAGAAAACGGAATGATTTTTGCTTCTGATTCACGGCGCTTGTCCTCAGACAGGGACGGTCTTCGTCAACTGCCGCCGATACTGTCGAGTCAATGCATTTGATCTGCTCGATAAAGGCAGGATCGGGCCGTTCGCCTTTCCCCTGCCAGACGTCCGGCTCTGCCAGTGCGAGCATGCGGGGCGGCTCCAGAGGCTGGCCGAGCCAGTTTGGAATGTTTTCTATTCCCTTGATCAACTCATCCGGCAGGACCAGCTTCTGATACCCCTGCGGCTGCTGCGGCCAGTTGACGGTCAAAATCCCGTTGAGCATCATCGCTCCCGCATACACAAGGCGCCTTCTTGCGTCCGTGAGCAGAGTGCGGGAGGTTGTTGTCCGATCTCCATATTTCAAATGGATGTAGGAGAGGCAGGGCTTCGCCGAGCGGGCGATCCACCACCGGTGTTCGTTCATTCCAGCCGACCATGATGCAAACTCCAGATCGAAGGGGCTCGGCCAGCCTTCGCTTTCGATGCCGTTCAAGAGTCCCTTGAACCCGCGCCGTCCCATGTCCATCATGATCGCCTTGTTAGGTCCGACCTTCTCCCGGAGTGCTGTGAGAAACTCGTAAACCCCGCGTCCGTATTCATCGGTGCCGCCAAGATCCGCAAAATCCACCTTGCCGTCGCCGTCATAATCCAGCCCGCGCCCGAAGCGCTTCACCTGGTCCTCCCGCAGCACCTTCTTAAATCCCAGCATGTCGAACTCGATGCCATCGAGTTTTCCTGCAACCGAGTCATCTGTCAGGCGGCTGCCAAGATCTTCGCTCATGACCTCAATAAGTCGTTTTCCGTTTTTATCCCGCGGGCAGGTGGTGCTGTAATTATACCACCAGTAGCCAAGGTCGCCGAGATTGCCTGGGTCGGAAACATTGATTGCTGCGATATAGGCCCTGTTCGCATCCCAATCCCGCGGCTTCGTTCCAGCGATGCCACGCTTTACCTGGAGTTCTCCAGTGCTCGTGTCGATGGATACAAGGTGTGCGTATTCAAAAACGCTCCAATCCGGTTTGCCATCCGCGGTGAGTGCGCAAATGGTGAGATCATCGCCGTAGCCGGTTGTCTCAGGGAGTTTCCCGCTTCCTTCCTCTGCTGCCCGGAACAAGCCGACATCGCCGATGGCAATTTGTGTCGATGTCGCGGAACAATCGCGGATGATGCGGGTGCCGGCGTAATGCAGCCAATGGCATGCCGAATAGGTTGGAGGCATCGAACGCGGGTCACCGGCCAGACCGTTGTAATGGACCAGCACCAAATCGTCCGGATGGAGTGTGCTGTATTCGGAGAATCGCGAGAGAACCGCCGGAGTGCGTGACTCAACCTCCTCGGCAAACACCTTGCCGATGAGGCCAACGGTGCGGTTTGCCGTGCAGTTCTCATACGCCTCCACCGTATTCGATTCCAGAAACGCCTCGCAGTTCCGAAACATGAGCAATTTCGGGTATCCGGCGGTGCCTGCCCGCGCATGACTCAACGTGTCCGCTTCGAGACCGCGCAACGAGGTTGTGCAGATCCACACGATGGACAGGCAGAAAACAAAATTCTTCCCCCGCTTCATCTGAGCGAGCCAGGTAATTGCCTGTTCATTTGTTCTTTTCAGAGACTGGTTTCGCAGGCTGTTGATCCGACTCCTGCGGCAAGGGGTTGCTGCTCAACCAACCCAGTGAAACGAGGAAGGCATCGCTGTCCTTCATCGTCGAAGCGAAGTCCTCACGGCTCCTGCCGAAATTGAAGAACGAATGTGTCCGGTCTTTGTAGGGAACAAGCTCACAGCGGTTGCCTGCTTCCTTCATCGCCTTGGTGAAGAGTTCCACTGTGGAAAATGGCACGGTCGTATCCGCCGTGCCATGCATGATGATGGTCGGCGGCGCCCCTGCCTTGATGTGGTGATAGGGCGAAACTTTTTCCGGTTCGATACCGGTGCGTTCTATGGTCATCGCCTCTTTCATCGCCTCGGAAAATTTCGTGTCCCCGTCCCTGACCGGTGCGAGAACCAGGGCGGGATTGAACAGAACCAGCGCATCGGGCTTGCTGCTGACTTTCGTATTCTCCCCCGGTTCGTCAAATCCCTCCAGAAGAGCGGTTGCGGCTGCGAGATGTCCTCCTGCTGAACCCCCGCCCGCCGCGATGCGATCGGGGTCAATGCCCAGCCGCTCCGCGTTGGCGCGCACCCAGCGCATCGCCGAAACCGCATCCCGCACGCAGCCGTCAATCTGCACTTCCGGCGCTCCGCGGTAATCGACAGTTGCCCCCACCATGCCGCGATCCGCCAAATAACGGCACTGCGGCGCCAGCGCATTGGCCCCGCCGCTGGCGCTTCCGCGCCAGCCGCCGCCGTGGAAAAATACAATCGCCGGACGCCTGTCCCCCGCCTTGTGATCCTTCGGCTGAAACACGAACAGGTTCAGTTGCGTCTCCCCGACGGTTTTGTAGGTGAACTTTTCTGCGCCGGGAATTTCTTCAGCGCGGGCGGAATTTCCGAGGGCGCAGCCAATGGCGAGAGCGATGATCAAGCGCATCTTCATTGAACGTGACTTATCATGAACAGTTGCATCATTTCTGACGGCAGGAATTTTTGCTTCCTGCTTTTCAAAGTCTCGCGATACCGGCGATGTTCACGCGCGTTGACGCTTTGATCTCTCATTCAAGAGATCCTTTGAGAGGCAATTTCGTTTCCGACAATACCTCGCGTCCTACGGGCACCAGGCGGACCGGGCCGATCAGGCCGGATTCCAAAAGGGGATCATTGGGGCGGTAAGGCTGGCAGGTGGTCCATGTGACACGCTGGTCTTCCGGAAGTCCGGCATCGCCGATCAGGCGGTTCGGCCAGAGGTTTGTGACCTTCACCTCCAGCGTGTTGAGGCCCGGCCGCAGAGCGCCGGTCGCATCCACCCGGAACGGCGGTTTCCAGAGGATTCCGAGATCCTGTCCGTTCAGCCGCACCTCGGCAATTTCCTTCACTTTTCCAAAATCCAGAAGTGCCGGAGTCCCGTCCCATTCGAATTCCGTGGTGTAGGTCGCCGTGCCGGAGAAATGTTTGACTCCGTCATCGGGGTGTTCGGTCCAGGAAATCAGCCTGTCGAGTTTGACCTGTTCCGGGGCTCCCTGTTTGGGCGGAAACCGGAGCAGCCATGGCCCCGGCAGGGCTTTTGAATCCGGCAATGCCCTGACATGAGCCTCCAGCGTTTTGCCCGATGCGGTGGTCGCTTTGTAGTGTCCTGGAGTGCTGGTATTCACAACGATTTTTCCCTCGGACTGAGTCAGGCCGGCTGTTTGCGCCGGACCGGGAGCGAGGAGGTCCTCACCATCGCGCGCAAAGGCAGCAATCGAATCAACCCCCTCCGCGCTCTTTCGGAAGACGACAAACACCGCTTCTGCCGGATCAAAGTGCAGTGGGATGGTGACCATTCTATCTTTTACGGAAAAGACCGGCGCAAATTCCATCCTGCCGGTTTCCGGATGCCATAACTCGGGAACCCGGTTCCCGGCGCGGAATGTCAGCCTCGCGGTGACCGGATCCTTCTTTTGACTTGATACAAAATAGGCGTCGGTGTCGCCGATCCGCCGGTGGATGAAGGCAAAGTTCGCAGGCGGTTCCGAGGTGAAATCGGGCGGGGTTTTCAACTCCTTGAGAATGTCGGCAACAGGCACCCCCCATACGACGCGGCCTTTGCCATACGCGTGGGATGTCACGTTCTTTCCATCGCAGTTTCCCCAGACCTCGGAGGCGATCCTTGCGATATCCTTGTCGGCATCCGGCTGGCCCGTGAGGCTGGGGGATTTTACGGGGCACGGCCCCGCGACCGTGGCACCGGCTTCGACCAGCGATGCGATGGCTTTGAGCACCGGCAGAGTCATCCTGTTGTCATCGGGAAGAACCAGAAGCCGGTAACTCATGCCATCCGGCAGAATGCTCCGACCGGATTCATCCACACGGATGTTGTTGAGCAGGACGTCCGCATTGACCGCGTCGAAGCTGTAGCCGTCGGGCAGTTTCGGCTCTTTGCCCATGATGGTATTCGGAGCGCCCTCGCCGTAGAAGTATGCGACATCGGCAACGAAGAGACCCTGCTGGAGGAGATACTGGCAACGCTGCAGGTAGGCGACCCATGCCCGGGCCTGCTCCCACCATGTCTGGGTGCGCTCAAAGTTGCTGCCCCATGGTCCCATGGTCACTCCCGGCGCGCGATCCATCCAGGGCTGCATCGCGTAGCGGTGGAAGACAAACCGGTTGATGCCCCGGCAGAAGTTCAGGTCGCCGATCGCTTTGAAATCGGCAGGTGCCTTCGTCCATCGCGCATCCGGCACGAATGCGGTGAATGCCTCCGCCGCGACGAATTTTTTTCCGAAAACATGTGCGGCGCTAGCGGGTTCGCTGCTGTCATTGTGTCCGTCCATCCAGAATTCTCCCATCGGCACATCGGTGAACTTCTCGCACTGGAGGGAGTCCGCGATTGTCGGGTTTCCGATGCCCGGGGCCTCGGCGGTGAGCAGCATCCCGTGTTTGGCGCAGAGCTCCTGAAACGTTCCGTAATGGTTTTCGGCGATCAGGTCCGCGATGGTGCGGCGGAAGTCCCACAGGAAGCGCTCGCTGTCCTCCAGCGATCCGAGCGCGCGCCCGGTCAGTGCCGGCAGCCACGGCGTGGGGTCGTATTTGCGCCGCTGCTTGAACTCCGCGATGAATGCGGGCGTCCAGTTCTGGCAGCCGGCCTCCCAGCTGTCGGCGAGCACCATTTTAAGCGACTTGCCCGCGAGGGGGCCTGCTGCCGCGATCACCTTGCCCGCCATGTTGTTGAAATGCGCCTCGACCGCGGTGCGGCTCATCTTGTCGCATTCCAGCCCGCGGTCGGCATCCATCGCCGGATGGATTTGAATGCCGGTGGATGTGTGACCCATCCGGAGGATCGTCCAGTTGCCCTCCGGCACGGTCCAATCCAGGTGGCCGTCCGGCTTCATGAGGCCGGTCAAATTCAGCAGCCGATGGATGCACACTTCCGGAGGGAGCTGGGCGTCCGGCGGGCAGGAAGGGTTTCGATCCCCGCGTGTCTCGAATGCGGCCTTCCTTCCGATCCCCGGGATTCCCGGTGCTCCGAACCGGGCACCGGCGATGGTGATTGTTTTCGAGCGCTCGTTCGAAGTCGTCATTACGAGCCTGACGAACCGCGCCTGCGTGGGAGGCAGGGTGATCGTCGTGGTGGTGGCGATCCTGGTG
Organism: uncultured Chthoniobacter sp.; assembly: GCA_964431635.1. Classification (GTDB taxonomy): domain Bacteria; phylum Verrucomicrobiota; class Verrucomicrobiia; order Chthoniobacterales; family Terrimicrobiaceae; genus QYQL01. The sequence goes on along the minus strand of CAYSKK010000001.1, from coordinate 547,903 downwards.
ATGTAGAGGTCCACGTCGCCGAGCTTGCGGAACGACTTTCCGTCGTCGCTCGCCTCGATCCTGCCGCCGACATAGACGGTTTCATCGGCATCATCCCGCAGAAGCAGGCGGAGCGTGCCGAATGTCACCGGATCGTGGAAGTCGAACAGAAAGCTTTTCGGGGAATCTTTTGTAGGGATCGGAATTTCTGTTCCTGTGCCGGCATCGCCGTCGAGCATGGCGCTCCCGTCAATCTCCCGCCCGTCGGAGCTGATCCGCGGCTGGAGCAGGGGAGAGCCGGTTTCCTCTCCCGGCAGCGTGGGGAAGGCAAACACGGCGATGTCGCGGTAATATCCGCGGACGGTGTCCGGTTGCTTCAACTGCGCGGAAAACGTCGTGGGTCCTTTGACAAGGGTTTCGCTCCAGACCACCTTTTGCATGGATTGGTCCACGGGCACCCAGGGGCCGCCCGATGCGCTCCAGCCCGGGCAGTTGTGGATTGCGAGCTCCAGCCCGAGCCGCTCCGCCTCCCGGATGGCATGCAGGGTCAGCTCCATCCATTCCGGACTCAGCGTTTTGACGGGGCCGGGCGGTTCCGTGCGGCGCAGCAGGTCATCATGCTGGGCTGCGTTGAAGATCTGAGCCCCGCCAATGCCGATGCGCGCCATGGCTTCCAGATCGGCGGTGATGCCCTCTTTGGTGACGTTGCCATTCATCCAATGCCACCAGGTTTGCGGACGGGCGTCAGCCGGGGGGGTGACGAAGCCCTGCTCCAAAGTGGACTCGGAATGCGCCGGCAGTCCGGATATCGCCAATGCGAAGAAACACAAAGCGCGAAAACGGGGGCATCTCATCCGTGTGTTGATACTGGACATCCCTCCGGCTTCCCAATGAAAAAATCACAGGTGCACTGTTCACCGAAGCAACATGATGATTCGTTCTCCCTTCATGCGCCTGTGCCTGCTCGTTGCGTGGATTGCGGCTGCTCCGTCTTTTCCATCCCGGTCCGCCGAGCCGGTTGGCGGCGGGCTTCTTTACAACGGAATCCGGCTTCCGAAGGAATGGCCGCCGCGTTCGATTGTTGCGCAGTCCCTCGATCCGATCGACGTCCCATACGTCAAACACGGCCTCCACTGGAACCGCCGGAGCTCGACGCGTTTCCGGGATCGAACCGCGTGCTGGATGGATCCCGCGATCATGCCCGACTCGTGGGCGGTTTTTCCCGACTACGAGGGGAAGGATCCGAAGGCGCTGTGGAAAATGTTTTTGCGCGGACCGGAGTTCAGCGGGCACGGGGATCTGCCCAAGTGAACTCGGGGGCAAGAGCCATCAGAAAAGGGTTTCGCGGATTGCGAGGACTGGCGAAGTCGTCGGTTTGAGGGCTTCACACAACGCGTGAACCTCTGCGGTTTGTCCGGGCAGGATACGATCCGGACAGATGTCGGTGAGGGGCTGGAGAACAAACAGCCGCTCCGCGATTCCGGGATGGGGAAGGGTCAGGGCATTGAGTGACATCTGAAGATTGTCGCAATACAGGAGGTCCAAATCGAGATTGCGCGGTCCGTGGAACGTGTGATCTGAAGGACGTCCGAGCTTGTGCTCGATGGATTGGAGGCGGGCCAGAAGTTCGAGCGGAGCGAGGGAGGTTGTCAGTTCGACGGCGGCGTTCAAAAACCGCGGGGAATCGTCCGGACAATCGACAGGCTCCGTTTCGTAAACCCTGGAGCAAAGGAACGGGCCGGGCTCGTTGTGGAGTGGAAAAAGGAACCGTCTGGCCTCGCGAAGGAAATTCAGGCGGTCACCCAGGTTCGAGCCCAAGGCGATGCCGGCTCTCATGAATTTTGATTCACACGAAGGCACGAAGGATTGAGGGCCATTGACAATGCGCCTGCATCCCTCTTTGAACGTGGACGAACCGAAATTGATGAGAACGCCGAGTGGGAGATTCATCAAGCGCAAGTAGGTCAGGACTTGATTGGAATGCACCGGGGCAAGGCTTTCGACAGACTTCAGCTCCACCAAGACAATCTCCTCGACGAGCAGGTCCGCCCGAAATCCCTCTTCAAATGCGAACCCGGCATACCGGATCGGAATTGGTTTCTGACGCTCTACCGTCAGGCCACGTTCATGAAGCAATTTCGCCAGCACGACCTCATAGACGGTCTCCAGCAATCCCGGCCCCAAATCCCGATGAAGATGGAACGCGCAATCTACAAGGATTGCCGCCACCTCCTCCTTGTCCCTTCGTGGCTTCGTGCCTTCGTGTGCATCCATCACCGCAGGCCGAGCACATCCTGCATGTCGTAGAGCCCGGAGGGGCGCGTGATGGCCCACTTGGCGGCGCGGAGTGCGCCCTTGGCGAATGTATCGCGGCTGGAGGCTTTGTGCGTGAGTTCGACGCGCTCGCCGGTATTGGCGAAAATAACCGTGTGGTCACCGACGACATCGCCTCCGCGGAGAGCATGCATTCCGATCTCCGTGCGGGTTCGCTCGCCGGGCATGCCCTCGCGCCCGTGGACCACATCGTCATCGTAGGAAAGGCCGCGCACTTCGGCGAGGATCTCGGCGAGCCGGCGGGCCGTCCCGCTGGGGGCATCCTTTTTGAGGCGGTGGTGCATTTCGACAACTTCGAGATCGAAATCCGGCCCGAGGATTTCGGCGGCCTTGCGGGTGAGCCAGAAGAGCGTGTTCACGCCGATGCTGAAGTTCGGAGCATGGACGACGGGAATGGATTTTGATGCGGCGACAATCCGGGCCCGGTCGGCATCCGAGTGGCCGGTGGTTCCGATGACGAGCGTTTTGCCCGCGGCCGCGCATGCCTCCGCAATGGCTGCCGTGGCGGGGGCGTGGGTGAAATCAATGACAGCATCACAGCGGGTGAGGGCGGATGCGAAATCATCGCCCTCGTCCACTTCCGCGGAGACGGCAAGTTCCGGATCCTCGCTCGCGCAGGCCACAAGGGCGCGTCCCATCCGTCCTTTGGCCCCGTTGATGAGAAGGCGGATCATTTGAGTCCCTCCAGAACATTGCGAAGCCGGTCGCAGTGAGCCGTGGACATTTCGCAGAGCGGCAGGCGGACATCCGGTGCCATTGTGCCTCGCAGGGACAGGGCGAATTTGACCGGCACCGGATTGGGCTCGATGAAGAGATCCTTGAAGAGCGGATAGAACCGGCGGTGGATGGCCGTGGCGCCGGCGGTGTCCCCATCCAGCCAGAGCCGGACCATGCGGGAGACTTCGGCAGGATAGAGATTCGAGGCCACGCTGATGACCCCGACGGCGCCGACCGAAAGAAACGGGACTGTCAGGGAGTCGTCGCCGGAGAGGATTTCAAACTCCGGCGGAAGGACCGCGCGAAGCTGGCTGACACGCTCCACGGATCCCCCGGCCTCCTTGATGGCACGGATGTTCGGACAGTCCTGGGCCAGGCGGACAACCGTCTCCACTCCGATCTCGATACCGCAACGTCCGGGGATGCTGTAAAGAACCAGGGGGATTTTGACAGATTCCGAGATTGCACGGAAGTGGCGGTAGAGGCCTTCCTGCGAGGGCTTGTTGTAGTAGGGAGCGACCAGCAGTGCGGCGTCGGCTCCGAGGCGCTCTGCTTCTTTTGTCAAGGCGATGGCTTCCGAAGTGGCATTCGATCCGGTGCCGGCAATCACCTGGCACCTGCCCCGTGCGGCTTCAATCGCCGTGCGGATCACCCTGTTGTGCTCGTCATGGTCCAGGGTGGGGGACTCACCGGTGGTGCCGACCGGGACGATTCCTGTGATCCCTCCGGCGATCTGCTCCTCGATCAGGGTTCGGAAAGCTTCCTCGTCGAACTCGCCGTTGCGAAACGGCGTGACAAGGGCGGTATGGGTTCCTGAAAATGACATATTCCGAAATCACTACAACGAAAACAGGCGTTCGGAAACAAAATCTGAGCTGTCCGGATTTTCCCGGGACCGGTGCCGGGCACTTGGTTCCTGGTGTCAAAATCCGGTTTTTGATGTAACCTCCGGTGCATGAGATGTGCTTCCTTCATCATTGCCCTGATATTGCTCCGGGTGCCGTTGGCGGGCGCCGGAGAGAAGTCGTGGGACGACGTCCGGACGTGGGTCTACCAGCTTTGCGATTACAAGGACGGAAAGCTGGATGAGATCGCCGGATCCGGGTTCGATCTTGCGGTCGTGGATCTTACCCGCGACGGGGGAAACGGCCATTTCACCCGGGAGGAAATTGCTGCCCTGAAGGCATCCGGAAAACTGGTCCTGGCATATTTCGAGATCGGAGCCATCGAGGAAGGCCGGCCGGAATGGAGTTCGGTTCCGGCCGATCTCAAGGCCGGGAGCGTCGAGGGGTGGCCGAAGGAGCAATATGTCAAATTCTGGGATGAAAGGTGGTGGCCGGTGGTCAAGGGGCGTGTCGATCAGGCCATCGCGGCCGGCTTTGACGGCGCCTATCTCGACATGGTCACAACGTATGAGGAAATTTCCGGATCGGCCATGACGCTCGAACAGCGTGCAAACGCGATGGTTGACCTGATCGCGCGCATCTCCCGCTACGCAAAGGCAAAGAATCCGGCCTTCCGGATCGTCCCGCAAAATTGTCCCGAGCTTTACACATGGACATTCGCGGAGCCAAAGCCGAACCGGAAGTATCTCGATGCCATCGACGGCGTCGGCATCGAGTCGGTCTTTTACATCGCCCACGACAAGCCCGCGAAGCAGCCATGGTGTGAGGAGAACCGGCAAAATGCGCTCGCCATCAAGCAGGCGGGGAAAAAGGTCTTCGGAATCGATTACGCAAAAAATCGCGCCTGCATTGAGGATGCCTACAAAAAACTCCGCGCGATCGGGTTTGTCCCGTATGTGAGCGTCAGGGAACTCAACGTGATCGTTCCGGAAAAGCCCTGAGGGGTTGCGCATTTCCTCCTCCGCCGCTAGGCTGCACGTCCCATGCGACGATGGATTTTTTGGATGGCGATGTTTCTTTTCGCCGCGCTGCTTGCTGCCGCTCCGCGGGTGGACCAGGTTCGGACGCGCGTGGCGGACGGGTTCGACCAGCCGGTCGGGAAGCCGGATGCCGACGGATATTACAAATCCCGCGGATTTCTTTCCTATCATCCCGGGGAGGATTGGAATGGTTTGGGAGGAGGGGGCAGCGACCTCGGGGCTCCGGTCTATGCGATCGGGCACGGCTATGTGACGTTCGCGAGGGATGCGCGGATGGGATGGGGCAATGTCGTGTTGATCCGGCACGTTTACATGGAAAATGGAAGCCTCACCACCGTGGATTCGATGTATGCCCATCTCGACAAAATCATGGTCCGGGAGGGGCAGCAGGTGACCCGGGGCCAGCAGGTGGGGACGATTGGCACGAACCGCGGCATGTATGTCGCCCACCTGCATTTTGAGATCCGCAAGAACCTTTACATCGGGATCAACCGGTCCGCATTTCCCCGGGATCTTGTGAATTACCACAAGCCGAATGTGTTCATTTCGTCGCACCGGAAACTTCCGGGCGGGGGACGCAGCGCGATGATCGTGATCAATACCTACAACACGGGAACCATCACAGGCGGGCCGACCGACGAGTCCGCGCTTCGCAAAGCTCCTGACGCCAGGGTGTCGCCGGCAAAGTCCCCGGTGGCTCCCAAGAAGGATTTCCGGGTCAACCGGTTTGAGGATCTCGGACTTTAGCCGCAGCGCGCGATTTCCCCGCCGATGATTTTGAGGCCGGCGCGCACGTCGTCCTCGTCCATGGCGAACGAAACCCGCAGGCATTCGTGGCGGTGCCGCCATTCCCCGTCGGGCTCTCCGAAGAAGAAATATTCCCCCGGAACGACAAGGACGCCCCTGGCCTTGAGGGCTTCGTAGAGCTCGCGGGAGGAGCGGCGCGAGTTCTCGATCCAAATCCACAGGAACATGGCGCCCTCGCTCCGGTGAAGCGCATACGGAAGGCTGTCCGGAAAAAACTCGGCAACGGCCTCGAGCGCGGCGTCCCGTTTCCGCTGATAATACGGCTTGATCACCTCCCGGCTCAGGCGGAGGACCTCTCCACTCTCGATCAGCGGGCCGGCGATTGCCTGGCCGAAGTTTCCGTTTGCCAGTCCCGTGACCGCCATCATTGAGGAGATTGCGGCGGCGATTTCGGGAGGACCGACAACGAAGGCGGTGCGCGTGCCGGGCAGCCCGAACTTCGAGAGGCTCATGACGTGAACCGTCCGTCCGGTCCAGACCGGCTTGGCATCCCCGAACACAATTCCCGGAAACGGCCAGCCGTAGGCATTGTCAATGATGAGCGGGATTCCGTGCTGTTCCGCGATGTCGGCCAGCCGCTGCATTTCGGCATCCGGGATCAGGTTCCCGCTCGGGTTTGTCGGCCGGGAGACGCACATGGCGCCGACTTCCGGCCCCGGGTTGAGGCGGCTGAAGTCGAGGTGATACTTGAACGTGTGAGGGGCGGTCCGCTCAATGGCAGGCCGCAGGGAGGTGAACATTCCCGGCTCGAGGGCCTGGTTTGCGTAGCCGATGTATTCCGGCATCAAGGGAAAAAGGATTTTCCCCTGCGATCCGTCGGCGCGGCGTCCGCCGAAGAGGTTGAAGAGAAAAAAGAACGCGGTCTGTCCCCCCGGGGTGACGGCGATATTTTCCGGTCCGACCGGCCAGCCGTATTCGGATTTCAGGAGCGAGGCCACGGCGTTGAGGACGCCGGGATTTCCGCGCGGAGGATCATAGATCGCGAGCGTGCGGCGGAGGGTTGCGGGATCGCTGGTGATCTCCCTCATGCGATCGGCCCAGATCTTTTCCATCTCCGGGATGTGGGCCGGATTGCCGCCGCCGAGCATGTGGGGCGAGGGGCCGGAGGTGGCAAGCGCGTGGCCGAGGTCGTCCATCAATTGCCCGATCCCGCTGCCGCCGGAAAGGAGCTGGCCGAGATTCGAGAAGTTCACGGAAGTTGGATGGCCATGAGTCGCTCGTAGAGCGGCTGGAGCGCTTCCGGGATGACGCGCGTGCCGCCGATCGTGGCGATGAAGTTTGAGTCCCCCGCCCAGCGCGGAACGATGTGGATGTGGATGTGCCCCTCGACTCCTGCGCCAGCGGCGCGGCCGAGGTTCCAGCCGAGGTTGAACCCCTGGGCCATGACCGCCTTCTTGAGGAGCCTTTGCGCGAGGATGGCGAGATCCCAAAGCTCGAGGACCTCGTCCCCGGTCAGGTCCGACATGTCGTCGGTCTTCCGGTAGGGAACCGCCATCAGGTGCCCGGCGGAATACGGGTATTTGTTCATGATGAGGAAGCTTGATTTCCTGCGGGCCACGACGAGATGTGCCGCATCGTCACTGGTCCGGGCCGCCTCAGTCAGAAAATCCCAACCCGTCCGGTGCTCGGCCTGAAAATACTCGACCCTCCAGGGTGCCCAGAGCGACTCGACGTGGCCTTTCGGAAAATTTTCTTCCATGGGCGGGATTATGGACAAGGAACCCGCTCATGCGAATCGAAAATCAATCGCCCGAAAATCGGCGCTCGCGCGCGGGGACATGCGGTGCTAGCTTCGCCGCCATGAAATATGCGTTTTTGGGGGCCGGGAAAATGGCCTCGGCGATCATTCACGGAATGCTGCGGAGCGGGGTGTGCGGGCCCTCGGAAATTATTGCCGCCTGTCCCGAACCGGCATTGCTCGGGAAACTCAAGGAGGAAGCGTCCGTGAACGTAGTGGCTTCGAATGGAGAGGCCGCCGCCGCCGCGCCGAACATTCTATTCTGCATGAAGCCTGCGGATGTCGCCGGTGCGGTTGGGCAGGCCGGTGCAGCCCTGGATGGCAAGCTCATCATTTCGATTGTTGCGGGCGTGTCGATTGCCTCCCTGTCCAGGCTGGCACCCGGATGCCGGGTGATCCGGGCGATGCCGAACACCGCGGCGATGGTTGGGCGATCCGCCACCGCCTACGCCTGCTCGGATTCTGTGACTCCTGCCGATATCGCGGCGGCGGAGGCCGTGTTCGCCAGCATCGGAACGACCTTTGCCGTTCAGGAAAAAATGTTGAATGCGGTGACCGGGCTCAGCGGGAGCGGCCCCGCATATGTTTACCTTGTGATCGAGGCGATGTCCGACGGCGGGGTGGCCTGCGGGCTTCCCCGCAAGCTGGCCTTGGATCTGGCGGTGCAGACCGTGGTCGGGGCCGCAGAAATGCTGGCCGAAACCGGAGAGCATCCGGCCGTCCTTCGCGAGATGGTCACCAGCCCGGCCGGCACGACGATGGCGGGGCTCCGGGAACTTGAGACACGCGGGGTCCGCAGCGCCGTCATCGAGGCGGTGAGTGCGGCGACCCAAAGGTCCAGGGAGCTCTCCGGCGAATGAAAAATCAAACAAGCGGTGCCTGTGCCCGGAAAACCCCGCGCGGGCACGGTTCCAGCCTTGCGAGGTTCGCGCTCCGGGTTGGAGCACTCCTCCTTGTTTTTGCGGTGCTTCCCGCGCTGGCTTCCGGATCCACAGAGGAACAAAAAAAGTCGGCGGCATTTGTCCCGGAAGTTGCGCGCGAGGCCACCAACCAGGGGAATGCCGCCTTCCAGCGCAAGGATTATCCCGGTGCGCGGAAGGCATTTGAGCAGGTTCTTTCCCTTGTGCCGGACAGCCTCGTCGGCCTGGTGAATCTCGGCCTTGTGGAGTTTTATTCCGGAAATGCCGCGCGGGCGGAAGAGCTTTTGAAAAAGGCGGTGACGATCCGCCTCGAGAACCCGTCCGCATGGCTGACGCTCGGGATGATCTACATGGACCGGGAGAAGTTCGACGACGCGCTGGCTGCTCTGGCGCAGGCGGTTCTGCAGGACCCGCGGAATCCCCGCGCCCGAAACTATCTCGGTGTCGTCATCGGCCGGAAGGGTTGGATTGATGGAGCTCAATCCGAGCTCCGGCGGTCTGTCGAACTCGACCCGACCTACGCCGACGCGCACTACAACCTCGCGATTTTTTATCTGGAGGAGAAGCCGCCGGCGGTCGAGCTTGCCCGCCGGCACTACTATCGAGCCATCGAGCTCGGAGCGGAAAAAGATCCGGCCGTTGAGAAAGTGCTTAAATCCGGGCCCGCAAACAGGTAGTGTCCCGCCCGTGAAAAAAATCCATCTCATCCTGGCTCTCGTTCTTACCGCCGGAGCCCTGGCAGCCGCGGAACCGCCGGTTGTCACCGCGCGTTCCGCGATCCTGTTCGACGCCAACAGCGGGCGTGTGCTTTTGAAGAAGAACGAGGACGAGAAACGGCCGGTCGCGAGCACGCAGAAACTTCTCACGGCCTTCATTGTCGCCAATGCGGGCGACCTCTCGCAGATGGTCACGATCAAGGAAACGGACACCAACTGCGAACCCACAAAACTTTATATCCGGCCCGGACAACAATATTCGCGCGAACAGCTTCTACGCGGTCTGCTGGTCCACAGCGGCAACGATGCCGCCCGCGCACTCGCCCGCGACAATGCCGGCAGCGTGGCCGACTTCGCTGAGCGGATGAACTCAACGATGCGTTCGCTCGGGGGCTACTCCTCCAATTTCATGAATCCGAACGGCCTTCCTGCCGACGGCCAGTATTCGAGCGCACGCGACATGGCCCGTGTGGCAAGGGCGGTCTACCGTGAGCCCGTCCTCCGCGAGATCATGAAGATCCGCTCTCTCACCTTCCGCTACAGCACAGGGAAGACGACCACGTGGAAAAATACGAACCGGGTCCTGCGATACTATTCGTTTTGCAACGGAATGAAGACCGGCTACACGGAAAAAGCCGGCCACTGCCTGATCTCCAGCGGTTCCTACAACGGGAAGGACGTCATCGCCGTTGTTCTGGGGGACAGCAAGTCCAGGATCTGGAACGAGTCGGTGAATCTTCTGGCCTACGGTCTGGGAATGTCCCCTTCGACCATGGAAAAATTCCGAATTCCCGGAGCCGAGTGACGCGTGGCCAGAGCCTACACTCTTGACGTCCCCCCGAACGTCCCCCCGATTGATTTTGCGGCGGAGCTGAATGTCGAGCAGCATGATGCGGTGACTTCACCGCCGGGACCCGCGCTGGTCATTGCCGGCGCCGGGAGCGGAAAGACGCGCACCCTGACCTACCGGGTGGCCTGGCTGCTGGCGCAGGGGATTCCCTCCCGTTCCATCCTGCTTCTGACCTTCACGAACAAGGCCGCCCGCCAGATGCTCGACCGGGTGCGGACGCTGGTCCCGGGCGGGGGCGAGGGAGTCTGGGGCGGCACGTTCCACGCGATCGGAAACCGGATCCTGCGCTCCCACGCCGAGCGGATCGGATTCCGGCCGGGATTCACGATCATGGACCGCGAGGATCAGGAGGATCTGCTGGCCAGCGTGCTCGCCCGCGAGGGGCTTTCATCCGGGGAACGCAGGTTTCCCAAGGCCGAGGTCCTTGCTGACATCTTCAGCTATTCCATCAACACCGGGTCCCCGGTCCGCAAGGTTCTCGGGGAGAAATACCGGTATTTCATCCCGCTGGAGGCGGAGATCGAGCGCGTCCAGGGCCTTTATGAGGCCGGGAAAAAGGAATCCAACACGATGGATTTCGACGATCTTCTCTGCAAGACGCTGGAACTTCTCCTCACGAATCCGGACGTCGCGGAGCGGTATCAGCAGCAGTTCCGGCACGTGCTCGTGGATGAGTATCAGGATACGAACCGGATCCAGGCCGAACTCGTGGATCTGCTCGCGGCGAAGCACGGCAGCATCATGGTCGTCGGCGACGATGCGCAGAGCATCTATTCCTGGCGCGGGGCGGACTGCGAGAACATCCTCCGGTTTCCGGAGCGCCATGCGGGCGCGAAGGTTTACAAGATTGAAACCAACTACCGCAGCGTGCCCGAGGTCCTGAACCTGGCGAATGCCGCGATTCTCGGGAACGAAAACCAGTTTCCAAAAAACCTTGCGGCCGTCCGCGGCCCGCATCCCGTCCGTCCGGCCCTCGTGTGCCTGGGAACGAATTCCGAGCAGGCCGCATTTGTCGCCCAGCGAGCCCTGGAACTCCGCGACGAGGGGATCGAGCTTCATGAGATGGCGGTGCTCTACCGCGCGCACTACCACTCAATGGAAATCCAGATGGAGTTCACCCGGCGCGGGATCCCGTTTGCCATCACCAGCGGGCTCCGGTTTTTCGAGCAGGCCCATGTCAAGGATGTCGCCGCATTCATGAAATTTGCGACGAACCCGCGTGACGAAGTCGCCTTCAAGCGCATCGTCCGCCTTCTGCCCGGCATCGGGAACAAGACCGCGGAATCCCTCTGGACGCAGACGTCCGGGGCGCTGGCTGGAGGTGCTGACTTCTCCCGGCTTGAGGGCTTGAAAGTTCCCGCGAAGTCCGCAAAAACCTGGGCGCAGCTCGTCCACACGGTCTCCGATCTCGTTCCCGCGACCGGTCCTCTGCCTCCCGCCGCCATGATGGAGTGCGTGCTCTTCGCCATCTACGAGGACTATATGAAGACGAAATTCGCGAACTTCGATGCCCGGCGCGAGGACCTCGCGACGCTGGCGGGATTCGCCGGCCAGTTCGACTCGACCGCGGAATTTCTCTCGCAGCTTGCGCTCCTCGGAGGAGTCGAGACTGCGGACGCCTTCGCCGGCGACGCGGACTCCGAGAAAATCACACTGTCCACCCTCCATCAGGCAAAGGGTCTGGAGTGGAAGGTGGTTTTTCTTGTCTGGCTCGCCGACGGGATGTTTCCCAGCGCGAGAAGTCTGGAGAGTCCGGATTCCATCGAGGAGGAGCGCCGACTGTTCTATGTCGGGATCACGCGCTGCAAGGACGAGCTTTATCTGACCTACCCGGAACTCCGCCTCAATGCGGGATACGGCGACAATTTCCAGCGCCCGTCGCGGTTTCTCTCCGAGCTTCCGGAAAATCTCATGGAAACGTGGGATGTGGGATTGCCGGGCACGAACCGCGGGGAAGAAGGTCCCTTTTGATTTGACGTTGCCAAACCCGGGAATCTGACGGAAAACTTCCAGCCCATGAGTCCCGACGATTCCAGCGCGGTGGTGCCTGACACTCTCCGAACCGTTGCTTCGCCCGCCTCCGGCGGCAAAATTATCGAGAAGCTCGACGTGGAGTCCCTGCAGGCCAGGGACAATGTGGAGATTCGGACCACCGAGGACGTCATCTATGCGGTGTGTGTCGGGAAAAACCTCCACGCCATTTTGACCTCGTCCAACAAGCAGGCCCGCGCCTTGCAGATCATCATCTGCGGGGGAACGAATGCCGACTCTTCCGAATACACCCCGAACAGGGTTTTTGTCGGCGGGCGGCTCGCCTACACCTTCGAGAAGGATTCCACGACGGTGCTGACGACGCCCGTCATCGCGGAGATGTCCTATCTTCCCGGCCCGAAGTAGCGGCTATTTCCGGCCTGCGCGGATATCGGCCAGCTTGTGATCCAGCTCCCGGACCTTCAGCTCCAGCCTGGCGATGGTTTCCTGTGCGACGGCCAGTTGGCGGCGCTTTTCCAGGAGCGAGCATTCCAGTTCGCGTATGCGTTTCTGAAGATTGACCCGGATTCCTCCCTTTGCGGGAGCCAGGGGATTATCCGATCCGGGCATCGGCAGCCCCTCGGTAAAAAACGCCGCCTTTCCGAGAGTCAGGGCCTCGGTCGTTTTGCAGTTGATGATCGGAGTGTCCTGGGTGATTTCCCCCAGCCTGCAGAACTCCATCAATGCCTCTGCCGTGGTCGGTCCGTAGAGAAGATTCTCTGTGACCTCGATGAGCCAGTCCATTGTGAGGTCGGGAATCATCGGCGCTTTTGTCCACACTTCCTTGTCGGTGGAAACCATGTCCTGCGAGTTGATCTGCGCCGTCAGCGCCCACGAGCGGATTTGTTCAAAGCGGACAGGACCGAAGATTTCTGCGGAATCGTGCTTTTTCAGATACCAGTTTTCCAAATGATCGGTCGGCATGGGAAGGAATCTTATTCTTGTGACATTTTCAGGGATTTGACAAGCGCCATTGATTCGGTTCGGCGGAAAATCCCCGGCTCCGCCCGCGCGCGGCGGATCAAAGCCCGGTCGGGTGGTCGAGGAATTGCCAGGGGAGGGCGAATCGTTCGGAGAGTTCCGCGGCGAGCGCCTTCACGCCGAACGTCTCGGTGGCGTAGTGTCCGCCGTAGAAGAGGTTGATTCCGAGTTCCTCGGCCGCCGTGAACGACCAGTGAGGGCCTTCGCCGGTGATCAGCGTGTCCACGCCTTCCGCAGCAGCCCTGGCGATGTCTCCGCCCGCGCCGCCGGTGACCACGCCGATCTTGCGCGCGAGGACCGGACCGCCGGGCGCAAGGTGGACCGGGCCTCCCAGCGCCTTCTCCAACAAACTTCTCAGGACTTCGCGGCTGATCTCCGCCTCGAACTTCCACCCGATCGTGCGGTCGGTCGCCGAAAAGAACGGCTCGCCGTCCGAGAGACCGAGTGCGGCTGCGAGGAGCGCGTTGTTGCCGAGGCGCGGGTGGGCATCCAGAGGAAGGTGGGCGCTGTAAACCGCCATGTCGGCCTCGATCAGCATCCGGGTTTTCCGGTAGGAGGCTCCGGTGAGGGGAGTCAGCCCTCCCCAGAACAGTCCGTGATGCACGATGAGGAGGTCCACTCCGGCTGCGGCGGCTTCCTTGATCACCGGCTCACAGGCGTCAACCGCCGCGCCAATCCGGGAGAGGCTTCCGGAATTTTCGACCTGGAGACCGTTCATGGCATTCGGGAAATCCGGGAAATCCGGAATGCTCAAAAGCCCGTTCAAGTAGGTGGCCACCTCGTTCAAATGCATGGAGTCATTGCAGCGGATCGCGCGTGCGATGAGAAGAATTTCTTTCTCTGCACACGGGGCCTGCTGTTTTCGTCCTTCCCTCCCTGCGCGGTGTCACTGTAGGGTCCGCGTCCTATGCTTCGAGCCGGAATCGTCGGGCTCCCGAATGTCGGGAAGTCCACACTCTTCAATGCTGTCACCCGCACGCGCAAGGCGCAGGCGGCGAATTTCCCGTTTTGCACGATCGAGCCGAATGTCGGGATTGTGAGCGTTCCCGACGACCGTCTCGGGAAATTGGCCGCCATCACCAAGTCCGAGAAGCTTCTGCCTGCGGCGATCGAATTTGTGGACATTGCCGGGCTCGTGGCCGGAGCCAGCGAGGGGGAGGGGCTCGGCAACCAGTTTCTGAGTCACATCCGCGAGGTGGACGCCATCATCCAGGTCGTGAGGTGTTTCGAGAGCGAGGACATCCACCATGTGTCCGGCTCGGTCGATCCGATCCGGGACATCGAGGTGATCAACACAGAGCTCATTCTCGCGGATCTGGCCTCCGTGAAAAAGCGGGGTGAGCGTTCGCAGAAGGGTGCGAGAAGCGGCGACAAGGAGGCCAAGGCCGAGTTGGCGCTCACGGAAAAGCTCACGCCCCATCTCGATGCCGGGAAGCCGGCCCTGACCCTGGATCTCAGCCCCGAGGAAAAGGCCCTCCTGAAGGGGTTTTTCCTGCTTTCTTCAAAACCCACCCTCTTCGCCTGCAATGTCGGGGAGAACGACCTCGGCTCGACCGATGCCGGATCTGTGGCTTCCAGGCATGTGCAGGCCGTCCGGGAGTATGCCGCCACGCACCTCGGCAGTGAAGCCGTGGTGATCAGCGCCCAGATTGAGAGCGAGCTTGCCGACCTGCCTGCGGAAGAGGCGAAGGAATTTCTCGCGGGCCTCGGGGTCGAGGACAGCGGCGTGAGCCAGCTCATCCGCGCGGCCTACCACCTGCTCGGTCTCCGCACGTATCTCACCACGGGCCCGAAAGAAACCCGCGCATGGACGATTCACGCGGGCGACAAGGCCCCGGCGGCGGCGGGGGTCATCCACAGCGATTTCGAGCGCGGCTTCATTGCTGCGCAGATCATTGCATTCGACGATTTGGTGGCGTTTGGATCGGAAGCCAAGGCGAAGGAAGCCGGCAAGCTGCGTCTCGAAGGCAAGGAATATGTGGTTCAGGACGGCGATGTCGTCGAGTTCCGGTTCAACGTTTAGCCCGCCGATGGCGGGAATGGGAAATGTAGAATGAAGAATGTAGAATGAAGAGTGACTTTCCCGGGCCCGAAGGTGTTTCTCATTCTCCATTTTGCATTTCACATTTTCCATTGTTCCTCGCCCGTCTGGCCGTCCGGCGTCCGGGCGTCCTGATTGCAGCGGCCCTCTTGCTGCTGTTCGGAGCCGTTTTTATTTTTCAGAGCCGGCAGGCGTTTGACTCCGAGATCCTGAACCTTCTTCCGGCCGACGCGCCGGCCGTCCAGGGGCTCAAGCTTTACAATTCCCGGTTCAACTCCTCGCGCGAGCTGGCATTCCTTGTCGAGGGCGGCGACCCCTCGTCCGTGGATGATTTCGTCGAGGAGCTTTCCCGCCAGCCGTGGGTGACGCGGGTTCTGGACGCTCCCCCGACCGAATCCTCCGTCGGCCGGGAGACCCTTCCGCAGCTTGTGGCCCCGCTTCTTCTGGCTCAGGACGATGAGGATTTTGACCGCACGCTGGATCTGCTCGATGCGGAAAAGCTGAAGCAGCACGTCAGCTTGCTGGCTGCCAGGGCGGCGGCGGGCTCTCCGGTGGCGCTCATGGAGCTGACCAATGATCCCACCGGCCTGATCGCCCCGGTTGCGGCAGGGCTTTCCCAAAAGCTTTCGATTGCAGAGACCTTCGACATGACTTCCGGAGATGCGCGGATTATTCCCGTCGTCACGAACCAACCCGACCTGTCCGCGGAGAGCTGCTCCAGCCTGATGAGGTCGGTTCACGGGTTTCTCGGCGTGATGGCGGCGCGGCCCGGTGCGCCGCATGTTTCCGTGACCGGGCGTTCGCCGTATGTGGATGAGATTGCCAGCTCCATGCAGCGGGACATCGTGCTGACGAGCCTGGTCTCGATCGCGGCCGTCACGTGCCTCTTCTGGTTTTCATTTCGCTCGCTCGTTCCGCTGGCCGGCTCGGTGCTGATCCTGGCTTGGAGCTGCATGCTGGCCCTTTCCGCAGGGTCGCTGGTTTTTGACAAGCTCAACGTCGTCGCGATGGGGTTCTGCTCGATCCTTGTCGGTCTCGGGGATGATTTCAGCCTGCTGCTCTACCAGCGATATGTCGGTGCGAGGGGGGCGGGAATGGCTCGCGAGGCGGCGATTGAGGATTCGGTTCGTCACGCGGCCCCCGGGATCCTGTGGGTTGCCCTCACGACATCCCTCGGTTTCGCCGCCCTTTCCTTCAGCGGATCGGCCGGCTTCGCGCAGCTTGGCATCCTGATCGCCATCGGGGTCGTGGCGGGGGCCGTTGGGATGATCGCCTTCATGCCGCTCTTCGAGAGGGAGGTTCCAGTCCGCGATGGCGACCCGGTATTGCGGCTTTGTGTCTGGCTCATGAAATCGCGGAGGCTTCCCCTCTTTTCCAGCATGGTTTTTCCGGTGGTGTTTCTGATCGCTGTCGTTCCCTGGAGGCCGCTGCATTTTGATACCTCCACGCATTCCCTGGAGCCGCGTGACATCCCCGCGGCCAGGACGCTGGCCCGCATCATGGAGGTTTTTCCGGCCGCCTTCGAGCCGGTGATGGTTCTTGTTCCGGGGCCGGTCGGCCAGGGGATGCTGCCTGACTTGGATCGTGCCATGGAGGATTTGAAGTCCCGGGGGTTGATCGCAAAATTCTCCAGCCCGTCCCCCCTCTCGCTCGACCTCTCCCGGGTCGGGCGCAACATCGCGAAAGTCCGCGCCCTTGATATGGAGGGGGTGCAGCGCAGTCTTGCCACAGCGGAAGAATCCGCAGGGCTCCGGCCCGGCGCGCTGGATTCCGGAGTGCGTCTTCTCCAAGGGTTGCAATCCCCGGAATCTCTCCATGCCCGCCTTCCGGCCGCATCTCCCTGGTGGTTTGTTCTCGACCGGATGCTGGCTCCCGGGGCAGGCGACGTGATCTATTATTTGCAGCTTCCGGAGAATGCAGACCCCGGGAGCAGACGCGTGGTCGAAGAGGCGGTGCATCGCGCGGCACCTGGCGCATTTGTCACTGGATGGAGCCAGATGCTGCAATCCCTCGTTCCGTGGGCAACCAGGGAGCTTCTCCTTTTTGGAGGGATCGTGGTGGCGGTTATTCTCGCTCTCCTGCTCTTCATCTACCGGGAGTTTCGGGCATTCGCGCTCCACATCGCCGCGCTGTTTCTTGCGATGTGCGGGACTGTCGCCACTCTCAAGATCACGGGCCGTCCGGTCAACCTGCTCAATGTCCTGGCATTTCCACTGATCCTGGCTGTGGGAGTGGACTACGGCGTTCACCTTTTGCTCGCCATCCGGGAACCGGGAAAAATCTCCGGGACCCTGCCGTCCGTGATGAAGCCCGTTCTCATCAGCGCACTGACAACCATCACGGGCTTTGGTGCGCTGATGCTCGCGCGGAATCCCGCGCTGAACGGGTTGGGGTTCGTCTGCGCGACGGGTGTCGCCTGGTGCCTCGCCACTTCCTTCCTAGTCATCGTTCCGGCGGTTTGCCTGCGCCGGGGAAAGGTCGGTTCGGCCGGGGAGCAATGCGTTTAGAGATCAGTTGCATCGACGGGGAATTTCGGTCCATGATGCGCAGCCATGCCGCATCTGAAATCTTTTTTAAAAGACCATCCGGAACTTGCCGGATTCGCTTCGAATGTCGATGCGGGGGTTGTGGAATCCGGGCACGCTGAACTTGCAGAGGCCCTGCTCGCCGAGGGCCAGCATCACTTGTTTTCCGACTGGGATGCTCCGGGGGTGAAGGATGCGGAGAAACGCCGGTTTCTGAATACGCTTGCCAAGGCCCACCGCTCGTATCCGGGAGGACTTCCGGGCTACATTTCCAACGCGCGCCGGTTGCTCGCGGAGGCCTCGGCCGGAGCGAATCCCTTTGAAGGTTGCATGCCCGTCCGTCCCGATCTTGCCGATCTTTCCGGGTTCGGGGAGGAATACGACAAGGCGGAGGCCGCCGGCTTGAAATGTTTTGCGGAGACCGGCGTGGTCCTTGTTGCCGGGGGGCTTGGGGAGCGCCTCGGCTACCACGGCATCAAGCTCGACATCCCGGTCGAAGTCACTACCGGGACGACGTATCTGGCCCATTTTGCATCGGTGATCCTCGCGGCGTCCCGCCGCCTCGGAAGGAAAATTCCGCTCGTCATCATGACAAGCCGGGAGACGAACGAGGGGACGCTCGCCACGCTGGAGGCGAACGGGAATTTCGAACTCGATAAGGATCAGGTCGTCATTCTCTGCCAGGAACTGGTTCCCGCCCTGTCGGACATTGACGGGCATCTTGCGCTGGAAGGAAAATACGACCTCGTTTTGAAGCCGCATGGTCACGGCGACATCCATATGCTCCTCCATGCGAGCGGAACGGCTAAAAAGCTCGCTGCGGCGGGCGTGCGCTATTTGCTCTTCATCCAGGATACAAACGGTCAGGTGTTCAATGCGGCGCTGGCCGCGATCGGCGTCTCGGAGCTTCACGGCTACGATTTCAACTCGATTGCCGTGAACCGGATTCCCGGCGAAGCCGTCGGCGGGCTGGCAAGGCTGAAGAAGAACGGATCGCCCGATCTCACCCTGAATGTTGAATACAACCAGCTTGACCCGCTGCTGCGGGCCACTGTCAGCCCGGAGGGCGACGTGCCGGACAGTCGCGGCTTCTCGCTTTTTCCAGGCAACATCAACGTTCTCATCATCCGGCTGGAGCCGTATCTCCGAGTTCTTGAGTCATCGCAGGGGATCGTCGCAGAGTTCGTGAACCCAAAATTCTCGGACGCCGCGCGAACGCAGTTCAAGAAACCGGCACGCTTGGAGACGATGATGCAGGACCTGCCGAAACTTTTCACGGCGGGCGAAAAGGTCGGCGTGACCGTTTTTGACCGGGCATGGTGCTTCAGTGCCTGCAAGAACAACCTGGCGGATGCGGCGGCCAAGGTCGCCCAAGCCGGACCGCCGGAGAGCGCATCCAGCGCAGAGAACGACTTCTATCTCGCGGGCCGTCAAAAACTCCGCATGTCGGGAATGGCGGTTGAAGACGGCCGGACCACGATGATCCGGGGAATCCCTTTCACCGCGGGTCCGAGAGTCATCCTGCGCCCGTCGTTCGCACTCACCATCGCGGACGTCCGCGACCGGATCAGCGGGGGCAGCCTCACAGGCGATTGCACTCTCGTTCTGGATGGCGACGTCCGACTGGAAAATGTCGCTGTTTCCGATGGGGCGGCGCTTGCTGTCACGGCTGCTCCCGGCACCGATATCACCATCAGGGACTCCACGATCCCGTCCGGCCCGGCATTTGAACTGCAGGAGCTGTCGGATGCGGAAATGAAGTCGGCGGACGTCCCGGAATACCTGCGGATCCGCGGATACCGGATCGTGGATGCCGGAACAAAGCGCCTTTCCGCTTCCGGGACATGGATGGTCAACTCCACGGGAGACCTTGCCCCCGCCTGATCCCCACGACATTTCCGCAGGAAGAAATCCTCCATGTTGACAAAAAACTTCAGCCTTTTTCTTGCGCTCCGCTACCTGAAGCCGAAGCGCACGTTTCTCTCGATCATCACGCTCGTGTCGATTCTCGGGGTGACGCTCGGGATCATGGTGCTGATCCTTGTGATCTCGGTCATGACGGGATTCGAGCTTGAGCTGCGCCGCAAGGTCATCGGGTTCGACGCGCATCTGGTCATCAGCAATCAGGCGGTCATGGAGGATTGGACGAAGACCATGAAGCTGTGTCAGGAGGATCCCCGCGTCACGGCGGCGGCTCCGTTTGTGCAGGGCCCAGTCATCGTGGAATTCCAGAACCGCCGGCTCGCCCCGAAAATCCGCGGCGTCGAGCCGGAGCTCGAAGAAAAGGTTGTCAGCGTCGGGGAATACATCGTCGAGGGCAAGTATGACCTCGATGGCGACAAGACCGTGCTGGGGTCCGAACTCGCCCGAACGCTGGGTGCCAGGGTGGGGGACAAGGTGACGGTCTATTCCCCGGGAAACTTCGACCAGATCCTCACCGAACTGAACCGGATCGAGAAGGAGGGGGGAAATGCGGCCGATGCGGCGGCCTTGAAGCAGATGGTGCTGCCCAAGGAGCTGGAAGTCACCGGAATTTTTGAAAGCGGCCGGTATCTCTACGACAGCGAGTTTCTGATCGTTCCGCTCTACATCGGCCAGGAACTCTACAACCTCGGAGACTGTGTGCATGGGCTCGCGCTCCGCACCACCAATCCCTATCTGGCCCCCGAGGTCAGGGATGTCCTCAACGAAAAGCTTACTCCGCCGGAGTTTGCCCTGACGTGGATCGATCTCAACAAGCAGATCTTCGATGCCATCCGCATGGAGAGAAACGTCATGTTCTTCCTGCTGATGTTCATCGTCCTGGTCGCCGCGTTCGGGATCATGAACACGCTGATCACGGTCACCGTCCAGAAGACCCGTGAGATCGGCGTGATGAAGGCGCTCGGTGCCCGCACCCATCAGATCATCGGCGTGTTCCTCGCTCAGGGAATGGTGGTGGGTGTCTTCGGGACAATCACAGGTCTCGCCCTCGGGATCGGGATGGTCCAGTATCGCAACGAGGTCAGCCACTGGCTCGCGACCGGTTTTGGCATCGAGATCTTTCCGCGTTCCGTTTACCAGTTCAGCGAGATCCCGGCTCAAATCGTGCCTTCTGATGTGGCCATCATCTGCGTGAGCGCATTCCTCATCTGCTCGCTGGCCGCTCTCATTCCGGCATGGTTCGCTGCCCGCCTCGACCCGGTCAAGGCTCTCCGCTACGAATAGGCGATGCCGAACAACGACTTCCCCCCGGTCGAGGTGGATCCGTCCGTGCCTTTCGACAGGATCCGGGAATTGTATCTCTATGAGGAACCTGCCCTGCTCGCCTCGATCCGCAGGGGGGATCGCCGCGAGGCCACCCGCATCATCAACCTGCTTCTGGTGCACATCTACAGCGCCGGTGCCGAGCGGAGCGAGCTCCTCAAGGGGCTGCTTCTCGAACTGATCGTGATGATGTCGCGTGCCGCGGTCGAGGCCGGGGCTCCGCAGTCGGAGGTCCTGGGGCTGCGGTTCACCCACCTGACGGAGCTGGCCGGAATCGACGACGACGAGCACCTTGCCCGCTGGCTCAGGGATTCGGTTGTCCGGATTTTCGAGGCGGTCGAGCGGCGGCAGGATTTTGCGCTTCCGGCCGTTGTGACCCGCGCATTGCAGGTCATCCGGGAGGAATGCGGGGGAGAGATCGACCGGACATCGGTGGCCAGGAAAGCCGGAGTCTCCCCGGGACATCTTGCCGAACTTTTGCAGGAGCGCACCGGGCGCACCTTCACCGACCTTGTCCGGGAGGCACGGACCGACCGGGCCTGCGAGCTTCTCGTCACCACGGAGCTTTCAATGGCGGCAATCGCCGCCGAGTGCGGGTTCTGCGACCAGAGCTACTTCACTCACGTCTTTCAAAAGCTGAAAAAAACCTCCCCGAAGCAATACCGTGAAACGCGGGCGGCGAGGGGGAAAACACAAAAAAATCCTTCCTGAACACAAGACCCCCGCTGCGGCGGCGGCTATGGTGTGCCTGCAATTCCCAACCACACCATGAGCAAACTTAACGATCTCTCCCTCGCAGTTGAAAAAGGCAAACGCAATGATGCCAAGGCGCTGACCCAGGCGCTTCTGGACGAAGGAATGAAGCCGCTCGACATCGTCGAGCAGGGGCTTGTTCCCGGAATGAGCGCGATCGGCGAGAAATTCAAAAACAACGAGGTTTTCGTGCCGGAGATGCTGATTGCCGCGCGGGCGATGAAGGAGGCGATGGCGCTTCTTGAGCCTCTTCTTGCTCAGGCGGGCATCAAGCCGAAGCATACCGTTGTCATCGGCACCGTGCAGGGCGACCTTCATGACATCGGCAAGAACCTTGTCGCCATGATGCTCAAAGGCGCCAACTTCGGTGTTGTCGATGTCGGGACCAATGTCCCGCCGGAAAAATTTGTTGCGACCGTTCAGGAGCACGGAGCCTCTCTGCTGGCGCTCTCCGCCCTGCTGACCACGACGATGCCCGCCATGAAAACCGCCGTCGAGGCGGTCCGCGCAGCCGGACTCAACGATCTGAAAATCATGATCGGCGGGGCGCCGGTCACCCAGGATTTTGCGAACGAGATCGGCGCCGACGGCTACAGCCCCGATGCGGCCAGCGCCGTGGATCTTGCCCTCGCCCTGCTGGGCGAGACGAAGTGAAGCGTTCGTTCTATCTCGATCTGGCCGCACGCGGCCACCGGGCTCCGATCGGAACGCATCTCGTCCTGCACGCGAAAGGCGCTGCGGAGACCGTCATTCTGGACGGCGCAAAGCTGGGCGGGATTGTCGTCGAGACGGCGGAACGTTTCCGGACTCCGCTTGCAATCCCGCTCATGGATCTCACTCTGGAGAAGGCGGCCTTGCTCGGAGCGCTGGGCGTTCCCGCCGCCGAGGTGGATTCCTTCCATTTCGAGCAGATGCCCGGTGATCCCGTCCCTCTCCAAATGACGCCCCGCATGCATGCGACCTGCGAGGCGATATCCCACGTTGCCTCCTCGGCTTCGCTGGTTCCCATCGGTATGGGAATCGGTCCATTTTCCTTCATGACCAAGCTCGTGAAGGATCCGATCACCCCGGTTTTTCTTGCGGCCTCCGGAATGACGGGGGAGGACGAGCCGGAGGTTGCGATTGTTGAGAAGTGCCTGGAGGCGGGAACCGCGTTGATCCTTTCCTACCTTTCGGCTCAGGCGGATGCCGGGGCCAAGGCGATCATCGTTTGCGAACCGGCTGCCAATCAGGTCTATTTTTCTCCGAATCAACTCGCGGAGAACTTTGAGATTTTCGACCGCTACGTCATGTCGCCGATGAGGCGGATCAAGGCCCTCCTCGATGCGAGGGGGGTTGACTTGATCTTTCACGATTGCGGGGAACTGACAAATGAGATGGTCTCCCGGTTCGCGACGCTGGACCCGGCGATGATGAGTCTGGGCTGCTCGCGAAACCTCTGGGAAGACGCCGCTCTTGTGCCGGAATCAACCGTGCTTTACGGAAACCTCCCGACTAAGAAGTTCTATTCCCCGCAGCTCTCCGTCGCCGACGTCGAAAGACTCTCCCGTGATCTGCTTGAAAAAATGCGGACATCCGGGCATCCCTTCATCCTCGGCAGCGAATGCGATGTCCTCAGCGTCCCCGGAAGCGAGCAGGAAATCCTCGCAAAAGTGGATGCATTCATGAATGTTTCGGGCTGATGTCCTCCTGTCCCCGCATCGCCCTGATCGCATGCCGCGTCTTTGAGGACGAAATTGCGATTCACGGCGGGAACGGGTCCCATATTGTCGAGACCCTGTTTCTGGAAGTCGGCCTTCACGATCATCCGGACAATCTTCGAAAATCCATTCAGGCGGAGATCGACAAGTTCGATGAGCGGGAGGACATCGATGCCGTCGTCCTCGCCTATGCGCTCTGCGGGCTCGGGACGGCCGGGCTTCGTGCCGGACGCCACCGGCTGGTGATCCCGCGCGGCCACGACTGCATCACAGTCTTCATGGGGAGCAAGGAGAAGTTTGCCTGCCAGCAGGCTGCCTGCCCGGATTCGTATTACTACACGCCGGGCTGGATGAAGGCGAACCGCACGCCCGGTCCCGGCCGCCTCGAGTCGCTTCGCGCCGAACTGTCGGAAAAATTCGAACCGGATGACGTCGAGTTTCTCTTGGAATCCGAGAAGGCAAACTGGGCGCAGCATGGGAAGGCAGTCTATCTCGATCTGGGAACTCCCGGAGCGGATGAAAAAGCTGCGGATGCCCAAGTTGCCGCGGAATCACTCGGGTGGAAATACGAAAGGATTCCGGGCGATCCCGCCCTGCTTCGTGACTTGCTCGCCGGCCGTTGGAATGACGACCGCTTTCAGGTGATCGAGCCGGGGGGGGCGCTCGCCCACTCCCCGGACGAAAAGATATTCCGCGAGCGGCCCTGACTCCTGCCGGCGGGGCGTCCGCAATCGTCTCCCGCACCAGGGGAGAAGATTCGGTGTGCCGATAAAATCCCCGGCGGGTTCCGGGAGCCCGACGGATACAGCCTTGCCTCGCTTCCCGGCAGTTGGGAGGATGACAAAGTTCTGAGCACGCTGGTCGCAAAAGCGCTGGGCCGCCCTCTCAGCCCAACAAAATTCCTTCAACCTAAAAGCCGAAATGAACCACGGAGAACTCGGAGTTTACGGAGCCCAAACAAAAGAGGGACTGGGGATTGCGAAATCACACAAGACAAAGGGAAGTCTCACCCAAACGATGATTGCACATCAAGCCTTCAAATGCCTGTATCTTCTTCCCTCTGTGCTCTCTGGGTCCTTTGTGGTTAATTCCCTTTTTTCCTTTTAGGTTCAAATGAGCGTCAAAAAATCCATCGCATTCGTCGGCGTCGGCCGCATGGGGGCCAATATGGCCCGCCGCCTCAAATCCCAAGGCTTTGCCGTCACGGCCGTTTATGATTCCCACCGCAAGGGAGCCGAGGCAGTCGCCGCCGAAATCGGTGCAAATGTCGCCGACACGCTGGCCGGGATCACCGCTTCCGCGGATGTCGTCATCACGGTCGTCACCGACGATGCCGCGCAAATCGCCCTTTTTGCGGAAACCGGCGACTCGCTGCTCGTCGGAGCCTTGGGAAAAACGTTTGTCAATTGCGCCACGGTCTCGCCCGCCATCCACCGGGAGATCGGAAAGCGCTGCGAAAAAGTCGGCGCACATTCCTTGGAAGCCTGCATGGCGTCGAGCATCACTCAGGCGCTCAACGGCACGCTGTATCTCATGTGCGGCGGCAGTCGCGAAACCTTCGACCGCATTCAGGATGTGCTCGCGCCCCTCTCGGATGATGGCAAACTGCTCCGTTACATCGGCCCCGCCGGCCAGGCTGCGCAGGTGAAGGCGCTCGTGAACATGGTCATGAACATCAACACCGCCGGTCTCGCGGAAGGCCTTGGCCTCGCCGCCTCGCTCGGCCTCGACCTGAACACCGTCAGGGAAGTTTTCTCTCAAACCGGCGCAAACTCCCGTGTGCTCGCCACCGACGGTGAGGACATGGTCAATCGCGACCATGCGTGTTTCTTCTCCGCCGCCCATGCCGCCAAAGACAGCGGCATCGCTCTCGAACTCGCCCGCGAACAGGGCCTCAACCTGCCGCTCGCCGCAGCCGCCAAAGCCCAATACGACCACATGGTCGTCGACGGCCTCGGCGAACTGGACAAAAGCGGCATCGCCGAACTCACGTTTCCAGGCCGCGGAAAAAGATGCTGACTTTTCAGCATTTTTATTCACGCGCCACGCAATGCTGATTTATCAGCACTTGCATGCCCCGCTTGAAATTCTCCCTCGCCGACCTGAGTCGGCGCGAACGCCAGATCATGGAAATCGTTTACGCCCGCGGCCGGGCGAGTGCCCAGGAAGTTCAGGACGGCATGGAATCGTCCCCGAGCTACTCTGCCGTGCGCGCTTCTTTGAGCATTCTGGAAAAAAAGGGTCTGCTGACCCACGTTCGCGAAGGGGCGAGATACCTCTTCGAGCCGGTCGTGTCGCCGGAAAAAGCCAGGGTCTCGGTGCTGAAACGCGTGTTGGAGACCTTCTTCGAAAATTCCGCCGAGAGTGTCGTCGCAACACTGGTTGGGAGCCGCGAACTCGACGTATCCGACAACGAACTCGACCGCTTGGAGCGTCTCATCGCCCGGGCTAAAAAGGAACGCCGCAAATGAGCCGCTCACGCATCCTGACATTTTCTAGTGGGCTTGGAGGGCTCGGGCTCGCTGCGTCATTCCTTTTATTTTGTGCGGCAACTGTTTGTTATATCGGACGCTGGGATGTCATGGCGGCCGCAACTTTCCTCCCCTTCTGGGCATGGAGCATTGTCGGATTGAGCCTGGCCTTCGCTGGGTGGTTTTTGAGGCGTGCGCACCGAAGCTTTCTCGTGCTTTGTTTGATTTGGGCTGTCGCCACCGTAACCCTGTCTGACGACCTTTCGCGCCTTCTTCTGTCTTTGTTTCAAGCATCCCAGCTCTCTCGTAAAAATAGCGGCGTCGCGCGGCTTCGAGTTATCACTTTGAACTGCGCAGGTCAATCTGCGGCAGCTACGGAAGTGGCATCCGAGAACCCCGATCTCGTGCTCTTGCAGGAATCTCCGCCGGAGGAGGCTGTGGCGCGGTTGGCAAGAGATTTATTCGGTCGGGACGGAGAGTATTTTTACGGTTTCGATTGTTCGCTCATCGCGCGAGGGCCAATCGGTCCATTGCCTGCTCCAAAGGGAGCGCTCTTTACTCGCGCCAAAGCTCGTTTGGCAGGAGGAAAGGAATTTGAAGTCATTAGTGTCCGGCTCACGCCGCCGGAAATCCGATTTGACCTATGGGCTACAGCCTGCTGGGCGGCGCATTACAACGACCGGCTCGGGCGCAGGGCACAATTGGCAGTGCTGCTCACACAATCCGGATGGAGCGATTTTGGCACAACCCGCATTGTTGGAGGTGATTTCAACGTCCCCGGAGGCGACGGTGTTCTTCGCATTCTTGAGCCGGCAATGAAAGACAGTTTCCGGGAGGCGGGAATCGGATGGGGTAACTCAGCAATCAACGATCTACCTGTATCCAGACCGGACCAAATATGGGTTAGCAAATCCTGCCGCGTCGAAGTCGTGCGGACAAAACGGAGCGGCTTCTCCGACCATCGAATGGTTATCAGCGACTTGGTTCTCGAATGACATGCCCCGCTTTCTCCAGAGATCCCAAACTCTCCGGCTTGGTGTTCGTTGCGTGAAATCCGCCTGTTCTTTCCGGTGCTTTTACAGCCAGTGTTCCGCAGGCGTGGATTTTTCCTGATCTGGCAGCGAGAGGTGGTCGAGGTAGCGGTCCTCGAATCCGGGGTCGAGGTTGAGCTCAACCGTTTCGACCTGCAGGTCGCCCATTTCCGCGGCGAGCGAGCGGTCGAGCATCGCGAGGAAGGCTCCTCCCAGCGAGGTGTTGCCGACGGCGGAAATCTGTTCCGCGCGGAATCCGGGAAGCAGTCCGCATGCGATCGCGTTGGGAATCGAGAGGTGGAGGCCGAATCCTCCGGCCAGGAAGAGGCGGCCGATTCCGGAGGCCGGGAGGTTTTGCAGTTTGAGCAGGGTCTCGATGCCGGCGGCGATGGCCGCCTTGGCCTGGAGAAGAAGCGCGACATCGACCTCGCCGATGCGCAAGTCCGGCAGGCCGGGAGAGAGCAGGAAGCTCAGGCCGTTTTCTTCCTTTCGGAAGTGATCCGGATACAACGCGACCACCTCACGGTCAAAACGTCCGTTTTCTGTGAGAAGGCCGATCCTCCGCCCCTCGGCGAGGAAGTCCACATAAGCGGATCCTGTGATCCCGTGCGGCGCATCGCAGGCTCCGCCGATCGTATCGAACTCCGCTCCGAGAGGATCCATTCGCAGGGAGATCTTCCCGACGACGCCATCCGCCGCGCGCATTCCACAGAGCAGTCCGCAGCCTTCAAAAGCGGGACCCGCGGCGGTTGCGCAGGCCATGCTGCCCGCAGGACTGCAGAGCAGAATCTCGCCGTTTGTTCCCACATCCACCAGCAACTGCGGGGAGTCTCCGTATCGAACTCCGCAGCAGGCCGCGCCCGCGGAGATATCGGCTCCGACATAAGCGGAGATGCCCGGCAAAAAAATCACGCGGAGGTCGCGTGGGAGACCGAAGGCATCGCCACGGAATTCCCGCTGGTCGAGAAATGCCGGAGTGAAGGGCACCGTCCCGAGGGGCGTCGGGTCGGTTCCGCAAGCGAGGTGGAGCATGGTGGTGTTTCCTGCAACCACGACACCGGAGATATCTCCAGTGCCTACCCCGGACTCCTTGAGAAGGTCTTTCAAAAGCGGATGGAAGGTCCTTTTCCAAAAATCCTCCTTCAACAAATTGATCTGCGATTTGTCGTCCTGGCAGAGCTGGATTCTCGTGAGCACATTGTCTCCCCGCGAAACCTGTGCATTGAGTGCCGAGGCCTTCGCGAGAACCTTCCCGCTTGCGAGTTCCGCAAGGAGCATCGCCACCGTCGTCGTTCCGATGTCCACCGCCACACCAAGTGTTCCCGGCTCGGTGAAGATCGGATCGCTGCCCACAGGCACTCCCGTCTGGAAATCGCTGACCACGGAAGGAGGGTGGGAGAGCAGTGAGCGCCCCGGGATGGTGATCTTCCAAAAATCGCCTTCGCGAAGATGATGCTGGCAGGCAAGCAGATCTCGCGGAGGGTCTCCTTTCAAAACCACATGACACCCCCTGCAAAGGCCTCGCTGGCTGCAGCGGGTGTTGAGCGGATAACCCGAGGCGGCAAGGATTTCCGCAAGCGTCCGCTCGAGGCGGTCCGCTTTGATGTGCCGCAAGCCGGACGCCGACTCGATTTCGATTTCCGCGAAACCGTTCACAACCTATCAGTCCAACGCCTTTGCCATGGCCGCCAAATGGAGCGGGGTTGTTCCGCAGCAGCCTCCGATGATCGAGACTCCGGCGTCGCGAAGGCGCAGGGCCGTTGCGGCCATTTCCTCCGGCGAGGCATTATAGACGATTCCCTCCGGGGTGTTCTTCGGAGCCCCGGCATTCGGCTGCAGGATGACAATGGCATCTCCCGCGGCGGCTTTGAGTTCCGCAGCCAGGGCAACATAGTCGTCGAGGCTCAGATCGGTTCCGCAGTTGGCGCCGACAATGTCGGCTCCCGCTTCGAGCGCGGCGGCAACGGCGTCCCGTGCGGAGGTCCCCATCATTGTGCGGAAATCCGGACCGGATTTCTGGAAGGCATAGGTGACGGCGACAGGAAGTCCGCAGACCGATTTCGCCGCGCGGACTCCAACAGCCGCCTCGCCCGGGTCGCTCATCGTTTCCACCAGAGTCGCATCGGCCCCTCCCTCGGCCAGCGCGGCAATCTGTTCGCTGAAAATGCCGGTCAGTCCGGCCTCCGTCATGTCTCCGACCGGTTCCAGAAAATCGCCGAAGGGGCCGACATCCCCGAAAACCCACCCATTGGGACCGGCGGCATCCCTGGCAAGCGCGGCGGCCTTTTTGTTCCAATCGACGACATGTTCGCCCAGTCCGTGACGATCGAGCATTGATCGTGTGCCGCCGAACGAATTTGTTGTGATCAACCGGCAGCCGGCCTGCGAGTAGGCCGAGTGGACAGCCCGCACGTCATCCGGGCGTTCCAGGTTCCACTTCATTCCGCACTCGCCGGGAGTGAGCCCGCGCTGGATCAGTTGTGTTCCCATCGCGCCGTCGCATACGACGACGCCGGACCGGCAGGCGGAGAGAAGATTGGCATTCATCGGTGAGGATCATCTGACGAGGTCAGGGAGCATTCAACATCAAACCCTCGTGAGAATTTCTCAGGCCCTCAAGCATGCCCAGAAGCGAGCCATGCGCAGGGAGTTTCTATACCGGTTGAGAGGCGCCCCGACCTGCCGGGCAAACATCCTGCTGAAATGCGCCTCGCTCAGCCCGCATTGTCGTGCCAGCCGGGCGAGCGAGCCCGTCCAGGAGTCATCGCTCAAAAGTTCGATCGCCTTCGACACGGCGGGGTGCAGGGAAACCGCCCGGTTCCCGGATGTGCCTGCCTGCTGGGCAAGAGGTCGGTCCGTAAATACGTGCATTTGCACACATGCACGGACTGACCCTTTCTATGACCCTTTCTACTTTCTACGAAATCACACAAGGCAAAGAGGTGCCCCACCCAAAAGCGGATTGCACATCAAGCCTCCAAACGCCTGGATCCTCTTCTCTCTGTGGCCTCTGTGGTTAAATTCCCATTTTCCCTTTTTGGATTTTGGTTTTGCCGGGCGTTCTCTCACTCCGGGAGCCGGAGGACTGCGGTTTGATAAAACGGGTCGGCGTGAAGGATCATTCCGTCCGAGGCTGTATCGATCCATCGCACGACGCGTGCGAGTTTGTGGGGTTTGCCGAGCAGATGTTCCGTCTGGCTGGGGCGGCTGAGAAGCCATGGTTCATCAACGGCATTTCCTTTCTTGCCCGCGAAGCAGGCGAAGTAGAGGAGATCGTGTTCGACCAAGTCGTTGAAGAAGTGGGTTCCGAGGGAGACATCCGGCACGAGGCCGCTGTGCATGGCGACAATCTCACAGACAGCGCAAGCGAGCGCGATGCGTCCGGCGCGCACAGGAATGCCGAGGGACGGGCTGCTGGTGCCCCAGCGTCCGGGCCCCACGAGAAGGAGGTTGCGCTCCGGGGCGTGCTGTTGGGCAAGTGTCTCGATGAGCTTGCCAACGAGGTATCGGTCGCGTTCCCCCAAGGCGGAGTAATCTTTGACCGAGACATGGAGAACGTCGTGAATCGGGATTTCCCGTCCGATGCCAATGACCGCGCCACGGGCCTCAAGAATGCGGCGGCCGGGGACGGTTTCGGGATCAATTTCTCCTCTGGCGGCATCCTTCTGGATTTGGAATGTGCGGCACTGGAGGAGGTGGATGCGGTAGGTGCCGTCGGGAAGGAAGTTCAGGGCGAACTCGATGTCCACCGGGTGGTGGTAGGCTTTTTCCAGGACGGCGAGCATGCGCCGAAAGTCGTCGATGACGGCGGGGTGCCGGAGCAAATCATGGAACGTGACCCACGGCATGTCGCCTGCCAGGCGCTGCACGTAGAGTTCCAGGGGGAAATCCTTGCACACTGGAACAAGATTTTCGATGGGAACGGCCATAAGCGAACGGCGTTCAAGGTCGAGCACGTCGATGCGCCGCTGGCAGTGGTCGAGCTGTTCGTCGGATGATGCCTCGGTGCGGCGGAGCGGGCTGTTCAGCGCGACAAGACGTGTGTAGTCGTCGTCGGAGCGGTCAACGGCACGGGTGCCAAGACCGAAGACAAGGCGGATGACCCCGGCGGCGGGATCAATCTCCGGGTGCCAGCGATAGGGGTTGTAGGAAAGCCCGACCCCCGCAGCCTGAGGGAAAAAGTACCTTCCGCGACGGCGTCCCGACACCCGCATGATGAGCAGCGCCATGCGCTCCTCGCTTTTGAGCAGGTTGCGGGCCTTGCGGTAGAGGAGGGTTTCCCTGTTGAAAATGCTGGCGTAAACCTTTCGAATCGCGTCCAGCAGGGCGTTCAGCCGCTCCTCACGTGATCCGACATTGCTCAGGAAGATGCTTTCGTATTTTCCGGAAAATGCGTTCCCCCGGGCGTCCTCCAAAATCGAACTGGACCTCGCGATGCAGGGGGCTTCCCCGAAGTAATCAAGCATGTCCTCAAACTGGCGCAAGGCCGAGTCCGAGAACTCTCCGCGAAGGATGCGTTTCCTTCCCTCCTCGATCCCCTCAAACAGTCCGCCCTCTTCGCTCTGTCGCTCGCGGATCCACCAGATCCCGTTCCGCGCCAGGTAGGTCACGAAGACCTCGGCTCCCACGAAGAAGGAATCGTGCGCCTCAAGGCGCCCGACGAGGTCGGGGGCCTCGCGGCGCAGGATTGCACGGGCGACGAGCATGCCGAGCGCCTTGCCTCCGATGGAACCCGCCCCAATCTGGCGTTTTCGGATTTCATAGAAGTCTTCAAGGGTCAGGAATTCCTCCGCGAGCGAGGAAATGCCGGAGCGATGGACGCGGAAGTGCGCGCGGACTCTTTCCAACAGGGAGCGTTCCTCCGCCTCCGTGATGCCGCTGTTGCGTTTCAGAGCGAGGGCGCGTTCCATTTCCCGGGTGAGCCGGTTCCAAAACCCGGGAGCCGCGTCCTGGTTCAGCCGGGGACCGCGCGTCCGCCCGAGGATGCGCGCAAGAATGACACTTTCCTCCACCGGGAGCAGGCGCTCGCCGTCCTGCACGTGCAACGTGTTCATGCGTTCGTTCGAGCGGTCCTGCACTTTGACCGGTCGGATATACAGCCGTCCGTCGAGAGAAAACACGTCGAGCAAAAACTGTGTTGTTTCCCGGATCGGCTCCGTTGCGGAGGAGGAGTGCTCATCGCGCAGAATTCCGAAATACGTGAAGGTGCGGAGATGGAACAGCCGCGGACACGTGAGGATGAAAAAGTTGCCGAGGGCCTCATCGGAATACCAGGCGCGCGCCAGATCGCTGAGCGAGTCAAAGATGTATGCCGCTCCGGGGCCGACGGTTTCGATCACCCGGTGAATGTTGCGAACAAATGGTTCGAAGCCGTTGGAGGGATCCAGCTGGTGGATTTTCAAGCCGGGGGATTCGTCCAACAACCGGGGATGATTTCCGAAACGGAAGTAAATCCGGTGGAGACCGGCATCAGCTGCCGCCCGCTCATAGGAGGCGACCAGCTCCCGGTAGTCGTCGATATTCTCGACGCTCCAGACCACGTTGTCGCCCGGCGCGAGGCCGCCAAGAACCTCATCCAGTCCCTTCCAGCCGGTCGTGGCGAAACATTCCGGCATGGGAGGCGGAGGATTGGTTGGCTGCCCTGGGGGGAGGCGCATTGCCGTTAAACGACGCCGTGATCCAGCATGGCATCGGCGACTTTGACAAAGCCTGCGATGTTTGCGCCGATGACGTAGTTTCCCGGAGCGCCGTATTCTTCGGCGGTGCGGCGGCAGTTTGCGTGGATATTGTGCATGATCTCGCGCAGGCGGGTATCGACCTCCTCGCGACCCCAGCTCAGGCGCATGGAGTTCTGGGACATTTCGAGCCCCGATGTGGAGACGCCGCCGGCATTTGCTGCTTTTCCGGGGCCGTAGAGGATTCCCGCTGTCTGGAACTTCTCAACCGCCTCGGGCGTGCAGGGCATGTTGGCCCCCTCGGAGACCAGCTTGCATCCGCCTGCGAGCAGAGCCGCGGCGTCGTCCTCATCAACCTCGTTCTGCGTCGCCGAAGGGAACGCGCAATCGCACGGAATGGCCCAGGGAGTGGCCCCTTCGCGATACTCCGCGCCGAATTTTTCGGCGTATTCGCGGATGCGACCGCGGCGGACATTCTTCAAATGCATGACAAAGTCCAGCTTCTTGCGACTGATGCCGTCCGCATCATAAATGGTGCCGACCGAATCGGAAAAGCTCACCGGAATGGCGCCGAGGTCGAGAAGTTTTTCGGCGGTGAACTGTGCGACGTTTCCCGAACCCGAGATGGAGCAACGCTTGCCCTCCAGCGCTTCGTCCCGGGTGGACAGCATCTCCTGCGCGAAGTAAACCGCGCCGTAGCCGGTCGCCTCCGGACGGATAAGCGATCCTCCCCAGCCCAGT
Organism: uncultured Chthoniobacter sp.; assembly: GCA_964431635.1. Classification (GTDB taxonomy): domain Bacteria; phylum Verrucomicrobiota; class Verrucomicrobiia; order Chthoniobacterales; family Terrimicrobiaceae; genus QYQL01. The sequence goes on along the minus strand of CAYSKK010000001.1, from coordinate 514,762 downwards.
TTTTTGCCGGTGAGCACGCCGGTGAACTCGTTGCGCAGCCGCTTGTATTGGCCGAACAAGTATCCGATTTCCCGTGCGCCCACCCCGATGTCACCGGCCGGGACGTCGGTGTCGGCCCCGATGTGGCGGGCCAGCTCGGACATAAAACTCTGGCAAAACCGCATGACCTCGCCATCGGATTTTCCCTTCGGGTCGAAATCGGCTCCGCCCTTGCCGCCGCCCATGGGCAGCGACGTGAGCGAGTTTTTGAAAATCTGCTCGAAGCCCAGGAACTTCAGCACCCCCGCATTCACACTCGGATGAAACCGCAGCCCTCCTTTGTACGGGCCAAGTGCGCTGTTAAATTGGATCCGGAACCCCCGGTTGACCTGCACGCGCCCCGCATCATCCACCCACGGCACGCGGAAAATGATCTGCCGCTCCGGCTCAATGAGCCGATCGAGAATGCCCGCTTCCAAATATTCCGGATGCCGCGCGAGCGCAGGCTCCAGGGATTCCAGAACCTCCTGAACGGCCTGCAAAAATTCCGGCTCTCCCGGATTGCGGCGTTGAACTTGATCGAGGAGGTGATGAACAGCGAGAGAGGGATCCGATGCAAACATAGAAGCGGAATAATTTGCCGAATGGCCGGAAATGACAAGAGGGAACCCCTCGTCATGTCGCACGGCGGAATGGGAAAAGTCACGGCTGGGGCGCACGCATTTAGCCCGCATTGTTCACACCCGATTTTGCCGGAAGGCAAAATCGGGTGAACATGACCCGCGGGCAATGCGCGTCGCCCTTTTTTGCTCGATTCTTTACCCGGAACGATGGATTTGGGCGTTTCCAGTGGCTTGAGAGCGCCGTTTTTTCGGGAGCCGGACACGCCAGCGGGGTGAGGCCTTGCCTGTTGACATTTTGAAAGCCAGAGGCGGTAGTCAATTGCTGGAATCCCTGGCGGGAAGCGGGGGCGCCGACCTCCCCACGCGGGGAGAGTTCCTCAACAGAAGCTCTTTCGCGTCGATTCGCTGGCCGAACGTCTCCACCATTTCCCGCCATGTCATGAAACGCCAAAGGCAGATTGTGCATCTCGGCGCGGCATTTGTAGGGAAATTGCCTCGCGCGACTCAATCATACTGTTAGCCAAAACAAGAAGGTTGCAGATGCGTATTCAAATCCATTTTAAAACAAAATGGGCTAACAATAAAGGGTGCAGCGGAAGCGGGGCATGAGCCCTCCGACTGCACCCATGGTTGAACAAGCCCGAATAAGCGGCGCGGTATGCTTCTTATGTCTGGCGGTTGGCTCCGCTTGGAGCCTGATGAACCGATTTTCTTGGCGCCTTGGCATTTATGCGGCGCCTGCTCATGCTGTTGCGCTGTGGCCGGGACACGCTTTTCGAGCATTCGTGGCGGGGGGAAGGCTGCACGGTCACCGTGGTCACCAGAGTTGCTGCAACTCGTCGGCAGCCACAATCAGGATTTCAGACATGCCCGCGGTCCCTGTCCGTAGGATTCTGTGAAGACTTTGAAAAATTGCGCATAGCTGCCGAAGCCGGCCGCGTAGACCGCCTCCATGATCGTGGGGCGCACGGGCTTGCTGTAGCATTCCCAGAAGCGCGCCATTCGCAGGGAGTTTCTATACCGGTTGAGAGGCACCCCGACCTGCCGGGCAAACATCCTGCTGAAATGCGCCTCGCTCAGCCCGCATTGTCGTGCCAGCCGGGCGAGCGAGCCCGTCCAGGAGTCATCGCTCAAAAGTTCGATCGCCTTCGACACGGCGGGGTGCAGGGAAACCGCCCGGTTCCCGGATGTGCCTGCCTGCTGGAAGCGCCAGCAGAGAAGGAGGAGATGGTGCAGGCCGGCGTTGAGTCCGTCCGGATCCCCGTGCCGGTAGCGGAAATCCGAGCCCACTCCGAAACCGGACTCACGGTTGAGCAGGTCCGGATCAAGCGATCCCACCATGACATGGTCCATCATTTTGCGCAAAAAAACGAATGTCTCCGGATCCAGAACCGAGTGGAGAACCTGTCCTGGGTCCGCCTTTTTCCGCTTGAGCCCTTTGTAAGGGGCGCTGTGGCAGGAGCGGGCGATCAGGCCGGGCTTGAAGACGGCCACGTAGTTTTGCGCATCATTGGTGCGGTCCACAAGCTGGTGCTCCTGTGCGGGAAACATCCAGAGCAGCGACCGCGGGCCGAACGTGAACCGGCCGTCTCCCGTGACGTAGGTGATCGAGCCGCGGGCGACAAGGTTCAGCTCCAGCTCGGCGTGATGGTGGCTGCGCAAAGATGGCGGATTGCGGGCGGATTCCGCCAGAAAAAGGAATCCGTCGTATTCCGGGCCGAGTTTCAGATCCTGGAGCACGGCAGCAAAATACGATAAGTTTTTGTCGCCTGGCGAGAAGAATGCACGGACCCGGCGGGATAGGTTGTTTTGCGCCTGCACACCCCGTAGCCCATGACATCCAAAGAACGCATACGAGCCGCCATCGAGCACCGTCAGCCTGACCGGGTTCCGATGGATTTCGGAGCCTCCTTCATCACCGGCGTCCATTGCAGTGTGGTCGAGAGCCTGCGCCGCCACTACCGGCTCGAACCGCGCTTGGTGAAGATCTGCGAGCCCTATCAAATGCTGGGTTTGGTTGAGGACGACCTCCGGGAGGCGATGGGGGTGGACACGACATCGATCCTGCCGAACCGGACGATCTTCGGGTTCGTGAATGAGAATTGGAAGCCCTGGAGGACGCCGTGGGGGCAGGACGTTCTGGTATCGGAGCACTTCGAGGTGGAGGAAAAGGCGGACGGTATCTACATTTATCCGCAGGGCGACCGCTCGGCAGCACCCAGCGGCCATCTGCCGAAGACCGGGTATTTTTTTGATTCCATTATCCGTCAGGGCGACATCGACGAGGATCATCTCAAGGTCGAGGAGAACATGGAGGAGTTCGGTGCGATGACGTCCGCCGAGGAGGAATATTGGCGCGAACAGGCCGGGTTGTTCCGCGGTTCCAACCACGCGGTTGTCACGCACCTGAACGGGACATCACTCGGGGATATCGCTCTCGTTCCGGCCCCGTTCCTCAAGGATCCGAAAGGCGTTCGCGACATTGCCCAGTGGTATATGACCGTCGCGACCGATCCGGACTTTGTCGCGGAGCTTTTCGACCGGCAGGTGGAGATCGCGCTGGGAAACCTTGCGAGGCTTCAAGAGATTGCGGGCGATGTGATCGACATCGTGGTTGTTTGCGGCACCGATTTTGGCACGCAGGAATCGACGTTTTGCTCGCGGGCGACCTACGACGATCTCTGGCTGCCCCGCTACCGCCGGATCAATGACTGGATCCACGAGCATACAAGCTGGAAGACGTTCAAGCACTCGTGCGGTGCGATCGAGGGCTTTTTGCCAGGCATCATCGAATCCGGATTCGACATCATCAATCCCGTGCAGTGCTCCGCGAAGGGGATGGATGCCAGGCTGCTGAAGGAACGCCACGGCGACCGGATCACATTCTGGGGTGGCGGGGTCAACACGCAAAAGACGCTTCCCTTCGGAACGCCGGAGGAGGTGCGGGCGGAGGTGCTCGAGCGGTGCGAAACATTTGCGCCCGGCGGCGGATTCGTCTTCAACGCGATCCACAACGTCCAGGCGCTGACACCCGTGGAAAACGTGGTGGCGATGATTGAGGCGGTGCACTCGTTCAACGGCGGGCGGGCCTGAGTCAATTTACGACATGCGATCACTGCCATTCGGAAATCTTCCATCCGGCGAGTCCGTCGAGATCTGGAGGCTGCTCGGAAGCGGCGGTGCACGCCTGGATTTTCTGACTTACGGAGGGATCGTCACCTCGTTGAAGGTTCCGGACCGCAATGGCGTGCTTGCCGATGTTGTGCTCGGGTTTGACCGGCTGGAGCCATATCTGGCCGGACATCCGTTTTTTGGGGCGATCACCGGCCGCGTGGCAGGACGCATTCCCGGCGGGAAGTTCACGCTGGAGGGAAAAACATACGAGCTCGCAAAAAACGACGGACCGAACCACCTTCACGGCGGCCTGCGCGGCCTCGACAAGCGGATCTGGACGGCGACCCCCGTCGAACGCGCGGATGGGGCCGATTCTCTCAGGCTCGTTTACCACAGTCCGGACGGCGAAGAAGGATACCCCGGGGCGGTGGATTTTTCCGTCACCTACACGTTCACTCGTGACAACGTTTTTATGATCGAGAGCGAGGCGGTCAGCGACCGCCTGACTCCAGTAAACCTGACCCATCATGGCTACTTCAACCTTGCGGGTGAGGGGAGCATTCTCAATCACGAGCTTGAGGTTTTTTCCGACCGGGCGTTTGTGGTGGATGAGATCATGACCCCGCTCGGGCAAACCAGGCCGGTTGCGGGATGTGCGGACGATTTCACTTCGCCGCGCCGGTTGGGAGATGTGATTCCACACCTTTTTGAGGGCCATGGAGAGTGCTATCAGCTTCCGGGTGGCGATGATCTTGCCGCACGCGTTTATGATCCTGCCAGCGGTCGCACGCTCGTCGTTTCGACAGACGAGTATTGCCTCCAAGTCTACACGTCTTCCACGCTCGACTGTCCTTCACCCGGAAAATCCGGACACCCGTATCCTCCCTATTCCGGCCTGTGTTTGGAATGCGAAGGCTATCCGGCCGGGGTGGAGTATCCCGAATTCGGCAGCATCCTTGCCGAACCCGGACGTCCCATGCGCCGCATCACCCGCTACGCGTTTTCTGCACAATAGCATTTCTCCATGAGCGACGCGATTCTGAAGCCGCCAGCCCACCTCGACTACAGCCTCACGGGAGGGAATGCCGCGCTGGCCGTGGAGCGGGGCCTTGCCGAGGCGGACTGGTATCAATGTCCAGTTCCGCGCGCGACCATGCGCAAGCTCCTCGAGCGCCGCGACGGTCCCGCGCTGCGCGATACGGCGCTCTGGTTTGCCCTGCTGCTCGGCAGCGGCTGGGCGACGTATTCGCTCTGGCCGTCGTGGTGGGCGGTCATCCCGTATCTTTTGTATGCCGTGCTTTACGGTTCGGTCTCGGATTCCCGCTGGCACGAGTCGAGCCACGGGACCGCGTTCAAGACCGACTGGATGAACGCCGCTCTTTATGAGATCGCGTCGTTCTTGATCCTGCGTGAGTCCACCGTCTGGCGGTGGAGCCACACGCGGCACCACAGCGACACGATCATCGTCGGCCGTGATCCCGAGATCGCCGTGCCCCGTCCGCCGGATCTCCGGGCGTTGGTCATGTCGTTCTTCAGCCTCAAGGTGTATCCAAGATACTTCCAGCGCATCCTCCTTCACTCATTCGGCCGGATGGCTCCCGATGAGGTGACGTTTGTGCCGGAGAGCGAATTTTCCAAAGTGTATTTCCGCGCGCGGATCTATGTTCTGATCTATGCGGGAGTCCTCGTTCTCTGCGTGGCCACGGGCAGCATCCTTCCGCTTCTCTTCGTTGGGCTTCCGAATTTCTTTGGAACGTGGCTGACGGTCATCTACGGCCTGACCCAGCATGCCGGGCTTGCCGAGAACGTGCTCGATCACCGGCTGAATTGCCGGACCGTCCACATGAGCCTGATCAACCGGTATTTCTACTGGAACATGGGATATCATGTGGAGCATCACATGTTCCCGCTGGTTCCCTACCACGCGCTCCCCCGCCTCCATGAAGAGGTGAAAGACGACTGCCCGCCGCCGTATCCAAGTCTTTTCAACGCATGGAAGGAAATCGTTCCGGCGATTCTCCGGCAGGTCAAGGATCCCGCATGGCATGTGAAGCGCAGGCTTCCCGCGCCGAAGGCCCGGTGTGCCGAACCCCGGAACTGTTCGACGGCTACGCCCGATCCCGATGGGTGGGTGGAAGTTTGCGATGCCCCGCAGCTTGGAAGCGGAGATGTCCTCCGTTTCGATCACGGCAAAAAGATCTATGCCATCGTCCGAGATGCCGATGGCATGCTTTTCGCGACCGACGGAATCTGCACGCACGGGAACACGCACCTTGCTGACGGTCTCGTTGTCGGAAAAACGATCGAGTGCCCGAAGCACAATGGACGGTTTCATCTCGCGGACGGTTCACCGGCCCGTGCACCCGTCTGCCGCGGGCTGGCCACGTATCCGGTCGAAGAGCGGAACGGGAAGCTGTTCCTCAACGTGGTGAAGGCAGGCGGGGCGGGTGCGCGCGGGCAGCAGACGGTGTCCCTCCGTGTCGTGAGCAACCGGAATGTCGCGACATTCATCAAGGAACTGGTGCTCGAACCGGCCGATCCCGGCGGGCGGGTCGCATTCACTCCCGGCGATTATCTGCAAATTGACATCCCGGCTTACGAGGACATCCGATTCAGGGATTTCGATATTCCGGAGCCCTACGCCTCGGTTTGGAATGCCCACCACATGTTCGATCTCCATGTCAGCAATCCTCTGGCCGGAGGCCGGAACAACTATTCTCTGGCATCGAACCAGGATCTCGAGCGGACACTGCGCTTCAATGTGAGGATCGCAACGCCTCCGCCCGGACAGGATTGCCCGCCGGGAGTCGGATCGAGCTATATTTTCAGCCTGAAGGAGGGGGACATGGTCAGCGCCATCGGGCCGTTCGGCGACTTTCACATCAAGCCGACGCAAAAGGAGATGGTCTACATCGGAGGAGGAGCCGGAATGGCTCCCCTGCGCGCGCACCTTTCCCACCTCTTTGAGAGCGAGAAGACCGCAAGGAAGGTCAGCTTCTGGTATGGGGCGAGATCGCGGCAGGAGCTCTTTTATCAGGATGACTTCGAGGCCCTCGCAAAAGAGCATCCGAATTTCACGTTCCGGACCGCGCTGTCGTCCCCGCTCCCGGAAGACAACTGGACCGGGCTGACGGGCTTCATCCATGAGGTCGTCCTCGAGAAATATCTCGCCGCCCATGCGAACCCGAAGGCCGTCGAGTTCTACCTCTGCGGGCCTCCGATGATGATCAAGGCCTGCACGAAAATGCTCTCCGCCCTCGGGGTCGGACCGGAGCAGATCGCTTTCGACGAATTCTGAACTTTTTTCGATGGCACCGGCGCCGCTCCGTGCTTGAATCGCCCGATGGCATTGCTGATCAAGAACGGCGAGATCGTCACCGGGGATTCGCGCCATGTGGCCGACATCTGGTGCGAGGGGGAGACCATCACACGGATCGCCCGCGACATTCCGGTCCCTCCGGGCGCGGAGGTTGTCGATGCTTCTGGAAAATTCGTTTTTCCGGGGTTTATCGACCCGCACACGCACATCCACCTGCCGTTCATGGGGACCTGTGCGAAGGATACCTACGCCACCGGGACGAGGGCCGCGATCGCGGGAGGAACGACAACGGTCTTTGACATGTGCTGTCCGGCGAGGAGCGAGGAGCCCGGGGAGGGATTTGCGACATGGAAGGCTTTGGCCAAAGGGAATGCCTGCTGCGACTATTCGTTTCACATGGGGGTGACGAAGTTTGACGGACGCACGGCGGACCAACTCCGCCGGATCGCGGGGGAGGGGATCCAGTCGTTCAAGATCTTCCTCGCCTACCAGGGGGCCTTCGGCATTGATGATTTGGAATTGTTTCAAACCCTCAGTCTGGCGCGGGAGCTGGGCGTGATCACCGCCGCCCACTGCGAAAATGCGATCCTTGTGGCGGAGCTCCAGAGGCAATTTCTCGCCGGGGGGAAAACCGGACCCGAATGGCATCACGAGAGCCGTCCTCCCTTCGTGGAGGCGGAGGGGGTTCATCACCTCATGACATTTGCCGAGGCCACCGGTGCTCCTGTTTACATCGTGCATCTGAGCTGCCGGGAGGCGCTTGAGGAGGCGTTGCGCGGCCGTCGGCGCGGAGTGGATGTCCGGATCGAGACGCTCATCCAATACCTTCTCCTCGACAAATCCTTCGCCGAGCGCCCGGATTTTGAGGGCGCGAAGTTCGTGATGTCACCTCCGCTCCGGCACCGGGACAATCAGACGGTCCTTTGGGACGCCCTGAGGAGCGGCGAGGTGGATACCGTGGGGACGGACCACGCCCCTTTCGATTTCAAGACCCAGAAACCGATGGGGATCGGGGATTTCACCAAAATTCCCAATGGGATCCCGGCCATTCAGGAACGCGTCCCTCTCCTCTACACCCATGGCGTCTGCGCCGGGAAGATCGATCTCCAGACCTTCGTCAACGCCGCCAGCACAAACGCCGCCAAAATTTTCAACCTTTTCCCGAAAAAAGGCACCATCCAGCCCGGCAGCGATGCCGACCTTGTGATTTTCGATCCCGACTATCGCGGGAAAATCTCCGCCGCAACCCAGGTTTCAGCGGTGGACTACAATGCCTTCGAGGGCATGGAAGTCCAAGGACGCCCCGCTGTCGTCACTCTCCGGGGGCAAATTGCAGCCCGTGATGGGAAATTTACAGGCACCCCCGGCCAAGGGAAATTTCTTCCGCGACCTCTTTCGCGAAATACGTGAGGATCATATCGGCCCCAGCCCGCTTGATCGCGATCAGGGATTCATTGCGGGTCCGCTCGTAGTCCAGCCATCCGAGTCGCGAGGCTGCGTGGATCTGTGAAAATTCTCCACTCACTTGATATGCCGCGACAGGAATCTTGGAAAAATCGCTAACTTCGCGAATAATGTCAAGATAGTAAGAAGCTGGTTTAATCATCACAATATCAGCAGATTCACAAATATCAAGATTCACTTCAGTGATCGCTTCACGGCGATTTGCCGGGTCGATCTGATAGGTGGCTTTGCTGATGCTGTCCTTGCCGATTTTGCTCCCGACGGCATCCCGGAATGGGCCATAAAGAGCCGAGGCATACTTGGCCGCGTAGGAGAGGATTGAGGTCTCTTGGAAGCCGGCGGAATCCAGGGATTCGCGAACACTGCGTATCCTGCCATCCATCATGTCCGAAGGGGCAACAATATCCGCCCCGGCCTCCGCTTCAAGGACCGCCAAGCGGGAGAGGACCTCAACGGTTGCGTCGTTGTCCACGGATTTTCCGTCGTGGGAGAGGAGTCCGTCATGTCCGTGCGAGGTGTAAGGATCGAGGGCGACGTCCGTGATGACGAGAAGGCCGGGGAATTCCGATTTTACGCTTCGGACAGCATGGAAAAGGATGTTTTCCCTGGTGAGCCCGTGCGATCCGAGTGGATCCTTGAGCGAGGGGTCGATGGAGGGAAAGATGGCGACGGCAGGGATGCCAAGGCGGACCGCATCGCCGCAGGCCCCGAGGAGGGAGCCGGGGGAATGGCGGATGACCCCCGGCATGGAGGCCACCTCGACCGGGTCCGGGCCTGCATGGACGAAAAGCGGCCAGATCAGGTCGTTCACCGAGAGGTGGGTTTCGCGAACGAGCCGGCGAATGGCGTCGGTGCGGCGAAGCCTTCTGGGGCGTCTTGGGATATTCATGTGGAGCAGGAATCATACGCGGAGCCGGGGGGGGAGTCATGCGATTTTTCCCTCTCGACTCAGAGCGGGGCGGCTCCTTCAGTCTGCCACCTGGATGAGAGCACGTCATACTCGCCTCTTCATGACTTGTCCCGGCGTTTGGCGTGACGGGCATGCGGAAAGCTGCTAAAGCCACGGCACGATGCAGTGTCGCCCTTCAGAAAATGAGCCCAGGCAGGCTGAAATGCCGTCAACTGGATGCCTCGCCCCGCTATCCCTCATTTTTCGCCCCCCGGCATTTTTCAGAACAAACTTCGGGGTAGCCCGGCAGATGTCCCATCCGCCACGGTAAGATCCGCTCTTTCATTCTCATGGACCAAGCCCAACTCAACTGGCTCACCAACTTCATCTGGAACATCGCCGACGATGTCCTTCGCGACGTTTACGTGCGGGGAAAATATCGGGATGTCATCCTGCCGATGACGGTTTTGAGACGTCTCGATGCGGTGCTGGAGCCGACGAAGAAGGCCGTGCTGGAGATGAAGGCCGCGCTCGACAGGGAAGGTGTCACCAACCAGGACGACGCCCTGCGCGCCGCGTCCGGCCAGGCATTTTACAACACCTCGCCGTTCCTGCTCCGCGACCTGAAGTCCCGGGCCACTCAGCAGAAGCTCAAGGACGACTTCGAGGCCTACCTCGACGGCTTTTCGCCGAACGTGCAGGACATCCTGACAAATTTCGAGTTCCGCAATCAGATCCCCCGCCTCTCCAAAGCCGACGCCCTCGGCCAGCTCATCGAGAAGTTCCTCGACAAGGACATCAACATCAGCCCCCACCCGGCCGGCGACCTGCCCGGCCTCGACAACCATTCGATGGGCACGATGTTCGAGGAACTCGTCCGCCGCTTCAACGAGGACAACAATGAAGAGGCCGGCGAGCACTGGACGCCCCGCGATGCCGTCCGGCTCATGGCGAACCTGATGTTTTTGCCGGTGGCCGACAAGATCGAGTCCGGCACCTACCTGCTCTATGACTGCGCCTGTGGCACCGGCGGCATGCTGACCGTCGCCGAAGAAACCCTCCAGCAGATCGCCGCCGCCCACGGCAAGCAGGTGGCCACCCACCTCTACGGACAGGAGATCAACGGCGAGACCTACGCCATCTGCAAAGCCGATCTCCTGCTCAAAGGCGACGGCGACGCGGCTGACAACATCATCGGCGGCCCGGCCCATTCCACCCTTTCCAACGACGCCTTCCGCTCCCGGGAATTCGACTTCATGCTCGCCAATCCGCCCTACGGCAAGAGCTGGAAAAGCGACCTCGAACGCATGGGCGGGAAAGCAGACCTCCGGGATCCCCGGTTCCGGGTGATGCACGAGGGCGAGGAACTTTCCCTGCTCACCCGCTCCAGCGACGGCCAGATGCTTTTCCTGGCCAACATGCTGAGCAAGATGAAGCATGACACCCCGCTCGGCAGCCGCATCGCCGAGGTCCACAACGGGTCGTCGCTTTTCACCGGCGACGCCGGGCAGGGCGAGAGCAACATCCGCCGCTGGATCATCGAAAACGACTGGCTGGAGGCCATCGTCGCCCTTCCCCTGAACATGTTCTACAACACCGGCATCGCCACCTACATCTGGGTGCTCACGAACCGGAAGCCCGAGCCGCGCCGGGGCAAGGTCCAGCTCATCGACGCCACGCAATGGTTCCGGCCACTCCGCAAGAACATGGGAAAAAAGAATTGCGAGCTCGCCCCCGAGGACGTCCAGCGCATCTGCGAAACCTTCCTCGCCTTCCAAGAAACGGAACAGTCAAAAATCTTTCCCAACTCCGCTTTCGGTTACTGGAAAGTGAAGGTCGAGCGTCCACTCCGTCTCCACAGCCAGCTTTCCCTCCAGCGCATCGAGCCCCTGCGGTTTGCCTCCGGCGACGAGGACATCCGCGCAGCCCTTTACGACGAACTCGGCGAGGCCCTCTTTGAAAACCCCGCCTCGGTCCGGAAGGATCTGGAAAAGCTCGTGGACGAGTGGGGCGCGGACGACGGCGAAGAGGAGGATTCCCTCCCCGACGCCAAAAAGAAAAAACTCCTCAACGAGGCGACATGGAAGCGCGACGCCATGCTGGTCGATCTCGCGACAAAACTCCGCGAGCACATCGGCGACGAGCTCGTCGAAGATCACAACGTCTTCCTCGAACAGGTCGGTGCCGCACTCAAAAAACTGAAGCTCAAGCCCGGTGCCGCCGACCTGAAGGCCGTCATCGCCGCCGTCAGTTGGCGGGAAGAATCCGCGCCGCCCGTCATCAAGAAGATCCACAAGCCCGGCAAGACGCAGGCCGATCCGCTGCATGGCCTCTACGAAGCCAAGGTCGACGGCAAGGACTGCGTTGTCGAATACGAGCCCGACAGCGAACTCCGCGACTACGAGCAAATCCCGCTCCTGGAGCCGGGCGGCATCGAGGCCTTCATCCGGCGCGAGGTGCTCCCTTACACCCCGGATGCTTGGATCGTCGAAGCCGACACCAAGATCGGCTACGAAGTCAGCTTCACCCGCCACTTCTACAAGCCGCCGGAACTCCGCACCCTCGCGCAGATCAGCGCCGACATCCTCGCCCTGGAGCAGGAAACGGAAGGACTCCTGGGCGAAATCACCAAGGGAGCGATAGCATGACCAGAATCCGACCTGCTTATTGCATTCAGCCTGCTATACACTCAAGCAGGCGCAGTATATTAAAGGCAGCCTTTAATATGCGACAATATTGCTCCCATATTCAACTTTTCCAGACATGAGCGATCCGAGCGACCCCTCCACCGATCCAATCTATCGCTCTGGTCGCTATGTGTCCCAGTTGAAGGGCTACCGCGCCTTCCTCCCTGCGACCCTCCCGCCGAAACCACCGGTCCGGTTGGACGGCGAGCTTCAAGCGCTGCTCTCACAGGCAGACCGCGCTTTGGGGCGACTCGATGGTTCGATCCAGACCCTGCCCAATCCCGACATCTTCGTTTTCATGTATGTGCGAAAAGAGGCCGTGCTCTCCAGCCAGATCGAAGGCACACAGAGTTCCTTGCAGGACCTCCTTGCGGCCGAGGCGCAGATTCTATCCCCGGACACGCCCAAAGATGTCGATGAGGTCGTCAATTACGTCACCGCCATGAACTACGGCCTCGATCGCTTGCGCGAGTTGCCACTCTCCGTGCGCCTGATCAAGGAAATTCATGAGCGCCTGCTTCACGGGGTGCGCGGTTCTCGCCTCACCCCCGGCGAACTGCGGACCTCACAAAACTGGATTGGCCCCAGCGGTTGCACGCTCAACGAAGCCACTTTCGTTCCGCCACCACCCCATGAGGTGCCCGCCGCTCTCGGAGCATTGGAGAGTTTCCTCCACTCTGAGAGCGAACTTCCTCAGCTCATCCAGATCGGTCTCGCCCATGCCCAGTTCGAGACCATCCACCCCTTTCTGGATGGCAATGGCCGCATCGGGCGGCTTCTCATCACCTTCCTGCTTTGCCAGCGGGAAATTCTTCTCAAGCCGGTGCTCTACCTCTCCCATTTTTTCAAACAACACCGCACGGAATACTACGAGCATCTCCAAGCCATTCGCGATCACGGCCGCTGGGAACAATGGCTTGCTTTCTTTCTGCGCGGCATTGCCAGCGTGAGCCGCGAAGCCACCGAGACCGCACGCCGCATTCTCGCCTTGCGGGAAGATCACCGCGCCGCCGTCACCACCCATCTCGGACGCGCCGCCGGCAATGGCCACCGCGTGTTGGAATCCCTTTATCAGCATCCGATTCTCTCCGTGGCAGAAGTCCAGGAGCTCACCGGCACCACCTTCACCGCCGCCAACAACCTCGTCTCCCGCCTCCTCAAACTGGGTATTCTGCAAGAATCCACCGGCTATAAGCGCAACCGCGTCTTCCGCTACGCACCCTACATCGCCATCTTCGGGGACAACGCGCCTGACCAGATCGAAGCAACCAAGGAAACCACTACCTAGCCATGTCCACTCAACATTATTCCGTAATGGCCGCCAACCTCCGCGCCAACTGCCTGCCGGAATCTCTCCTCGATGGCGCTGTTCCCGAATACGAAACTTTCCTCCGCGAACGCCGCCTCCTCATGGCCCAAAAAATCAAGGCCTGGTTCCAAACTCTATGATCGAGAGGCTCCAGCCGTATCCGGAATACAAAGAGTCGGGCTCGAAGTGGCTCGGGAAAGTTCCAGCTCGATGGGAAGCTGTTCCATTGGGAAGGTCGCTCGTTCAGAGAATCGAACAAAACCGGCCAATCAAAACGAAAGAGATTCTCTCATTAAGCCTTCGCCAAGGAGTAGTTCCTTACTCCGAAAAAAAATCTGGTGGTAACAAAGCGAAGGACGACTTGTCCGCTTACACGTTGGCTTATCCGGGAGACATCGTAGTCAACAGCATGAATGTCGTGGTCGGTTCCGTGGGCCTCTCGAAATACTTTGGGGCAGTCAGCCCCGTTTACTACGTTCTTCACACTCGAAACGCCGATCACTCGATTCTCTACTTTGACGCGATCTTTCAGGACAAGACCTTTCAGCAAAGTCTGTGGGGCTTGGGAAACGGGATATTGTTTCTCCAGTCGAAAACTACTGGAAAGTTCAACACGATTCGAATGCGGATACGGGCTTTACTGTTGCGAAGAAGCGCCGCGAACATCCGAAAAGTTTCGAACTGGATAGTTTTCGCTACACCGGCAAATGTCCCCATGCCCAAGGAGACGTGGTGATTCAGGTGCTCGATGAGGGGAAAGGCAAGTTCCTGATCTCGCCGCCGGGGAATGTCCGGTATGTGCGCACCCGCCAGGATGGCAACCGGCGGGTATCGTTTGTTTATCTTGAACGTCCTGCCCGGAAACGGCGCTCACTGAAAAGTTTGGCGAAGAAACTGGGGCATGGTTCCCAGAAGCGACTAAAAAAAGAAGGCGTCGTTCGGGATGCTACTTTCGCGCAGGCATTGCTGAATCTTTGGACAACTTGACTCTATGAAGACCGACACCACCGAAAAAGGCCTCGAAAGCCTGATCATGAAACACATGACGGGATCGGATGGCTTGTCCTCCGGGCCGGCTGCAACGGTAGCCGAGGCTGAGCCGTCGAAGGCAGGCAGCGGGTGGTTCGCCGGGAGCCCGGCGGCATACGACCGGGAGTTCTGTGTGGATACCGAGCAGCTTTTTGCATTTTTGCAAAAAACCCAGCCCGAGGAATACGCCAAGCTCGGGATCTCAGGCTTCACGGAAAAAAAGGGCATGGCGCGGCAGAAGTTTCTCGCCCGCCTGCAGGGGGAGATCGCCCGGCGCGGGGTGATCGACGTGCTCCGGCACGGGATCAAGCACGAGGCACTGAGCTTCGATCTCTTCTACGGGACGCCCTCGCCGGAGAACGCCAAAGCGGTGGCGCGGCATGCGATGAACCGGTTCAGCATCACCCGCCAACTCCGCTACAGCCGCGAGGAAACGAAGCGGGCGCTTGACCTCTGCGCCTTCATCAACGGGCTGCCGGTCATCACGTTTGAGCTGAAGAACAGCCTGACCAAGCAGACGGTCGCGGACGCCGTCGAGCAATACAAGCGGGACCGCGATCCGAGGGAGCCGCTTTTTCAATTCGGCCGGTGCGTGGTTCATTTTGCTGTGGACGACCACGAGGTCGCCATGTGCACGGCGCTCAAGGGCACGAAAGGCATGGCGAAGGATTCGTGGTTTCTGCCTTTCAACCAGGGTTGGAACGACGGTGCGGGCAACCCACCGAACCCGGATGGCATCAAGACCGACTACCTTTGGAAACGCATCCTCACTCCGGCAGGGCTCACGGAGATTCTGGAAAACTACGCCCAGGTGGTCGAAGAGGAGAACCCGAAGACCGGGAAGAAAAAGCAGGTCCAGATATTTCCCCGCTACCACCAGCTCGATGTGGTGCGGCTCATTCTCGCGGATCTCATGGAGCACGGAGCGGGCAAGCGATACCTGATCCAGCACTCGGCCGGCAGCGGCAAGTCGAACTCGATTGCCTGGCTGGCCCACCAGTTGATCGGCCTCCGAAAGGACGGCGCGGAGGTCTTCGACTCGATCATCGTCATCACCGACCGCCGCATCCTCGACAAACAGATCCGGGAAACGATCAAGGGGTTCGCCCAGGTCGGAAGCATCATCGGCGCAGTCAAGGAAGGCGCCGGCACATCCAAAACCGAGCAGCTTTCCAAATTTCTCAAGGACGGAAAGAAGATCATCATTACCACGGTGCAGACGTTTCCCGAGGTGCTGGACCGGATCGGCGACGAGCACCGGGGGAAGAAATTCGCCATCATCATCGACGAGGCCCACTCCAGCCAGGGCGGCCGCACCGCCGCCGCGATGAGCATGGCCCTCTCGGAAGGCGGCGCGGAGCAGGAGGAGGAAACCACGGAGGACAAGATCAACCGGATCATCGAGTCCCGGAAGCTGGTGCCAAATGCCAGCTACTTCGCCTTCACCGCCACGCCGAAAAACAAGACGCTGGAGATTTTCGGCGTCCCCTTCCGGGTCGGCGACGAGGTGAAGCACCGCCCGTTCCACGGCTATACGATGAAGCAGGCGATCCAGGAGCGCTTCATCGAGGACGTGCTGAAGAATTACACGCCGGTGGACAGCTACTACCGCCTCGCCAAGACCATCGAGGGAGACCCGGAGTTCGACGTCAAGAAGGCCCGCAAAAAGCTGCGCGTCTATGTCGAGAGCCACAGCAAGGCGATCCGGGACAAGGCCGAAATCATGGTGGACCACTTCCTCGAACAAGTGATCGGCCAGAACAAGATCGGCGGCCAGGCCCGGGCGATGGTCGTCACCGGCAGCATCCAGCGGGCGATCCAGTATTTCTTTGCCTTCCGCGAATACCTCGACGAAATCAAGAGGCCGTTCCGGCCGATTGTCGCCTTCTCGGGCGAGCCGGAATACAAGGGCGAGAAGGCCAGCGAAGCGAAGTTGAACGGGTTCCCGAGCGGCGATATCGCCGACAAGATCCAGGAAGACCCGTATCGTTTCCTCATTTGCGCCGAGAAATTCCAGACCGGTTACGACGAACCGCTTCTCCACACGATGTATGTGGACAAGCCTCTCTCCGGCATCAAAGCCGTCCAGACGCTCTCCCGCCTGAACCGGGCGCATCCGAAAAAACGCGACGTCTTCGTCCTCGATTTCCAAAACGACACCGAAATCATCGAAAAATCCTTCGCCGACTACTACCGCACCACGATCCTGAGCAAGGAGACGGACCCGAACAAGCTCCACACGCTCAAGGCGGAACTGGACAAGTATCAGGTCTATTCGCCCGATCAGATCGACACGCTGGTGGAGCTGTATCTGGGCGGAGCCGACCGCGACAAGCTCGACCCCATCCTCGACGCCTGTGTGGCCGTCTATAAGGGCGACCTCGACGAAGACGGGCAGGTGGATTTCAAAGGTAAGGCCAAGGCGTTCACCCGGACCTATGACTTTCTCGCCACGATCCTTCCCTACGGCGTGCAGGAATGGGAAAAGCTCTCGATCTTCCTGAACTTCCTCATTCCAAAACTCCCGGCCCCCATCGACGAGGACCTCGCCAAAGGCATCCTCGAAGCGATCGACATGGACAGCTACCGGGCGGAGAAAAAGGCGGCGCTCGCCATCGCGCTGCCGGATACCAACGCCGAGATCGAGCCGTGGAGCATGGAGGGCGGCGGGCGCAAGCAGGAGCCCGAAATGGACAAACTCTCGAATATCGTGAAGGCGTTCAACGAGCAGTTCGGCGGCCTCTTCGCCGATCCGAAACGGATGGAAGACCGGATCCTCGGCGAAATCCCAAAAAAAGTCTCCGCCGACACCGCCTACCAGAACGCCAAAAAGAACTCAGACCGCCAGAACGCCCGGATCGAACACGACAAGGCTCTCAAGCGCGTCATCACCGCCCTCTTCGCCGATGACGCCCAGCTCTTCAAGCAGTTCCAGGACAACGAGTCCTTCCGCCGCTGGTTGACAGACACGATTTTCGGAATGACCTACGAGGAGTGAATATTCAATCATGAGATTTGCCATTCCGGTATTCCCCGGTGTCGAGGAGCTTGATGCGGTGGGTCCGTTTGAGGTTTTTGGCTTGGCCAGGCAGGCGGGATTGCCGGTTGAGGTGGTGCTGGCCACGCACGTTGCCGGGGGGATGGTTCGCGGGTTTCACGGGATGGAGTTCGGCGGGCTGGGCCCATTCACGCCGGAGAGCGGCTATGATGTGATTGTGGTGCCCGGCGGGGCATGGATTTCCGGTGAAAAGGAGGGTGCGCGGCTTGCGATCGAGGAGGGAATTCTCCCGGAGATCCTGCGTCGCCAGTTCGAGCGCGGTGCGGTGGTCGCCTCTGTCTGCACCGGAGCGTTCCTGCTGGAAGCGGCCGGTTTGCTGTCCGGAGTTCGGGCGACGACCCACCATGTGGCCCGGGAGGAGCTGAGGGAAAAAGGCGTGGATGTTTCAACGGATCGCGTTGTGGATGCCGGGAGGATTCTGACTGCTGGAGGGATCACCTCGGGGATCGACTTGGCACTCCATCTTGTCGAGAGGTTCTTCGGGGCAGGGGAGCAAATTGCGGCGATGCTTGATTACGCGTGGAGGCAATAAAAAATTGTTTTCACCACAAAGAGCACAAAGGTCACAAAGAAAGAATTTTGGACACGCCCGTCGCATGTTTTTCCTCATCCGCCGGGTGAATCTCATAGACAAGCATATTTTCATGTATCCGCATCTCTTTGTGTTCCTTGTGTTCTTTGTGGTGAGAGTCTTTCGTTGGATTTAGCATAATCGGTTCGACTTGATCCGTCTCCGCGGGCACAATCCCTCCATGCCACTCGTCTCACGCCTGAACAGTTTTGGAGCAGCGCAGGAATCCCTCACGACCGCTGAAGTTTCGGTTCCCGATCCCGGTCCCGGGGAGGTTTTGATCGGGATGCTGGCCGCCCCGGTGAATCCGGCGGACATCAATGTCATCGAAGGCACCTACGGGGACCTGCCGGAATTGCCGGCCACGATCGGCAATGAAGGGGTCGGGCGGATCCTGGCGCTCGGTCCCGGTGTGCAGGGGCTGGAGGTCGGGCAGATGGTTCTGCCGATGACCTTTGGCACATGGTGTGCCCGGATGATTGCGCCGGCCGCTTCAGTGATTCCGCTTCCCGGGGAGCCGGACCGGTTCCAGGCTGCCATGCTGACAGTGAATCCCGCGACGGCATGGCGGATGCTGCACGATTTTGTAAAACTCAAACCCGGAGACTGGATCGTCCAGAACGCCGCGAATTCCGGGGTCGGCCGCAGCGTCATCCAACTTGCCCGGGCGCTCGGATGGAAGACCTTGAACGTCGTCCGCAGGGAGGCGCTCGTCGGGGAACTTCAGTCCGCTGGAGCGGATGTGGTGGTGACCGAGGAATGCGACCTGCGCAAGGAATGGAGGAACCTCTGTGGCGGGGGGCGGCCGAAGCTGGCGCTGAATGCGGTCGGCGGGCCAAGTGCCCTCAATCTGGCCAACTCGCTCGCTCCCGGATCAACGATGGTGACCTACGGTGCGATGAGCAAACAGGCACTCAAGATTCCCAATGGCCTCCTGATTTTTCAGGGGTTGAAATTCCAGGGGTTCTGGCTCAAGCGCTGGCGTGAGAAGGCGGAGGAATCCGTCCGCCGCGAGACGTATGCCGCACTTGCGGAGCACCTGGGGAAGGGAACGCTGTTCACGCCCGTCCATGCTTCGTTTCCGCTCGACCGGGTTGTCGAGGCTGTCCTCGCCGCGCAGCAGGATCAGCGTGGCGGAAAAGTTCTGATCGACCTGGGCGTCTGACATCACTCCAGCGAAATGATTTTCCGCCGACTCGTCCTCCGCAGCTTTTCAAAGCTCAGGCACGGCACGCTTGAGGTGGTGTGGCCGGATTCCAAGCGCCGCGTCTACGGCGGGCTCTATGAGGGGATTGGAGCGGAGATCCGGATCCGGAAGGAGGATTTCTTCCGCCGCTGCGTCCTGTTCGGGGCCATTGGCTTCGCGGAAAGCTACATGGCCGGCGAGTGGGAGACCCCGGATCTCACAAAGGTCATTGCGTGGTTCATTTTGAATTCCGGTGACTCGGATGCCCTTGAAAAGCCGCAGTCCGGCACCGGGGTGTTCAACGTCCTCAATATCATCAACCGCGCGATCCACCGGCGACGCCCGAACAGCCTGGAGAAAAGCCGGGACAACATCCGGGACCACTACGATCTCGGAAACGAATTTTTCCGTCTCTGGCTCGACCCGACAATGACCTACTCCAGCGGGTATTTCGATTCGCCGGAGACCACCCTGGAGGCTGCGCAGGTGCGGAAATACGATGCCCTCTGCCGCAAGCTCCACCTTTCACCCTCGGACGAGGTTCTTGAGATCGGAAGCGGATGGGGAGGATTCAGCATCCATGCCGCACGGCATTACCACTGCAAGATCACCACCGTCACCATTTCCGAGGAACAATTCGCCGAGGCGACCGCCCGCATCCGCGATGCCGGACTCGCGGACCGCATCGAGATCCTTCTTTGCGATTACCGCACGATCCGCGGACGGTTCGACAAGGTGGTCTCCATCGAGATGCTCGAGGCGGTGGGCGAACGATACGTGGACCGCTACTTTGCAAAAATCCACGAGGTCCTCAAGCCGCACGGCCTCGTTGCCATCCAGGCGATCCTGTGTCCGGACCGCCAATACCGGGTGCTCCGCGACGGGGTGGACTTCATTCAGAAGCACATTTTTCCCGGTTCGCTGCTGATGTGCAACGCCCGCATCACCGAGGCGCTGATGGCTTCGGGAGATCTGAACCTTCTGGACTACGAGGACATGGCTCCGCACTATGCCCGGACGCTCCGGATCTGGCGGGAGAATTTCGAGAGCCGGCTCGATGAGATCCGCGCGATGGGATTCGACGAGGTCTTCATCCGGAAATGGCGTTACTATTTCTGCTATTGCGAGGCGGCCTTCGGCACCCGGCATATCACGGTCGCGCAGGCGGTCTATTCCCGTCCCGACAACACGGCGCTGGGTTCCCCGGTTTACGATATCTTCCGGTAAATCCGGATTCCTCACGCAAAGGAGCAGAGCCCGCAGAGAAAAGCCGTTTTCGGTATAAGTGGTTTCCCCCTGATCGGGTTCATTGGCCGGATCTGACCGCCCAGCGGAGCTTTGCCGGGGTGGCGCGGGGGTTCGCCCGGCACTCGGCCGGAGACGGGCGGGTGACATTGTCGGCGATGGTGGAATAAACGCCGGCGCGGAGCCCGGATTGGAAGGCCTTTTTGACGCGGCGGTCCTCGCCGGAGTGGAACGTGAGAATCGCGACGCGGCCGCCGGGATTCAGGCACCCGGGAAGGTTGCGGAGAAGCGCGTCGAGAGCTGAAAATTCCCCGTTGACCTCGATGCGGATGGCTTGAAAGACGCGCCGCACGGATTTCTCCATGTCGTCGGCCGGCGCGGAGCCGAGTGCCGCGCGGACCGCATTTGCAAGGTCGGTGGTGAGCTCGAAATCTTTTCCGGCCAGGGCGTGGGCGATTTTCCCGGCGTGGGGTTCGTCGGCATTTTCCCGCAGGATGGCTTCCAGGGCGGCGGGCTGGATTTTTTTGAGGAGTCCGGCCGCGGAGATCCCGCGTTGCGGGTTCATCCGCATGTCGAGCGGTCCGGGAGTCTTTGTCGAGAATCCGCGGCCCGGGGTGTCGAGTTGCATCGAAGAGACTCCGAGATCGGCAAGGATGCAGTCGGCTCCAGCAATCCCCTCCGCGAGCATCGCGGCCGGCAAGCCTGCGAAATTTGATTTTCTGATCCGTAATGCTTGGGATCCGGGGGAGACGAGCCGGGCTTCCGTTCTCGGCAGCTCCAGCGGATCGACATCGAGCCCGAGCAGGACACCGCCGGGCTGGATGAGTGGAAGGATGGCCGAAGAGTGCCCGCCATGACCGAGGGTGCAATCGACGACGGTGTCGCCCGGCCGCGGGCGCAGGACTTCAATGATCTCACCGACCATGATGGGGACATGCGAGCCGGCGGGAGTTTTTCCCGAGGCCAGAACTTTTTCGATGGTTTCCGGACGGCTTTCCAGTTCCTTGTATTTTTCCTCGAACCGGCGCGGGTATTTCCCGGAGTAGCGCGGACGGCGGCGATGGGCGGACGGCAGCGCGGTCCCGTCATCTGGTTTTTCCAGCGAACCCTGTATCCCTGCGTGAGGATTCTCCGGGTTCAAAGCTCGTTGTATTTTTTATTCGAGCCCCGGGCCTTGTCGACGGGGTAGCGCGTCTCATTCCGTGCGAGCTTGTCGCGGATCGCATCCGGAAGGCTCACGTTGCAATTGTCCGCAAGCTCGAAGAGGAGGATCGCGATGTCGGCCATTTCGGAGGCGAGTTCATCCCGCCGGTCGGCGACCCGCCGGTCCGACTGCTCCGGGCTCTGCCAGACGAAATGCTGAAGGAGTTCCCCCGCCTCGGCGGTGATAGCCACGGCGAGTTCCTTGGGATTGTGAAATTGTCTCCAGTCCCGCGCGTCGCGGAAAGCGCGGATCTCGGCTGTCAGGGATTCGATGCTGGTCGGCATGCAGATTATCCTAGCTTGAAACCCGTCACATGGACAACCTTGCGCTCCATGGAAGGACATCATCATCACGGGCACGGGGAGAGGCAGTCATTCGGCAGCGCCTTTGCGATCGGGATTTCGCTCAATACGGTTTTTGTGATCGCGGAGGTCCTGATCGGTTTTCGCGTTGACTCCATGGCGCTTGTGGCCGACGGCGTCCACAACTTTGCGGATGTCATCAGCCTGGTCCTCGCCTGGGTGGGGTATTGGTTCCAAAGCCGCAAGCCATCGGGACGGTTCACCTACGGGTATGGCGCGGTGAGCATCCAGTCCGCCGTGATCAATGCGTTCCTGCTTGTCGCCGCGGTGACATTGATTTTCTGGGAGGCTCTGAACCGTCTCCGGCATCCGGAACCTGTTCCGGGTGCGATGCTGATGGTTGTTGCCGGCATCGGAATCCTCGTCAATGGAGTCACGGCGCTCCTCTTCATGAAAGGGAGCAAGGGGGATGTGAACATCCGGGGGGCGTTCATCCACATGGCCGCGGATGCGGGAGTCTCCCTCGGCGTTGTTGTGGCTGGAGCGATCGTGGTGGCAACAGGCTGGACGATTGTGGACCCGCTCGTGGGAATCGCCATCGCGGCCCTGATCCTGCTCAGTTCGTGGGAGCTGCTCACCGAGTCGCTGAACCTTGCGCTCCACGCCGCTCCGAAAAGCGTGGACATGAAAATTCTTCGCGAATGGCTGCTTGCCCGTCCGGGCGTTGCCGGCATCCACGACCTCCATGTCTGGCCGCTCAGCACAAACAAGACTGCGCTCAGCGCCCATGTGCAGATCTCCGGGGTGCCCGACACCGACGCCTTCCTTCACGATCTCTCCCACGGGCTTCATGAGAAGTTCGGTATCGGACATTGCACGGTTCAGACAGAATCCACACCCGGCGGATGCGGCCACGGGTGTTCCTAGCGGACGGAATGGAATTTTGACCCGCGGGGCGGGCCCGATGGGCAGGATTTATTGCGCAGAAACCGGTTCGATCTGATTCGGCTGGGAGCTCACGTGCCGAAATACCTGTCCCCCGCATCCCCGAGCCCCGGCACGATATAGGCTTTGTCGTTGAGTTCCGGATCCAGCGCCGCCAGAAAAACCGGGACATCCGGGTGACGGGAAGTGAAAAGCTCGACGCCCGGCCGCGCGCCGATGAGGGCGAGCATCCGCAGGCGTTGGGCTCCGGCGGCCTTCAATTGATCCACTGCATCTGCGGCGCTCTGGCCGGTTGCGAGCATGGGGTCCACGAGAAAAATGTCCGCCTTCTCGAGCGGCGGAGTTTTGAAGTAATAGCTTTGCGGTTCAAAGGTGTCCTCATCGCGGTAGAGCCCGACGTGCCCCACCCGGGCCTCGGGAAAAACCTGGAGCATTGCCCCCGCCATGCCCAGGCCGGCGCGGAGGATCGGGATGATCACGAGCGGCCGGGCAAATTCATGCCCGGTGCAGGAGGCGAGGGGCGTTTGCAGCGGAAACTCCCTCAGCGCCAGATCGCGGGATGCCTCGACGCCCACAAGGACTGCCAGCTCCCGCAAGGCCCGGCGGAAATCCCCGAGGGAAGTCTCCCTGTTCCTGAGGCGGGCGACGCTGACTTTCACCAACGAATGTTCCACAACCTGACACCCTGAAATCATGGAGACCAAGGTTAAGCAAAATCCTTCCGCTTGCACAGAATCTTTGCGCCCGTTTGGGACGTTCGCTCTTCCTCGCCATTTTTCGGCAACGCCTTGGTCCGCGCCGCCTCCAGCCCGGCGTTGCGCGGCCGACGCCACGTTTGCCAGCGCGGTCGTCTCGCGCGACTCCATGAGCAGGAAATCGCATGGCTCGCCGCCGCGTTCTCCTTTCCGGCCCGGTCCGGATTGATTCTTCGATTCGGGGCAAAATCCGAAAAAACGCGGAGTTGAACGGTTTTGCTGGAAAGTAGTTCATTCAGCCTTGATCGTCCGCCCGACCCGGTCCAATACTTCCCGACTACATTTTGAATTTTACCACAAATCACAAACCAAAAGACGAGTGCGGGGTCTTCGGGGTTTTCGGCCATCCGGACGCGGCTCTGCTGACCTATTACGGATTGTTTGCCCTGCAGCACCGGGGGCAGGAGAGCGCCGGGATTGTTTCCGCGAAAGGCTCGGAGCGTGCGTTCATGACCCACAAGGGGATGGGGCTTGTCTCCCAGGTTTTCCCGATGGAGGAGCTCGACCACCTCACCGGCACGCGTGCGATCGGGCACGTCAGGTATTCCACCACGGGATCCAGCAACAAAAAGAACGCGCAGCCGTTTGTCGTGGACACCGCCCGCGGGCAGCTGGCGGTCGCACACAACGGAAACCTTACCAACGCGGCCGCTCTGCGGACCGAGCTCGAGGCGCGCGGATCGATCTTTCAGACGACCGTGGACAGCGAGATCGTCCTGCACCTGCTCGCGCAGCCGCGGGGAACCGGCGGCGGTCTGGCCGCGCTCCGCCGGCTGGAGGGCGCGTTCTCCATCGTCCTCATGGGCGAGCACGAGATCATCGGCTTCCGGGATCCGCAGGGGTTCCGCCCGCTCTGCATCGGAAAGGTGGACGGGGCGTATGTCCTCGCCTCGGAGAGCTGCGCATTCGACCTGATCCACGCCGAGTTCATCCGCGACGTGGAGCCCGGCGAGGTTGTGATCATCGACGGCAGCGGGCTGCGCAGCGAATGGCCGTTCAAGGCGGCCAGGAGCGCGTTCTGCATTTTTGAGTATGTTTATTTCGCGCGGCCGGACAGCAACGTCGGGGGCGTCAACGTCAGCAAAGTCCGCGTCGAGATGGGCCGGGAGCTGGCCCGGCGGCATCCGGTTGAGGCCGACCTTGTCGTGCCCGTGCCCGACTCCGGGATCTTCGCTGCTCTCGGCTTCGCCGAGGAGCTGGGGATCCCGTATTATCCGGCCTTCGTCCGCAACCACTACATCGGCCGGACGTTCATCCAGCCGACCCAGCTCATCCGCGATTTCAATGTCCGCGTGAAGCTCAACCTGATCCGCGAGGCGGTCGAGGGGAAGCGGGTGGTTGTGGTGGACGATTCGATTGTGCGCGGCACCACCGCCCGCACCCGCGTCGTCAACCTGCGCGAAAACGGCGCGAAGGAGGTCCACATGAGGATCAGCTGTCCTCCGCACAAGCACGCCTGCTATTACGGGATCGATTTCCCGGATCCGGAGAAGCTGATCGCGAACCAGTGCACGCACGAGGAGATCTGCAAATACCTCGGCGCGGACTCGATCGGCTACCTCGACGTCGAGGGGATGGTCAAGGCGACCGGCCGGCCGGCTAACGAGTTCTGCATGGCGTGCTTCAACGGCGACTACCCGGTGCCGTTCGATGCAAGCTTCGACAAGCAGATCATGGAGAAGCGCCGCGACAACGCCCGCCTGCTCGACCCGGATACCAACCGCCTCATCTGATTTATGCCACGCAAACAAAAAGCCTACGCCGCCGCCGGAGTCGATGTGGACCTCGGCAACCGTGTCAAGAAGGGGATCCACGCACTGGTCAGCTCGACGCACGGGCCGGAGGTTCTTGGGAAAATCGGCGGATTCGGCGGGCTGTTCCGCCCGAATTTCAAGGGCATGAAGGATCCCGTTCTCGTGTCGAGCGTGGACGGTGTCGGCACGAAGCTGAAGATCGCCTTTGCGACCGGGCGGCATGACACGATCGGGGAGGACCTCGTCAACCACTGCATCAACGACATTGCGGTCATCGGGGCCCGCCCGCTTTTTTTCCTGGATTACATCGCCGGGGCAAAGCTTGATCCCATCGTCTTCCGGCAGATTCTCAAAGGGTTTGCGAAGGCCTGCCGGGAAGGCGGCTGCGCGCTCATCGGCGGCGAGACTGCCCAGATGCCGGGGATGTATCATCCCGGCGAATACGACGTGGCGGGCACCATTGTTGGTGTTGTGGACCGGGCGAAGCTCCTTGACGGATCAAAAATCCGCAGGGGGGATGTCCTCATCGGCCTGAAGGGGAACGGGCTTCACACCAACGGGTATTCGCTCGCCCGGCATGTGCTTCTTGAAAAGCTGCGCGTGCCGCTCGACCATCCGATCCCCGGCACGAAGACGACCTTTGCGAAGGAGCTTCTCCGCGTGCATCCGAACTATCAGCCTCTGATGGCCTCGCTGCCGTCCGGGATGCTGCGCGGGGCGGCACACATCACGGGCGGGGGACTGCTCGACAACATCCCGCGCGTCCTGCCGGAGGGTTGCCGCGCGCTGATTGACAGCCGTTCCTGGAAGGTGCCGATCCTGTTCCATTTGATCCAGCATGGCGGTGAGGTTCCGTTGCGGGAGATGTATCAGGTCTTCAACATGGGCATCGGCATGGTGCTCGTCGTGCCGTCCTCCCGCGCCGCCGAGGCGGCTCGTCTGACCAGGGGAATCAGGATTGGCGAAGTCGTCGATGGGCCGCGCGATGTCGTGATCGAATGAGCCTGTGAAGATCTGGAAACGGAAACCGGCGCTTGGCATCGGAATCGGGGTGGGCGTCCTCGGTGCCGTTGCGCTGGCTCTCCGCTACGGGGTGCGCCGTGCGGCGCGCGAGCCGATTCCCGACACGATTTCGCCCGCGATCTTCGCGACGCGGGTCGCCCGTACCGGATTCGGCGAGATGATCTACCACGTGAGCGGGGCCGGCGAGCCGCTCGTCTTCCTGCACGGGGTCTTCCTCGGTGCCTCGTCCTACGAGTGGTCAAAAGTTTATCCTCGGTTTGTGATGGACCACGAGGTGATCGTTCCCGATCTGATCGGGTTCGGCGAGTCGGAGCGTCCCTCCACGGCGATGGATGCGACCGATTACGCGGAGGCGATTGCCGAGTTTCTTCGCGAGGTCGCGCCGGACAGGAAGCCCGTCGTCGTGGCCAGCGGCCTCACGGCCGGAATTTCCCTCCTGCTGGCCGCGCGCCATCCGGAGCTTGTCTCCCGGCTGTTGGTTTTTCTTCCGACCGGCCTCAAGGAATCCGGGAAATGGCGAGCGATGGGCATGCTGGCGCTCAGCGGAATTCCCGGGGTGAGCCGGTTTGTTTACCGGAACTACCTCGCCCGAGCGCCGTTCATCCGTGGCTGGCTCACCCGGTTTGCTCTCGTTGACCCCGCCTCGCTGACCGATGAGATGGTGGAAATCCTGGCGACGTGCGCCCAGCAATACGGAGCGGAGCATGCGATTCTGGGCTTCCTCCGCGGCCGTCTGGCATTCGACATCGAGCGCCGCCTGCGCGATGTCGCCGTTCCCGTCCACATCCTCTGGCCCGACCGGGCCACCGGCTTTCCGACCGGGGGAGGGGAGGCGATCCGGGCCCGGATTCCCCGCGCCTCGCTCGAGGAACTTTCCGGGTGCGGGATCCTGGCCGCCCTGGAAAATCCGGATCTCGTGGCCGGCTCGATTTTTCAATTCCTGCGGGGGGATCTTCCCTCCGTCGCCTGACTTGGTGCGGTGATTTTTCCCCTGTGTTTCGCCGCCGGTCTGTGATAGACATCCCGCCATCCGCAAAGTGAACGTCTCCGATCTCCGCGAAATTCTCCAGTATGTGCCCCGGTTCCGGGAGCGCACGTTTGTTGTTGCCGTGGACGGCGAGGTCGTCGCCTCGGAAAATTTTTCCAACGTCCTGCTGGATATTGCGGTGCTGCGCTCGCTGAGCGTGAAGGTGGTGCTCGTGCATGGCGCGAGCCATCAGATCCAGTTGCTCGCCGCCGAGCGGGGCGTGAAAATTTCCAACTCCGACGGCATCGGCCTCACCGATGCCCCCACTCTCCAGCTCAGCATTGATGCCGCCATCCGGCTCACGAACGAGATCATGGAGGGGCTTTCCTCGGTGGACCTCCGCGCGGCGTATATCAACGCGCTCATTACCCACCCGGCCGGAATTCTGGGCGGTGTGGACCAGCAATACACGGGAAAGGTCGAGCGCGTGGACGTGAAGGCGCTCAAGCTCCTGCTCGATGAGGGGA
This sequence comes from uncultured Chthoniobacter sp., assembly GCA_964431635.1. Lineage (GTDB taxonomy): Bacteria > Verrucomicrobiota > Verrucomicrobiia > Chthoniobacterales > Terrimicrobiaceae > QYQL01. The sequence continues at coordinate 486,812 of CAYSKK010000001.1, read as the reverse complement.
TCATCCCGGTCGTGCCGCCGCTCGGCTTTGACGGAGAGGGCCGGACGTATCGGGTGAACTCCGACAGCATCGCAGTCGAGATCGCCGAGGAACTGTCCGCGGCAAAAATTCTTTATCTGGCACCCGGAACGGCCTTTTCCAGCACCGCCGAGCTGCCTCGCCAGCTTTCGGTTCCCGAGACCCAGGAGCTGCTGAAGAAGAGACGGCAGGAGATTGCGCCGGGTATTTCCTCCAAGCTCGAACACGGCGCGCGCGCTTGCATGCAGGGCGTCCCGCGGGTGCATGTGCTCAATGGTGGAGTGAATGAGGCTTTGCTCAACGAAGTCTTCAGCCACGACGGCATCGGCACGATGGTCTATTCCAACGAATACCAGCAGATCCGGAGGATTTTCAAAAAGGACGTCCGGGCGGTCATGTCGCTCATCCGGCAGTCCGTGAGAAGCGAGGAGCTTGTCCGCAGGACCCGGACGGAAATTCTGGAGCATCTTGAGGATTACTGGCTGCTGGAAATCGACCGTTCGCCCATCGCCTGTGTCGCGCTCCACCTCTATCCGGAGGAGTCCGCCGGCGAGCTGGCCTGCCTGCATGTCAGCAAGGCCCACGAGAACCAGGGGCATGGGAAAAAGCTCATGGCGTTCGTGGAGAACCTCGCCCGGGAGAAGGGGGTGAAGGATCTCTTTGCCCTCTCGACGCAGGCCTACAGCTACCTTCAGCAGAAGGGCGGCTACCACTCGGCGGATCCGTCGCAGTTGCCTGCCGTCCGGCGGACCAAATACGAGGCGAGCGGAAGGAATTCCATGGTGCTCCTGAAGACCCTGCGGGCCTGATATGCGGCAGAACTGGTTCAACCTCGCCGTGGACGGCGTGGTCATTCTCGTCTATTTCGTCGGCATCGTCGGGATCGGCCTCCATGCGGCCCGGAAAAACACGAGCCTCAAGGATTTCGCGCTCGGCGGGCATTCGATTCCCTGGTGGGCGGTTCTGGCGTCGATCATTGCGGCGGAGACCAGCGCCGTGACATTTCTCGGAGCACCTGCGGAGGGATTCAAGACCCGCAGTTACGCCTATGCGCAGCTGGCGATCGGAACCATCATCGCGCGGGTCATCATTGCCTGGCTGTTCATCGCGCCGTATTACCGCTACAGGGTCGAGAGCATTTACGAGTTCCTCACCCTGCGGTTCGGCGAGCGGACAAAGAACATGGCCAGCGGGATTTTCCTCGCGACGCGGGTTCTCGGGATCGGTGTCCGCCTTTACCTCGGCGGCGTGATCATGGTCGTCGTTTACCGGTATCTTTTCCCCGGCTCGGACATCACGATCTGGACGTATTTCTGGGGCATCGTCTTCGTCACATTTGTCACGACGCTCTACACTGCGGCCGGCGGGATCAAGGCGGTGGTCTGGACCGATCTGATCCAGGCCTGCCTGATGATGGGGGCCATCCTCTTTTCGATCGTCGCCGTCTTCCACGACATCCCGGGTGGAATGAAAACCGTGCACGAGCACCTCGCGGGGCAGAACCTTTCGATGTTCCAGACCGGATGGGATTCTGCGAAGCCTTTCGGTGAGGCGCTCCGCGGCCTTCTGGAGTCCGAATACACGATCTTTGCCGCCCTGGTCGGCATCACGTTTTTCACCATGGCGACCCACGGGACCGACCAGGACATGGTCCAGCGTATGCTCACGGCCGAGAACACCGCGAAGTCCCGGCTTTCGCTGATCCTGAGCGGATTTGCGGACATTCCGATCGTCCTCTCGTTCCTGACCGTTGGCATCCTGCTTTACGTCCGCTATCAGATTCACCCGGATCCGTCCCTTCCCGCCGAGGACAACGAAATCTTTGCGCATTACATTGTCAACGAGATGCCGGTCGGGATCCGGGGCCTCATCGTCGCGGGCGTCTTTGCCACCATGATGGGGTCGACCTCGGCGGCGCTGAATGCGCTGGCCACCTCGTTCATCAAGGACTTTTACCAGCCATACATCAGGCCATCCGGCACCGACCGGCAGGCGGTCTCCGCGGCGCGCTGGGCGACGTCGGTCTTTGGTGCCCTGATGATCGTTGTCGCGACCGTGGCGGCCTACACGGTTTTGCACACCAACATCACGATCATCCCCCTTGCCCTCGGGATCCTCGGCTACAGCTACGGCTCGCTGCTCGGCGTCTTCCTTCTGGGGGTTCTCACGCGCGGGAGAGGGGACGACCGGGCGAATGTCTTCGCGATGATCTTCGGCATCCTTGCGGTTCTCGTGCTATGCAAAATTCAAATCCCGCTCTGGGAATCCACGGATTCCGCCGGGGCCGTTGTGAAGCAGAGTTTCCATTTCGGCATCCTCCTTCCCACCTGGTGGCCCGCGATTGCCTGGCCCTATTACGTCTTCATCGGGAGCGCTGTCACCTTCGCCTTCGGAATCCTTTTTCCATCAACAGCCGCGCGGTTGCCGCGGATCCCCGGGGAAAAGTGATCCCGGGTTTTTCGGCGCATTTTCCCCGCGTTTTTCCTTGCCATTCCGGGAAATTTTCGGGGACGGGAACCCGCATGGGATCGTCCGGGAATTCTCCGGATTTTTTTGCATTTTCAATCATCTCGAAACGAGCGACTTAAACGATTTTTTCAAGAGCCGGTAAAATCGGCTCTTTTCTTCGCGGAAAAACCTGCAATTCTGAACCTCCCTCGGAACGCTGGAGACGGGCATGGTGTGATGAGAGGGAAGGAACAAGGCATAGCTATGATCACAGAATCAAACGATGTTTGGGGTGAAATTTCATCCAGGATTCGCGAGCGGGTGAGTGCCGACGGGTTCGAGCGATGGTTTTCCGGGGTGAGCGCCTCGGTTTCGGGAGGCGAGACGATCACGCTCTGCGTGCCGAACCCGATTCACCAATTTTTCATCGAGAGCAACTACCTTCCGATTCTCGAGGAGGCGGTCCGTGGCGTCATCCCCGGCATCAAGTCCTTCCATTTTTCCACGACTTCCGCCGAGTCCGAACCCGCCCCGAAGCCGGTCCCGGTGGTCCGGGCGGCGAGGGAAAAATCCGCTTCCACCCCGGTCAACGGGATGAATTCGCGGAACACCTTCGAGTCCTTCGTCGTGGGGTCGAACAACCAGTTTGCGCATTCGGCGGCGCTGGCCGTTGCGAAATCGCCTGCCCGCACCTACAACCCGCTTTTTGTCTATGGCGGCAGCGGGCTCGGGAAAACCCATCTTCTCCAGGCCATCGGGCACTACGTCATCTCCGCGAACAAGTCCGCGAAAGTCGTCTATCTGTCCAGCGAGCAGTTTACGAACGAGTTCATCGACGCCATCCAGCACGGAACGCTCGTCAAATTCCGCAAGAAATACCGCAATGCCGATGTCCTCATGATCGACGACATCCAGTTCCTCGCCGGCAAGGAGCGCTCGCAGGAGGAGTTTTTCCACACGTTCAACGCGCTCCACGACGGGCACAAGCAGGTCGTCCTTTCGAGCGACCGTCCCGCGAGCGAGATCGACAAGCTTGAGCAGCGCCTTGTGTCGCGCTTCGAGTGGGGGATGACCGCCGAGATCCAGCCGCCCGATGCCGAGACCCGCATCGCGATTCTTCGCAGCAAGGCCGCCGGACTGAACATCGAGCTCGAGTCATGGGTGATTGATTTTCTTGCGGACAAAATCCGCAACAATGTGCGACGCCTTGAGGGGGCGCTCATGCGGGTGGCCTCCTACAAATCCCTCAGCGATCGTCCGATCACGCGGGAAGTCATCGAGAACCTCCTGCGCGACATCTTCCAGGAGCAGGCGCGCAAGATGGTGACGATCGACCAGATCCAGCGCCGCGTTGCCGAACACTTCGATGTCCGTCTCGCCGACATGACCAGCAAGCGCCGCCCCGCGAACATCGCCTTCCCGCGGCAGGTCGCCATGTATCTCTCCCGCGAGCACACCAAATCCTCCCTCAGTGACATCGGCGAGGCATTCGGCGGGAAGGACCACGGGACGGTCATCCACGCCTGCAAGCTCGTCAAAAAGCGCATGGAGGAGGACGAAAAGACGCGCAGCGCGGTCAGCCTCCTCGACAACCAGCTCCAACGGTAGATTTCCGACGGGCCGAGCCCTATCCGACTGGAAAACTCAACTTGGCGGGCACGACAATAGAGTCAAATTGCCCTGCACGCATGCACGGACTGATTCTTTTCAGGTGTTTTGCAAGATGATGCACTCTGAGCCCCAGTGCCCGGTTGCTTAAATATGTAAACAGGAAAGAACTGATTCCTTTCGCAGTTCCCCTGACCTCCAGTTCTCATAATGAGGCAACAATTGGATTCCACAGACACTTCCATCCAGTCCGATCAAGTGTCGCGTTTTTATCAGAGCTATTCAGCTAGAGGTCTTAATCAAGAATCATTATTAAAATGAGATGCCTTGTAACCGTAATATTACTTATTTTTTTCTGCACATGTTGCAGGACCATAAAAAATGATGAACACGCTGGAATGACAGTGCTATTTCGTTCCAACTTCAAAGGCCAGCTTGTAAAGGCCTATTTTAATGATAAATTAGTGTTTTTAGCTCGTATTACAACGGATCCATCAGTCAATGCTGCCGCAGGTTTTGACTTGCCTCAGATTCGGGGGAAACTGAAGCTTTGCATTCCGGAGCGCGATATCTGCAAGGAAATCCCGATTGATCCTAAAAACGAAAAGGTTGTTGAAGTTTTTCTTGATAAGAAAGGAATTGATATCATTCAGACGAGCAACTTCATTTTGCTGGATTAGGGTCAGGAACTAGGGGTCAGTGTGCATCATCTTGCAAAAGTCGGCAAGAGACCAGAAGGGGGCGGATGCCGAGAGCGGGGCAGGAGGCGATTCTGGATGAGGGCATGAGGTGAGAGAGTTGGAGTTCGCGGAATCTCATGGGATCTGACGTTCGCGACATGTGTCGGCGAACATCCTGCTCCGCCAGGACCGGGAGGTCTCCCTCGGACTGATGCCATGAGAGCGTTCCAATCTGCTGTCTGGTTCTATCCGATCAGTTCGCGGTGTTGGAGGGCGAGGTAGCGGTCGGTCATTCCCGAGAGGTAGTCGCCGATGCTGCGTTCAAGTCCGTCCCGGCGAATTCTGGCGCTGGCCTTGCGTCCGAGCTGCGAGGGATTTTTCATCAGGTGATGAAAAAGGTCCGCGATCATCGTGGCTGCCTGGCGGTTGACACCGGCGACGTCCGGGTGGTGGTAGAGGTTTTTGAAAAGGAACTTTCGGAGGGCGGAGAGTTCCCGGCGGATGGTGCCGTGGAATGCGGCCAGCCGGGTGGGATGGTTCCGGATTCCCTCGAATGTTGAGATGCCGGATTTTTCGATGTTGGCCGATGTCTGGCGGACGAGGTCCTCGACGAGGAGGGTGACGAGGCAGCGGATGACGAAGCCTTTGTGGCGGCCGGGATCGAGGCGGGAGTGCTCCGAGCGCGCGCGGTCCAGCGCGCGTCTCCAGAGGGCGACGGATTCCAGCGTGCCGGCATCCAGAAACCCGGCATCCAATCCGTCGTCCAGATCGTGGCTGGAGTAGGCGATTTCGTCAGCGAGATCCGCAACCTGGGCTTCCAGCGAGGGGGAGGGGTGGGGGCCCTGCGTGGGATGCACATAGCCGCCGGCATGTTTCTGGATGCCCTCCCGGACATCCCACGTGAGGTTGAGCCCGTGATGGCCGGGGTATTTTTCCTCGAGGATTTCGACGATGCGCAGGCTTTGCGCGTTGTGGTCGAAACCGCCGTGATCCTTGAGCAGGAGGTCGAGTTCCTCTTCCCCCGTGTGGCCGCAGGGCGGGTGTCCGAGGTCGTGCGCGAGCGCGATGGCCTCCGCAAGGTCCTCGTTGAACCGCAGTGCCCGCGCGATGGTGCGGCTGATCGAAGCCACCTCGATCGTGTGGGTCAGGCGTGTGCGGTAGTGGTCGCCGGTGCCGTTGAGAAACACCTGCGTCTTTCCATCGAGCCGGCGGAAAGCCGAGCAATGGATGATGCGCGCGCGGTCGCGCTGGATCTCGGATCGGAATGCGTGCCCGGGTTCGCGGCGCTCGCGTCCGGCGGAGCCTCCTCCCGGGATTGCGCATGGCGAGAGGCGGGAGGCTTCCTCCCGGTCGAACTCCTGTGATGATCGCGTGGTTTTCAAGCGCCCGTGAATCTCGCACCTGCGGGCGGCAGGCTCAAGGAATTCTCAAATCGCACGTCAGTTCCCCGGAGTTGCCGGGTTTGCAGGGCGTGGCGGCATGTCTCGCCGGGCGGGTGCCTGCTGCGCGGAACCGGTGGCGGTCCGCGCCGAGAGTGAATCTCTCCGCCCTGTGGTTCCGTATGATATCAAGATGGAGTGGAATCTGGGGCGGAAGGCCCGGATGCAATGAGGGGTAAAGATTGGTGCGGCGGTAGCGGAGGCCCGCGATGAACAGGTCGTCCCGAACCGGAACCAGCCGGAGCGGGCGGTTGTTGAAGCGGATCTCGCAGTTCGTCGCGAACGCCCGGTTTGCTGACACCTCCAGCCGCTGCATCGAGGTGTCCACAAACCGGCTCGTCGTGCCTCCGTCCACCGGAGTCTCGCAGAGCAGCGGCCAGTTTTCGTGTGCTTTCCGCACTTCCAGGGATCCGTTTTTAAAATCCAGGGCCTTTGGAAACTTCCAGTCCCAGATGTTCCGGAAGACTTGCGGATCAAGGCGGAATCCGTGGCGGGAAAGATCCTTCAGGACATCCTCAAGATCCTGCCACAGGATCGAGGGAAGAAAGAACCGGTCGTGGAGCGCAAACCGCCTGAGTCTTCCGTGCTCCGGATGATCCAGGAGCCGCGCGGCCAGAGAGGTCCACAGAAGTGCCACTGCGCTCATCCAATCCGCTTTCGGGAGGGACTCGATCGCCCGGAATTCCAGAAGGCCGAGAGTTCCCGACGGCCAGCCGGGGTTCCAGAACTTGTCGAGGCTGATCTCGCTGCGGTGGGAGTTTCCCGTGACGTCCGTCTGCAGGTGGCGGAGCGTTTCGGAGATCATTGCCCGGTGATCGCCATCGGGAAGAGATTCAAGAAACGAGACAGCCATTTCCAGATCGTGCAGATCCCGTGCGGATTCATCCGCGCGGGGGGCCTGCGAAGAAGCACCCGCATAGCATCCTGTGAAAAGGTAGGCGAGCGAGGGATGGTGCTGCCAGTGGCGCAGGATGGACGCGAGCCATGCCGGGCGCGGAAAAAACGGGTTCTCCTCCGTGGATGGTCCTCCGAAGAGAAGGTGATTTCCTCCGCCCGTGCCCTCGGGCGGTGCACCGGGCAATTGCTTCCATGAACGCAGGCCCGATTTTTCCGCAGTCTCCGTGACGGCACGGATCCACCGGTCATACTCGCTCCAGTCCTCACATGCGGGGAGGTTCACCTCCAAAACTCCGGGATCTGCGGTGAGTCCGACCTGGGTCCATCTGCCGGCTTCATCCGCGGGAACATAGCCCTGCATATCGACCCGTCCGATGCCAGCGGACATGAGTGCCTTCTCGATTTCTTTGAGGAGGTGCAGGAACGGTTCCTGCAAGACCGGTGGCAGAAAGATCGCGAGCCCGTCGCCATTCCACTCGATCGTCAGGGCGCGCCGGGGAACGGATTTTGCAAGCGTGTGGAGCGGGAGTCGCAAGCCTGCGGGCCCCTGTGCGGTCGTGAGGAGAAGCCTTCCCTTCGGCCATTTGTATGCGGACCAACGGCCGTTTTTCTCACCGAGCACAATGGCCCAGACACGGTTTGTCCGGTCCAGCGGGTCGGGCAGAAGCTTCCAGAGGGAAGGGACATCCAGACCTTTTGCGAGCGCTGAGCGGAACGCCGCCAACGAGGCTGCCGTCGGTGGCAGCTTGGAAAGCGGGCGGAAAAGCCTCGATTTGTCGCGGTTCGCGAGGATCCGGATCGCCCACCTCGGGTTCATCTCGCCTGGATAGGATTTTCCGGGGGAAAAAAATCCGAGCCCGCCGCGCAGGGGACCCTTGAGCAGGCACGAGGCAACCGCCTTTGCATATCCGAGCTTCGTCGGGCCGACGGCGGAATAGCTCCATTCCGGGCCCTGGGGATTGATTGGCAGGAACGTGGGCTCACCGCCGAGCGTCAGCTTTGCTCCGTGACGCCGGAACACTTCATCGCATTTTTCCGATACCCCCTGTTGCCAGCCCTTCATGATTTTGTGATTTCCAATTTGGTGGCCAGCCTGCTCGGGATTTGTGTTTTTCCGTAATACGTTCCTGCGACCGGGGAGACATCGGCATGTCGGAGTCCGACCGCTGTCGTGATGAAATGGTGGTCGCAGAGCACTCCGTTGGTGGGATCGATCCCGATCCAGCCGGCTCCCGGCAGGTAGGCCTCCACCCAGGCGTGCATCGCGCTCTCCGCCCTCCGGTCCTCCGCTTTCTTGTCGCCTTCCCAGACGAACCCGCTTGCCAGGCGCGCAGCGACCCCGTTGATCCGAAGCACCTCGGCGAGCAGCACTCCAAAATCCCGGCAGGATCCGGCCGCCCGGCGCAATGTTTCCTGCGGCGGAAGCGGATCCCCCTCTTCGCGCCTCTCATAGGCCAGGTTCTCGTGGATCCAGCGGTTCCATGTGATCAGAGTTTCGACCGTCGGACGGGGCCCGGATGGAGCGAGCGGCGACGGGAGCGACAGCCGGGATTCCGGCTGCAGGAATGTGGAGAGGATCGCACGCTCATCATCCGAGTAGTCGCAGGGAATTTTCAATCCCCGCGAGTCGAGAAGAAAGTGGAAGGGATTCCTCTCGCGGACATCGAGGTCCAGCTCAAGATCGAAGGGAAGTTCCTGGACCGGTTCGGAAAAAAAACAATAGGCGATCAGGTTGTCGAAAAGATCCCTGCGCCATTGCACGTCGGCGGTCGGATGCGTCGCGAATGCCGTGTGGGTGATGTTGACAAACAGGTCGGTGCGCGGAAAAACGCGGGCGAGATGGGGGGACAGAGAAGCCGGTTCCGCGTAGGAATAGACGGCCTTGTAGCGGATCGAAAGGTTCATGGTGTTTTGCCGTTCAGCCGTTTCATCGTGACGCGGACCTTCATGCTTTGCGAACCGGATCCTTTGAACGTTCCGCGGACCGGGGCCGCATCCTCGAAGTCCCGGCCGAGGGAGATGGTGATGTGGCGTTCGCCGCACCATTGGTTGTTTGTCGGATCCAGCGCGAGCCACTGCATGCCCGGGAGGAGCACTTCGACCCATGCGTGCGTCGCGAGGGATCCGATCAACTTTCGCCCGTCCAGTCCGGGCGCGGCGTCGGATTCGATGTATCCGCAGACGTAGCGCGAGGGGAGGCCGGCCGTGCGGAGCACGCCCAGCATGATGTGCGCGAAATCCTGGCACACGCCCGCCCGTTTTTTCCAAACCGTCGCCAGCGGAGTGTTCAGTTCGGTCGCGCCCGGTTTGTATTCGAACTTTTCGTGGATCGCGCGGTTCAGCGACTCCACTGCCTCGCCAACCGGGATGTTGCCCCGCAGGAATTTTTTTGCCCACTCGGTGGAGATCCCGCCCGTGGGGACGGCGGGCGTCGGCTGAAGGTAGTCGAAGACATCGGTCAGCGAGGAGGCCAGGATCTGGCGTGCCTCGGCCAGCGGCAGCACCAGCGCCTCACCCGGCGGGGGTCTCCTCTTCGTTCGCACGGTCATCCGGTTCGTTACCGTGAGCCGCTCGTGCCGCAGCGTCATCGAGTAGAAGGTGGTCGTGTTGCCGAAATAGTCCACGTAGTCGGACATCGCCGCGCCGGGCTGGAATTCGATCTTGTGGGAAAGAATTTCCTGCTCCTCCCGGTGCGGCGGGGTGAGCCTCGCCTCGAGATAGGCTTCGCTGACGGGCTCGCTGTAGCGGTAGTCGGTGGTATGGACGACCTCGAAGTGCATCTCAGGACCTTGCGAACAGCGGCTGGGTTTCGTGACGCATGTGGATCTGGTGGTTCAAAAATCCGTCGGCGATCAGATCGTGGATGCCGAGCACCTTGGAGAGGAGTTCGTCGCTTTGGGATTGCAGCGCGGATGGACGGGCCGGAGGCGAATCCATGAGGGCATTCCAATCCGTTGCCTGAATGCCCTGCACGAGCGACTCGATGGCCGCAATGGCGCGGTCGGTTGCGGGGGATGCCGTGTCCTCGCTGCCGGCGATCAGCGTGGCGCATCCGCGCATGCAGCGGGTCACCGAGCGGGGAGCCACCGGATTTTTCCACAGCAAATCCAGAAGCGGCACCGGCTCGATGCGCATCTGATAAACCCGGCGGTAGATGTCCCGGCTGTTCAGGAGCCGCAGGAATGCGGAGAGGCGGATTTCCACCGCGTGCTCGCCGGCGGATTCTCCGGCGGGCTGGAGGAGGGGGCCCGAGATCGAGGCGATCGCGTTGGCCGTGATTGCGGCCCGCTCGATCATCTGTCCGATCTCACAGAATTTCCATCCTCCGTCGGCGAGCATCGTGCATTCGGCGGTCCCGAAGAACTGAGGGATCAACGCCCGGGCGAAGTCGCAGAGTTTCCGGCTTGAGGACGTCAGGATTTCCGGCGCGGCATCGGGCCGGAACCGTGTCTGCTGAAAGCGGTCGCGCAGCATGCTGAGCACGCCCCACGCCTCAAGGCTCAACGTTTCCGACACGCTCTCCGCATTTCCGGAGGCCCGTAAAATCGCGCTGACCACCGAGCCCGGTTCCTCAATGTCGAGGGTGAGCCGGTAACGTCCGGCGGGATTTGAAATCGTGCGCCGGGTTGCCACTCCGCCGCCCTCCAGCATGGGGAGGATCCTGTTCCACACCGGCCGGTAATGGGTCCGCTCGGTCGGATTCAATTCCTCCAGTTCGAGGGATTCAATGACCCCGACCATGCCTGCGAGGCTGTAGGCCCGTTCCATGTATCTTCCGATCCAGTAGAACGCCTCGGCAACCCGGCTGGTGACGTAGGGGGAGGGAAGGACCGTGTCACTTGCCCGCGTCGACTCCCAGTTTTCCGACTCGGGTTCAAATCCGACCTGCACCCATGTGTCCTTGCTTCCTCCTCCAAGCTCGGACGATGTGAAAGGCGTCTCGTCGGTCGAGACGCGGGTCAGCGCGCCGGGGAACACCTCGTATTCTCCATCCGGGTGCCGGAGGGCGAAGACGATGTGATCCTGCCTCCGGACCGCCCGCCGTCCATCCTGGTAGCAAACCGTCTCCGCGTCGCAGTCCTGCGGCTGGGCGACAAAATGCGAGGCATTGCGAAGGATTTCCTCCCGCACGGATTTCACCTGTTCGGGGGATGGCCGGCGCCCGTCCCCGCCGAGCAGGATATGTTCCCCATGGAGCGGGCGGATCGTGTAGTCGGCGAGGTCGGAAAGGACCAATTCCCGCTGGTCGATGTCCCCGAGCCAGTAGGTGGGCAGGCTTTTCAGCAGCGGCCTTTCTCCCAGGTAGTGACGGATGATGTTTCCCGCGAGCGGGAGGAGAGCCCGGTCGTCGGCGAGCTGCGAGCCGATTCCGTTGACGACGGCCACCGTTCCCTTGCGGATGCAGTGGACAAGGCCGGGGACGCCCAGCAGGGAATCCCGCCGGAACGCCATGGGATCCAGCCATTGGTCCGAGATGCGGCTGTAGATGATCTCCACGCGCTCGAGGCCGGAGACGGTTTTCAGATAGACCGCATCGTTGAGCACGAGGAGATCCCCGCCCTGCACGAGCGGGATGCCCATCCTTCTCGCCAGAAAACTGTGTTCCGAATAGACGGCGCTGCCCGCTCCGGGCGAAAGGAGGACGACTTTCGGGTCGGAAGCCTGCGAGAACGACCTGAGCATTTCCAGGATGTCGGTCGGCGCGTCGGCGATCGAGTGGATGCTTGTTTCCTGAAACGACTGAGGGATCACCCGGGCGAGCGCCCTGCGGTTCTGGATCATGTAGGACATGCCCGAGGCGTTGCTGAAATAGTGGTGTTTCACCGCCAGTTCTCCCCCCGGCAAGCGGCAGATGCCGATCCCGCTCAGGTGCAGGTAGGCCCCGCCGGGCGGAGGAAGGTTTGCGGCCGCAGGCTGGAAAAACGAGCTTCCGAGCACAGGCTGGATGGGCACCTCGCCTTCGCGAAGGATCATCTTCTTCGAATACACATCCTGCAGAAGATGTTCGAAGGCCCTGAGCCGCTGCTTGATTCCCGCCACGAGAGGCTCCCATTCCGTCTGCGTGAAGATTTGCGGAAGCAGATCGCAGAACCACGGACGCCGACCCCATGGCCGGTCGCGCGCCACGTCGAACGTCACGCCCATCTCCCGCATCGTCGCCTCAAGCCGCTCGTCCAGCGAACGCGCCCTGGCAAGGGGCAGGGCATCCAGGCGGTCGAACAGTGGCCGATACACGTCGCGAGGCCCGCCATCCGGCCCATACGTCTCGTTCCAGGTCCGGAATTCCGAACCGGTCTTTCTGTTCTCCCTCAATGCCACGCCGCGAAACTTTCCAACACCCTTCGTGCGGTCAAGCGCAATCGCCTCGACAGGCGGCCGATTTGCGTGAGGAGCGCATGGGCAGGATGCCTGTGCCACGAGAACAAATCGGATACCCCCGCAGTGCCTCTACCAAAATTTGTGTCAAGCCCGCAGTGCCTCGATCTGGCGCAGGATGTCTGCCTCGGTCACCTCATCGGATACAAACGCGTCGCCGGGTCGCTTCAAAAGGACGAAGCGGATCGTGCCGGAATGGAATTTTTTGTCCTTCCGGAGCGCGGTGAGAATATTTTCCACCGGGATGTCGGGCGGGAGAGAAATCGGGAGTTTGTAGCGGGCGAGTGCCGAGAGGATCCACTCGCAGTCGGATTCCGGGAGACCGGCTTTGGAGACCGAGAGCCGGCAGGCGGCCACGAGGCCGAGAGCAATCGCCTCGCCGTGGAGAAAGCGTCCGTATCCGGCGGCGTTTTCGATTCCGTGTCCGATGGTATGGCCGAAGTTGAGGAGCGCGCGGACGCCCTTGGTCTCGAACTCGTCCTCCACGACGATCGCCGCCTTGATCGCCACATTGCGCGCGACAAGTGCGGGGAGGTCGTCCAGGGCATCGAGCAATTCAATATCGCGGATCGCCGCGTGTTTGATGATCTCGGCGAAGCCCTCGTTGAATTCGCGTTCGGGCAGTGTCGCGAGGGTATCCGTATCGGCAACGACGAGGCGCGGCTGGTGGAAGGCCCCGATGAGGTTCTTCCCCCCAGGCGCATTGACACCGGTTTTCCCCCCGACCGAGCTGTCCACCTGCGCGACGACGGTCGTTGGGATCTGAATGAACGGAATGCCTCGGTAATAGATCGCGGCCACGAAGCCCGCGAGGTCGCCGACCACTCCGCCCCCGAGCGCGACAAGGCAGGACGAACGGTCCAGACCGGCGGCGATCATCCGGTCGCACAAGGAGGAGACCTCCGCCATGGATTTCGATTTTTCGCCCGCGGGCGAGACGAGAGTCGTCACGCGGAATCCCGCATCGCCCAGGGATTTTTCAACCTGTCCGGCGTAGAGCGGGGCGACATTTGAATCCGTGATGAGCGCGCAGCGTTGAGGTTTGATCACCGTCGCGGCGAGTGTCCCGGCTTCCCTCAGGAGACCGGGACCGACATGCACGTTGTAGGGGGAGCGGTCGAGTGGAACGGGGACGATCATGTGTTTTCTCCCGCGAGCGAGCGGGCCTGGTCGAGGAATTTGTCTGCGCTCCAATCACCATCCGAGCGTGGGCGGGCTTTTCTCTCCCGCTGCTTTTCGACGAGATCCGCGTGCGTCGTGAAATAGGGAAGGCTCAGACCCTTGAAATCTTCGAGGGTTTGGAACCCGTGTTTTTCCATGAAGGCCAGAAGTTCCTCCTTCATGCCCCGCACCATCCCGTGGCCGAACTTCATGACGCCCGTGCAAACCTGGACGGTGTCCGCCCCGAGGAGAAGAAATTCCGCCGCATGCGAACCGGTCTCAATCCCGCCGATTCCGGAAAGCGAGCGCCCCGGGAACTCGTTCCGGATGAGTGTGGCGATTTCCATGCACATCCGGAGCGCGATCGGCCGGATGGCGGTGGAGGAATACCCTCCGACTGTCGAATAGCCTTCCACCGTCGGTTCCGGGCGGAGTGTTTCCAGATTCACCTGCATGACGCTTCGCAGCGTGTTGATCGCGCTGATCCCCTGGCATCCTGCTTTCAGGGCCGCGCGGGAGGGGTCTTCGATGTGGGTGATGTTCGGGGTCATCTTCGCCCAGACCGGCTTTTTTGCCGCGTCCATCACCCACTTGCAGACCTCCTCCAAAATTTCCGGATCCTGCCCCATGGCCGAACCCATTTTTCTTTCCGGGAGTCCGTGCGGGCATGAGAAATTCAGCTCGAAGCCATCGACTCCGGCGTCCTGGCAACGCTCGATGATCTCCACCCATGCATCCCTGCGGCATTCCTCCATGACCGAGGCGATCAGGATTCCATCGGGGTGCTCGTCCTTGCACTTTTTGAATTCCTCCAGCCAGACGGAGAACGGGCGGTCGCTGATCAGTTCGATATTCTCCCACCCGATGATTTCGCCTGCGGCCTGAAGCTTCGCGTAGCGCGGGCTGACGTTGACAACTTTCGACGCATCGAGGCTGATCGTCTTGGCGATCACCGCGCCCCAGCCTTCGCGAAACGCACGTGAGATCACATTCAAATTCGTTCCCGGCGGCCCGGATGCGATCACGAACGGATTCGGAAGAGCAAGCCCGTCAACGGTGGTTTCAAGTGTCGGCATAATTTAACAGGATCAGGGAACATCTTTGCGACGATTCGGTTCTTTGCCAAGAACAGGCTTGCTTTTAGAGAGATAGCGAAATCGGAAGGGAATCGGATCATTTGGAAATATTTTCTAAAATCCCTTTCCAGTAAAAAGATTTTATGCAAACAATACAAACTTCATTCAATGATCAGTTTATTTGGTCGTTGAGATGATTTTGGGGGCAAACAACAGCGAGGTCATATGGGACAGTCATTTCCAATCTGGGTGCCGGGAGTCGTAGCAGCGGACAGTCATGTCTTGATGCGCGGAACTTTTGAGCTTTCTCAGGATGCCGTGATCGAAATCCGCCATACGGGAGCTTCGATGTATCGGCTGTGGGTGGATGGAGCCATACTGGACGAGGGGCCCGCGCGTTTCGATGTGGCGCACCCCGATTTTCTGGTCTCGCGTGTCCGGTTGGCGAAGGGCGCACATGTGATCGCGGTTCACGCGCATTTCCACGGGGTGACGACCCGGTTGTTGAGCGCTGAAGTTCCGGGATTTTTTCTTGCGGAGGTGGCGACCGAAGGCGGGGTGTTTGTGCCTGTCGCGTGGAAGGGGCTCGGGGCGGAGGCCTATCAAAAAACCGGAAGACGGCTCGGTTGCGTGCTCGGTCCCGTGGAGTGGTGTGACACGCGTCTCCTGCCGGGCGACTGGATGCAGGCGGGATTCGACGATGCCGGGTGGCAGGATGTATGCCGTCAGGATGTGAAGCTGGGCCGGGTTGTCACGGCAAACCTTGGAGACATCACCCTGCGGTCCAGAGCGCTTACCAAAGTGGCGGAAGGGGAACTCGTGAACCACTCCCCGATTAATCACGATCCGCCGATGAATTTCATTACCCGGGACCTCGTGGTTTCCGATCTTCCGCCCGAGGGGATCTGGCAGCGGTTCGATCTGGACCGGGTGCAGCTCGGTCGGCCGACCTTGCGGGTTTCGGCTCCTGCAGGCACTTTGCTGCAATGCGCGTATTCTGAGTGCCTGACCCACGGCCGGGTCAGCCCGTATCTGAAGAGCGGTGGAGGCGACACCTCGTGCATGCTCGACACCTGGATTCTTTCCGGCGGCACGCAGACCGTCGAGCCGTTGCAGCCGAAAGGTGCCCGCTTTCTGGAGGTCCACCTGCTTGGCTCCCAGGCCGCAGGACTCAAAATTGAATCGGTCGGGTGGAACGAGCGCGCCTACTGCCCGGACGCTCCGGAGGGCAGCTTTGTCTGCAGCGATAAACTTTTGAACCGCATCTGGACGACCGGGGTCGAAACCCTCCGGAGCTGTGTGGAAGATGCCGTCACCGACAATCCCCACCGCGAGCGGGGCCAGTGGCTCGGTGATGCTGTCGGAGCGGGAATGGACATTTTTGCGGTCAGTTACTCCGACTGGCGTCCGCTCGAGCGCGGGCTCGTCCAGGCCGCGCAGTGCGCCCGTGAGGACGGGCTGATTCCGGCGGTTTTTCCGGGCACCCGTGAGTTTCTTCCCTCGTTCGCCATACAATGGGTTGCCGCAGTGCCCCATTATTTCCGCCTCGGGGGCGACAGGGAACTGCTCCGAAGCCTCTATGACGCTGCCGTTGCGAATATCCGGTCATTTGACGCGGACCGTGAGCCGCTCGGGCTGCGCACGAATCCGAAGCACTGGAATTTCATCGACTGGGGATATCGCGGATCGGCGACGGTTTTTCTTGAAGGCAAGCAGGACGAGGCCGGGTTTGATCCTGCTCTGTCCCTCATGTATCTGGGCGCGTTGCGTTCCCTGGCAGACTGGGCGGGATGGATCGGAGAGGATGCCTCCACTTGGTCGGCTGCTGCGGAGGAGATTGCCGGATGCTATTTCCGTCACCTGGAAGGGTGCCTGAAGGCTAGTCCCGATTGCTGGGAGAAACAGGGATTCCATACGACCGCTCTCGCTCTGGCGCGGAAAGTTGTTCCGGGAGCGGGCATCCCCTCGGCGGTGGCATTTTTGAAAAAGCACCTTTTGGCATGCTTCCCGAACAACCCCACGGCTCAGAGGCATTCCGGGACGACGGTCGAGAGCGACCAGCTGATCACCCCGTTTTTCCTGCACCATGTGTTGCCGGTCCTGATCGAGCACGGGGAGATGGATTTTGTTCTTGGTCAGATCCGGTCCTGCTGGGGCTGGGCGCTGGACTGCGGGCTCACCACGTGGCCGGAAGTGTTTGATATCCGGTGGAGTCACTGTCACCAGTGGTCCGGTTGCCCGACATGGATCCTGTCCCGTTACGTTCTCGGGTTGCATCCGCGGTTCGATATCAGCAGCGGAGTTTTTGAACTGAAAATCCATCCGGGCGAACTCAGCTCCGCATCGGGGCGGCTTCCGCTGCATGCCAGCGGAGACCATGTCGAAATCTCATGGAAGCGCACCGGCCCGGAAACCATCTCCTACAGCCTTCGTTCCCAGCGTCCGGTCCGTCTCCTGCTGCCCGGCGGGGGACAGGTCGAAACCGGCGGAGAGTGGACGGCCGAACTGGCCGTCCGCGGAAGCGGACCCGCCATACCGGTCGGCGAAGCCGAACCCGTCCGCGCCTGAGCCAAATATTTTACATCCTATGAATCCATTACTAATCCGTGCCTTCCTGTTCGATCTCGACGGGGTTGTTGTATTCACCGACCGCTACCATGAAATGGGATGGCGGAAGCTCGCCGAAGCTGAAGGCTGGGACTTTCCCCAAACGCTGGCTCATTCCCTGCGCGGCATCTCGCGGATGGACAGCGTGGACATCATTCTGGCCCACAACAAACTGGAGAAATCCCCGGAGGAGAAGGAGGCCTTTGCGGCGCGAAAAAATGCGATCTATGTCGATGCGATCCGCAAT
The DNA here is from genome assembly GCA_964431635.1 of uncultured Chthoniobacter sp. GTDB lineage: Bacteria > Verrucomicrobiota > Verrucomicrobiia > Chthoniobacterales > Terrimicrobiaceae > QYQL01. The sequence goes on along the minus strand of CAYSKK010000001.1, from coordinate 469,255 downwards.
ATCAATGAGGCGGACGTGGTGCCCGGTGCCATCGATTTCATCAGGAAGGCCCGCGCCGCAGGCATTCACACCGCCTTGTGCTCCGCGAGCAAGAATGCGGTGGGGGTGCTGGAGGCGCTCGGGATCCGTGATCTGTTCGATGCGGTTGTGACCGGCGCCGACATTCACCGCTCGAAGCCCGATCCGGAGATCTTTTTGCTCGGTGCCGAACGGCTGGGAATTCCTCCCTTCCATTGCATGGTTTTTGAAGATGCGGTGTCCGGGGTCGAAGCGGCTCACCGGGCCGGAATGAAATGTGTCGGGGTGGGCACGGCGGAAGGGGTGCCCAATGCGGCCGAAGTGCTTCCGAACTTCACCTCGGTGGACCTTTCCTCCCTGCTCGAAACCGGTCGTCTTCACCGCCCGGAGCCCGAACCATGGGGGATCAGCCAGACCGCTCTCCGCGAGCGACGCTCCCAATACTGGGAATCGATTTTTGCCTTGAGCAACGGGGTCATCGGCGTGCGGGGTGCTCTTGAGGAGACCGCCTGGCCGGGGCACACCTACGCCGCCACGTTTGTGAACGGCGTATTCGGACGCAAACCTTATGAGCATCTCTGGAAGCTTCCCGGCTTCGCCGAAGGGCTGGAACTAATGCTCAACGTCGCGGAGTGGACCCGCGTCGATCTCGAAGTGGACGGCGTGAAATTTGCGCCGGATTCCGCCGGGATTTCGGAACATCAACGCCGCCTCGATTTTGAACGCGGCTGCCTGGTCCGGGAATTCGTATGGGCCCCGTCCGGCTCCCCGAAAGTCCGCGTGCGGACAAGCCGCCTGGTCAGCATGTCGCGCAGCCATTGCGCTGCGATGAGCTACGAGGTCGAGGCCCTGGAGGATTGCAAGGTGCATCTGTCCGCCTCCACGATTATTCCAACCGGCCACTGGCATTTGCCGGGTGAGCCGATCCTGGTGGAAAAGATCGGGGAGTCCGCCGGTTGCGACACCTTCCTTTTAAATCCGGCTGACGGTCCTCACTCCGTCGCAATCGCGGCCGCCACGCGCTTCGTCGGAGCCGGCAGCCGTGAGCGGGTTGCGGCAGAACGCTCGGTCAAACATGAGGCGACAGTCCGTCTGGCCAAGGGCGAGGTGTTCCGCCTCGAAAAAAATGTCGCCTTCGCTTCCACCATCGACCTCGGGAAGGACGTCATCAGCGGCAGGGCCTCCGAACTGGCCGCCGCCGATGCCGCCGCCGGGTTTGCCGCTCTGGAGAAGGAACAGGCCGCGTGGTGGAAGGCGTGGTGGCCGCTTCACGACATCCGCATCGAGGGAAATCCCGCCGACCAGCAGGCGATTCGCTTCAACCTGTTCCAGCTCAGGCAGAGCTTCCCCTGCCATCCGAAGCTCAGCATCGGGGCGAATTTCCTCACCGGCGACAAATACTGCGGGCATGTGTTCTGGGATACCGAGATGTATATTTCCCCGCCGGCGCTCTACAGCGAACCGAAGATCGTGCAACCGCTGCTCGACTACCGCTACCATTTGCTCGACAAGGCGCGGAAGCGGGCTCGCGAGGTCGGCAACAAGGGTGCGCTCTACGCATGGAACTCGATCAGCGGCGATGAATGCGCCACGGTTTTCGAGGCGTCGACCGCGGAATACCACCTTGTCACGGCCGTGGCCTGGGCGATCCGGCGGTATGTCGAACAGACCGGCGACGCCGCATGGCTGTGGGATCGCGGTGCCGAGATTCTCTTCGAGACCGCGCGCTTCCTCGAAGATCTGGGCGGATACGTTCCGCTGCGGGACGGAAAATTCTGCATCAATGCGGTCTGCGGTCCGGACGAATACGCCTGCGGAGTCAACAACAACTGCTACACCAACGTGATGGCCCAGTGGCACCTGCGCTATGCCGCCCGGATTTTTGACCGGATGGAAAAGGAGGCTCCGGAGGCATTCAAGGCCCTCTGCGCCCGGTGCGGGTTTACACGCGGCGAGCGCGATGCCTGGCAGCGCGCCGGGGATGCGATGTATATCCCGTTCCGCGACGACCTCGGCATCCATGCGCAGGATGACGGATTCTTGAATCTCAGCCCCGTGGACATGGCGAAGATCCCGATGCACACGGACATCCGGGAGAAGAAACATCCGCTCATGCTGTGGCGCACGCAGGTCTGCAAGCAGGCCGACACGGTTCTCCTGCTCTTCGTCCACGGCGACCAGTTCAGCAGGGAGGTGAAGGAGGCGGACTACAACTTCTACGAGCCGCGCACGAATCACGGATCCTCGCTCTCGGCATGCATCCACACGATCATCGCCGCGGAGCTCGGACGCATGGAGGAGGCGTATCAGTTCTTCCACCTCAGCGCGTGCATGGACATCAACGATTTCAAGGGCAACGTCGCCGGGGGGCTGCACTCCGCCTGCATGGGCGGGACCTGGATGGCGGTGGTCAACGGGTTCGGAGGCATGCGCGACTACGAGCGGGGACTGGAGTTCGCGCCGCGCCTGCCGGAGGCATGGAAAGAATGCGCGTTCCACGTCTGGTGGCAGGGCAGGGGAATCGAAGTAACCATGATGCCCGGCAAGACACGCTACGTTCTCATCGACGGAGACAGCGTGGATTTTCTTCACCATGGCAACCCGGTCCGCTTGACCCGTTCCGGACAACCGGAGGTGACCCTCTAGCAGCGCCACAAACCCGGTTGCCGGACCGCCCGGCGGACTCATTCCTTGCTTTCCATGGCAGGGTTGGCTTCGCTGGGAGGCTGGAGTCGGTTTCCAATCTAAAAATCAGCCCAAAAATATGAAGTCGTCCATCCTTGCCTCCATTTTCTGCGTCCTTGCCACCGGATTCGCCTCCTTCGCAGGCGAAAAACCGAATCTGGTCCTCATCGTCGCTGACGATCTCGGATATGCGGACCTCGGAATTCACGGGTGCAAGGATTTTGCGACTCCGAACATGGATTCGATTGCGAAGGACGGGATCCGGCTCACCAATGCCTATGTGACTGCGCCGGTGTGCGCGCCCTCACGCGCCGGCTTGCTCAGCGGACGCTGGCAGGACCGCTTCGGGTTTGTGGGAAATCCGGACCCCGGGTCGAAGTGGGGACTACCCCTCACGGAAAAAACCATCGCGGAGCGGCTCAAGCCGCTTGGATACGCAACCGGAATCTTTGGAAAATGGCACCAGGGGGAAACGCCCGAATTTCACCCGAACAATCGCGGGTTCGATGAATTCTTCGGATTTCTCTCCGGCATGCATTCCTACTTCGAGGCGAACGATCCCAAGTGGGGCCCCCTTCTTCGAGGCAGCGAGCCCGTCAAGCTGGACAAATATCTGACGCAGGCGATTTCGGAGGAGAGCGCGGGGTTCATCGACCGTCACAAGGACCATCCGTTTTTCCTCTATGCCGCCTTCAACGCTCCGCACACACCCGTTGAGGCGCCGCAATCGTATCTTGACGAGGTCGCCGGGATCAGCGATCCGGCGCGGCGGAAGTATGCCGCGATGGTCCGGGCTCTGGATGATGGAGTGGGCTCCATTCTGGAGGCGATTCGAAAAAACGGCCTCGAGGACAACACGCTGGTGATCTTCCTGAGCGACAATGGAGGCCCCATTCTGGAAGGAGCGGCGGTTAACGGCTCCAGCAATTCGCCTTTGCGCGGTGGAAAAGCCGAGGTCTGGGAAGGCGGGATCAGGGTTCCGTTCTTTGTGCGCTGGACCGGTCATCTGTCCCCGGGCAAGGTCATGGATGATCCGGTCATCAGTCTGGATATTCTGCCGACCGCCCTCGCACTCGCAGGCGGGGAGCAGGATCCCTCGCTCGACGGCGCGAATCTTTTATCGTGGCTCGGAGGCAAGGCACCCGCGCCGGCGCGGACTCCCTTCTTTTGGAAGTTCTACGATCAGCTTGCCGTCCGGGATGGAAATTCCAAACTCGTTCGGCCCAATACGGGAAAACCCCTGGAGCTCTACGATCTGAAGAAAGACATCTCCGAAGCCACGAACCTTGCTGATGGCGAGCCGGAGCGCGTGAACTCCCTGAAGCAGAAGTTCGATGCCTGGAACAGAGGCAATGCGAAACCGCTCAGCAAATGACAGACCGGAAAAATCAGGCGGGGCCAGTGGAGGAGGGGCTTTTGGTTTGTCCTCCTGCCTCGGCATGGTGGGACGCCCGGAATTCGCTGGCGCTCATTTTTAGATTTTCAGAAAATGCGCGGCTGAATGTGATCAGGCTCGAGAACCCGCATTCCCCGGCGATCTTTCCGATTGACTTTTCGGTCGTGGACAGAAGCTGTTTCGCATGATCGAGACGCACGCGCATCAACTCGCGCGCGATCGGTCTGCCAACCTGCTCGATGAACAGCTTGTAGAGGCTCGATCTCGAAATCGGAACGGAGGAAACCAGCTTTTCCACGCTGAGCGGCTCCGCATAGTTGTCCCAGATTTTTCTCAGAACGATCAGGACGTGGGGGTCGGAGACCGCCAGAAAATTGGTGGATTCGCGGAGGACGACCGCCTTCGGGGGAACCCGGATGGGGAGCTCCTGCGGGCTTCCTCCCTGCAGGAGGCGGTCAAGTTCCCGTGCAGCGCAGAAGGAATGTCCGGCCAGATCGGCGTCGATGCTGGACAGAGTGACCGGTAAAAATTCGCAGGTGAGGGGCATGTTCCCAAGACCAAGGAGCGCCACTTCCTCCGGCACATGGAGTCCGGCTTCGACGGCGGCGTTCAGGATGATCGCCATCGTGTCGTCATTCTGGCACATGACGGCCACCGGCTTGGGGAGTGAGGCGAGTGTGGTCTTCGCCCAGTTGTGCACCGAGCGGTAGTTTACCTCGTGCTCAAACTGTGCGGGATTCCAATGATAAAGACGGCAAACCCGCCCGGCTGCCTCCACTGTCTTGATGAATCCGGCCGACACTTCCTTTTCCAACCGCCCGTTCTGAATGAAAAAGAACGCGAAATTTTTGTGGTTTCTCTCCAGAAAGTGCTCTGCTCCGATTGAGCCCGCCCGGTGATTGTCGGACAAAACCTGCGGGAATTCGGCAAAATGTCCGCCCATGTCCACTGTGGGGAGTTTGAGCGAGCGGACGAAGGCGCGTGTTGTGGGACGTTCCATCAAACCGATCACCCCATCTCCCTCCCAGCCTTCGGGGATTTGGTGGGTGCGAGCCATGTGGGTGTTCAAAACCCAATCGCGCTCTCTTGCATAGGCGGCAATCCCCCGGTGCAGCTCGGAATCATACCAGTCCAAAGCCATGAGAACGCGGATTCGTTTCATTGGCGGGATACTGTGGAATTCTGGACAAATTGTAAAGTCTTGGAATTCCAGGCAAGGAAGACAACTAATGCTTTACGAACCATGTCCGGCAGAGTCATCTACGTGGAATGGGCTGTGGGCAGAGCGTGGAGAAGACATGCCTGATGAGCGGGGTTTCAGCTCCCCTCGTCACCTGCCTGTTGTCCACGTGCGCCATCGGAGGCGGATTGTATTTTCTGCACAGCGGGTGGATGGCGATCCTCCTTTATCACAGCGTCTTGCTTTGCTCGCTGTTCGTCGGAAAGCGGCGGGCGCCATGGGCGATCATCTTCCGTGGATTTGATGTCAGGGCTGTCATCGTTTTGGTTTTCCTGTCTTTTGGAACGGGCTGGATGTTTTATGAATTCATCCAAGCTCTGGACCCTTGCGGAACCTATGTGCTGGGGCAGCTTTCCCGGACCGGGTTCACCTGCGCTTCGCTGATTCCATTTCTCCTTTACGTTTCAACCATCAATCCTGTGCTCGAGGAGTTTTACTGGAGGCAGAATTATGCCGGACCCGGAGGTTGGCTTCATGATGTCTTCTACGCCCTCCTTCACATTCCCCTGTTTTGCTTTTTTGGAAAGATGACGCCTGTCCAGCTCTTGATTCCTGTGGCTGGTCTTGTCATGGCTGGGGCGTTATGGCGAATCGTGGCCCGAAGGGTGAATGGTTTGGCCTCATCCATTATCGGCCACGGCTCGGGCGACTTCGCGATGCTCCTCGCGGTTCTTCTGATGGCAAAATAAGCCGGAGGGCCTGATTCCGGGGGCTTCGCGGGCAATCGCCGGACCGGGGCTACGCAGTCTTGATGGCGGTCCTCAGGATCTCGGCCGGATGAAGGGCCTTCCTTCCGGTTCCATCGTGAATTTGGTGCCGACAGCTTGTTCCGGGCGCTGCGATGAGGGAGCTTTCCGCCTGCTTCCGCACTGCGGGAAAGAGGACCAGTTCCCCGATTTTCATCGAGATGTCGTAGTGCTCTCTTTCGTATCCGAACGATCCCGCCATGCCGCAGCAGCCGGAGGGGATGATTTTCACAGTAAAATTCTCCGGGAGTGAAAGCATGCGGACCGTCGGGTCGATGGACACGAGGGATTTTTGGTGGCAATGCCCGTGAAGGTGGATGGTTTTCGGATCGCCGGTAAAAAAGCCCGCGTTGATGCGTCCGGCGGAAGCTTCGCGGCACAGGAATTCTTCGATGAGAAGGCAGTTGGCGGCCAGCGAACGGGCAGATTCCCGCAGGGAGGGCTCGACGAGCGAAAGATATTCGTCGCGGAACCCGAGGATCGCCGAAGGTTCGATCCCGAGGAGAGGCTCCTTTTCCGTGATGACCGGGGCGAGGCGCCTCACGTTTTCATCGGCGAATGATTTGGCGCGCCGCACGAGCCCCTTGGAAAACGAGGCGCGCCCGCTTTCCACATGGTCGGGAATGACCACCTCGTAGCCGAGGAGTTCGAGCAGTTCGACCGCCGCGATGCCGGCATCCAGGTCGTTGTAGTTTGTGAACTCGTCGCAGAAGAGATGCACTCGACCGTTCAGGTTCTTCAACGGCCGGAGCGGCTTCCGGCTTTCGAACCAGCTCCGCAATGTCATCCGGTTGATTTTTGGCAGCGTGCGGTCCGGGTGGAATCCCACAAGCCGGTTGAACGTCTTCCGGATCCATCCGGTCTGGAACATGGCATTGTAGATTGCCGGAAAGATCGAGGCGAGGCGGGCGGCGTCGGAAAATCCCGCGACGATCCGGGAGCGGAGGGGAACCCCGTGGGCGTCGTGATAATGCTGGAGGAATTCCGCCTTGAGCTTGGCAATGTCCACGCTCGACGGGCATTCGCTTTTGCACGCCTTGCACGACAGGCAGAGGTCCATCACTTCCTTGACCTCGGCGCTGTCGAAGGGATTCGCCGCATCGGCGGGATGGTAGAGGGTGTGGCGGAGGATGTTCGCCCGCGCGCGCGTCGTGTGCTTTTCCTCGCGCGTCGCCATGTAGCTCGGACACATCGTCCCTCCCGCGAGGTGGGATTTTCTGCAGTCGCCGGACCCGTTGCACTTTTCGGCGGCCCGGACGACTCCGGCCACATCGCTGAAATCAAAGAGCGTCGCATAATCCGGCGTCGGGTGTCCGGGAACGTGGCGCAGGTGGGTGTCCATCGGCGGTGTGTCCACGATCTTTCCAGGGTTGAGGAGATTGCGAGGATCGAAGGCGGCCTTGATCCGCTTCATGAGGTCGTAGCACTCGGGGCCGACCATCAGGGGGATGAATTCGCCTCTCAACCGGCCGTCGCCGTGCTCGCCGCTGAGCGAACCGCGGTATTTTTTCACGAGATGCGCGATGTCCGTCGCGACGCCGCGGAACGTTTTCAGTCCCTTCTCGGTTTTCAGATCGAAAAGCGGACGGGTATGGATCTCCCCGGACCCCGCATGCGCGTAATAGACGCAGCCGATCCCGTATTTCGTTTTGAGAATCTCATCAAACTCCGCGATGTAGGCGGGAAGGTCGCGGACATCCACCGCCGTGTCCTCCACCACTTCACGCGGTTTGGCGTCTCCGACAACATTGCTCATCAGCCCCTGGCCGGCGCGGCGCAGTTCCCAGACCTTGTTGCCTTCGTCTCCAAGGAGCACGGGGGCCGCGTAACCGAATCCGGCCGCCTTCCATGCCTCCTGAAGTTCGCTGACTGCCGAGGTGACATCTGCATCATGGTCCCGGCGGATTTCCACAACCAGGACAGCGCCGGGGTCGCCGACGACAAAGGAACGGTTTCTTTCCTGGGCCAGATTCGCCTTCGTGCATTCGAGGATGTGACGGTCGATCAGTTCGCAGGCGGAGGGGGCGAACTGCAGGGCGATCAGATTTGCGCGCAGGGCTTCGTCCACCGATTGGAAATGGCCGCAGACGAGAGCGACGCACGGCGGGGGGAGGGGGTCGCAGAGGAGATCGAACTCCACTCCGAAAAACAGCGTGCCCTCGGATCCCGCGATCAGCCTGCAAAAATTGAAATCCTTCCCGGAGGCGGGATCGAACGCCGTCGCGTCCATCAACAGATCCAGCGCGTAGCCGGTGTTGCGGCGTGGGATCGATGAGAGCGGGAAGTTGTTGGCGATCAGGCGGCGGTTTTCCGGATTGCCGAGCATGTCCCTCACCGCCCGGTAAACCTTTCCCTCAACCGAGGCCGACTCATTGCACTTTTTTTCAAAGTCCTCCGGAGAGAGCGGCTGAAGGACGCCCTCGCTTCCGTCGCTGAAAAAGCCGCGCGTCGAGACCAGATGGTCCCTTGTGCTTCCATAGACGATCGAGTTCGAGCCGCACGAGTTGTTGCCGACCATTCCGCCGATCATCGCGCGGTTGGCGGTAGAGGTCTCGGGGCCGAAGAAGAGCCCGTGCTTCGCAAGCTCGAAATTCAACTCGTTGCGCACGACTCCCGGCTGGACCCTGACCCTCCGCGTCTCCTCGTTGATTTCAAGAATTTTGTTGAAGTGGCGCAGGTCAACGACGAGCCCGCTTCCCACGACCTGCCCCGCCAGAGAGGTGCCGGCCGCGCGGGGGATGAGTCCGATTCCGTGTGTGTTCGCGAAGAGGATGATCTCCCGCACGTCCGTCTCGGTTTTCGGGAAGGCCACTGCCGCCGGCATCTCCTGGTATTCGGAGGCGTCGGTGGCGTAGAGCTTCCGCATCATGTCGCCGGTGAAAATTTCCCCGGAGATGCGGAGCTGGTCAAATGGAGGTGTGGACATGGGATCGTTTTCGGGAAGAGTCAGCGATTCTCTTCGCTGAATACGGAAAACGGAACACTGAAAACTTCTACCGGTAGCTCATTTTGTTCGTCGTGAGCTGGAGGTCCTGCTGGAGCGGCCGCTGCGGGCGGATGCCGCTCTTCTGAAGGATTCCGTGGTAAACTTTGACCGCTTCCACCGGGCCGATTTCCCCTTCCACAATCCGGCGCAGCAGTTCGATGAATGCCAGCGGATGTTCGGAAAGGTTGATCTTCCGGCCGAAGAGTGCCACCCGCGCACCGTGCTTTTGGGCGTCGTGGATGAGTTGGAACGCATCCAGCGTGGTTCCCGAACTGCCGCCCAGAATGCCGACAATCAGCTTGGGATCGTAGGCGACCAGTTCTTCAAGCGGTCCGGGACCATTGTAGGGAATCTTCAAAAAGATCGGACGGCCCACCGAGGTGACTCCGGCGAGTGTGCGGATGATGTGGTCGTTCAGGAAACCGGCCACTTTCTTGTCGGGGATCCCGGGATTCACGTTCGGGTTGAACACCTCGAGGAAATACCGGAAGCGCTTGCGTTCGGCTTCGAGCCGGAAATCATGGAAGTCGCTCAGCGCCTTGTAGTCCCAGTCAATGTTGTTCGTAAAGGTGATCGAGTAGAGCCCCAGATCCGCCCCCGGGAACGGCTGGGTGCAGTCTTCCGTGATCTTTCCGTATTTGATGTGACAGATATTCGCGGTGCGGAACGAGCGCGAAGGATGATCGGTCGGATACTTCCCTCCACGAACCGCCCACACATCCGAGGTGTCGTTCGCCCGCGCCGCCGGCGTGATGGCGGAATTCTCAAAGAGTTTCTCCTGCATCGCCAACCGCTCAAGATTCGAGGCGGACAGCAGCATGATGTCCACGATGTCCTGCCGGATGACTGCGCGGATCTGGTCGAGATACTGGTCGAGCGTCTTCCAGCAGCCCTCGGATTCGTTGTATCCGTGCCGGCAGGCATTCGCCTGGGGCCCGGGCGCGGTGATGCCGAATGCCATGTCCGCATCCTTTGCGTCGGCGATGATGAAATCCTTCGCTCCGGACGGATTGTTGAGGATGTTCGCGATTTTCTGGTCGAGTCGTTTCATGGGTGATGGATTTTCAGGCCGCTTTTGCGGATTGGCGGTTTTTTGTCGGTGAAAAATTCGTCGAACTCGTCCCACCTTGCGAACGAGACCAGGGTGGTCTGGGACCATTTCGAGGCATCGGCGAGCAAGACCTTCCGGCGGCTGCGGGCGAGCCACTCCCGCTTCACGGCGGTCTCAAGCAATTCCGTGGTTCCGACTCCGTCGTCCTCATGCAGGCCGGATGCCCCGATCAAGGCCACGTCCGCACGCAGGCGGTTGAGAGCGGACAGAGCAAGGTCGCCGACCAGTGCCCCGCTGACGCTGCGCGCTTCCCCGCCCAGCACGATCAGCCGCGCGCGGAACTGCTCGTAGCTGGCAATCAGCGGCAGGGAGTTCGTGATGATCGTCAGGTCGTCGCGGCCCCTCAGAAGGCGGCCGGCTTCCAGGCAGGTCGTTCCGCTGTCGATGAAGACCGTCGAGCGGTTCCCGATTGTCGCAGCCACCGCCTCAGCGATCGCTCGCTTCGGCTTGACCGACATCGAGGCCTTCTGGCCAAAGCTCGGCTCGCCGGTCATCGCGCTCGGATGGAAGACCCCTCCGTGGACGCGGACCACACGGTCGTTCCGTCCGAGATGCGTCAAATCCCTCCTCAACGTCGCCGCCGAGACGCCCAGGATATCCATCAGCGCATGCACCTCCATGCGACGGTGCCGCTCCAGAAGAGCGACAATCTTTTCATGGCGTTCATGAGCGAACATGAGCGTATTAAGTGCTGCAGATCATTTCTGATCAAGAGTATTCTGCTCGATTTTTCCACGGGCAGTATCTTCCCGTTCCTGCGGGCCGGGACGCCATGTTCGGGAACTGGCCCACCGGGGGGGGGGATGAGGTGCCCGGGGGAGAAAGTGTATTTGGAACAAACAAGATTGACGCGGCGGGGATTCCCGCCTCCGATGTGCCGCATGAAAATCCATATTTACCAGGTGCTCCACGTGGCTTCGATGGTTTTGATGACCGGCTTCCTTTTCCAAGCGTTCGCAAATCCCGATCCGAAGAACAAGAAGAGGAGCAGCATTCTCATCGGCATTCTGGCGCTCCTCATGCTGATCGGGGGATTCGGACTGGTATCGGTCCTGCACGTGGGCTTCCCCTGGTGGGTTATCGTGAAGCTTGTCTGCTGGTTCGGATTGGTGGCCATGAGCGGCCTTGCCTACCGCAAGCCCGAACGCATTCCGGTTCTCACCGGCGTTTCCATCGCTCTGATCCTGATCGCAATTACGACGGTCTATTTCAGCCGGTAGCAGCCTGTCGGTTTCGATGTCGTTTTCTGGGGCATGAGCACGGAGGCTGCCGATCTCGGCAGCCAGATCGTGGCCGCAGGCATGCAAAGGCCATCCGTCAGGAAATCGATTTGTTCCTTCACGGAATCCGCAACTGCTCAGGCGGGATCGCCATTTTTGCCAGGGGAGAGGAGGGGGAGGTCCGGCTGAAAACGGGATCGCTCCGACGATGTCTCCACTGCTCGTCGGTTTTGGCCGCCGGTGAGGTTCGCTGATCTGTGGATCAGTGCTCAGAACTCCCTGATCGCATCGCGGCCTTCCATCCAGGCAATCATGTTGAGAACGAGGTAATTCCAGTTTTGGAACCCCGGGTTGAGAATCGGCTCGCCGGTTTCGGGATTGTAGTTTTCGTGCAGCGCGCCGGAGCGCTCGAGATCTTTTCCGAAGAGGACGATGGTTTTCGCGGCGAGTTCCCTTGCCTCCTTGTCAAAGCCGTAATCGACCAGCGCGCGGAAGACCATGTAGTTCGATATCCCCCAGATCGGTCCCCGCCATGAGGACGGGTTCCCGGAAGCGGAGATGCTATACATTTTTTCCAGTTTCGAGAGCGATCGGACTCCGTAGGGCGCGTTGAAGGTTTTGGGATTTTTGAAATGTTCCTCGACCATGCGCTTCGCCTGCTCCGGCGTGGCGACGCCGGCCCACATGGCGAGAAATCCCGACCAGACGCCGAAGCGCTGGATCAGGCAGTCGTAGTCGCGGGGGTTGCCGGCGTGCAGGACGAACGAGCCGCCCTCTTCCCGCGGCTTTTCGCTGACGGGCAGGAGATTCAGATCCACGCTGTAAAAAAAGCCGTCCCTCTCATCCCAGCAATGTTCCTGGATCGCCGCTTTCAACTTTTCCGCATCCCGGTCGAACTCCTTTGCGATATCGGGCTGGTTCAGGCAGTTGGCGAGATAGACCATGGCCTTGAGTTCCTTATACATCAGGCAGTTCAAATAAATCGAGCCCGAGCTGCGCGCCGGGCGGTAGAAGGTGCTGGGGTCGTTGTCCACTCCGATCGCGAAGTCGGTCTGCCAGAAGTAGAGCCCGGTGGCGGGATTGCGGTGAAACGCCTTGTAGTTGTGCATGAAGCTCTGCAGCGGGTAAAACTTCTCGCGCAGCCACCCGGCGTCGCCGTTGTTGAGCTTCACCAGGAACGCCGCGTGCTGGGCTAGCACGGGCTTGTGCATGTTCTCGGAATAGATGTCCTGCGGCCTTTTGACCGGTTTCCGCCCCATGAAAATCGGCATCCATCCGTCGCCGTGGCCGGAGCTCAGAAAGTTCAAGATGCAGCCCTGTTCGTAGGCGACCGCGGCGGCTCGGTCTTTATCCGTGCCGCTCTCCAGCAGGATTTGCCGCAGGGCGATATTCGTCAGCCAGGAATCCCAGTCCCACAGCACATCGTTGTATTGCGCGCTGCCCGGGACGATGAACGGATACTCGAGTGCCCCGCCCTTTTCGCGGAACATGTTTTTGTAATCCTTCGAGAGCGTCTGCTTGATGAGCGGGACGTATTTTTTCCAGTCCATATTCGTGGAGTCCTCCGCGCGAGCGGGGAGTAATTGCAAAAGGAGGATCAGACAGGGGAGGGATCGTTTCATCTCGGTTCGATCATTCCGGTTTCAACCGGGTTTGGAAAGTTTTTGGTAATGGGCCAGCACCTCTTCCGGCGACAGGGCGCGGTTGTAGAGCTTCACCTCGTCCAAGAAGCCGGTGAAATGAGCCTTGTGCTTCATGTCGTAGTTTCCAAGGCACAGAGAGTGGTCGTTCGGCTGGAGCGCGCCGGGACGTTGCAGCGAGCCGCACTCCTGGCCGTCCATGTAAATCCGCATGGTTGTTCCGTCAAATGTGCCGGCCAGATGCACCCAGCGGCCAAGAGGCAGTGCGGCATTGGCGGTCAGATGATGGCTGAACGTGGTCAGCGGAATCTCCAGGCAGGGTTTTCCCCCGATCAGCCCAAGGCGGAATCCGGTGGTTGCCTTGCGTTCGAATCCTCTGGAGACGGAATTCACAAACCACTTGTCGCTCTGGCCCGCCATGTCGGTCCTGACCCAGCATTCGATCGTCAGGGCATTCGCCGGTGCAAGGAGGGGGGAGGCGGCCACTTCCACCGCGCCGCCCTGGCAGTCGAGCGCCTTGCCCTCAATGCCGGGGCCACGCATGACGTTCCGCAATTTTCCGCCCAGCCCGTGACCGGAATAGTCAAGCGTCACGGGAGAATCCATTGTTTCGTCAAAGGCCCACCATGCGACCAGGCCGTCCTCCGGCTTGCCATCTTTTGAGATATTTTCCGTGACCAGCTGATCCAGTTTCGCCTCGCGCCTGGTGTGCTCGTGAAAGGCAGAATCGTATGGGCCGAGGCCGATGTCTTTTGGGATAAGATCAGTATGCGGTTCCGTTGCGTCCGTCGCAAAAACCTTGCGCACCGCATCCAGGTAGCCGAATCCGAATTCGCGGTGCGGGGCGATGTAGTGGCCTTCGCCCCATTCGTTCCAGTTGTCGAGCAGCAGCATTTTGCTGCCGAGCTCGTTGGCCGGCATGGTCGCGATGAAATCCTTCGCCTGACGCAGGAGGCTTTCGTAGTCCTTCGGCGGGAGTTTCCAAATGCTGCCCTCGTCCCTCCATCCGCTCCAGCCCTGCGATACAGTCACGACTTCCGGCAGGATGCCAAGATCCCGCGTTTTTTTGATGTCCTCCATCTGCGTTTGAACCGCCTGCTCAGGAGTGGGGCTGTCCGGGACGGGCCAGCAGTATGCAAATGTGTAGTCGAGGCCGAGCTGCTTCATCTGTTCGAGGCGCTTCGGATCGAGCCCGCGATACTCGCCCAGCAACCACAGCCCGTCGAAACCTGCCTTCCGGCAGGCCTGCCTCATCTTCCCTATCGCTGCCCGGGCGTTCTCAATCCCGCCCAGGTCGGAAACGAAAAAATCCGGGCGATAAATGAACAGCAATGGCTTGTTGTCCACCTTCAGGTAGCTGGCGCGCTTGAAGTAATTTTCGATCCAGTAGGGAAGGAGGTTGGACAGGAGGTCATTCTCATCCGCCACCCCGGAATGCCCCTTGTTCCCGTTCTCCCACATGATGGTGAACTTCATCCTGTCGGCGAATTTTGACCGGAACAATGCGTCGTGGATTGCCGACCCGTAACGCGTTTGAATCGCTCCGCCCTGACCGTCACGATACCAGCAGTAGATGAAAAATGAAATGCCGTGTTCGACCGCCCACTTGGTCTCCCAGTCGGCGACCTCGGGGTTTTCCTGCGCATAAAATCCAAGTGCCGGGGTGCGCTCGGGATGTTTGAGCACCTGGTCCCAGAGCGCAAACTGGTCAGCCTCCCACAGCGGGCAATTGTGTGCGCCAACGAGAAGCGATGTTTTCACGGGCGCCGGTTCGGGAACGCCGGACGGCTGCTTTCGCAGCGTTGCGCATTCAGGCATCGCCAATGCCAGCAGGCAGGGGAAAAGGATGAGGCTTTTCAGCATGGTTTCCCGGCAGAGGTCAAAACAACCTCATCAGCTCTTCCACGAACAGGTTGTGGCCGAAATCGTCGGGGTGATTGATGCCGTTGCGAAGGTGGACGCGGTAGGGGATGCCCTCAATGGCGAGGTGCTCCCAGCGCTTCGAAGCGTCGGCGAGTGCAACCTTCTTCTCCCCGGCGATCTTGCGCAGGTTTTCCACGTTGGGCCGCGTCTCCGGGGTGGCAAGGCCTGGAAAATTCATCCACATGGGCAGCACGAAATGCGGGGTGACGACGATGGCCTCGCCTCCGATCGCATGCACTCGGTCGATCGCCTCAAACCAGTTTTTCCGCAGTGCCGGTTCAGGCAGGCCCATGTCGTTGACGAATTCCATCGTGACGAGATCGGGCTTGTATTTCAGCACGTCGTCTTCAAAGAGCGGCAGGCTCCTGCTGCTGTTCCAGCCTCCGCGTCCGGCGTTGATGAGTTTGAGGCGTGCCTGGGGATACTTGAAGCGAAGGGCCTGCGCGAAAGCCTCGCAGAACCGGAGTTCCTGGCGCGAGGCGTCGCCTCCAGCGGTGACGGAATCCCCCCAAGCCACAATGGTGACGTCCTTGCCCTGTTCCAGTTTCTCCCGGGTTTTCGCGACAAGCGCCCTCTGGTCGTTCAGGAAGGCTGCATCCGGGCGGGGAAACGGATCGCCGACCGGATAGACCTCCTTTTCCGTGATTTCCTTGCAGCCGTAATCCAGAAAGATGCGGCACAAGGCGAGGCTGCCGTAATCGGCGGGTGGGATCGCAGGGCAGACTTTCTGGCTGTCCCCCTGGTTGATACTGATCCGGCCCGCCGGGCTGATTCCGATGGTGTCCACCCGGAGCGGGCGGGTGCGGTAGTCAATATAGACGGTCTGCCCGGGTTTGATGCGGCCCTCCGGGATGCGCCCCACGCGCCCCCATGTTTCATCTGCGCGCCAGTCTTTGCCCTGCTCGTAGATCAGGCCGCCCTGCCCCGGTTTTTCCTTGATAACAATCGATCCCGGCTCCAGGCACGGCAGCGTCGCGCTGAAGCCAACGCACTGCTGCAACGCGGTCCCTTTGTGGAAGCTTTCCGGAACTTCCTCGCTGAGCGTGGCGGCCTCGTCGGTGATTTGCAGGGCCGGCGGTGGCGCAATGTCCAGGGTGGTTTCCGGCACGGCTACCTCCTTTCCCAGCACGCGGGCCTTGCCTGCCGTTACGGTGACTTTCATGCCGCCGGCGGGTTTGACCTCAAGTCCAGTCAGGACGTCGGGATTTTTCCCGCGCGCGGCGAGGCTGGCAGCCGTCGTCCCTCCGCTGCCCGACAGTTTCGCATCCATGCGCTCAGGCATCGCCGCGTGTTCTTCCGCCGCTCCCGATTTGGACGGGGATCCTTCCTCTTCCGTCATGGTCACATCATCCCAGAAATACATGGCGCCCTCCAGTCCTTCTCTCCAGGGACTGTTGTGAAGCGCAACCCGGATGGTTTTCAGGTTTTCCGTATTCGTCCACTCGCAGCGGAGTTCCTCCCATTCCCCACGAGTGGAGGGCGACGCGTGAGCCACGGGGATCCACTTGCCCTTGCACAGCTGCAGCTGGGGGAAGCATTCCTTGTCCTGCTGCGGGATGAAGACCCATGCGGACAAGGTGTAGGTCGCACCCGGTTTCACCGGCACATCGCAGTAGTGAACACTCATGCCGTATTTGTCCTCCACTGTGCATTGGAGCGACTGTCTGCCGGCGTGGGCGCGCTCGCTGCTGTTCGCAAACTTACCCCATTCGTGCTGCCACTCGCCCGGCGTCGCGCTTTCAAACGACTCGCTCAGCAGGGTGAGCGGCGCACCCTGCGCCATCGGAAGGGAAAACAGGCAGAGCGCCGTGCTGGCGCGGAGAATCCTGAGGAGATGCGATGTCATAAGGGGTTGCTGATTCATGGAATGGGATTTTGGGTTTTGAGAAACGGATACGAGGCCGGAGGTTGCGCAAGGGGGAGGGAATTTAAGCATCAACTGAAGTGCGCCGCCAATCCCGGAATTTTCAACGCCTGAATTTTTATGCTGCCGCTTGCGCTATTTTTGTGCCTCGAACCAGAAAAGCCAGGGTGTCCCATCAGCAATGGCCGTGTGTTCGGCAATGGGCCGGAGTGTGACGGTCTGCGGCTGCATGGGATACCAGAACCGGCGGGCCTGATCCTCACTGCATCCCCTGAGGAACCCGATCACCGCTGCGAGCGGAAGGCATAGCTCCCCGACTGCAGCTCAT
Source organism: uncultured Chthoniobacter sp. (assembly GCA_964431635.1). GTDB lineage: Bacteria > Verrucomicrobiota > Verrucomicrobiia > Chthoniobacterales > Terrimicrobiaceae > QYQL01. The sequence continues at coordinate 452,098 of CAYSKK010000001.1, read as the reverse complement.
AGACGGCGCGGCCGTCTTCGAAGCGGAGGAATTTGACTCCGGGGCTGGCCGCCGCCGGGCGACCGCTCTCGGATACCGTTTGGGCGGAGCGCGCAGGGACATAGGCGGTGGCCGTCGTGTTGGCGGGGATGGAAACCTGCCATGTAAACTCGCGGCCCTGGTTTTTCCAACTGCTCTTAATCGGCCCGTAGAGGGAGTCGTGCTGTGCCTCGGCCCATTTGAGTTGCTCGTAGCCGTGAGGATTCAGTTCAATGCGTTTGAAGCCGGGGGCGGCGGGGCGGATGCCGCCGACGCTTTCGTGAAACCATGCGGCGAAGCCGCTCTGCATCGGGTGATTCTGCGAGCGGAGACCGATGCTCTCACCGGGCTTGATTTCCATCTGCACTTCGGGCCAGGTCGTGGCTCCCTGATCCAGCATGTAAGCAAAACTCGGGTAGTCTTTTTTGAGCAGCGCATCAAACGCCGCCGCATCATATCCGTTCTCCGAGAGCTGGGAATAGAGCGGCCGGCCGCCGTGGATCCCGACAAAGGCATGACCGTCGTGTTGCTTCACGACCCCGTCGGCAAGGGACTTCGCCACATTTCCGCGCTGACCGTCCGGCACCAGATCGAATCGCAATGCCACCGCATCTGCAGTCTGCGAGCCGTAGCCGGGTGATTGGATGTCGAAAAACTTCCGGTTGAAGGCCTCCTTCGTCTCATTTGCGAGCTGCGCAAACGCCGCAGAGTCATCGGCCTTGCCGAGCTGCGTTGCGAAGTTTTCCATCATTCGCAGTGTGCCGTAAAAAAATGCGGTGGAAGTGATGGGTGGCGGGCACTCCATCTTGAGATTGGTGCCGGGAGGACACCAATCTCCATAGCCGCGCTCCACGATGCCGTCCACGCGCAGGTCACGGACGTATTCGATCCAGCGTTTGAGGTGGTCGTAGTGACGGGCGAAAACATCCGTGTCGCCGTAATAGTTGTAGAGATACCACGGCAGGAGGACATAGGCCGCTCCCCAGTCCGGGCGGGCCTCCTGACAGAGGCGGCGTCCGACAGCGATATTGCAGGGGATGCCCGGAGTCGCTTTCTGCCCCCAATACGTGGTGCCGCCCCGACCGAGCGTCGTCCCGATGTCGTCCACGAACTTCGTCCAGAACTGTGCCATATCGAAGTTGAAAATCGCCGTCTCGGCCACCGCATGCGCGTCTCCGAGCCAGCCGCATTTCTCGCGGTGCGGGCAATCCTCCGCCGTGCTGTGGAGGTTGTCCTCGATCGTCCAAAGCGAGGTGCGATAGATCCGGTTCAGAGTCTCGTTCGAGCACTTGAACGATCCGCGCTCCGGCACATCGCTGCGCACGAGAATGCCTTCGAGAAAATCCTCCGACGGCTTCGAGGTCAACCCCTCGACTTCGACGTAGCGGAATCCGTGGTAGGTGAATCGCGGCTGCCAGGTTTCCTCTCCGCCACCCTTGCAGACGTAAATATCCGCCTGCTCGAAGCCGGTGGCATGCCCCCCAGTCGAACCACAATCGAGTGCATTTCCCTCGGGCGTCAGAGCCTCGGCGAATTTGAGCGTGAACTGCGTCCCGGCAGGGGCGTTCGCCTTGATCCGCGCCCAACCGGCAATGTTCTGGCCGAGATCGAAAATCCATTTCCCGTCTTCTCCGGCGAAAACCTTTTGCGGCTTCAGCGTTCGGATGCAGCGGATTGGAGGAATCGTCTGGGCTTCGAGCTTCGCGGCGACAGGCGCGATTTTTTCGGCGGACTGCCAGTCGGAGTCGGCAAAACCGGGCTCGTTCCAGCCATTCCGCTCCAGGCGGGCGTCGTAGATTTCCCCGGCATAGACATTGTCGAAAATCACCGGCCCGGTATTGGCCTTCCAGGACTCGTCGGTGGCGATGGTTTCCGACGATCCGTCCGCGTAATCCACCACGATTTTTGCAATGAGCGAGGGCTGCCCGATGGCGAGATTAGGCGAATTGAACGCGAGGTTTTGCCCGAAAAATCCATTTCCGAGCATCAAGCCAACCGCATTCGGTCCGGGCTTGAGCAATTTTGTGATGTCGTGGGTCACGTAAAACGCGCGGACATCGTAGGTCGTCTGGCCGGGATCGAGCACAGCATCCCCGATGCGCTGCCCGTTGACGAAAAGTTCGGAATACCCGAGCCCGGAGACGTAGGCGCGGGCTCGAATCACGCCGGGCTTGAGCGTGAATTCCCGGCGGAAAAGCGGTGAGGCAAACGATTTCACCGTTTTGGGTTTTGCCCGGCCCTTCTTTTCGAACGGGCGCATCTCAAGCGGGGAATCCCTGGTGTCCTTCGCAAGCCGGATCCAGCTTGCATCCTGCCAATCCGCAGCACCGGGGAGAGCGGTTTCCCAGGTGGCGGCGGGCGACCACGCACTTTCATTGCCGTCCTTGTCCCACACCTGTACCTTCCAAAAGCATTGCTGGCGCGAGGAAAGCGGCTTGCCAGCATACCTCACATGGAGGCTCTGGTCGGATTCGACCTTGCCGGAGTCCCACAAATCTCCCTGGCCCTTCTGGAGCAGATCCGGGGAACTCGCTGCAAGAATTCGGTAAGCCGTCTGCTTTTGTCCGCGCTCTTTCGATTCGATCTGCCAGCTCAGCCGTGGTGCAGACGTGTCGATGCCGACCGGATTTTCGAGATACTCGCAGCGGAGAGACTGAACCTGCATGTTTTCCGCATGCAATGCCGCGCTGGCAATGATCAGGAGGAGGGGGAGGAGTCGGAGGGGCATGGTTTCGTTTTATGTTATCCGCTGGAATGACGATGATATTGGGGTGCCCGGCAGCCTGCATCGCTGTGCAACTGGCGACTCCCGGCAGGATTCCGGATCGGATTGCGCTTCACTTGTTGGGATCCTGCCACCAGACACCGATTTTCCGGAGGAGCTCCGCCACGCGGACAGGTTGCTTCTCCGCAAGATCCACCTTCTCCCAGGGATCGTTTTTCAAGTCGTAGAGCTCCGGCTTTGCGCCCGGCTTATTGGCAGGGTCCGGCGCGATCAGCTTCCACCAGTCGTCAATCACCCAGCGGGTTTCGATGCCAGCCGTCGGGTTGTCCACATTTGCGATGTTATGAGGATACTGCTCGCCGAAGATGGCGTGCCGGGCGGAGACCGCATTTTCGTCCGTGAGGTTGATCCCGGGAAGGGATGCGGGGAGAGGCAGTTTCAACAGCCCTGCCAGCGTGGGCCAAAGGTCCAGATTTGTGGCGAGGTGTTCCCGATCCATGCGGGCAGCAATTTTCCCGGGCCAGGCGATCATGATCGGTGTGCGCACCCCGCCTTCGTAGGGGGTCAGCTTGGATCGCGCCGCCGGTCTGTTGGATTTTTCTGGATCGGGGATCCAGCCGTTGTCCGTTGTAAAGATGACGATGGTGTTGTCGAGTTGTCCGATTTTTTCCAAGTGAGCGAGCAGGTCGCCGCAGGTGCGGTCAAACCACTCCACATTGCCCCAGTAACGTGCGACGGATTCGCTTGGCGCAACCTTCAGATATTTCTGAAGCAGATCGTCCGGCGGGTTATGGGGATCATGCGGCAACATGGGTGCATACCAGACAAGCCACGGCTTGCCCCCCGCTTCTTCGATGAATTGAAAGATCGGATCCAGTCCCTGGCGTCCGATTTCCAAGCCGTCTCCTCCATGGCGATCTCCTTTTTGTGTCCCGGCCGTCATCGCATGGCTGAATCCGGCCGACTTGACGGGGTCGCCTTCCCACCACTTGCCGGTTTGGAATGAAGAATACCCGTGCGAGGTCAGGTCGCGGATCATGTTTGGACGCTTCGAGAAATTTTCGATGATCGTCCTGTAGTAGTGATCGTATTTTGGATTTGTGCGCCCTGACATCGCATTCGCTCCCTTGTCAGGAAGTGCGGGATCGTTTCCGGTGACCCCGTGTTGGAAGGGATAGAGCCCGGTGACGATGCTGGTCAGCGATGGGCGGCACAGCGGGACCGGCGAATAGCCCCGGGTGAACGTGAGTGAGCGTGCCGCCAGTTTGTCCAGATTCGGAGTGCTCACCTGGGGGTGGCCCATGAAGCTGAAGTCTTCCCATCCCTGGTCGTCCGAGATGATCAGCAGGACATTAGGCTGCCTGGTTTCCGCAGCATGCGATGCGCAGAAGCTGAAAAGACACAGCGAAAGGAGGAGGGGGTATTTCATGGGATGGATTCGAGGGGTTGGTGGAAAATGACAGAAGTAAAGCCGTTTGGACAAGGTTTTCACCCGCCCGAGTCCGTGATGAATTTCTGCTCTTTAAGAAACTCCGTCATCCGCTGGAATGTCGGTAGGAACTGCGGGTTTTCGACCGGCCAGTCACACGAGTGACCGGCATCTTTGATGGTGATGAGTTCGCAGGTATTCCCGGCCTCGTTCATCAGGCGGTTGAATTTGACGGCCGTTTCGTAGAGGGCCGCGTTGTCTTTTGTGCCGTTCGAAAGAATCGTCGGGGGCCAACCTTTTCTGACATTCAGGACCGGTGAAAATTCGGGGTGGGCTGCAAAGAACTCTTTGCCGAACCCTTCTCCCAGAACCGGATTGTGGAGGACGAGGGCATTCGGCTTGGAACTGACGGAAAGGTCCTCGTCCGGGGCCTCCCCGCCTTCCAGCACCGTGCATGCGGCGATATGGCCTCCCGCCGACCCGCCGGACGCGACAATCCGATCGGGATCGATGCCGAGTTCAGTGGCATGAGCCCGTACATAGCGAATGGCGGATTTCGCATCCTCAATACATTCGAGCGGGGTGGTGCCGTGGCGCGATTTGAGGCGGTAGTCGACTGTGATGGCAATCATCCCATGGTCCCGGAACCAGGCGGATGAGGAGATGAGCATGTCCACGCTTCCTCCCACCCAGGATCCCCCGTGAAAATCCACGATGGCAGGCAGGGGCTTGTCACTCTTGTTCAACGGCCGGAGAAGATAAAAATACAGATCCCCCTGGGGCGTCTTCTTGTAGAGAATCTTTTCCGCCAGCGTGACCAGCGACTTTCCCGGGAGTTTGTAACTCTCCACGACTCCATCCAGCGAAGCGACTGACGGCGTCTCCGGCCGGGATTCCGGAATTGGGGTGGTCTTGCTGGTTTCCGCATGAGAGGTGAGAAAACCAAGGAGGAGAAGGCAGGCGATTCGTTTCATGGACAGGGAAGCCACTGACAATCACGAAATCCGGCTGCAAGGCAAAGTGTTTTCTGCCGGGCTGCCCCGTTCTCCCTGTTTGTGCTCGGAGATGAAGGGCGCGCTGTTGGAGTTGTTTGCCGTCCTTTTTTGGGGCCAGAGGGGAGCGACGTTCTGACTGTTCCATTTCTCCCAGGCTGCGCGAGGGCCTTCACCTTGTCGGGATTACTGCCGACGGGGTTCTGCTCTCGCCGCCGTCAGCTTGAGCTCAATTTCAAGACATACAACTATTCACGCGAGCATAGAAAATCACTCTGTTTTTCAAACTGCAGAGTGACGGACATGAGGCCATGAAAGGCTCCTCATTCCAAATCCCTTTCCAGTTGCTCGAGCGTTTTTCCCTTGGTCTCGGGCAGTTTGAATTGGATGAAGAAAAAACCCGCCGCGCAGATCGCACCGTAGAGCCAGAATGTGCCTGAGGGGCCGAGTTTGGCGTTGAGAATCGGGAACGTATAGGTCAGGAGGAAGCAGGCGATCCAGAGTGACGAGACCGCCACCGCCATTGCTGCGCCGCGGATCCGGTTGGGGAAGATTTCCGAGATGACGACCCATGTCACCGGGGCAAGGGACATCGCATAGCAGCCGATCGCCGCCAGCACAAGCAGGAGCATTGGCAGACCTTGAACGTGGCTGTGGTAGCACCAGCCCATCGCAAAATAGATGAAAGCCAGCGCCGCCGAGCCGAACAGCATGAGCGGCCGGCGGCCTCCCCTGTCCACCACGCCGAGCGCGACGAACGTGAACGCGAGATTCACCGAGCCCGTCCACGCGATGTTCTTCAGCACGCTCGAAATGTCGTAGCCCGCCGCGCGGAAAATCTCCTCGGCATAGTTGAAGATGACATTGATCCCGCACCATTGCTGGAAGACCGCCAGAGTCACTCCCAATACCAGCACCTTGCGCATCTTCGGTTCGAGAAGGTCGGCGAAACGGACTTTCCGGATCTCCTCGTCGGCAAGTGTGACCTTGATCTCGGCCAGCGCGGCCCCTGCACAGCTTTCTCCACCGATCCGGACCAGAACGTTCTCCGCATCATCGGACCTCCCGTGCTTCGCCAGCCAGCAGGGACTCTCGGGCACAAAAAACATGCCGAGAAAAAACACCACCGCCGGCACGGCAGTGAGGCCGAACATCCAGCGCCACCCCTGTTGTCCAAACCACGAGTTGCGGATGAACTCGTCGGCTGCCCCCGTCGGAAGATCGCGGACAAGATACCAATTGATAATTTGTGCGAGCAGGACACCGACAACAATGGTGACCTGGTTGAGTGAGACAAGCCTGCCGCGCATCCGTGCGGGAGCGACCTCGGCGATATACATCGGCGACAGGCTGGAAGCGAGGCCGATGGCTACCCCTCCCAGCATCCGCCAGGCGATAAAAAGATTGAAACTGCCGGCGAGCGCATTGCCGAGGGAGGTCACGGCGAAAAGCAGCGCCGCAACAACCAACAGCCGCTTGCGTCCGAATTTGTCGCTCAACGCGCCGGCGGCCAGTGCCCCGAACAGGCAGCCGATGAGCGCGCAACTGTTCGCCCAGCCGATCTGCGCCTCGCTCGTGAGTTCGAAATACCGTTGAAAAAACGGCTTCGCGCCGCCGATGACGACCCAGTCCCAGCCGAAGAGCAGCCCGCCCATTGCGGCAACCAGGGAGATCAGCCAGACGTAGCCGATGTTGTAATCGTCTTTGAGGGTGGACGGACCGGGTTGCGGGAAGGGGATCATGGTTCGATGATGTCGATTTCGGCGACGGTGGCATGTTCGCGGTTGTTGACAGCGGATTTGACCAGCAGCTTCAGATAGCGCGCCTTGATAGGTTTCTTGAATTTGAACATCTGCCACTGGTCGTTGTTCTCAAAATGGACGGGGACGGGCTCACTCCAGTTGTTTCCATCACTGCTGCACGAAACCGCGCAGTCCGCCAGGCGGCCTTCCTCCATGTCCTGCCGCGGAAGATACTTGATGCCGCTCATTTCCACCTGCCTGCCCAAATCGATGACCAGATGGTGCGGCATGGGATCCGCGGTTTTTCCATAGCGCGTATGCCAGAACATGTCCGGATTGCCATCTATCGCGGCGGAGGCAGGAAATGCGTCCGTCTGGCTGTCGCAGGCGATCACCTTCGCCCCGAGTTCCGAGAGAGCGGATGGTTTGGTGCGTGCGAAAAGGGCGTCCGCTTCGGACTCCGGAATGTTGACTTCCGGATGGAACGCATCGCTTGCGGCGTATGCCAGCAGGCTGGAGCGGAGCTGCCGTGCGGCAGGCCGGTTCTCCAGGTTACCGGACAGATCGGCCGCACAGACGAGCAGTTTGCCTTTGCCCACGCGGCATTCAAAGACCAGCCCGAGCCTGCGATTCGTGTTCCAATCGTCGATCGGCTGCACGATCGGCCGCAAATCCCGCGACAGGCCGTCCAGCACGACCGCCCGCGCCTCCGTCACGATATCCTGCCACTGCCAGTCCTGAAAAATATCCGTAGGAAATTGGGCGAGCGCGGGATGTTTCGGATTGCAGAGGAGACCGAGGGTTTGACGGGGCTGCTTATGGCCCATGAAGCGGTTCCAAAAGACCGGTTCGAAGGCCAGCTTGGGATTCCCGATGCCAAGCCGATTCGAGGCCAGCAACACCTTCCCGCCATCAGCCAACTGCTTGCGAACCGCCTCGTCAAACGCACTGGTCACCAGCACGTCCGCCGGAGGAGCAGGCAACGCGGCCGGATAGACCCAGAAGTTCCAGTCGTTTTCAAACTCCGTGCCAGCCAGGCCGACAAGCAGCCTGTATTGGGCGGGCGCGGGCAAGCGAGCGAGCGAAAGGCTGACCTGCCCCAGCTTCGTTCCCTGTCCGATGGGAACGGTGAGGGAGGGAAACTCACCGCCGGCGACCTGGCGTCCCCCGGTGTCCAGCACCTTCCAATACGGTCGGGCATTTTCCAGCGGAGCCGCGCCGAAGTGCGCGATTTCGACTTCTGCGGTGAGCGTTTCGGAGGTCGTCCATGTGCGGCGTAACAGCCGAGCGAGCGGCACCGTGGTGTTGTAGAAGCGGCGATATTCCTTGGCAGAAATATAGCCTTTGGAATCCCAGAACGGATCCAACACCCCGACCAATGCCGTCCCCTGCCCGGGAAAATCGTGCAGGTCGAGCAGTTGAATGCCGCTGATGCCGAGCGTGCGCAGCGCCGCCTCGATGTCCTCCTTGTAACAAAGCGCCTGAAGTTTTCCGGACGCCATGAAGAAGTCATTCGCCCGGTCCATCATTCCGTGCTCCTCCAGCGAGTCGCGAAAAATCTCGAAATTTCTCGGGTGGAGCGGCCCGGTGTATTTCTTCATCTCGTCGAAGTTCGGATAGACGCACCATTGCCCCATTTCGTGAACGATGACTGGGACATCGATTTTCGTCACCGTTCCCCGGAAATTTTTCGCATCGGACAGGACTTTCTGGTAATCCTGTCCGGACCAGCCCTTGGGGCCCCGCGCACTTCCCGTGACATGGAATTGATTCTCGGGAATGGACGGCCAGTTCGACGCGCTCGTGTGGAGCCGCCGGGGATCGACCTGCTTCCAATGGTTCACCCAGTCGGCGAGCCACCGGTCGCTGTTTTTACCCGATGGCTCGTTGCCGTAGGCCATCAGGAGAAAAGACGGATGGTTGCCGTAGGCCTTGAGAATACGCGCCGCTTCCTCATAGAGCCATTGGTCAACAGGATCGCCGCTTCCGACCGTCGCCCATGCGGCCACTTCCACCTGATAGTAAAAACCCAACTCGTCTGCGGCGACAAATGCCGCTTCCGGCGGACACCACGAGTGGAACCGGATGTGGTTCAACCCGTGCGCCTGGCAGATGCGGATGATCCGCTTCCACGATTCAACATCAGTCGGCGGATAGCCGGTCAGCGGAAAGATGCAGCATTCCAGTGTGCCGCGGAAAAAAGTCGGGCGGCCGTTGATCACAAATTGGCGGTCCTTGACGCCGATCTCGCGAAGGCCGAAAACGACCTGTTTTTCATCGTCCGCTCCGTCGCCGCTCAGCTTCACGTCGAGCCGCTGCAAAGCCGGATGGAATTCATCCCAAAGCTGTGCATTGGCTTCGAGCGGGACTTCGAGCTCGGCCTTGCCGCCCGATTCCGACCACTCGACCGGTCGGGCGATGCCGCCGGCCGAGAGAATCCCTTTGCCCGGCCTGCCGGTGTCGTTGCCGATGCGGATTTTCAAACGCGCCGATTTTTTTGAAACGTCCGGATAGGCCTGTGCGTCCTCGATCCACACGGGACTGGTGGTGGACAGCTTCAACTCCCCGACGATCCCGTTCCAATTTCCCTGTGTCTCGTCCGAAACGCTGTGGGCACGCGCGCCGACCCCCACCTGCAAACGATTGTCCACACGAATGGAAAGCCGGTGTTTGCCTGCGGCCAGCCCTGTGCCAAGGTCATAGACATGGGGCGTGGAAAGGCTGTCATTCGAGCCGATCGGCTTGTCGTCCAGCCACACCTGCGTCGCCCAATGCGGGCGCTCGAGCGTCAGCACGACGCGACGTTGCGCCCACGCCGCCGGGATTTCGATGTCACGCTGATACCATGCCGCTCCGATGTAATGTTTCTCCGGCTGGAGGAAGAACGGAATCTTGATGTTCCCGGGCTGGCGGTATTTTTCGTAGCGGGGAAGATCCCTCCACTGTTCAACGCCCGAGCCGCCGGTCCATTGCGTGTCCACCGTGATATCGTCGCCGAATCCCTGGTTCTGCAGCGCTCCGGGCAGCTTGATTTTTTCCGGCAACGCGCGGTTGAACCACTGCTCGCCCACGCCCTTGTCCCCGCGGTCGAGCGCAAACCGCCATGTGCCGTCGAGGGAAACAGTTTCACCCGCCGCTGCGAAGGAGACCCCGACAATCAGAGCTGCGAGGGTTGAATTCAGCCTGTTTTTTTTCATGGTTGGTGTTTTGAGTATTCCACTAATTCTTTTGAAAGAGCGCCTTCACCGGCGCGAGTTCAGCGGGGGTTTCAAACACCCGGCCCTGATCATCAACATCCACAATCCACTGATCCAATACTCCGCGAAGTTTCTTCAACGCCGTCTGATGCACGGCGTCGGTCGAAGCCGCGAGGTTGTTCGTCTCAAACGGATCGTTTTCCATGTCGTAGAGCTCCTCATCAGGCATGCGCGGCTGGCAGAGGAATTCCTGCGCGGGCGTCAGTTTGCCTTCCGCGTGGAGCTTCTTGAACAGATTCCACACGGGGTAAAATGTTTCCAGATGCTTGTTGGGCGCAAGGAACGGAACTTCGGGCGTGAAGTTGCGGATATACCGGTAGCGGGAGTCGCGCACGCTGCGGATCCGCATGACCGTTTCATCAACACGGTCGCGTGAACCGAAAATGTATTCCGGCGGCGGGTCGGCCCGGTCGCCCAGAAAAATCCGCCCCTGCATTTTGACCGGCTTCCGCGCCCCGGCGATCTCCAGCATGGTCGGTGCAAAATCAATCCCGTCAATGAACCGGCCTTCCACCGAGCCGGGCAGGAAGTTTTTGGGCGCGGGAAAATTTTTCGGCCAGCGGATGATGAGCGGGACGAGAAACCCCTCCTCGTAGCAAAATTCTTTTCCCCGCGCCATGGACGCCCCGTTGTCGCCGAAGAACATGACGATGGTGTTGTCCGCAAGCCCGTCCTTGTCGAGCTGCCGGAGCACGAGCTCGATTTTGCGGTCGAGTTCGCTCGCGGCATTGAGATAGTCAGCCCAGTCCTGCCGCACAATTGGATCGTCCGGATAATACGGCGGCAGGACGACCTTGGAAGGATCGGCCTTGGACCGGCACTTCATATCGGAACGAACGTAAGGACGATGTGTCTCGTGGAAGTTGACCTGGGCGAAAAACGGCTGGTGCGATTTCAGGTCGTTCCAATCCGCGGAATCGAACGGTCTGCCATCATGGGTGAAATTCCAATCCGTCTTGCCCGTGCCTTTGAAGCCGAGCTCGGCGGGCAGCTTGACCACGTTGGCGGTGAAATACCCGGCGTCGCGCAACCAGTCGGTCAACACGCGCACGCCAGCCGGCAGCGGATGGTTGCCGTCGCGATGTGAACGCTGGTTCTGTGCGCCGATGGAAACCGCATACATGCCGGTCATGAACGAACTGCGGCTCACGGAACAAACCATGCCAAGATACGCGTGCGAGAAATAGACGCCTTGGTCGGCAAGCTTGTCCAGTGCCGGCGTCGCCGTCTGTGGCATTCCCGACCGGCTCAACGCCTCCGGCCCGGTGTCCTCGCCAATGAGCCAGAGAATATTCGGACGGCCAGATTCGTTAGCACAGAGATTGCCGACAAGGATAGACGCAACAGCAATGAGAGAGAGGAATGATTTCATGGTGCTTAAGTGTTGTTAAAGGTCCGGCTCAAATCGGCCGCCTGCGCGTGGTTCGGATCGCGCTGGAGGACGATGGACAACAGTTTGTTTGCTGCCGGCATTTCGCCGAGGCCGAGCCGCGCCTGTGCCTGCAGGAACAGGGCGGTGGTTTCCTGCCGGAACTGAAGATCGTCGTCAAAGAGCAGCATGGCCGGGAGCGAGGTGGCGAAGTAATCGGTCTTCGCGGGGGCATTTTGCAGTTTCCGGGCATTGGCAAGCAGTTCGCGAAGAAGCTTTCGGGATTGGAGAGTTTTGCCGAGACGCTTCCATGACAGCGCGGAATAATACGTCATCTCACTGAACGCGCGGACGCTCATATCCTGAAAATCCCCCCGGAATCTCGCCGCCGCCAACCAGTGATTTCTGGCAGCCAGTTTTTCGCCGAGTTCGGCGAGCGAGCATCCCAGCCAGTAGTGAATGTCGCTCTGGTTGGCGAGAAGGTGCTTTGCTTCGCCGAGATTGCCGGGGGGCGCCAGAGCGGCCTCAAAGTGATCCCGGGCCCGTGAGGCATCGCCGAGGGCGAGCGCGGACCGGCCGAGGGCGAGATGAGAACGCACATGTTGGCCGAGCGGTCCGCCTTCGCCGCCTTCCCACGGCTGGAAGTGCCGTGCGCCGACCGTCGCCAGCGCATGCTCATGGCGCCCGGTTTGATTGCACAGCGCGCAGTATTCCACGGTCAGATCGCCGCGCCCGGCGACAAGGCCGGAGCGCTTTTCCAATTCCCGCAGACGCCTCCCGGGCTTCTCTCCAAGCCTCTTCCAGAGCTGGTCCCGCTCGTAGAGCAGGCGGGCATCGTCCGGATTTGCGCGGAAAGCCCGCTCGTAAGCCGTGCGCGCCTTTTCCGGTTTCCTGGACACATTGAAATATCCGACACCGAGATTGCGCCAGACAATGGAGAAGCCCGGGTGCAGCTTCGCGCTTCGCTCCCAGAGTCTGATCGCCTCCCCGTGCCGGCAGCGGTCGTAAAGCAGATTGCCCAGATAATAGGACGCACGGGCGTCATCGGGGGTTGCTCTCATCGCCGATTCAAGGATTTCGATTTCCTCCAGCCGGGAAGGAAAACAGTAGTCCGGCGGCAGACCCGAAGCGAGCTTGCGCGACGCGCGTGCGGTTCTGTGATTCCCGGCTTTTTCGTGAAGCCAGCCGAGCGTGTAATGGACGAGCGGCCATGCGCCCAGGCTTTGGTCGGGCAGATCGCCCGGGGAAATGACCACATCGCGCAGGAGACCGATGGCCTCGCTGAAAAATCCCGCTCTTGCATAGTCGTGGGCGATGTCGAGCGAGACCTGCGCGTCGCGGGAGAGTTGTCCGTCCTTCAGGTGCCGCGCCCACCAGTCGAGCGGATCAAGGGCGAGGGTTTCGCGCAGAAGCTCCGTGCATTCTTTTGCGCGCCCGAGCTTGCGGAGCGCCAAAACCCTCAGGTTCCGCGCTCGGGTGTTGTCGGTATGGAACCGCAGGGACTGGCCGAGGTGCTCGAGCGCCCGGTTCCACTCCCCGCGGGCGCAATCCATTTCCGCGAGGGCATGGTATCCGGCGGACGCCCAGGCCTGATTCCATGTGGATTTGTAAAAGGCGGCGTAAGCCTCATCGTCACGGCCTGAATACCTCAGGCAAAGGCCCAGATTGTAGCGAGGCTCGCCGTCGGCCGGGTTCGGGTTGCGCAGGGTCTGCCGGGCGATCGCTTTTTCAAAATGCTTTTCGGCGATCGCAAACTCGCCCCGTCGCAGAGACCATAGTCCGAGGGCGTTGTTGCAGCGGGAATCACCCGGATCCCGCCGTAGCGCCTCCCTCCAGTATAGCGTGGGGCAGCGGGTCGCATGGCGATACTGCTTGAGGTGAAGCCCCGTGATGAAAAGTTCATCGGTGCCGGCGATGTCGGCCGGCGCGGGCGGTTCGGTGGCCGGCGGCGGGACTTCGACTTTGGTGCGCGGCTTGGGGTGATAGGAAATGATTTCGTGTCCAGTTTTGTCGGTGACGCGCAGGAGCAAATCAGTTTTGCGCATGCCACCGGGCAATACGACCTCGACGACGAATGGGACGCCGGGGGCGAGATCGCGGGTGCCGGCAAACAGATTCTTCCCTTTGCTGACGAGCAGGATTTTTGAACCGGAAAGCTTTTCCGTCACGGAAACACCGATGCGCACCTTGCCGACGGAGGTTTCCAAGCTGACGGAGGCCTTCAGATTCGCGCTTTGCGCGGGGCCGATTTTTTGAATCGGATACCAATACTGGCTCCACGTTTTCGTTTCACCGGGCTGGAGAAAACTGAAGTCCGGCTGGTTGTCTGTATAAACACCCGCCATGATTTCAATGTAGGGCGCGGACTCTCCGCATGCGTCCGGATCAGTCAGGTTGCGGTCCCATGCGTAGCCGAACTCATGGTTCCCCCATGTCCACTGCTTCTTGCCGGGCGAGATGTGATGGTTTGCAAGGTGGACGAGCCCGGCCTGCGCCTTGTAATCGTATCCGCCGAAAAAATCCTCCCTGCTCCCCATGCACATGTAGGACGTCGGAACAGGGATATTCGCGTAGAAGGACAGGTCGTTCGGTGCGCAGGCGGGAAATTTGGATTTGGAATTGGCTGCGTGCGGCGGGATGAAGCGGGCAGGGACTTCGTCTGGGGGAATGCCCTTTCGCGCGCGTTCGCCGTAGTCCACCCCGTAGTAATGCCCCTTTGCCAGCGGATACTCACTCATCGAGCGGCGCGCGTGATCGGCGACATGCGAAACGTCCGGAGGGAAAAAACTCTGATACTCCTCGTGGACGCGCGTGGCGACATTTGCCCACCAGAGAAATGTCTGTGTGAACGGGGTCCGGTTGTAGGCGCGCACCTTGAGTTCCAGGCACGCCCTGCCGGGATGCAGACAGACTCCGTGCATTCCCTTCATCCGGGACATCGGGTCGTGGTCCCCGCACCAGATCGTCTTCGAGCCGTCGCCGTGTTCCTCGATCTCGATGTCAACCGGCAGGAAAGTCGCCGGCCGGTGGTGCTGGGGCCAGTTGAATTCGATGCCGCCGGAAATCCACGGACCGGCCAACCCGACCAGCGCGGGTTTGATGACTGGCTGGTTGTAGATCAGATCGTATCCGTTCGTCTTGTCCTGCAGGGCATGGATGCGCCCGCCGATCTCCGGAAGCACCATCGCGCGAAGAAATTCGTTCTCGATCCAGACGGCCTTCCACTTCCGGTCCACCGGCCGGTCCGCGATGCGGTCGGTGAACGGCAGCGGATACACTTTCCCGCTGCTCCCCTGATACACGCGCTTCTCAAGAAACATCGGATTCTTATCGGGCGCAGCCGGCAGATAAGTGGGGAGGCTGACTTCTTCTCGTTGAATGCTGACTGTGCTCATGTGGGAAACAGTTCGTGACCGTGTCACCGGTCGGCGCGGCACGATCCGATGGCGACAAGACTACGCCTGAGGCCAATCCATGACAATGCACCCAGCGACTATTCGATGGACTATTCCACCATATTTCACCATTGATTGAAGTCCCCGTGAGAACGCTTCAAAAGCAGGATGGATTTTTTGGTCAGATCATGTTCGTCGTGCCACCGTCCGTTCTGGCGGACGCGACCCGCCACATTTTGGTCTCCGGCCTCTATCCGACCGATATCGGCTGGTTCCCGAAGGCGCATCACCATGTGCGGAAGCGTTCCGCCGGCGCGGATCAACATATCCTCATCCTCTGCACGCGTGGCAGCGGCTGGTTTGAATTTCACGGACGGAAGCACGCGCTCAAACGCAATCAGGCTCTTCTTCTGCCCGCCAATACCCCGCATGAATACGGCGCCAACCGGAGGGATCCGTGGACGATCCACTGGGTGCATTTTCTCGGGGACGATGCGCCGTATTTTTTCACACTGCTGAAATCCGTCAGCCAGATCGTGCCGGTGGATGCGATGCTCATGCCAAAGCTGGGGCGTCTCTTCAACGATGCCTGCGGAGCCCTGTCCGAGGGGTTCACGCAACAGGGCATCATCTGCGCGGCGCAGGCCATGCGACACATTCTTGCCCTTCTCTTCTTCAGCAACCGCGCGTTCCATCCCCGCACAAAGACCGCCAACACCGACTGTTTGGACCGCGTCATCGCCCTGATGCGCGGGAGGGTGGACACATCCCTCTCGGTGGAGGAGATGGCTCGCCATGCGGGGCTTTCCCCGACGCATTTCACCCGCATTTTTTCGCAGCAGATGGGATTTTCCCCGGTGGAGTATTTCCTCCGCATGAAGATGCAGCGAGCCTGCAGATTTCTCACCCTTACGCCGCTCCGCGTCAAGGAGGTCGCAGCTCGCCTCGGCTACGATGACCCCTACTATTTTTCGAGGAGCTTCAAAAAAATCATGGGGGCTCCGCCCACGGCATGCCGTCAGTCAATACGCGGGTGAAGCCGGATTCGGTTACTCCCCGCGCAGAGATGGAGCGGAGGCGATCCCTTCTCTGATAAAAATCGAACTACTCGCTCGCCGGCTTTTCTGCGCTTCGTCCGGACGCTGGAGCCGATGGTTTATCCGCGTAGTCCGGGACGTGGAAATCGACAGATCGAATCTGCTTCTCCAGTTCGTCACTCATTCTCGCGAGCAGGTCCTTGTGTTCAGGATTCCTTGCGAGATTGTTTGTCTCGCTGGGATCCTTGGAGAGATCGAACAGCTCCGTCCACTCGTCGTGGCCCGGGTATTTGATCAGCTTGGCCGTGTCCGTGCGCACGGCGAGGGAGGTCGGCGTGGTCGGAAAGCGGTTCTCTTGAAAATATTCCGCGAGAAACGACTTGCGCCAGCCCGTCTTTTTTCCGGAGGCGAGGGGAGCAAGGCTTTTGCCCTGCATGGTCGCCGGGACCGGGACCCCGGCAAGGTCGAGGAGCATCGGAGCGATGTCGATGTTGAGTGCCATTTCGTCCAACACTTTCCCTTTTTCAAACTGCCTTGGATAGCGCACAAGGAGAGGAATCCGAAGCGACTCCTCGTAGAGCGAGCGCTTGTCGAGGAGTCCGTGTTCCCCTTGATAGTAGCCGTTGTCGCTCGTGAAGACGACCACGGTGTCGTCGGCCAACCCCAACTCGTCCAGAGCATCAAGCAGCCGGCCCAGGCAGTCATCCGCTGCGGAGACGCATTGGAAATAGCCCGGGTTGGTTTTCGTTTTCGGGTCGGCATCCGTCGGGGCCCGCGGTGCCTTGGATCCATCAGCCGATATCCGATAGGGGGCCTGGCTTTCCATGTTGGGTGCCGGCCGGGATTCAGCGCCCGAGAAGCGGTCTTTCGCGCGATCCGGCGGCGCGAACGGCTGGTGGCAGGATTTGAAGCCGACGGTCAGAGAAAACGGGTTGTTACGGTTTTCCTTCATGAACTGGATTGCAAAATCCGTGGAGACATCGTCAACCCATCCGGAAGTCGCGGTTGCCACACCGTTGATCTCAAACGGGCAGTCCATGTATTTGCCCTGGCCGACAAAGCTGGCGGAGTAGTCGAAGCCAGGCCGCTGGCCTTTTTGGTTGCCCATGTGCCACTTGCCGACGTAGGCGGTTTTGTATCCCGCATTCCGGAGGAGGCTTGCGTAAGTGACGCTTTCCTCAGGGAACGGCGTCGAGTTGTTGGCGACGCCGTTGAGGTGGTTGTATCTGCCGGTCAGGAAGGATGCGCGGCTGGGGGCGCACAGGGAAAGTGTGACAAAGGCATTGCGGAAGCGGACTCCCTCCTTGGCAAGGCGGTCCATGTTCGGCGTCTGGAACCAGGGATAGCGCCCCTTTTCTCCCATCTCTTTTTGCACCACACCCATGGCGTCCCACCTTTGGTCGTCGGTGTAGACGAACAGAATGTTCGGCTTGCGGTCCGCGGCGCGCGAGATGGAGGCATGGACGCAGAATGTCAGGAAAAACACCGCTGCACGGAGCGCACGGTCTTTCGACGGGCGGAGGATCAGTTTATTCATTTCCGGATGACGTCTCTTGTCCGGGGGGCTTTGCGGCGGGTGGTGTGTATCTTCCGTCCGGATGGAGTTTGTCCATGACGGCTTGAAGCCTGCTGCGGGCGGCCCGGGAATTTTCGGTGTCCTGATCCGCGGGAACGATTTTTTCCACGGCAGGGGAGCCGCTCACATCGTAGAGGGTTCCGTCTTCGCGCAGCTTCCAATGGGCGTCACGGACAAAATAATTTGAGCACATCAGGGAATGGATCCACTCGCGGGGGGCGCAGGGCTTTCCGAGCAGTTGTGGAGCGAAGCTGATCCCATCAATTTCTTTGGGTGGAGGTGCGCCGGCCAGTTCCAGGCACGTCGGCATGATATCCGTAAAATCCACGAGATTTTCATCAACCGAGCCGGGCTTGATCCTGCCCGGCCATTCGGCCACCAGGGGCACCCATGAGCCGGTATCCTTCATGGTTGCCTTCCCTCCTTTGATCAGCTTGCCATCACGCATCTCGGTCACCATCTCACTGTGTGTGCCGTTGTCGCCGGAAAAGAAGACCAGCGTGGTGTCATCCATGCCGAGCTCAGCCAGTTTCTTTCGGATCTCTCCGACCTGGCTGTCCAGATACTCGACGAGACTCGGGTAGTTCGTCCTGCTTCTTGGTTCGCCATCGGGATTCAGCGGCGTAGGATGCAGCGGCTTGTGGGGAATGGGGGATGCATAATACAGGAAAAACGGTTCTTTCGCTCCTTTCCGGCTTTCCAAAAACCGGAGCACCCAGTCCTGGATGCGGGCCGGAGTGTATTGATCCGGAGTGGGCTTTCCATACAGCTCCAGATGCCCTCCGGAAAAGACGCACTGCCGGTCGAACCCGCAGTCCCGGGGGTGGGGCCATTCGGTGTCCTTGTCCGTTGGTCCCAGCATCACCTTCATATCCTCCGGTTCCCCGAGATGCCACTTGCCCGCCACGGCGGTGACATAGCCCGCCTTCTTCAACCGCGCCGCAAGCGTCGGATGGGCGCGGAAGTCCAGACTCTCCACCGCGCCATTCCGGCCGGCGATGTCCGGGAATCCGGTGCGGAAGTTGTATTTTCCGGTGAGCAGTTCGGAGCGGGCCGGCGAGCAGACCGGCGTGGAGAAGCACTTGGCAAAGCGCATTCCCCCGGCTGCCATGGCATCGATGTTGGGCGTTTTCACGGGGCCAACCCCTTTGTATTCCGCCCCTCCGTAGCACCCGATCGCCTCGGCTCCGAGATCGTCGGCGAGGATGATGATGATATTGGGGTGTGCCGAGGGCGCGGCTCCGGCGGCGCAGGCGACCAGCGGCAGCAGCACCGCGGCGATTGATGTCATGAGAAGGATGGTTTTTTTCATGGAGTGTTATTCTTCGCTCCGCTCCGGATCCGGTTTGGCTCCTCGAACTTTTTCAGGATGCACCTTGTCAAGAACCGCCTGCAAGCGCGCGCGCGCCGCCTTGGCCTCCGGTGTTTCGTTTTCCGGCTTCACCGGGGCCTCGACATAGGGTGAGTCGCTTGCATCCAACAACTGTCCTCCACCGGTGAGCTTCCACTTGGCGTCGTGGGCATACCACCGGTCACCGCCGAGGACAAACACCCACTCGCGAGGGGTGCCGGGTTTTCCCAGGATCTGCGGGGCAAAACTGACTCCATCGATCCCTTGTGGTGGAGGGGCGCCCGCCAACTCCATGCATGTCGGCAGGATGTCTGTGAAATCCACCATGCCGTCATAAACACTCCCGGCGGCGATTGTCCCGGGCCAGTTGGCCAGCAGCGGCACCCAGGCCCCGGTGTCAGCCGGCGAGCCTTTTCCACCAGGGATTTCACGTCCGTCGCTCATCTGGGTTGTGACGCCAACCGAGCCGTTGTCCCCGGCAAACAGAACCATCGTATTTTCGCGCATGCCAAGCGTGCCCAGCTTCTCCAGAATTTCCCCAACCTGTTTGTCGAGATATTCGACCAGATAGGGGAAATTCTTCGGGTCGCTTTTGTCCACCTGAGCATCCGGATTCAGCGGGGTGGGATAAAGTGGACCATGGGGGATCGGGGATGGGTAGTAGAGGAAAAACGGCTCCGGTTTGCCCTTGCGGCTCTCCAGAAAATTCAGCGCCCATTTTTGCAGGAGTTCCGGAGTGTATTTACCGGGCTTCGGCTCGCCATATGCATTCAAATGTCCGCCGCTGAAAATACACTGCCGTTCGAAACCGCATTCCCGCGGATGCGGATAATCGGTATCTGCATCGGCCGTCTTCGGGATTTCCTCAGGCTCTTTCCCCTTTGTGCATGGGGGGCCAAGATGCCACTTTCCAACGATGGCCGTGACATAGCCGGCCTCTTTCAACCGCATGGCCAGAGTCGGATGCGCCTTCGAGTCCAGATGATCCACGACGCCCGGCTTGCCCATGATGCGCGGGAACCCGACACGAAAATCGTATTTTCCGGTCAGAAGCTCCGAGCGGGCCGGAGAGCAGACCGGCGCTGAAAAGCAGTGCTTGAAGAGCATTCCCTCCCGGGCCATGGCATCCAGATTCGGTGTCCGCACCGTGCCCAGGTCTTTGTAGGCTTTTCCTCCGTAACATCCCAGGGCCTCGAATCCCAGATCGTCCGCGAGGATGATGATGATGTTCGGCCGGGATGCCGATGCCCCGGATTGGGCTGCTTGTATCCAAACATTTCCCAGAAGGAAAAAGCAAAATGCCGCGATGACAGGGTGGGCCAGTTTCAGAAAAGAACGCCGCTTGTTAAGCATGAGTCATCTTTGACTAGCATGTTCGAAAGAGCAAGTCGCCGTCCAATTCGCCGGTCCATCGGAAATGAGAGTCCGACAGCCCCAGAGCAGTCCAAAGCCTACAGCGGAACGCTTGCATCTCCGGTTACACGGAATTCCCAAAGCGAAACACCGAACGGCGTGGCGCGTTTCAAGGCTCGCATCCGAATCCAGCGCGTCTTCACCGGTGGGAAGTTCAGTTGCTCGCTGCCCCCGCCGCCGTCCAGTTTCCCGGCAGGGATGGGTTGGGTGACGTAGTTCATAGTTGAATGTGTTTGCTTTGCCTTTGGTTTCGAAAGGCGTGGCGTCTGTATTTCAAGGTTGGTAGTGGTAGTCGCGTCCGGCTTTCAGCGTGACGGACTTGGTAACGCCCGCGCAAATCAACTCGCATTTGTCGTTTTTGCCGGGGTGAACGGTGGCGGAAAGCAATTTTCCGCCAGCCCATGAGAGATCAATTTTGTGGCCGCCGGAGATGCGGACGCCGTTGATATGGCCATCGGGAAAACCTTTCGGCCAGGCAGGCAGCAATTCGATGCGCCCGGGCTGGCTGAAAACCAGCATTTCCATGAGCAATCGCGGCAGGCTCAAGACGCTATCCAGGTTGTAAACGAAAAAGTTCGGGTAATGCGCCGTGGCTAGTCCGGCAAAGACATAATTGCGGCGGCTGAACCGGTCGAGGTTGGTGCGCACCTTGTCGACATCGTGGAGGCGCGCGGCTGTGAGCGCGACTTGCATCAAACCAAAGGCCGAATCGGTGTCGTGAGCAAAACGCTTGTCGAGTGCGACCTGAGCTGCCTTCAGCAACGCTGGATCGGCATCAGGCCGGAGCAGTTCCGTGCCGGGGAATACGGGATAAAGGTGCGAGTTGTGGCGGTGCTCATAAATGTCGCGATATCGCGGATCAACCCACTCGGCCAACGCGCCGTCCTCATTGACCCGGTAGGCGGGAAGTCTGTCGCGATACGCCTGCCACTTGGCAATGTCGGCACGATCGAGCTTGAGTTGCTGCCCCGCTTGAAGCAACACGTCGAAAACTTGACGGGCAACAGCCACGTCCATCGTCGCATCTCTGCAGAGCAGCGTTGGTGTGCCCGTCGGAACATTTTCTGGCGAGATGCCGGGCGAAAGGTGGTATCGGCCGTCCGCGCCCAAAGTAAGATAATCCTCGTAGAAATCAGCCATCTCTCGATAGAGCGGCAGGACGCGTTTCTTCAAAAAATCGCGGTCGCCGGTCAACTGTGCATGTTCAAAAAATGGCAGGATGCACCAGCCGCCGCTGGCCGGCCAATACATCCAGGGACAGGTCAAATTGAAATGGTTGAGATAGCCTTTTTCCGGGTCGCTATAATGCGGGACAATAAATCCCCGGCAGCCGAGATAACGTTTTGCGTTGAGCCGCCAACCGGGGAGGACACGTTCGACGTAGCCAAAATACGACTCGGCGCATTCCGGCAAATCCCCCATCGAGGCGGCAGAAATGGCAAGATTCAGGTTCGCATCCACGACAAATCCTCCACACCAGTTCGGCTCCCAACTTCCGCCCCAGATACCCTGGAGTGGCGGCGGGTATCGGCCACACGACGAAATCAAGAGATACCGGCCCATGGCATGCATCTGCTCCAAAAACAGCGGCGTGACGCCCTGCTCATGCGCGGTGGCAAGCATCTTCTCCGTCGGGGTCTCCGCCCATTGCGCAGCGCAGCCCAAATCCAGTGTCACCCGACGGAACATCGCGCCGTGTTCACGCGCATGCGG
The DNA here is from genome assembly GCA_964431635.1 of uncultured Chthoniobacter sp. Taxonomy (GTDB): domain Bacteria; phylum Verrucomicrobiota; class Verrucomicrobiia; order Chthoniobacterales; family Terrimicrobiaceae; genus QYQL01. The sequence goes on along the minus strand of CAYSKK010000001.1, from coordinate 430,081 downwards.
CGCAAGCAGGCTCTGGTAATTTTCCGGCCAGCGAGCCAATTCCTTCCGCAATGCGTCTTGCCGGTAACTTGTTCCATTCGCGACAGGAGTGATTCGCACCACTGCCAAAATCTCCTCCGCGCCCCGCACGTGAAGACGGTTCCCTTCCGTTTCCATCTGTCCGCCCTTGATGGTAACACGCGCCAGACCTTCGTAGCCGCCTCGATCGGCGGCATACTCCGCGTGATACGTAAGCCAGCCCGGCGTCGCATCAGCACACACTGATCGAAACACATTGGCCCGCCGGCCGGGAGTTTCCTCAAGACCGATGCCCGCATCGAGTTTCTGTCCGTTGGTCGCGCGGATTTGGACGATATTCGCATTGTGCGTCCGGGAGGAAAATACCCGCATTTCAACCCCGTCCCAGCGGGTCAACGCCTCACCCGTTTCCATATTTAATTGCCGGCGGTAATCGGTGGAATTGGTCGCATTCCCGGTAGTGATGCGCAGATCGAACGCCGGGTGTGGGCTGAGCGGCCAGATCTGTGGAGCGCCCATTTCCGTTAACTGCCGGCGCGCTTCACTATCGGCCAATGTTGCCGCCGCACCGGTCTGGCCCGCATCGGTCAATCGCCGCACCTCCGGCAACAACTTTGCGATATCGGCGACCGCCACCTTTTCCCGATCCCACAATCGGAAAAACAACTCTTCATGAACACAAACGATGCGCTCATCGCCCGGTCGTCCCTCTACCATCGTCCCGTGTCGTCCATTGCCGGTGACGAAAGAATCCTCCCAACTCCTGGCCGGTCTTTCCGCCCACACAACCCATCGTGCTGTTCGCGGCACCTCTTCCAGCGCTTGGGACGGTGTGGCGGCAACCGTATCCGCGGTCACGCGGAATTCCCAGAGCGAGACGCCGAAAACGGTGGCACGCTTCAGGGCGCGCATCCGAATCCAGCGCGTCGTCACCGGCTCAAATCGCAGGCTCTCCGTTCCGCCTTGGCCGTTTGAGTTGCGGGCGACTTCCCGCCACTGCTCGCCGTCGGCGGAGATTTCGATGACGTATTCCGCCGCGAACGCCGTCTCCCATGCCAGCTCCACACCGGAGACTGTTTTGTCTTCGCCCAAATCCACCGCCAGCCATTGATCGTCGAGAACCTCCGAGGACCAGCGGGTGTCGCCCTTGCCATCCACGGCGAGCAGCGCCTGGAAGACGTTGCTGATTTTCGACGATGCCTTGGTCGGGCGGCCGGAAGCGAGATTGGAGTTCCCTGCTGCTCGCGGCACCTGTTCCAGCGCCTGGGCCGGTGTGGCGGCCAACCCCGGCGCAACAAGTGGAAGGATTGTTGCGAAGAGTAGTAGAAGACATTTCATACGTTTGCTTTGATTCATGGTTGTGCGTTCCCGGTTACGCAGAATTCCCAAAGCGAGACGCCGAAAATCGTGCCGCGCTTCAGGGCGCGCATCCGAATCCAGCGCGTCGTCACCGGCTCAAATTGCAGTCGCTCCACCCCGCCGCTGCCGTTCAGGTTGCGGGCGACTTCCTGCCACTGCTCGCCGTCTGCGGAGATTTCGATCACGTATTCCGCCGCGTAAGCCGTTTCCCAAACCAGTTCCACGCCGGAGACGGTCGTGTTTTCGCCGAGGTCCACGGCGAGCCATTGGTCTTCCAGAACATCAGAGGACCAGCGCGTGTTGCTCTGACCGTCCACTGCCAGTTGCGCTGGGAAGAAACCTTGTTCGTTGGGGATCTCCGAGGACGCCTCGACTGGCCGACCGGATGCCAGATTGGGATGTTTCGCTTCGCCCGGAGCTTGTTCCTGTGGCCGATCCTGCGGCGGTGTGGCCACATCACAGGTCACCCGCATTTCCCAAAGCGAGACGCCGTAAACTGTGGCGCGTTCCAAGGCGCGCATCCGAATCCAGCGCGTCGTCACCGGTTCAAATTGTAGTCGCTCCACCCCGCCGTTGCCGTGCAGTTTGCGAGCGACTTCCTTCCATTCTGCGCCGTCTGCGGAGATTTCGATTACGTATTTCGCTGCGTATGCTGCCTCCCAAAGCAGTTCCACGCTGGAGACCGTCTGGCCTTCGCCGAGATCCACCGCCAGCCACTGGTCATTCAGGACTTTCGAGGACCAGCGGGTATCGCCAAGACCGTCCACAGCCAATTGCGCCGGGAAGAAACCTTGTTCGTTGGGGATCTCCGAGGACGCCTCGACTGGCCGACCAACCGCGAGGTTGCGGTTTTTGATGGGTTTGAGGGATTGGATCGGAGCAGCAGTGATCGAACCCTCCTGAATGGTAACAGAGCTATTCACCAAGTTTCCAGAGGTGTCCAGATTTCGTGAGCAGCCACCCACTTCGATGCCGTAGTGGCCGGGTGGCACGACCCAGCCATTTGCAGCTTCGTCGAAGTAGGCAAAGGCATCGCGATCCAATTCCACTTCCACCGTCTGCTTTTCGAAGGGTTTCAGAAATACTTTCTTGAATCCTTTGAGTTCATGCACCGGACGCCCGACGTTCCCGATGGGCGGAGCGACATAAACCTGCGCGACTTCCGCGCCCGCGACTTTGCCGGTGTTCTTCACGGTGAAGCTGACCTTTACTTTGTCGCCGTCCACTTTCACCGCGAGGCCGTCATAGGCGAAAGTCGTGTAGCTCAAGCCGAAGCCGAACGGGAATTGCGGCTCGACGTTCTTCGTGTCGAAGTAACGGTAGCCGACGAAAATATCTTCGAGGTATTCCACGCGGGCAAAGCTCTGCCGACCGATGGCGTGCGATGGCGAATCGGCGAGCTGTTTCGGCCAAGAGAACGGCAGTTTGCCGGACGGATTGATTTTTCCGAACAGCGCGTTGGCGATGGCGGTGCCACCTTCCATGCCGGGATACCACGCTTCGAGCACGGCGGGGACTTTGTCGAGCCAGCCGCCGAGTTCGAGCGGCGAGCCGTTGAGGAGCGTGACGATGGTCTTGGGATTAGCCGCTGCGAGGTGCTTGATCAGCGCAGTCTGTGCCTCGGGGAAATTCATGTCCGTCCGGTCGCGACCCTCGGAATCCAGACTGTGGTCAATGCCCGCGAAAACCAAAACCGCATCCGCCGCCTTCGCGGCCTCGGCGAGCTTCGCGCAAGTGGTCGCCATTTTCTTTTCATCGGTCGGCAAGGCCCATTCGAGGCGGCACGCGGCGTCGCCGGTGGATTTGGTGTAAGCCACCCGGAGATAAAACGGCTTTCCCGCCTGCATTTGCACGGTGGCCGTGGCGGTGGGGATGCCCTTGCCGGTGTCGGTGATCGCCAGCGGCGCGCCGCCGACCGCGTCCACAAACACCCACGCCGCGCCGCCGCCAGCGGTAAGCCGCAAAGTGTAAGTGCCAGTCACCGGCGGAATGATCTCCCCGGTGAATTCCGCGCGGAAATGTTCGGGGGGAATCTTGTCGGTATCCGGCGACTTCATCTCCCAGAGAAATTTCACCTCCGACTCGACGCGTTCCACCACCGGATTGGCATCACCCTCCTTGAAATACTTTGCGAGGAAGCCTCTGTTTCCGTTTTGTTCCCGCATCACCGCGGCAGGAATCTCCTCGAAGCCGCCGAGGTCGTCGGTTGAGAAATACTGCACGGTCGCATTGGTGCCGACGGCATTCCGGATTCCCTGCAGTGGGGTAATTTCGTAGGCGGATTCCTGCCACGAACTGCCGCCGAGACCGACCAGGCAGAAGCGCTGGTCCGCATTCGGCCCGACGACGAGCAGCTTGCGCGTCTTGGCCAAATCGAGCGGCAGGGTTTGTTTTTCATTTTTCAGCAGCACGAGGCTTTCCTCCGCCACGCGCCGGGAGACGGCGTAGTGCTCCGGCGTATTCCGCACGCCGCCCTGCGTGGGCGGAACGCCGTCGAGCAGGCCCACGCGCCCCATCGTCCGCAGGACGCGCCGCGCCTTGTCGTCCACCACGGATTCGGGAATCTTGCCGCTCTGCACGGCGGCCAGCAGCGGCTTTCCAAACGGTGAACCAGCGGCATACGGCATGGAAACATCCAGCCCGGCGAACGCCGCTTTTTCCATCGAGCGCGTGCCGAGCCAATCCGTCAGCGTCATGCCGTCGAAGCCCCAGTTTTCCTTGAGCGTTTCGGTGAGCAGGAAATGGCTGTCGCTGGCAAACTCGCCGTTCACGCCGTTGGCGGAGGTCATCATCGCCCATGCGTGACCGCGCTCGACGCCTGCCTTGAAGCCGGGAAAATAGATTTCGTGGAGTGCCCGGAGGCTGACCATGGACATGTATTCGTTTCGGTTTTCCTCACGGTTGTTGCAGGACATCACCTTGATGCAATCCGCGACGTTCTGGCTTTGCACGCCCTTGACGCAGGCGACGGCGATTTCGGCATTCAAGAACGGGTCTTCGGTATAAAGCTCAAAGAAACGCCCGCCCAGCGGGTCACGCTGGATGTTCAACATCGAACCCAGCAGCATCGTCGCGCCCTCCGCGCGACATTCCTTCCCCATCACCACCGACGCCTCTTCGAGCAACGGCGGATTCCACGTCGCGCCGAATGCCACGCCGACCGGGAACGCCGTGCCGGTGTGCGTCCCGCGAGGGCCGTCAGTGCATGCCATGTTGGGCAGATTCAAGCGCGGCACCCCCTTGAATTCCATCGCCCCACCGCCGACACACATGGCAACTTTTTCCTCCAGCGTCATCTGACCGAGGATATTCTCCACTCTGGTTTCCAGCTTCGTGTCAACCGCTGCCGCAAGTGAGACGAAAAAGCCGAAAACAGCGATGACTGGAAGGAATTTGAAGTTCATAGAAAGAGGGGGGACAGCATGCGGGGAGACTGTCACCCTGGGAATGTTTGGATTCACCGAAAACATGTTTGAAATACCCCTTTGCGAGAACAGCAAAAGCCCGTTCGTGTGAGCCCCTACTGCCAGGCTGACTGCCGGATTTGGCGTGGCGAAACGCCTTGGACGCGCTTGACGCAGTGGGAGAAGTGAAAGGGATCCTTGAAACCACAGAGGCTGGCGATCTCGGCGACGGGATGACCGGTTTCCCGAAGCATGGTCATTCCCCGCTCCGTGCGGAGCTTCCAAAGAAAACGGGACGGAGTGGTCTGGAACTGCCCTTGAAAACGACGGATGAAGACATTGCGGGACATGGCGGACGCCGCCTCGGCCTGTCGCAGACAGTCTTCGTCACCGAGATGCTCGCGCATGACGCAGATCGCTTTGTGGATGGATTCATCACCCCGTTGCACGATCTCGTCATATCCGACGCTGCCGAGGAACTCGGCAAACAGGGCCATGCCGAGAAATTCAATCTCCCAAAGAACTGCCGGGTCATCGGTGCGGCGCAATTGGAGCGCGGTGGCCAGCAGATGTTTCCAGACAAGCGAGGCAGGAACAACAAGCGGCGCGTGGCGCAGGGCGAGCCGCATGTTTTTCGGCATGCAGGATGGCAGGACTTCGCACCAGGAATGATGCGTCTCGCAGTCGGGGGAGAACTCCCAGAATTCGCGGCGGCCGGGCCGGAAAAAACAGACCGTGTCCACTGCGAGCGTCCGCACCTTTTTGTCCACTGTCACCCGGCAACTCCCGGAGTGCAGCTGAACCAACTGGTAAAACCGCTGCCGACGCGGGCCGTAGTGCCCGCCGGGCGGGTAGCGCACTTCGGCAATGATCACTCGCTCCGTCGAAACCCGCTCGTTTTGCCAGAGGACTTTGGTGATGGCTTTGCGCATGAATGACTCCAATCGGCGATGTCAACGAGTTTCGTTGCCAAAGACGCTGGGTTTGCTGCTTGCCAGGCCAGATGGACATGCGGAAGTGACAGTGGCACCGACAGTTTTCACCGGATTTTGGGAATCTCTGAAATCAAGGATCTCGGTTTCATTTCCTTTTCGGATCTAAATAAGACCGCTGTTCCTATGGTTCTTGCGGAGGCCGCGGTTGTTTTACCTGTTTTCAACAAACGAGAGTTCAGTGATAAACGCCCAATTCCCACAGCGAACAACCAAACTTCGTGGCGCGTTTGGTGCAGTGGAGGCGCACCCAGCGCGCTGGCGTGGGCGCGAAGCGGATGGTCTCGGTTTTTCCCGCACCCTTGTCGGTGGCGTAAACTTCTTTCCAGCTCTCGCCGTCCAGTGAGACTTGAATGGAGTAGGCATTTGCAAACGCCGCTTCCCATGTCAGTTCGACGCGGGAGATGGTTTGCGATGAGCCAAGGTCCACCGCGAGCCACTGCGGGTCGCTGAACCTGCTTGACCAGCGGGTGTCCGGTTTGCCGTCCACGGCGAACCCGGCTGGATAGGTTTCGTCTGCCAGGGTCAGCTCCGAAGAGGCTTTCACGGGTTGTCCGGTGGCGAGACTGCGCCGCGCCGCAATTTCTTCCGCCGACAGCACGGTGAAGTCGCGCAAACTGTGAACCGGGCCGGCGGGCGTGGCGAGCAGCGTGGCTTCGGCCTGATAATTGCCGGGCTGCTCCGGGATGGGAGCGTCGAACACAACCTGCGCCGTGCCAAGGCCCGCAACTCCGGCGGGCAGTTGGTTTTCAAAAATGATTTTTCCTTCGCGCAGAATTTGAAAGCGAATTTCGCCCTGCCACGAATCGTTCAAATCATTGATGACCACGACTGGAAATTTCTGACGCTTCCCGGGCTCGTAATTTTCGGCCCAGGCATCAATCATCAGCCCCACAGGCGCAAACGCGTCGCGGACGTAGCGGAAAAAGTTCGGCTCGAAGGTCAGATTTTTCACGTCGATGAAATTGTCGCTCGTCTGGCCGTCGGGTCGGCAATAGCCCAGTCCGCAGAAATGCAACACGCCCGCGCATTTGCGGTGGCTGCGCCAGAACTCCGTCTTCGCCGCCAGCGTGCGGGCATAGTATTGCCACCGCTGTTCAGGCGTAGTGTTTGCTCCCAGGATGCGGTCATAAACTTTGGTGGTGAGCGTCGGCAGCGAGCCGTCGCGGTTGATCCACAGCCAGGCGTATTCGTTGATCAGGTAGGGAGGCTTGGCTTTGTTGACGAAGGGCTTGCTGCCACTGCCCGGGCCGACGTTCGGGACGCCGGTTTCGGTGGCAAAATTCGGGAGGCTCTTGGTGTGGTTCGGCCGGTAGGGATGACATTCCGAAATGTCACCGGGTCGTTGCGGCGCGCCCCAGCCGTTGTCCCACGAGCGCCGCGAGAGGTCGAGGTCACGCACGGCCATGATCGCCGGGCCGGTGATGCTGTCGTTGGTCGTTTCGTTTTGTGCGTCCCAGATGGCGACGCACGGATGATTCCAGTGCTCGCGCATCCATTCGGTGTATTCGGAGGCCAGGTCGGCAACTGTGACCGCCTTGGGCCAGCGATTTGGCGAGAACTGATTCCAGACGGGAAATTCATCCTGGATAAGAATGCCCTCCTCGTCGGCGATCTCATACCAGCGTTCCGGCGGAAACCCGATGCAGTAACGCAGCGCGTTCCAATGCATTTCCTTGAACTTCCGGTGCAGGTTGCGCACCCAGGTTTCATCCCACGGCAACGCCCCGCGCGTTGCGTCCTCGAAGAAGCGGTAGATGCAGACGTTCGAGCCGCGCAGGAAATATTTTTTGCCGTTGAGATAGGCGAAGCCGGTTTCGGCATCGAACCGGATCGAGCGCAGGCCGAACGTCGTCACGCTGGAATCCGCGCCGGTGTCCACCTCCAGTTCGTATAGGAACGGCGTCTCCGGCGACCAGAGCTGCGCGTTGCGGATGGCAACCACCACGTCCGCCTTCGCGGTCTGCCCGTTGCCGACCGTCACCGGTGCGGCCAACGCTTCGCCGACGACTTTGCGGGATTTTTTCTCCCGGACGACGCACCGCGCCTGCACGGTCGCGGCATTCTGGCCGGCATTGGCCAGTTCGATCACGGCGCGGACGGATTTTTTTTCCACGTCCGGCACAGTCTGCACGTTGACGACATGCGGTGTGCCGGAGAGGATCAATTGCACCGAATCGTAGATGCCGGGAATGTAGCGGCTTTTCTCGATGTCGTAGCCGTCCGTGATCTGCGGCGGCACTTGCGCCAGCGATGCTCCGACGCGGATGATCAATTCGTTCTCGCCGCCGTCGCGTTTCAAAAATTGCCGCACGTCAAACCAGCCCGGCGTGAAATTGGGCGCGTGCTCGCCGGCGGCCTGGCCGTTGACAAACACCTTGGTGGTATAAAACGCCTTGTTCACCTTGAGCAACGCCACCGCCGGGAGCGGGCCGTCGACGCGGAACGTGCGGCGATACCAGAACGCCTCGCGCCGCGGGTCGGCGGGCCGGCTGGGAGTGGTGCGGTTTTTGAATTCGATGCAGCTGCCGGGCGATTCAAACGGCGGCGACGCCATGTCCACCAGCCCCGGCACGGGAATCGTGTGGTCGAACGCCGCCGGGATGCGCGTCAGGCTGCCTTCCGCCACCTGCCAGGTGCCGTCCAGATTTAACACCCTCCGGGGAAACTCATCCGCGCTTGAGATCGGGATGATGAGCAGCAGAAACAGGAACAGACAGCGGGGGATCTTCATATCACTCACCGCTCTTGCCTTCGGGGGATTTCTTCTCCGGGCCGGTTATTTCGTCGGAATCCTGGTAAAGTTTCCTCAGGCGGGTCAGTTCCGCTTTCAATTCCGCGACAGCCGGGGCGTATTCGGGATCGGCATAGACGCTCTGAAGTTGCTGCGGGTCTTTCAGATTGTCGAAAAGCTCCCACTCATTTTTTTCGTAGAAAAACGCCAGGGTGTAACGGTCCGTGCGTACGCCATAATGTTTTTCGATCCCATACCCCGGAGCGTAGAAGTGGTAATAGATGCTCTTGCGCCAATCGGATGGTGTTTCGCCACGAAGAATCGGCACAAGCGATTTGCCGTGCAGTCCATCAGGGCTTTTTGCACCGGCCATTTCCACAAACGTCTCCGCATAGTCAATATTCTGCACCAACGGGAGGAAACGCGAACCGGGCTTCACCACGCCGGGCCAGCGAACGATGAGAGGCATGTGGATCGACTCCTCGTAGATCCAGCGTTTGTCGAACCACCCGTGCTCTCCGTTGAAGAACCCTTGGTCGGAGGAGTAGATGACCACGGTGTTGGAATCCAGTCCGTCCGTTTTGAGATAATCCAAAATCCTGCCGACTCCATCATCCACAGCTTTCACGCACCGCAGATAATCCTTCATGTATTCCTGATATTTCCAGCGGGTGAGTTCCTTTCCCTGCAGGTTGGCCTTGCGGAATGCCTCGTTGCGCGGATCGAACACTTTGGACCACTCCGCACGCTGGGTCTCCGTCATGGGGGTAAACTCACCGGTCCACTTCCCCGGTGGCATCACCTTCAAATCGTAGGGAACGCTCATATCCCGGGCGATCTCCAGTTTCTGATTGTGAGCGGAGGATCCGCGCCCGGCATAATCATCAAACAATGTCTCAGGCTCCGGGATTTTCACATCCTGCAACCAACTATAATACCGCGGTGGTGGCATCCACGGTCGGTGCGGCGACTTCTGGTGGATCATCAGGAGGAACGGCTTCGATTTGTCCCGGTGTTGAAGCCAGTCGATTCCCATGTCCGTAATGATGTCCGTGACATAACCCTCATGAGACTCCTTGCCATTCAGACCGAGAAACTCCGGATTCCAGTAGCGTCCCTGCCCTACAAGCAGGCAGGAGAAGTCCGTGCCGGTCGGGGTCGTATCGAGATGCCACTTGCCGATCACCGCTGTCTGGTATCCCGCCGCCCCCAATGCACCTGGAAACGTCCACACGCCCGGCCGGATCGCCTTGCCCAGCGTCATCACCCCGTTGGCATGACTGTGCAGACCGGTGAGAACCGATGCACGGCTCGGCGAACAAAGAGAATTTCCGCAGAAGCTGTTCACAAACAACCCGCCTTCAGCGGCGAGCCGGTCGATATGGGGGGTGATGTCGTGCTCCCGGCAAAATTCCGACAACCGCGCGCCATACGCTCCGATCGTCTGCAACGAATGGTCGTCGGAAAAGATGAAGACGATGTTGGGTCGCGACGTCTTGTTTGCGGAGGCCTCCGCTCCGGCAGCCGCTGTCCAGGCGAGCGCAAAACTGCAGGCAACTGCGACAAGTGGGCAGGGAATCGCCCGCACAATATTCATTTCGCCGGCTCCTGCTTGAAGACTGCGATCTCCGAGAATCCGGCATTTTTCGTCTTCGGTCCGACCTTGGTGATCTCGACCTCCATCCAGTTGATCGTCCGCGGAGGGAATTTCAACCGGAGCGGAGCCTTGCCGTCGTCCGGCAGTTCGCCGGCTTCGACGGTCGAGCCGTCGCTGAAGGTGATGCGGGCGGCAAGCACATGATCCCTGTCGTTCGGGCGGTCGAAGAGCCAGATGCTTCCGACCTCCTCCGGCATTTCCCATTTCAGTTTTGCCTTGGTGCCGACACCACCGCCCTTGTCGCACCATTCGTTGGCCTGATGGTCCGGGAATCCCGCCACCACGCAATCATTGAGCCCCTCGCGCCGGTAGCCCGCCGCGGTCCCTTTGACCTCGACCTCGGCGTTGCGGGCGAGATTGGCATCGCTCTTGATCAGGTCGTCCTGTCCGGCTGCCGCCTTGGCAACCGCATTCTTGTCGGCGAAAACCGTATGTCTCAGAAGCGTGCTCCCCATCGGAACCAGGCGGACGGAATCCTCCTGATCCGTCTTTGCATTGAGGAGATTTCCCTTCAACGCGACCGGAGGCGCTTTCCAGGGGTTCGCCTGGGAGCCTGATTGCGCACGTTCGAAGACGAACTGCCCGTCGTCCTTGTCGACCACATAATCCCAGAACGCACCCGGAACCGGCGTGAAGTCGAGATCTGCGAATCCGGGAACCGCATATTGCTTCGTCTCCTTTCCCTCCGAAGCGATCGGCAGCGCATAGACCAGCGGGCCGCGCTGCCAGTAAACACCGCTGCCGTTGACCGCTGTTTTGCGGACGATCTCCGGAGCGAACGAAATCGTGATCCTGTCCCCGGATTTCCATTCCTTGGTGAGAATGCGCCAGCCGGTTTCCTTCTTCTCCTCGGTCCCGGGGGCATCGACCGTCATTTTCCCGGCCCAGGCAGGTTCGCGCAACCGGATCGAAAACCGCGCGGGCTTTTCGACATGGACGGTCATATTCACCGCATCCTCGAACGGGTAGGCCGTGTCCGTGTCCACGGAGACCGTCTGCCCGTTGATCTTCGTCTCGACCCGGTTTGGCAAATACCCTGTGGCGACAAGGCCGTCCGCCTCCTTCATCCAGAGCCCGCCGGTCAGGTAGGGGAAGAATTTCACGGCGTTGGGCGAACAGCACACCGCCACGTCCTCGTGCGTCGGGGACAGTTTGAAGCGGGCACCGCGGCCTCCGGAAATGGATGCCTCATACTGGTTGTCGCGGGTGCAATACTGGATGGCCTTGCAGTCGCGGAGCCGTGCGCCTTGGGCGGAATTCAGGGCGAGCACCTCAATCCGGTCGCCAAGGTCCGCCCGCCCCGTTTTCTGCAGTCCGGACTGCAGGCTGTTGAGCAGCTCCAGCATCGTGCAATACTCGCAGCCGATCGATGGATCTCCCAGCCGTTCGAGGATATCCTCATCGCTGATGCAGGCTCCCCCGGCGGTGAGGTGCCGGTCGGTTTTCATGAAAATATTATCAACTGCAGCCTGATACTTCTTGTCGCCCGTGGCGTAGGCGACGAACAGTGGCACCCGCAGGTGCTCCATCACATGGGCACCGTGCTTTTTTAAAAGCAGGTTGGGGTCCGTGAGGCTGGCTATCTGGATGTCCGTGTCGAAGACATCCTTCCGCTCGTTGTAGGTGTCGTAGAGGAATTGCGCGAAGTCCGCATATTCCTTGTCGCCGGTGAGCCGATACAGCCACTCGCACACGTCCACGAACATGAAGTTGTGTCCCGGGCCGCCGCGCACGACCCGCTCCCCCCAGTAGGGACGGTCCTTGCCGTATTTCGACATGCTGAGTTTTGTGGCCCGCTCGACAGCCTCAAGCACGTCTTTGCGGCCGGTGAGTTCGTAATAAGCGAGGAGTCCCTTGAAAAGGCAGGCCTGGGTCCAGAACTCGCCATTCTGCCCGGACATCGGCTGCGCGTAGCGCACCGCCCGGGGATACATTCCCAGATAGCCGTCGTCCTCCTGAAACGAGAGAATCTTCGCCACGACATCGTCCGCCCTTTTCTTGGCCGCCGGATCGCCGGAGAGGTAGGCGAGGCGGATGAGGCTGTCCAGCCAGTTGCCGGTCGTCTCGCCGTTCCACCACGATTTTTCCATTTCGGCCTTGTTCTTCGCGTCGAAGGTCGGCAGGTCGACCCGCGATTTGGGATTTGTCAGCGTCAACTGGTCGAGGCGCGGGCCGTAACCCTCCTTTGCCTCGGTCTGGAGCTGATCCAGAAGCCATCCGCGCGGCTGCACCTCGCCGAAACGCAGGGGTTGAAATTTTGGGGTGAGTGACTCCGTGGCAAATGCGCCAGAGGTGGCCATCAGGAGGAAGAGAACGGGAATTTTCATGGAGAGTTTCGTATCAATAATGAATGGGGGGGGAGATCAGGCAACGGGTTTTTTTCCAAGCCACATGGCCTCGATCTGTTCGAGCGTGCGGCCTTTCGTTTCGGGAATCCATCCCAGAGCGAAGAGGAACGAAAGCAGGCTGACGGCCGCGTAAATCCAGAACGTGTTGGCCGGGCCTATCGCAGGATTGTCGTTCATCATCGGGAACGTCTGCGTGACGATGTAGTTGGAGCTCCACATGGCGAATGTCGCGACCGACATCGCGCGGCCGCGGATCTTGTTCGGAAAGATTTCCGACAAAATGAGCCAGGTGAGAGGTCCCATGGCCATCGAAAATGCGGCGATGAAGCCGATGACGGAGAGAAGAAGGGGCAGCCCGCTCCCTCCGGTATGGAACATCCACCCGACATATCCAAGAGCGAGGGTTTGCACGGCCGTCCCGATCAGCAGAAGAGGCCTCCGGCCGGCCTTGTCCACAAAGGCGATGGCAACAAGCGTGAAGACGACATTGATGAGGCCCACCCAGACCGACGAGGCGAACGCCGAGTTCGAACTCCCTCCGGCTGTAGCAAAGATCTTCGTGGAGTAATAGATGATGGCGTTGATGCCGCAGAACTGCTGAAACATCGCCAGCAGCACCGCCAGCACCAGCGGCTTCAGATAGGGGCCCGTGAAAATTTCCGAGAACCGTCCTTCCTCGTGTCCGATCGCCTCGCGGATTGCGGCCATTTCCGAGTCGGCGTGCTCCGGGCCGTCGACTTTGACCAGAATGTCCCGGGCCTCCTCTTCCCGGCCTTTTTGCGCGAGCCAGCGGGGGCTTTCCGGGACGGTGAAGAGAAGGGCGATGAATGCGAGCGCGGGAACCACCTCCATCCCCAGCATCCAGCGCCAACCGTAGGCGGTGTTCCAGGCCTCGTTGCCCATGCCCTGGATGAGGCTGTTGATGAAGAGGGTGATGAAAATCCCCGTCACGATGCCCAGTTGAAAGAGGCTTCCGAGCCGTCCGCGCCACTTCTCCGGCGCGATTTCGGCGATATAGACCGGACAAATCATCGACGAGGCGCCGATCCCGAGTCCGCTGATGATGCGGGCGGCGAGGAACTGGTTGAAGGTGTTCGGGATGGCCGAAAGAAATCCGGACACAGCAAAAAGAAGAGCGCAGAAAAACAGCATTTTCTTGCGTCCGAACCGGTCGCTCAGAAACCCGGCGAACATCGCCCCGGGAATGCAGCCGAGAAGCGCGCTCGCGGCGGCGAGCCCCTCCTGCGTCGAGTCGAGATGCAGATGGGCCTTGAGATACGAGTTTGCGCCGTTGATGACGGCCGTGTCGTAGCCGAACAGAAAACCGCCGATCGCGGTGACACATGTGGCAAACAGGACGTAGCGGACTGAGGAGATTCTGGTGGCGGTCATGAGGCGGGTGTTTATTCCTGGCGGAGATTGAGGGTGAGGCGGAACCTGTCGCAGCGGTAGTGGACGACCGCGAATTCCAACGGATGTCGGCCCGTGTCCAGGACAGTGCGATCGCGCCGCAGCAGCGGTGTTCCAGGTTCCACCTCGAGCAGTCGGGCCAGCCTGCGATCAGCGGCAACCGCCGTCAGTTCCTCCTGGGATTGATCGGCGATGACGCGGCAATGTGTTTCGATCAGTTCGTAAAGGGGGCTCCGGAAATCTGAGTTTTCCGGCAACTTCAGTCTCGGATGCAGATACGAACGGAAATGCACCTCCGGTTTGCCGTCCCACCCCCTGACGCGGTCGAGACAAACGACCCTGGTGCCGGGCGGGATCCTCAACGCCCTGGCCACTTCCACGGTTGCCGGCAACGAACGGAGTTTCTTGGAATACATCTCCACCCGGATCCCTTTGGCCTCCATCTCCCGCGAAAAACTGTGCCAGGCTCCGACGCCCGAGTGCACTTTGGGCTCGGTCACACGGGTCCCGACTCCCGCCTTGCGTTCGAGCCGTCCTTCCGCCACGAGACGGGCTATGGCCGCCCGCAGGGTGTTGCGACTGATGCCCAGCGAGCGGGCCAGCGTGACCTCATCCGGAAGCAGCCCCGAGTCCCGGTGCTCTGGCTTTTGGATCATCTCGCGCAGAACCTGCTCCGCCTGGGCGTGCAGAGGCATCGGGCTGCCGTGATCCAGTCTGCCGATCCGGGAGGGTGGGGGAAGGGGGGGCATGGACGGTGTTCAGAATGTTTGAACAAACTAAGGTGTTCGGAGAGGATGTCAACCGGGAAAAATCCGCTCTCCGGATCCCCCTGCGTGTCTCCGCGAAAGTTTTTTCTGCCAACCTGTGGAATTTCCGCGTAGTGTGTCCGGCTCTCATGGAAGAACACATTCTTACGGTCGGGCTGCCCTCCGGCAGCCTGATGGAGCCCACCATTTCATTGTTTGCCAAAGCCGGGTTTTCAATTTCCGGCTCAAACCGGTCCTACCGTCCATCGGTCGATGATCCGGAGATGCGGATCCGTCTGCTCCGGGCGCAGGAGATCAGCCGCTATGTCGAGCACGGATATCTGGACTGCGGGATCACCGGACGCGATTGGGTGGAGGAAAACCAATCCGACATCTTCGAGGTCACGGGCATGGCTTACAGCAAAGTCAGTTCGAGCCCGACACGCTGGGTGCTCGTCGTTCCCGAGGATTCCTCGATCCGCACGGTCAAGGACCTTGAGGGAAAGCGCGTCGCGACCGAGGCGATGGGGATCACGAAGCGGTTCTTTGAGCGGGCGGGTGTCAACGCGGAAGTCGAGTTTTCCTGGGGGGCGACCGAGGTCAAGGTTCCCGATCTTGTGGATGCGATCGTTGACATCACCGAGACCGGTTCCTCGCTCCGGGCGAACAAGCTCCGGATCGTGGCCACCCTCATGGAGTCTTATCCGGCGCTTTTTGCGGCGCACGGTGCCTGGGGGGATCCGTGGAAGCGGAAAAAGATCGAAACCCTCGCGCTGCTGCTCAAGGGCGCCCTGGCCGCGCGGGACCTCGTCGGACTCAAAATGAACCTGCCGGAAAAAAGTCTGAAAAATTTGCTTGAGGCACTGCCCGCATTGAGGAATCCTACAGTTTCGCCCTTGGCACAACCCGGATGGGTCGCCATCGAGACGGTGATCGAAGAGAAAGTCGTCCGCGAGATCGTTCCGCAGCTGAAAGCGCTCGGGGCCGAGGGGATCATCGAGTATCCGCTCAACAAAGTAGTTTACTAGCAGTCCCGCAAACCCATGGGTTCCTTAAAGAAGACAAGAAAAGCGAAAATCGCCAAGCACAAGCGCCGCAAGCGCATGAAAGAAAACCGCCACAAGAAGCGGTTGCGATACAAGTCGTAGCGTCGGCCGCCGCGCCGCGGGCCGGATTTTTTGCACGAGCCGGGGTCTTCCAGACGGGAGACCCCGGGTATTTTTCGTGCCGGAAAGTCTCAAGATCCGTTTTTCCTTCCGGGGTGGTCTCCCGGTCCCGTTGATCAGGAGTCAGGGCAAACGCATGAAAGATCCCCGCTGAGTTTCGCTAATACAGGGGGACAGGCGTCCCGCCTGTGAGTGGCGCAGGGTGTTTTCAGGCCAGTCCCCAAACGGGCGGGACGCCCGTTCTCCCTGGGCAAAACCTCCAAACCTGAACGCTTTTTAATGCGTTTGCATTGGATCAGGCGTCGAGGTGCCTGGAGATCCGCTCGCAGACGGTCTTCAATGTCTTGACCCGGGCATACCACTTGAAATTCGCGGGAATGACCGTCCAGGGCGCATCCGGGGTGGAGGTCTTCTCGAACATGTCCTCCGCCGCCTCGTTGTGCTCGCGCCAGTGACGCCGGTTCCTCCAGTCCTCCTCACTGATTTTCCAGTGTTTGTAGGGGTCGGCTTCCCGGCGTTTGAACCGGCCCAATTGCTCATCCTTCGTGATGTGAAGGTAAAGCTTGATCAGGATTGCCCCGTCGTCGGCGAGCGTCTTTTCAAACTCGTTGATCTCCCGATAAGCGCGCTTCCACTCTGCTTCGGAGCAGAAGCCCTCCACCCGCTCGACCAGCACCCGTCCATACCATGAGCGGTCGAAAATCGCGAGATCCCCGTGCGCGGGAAGCTTGGTCCAAAACCTCCACATGTAGTGGTGGCAGAACTCCTCGGGGGTCGGCTTCACAATCGAGTAGACCCGCACGAGTCTCGGGTCCAGCCGTTCGACCACACGCTTGATCGCACCGCCCTTCCCGGCCGCATCCGGGCCCTCCATCACCAGAATCACCGGGTTCTTTTTTTCGCGGAGTTGCAGTTGCATTCCAAGCAACCGCAGCTGCAGCTGCTTCATCTGCTTTTTGTAGTCCTCCTGCTCCAGCGATTTCGACTGGTCCAGATCATCCAGGTGGATGCGTTCTTTGTTCGCCATGGGTGTGAATAAGTTTCCACCGCACATAAACGGATTTCGTCCGGCGGGGAAGCGCCGAAAACGGGAATATTCACATTCCTTGCCCGCGTCCCGCAATCCGCATGCGGGCCGGACCGCAGGGCGTCATCCCGGCGAAGGCACCCCCGGAAAGGAATCCTTCGGGTTTCCATTTTTGTTTTTGACACCTGCATTGCAAGAGCTAGTCTTTCCCTCCTGCCCGGATCAGGGGGAGAATCGCTGCCCGTTTTCGCAGAGGCGACAACGGCAAGCGTTTGTCACCCGTTTTCCGGCGAAACAAACAAACCGCCTCACGATGTTCAAAACACGCGGCTCCGGCCGCCAGATGCCCATGTAGCTCAGTTGGTAGAGCACGTCCTTGGTAAGGACGAGGTCACCGGTTCAATCCCGGTCATGGGCTCCACGAACATCGGTCGCAAACAATCAACACACAAAACTCAAGATGGCTAAAGAACAGTTCCAGAGAAACAAACCGCACGTCAACATCGGCACAATCGGCCACGTGGATCACGGCAAGACGACCCTGACCGCGGCGATCACGACCGTCCTCGCCAAAACCGGCGGGGCAACCGCAAAGAAGTATGACGAGATCGACGCCGCCCCCGAAGAGAAGGAGCGCGGCATCACGATCAACACCGCCCACGTCGAATATGAGACCGCCAACCGCCACTATGCGCACGTGGATTGCCCCGGCCACGCCGACTACGTCAAGAACATGATCACCGGTGCCGCCCAGATGGACGGCGCGATTCTTGTTGTCAGCGCCGCCGACGGCCCGATGCCCCAGACCCGCGAGCACATCCTGCTTGCCCGTCAGGTCGGCGTGCCTTCGATCGTTGTCTTCATGAACAAGGCGGACATGGTGGACGACAAGGATCTTCTCGACCTCGTCGAGATGGAGGTCCGCGAGCTCCTCAGCAAATACGAGTTCCCCGGCGACACCATCCCGATCGTCAAGGGCAGCGCCCTCAAGGCGCTTGAAGGCGCGGCCGACAGCGAAAAGGCGATCACCGATCTCATGGCGGCCGTTGATGAATACATCCCGCAGCCGGAGCGTCCGAAGGATCAGCCGTTCCTCATGCCCGTGGAAGACGTGTTCAACATCGAAGGTCGCGGCACCGTGGCCACCGGACGCGTCGAGCGCGGCATCCTCAAGAAGATGGAGGAAGTCGAAATCGTCGGACTCAAGCCGACCGCCAAGACGACCGTCACCGACATCGAAATGTTCCGCAAGCTTCTCGACAGCGCCGAAGCCGGCGACAACGTCGGGGTTCTCCTTCGCGGCATCAAGAAGGAAGACATCGAGCGCGGCCAGGTTATCGCCAAGCCGGGTTCGATCAAGCCGCACAAGAAGTTCAAGGCCGAGGTCTACGTCCTCAGCAAGGACGAGGGCGGCCGTCACACGCCGTTCTTCACGAACTACCGTCCGCAGTTCTATTTCCGCACGACCGACGTGACGGGAACCGTGAGTCTGCCGGAGGGCGTGGAGATGGTCATGCCAGGCGACAACGTCTCCATCGAGGTCGAGCTCATCACTCCGATCGCCATGGAGAAGACGATCCGCTTTGCGATCCGCGAGGGCGGCCGCACCGTCGGAGCGGGCCGTGTTGCCGACATCCTTGACTGATCAGTTGCAACGGTAATTTCCAAAGGTCAGTAGCTCAATTGGTAGAGCACCGGTCTCCAAAACCGGGTGTTGGGGGTTCAAGTCCCTCCTGACCTGTGGATTTCTCCTCCTCCCGCCCTACACGATGTTTTCCAAACTCCGCAAATTCATGTCCGAGGTCCGAGTGGAGCTCGGCAAGGCCCAATGGCCGTGGGATCCGAATGAAAAAGGTTTCCGGCGATACAAGGAGCTCACCGATTCCACGGTGGTCGTGCTTGTCGCCATGCTCATCCTTGGCGGATACATCGCGTTTTTTGATTTTGTTCTTATCAACGTGGTCAGCTTCCTGACCCACCCGTAATTTTTATCTCATGGCATTAGACCCGAAAGACCAGTGGTTCGTCGTGCATGTTCTCTCCGGATTCGAGCAGAAGGTGCAGAAAGAAATCAACCGCCGCATCCAGACCGAGGAGATGGGGGACCTCGTTTACGAGGTGCTCATTCCCACCGAGCGCGTCCAGGAGATCAAGCGCGGCAAGAAGACCGAAACCACCCGCAAGTTCTTTCCGGGCTACCTGATCATCAACATGCACCTGCTCGACGAGAGCAACCAGCTCGTTGAGAAGACATGGTATTTCATCAAGGACACCAACGGTGTTCTCGGTTTTGCCGGGACGAAGGACCGCCCGATTCCGATGCGCAAGAAGGAGGTCGAAAGCCTCCTCGCCCAGGTGCGCGAGCGCGAGGACACGGTCAAACCGAAAATCAGCTTCGAGGTCGGCGACAAGGTCAAGGTCGCTGACGGCCCGTTCCAGAACCAGAACGGCATTGTCGAGGAGATCGATCCCGAACGCGGAAAGCTGCGCGTTTCCGTCAGCATCTTCGGGCGCGACACGCCGGTGGATCTGGAATACTGGCAGGTCGAGAAGGCCTGATGCTTTTTTTCGCGGGCATGGGTTTCTGCCCGTGTCTTGACTGAGAGGGGCGCGCCGGCAGGGATGCCCGGGATCCGGCGTGTCAACCGGTCGTTCTCAGGCCGCTTGCGATGGCGTTCACGCTGAGGAGCACGTCACGGAGAATCGCCTGCGCCTCATGCGGAGATGAGGTGGTGGAACTGCGCCAGCGCTTCAGTAATTCCACCTGGTGGAGGTGAAGTCCGCGGAGAGCCGTGTCCCGCAAGGCGAGGGTTCTCAGCATGCGGGGACGGCGGGTCTCGAGGCTGCCGCCGAAGACTGCGGCAAGCATCGCTTTGGTTTTGTCGAACTCTCCGAGGATGATTTCCAGCAGTGTCTCCCGGGCTAGGGCGTCCGGAACCAGTCCGGCATAGAGGCGCATCATCTCCCGGTCCGCGCTCGCAATGTTCGTCTCCGCGTTGGTGAGGACGTAATAGAGAAACGGCGAGGATTTCAACGAGGCACCCAGGCGGGTGAAGTGATCCCGGTGTTCCTCCGAAAGGTTCTGCAGGGCCGAGCCCACTCCGAACCAGCCGGGCAGGTAGTGACGGCACTGGTTCCAGCTGAACACCCACGGGATCGCGCGCAGGTCGGAGAGCGTGCGCTGGCCGGTCCGGCGGGCCGGGCGCGAGCCGATCCGGCTTGCCTCAAGGGCGTCAATCGGCGTGGCCCCGGAAAAATAGGTCATGAATTGCGGATGGCTGATGAGCTGCGAATACGTCTTGCGGCTTTCGACGGAAAGGAACTCGCAGATCTCCTGGAATGCGTCCTCTCCGGTGTCCGGGTGCTGGCCGAGCGAAACCCCGGCCACGCCGGCCTGGAGCAGTTCCAGATTGTAAACGGCCGAATCCAGGTTGGAGTATTTCTGTGGAATGGTTTCGCCCTGCTCGGTCAGGCGCATATCCCCCTGCACCGATCCGTGGGGCAACGCATCGAGAAAACGATGTGTGGGACCCGCGCCCCGGCTGATGGTTCCTCCCCGGCCGTGGAAGAAGCGGATCTTTGTTTCCGCGGCCGCTCCCGTGGAGGAGAGGGCCGCCTGGGCCTTGTGCAGAGCCCACTGGCTGGCAAAAATTCCGCAGTCCTTGTTGCTGTCGCTGTATCCGATCATCACCTGCTGGACCGGGCGCTCCTGCCGGAAAGACAGAACCTGCATCCGTTCGGATTTCTGGAAAACCAGACTGCGGGCCGTCACCGGGTGGGCAAGGAATTCCTTCACAATTGCCGGCCCCATTTCCAGGTCTTCCAAAGTTTCAAAAAGCGGGACGACCGGAATTTCGCACAGCAATCCCTCCGGCGTCCAGCGGGCGAGACCGGCCTCCCGGGCCAGGAGATAAACCACCAGGAGGTCGGACAGGCGGCGGGTCATGCTGACGATCAGGGCGCCGATTCCCTCGCGTCCGTGGCTGTTGATATGTGCGCGGAGGACCGAGTAGCATGAGAGGACGTCATCGGCATGCGCGCCGCATTTCGCGCCGGATCCCAGGAACGGACGCGGCGAGGAGAGCTCCGCATTGAGAAACTTCAGGCGGCGGTCTTCGCTCCACCTTGAAAAACCATGATCGGCGGCTCCGCTTCCTGCAAGCAGTTCATCCATTGCGAGGTCGTGGACCCGGCTGTTCTGCCGGATGTCGAGCGCGGCAAGATGAAATCCGAACACGTCGAGTGCCCGGCGGACGGGCAGCACCGCGGTGTCGGCGAGCCGTCCCGCTCCCACCGCATAAAGCGAATCGGAGAGTTTTGCGAGATGCACATCCATCTCCAGCGGCGTGCGGTAATGTCTGGCCTTTTCCTCGAGCGAATAGTCCTCCCCCGGCAGCGGAGTCATGGGAAGCTTCGACTGGAGAAGGAGGACAAATTGACGCCACGGTTCGTCCGAGTGCTGCCGGGCCAGGATTTCCGAGAGCTCGGGATTTTCCGACCAGAGTTCCACAAGGATCTTGTCGAGCTCCGGGGGGGCTTCTTGAAAATTGCTTGAGAGCGGAAGCTTTGCGGCGAGTTCGGACAAGTGCCGCCGGATGACCAGCAGCGCGTTCAAGCGCAGCTTCTGCAGGGTTTCGGCAGTCACCCCGGCAGTGACCAGGGGATGCCCGTCCCGGTCCCCTCCCACCCATGTTCCGAAGCGCACCTTCGGCCAGACATGGGGGTCTTCCAGAAGCGCCGGATCGAAGTTGCACGAGCGCCAGGCCTGGTGGAGGCGCTCGTCCAGCCGCGCCAGTGCATACGGGAAAACCTCCCGCAGGTAAAAAAGCACGCCGCGCCGCTCTCCCGCAACGTCCGGCTTCTCCAGTAAAATCTCGCCCGTGCGCCACAGCCTCTCAAGGACCACCTTGATCTCGTCGCGGAGAGCCTCCCGCTCAAGTGGAGTCATCTGGTTGTTGTCCCGGGCGGTCAGCAACCGGTAGATCATCCTGTGCTGTTCCAATACGGCCGCGCGCTTGGCCTCGGTCGGGTGGGCTGTCAGGACGGGCTCGATCCGGATCTGGTGCAGTGACGCGGCGATCTCCTGTGCGGCAAGCCCGGCATCCTTGAGGCGTTGAAGCTCCCTTGCCCAAAGGCCCGGCTCATCCGCCGGGCCGTTCTCAATCTCGCGAAGCCTGCGGGTCCGGGCGGATGCCCCCTCTTCGACCATGTTCAGGAGTTGAAATGCCATTGAGCAGGCTTGCTCGCTCCCGTCAACGCGGCCTTCCCCGGTCCCGATCCATGGCAGGCGGGCGGCCACCTCTTCGTGTCCGAGTTCACAAAGAACCTCCCGCAGGCAGTCCATCAAAAAGTCCAGATCCGCACTGATCTTCTCAAACCCCGAAGCGATGTATTCAGCAGTCGTCTTCACCCTCCCGTATGGTTGCCGTTTTTATAAATAATGCAACCGCAGTGTGCATCGTTGCATTTTCCTGTTGCGACCGGTTGTTCCGCCGGGAAAGCGCTTTTCCTTCGGTGTCCGGGATTCGCGGCTTGCCAAATAGTGTTGCGGAGTTTAGCAGAGGGGTTCAATGGCAGCTGCAAATGATCTCCGCAAAGGCATGGCGATCCGTTACAACGGAAACCCGGCCATCGTTCTCGATGTTCAACACCGCACCCCGGGAAACCTCCGGGCCTTTGTTCAATGCATCATCCGCTACATCGGCACCGGGAAGTCCGCCGACATCCGTTTTTCCTCGACCGAAAAAGTCGATCTGGTGGATGTCAACCGCCAGCAGCTGGAGTTCAGCTATGCAGACCACCAGGGCTATCATTTCATGGACCCCGAGAGCTTTGAGACGATCACCCTGCATGATGACCTTGTTGCCGAGGGCAAAGATTATCTCGTCGAGAACCTCAAGGTTGAGGTTTTGAGCATCGAGGGCCGGCCCGCCCAGGTTGTCCTGCCTTCCTCCGTCAGCCTCAAGGTGACCGAATCGGCTGAGGGGGTCCGTGGGGATTCCGCGAACAATGTTCAAAAGCCGGCGACTCTCGAAACCGGCAAGGTGATCAACGTGCCCCTGTTCATCAAGGAGGGGGAACTGATCAAAGTCAGCACGGCCGACGGCTCCTATCTGGGCCGGGCATAACCCCGCCGTGGCCGGAAAACGCCGCTCCCAGCGCAACAAGCCGGTCCGTTTTCATGCAGCGATAGCCGGAGCCATTCCGGAGCATGTCCCCACGCGCTGGGTGAAATTCATCGTCGGGATTTTCCTGCTCCCGCCGGCGTGGATTTTGACCCAGACATTTTTTACCGCTTTCGCGCGCACGACCGTCCGCGACGCCTTCTGGATCACCGAGGAGTTCTGGTTTTTCTCTCTCGGAGCGGTCCTGTGGCTCGTTGCGTTTTTCGGCCTGCCCCGCCCGCTGAGGATGTATGTCTTCGGCCATGAGCTGACGCACGCGCTGTGGGTTTACATGATGGGCGGACGGGTGCACCGGTTCCGCGTCACCAGGGAGGGCGGGCATATTCTCACGGACAAGACGAACACATGGATCGCGCTCGCCCCGTATTTTTTTCCGATCTACAGCCTGTTCGTGATCGCCCTCTATGGCGTGGCGGCCATTTTTGTCGATGTCGCGCCTTACCGTCAGCTTCTCTACGCCTCCATCGGACTCACCTGGGCGTTTCATCTTTCCTTCACCTGCTGGATGATTCCCAAAGGCCAGCCTGACCTCACCTACGGAGGAACCTTCTTTTCCCTTGTCCTGATCTACCTCCTCAATCTGGCTCTCCTCGCGGTTCTTCTGATCATCGCGTCGCCGGGGGTTTCCTGGACGGGATTCCTGCGGGATTTCATCAGAAACTCGGCGGAATTTTCCCACCAGATCCTGCGACTTGCCGCGAAGATCTAGGAGTTGCCGGGCTCCTGCGGTGGTTCCGATCTGCAAAAAACATTCAAAATGTGCCTTGTCGCGTGACGCGAAAGAGATATTGTTTTCAACCCACGCCAGGGTAGCTCAGCGGTAGAGCAGGGGACTCATAAGCCCTTGGTCGGGAGTTCGATTCTCCCCTCTGGCACCACCAATCCATTATGGCCAATACCAAATCTGCAGCTAAGAGCGCGCGTCAAACCTTGCGCCGCCGTGAACGCAACTCAGGAGTCATCACAGGGCTCAAGTCCGAACAGAAAAAATTCCGCAAGGCTCTTGCCGACGGCAAGCCCGATGTCGTCAAGGCGGAGTTCATCAAGTTGACTTCTGCGCTGGACAAAGCCGCCAAGCGGGGAGTGATCCATCGTAATGTGGCCGACCGGAAAAAAAGCCGGCTGACAAAAGCTCTCTCAAAGGCCAAGGCCTGACGCCTGGCTTGGTGGGTCCGTCCTTCCCGGGACGGCGTCCGGAAAGAGCAGCGCGCGGCTATTCAGCTGCGCTCCCGGCAGATCCAACGGGGGTTGCCGAGGCCTTTTTTGAACGCGTCAAGGGCCGCCGGTGACGAATTGATCCGAAGATTGCTGAAGGATCCGTCCTCGTTCTGCCAGCGCTCGTGCCAGTAAACGGCAGCCTTGATGCGAGGGTATCCGGGGATCAGAGAGAACGCGTCGCGGAACCATTTCGCCTTGTCCCCGGCTTTCGGAAATTCCCCGGCGCCGAACTCCGCAAGGATCACGGGCTTGTCCGGGTCGAGCGCCGTGATTTCCTTATATGGCCAGTCCAGGAGGTCGCTGAATTCCGCCCAGTTTCCATCCTCGCGGAACTGCTTTCCGTAAACGCTCAGGCCGAGCCAGTCCACATAGTCGGGGCCGGGATAATACGAGGCCATGAGGTTCCAGCAGTCATTGACGGCAGGGAAGGCGTTGACGTGATAAACCCACTGGATGTTGTTTGCCCCGCGCGCCCTGACCCGGTCCACGACGTGTTTCCAGGCGTTCTTGAAGACTTCGGGGCCGCCGTTCTCCCCACCGTAATAAGCTCCCGACCAGGGGAACCAGTCGCCGTTCATCTCGTTGCAGAATGAGACCAGAAACGGCTTTCCGAAGGCCTTTGCGCTGTCCGCCCAGGAATCGATGTAGGCATCCCACTTCCCAGCGAGAATCTCATGGAGCGAGAACTTGTCCGGTCCCTTGTTCTGTTCGTAGGGCTTGTCCCAGGGCGACCAGAAGACGAGGGGCACGGCTCCGTGCCGGTCGATCAGCGAGAGATTGGCGGATGGGAAGCTCTGCTCCCCCCAGTAGCTGGAGGAGGCGATGATGACGGGGGATTTTCCGGCAAGGTCCTCGAAGCTTTCGATGCCTTCCAAAGTGACGTTGTCCTCGGTCTCCCCGAAGTCCATGTAGGCTCCGAAACAGACCCCGTTCTTTTTCAGGAGGGCGGCACCTTCCGCGCCGGCAAAAGCCGGGGCTGCAAGCAGCAACGCGATCAGAAACGGCAGGCGGATCATGGGAGGGAAATCGAGGCGGTTCGCTGAAGTTTTCCCCATCCCACCCAGGCACCGCGCACGGCTTGAACAATGGATTTCCAGATGACGTAGCTCAGCAGCGGGCGATAGATGAACCTTTGAGGAATGATCCTCAAAGCGTCCCGGAGAGGCAGGCCCTCCATCCGGACCGCCGTCGCGGCAAGGACCACGTCGCATCCGAGGAACGCGAGAAAATACGGGAGAATATCCCCGGCGTGGCCCAACAGGATGGATTGCAGGAAGAGGATGTCGATGAAAGGGGAGAATGCGACGAGTGCGACCTGGAAAAACCAGATCCCTGGAAGGCTGAACCATCCCAGCGCCTTGAATCGCGGGTTGAACATGATGTCGCGGTGCTTCCATGTGCACTGGAGCGTGCCGTAGGCCCAGCGGAATCTCTGCTTGGCCAGGGTGGAAAATGTCTCTGGAGCCTCGGTATGGGCGATCGCTTTCGGTTGGTATTCGATCCGATATCCGGCCTTGTGGATCGCAAGAGTCAGGTCGGTATCCTCCGCCAGCGTTTCATAGGAGAATCCCCCCGCCGCCAGAATGGCGGATCTGCGGATCGCGCTGATGGCGCCGGGAGCGACCGTGATGCAGTTCCATGCGGCATAGGCCCTGCGGTCCAGATTGAATCCGCTGACATATTCCAGATCCTGGCAGCGTGCGAGAAATGTCCGGAGGTTGCCCACGCGAGCATGCCCGGAAACCGCCCCGATGGCGTGATCATGGAATGCCGCGACCAGATGGCGGATGGCATCCTTGTCGAAGCGCGTGTCGGCATCGACGAAAACCAGAATTTCATTCTCCGTGGAATTCACGGCATTTTGCAGGGCATGAGCCTTGCCCTGATTCGGCTGGGTGATCAGACGGACCCTCGGATCTCCCATCGCGGAAACCGCCTCTCCCGTCCGGTCGGAGGAACCGTCATCCACGACGATCACCTCCATTTTTCCGGAGTAGTCGGAGGCCAGAATCGAGCCGATGGTTTTTGCGATGACTTTTTCCTCGTTAAACGCGGGGATGAGAACCGAGACGAATGGCTCCGGGAAGGACGGCTGGTCCGGCGGCGGTTTGTGCAGGCGGGAAAGAATCACGACAAGGGCTGTCCGGGCGAGAACGAGAACCGTTCCCAGAATCAGAAACGTGCGCACGAAGTCTTGAAGCAGGTGCAGGATTTGAAATCCGATTCCGCTCGCGAACGAGTGAAAATTGATTTTTTCCGTCGTCACGGAAGGCATGATCCGGGTCTCATCAATTCCGAGGAGCTCCCCGATTGTCAGGATCCGGTCGCCCCGCTCCCGCAGGTAATCGATGAGGGCGGGAAGCGCGTCCAGCGTGGCGCTGCGATCACCCCCGCCGTCGTGCAGCAGGATGATGTTTCCTTTGTCTCGGTCGGCCTTCACCAGCTTGAGGAGTTCTTTTGGAGCGGGCTTCTGCCAGTCCCGCGGATCGATGTTTTCCAGAACGGTCAGGTATCCCAGCGACTGGGCGATTTCAATCGGGATGAGTTCCTGAAGATCGGTGGGTTGGGAGTCTGCATTGTATGGGGGGCGGAACAGGGTGGTGGATCGGCCGGTCAGCGACTCGATCAGCCGCTGGGTGGCATTGAGTTCCAACCGGATAATCGAAGCGGGTTCCTCGGCTAGGTTGCTGTGGGTGAACGAGTGGTTGCCGATCTCGTGCCCCTCGGCGATGATCCTCCGGATGATGTCCGGGTAACGCTCGGCCTCCCGGCCGACGACGAAGAATGTTGCCTTGGCTCCCTTGGCTTTCAGGATGTCCAGGATGGCCGGCGTCCATTCCGGATCCGGGCCGTCATCAAACGTGAGGGAGACATTTTCCGCCTGATCTCCCCCCATGCGAAAGAGAGTCGGGTGCGACGGGGGTTCCTCGTAACTCGACGAGATGGTGCCTTCCTGGTTCCTGGAAAAACTGCGCCGTCCTTCTGCTGTTG
This sequence comes from uncultured Chthoniobacter sp., assembly GCA_964431635.1. Classification (GTDB taxonomy): domain Bacteria; phylum Verrucomicrobiota; class Verrucomicrobiia; order Chthoniobacterales; family Terrimicrobiaceae; genus QYQL01. The sequence goes on along the minus strand of CAYSKK010000001.1, from coordinate 402,826 downwards.
TGGGGTCCAGGCTGACCACTTCGCCCTTTCCGATGGACGTGATGGCTTCCCCGTTCTCGATCGAGCGGCCGAACATTTCCGGGGCCGCGTCGGCCTGTGCTCCGATTGTCTTCCAGATCGCCGGATCCTCCAGTCCCAGACGATTGACGATGACCCCGCCCAATCCAAAGGCGCGGACCGCATTCAACTCGTTGGCAAACGAAGCCGCGTCAAGGAACCAGACGTCGTGGCCTTTTCCCTCGTAGAAATAGGAGAACCAGCCGTTGAAAGTCGGTGCTTCATTCCTGACGCTCGTGCAGCCTGCATTTCCCGCCCGACTCATCGCATCGGCAAAGGAAATCTGTTCGCTTGTCGCGGAGCCTTCCTCCCAATCGGAGCCGTAGCTGCCCAGGGAGGCGATCCATTGACCGGGCTCTCCGCAGTGGCTGATGACCTCGACCCAACCGTCGAACCAATCCTGCGAGGCCAGGGGACCTGCGGGGTCGCCTTCCCCGTTTTCATCGTGCAGGAGCGCGACAAAGTGATCCACATGGGACGAGAGGCGGTTGAAATCCCATGCGGCAAAGGTCGAATCCATCGTGATGCACAGCCAGGTTTTCAACCCCTTCTTTTTGAGGCCGTCAGCGATGAAGACGACCAGATCCGAAAGCTCGTTATCCTCGCCGGCGTCCACCTCCTCCCAATCAAGCACAACTCCGGAGGCACCGGCTTCCTTCAGCAGGCTGGCGAGCTTGGTCACAAAAATCTCTTTTTTCGCGTTGCCCGCCCGCATAAGGGACTCGACGGCCTCGGGAACCCTTCGGCTGCCGTTCAAATTTGTCAAAACCGGCATGATTTTGAGACCCTTCGGGGGCTGGATCCGGTCGAGTGCGGCGTCAGAATCCTCTCGGGGCCCTTCTTCCAGATCCGTAAAAGAAAGCCATTCCGGGCACAGGTGGGTCAACAGATTCTCATGCAGCTTCAAGGAGCGTATCGCATCCTCATCCCAGCCTGCGAAAAATGCGGCTTTAATCCCGGCGTTGCCACCGTGTGCCGGACCCGCAGGTTTTGGAGTCGGCTTTTCCTTGGCGAGCAGTTTCAGAAGAACCCTGTCCTTGTTGCTCTCCGCCGGCAGAGTGGCATTTTTTTGGTAGGCGCGAATCTGCTGCTTCAGGTTTTTCAGCGAGTTCGGAGAATCGAGCGCGGGCGCGACAAAAAGGGCCCGAAAAAAAAGCCCCAGGCCGATTGCCGCGAGAATCACTCCAAGGCATGCGAGGATTTTGAAACGCACCCAGCGACCACCCCTGACATCTTGGAATACAAATCCGTGTTTTCTCATGTGACCCAGTCCGGGCTGCCCGGACCGGAAAGATTTAACGGAAAATCATATCACGCGCCCTGTTGGATATCAAGGCGATCCGGCGGTCTCGGGGTGTGATCAAAAGTGGATGCGGATGCAAACAGGATCTGGTAGGGCGGGACGTCCCCGGCCCTCCGCGGCTTCTTCCTTCGGGCAGCCCGGAGGTCTGCCCCTACCTTCCACGGAGATCCTCCCCCGCATTTGAGATCACAGCCGGGCGTGCCAGGTCCTTCTCCAAACTGGGGAATCCACGGTCGCTGTTCATGACCGCCCATGAGCGCATGGGTCAGGAGGCTGTGATGAGCTGGCGAAGGACGAATGGCAGGATCCCGCCGTGGCGGTAGTAATCGACCTCGATCGGGGTGTCGATCCTGAGCTTCACCGCGAGGGATTCTGATTTTCCATTCTTTCGGGTGATTGTGAGGGTGACATCCTGCCGGGGCTGGATGTCCTCGCCGAGGCCGGTGATGTCGAAGGTTTCCGTTCCGTCCAGACCGAGCGACTGGGCGGTGACGCCGTCCGGGAATTGCAGAGGAAGGACGCCCATGCCGACAAGGTTCGAGCGGTGGATCCGCTCGAAGCTCTGGGCGACGACGGCTTTGACGCCGAGCAGACGGGTCCCCTTCGCAGCCCAGTCACGACTCGATCCCGTGCCGTATTCCTGTCCGGCGAAGATGACAAGCGGGGTCCCGGCAGCCTGATATTTCATGCAGGCGTCGTAGATGCTCATCTGTTCGCCGTCCGGTTGGTGGATTGTGAAACCGCCTTCCACACGGGTTCCGTCGGCCTTCGGCGGGATCATGAGGTTTTTGATCCGGACGTTGGCGAACGTGCCGCGTGTCATCACGCGGTCGTTGCCGCGGCGGCTTCCGTAGCTGTTGAAGTCGGCGGCCTCGATGCCGTTTTCGACAAGGTATTTTCCGGCGGGCGAGCTGGGCTTGATCGCTCCGGCGGGAGAAATGTGGTCGGTGGTGACGGAGTCTCCAAAAATCCCCATCGCGCGGGCACCAATGATGTTTGCAATCGTGCCGGCCTCCATTCCGAAGTTTTCGAAGAACGGGGGTTCCTGAATGTAGGTGCTCGCACGGTCCCACTCATAGATCTGTCCGGTGCTAGCGGGGACTTCGTTCCATTTCGGATTCTGCCCGGCGAATCCGGTGTAGAGTTTCTGAAAGACCTCCGGCTTGAGGGCGGACTGCATTTCGGAGCGGATTTCCTCCAGCGACGGCCAGATGTCCTTGAGATAGACGTCCACGCCGTCCTTGTCTTTTGCGATCGGTTCCTTCGAGAGGTCGATATCGACGCGGCCCGCGAGGGCGAAGGCAACCACGAGGGGAGGGGACATCAGGAAATTCGCGCGGATGTTCTGGTGGATGCGGGCCTCGAAATTCCGGTTGCCCGAGAGGACCGCCGCCGTGACGAGGTCGTTTGCGACGATGGCGGATTCGATCTCCGGGTTGAGAGGGCCGGAGTTTCCGATGCACGTCGTGCAGCCGAAGCCGACGATCTGGAAGCCGAGCTGGTCGAGGTAGGGCTGGAGGCCCGTCTTCTCCAGATAGTCCTGCACGACCCGTGATCCGGGTGCGAGAGATGTCTTGACTGAGGGATCGACGCGGAGCCCTCGCGCGACAGCTTTCTTTGCGAGGAGACCCGCTCCGAGCATGACGCTCGGGTTGCTGGTATTTGTGCAGCTCGTGATGGCGGCGATGAGGACGCTGCCGTCGCGGAGCGTGCTGTCTTGCCGGTGATACGGCGAAGAGGGAAGGTCCTTGAGCGGATCGGGAGTCGGCCGGTCGGCAACCATTTCAGATTCGTCGGACGACAAGGTCCCGTTGACCTTGATGCTCGCACTGCGCCCGAGATCGGCGGCGGATTTTCCGTAGCCGCCTTCGGAGACCGGCCTGGTGAGGAGCGATGCGAAGGAGGATTTGAGGTCCGGCAGGTTGATCCGGTCCTGTGGGCGTTTCGGTCCCGCGACTCCGGGCTGGACGGTCGAGAGGTCGATGTCGATGTCCACGCTGTAGGCGATGTCGCCCTTCTTCGGCATGCCGAACAGGTTTTGCGCGCGGAAATAATTTTCAAATGCCGTGCACTGGGAGTTGGTGCGCCCGGTCGCCGCCAGGAAGCTGACCGATTCGGAATCAACCGGGAAGAATCCCATCGTCGCGCCGTATTCCGGGGCCATGTTCGCGATCGTAGCGCGGTCGGTGAGTGGCAGACTGGCCGCGCCCTCGCCGTAGAACTCCACGAATTTTCCAACGACTTTCGCGGCGCGGAGGAGTTGGGTTACATGGAGGGCGAGGTCGGTCGCGGTGACCCCCTCGCGCAGGCGGCTCGTCAGGTGCACTCCCACGACTTCGGGCGTGAGGAAGTAAACCGGCTGGCCGAGCATCCCCGCCTCCGCCTCGATGCCGCCGACTCCCCAGCCGACAACGCCAAGGCCGTTGATCATCGTCGTGTGCGAGTCCGTGCCCACCAGCGTGTCGGGGTAATAAATTTCCGCTGTCCGGCCTCCGATCTCCGTCGGCTGGCTGAGCACCCCCTTTGCGAGATATTCCAGATTGACCTGGTGGACGATGCCGATTCCCGGAGGAACGACTCCAAATGTCTGGAAAGCCTGCTGGCCCCATTTCAAAAACTGGTATCGTTCGCGATTCCGCTTGAACTCCATTTCCAGGTTCAGCCGGAGCGCGTCCGCCGAGCCGTAAAAATCGACCTGCACCGAGTGGTCGACGACGAGATCCACCGGGACGAGCGGCTCGATGATCGCAGGGTTGCCGCCAAGGGTTTTCACGGCACTTCGCATCGCTGCAAGGTCAACGAGAAGCGGCACCCCGGTGAAGTCTTGCAGGACGATCCGTGCGACGACGAACGGGATCTCCTCCGTCGCCGGGGCTTTCGCATTCCAGTTTGCCAGCGTCTCGACATCCTTCGACTGAACCTTTTTTCCGTCGCAGTTCCGGAGGACCGATTCCAGGACGATCCGGATGCTGACCGGCAGCTTGGAGACCGGGCCGATTCCCGTTTCTTCAAGCGCGGTGAGAGAATGCAGGTGGCCGGTCTTGCCGTTGCCGAGGTCAAATGGACGAAGGGTGTCGAATGGCGATTTCATGCTTTCCGTCAAATCAAGCAGGTTTCATGCGTATTGCGCAATACCGTGTAATACAAAAATGACCGGAAGGGTTTTCGATCAAGAGGCCCCGCGGATGCTCCCGACCCGCATGTGCCGGGGCTGAAAGATGCGCTTACGGCGCGACGGTCTCGAGGTAGTTGAATTTTCCCCCGGAGACACGGACTACGATGGCCGGCTTCGCGGGATTTCTCCGGGCGTCGAGCGTGATGGTGCCGGTGACTCCTTCAAAGCCGCTCGTTGCGGCGAGAGCGGCTTGGAGGGCGGCGGGTTCGGTGCCGCCCGCACGGCGGATTCCATCGGCCAGAAAATTGACCGAATCATAACCGAGGGCGGCGGGGGCGAGGGGGTCTCCTCCGTTTGCCTCGAGGTAGGATTTGACGAAAGTGGCCGTTTTTTCCGACGGCTCGCCTGCGGAAAAGTGGCTGGCGAAGTAGGTGTTGTTGACGGCATCCCCGCCCGCCGAAAGAAAATCCTGGGATTCCCATCCGTCGGCTCCGATGAAAGGCTGGTCGAGACCGATGGCCCGGGCCTGCTTGATGATCTTCGCCGCATCCGCGAAGTAGGACGGCAGGAAGATCACTTCCGGCTGGGCCGCCTTGATTGCCTGAAGCGCGCTGGTGAAATCCACAGCTCCCTTGCTGTAGGTTTCCTTGGCGGCGATTTTTCCGCCGTGATCGAGAAAATCCTTTTCAAAACTCGCTGCGAGGTCCGAGCTGTATTCGTTGCCCGGCTCCCAGAGGATGGCGGCCGAGGAGACGCCGATCGAGCGGGCGAACTTCGACATGACGAGGCCCTGGAACTGATCCGAGTAGCAGACGCGGAAGATCACCGGGCCGGCATCGGTGAGTTTGGAATGGGTTGCGCTGGGAGAGATCATCGGGATGCCGAGCTCCGCCGCCACGGAAGCCGCCTTCAGGGAACTCTCCGAGGTGACCTCGCCAAGCAGGGCCACGACTTTTTCCTTCTCAACAAGCTCGCGCACCGCCTGTGCCGCACGGTCCGGGGCGGACTCGGTATCCCGGATCACCAGAGCGACAGGCTTCCCGGAGATTCCGCCGCCGGCATTCCATTCCTTCACGGCAAGCTTCATGCCGGCAAGGGCTGACTGCCCGAAAGCCGCCTGCGTTCCGCTCAGCGGGAGAAATGCTCCGACCGGAATTCCTTTCACCGGCGGGGGAGTGGGCGGAGCCTTTGCAGCTTCCGGGGCTGGTGCTTTTCCGCATGCCGAAAGGAATACTGCCGCTCCGAGGGCCAATGCGGTTTTGTTGAACTTCACCATGGCATTCTAGCGGTGGCCGCGCTCCAAGGGCAATGGATTTTCGGCAGCAGGAAGCATCGTCCACGCGCGAGGTTTGCCGGATTTCCGGTTTGCCAAACTCCACCTGTCGGGAGCATGGTCACAGGGAGATGCTATCCAACACGAGAGTTGTTGTCTGGGGCGAGTTCCGCCACGAAAAATCGGACCCGAAAGTTGCCGCGATCTATCCGCATGGGATTCACGAAACGATCGCCGATTTTCTCCGCAGGGATCCGGACCTGGAGGTTTCGACCGCATGGCTCGACCAGCCCGGCCACGGGTTGGAGGGCGACGTTCTTGAGAGGACGGATGTTCTGGTTTGGTGGGGACACATCGCTCATGGCGAGGTTTGTGACGAGGTGGTGGCGCGGATCCATAGCAGGGTCCTTGAGGGGATGGGGCTGGTGGTGCTCCACTCCGGCCATTACTCCAAAATCTTCAAATCGCTGATGGGCACGACGTGCTCGTTGAAGTGGCGGGAATCCACCGACAAGGAGCGGGTCTGGAATATCGCCCCGCACCATTCGATCACACATGGAATCGGCGACTATTTCGAGATCCCGGCCGAAGAGATGTATGGGGAACCTTTTGGAATTCCGACTCCGGATGAGTTGATTTTTATTTCGTGGTTCACCGGCGGGGAGGTTTTCCGGAGCGGGGCGACCTGGCAGCGGGGGAACGGAAGGGTTTTTTACTTTCGTCCCGGCCATGAAACCTATCCGGCCTACCATCAGGCAGAGGTTCAAAAAGTCATCACCAATTCCGTCCGATGGGCCCGGCCGACCGTCCGGATTCCTGACTCTTGCCCGAATTCCCCGGCGCTGGAACCCCTGCCCGAGGATCCCGACGCGGCGGAGCGGTCCACGATGGGCTTCCGCTGATTTTGAATATGAAAAAACCGAAGCCAAGCCGCGTGCGCCTCGCGGTGATCGGAACCGGCGGCATGGCGCAGTGGCACGCCGAGAAATTCAAGATTCTTCCGGGATGTGAGATCGTGGCCGCCTGTGATATGGACTTGACGCGGGCACGGGAATTTTGCGGAAAGCACGGGATCCCTGCTGCTTTCTCCGACACGACGGACCTGCTTTCCGGGGCCGATTTCGACGCGGTCACGATCGTGACCCCGGATGCTTCACATGCGCCGCTTTCCCTTGAGTGCCTGAAGGCGGGGAAGCACGTGCTGTGTGAAAAGCCGCTCGCATTGAACCATGCGGATGCCCGGGAGATGGCGGCGGCCGCGAACAAAGCCGGCGTCATCAACATGGTGAATTTTTCCTACCGCGACTGGCCGTGCATTCAGGCCGCTGCCGTGGCGGTCCGGCGTGGCCGGATCGGCGAACTCCGCCACGTGGAGGCCAGCTACCTGCAGGCCTGGCTCCCGTCAAAGGTCTGGGGGGACTGGCGGGCGAAGGACTCCCATCTCTGGCGGCTTTCAACGAAGCACGGGAGCAAGGGCGTTCTCGGCGATGTCGGCGTCCATATCGTGGACTACGCGACATATCCGTGCGGGCCGCTGAAGGAGGTTTTCTGCCGGATGAAGGCATTTCCAAAAGCTCCCGACAACCGGATCGGAGAATATGTGCTGGATGCCAACGATTCGGCCGTCCTCAACGTGGAATTTGCCAACGGGGCCATCGGGACCATCCATACGAGTCGCTGGATCGGAGGCCACGCCAACCGGCTTGCGCTGAAGATCGCGGGGACCAGAGGAACGATCTCCATGGACTCGGAAATTTCCACCACCTCCTACCGCATTTGCAACGGCAGGGGTCTCGACAAATGCGAGTGGAGGGACGTCCCGTGCAAGCCGGTTCCCACAAACTACGAGCGCTTCATCACGGCCATCCGCTCGGGAAAACCCGGCGAGCCGGATTTCGCCCGCGGTGCGGAAATTCAAAAAGTCCTCGACGCCTGCTTCGAATCGGACGCGGCGAGGCAGCCGATCGGGATTTGATCAAATCAGATTTGGATCGGAGATGACCGTCAGCCCGGGGATTTGGCGAAAGTGGGAGTCGAATGTCAGAACGGCTGCCCCGATGCGCTGCGCGCAGCATGCGATCACGGCGTCGGGAAGCGGGATCTGCAGGCCCGAGCGATCCATCTGCCACAACAACTTCTCCACCCCGCTCCAGATCATATTGTCGGTCGGCACATGGACCATCACGTCCCAGAATCTCCGGAGACGGTTCAGGGCAGCTTCCTTCCGGATGCCTCTCGCGACCTCGCAGCGCACCACGCCGCAAATTGCCAGCTCCCGCTCGTGGGCCGCGGCGGTCAAAAATGTCATCGGATCCAGCTTCCGGCGCGCGAGCCCGATCCAGTAGCTGCTGTCCACGAGGAGAGGCTTCATTTCAGCTTCCTGGCACGATACAGAGAGGCTCCTTCCGCGGCACGCGCGGCCATGAGGTCGTAGGAAGGATCAAACATTGCGCCCAACTCCTCCGGGCTCATCCCCATTCCCTCGGCTGCCAAAGTCTGCAATTTGGTCCTTCGGTCCGCCTCCCGCAGGACGTGTTCAATGGCACGCGTCTTGTTCGTCGTGCCCATCGCCGCCATCACCCGCTTCAAAAGCGGGCCGTCCACGTTCAACGTGATCTTCATGCCAGATAAAGTATGGTCGCGATGCCATACTTTGTCAATATGAACATTCGCTTACTGGAGCGGAGGGGGCGATCCAGGGAGGGAGCGGATTGGCAAGCAGGATCTAGTAGGGCGGGACGTCCCCGGCTCGCCGCGATTTCTTCGTTCGGGCAGCCCGGAGGTCTACCTTCCACGCAGAACCTCACCCGCTTTTGATCGCATCCGGTGCGGAGCGGTTATCGCACGACCGGCACTCCGTCGCGGAGGATCTGCTCGACGAATCCGGTGTGGTATTTTCCCTTCCGGAAATCGGAGTTGCGCATGATCGCCTGCTGGAACGGGATCGTCGTTTTGATGCCGGTGATCATGTATTCCCCGAGGGCGCGGGACATGCGGCGGATGCAGGCCTCGCGGCTTGAGGCGGTGGAGATGACCTTGGCGATCATCGAGTCGTAGTGCGGGGGGATCGGGTAGCCTGCGTAGGCGTGCGAGTCGATCCGGATTCCCCGTCCTCCGGGAGCGTAGTAGAGGTCGATGTTTCCCGGACACGGCTGGAAATTCCTTTCCGGATCCTCTGCGTTGATCCGGCACTCGATCGCGAAGTGGCGGGGCTGGGCGTTGATGACGTAATCGCTGAGGTGCTCGCCGGCCGCCACCTGAATCTGCTGCTTCACGAGGTCGCATCCGTAGACCTCCTCCGTGATCGGGTGTTCGACCTGGATGCGGGTGTTCATCTCCATGAAGTAGAAGTTCCCGTGGTCGTCCACGAGGTATTCGATCGTTCCGGCATTCGTGTAACCGACGTTCTCGCAGAGTTTGATCGAGGCGTCCCCCATCTTCTGACGCAGCTCGGACGTCATGAGCGGGGAGGGGCATTCCTCGACGATCTTCTGGTTGCGGCGCTGAAGCGAACAGTCGCGTTCGCCGAGGTGGACGACGCGGCCGTGATCGTCGCCGAAGACCTGGAACTCGATGTGATGCGGGTTCACGATGAATTTTTCGATATAGACGGCACCGTTGCCGAACGCCTTCTCGGCTTCCATTCGCGCGGCATGGTAGCCCTGGACCAGGCTGCCTTCATTGCTCGCGATCCTCATCCCGCGCCCGCCGCCGCCGGCCACCGCCTTGATCATGACCGGATACCCGATCTTGCGCGCGATCTTGATCGCTTCGGCCTCGGAATCGACTGTTCCGTCGCTTCCCGGCGAGATGGGGACTCCCGCGTTCCGGGCGCATTCCCGGGCGGAGTTCTTGTCGCCCATCAGCCGGATCGCCTTCGCCGGCGGCCCGATGAACTTGATCTTGCAGCTCGCGCACACCTCTGCGAAGTGGGCGTTTTCCGCGAGAAACCCGTAGCCCGGATGGATGGCATCCACGTCCGCGATCTCGGCGGCGCTGATGATGCGGTCCATCTTGAGGTAGCTGTCCGAGCTCGAGGCGGGCCCGATGCAGATCGCCTCGTCGGCGAGCTGGACATGAAGGCTGTCGAGGTCGGGCTCGGAATAGACTGCCACGGACTGGACCCCCAGCTCCTTGCAGGCGCGGATGATCCGGAGCGCGATCTCGCCACGGTTGGCGATCAGAATTTTTTTGAACATGGATTATTTGAGCCGGAACAGAGTCTGCCCGAACTGAACCGGTTTTCCATTTTCCGCGCAGACTTCGACGACGGTTCCAGAAACCTCCGCCTTGATCTCGTTCATCACCTTCATTGCCTCGATGATGCAAACAACCGTTTCTGCGGTGACCTGCTGGCCTACGCTCACAAATGCGGATGCGTCGGGAGACGGGGATCCGTAAAACGTGCCGACCATCGGGGATTTGATCTCGATCCCCGCTTCCTCGGCGGCAGTGGCGGGGGAAGTAACCTCAGGCGGGGATGGCTGCGCAGATGGGAGGGATGCCACCGGTTCTGAAGTCACGAACTGGACAGGCCTGCCGGGCTCGCCGGTCTTCAGGGTGATTTTAAAACCTTCCCGTTCCATCTTGAATACGCCGATCCCGTTTTTTTTCATGAGATCGATCAGCGTGCGGATTTCTTTTAAGTCCATTCGTTTGGTGTTTTTGACTGAGGGCAAAATTCTGACATGCACGAATCCGAACGGTCAAGACATTGGATGTGACAATCCTGCCGGGGACGGTGATGACGTGTGGGGGAAGTCTGACCAACCTGGGTGGACAGGCCGGTCCGCCCCCTCCTTCCGACGCCGGAGCGAAGGCCTCCGTTGATTATTCCATCACCCTCCTGTGCCTGCAAGCAACGCGGGATAATTATGCCGGGATCGACCGCCAGAGAAGGAGCACGATCGTTGCGAGAATCAGGCAAAGGACCAGGAACTTGATCTTGGCATTCTGAAGTTCCCTGGCGGGCAGGGGCTTCCGCTTTCCGCTTGGCTTTGCGCTTCTCGGACCCCGGGCACCGTTGAGCGAAATTGCGCGGGCGGAAGTTTCGATTTGGAGCTTGATGCGCTGTTTTTCGCGCGATCTCTGCGCTTCGATTTTTGCCGGAAGGGTACGAAGTTGTCTCTCGAGCTCCTGCTCCTTGCGACGCAGTTCCTCGGCTTCCCGTTGAAGGCGGCGTTCTTCAGCCGACAGCTTGTTCGAGCGGGGAGGGGAAAAACGGGCCATGATCTATTTCGCGGATGAGAGCCAGATCCAAACCAGCAGCCCGATGGCACCGAGCACCTGAAGAGGCAGGGTGAAGGCGAATCCGCTTTTCAGCCAATAGGAGAACCCCCGTTCTTCATACATCCCGTAATCTGCGTCGATGCCTCCCGGAACCGAGGATTCGACCGGGGATTCGGGAGAAATCTTTGCCTGGGCCTTGATGAATTCCGCGCGGGCATCCTCGACCGAGCTGATCGCCTTGCTGAGTTCGCGGGGAAGCTCCGTGCTGTTCCACGACTTTGAGTTGATCGACTCCAGATGCCGCAGATGCTGGGTGAACGAGTTGTAAATCGAATGGAGCTGCTCGAGCCGCTTCTGGGTTTCCTCGACCTCCCGCTGCACGACCACAAGCGCTCGGGTGAGCTTGTCCAGCATTTCGGCGCGCCCGTTGTCGAGTTCGTCCTGACGGCGCTTCAATTCTTCAAGGCGCTGTTTCTCCCGTTCGATTTCCTCCTGCTTCTGCTTGAGGCTTTCCAGTTCGGCGCGGACCTGCTGGACCTTGTCGCCCAGCTCTCCGGGAGAATCGTCTTCGAGGTCGAGATACTCGTCTTTGTTGTAATCAGCGGGCATGATAAAAGGTGATTTGCACAAGTTGTATCTCCGCCCGCGAGGAATTCCAGCGAAAAGCAGGCGGCCTGTTGTGGATTTTGTCGGCGGAGGAATCGCCGCTTTCCCTTCGACCTCCTTCCTGCTTGGATTCCCTCATGCCCGGGGATTGTCTGGTGTCTCTTGAATCCGACCCGTCGGAAAAATTCAGAAGCTTGATCGAAGTGGGGATGGCATTGACCTCCGAGCGAGACCTCTCGACTCTTCTCGGACGGATTTTGCTGGAGGCCCGAAGGTTTACGTGCGCGGATGCCGGCACGCTCTATCTGGTCACCAGGGATGGCCGGCTCCAGTTCAGCGTTGTCCAGAACGACTCCCTCAGCCACTCGGAAGTGCTCGTGGGCAACGGGTCCTGCCCGGTGACCATGGACATTTCCCCGGAAAGCATTGCAGGCTGGGTCACTGTGACCGGTTCGATTCTGAACATCCCCGATGTTTACGAAATTCCGGACACCTGCGGGTTTCATTTCGACCGCAGCTTCGATCTGAAATCCGGCTACCGTTCGCGCTCGATGCTTGTGGTTCCCATGAAAAGCCCGGGCGGGACAATTGTCGGGGTGATCCAGCTGATCAACGCCCGAGGTCCGGGAGAGGAAAAGCACACGGCCTTTTCGTCCGGCCATGAGGAGCTCGTGCTTTGTCTGGCGTCGCAGGCGGCAGTCGCGCTGGACAATGCCCGGCTGACCGGAGACCTGCGCCGTTCTTACGCCGAGGCCATTCATCATCTCGCCAAAGCCGCCGAGTTCCGGGACAAGGACACCGGCAGGCATGTCGAGAGGGTGGGCCGGTATGCGGCGGCGGTCGCTGGCGCCATGGGGCTGCCGCAGTCCTACGTCTCCGACCTTTTGCTCGCCGCAACCCTCCATGACATTGGAAAGCTCGCGATCCCGGACAGCATTCTTCAGAAACCGGGAAAACTCACTTCCGTTGAGTATGGCGAGATGAAATGTCACGCAAAACTGGGGGCCGAAATCCTCGCCGGGAGCGAAAATCCGGTCCTTTGCCTTGCGGCGGAGATCGCCCTGTCCCATCACGAGCGATGGGATGGATCCGGCTATCCGCACGGATTGAAGGGCGATGAGATTCCTCTCTCCGGGCAGATCTGCGCGGTGGTCGATGTTTTCGACGCGCTCTGCTCCTCCCGTTGCTACAAGAGCGCTTTGGCAATGGGCGAAGTCTGCGAGATGATGAGGCGGGAAAGCGGCCGGCATTTTTCTCCGGCTGTTGTTGACGTGTTTTTCCGGATCATCGACCGGATTTCAGAGATCCACGAAGAGCTCCCCTCCTGATCCGCTCCCTTGTCGGGCGAAGTCCGGGAGCCTGTCGCTACAGCTTCCGCGCGCAAACGGAAAAGCGGGGGTAAGTCCCAAAATGCGTGGGTGTTACAAATGTGTTAAATATTAGCAACTTGAATAGCTGGGCATGTTCTGCTGTGCTGGAGGCTCACCATGTTTCTCCTTGCGGCAAGTGGTTCCGATCCCACCTTTCTCACCTACAGTTTTCTTGTTCTAGCCGTCTTGTTGGCGCTGAGTTTTGAATTTGTAAACGGCTTTCACGATACGGCCAATGCCGTCGCAACAGTCATTTATACCAACACCCTGCGGGCGACTCCGGCGGTGGTTTGGTCGGGTATCTGGAACCTGATCGGGGTGCTGACGTCGTCCGGCCTGGTGGCATTCGGCATCGTCGCGCTGCTTCCTGTCGAACTGGTTTTGAACATCGGTTCCGCTGCCGGATTTGCGATGGTTTTCTCCCTGCTGATTTCTGCCATCCTCTGGAATCTCGGCACCTGGTATCTGGGGCTGCCTGCGTCAAGCTCCCACACGCTCATCGGGTCGATCATCGGCGTCGGCCTTGCGAACTCGTTGATGGGGCCGGCCCATTCAATCACTGAGGGGGTCAATTGGTCAAAGGCTCAGGACATCGGACTCGGTCTCTTGATTTCCCCCGCCGTCGGCTTTTGTGCAGCGGCTCTTCTCCTGCTTCTCTGCAAGGCTTTGGTGAAAAATCCCTCGCTCTATCGGGCTCCGGAAGGTGATACGCCGCCCCCTCTGTGGATCCGGGCCATCCTGATGCTGACTTGCACCGGAGTCAGCTTGGCCCATGGTTCCAACGATGGCCAGAAGGGCATGGGGCTTATTGTTTTGATCCTCGTCGGCATTCTGCCGGGAACCTACGCGCTGAAAATGACGGGCAATCAGTCAACCGCGTCCGAGATGGCTTCCTCCGCCAGAGCCATGGCCGCGGTTTTTGTGAAGTCCACCGAAGGGGATGAGAGGCCTGACGGGCGCGAAGCCAATGATGCGCTCACCAGATATATCAAGCCCTCCGGAAAAGTAAGCCCGGCGGTTTTCGCCGCTCTCACCCGGAAATGCAACGAGTTGAGCCAGGAATTTGAAGCGGCCGGCAGCATTCAGAACCTGCCGGTTCAAAAGCGCGGGAACGTGCGCACAGACCTTTACCTCATCTCCAAAACGATCACCAAACTGGAAAAATCCAGGGTGTTTGCAAATGCTTCCGAGCTGGCACTGTTCGACACATTCAACAAAAATGCGGACGAGTTCACCAACTTTATTCCCGACTGGGTCAAATATGCTGTTGCCCTTGCCCTGGGCCTTGGAACCATGATCGGCTACAAGCGGATTGTCGTCACTGTTGGCGAGAGGATCGGCAAGGACCACATGACATACGCACAGGGCGGAGCGGCGGGACTGGTCGCCATGTCCACGATCATGGTTGCCGGCCATTATGGGCTGCCCGTCAGCACAACCCACGTCGTCACCTCGGGTGTGGCCGGGACCATGGCTGCAAATCATTCCGGCCTGCAGATGGGCACCCTCAGAAATATTTTGATGGCGTGGATCCTCACTCTTCCCGTCTGCATCTTTATGGGTGCCCTTCTCTTCGCTTTCGGCCTGAACCTCATTGCCCTTCTCGGCGTAAATTGAAATTCGCATGAATTTCCCTTGCGCCTGCCGGTTGGATGCCTATTCTCTCCAACCCACCTGACCCTATCGTCCAGTGGCCTAGGACACCGCCCTTTCACGGCGGTAACACGGGTTCGAATCCCGTTAGGGTCGCCAACTTTCCGAGTGGCAATGCGCTTGCAAACGCTGATAAATACAGGGTTTTCTGGCTTTTCGTGCGTGACAGAACAAAATGCAGTTGGAGGCAGTTTCGGCGGCTATTTTGTCACGCATTGTCACGCAAAAGCGGCCCTCAACCCCTTTTTTTGAAGAGTTCGCAGCTTCATACCCTGTATCGGCGAGGCCTGAACAGTTTTGCGGCGCGGCAGGAAAAGCTTCCGGGCCTTGGGTTCCGGCCAACCAGGATCGCAATTCCGTGCTCGCAATTCCGATGACAAATGGCCTCCCAATCGGTAATATTGCAGCGTGTGGCCCGATAATGAGACCGTTGATGACCTGATCGGATTCAGAGTTCATGCTGAGCTGATTGCAGAGGTCGTAGCCGATCCAAAGTTGTTGCCTGTCACAATGGGAGTATTCGGGGACTGGGGTAACGGAAAAACCAGTATCATGAAGATGCTGGAGGCAAAGTTGGGCGAGAACGACGACATTGCTGTCCTCTATTTTGATGCGTGGCTTTTTGAAGGCTACGACGACGCCAAAAGCGCTCTCATCTCGTCCATTTTAAAACAGCTTGCTGGCCACAGGCGCTTTCCAGTGGCTCTCAAAGACCAAGCGGCGAAGTTGATTGCCCGGGTCAATTGGATGCGGGTAATGAAAATGGGCTGGGACAACGTGGCGTTACCAGCCGTCTTGGCTTACGCGACAGGAGGGGCAACTGCCATACCCGGTTTCATGGGTGCGCTGAAGGGTCTCTTTTCTTCTCAAGCAGCTCCTAGCGCGGCTGAATCGGTCACGAGCGAAAATATGGAGGGCTTACTGAAGCCATCTGCTGAAAGCGACATTACGGAGGTTCGAGACTTTCGCGAGGCATTCGGAGACTTGCTCAAGAAGACAAATTTTAAGGCGTTGGTTGTCCTCATTGATGATTTGGACCGATGCTCGCCAGACCGAATCGTCGAGAACCTTGAAGCCATCAAGTTGTTTCTGAATGTGGGGAACACCGCTTTTGTAATCGGCGCCGATCCTCGGATTGTCCGACATGCTATTGCCGTGCGCTACCGCGATTCGCTCGATGCAGCCAAAGCCGCGGCTGAGCCTGCTTCTCAAATCGAAGCGAGTGCCCAACTCGTCCGCGACTACGTGGAAAAGCTCATTCAAATTCCATATCATCTGCCCCGCCTTTCTCCTGCGGAGATTGAGACTTACATGACCCTCCTGTTTGCCCAGCGGGACCTGTCACCGGAGCAATTCAAACTATGCGTTGCCGCTTGCGAAAAACAACGGCTGAACAATCGATTCAGCACGTTTGGCTTGGCTGGTGTCGTTGCAGCTTTGAACGGTGAAACCTTACCGAATGAACTTAAAGAATCATTGTCCTTCACGGCGGGTGCCGCCCCAATGTTCACCGAAAATCTGAAGGGTAATCCACGTCAGGTTAAACGATTCCTCAACGCGTTCACATTACGGCGCAAGCTGTCAAAAGTTGCTCGAATGGATTCACTTCAAGATGCCGTCCTTTTGAAGTTGATGCTCTTGGAGTATTCGGCGGATGAGCGCTTCAAGGAATTGGCAGGATGGCACCAAGCGCAAAACGAAACTCCGAAGGAAATTGTTGCCATGGAGGCCGGATCTGAAATACCGAAAGGCTGGGAACGCGACAGCCTCAAACGGTGGATTGAAATGGAGCCGAAACTCACTGGCGTCGACTTGTCCGACTACTTTTGGTTGGTCCGCGACCGACTCGCGTCCTCGCTTCTTGGATTGACACTCGTTCCGCCAGTCGTCCGGACCGCTTATGACGCACTCTTGACTGAAATGGGACGCAAGGTTGCTCCGGCGACCCTGAAGGATCTTCGCGATGACGAAATCGACAGTCTATTTGGGCTTTTGTCCAAGCACGTCCAAAGGGATCCTGAGTCGGGCGATGGTTATAAAGCGGTATTCAAGCTGGCCGAGTCTCGGAATGAGACTATGCAGAGAGCCGTCGAAATGGTTACGCAGCTCCCGGCTGAAAAGCTGCCTCCTGCGCTCCTCCCCCAGCTCACCGTGCTGGCCAAAACCAATCCCCCACTCAAGCCCCTCGCGGATGGGTTGGTGGAATATTTGAGCAAGCAGGGCGGCCGGACTGCAAAAGCGGCCAAAATCGAGAAGAAATAATCCAATGGGAACTTCTGCAGCTTATACCCCGACGCCCCAATGGTCTGGCATCATGACCGACGTCACCAACGCATTGAAGCCCGAGGTTTTGGAGCCCGAGCGAGCCCATGAAATTGTCAGTGACTTTGTGCAACAACTACGGGACGACAGTGAGGCTGGCTTTGGAGAGATTCCGCCTGATTTTGGAACTTTACCGCCGTCCGATGCCGCCGACAAACTCGGAGGCCTCCTGTCGAATCTTCCCGTGCTACCGTCCAAAGCCGAATGGACCAGCAGGCCCTCTGCTGGTAGCGAGAGCGGAGCAGGTAGCGGTGCGAGAGGTGGCGGCGGCGCGGCTTCGCCGGCGGGTCGAACGAGAGGCGGAGGGCGAGTCCGCGTAGCGCGAACCAGTGGAAGTTCGTCAGTCCGTCCCGTCGCCGGTCGGTTGGCGTCGTTCATCAGCGACGTTCCACGGATCGGACTTCGAAATGCGTTGGCGAATGCCGGTGTATCAATTGACGGTCTGCCTGCCGACAAAATTGCCATTGCAATTGTCGATGTTCTTGCTGCCGAATCCAATCTCCTCATCGATGCGGAGCTGCGTGATGCGCTCGCAGTTGTGATGGAGGAAATTTGCGACGAGGCCAAGACTTTTGAGGAGGCGGAGCAAGCGTTTGTTGAGTCGGCTTACAACCTTCAGGATGTCATCGAGCGTCTCTTTGAATGCTACATCATGGAGCGGTTCAAAACCTTTTTCAGCGAGCACGAAGCGGTCAAACACGGCTTCGAGGCGGCAGACAAGGTGCTTAATCAGGCGCGCGCATATGTCGCTAGTCGACTGGAATCCGAGCGGGTGGAGCGAAAAGATTTGACTCAAGTCGAATGGGGCGGTGCCGAAGGTGCCACAATTATCGACGCCATCCTAGAGAATACCATCTCGGTGTTTATCACTGAATAAGGCTGATTATGGAAATCATTGTTGAACAGCCGCCCGGCACATCGGCGCACGAGTTTACTACGACACTCCTCCGGGTCCCAGGTCTCCAACGAAGCTTTCTTCTCGACATCAACTTCAGCGAAATTGTCGACAGGTCGCGGCAAGTGAATGTCCGTGCTTTGGACTTCTTATTCATTTCTGCGGTTGTCTATGCTTCTGACAAAATCATATCCCGGACCGCGACTGCCGACAGATGGACTCGAACCTTCGAGCTGACGATTCCTTTACAGCAGCCAGAGGAGTGGTTGGATGCCCGTGCAGCGCTTGAGGCCGCGGTTTCATTCCTCACTGGCGACAGGTGGACTATTAGTTTCGTCCAAGCCCGGCATGTTTTCCAAGCTGTCAGACCAAATCGGCGCAGACGTGCAAAAGGCTATCCTGCGTCCCCGATTGTAACGCTACTTTCGGGAGGGTTAGATTCATTTATTGGTGCTCTTGATGCGCTCGCGGAATATGACCACCACAGGTTGCAGTTCGTCAGTCACTACGATGGCCACGTGTCCGGCCCTGGAGCGGACCAAGAAAATCTTCGAATTCTTCTTGAGAGCCGTTTCCCCGGTCGCATCTCTCATTTGCAGGTAAGGACTGGCGTCAGGGCTCTGCCCGAGGAAGAGGAAGTATTTGGGCAATTCGAGTTCGAAAAAAGTTTTCGTAGCCGTTCGTTAATTTTCATCGGTCTCGGTTTGTATACCGCCACCATGATTGGGCCGAACGTTCCTCTGGCTATCCCCGAGAATGGCCCTATCGCGCTGAACATGCCTCTGAATTCGAGTAGACGTGGAGCCTGTAGCACGCGCACCGTGCACCCATATTTCTTGGAGTTGCTACAGGGAGCGGTGGACCAAGCGGGCTTACAAAGCATCATTTCCAACCCATACGCCTTGAAAACCAAAGGGGAAATGGTAAGGGAATGTAGGTTTCCGGATTTGCTCCGTGCTGCGAGCGATAAAACAAATTCATGCGGGAAAGCTGGTCGAAAGACGTACTGGGCGAATCGCAAGGCAAAAGGTTGCGGAACCTGCATCCCTTGTCTTTTTCGGCGAGCAAGTCTGCACGTAATCGGGGCGGACGACGAGGCGTATGGGAATGACGTGTTTGCTTCCGCTCCTCAAAAATACGCAGATTTCCATGCGCTCTTGGGGCTCATAAGAAGCAACCCTACGATAAAACACATTGGCCATAAGCTGATCGCCAATGGACATTTGCCCATTGATCAACTGGATGACTACGCTGCGGTGGTCAGGCGAATGCTCGATGAGGTTACGGTATGGATTCGCGAAAAGGGGAGCGTTGCTGCACGGCAGTTAGGCGGTATCAGGAATGCTTGATTCCCATTGTCACATTGACCTTTATTCGAATCCGCTCGCTGTCGCAGCGGAGGCCGAACGTGCATCGATTGACGTTGTTGCTGTCACGTATTTGCCGAGCCATTACGCATTGGCGAAGCAACATCTAAACGGGTTCACGCACGTACGCCCTGCCTTGGGTCTGCATCCTCTCGCGTGGAAAGATCATCCCAGAGAAGTTGCCAAGTTCGTCGAGATGGCCAGAGACGCTTCGCTCATCGGTGAAATCGGTTTGGATTTTTCGCCGGGGGGGCGTTCAGGAAGAGACGTTCAAGAGAGATCACTTGCCGCCATTTTGCCGAGCATCACCGACAGAGCCCGCTTTATCACGCTGCACTCTCGTGGAGCGGAAGACGAAGTGCTTTCCCACCTCACGAAAGCGGGCATCCAGAAAGCTGTTTTCCATTGGTTCTCCGGCAGCAAGTCTCAGTTGACAAGAATTCTTGATGCGGGGCATCTAATTTCGGTGAATACATCGATGACTCGAACCGCAAAATGGTCGGAGCTTATTCGCCTTGTACCTCGAAATTCCGTTCTCACTGAAACCGACGGTCCTTTTGTGTGTCGAGGAAAAATTCCAGACAAACCGGCGAACGTCTCAGAGGTGCTTGACTGGCTCGCGGATCAATGGCAGTGCACACGAAACAATGTAGAAGTTATCGTTACTCAAAACTATTCGAGGGTTCTCAGTTGAACGCTTCGTTATTCGCTTTGTGAGATAGTGATCGGCAAGCACGCGCCTTGCCATGATTAATCCGCTCCCAACTGGGAGCAGGCAGGCTGTCTTTTTCCGCCAGAGTGGCGGTGATGAAAGCACACATACATCCCGAAAACGACATCCGCCACTCCGACCGCCGCCATCCGGTGGACTTCCTTGAACCCCTCCCGACACCCGACGATCAGCTTCACCGTATTTGTGAAGTCCTGAGCCGAACATTCGGCTGGGTGGCCAAGGCGGACACCGTTGAACAAAAAGGACTCCGGGCTTCCGTGGTTCTCTACTGCGTCAGGGCCGACTTGCTTGGCACGGACACCCTGGAGGAACTCGGGGCAACGGCTGGAATGCCACAAGCCGTGGTTGACGAGCTTGTGTCCGATTTCTGCCACACCATCGGCTGGTGATGAACGCGGAGGATTTCAAACTGGCCGGTGCCGGTGGGCCGGATCGCGTTTCCGACCGGGTTCGGTCGATTCCCTTGCGCGACTTGCTCGCCTGGCACGGGTTCACCCTGAAACGCGAAGGCGTCAGCTTCCGGGCGAAGGATGATCGCTACAACATCGTCATTCACGGCGAAAAATGGTTCGACAACCGGGCGGGGGTTGGCGGAGCCGGGGCGATTGATCTCCAGATGCACCTTTGCGGCGGGGATTTCCGGACGACATGCCGGATTCTGGCGGAAGGGTTCCGCCCGGCGGTCGGTGGGCTGGCATTCCCGGAAAATCGGGTCCGCGAATCGTTCGCCACACGCCGGTCATTCGAGGAACTGGCATCGCAATACGCCGTGCCGAGCGAATCCAACTGGCCGATTGCTCACGAGTATCTCGTAAAAACCCGAGGACTCGACCCGGATTTGATCGATCCCTTGCACGACCGGGGATTGATCTACGCCAATAGCCATCGTCCGAATCCGAGCTTGGTTTTTCTCCACCGGACGACCGAGGGCAAGATCGAGGGGGCAACGCTCCGGGACACCAGGCACGAATCAACGTTCCGCCCTTGCTTGGGGAACAAGATGAGCGCGTGGTTTTCCGTGGGGGATCTGACGAACGCAGAGCAAATCGTGGCCGTCGAAGCCCCGATTGATGCGCTGAGTTACTACCAGCTCAATCCATCCAATCAACTCGCCGTCGTGAGTTGCGGCGGGTGCCATGTCCCAGACGAACTTCTCCACCAGTCCTACATGCGCCACCAGTCATTTGTCGTGGCGCTCGACAATGATTGCGCCGGGGAGCGCGGCTGGCTGAAGGCGTGGGATGACACCGCCGACTGGGCGGGATTCAAAATCTCATCCGACTGTCCCCGGCTCAAGGACTGGAATGCGGATCTGATGGCCATGCGGCCTATTGGGCAGAATCACCATCAGGCACTCTGCCATGTCTGAAGCCCTCCCAAACTTCATCTTTGGTGCGATCTATCGCACGAAGTCCGGTCTGAAGGATGCCTCCGCGACCGCCGCCCGGTTCAATTGCTACAAGCCTGCCTCGTGCGATATTCCACAGGATGCCTTCGTTGCTGATTGCTGGGTATGCGACTCCCGCGGGCACATTGATCCTGGTCTCAATGTTTCGCCGATTCCGGTCCAAAAAAAGGATCTCGGAAAAATCATCAACACGATCTGTCACGGCCAGAGGTTGTGACTCCGAACCCTATTCTCACCATGCCACACCTGATTACAGACACCCACACTTCCATCCTTGAATCGTTTTTCTTCAGTCACATCGACCGGGGAATCGGGGCAGATGAGACCCCGCTTTTCACATTGATCGAGGAAGGGCAGCCCCATTCCTCAGTCGTTGCCGCGAGATTTCAACTCTCCGAAACGGAAGCTGAAGCCGCCGTAGAAACGGCCCGGCAGGAGGTCTGGTTATGAGCCGGGATATTTATCAGACCATCACTGATCGCTTCGTCGAGCAGTTGAAAAAGGGCACGGTGCCCTGGCAAAAACCGTGGTTCGGCGTCCAAAACATGGTTTCCCGGAA
Organism: uncultured Chthoniobacter sp.; assembly: GCA_964431635.1. Classification (GTDB taxonomy): domain Bacteria; phylum Verrucomicrobiota; class Verrucomicrobiia; order Chthoniobacterales; family Terrimicrobiaceae; genus QYQL01. Next base: position 380,936 of record CAYSKK010000001.1, on the reverse strand, counting down.
GCAGTATCGGGGCATCAATGCGCTCCTCCTTGGCTCCACCGAATTTCAATCGCCTTTCTGGGTGAGCTTCAAACAGGCGCTCGATTTGGGCGGACACATCAAGAAGGGCGAGAAATCTACGCCCGTCATTTACTACAAACTCTTCGATAGGCACGACGAAGCGGGCAATGCGATCATCCGTGGGGACGGACGTGCGGCCAGAGTTCCTTTCATTCGCTGGGCGAACGTTTTCAACTTGGACCAGACCGAAGGCATCACGCCTCCGGCGATCACCACCGGCCAAAGCGCCGGGCAGCCGCTGGAAAAAGCCGCTGAGATTGTGAAAAACGCGAAACTCTGTCCGATCCATCACACCGGGTTCGCAGCCCTCTATTCCCCCCAAGATGACGTTATCCGGATGCCGACTCCCTCGTCATTTCGCAGTCCGGAAGACTACCACCTGACGCTTTTCCATGAAATGACCCACGCCACGGGCCATTCGTCCCGGCTCGACCGTGAGGGGATCACCCAGCCAGCAAAGTTCGGATCGGAACGATATTCCAAGGAAGAATTGATCGCGGAACTTGGGGCCGCGTTCCTCTCCAACGAGGCCGGAATTTTCACCAATCTCCAGTTTGAAAATTCTTCCGCCTATCTGGGTTCGTGGATTCAGAAATTCCAGAACGATCCAAGGATGATCGTATCCGCTGCCTCGCAAGCGCAGCGCAGCGCAGATTTCGTGCTCGGAATCGAGCACAAGGAAGCACTGAATGAGGTCCAGATGGATTCGGACTCCATTCCGGCTCCCTCGATTTCAGAGCCGGATCTCGCCATTTCTGGCGTATCCCGGCTCGGCCGGTCACCTGCCCGGAACATTATTCCCACCAGAGTTCGAGAGGGCACCGCTGGCATTCGCCAAATGGGATTGGGGCTATGAAGAGCCATCAACACGTATCGCATGTGCGTTCTCCTGCCGCTCATTGTTCCCATCCGGCGACGGCACCTGGGGCGGCGCAGGCTTGCCCCTTGTGCCTGCCTTCTGGTTCCAATCAGCGCACCTGTGGCGGCTATCCACGCCTTGGCCGCCCAGTTGAGAAGTCCTTCCGCTTCGCGTTCAGGACTTCTCAACTCGGCAGCTTCATTCCGGGAACAGCTCGTTCCCTGCCAAGCCCGAGCCGTGTTTTTCATATCCCGGACCACGCAGGAGCAGACTCACGCATATGCGAAATCCACCCGCCCATGTGCCTCTTCGCGGCCGGCGTCAGCGGGTTCCCCGCACCCGCCATCCGCTTCGGGCAAATCGGCGCACCTGTGATGGCGACCGGCTTCCGGGTCGTTCATCTGAATGGGCCTGACGCTTCGCTGCCCATTCAGATCAACGCCTCGACCTCCCGACCGGCGGATTGCTCGCGACTTCTTGATTTTTTCTCGCTCATGAGCGTCCCCTGTTCCGTGAGGCAGGGGCTGAGACCTCTCGCCCCGCCTCTCCTCACTGGGACCGCTCATCAGCTCACCTGCCCCACATACACCGGGTTATGCCGCCCAATTGAGAGAACCGTCCGCTCCGCTTCCGCGCCTTCTCAATTCGGCTGCTTGATCTTCTTGCACCCGGCATTCCGTCCGGCACCCGTGCGAAATCTCGCCCCGGTCGCACTGAATTGCGGCCACTGCTCAGGACGGCGGGCGCTACGATTCCTTGGCCCTTCCGCCATCGCAGACGCCGCAAACCAGCGCAGCTTCCCCGAATTTTCGGGCTCCATCCGCCCTTTCTCTCCGTCCTCGCTTTCCCCCAAGCCCCAGCTCCAGACGCAAAGAAAGGGCGGTTTTACCAGAATGACATCGGGCATACATCCGACTGACAGACCCATGCTCAGCACCGTGTTCAAGCCTTCAGCAGTCCACGAATCATCAGCATTTTCCAACACTTTCAGCATTCCGCCCATTCCAAATGTAATGGGGCAAAGTGATTTCCCATGGAAATCACGGAGCCGCCTTTTTGCTGCGCAAAAAATCTCCGTTCTCCGCGTGTCAGGCACGCTCCGAAGCAAACCGATAGCAACGAATTTCCAACATACTTAACCCCATTAAATAAAATGCCACGTCGCACCACACCCGGCACATCCGCTTTCTCGCTCGACATCACCCACGAAGCAAAACGTCGCTTTGCTACCATTCATGAGTCTCTCGGTTACAAAACGAAAACCGAAACCTTCGAGGCCATCGTTTATGAAGCATCCACCCGGGACAAGATTGATCCCCACGCGCTCGAACGAATCGAGCGTATGCTCCAAAACCTCATGGAACATTTGTCGGACTTCGCATGAAAAACGGAATCATCTTTCCATTCAAAAAAACGTGGCGCTCACGCCTCGACCTGGAATATCTCGACGAGAGGTCGGAGCGAAAAATTGCGACGCGGCAACGCTACGGAGAGTCTTCCGAGAATTCCCGCGCTGGGAAAAAGCTCAAACAATTTGCCGACTATGCCTCCAAGGAGACCTTCGGCCAGGTTCACGCCGGTGGATTCCTCCATCATCAGATTCTTGCCAATCCGGACAGCACGCAGTCGTCGCCTTCTCAACTCGGCAACGCGGAGCGGAAACGGCGGTTGTCCGAAGCATGGTTCAATCACATCCGCAAATTTCCCACGTCGTCGGAAAGTCCGGTCATCCAGCATCGGCTTGTCTTTACCATGTCAAAACCGTTTCACGACAGATTGGTGGAAGCTGGGATCAACCCCGATCGCGTCTTGCAGAGCACGATGAAAAAAATCATGCGGAAGTTCGCGGAGCGGTTTCATCCGCACGACGCCATTGGTTACGCCTACGGGATTCATCACGACACCGAGCATTTGCATGTCCATGTCGCACTTTGTCCGCGCTCCGCCAATGGCGCATACGTGGGGTGCAGCATGTCCCGTTCAGATACTTCCGGGAACAAAAACCAGATGTCCTACTTGAAAAAGTGTTTCGAGCAGGAAAACGAACGATGGAGTCAGATCCTTGAGTCGCCGGAGAAATTGCAGGAGCATCTATCCAAGAGGTTCGACTCCGACAAAATCTCATTCGCACCACGACTGACCGTGGCCCACATGGAGGCTTTGCGGAATGCACAGACCGCTGAGGCGATCCGATTGCAACAATCGTATCAAAGCATTCGTAATCTCGAAGCGGCCATCGTTGCAAAGCGGCAATTTCTCAATGCCGGACGGAACGCGAACTATGTTTCGCGGTTGCTGGGTCGGCGGAAACCGAAACTCACACGCACGGTGGAAAAACTCGCGACCGCGGTTGACCGCCGTTCGCTCAGGGAAATGCAGAATCTGCTTTTCAAGATCAAGCTCGAATACCGCTCCGCCCACAAACGCTATTCACAGACCCACGGATTTACCTCTTATGCCAATCGAAGCACCCAGTCACACGCCCATCGGGATCAAGGCCACAAACTCTGACTTTGTCGTCTGTCAGAATTTTGTTTTTCGGCCTGTCAACGTGGACGCGTTTTCGCATCAGACATACGAGGACGGTTCCGCCATCACCACGGTCAATTTCAAATCCTACACCCAGAGCATTCCCGACGCGGATCGCCGACTGTTCGATTTCCTGACTTCAAAGCTCAACCCCAAACCTACCGATGAAAATCGTTGATGCCATCATCTGCATGGTCTGTATCGCCGGTGCGTTGGCGGGATATTTTCTGCTCTCGCCGCCGCTCTCATTCGCGGTCATCGGGCTTTGCGCGATGTTCACCACCTGGAGTTTGCTGGCTCCGGACAATTCCGGGCAAATCGTTCTCCGGCTCGGCGGGTTGACTTGGACGATGGAGGATTTCGTTCGCGGATGGCTCATCACCGGGCGCACGGGGTCGGGTAAAACACAGTGCGCGATCAACGCGATTACGTTCCAGATTTTTCAGAATGTCAAAAACTGGGGCGGGATTTGCCTGGACCAGAAGGGACTCTACTGGGAAATTCTCACCAAGATGGCCGCGCATTTTGGGCGCGGCCACGATCTGGTTTTGCTACAAACCCGGCCTCCAGGAGAAGATGCTCTTTGGCGTCCGCCCCACACGATCAATATTACTGGCAACCCGAATGTCCCGGCTTCGACGTATGCGAAAGTCATAGTGGATACGGCGGTATCTTTGACGGGAGGGCGCGGAGGGAATCCGTTTTTCCCGACCAAGGCCCAACTCGCAATTCAGACGGGGTTTGAAATTCTCCGGCATATCGAGGCATTCGTCACCATTCCGAACATTCACCGGCTTCTGCTGAATGCGGAAGACGCGAACGCAACAATTGAACTCCTGATGAACAAAGGCGATCAGCGTTCACTCGAACTGGTCACCGCGTTTCGCAGCTATCTCGACCAACCGGTTGAACAGCTCGGCGGGGTCCAAGGCACTCTGAGCACGTATTTGGAATTTTTCCTGAACCCGGAAATCTCCGAGGTCTTTTGCGCGAATGAGCCGACATTTTCCATTTCGGAGATCGACGCCGGGAAAATCGTGTGTCTCGCCATGCCGCAAAAATTCCAGAGCGAACGTCTGTATATCAATACCATCCTGAAGCTCTCGTATTATTTCCATGCGCTGAGCCGGTTCGACAAGCCCGCCGAAGAACGCCAGATAGACAATCTCATCATCCTCTTCGCGGATGAAGGCCAGGAAATCATCACTGGCGCGGAATCCGCTTTTGCCGACCACCGGGCGGTTGGTGTGATCCGGGAGGCACGGGCAACCATCGTTCTCGCCACCCAAGCCTACACCTCCCTTCATGGTGCTCTCGATAAACGCTACGCCGACGTTCTCATGCTCAATTTGAGCAACGAATTGATTTTCACCGTCGCCAATCACGATTCCGCGATGCTCGCCTCGAGAAACATCGGCGAACGGAAAGTTACCGAAAAATCGTGGGGGTTCTCGGCCGGCCGGAAATCCTATAACTACCAAAGGAAGATCAAGCCGTTTCTGGAGGCGTATCAGTTGCGGAAGCTCCCGAAGTTCACCGCCGTCATCCGACATTGTGAGAAACCGTTCCGAAAACGGCTGGTGCCTCCGATCAACCCGGATGGCACCTATCCCAAATGGTTCACGTATTTCCGCCCCGGCTACGCCATCTTCCAATGGCTCCGAGGCAAGAAAACCCACCCCGTCACCAATCCATGAAAACCGACATTAAAAAGCTCACCGGCCTCGAACCCCATCTGCTTTCCAAAATCAAGGGCCAGGATCATGCCATTTCCCGTGTGTGTTCCGCTCTGGAACGCGGACAACTCGGTTTGCAACCATCGGGAAAACCGCTTGGCTCGTTCCTTTTTCTTGGCCCGACGGGGGTGGGGAAGACCGAATTGACACTGGAATTTTCCCGCTACCTTTTCGGCAGCGATTCCGTGTTCCGGTTCGACATGTCCGAATTCCTCCACCTCGACAACGTGAAGCTGTTCATGGGCGACGAGATCGGCAGTTCCGGTCGTTTGGGAAAAGTTCTTTCCGAGCATCGGCATGGCGTTCTCCTCTTTGATGAAATCGAAAAGGCCCATTGTCTGATCTGGGATCTCTTCCTGCAAATGCTCGATGCCGCCCAGATCACACTGGCCGACCATCGATCCTACGATCTCTCTGGCTTCTACATCGTCTGCACCAGCAATATCGGTTCCCAGCAACTCCTCCGTCCAACCCGCCTCCCGTTCGCGACATTGGAACGAGCTGTCCTCTCGGAACTCTACCGGGTGTTCCGTTCAGAACTCATCGGACGGTTTGACGAAAAGATTGTTTTCAAACCGCTGTGTCCAGATACCCAGCGACAGATTGGCCGACTGGCGATTGACGAGGAACTCGCCCGTTTACGCCAGAAGGGGTTCAACCTCACCGTTTCCGAAGAAGCCTTCGAGTTTCTTCTACGACAAGGCATTCACAAAACCCTCGGTGCTCGCCCCATGAGAAAGACGGTCCAGAAATTCATTGGTGATGCGCTCCGACAGGCGATCAAGAATAATCAGAAGGGAATGCCCTTGGTTTCTTCCTCAGACACCTTGACTGTGGAAGTGTGAGGGGGCTGTAGGGGCAATCCAATAGAATTGAATGAGCTTCAGTTTTTCCTTGCGATGTCGATTTCGGGAATTTCATCTATCGGCATGGCTGCTTCCACACGTAAAAAGCTACTTTTTGTGGATGATGATCCCGAGATGCACTCAGGAATGCGCTTCATCTTGGAGGCGAGCTATGATTTGACCTGTGTCTTGTCTGGGGAAGAAGCCGTTGACGTTGCAGCCAAGGGAAAATACCCCGTTGTGATTCTCGATCTTCAGATGCAGGGACTCTCTGGTCTGGAAACCTTGCAGTTGCTCCTCAAGGCTGAAAACGAACCTCAGAAGATCATCATTCTCACCGGCCATGACACGAAGGAGAGCGCGATCAAGGCGCTCAACCTTGGAGCCTTTCGATATCTGATCAAGCCGTTTCAGAAGGACGAGTTGCATGACGCCCTCCAGGCGGCCTTTGAGCGGTATCGCTTTGAGCGAGATATCCTTGTCCGCCCGAAACAGATCTCCACCGACTACCTTAATGAGCTTGGCCTGAGCAAACGGAGAGCCGAAATCGCTCTTCTTGTTGTTCAAGGTGAAAGCAACCGGGAAATTGCTTCTCAACTGAAAATCACCGAACGCACGGTCGAGAAGCAGTTGCAGCGGATTTTTTCCCTCCTTAGCGTTTCCTCGCGAGCAAAGCTGATCGCGAAAATCAACCAAATGGGGATCGCCTGAACGCGGATTGGCAGGGCTCCTTTTCTGAACCAATAAAATCTGTGAAGCGCACCGTGCGTTCCCGGAGGAGCAGGCGTTGAAGGATTGCCGTTTTCTCGGTTTTCTTTCCCCTTGAATTATACGTGGAAACACGTATCGTTTTCATTGTCAATAAACAGGTTGTTTAAGGAATGTTCGGAGAAAATTTAAAGCGTATTCGTGCTCAAAGAGGTTTAACCCAGCGAGAAGTCGCCCAGCTTGCCTTGATTCACAAGCGATACGTTCAAGATATTGAGGCTAGCTTGAAAATTCCCTCCGTTGTGATCGCAATCCGCCTCCAGAGGGCACTGAATTGCGAGTGGAGAGATCTGACAAGGGGCTTGTAGGAAATCTACGTTTGGCTGCGGCCGGCTTGCCGTTTTTTTGGCGGGTTCACTTTCAACCACATGCGTTTCTCGTCTGCATCGCTCGTGCACTTTAGCTCCGGGCATTTGGTTGGAATGCTCAGACGACTGGTGGCGAGGGGAGGGGAGGTCGCCCCTGCGGGCGGGGCTTCTACGGAACGGGACACAAGTGAACCGGAATCATGGCGAGGAGACCGAACTCGCCGTTTTTCTCATGGAAAGCCTCAATTGTTCCTCCGGCAAATTCCGCGATTTTCCGGCTTGTGGCGAGTTCGAGCCCGAGTGCCATCCTTTGTCCCGAAGAATCGCGGCCCGGTTCGCGATAGGGTTCGAAGAGGCTTGCCCTGTCGCATTGGGATTGGGAAAGTCCTGTTCCGGTGACTTCCATGTGTAGAACGGCTTTCCCCTGGGAACCAAACGCATCAACCCAGGCATCGATGCACACGCGCTTGGAATTGTTGTGTGCGGCCATGCCGATCAGCTTTCGGGCAATCAAGGTCACCGATTCCGAGGGGCCGGTGACGTGCCGGGAAGGCGAGCATCCCTCGGAAACCACCAGTTGAATGTTCCGGTCCGCGAACGGCCCCACAAGTTGATCCAGTATCTCTTTCGGGCAGAATGTGGATTTTCTGCCGGAGAGAGCATTGTGAGAAGCCGCCGTGTAGTCCACGATCTCCATGAGGATATCGTGGAGGTGGGCACCCGATCTCCGGATTTCCTCGACCCATGCGCTTTGCTCCTGGTCGGTGACCGAGGAGGCCAGCAGATCGGAGAACCCCAGCACGATATTCATCGGGGTGTTGAACTCATGGCAGAGCATTGAAAAAAAGGTGTCGTGAATTTGATGCAGGCGTTCCTTCATCTCCGTTTCCCGAATCACCTGGTGATCGAAAGCATCAAATCCCCGGGCAACAGCCTCCCTCAGACGTACCTGCTCGAAGGGCTTTGTGAGATAACAGAAGGCCCCAAGATTAAGCGCGGAAATCGCGTTCTCCAGGGTTTGATAGGCGGTCAGGATGATCACGTTCTGTTCCTCCCGGATCTCTTTCAGCTTTTTCAGGGTCGCCAGCCCGGAAAGCCCTTCCATGCAAAGGTCCAAAATCACAACCGGAAATGGTTCCTTCTTCACGGCGGCAATCGCCTCCTCACCAGATGCCACGGAGTGGACTTCGTAGTCGTCCCTCAGACAAAAATCAAGGGTTTGACGGACAAGCGGTTCGTCATCTACCACGAGAAGCTTCCTATGGGATTCTGTGAAATTCATGGTTTAAATAAGAACCCTGTTTGATCAGGAATCAGCAGAACCTTCGGCCTGCATAGAAATCACAACGAGGGGACCGGGTCAAGGCGGGAATCCCGCTGGCAGGGGAGCATGATCGAGTGGATCAGGCCGCTTTCCTTTTTGACTCGTGTGGACAATCCTCCTCCGTGGTTTCTAGCGATGAAGTAGCAGGAGATCAAAAATACGCCGAATGCCTTTGGGTCGGATCCACGCACATAGAACGGTTGGAGAAGAGTTTCCTCGGAGATGCCCCGGGACACGGGAACGTAATCTTCGAAGTCCAGTTTCACATGACGGTCTGTCGCGCCACTTTTTCCCGTGGAGAGCCGGACGCTGACTAGGCTGTCCGAGGGAAGCGAAACGAGCTGTTCGGCGATCATGAAGCGGAACATCTTTTCGATTTGCTGAGGGATCCCGCGAACTGTGGGAAGAGGAGATTGGAAATCGGTTTCGAGACGCAGTTTTTTCTGTTCTCTCATGAATGCGGTTTCCTGAAGGACTCCGCCCAGAATCGCCCCGACGTCCACGGGGGAAAACGAGGACGGGGAAAGACGCCCGCTGGCTTCTTCCAGCTCCCTCAGGGTTGAACTGACATCGGCGATGTGCTTTCTCAAGCCCACTAAAAAATCCAGCGGGAGGGATTCCGATGCCCGGTGGTTTGCGATCAACTGGTCGATGAGGAACGTGACCGGACAGAAGGCATTGTTCACGTAATGGCCGATTTTTGCGGCAATGAAACCCGCCTTCGCGATGCTGCGCTCCAGAGATTCAGAGGGGATTTCAGCGGGCCGGAGATCGGCAGAAGGAGCCATCCGGTCCCTCCGGCTTGCGAAGGCGCGAATGAGCGTATGTTCAAGCTCCTCCATCTTCCACGGTTTGGAAACGAAGGAAAAAACGGCGCCGGCGTTGATGGCACGGACCAACGTGGCGGCATCAGAATAGGCGGTGGTGAGAATCCCGACAGTGGAAGGAAAGCGGTCTCTCACATGAACGAGCAGATCGAGTCCGCTTCCATCCGGCATCCGTTGATCGGAGAGCACGACATCGATTTCTCCGCCGCGGGATTCCAGGATCTCTGCGGCGATCCGGGCCGAGGGGGCACCAATGACCTCATACCGGTCTTGAAATATTTTCTCGAAATATTTCAAGGCGAGTGGCTCGTCATCAACGACGAGGACGGAATGTTTCCGGAGCATCGAGCGGGGATCAGCGCGAGGCAACATTCCAGCGGTCGAAGACAGTGCCGAGCGCTCCGATGACATCGTCGGGCGATGCTGTCTCCCGCAGGAGGGTGGCAATCGGATTCTGCCCGGCAACTTCAATGCGCAACGGGGTCCCCGCTTCTGCAAACCTCCAGAGGACCGCAAGTAGACGGGTGGACGCTTCATCAGGCTTGGCGGCAAAGAGGACGCCGGACACGCAGTCGAAGAATTCGGATGGAATCTCTGGAAGCGAAACCCTGATACCGTCGGCACCGGCATGCACGGTGGCGGCCTCTCCATCCGAAAGCGTGGAGAGAAAAGCACCAAGGGAGGCGGCCAGTAGGGGACCCTGCACCCCGAGACTGGTGATTGCCGCGCAGTTCGCAGGGATCGCCGTATCTCCGCCGGAAGCGTTCAGGGCCGATTGAAGTGCAACTCCTACATGGAATTCCCGGGAGATCAGCGACATGACGTCAAATTGCCCGGTATTGAAACCCTGCTCCGTCACAGATTTCTGGGCGGGACAATCCGCAAGCGAACGAACCAGGGAAAGCAAGGCCATCCGAAATGCCTTCGCCCGCAGTTCATTCCCTGTGCCGAACAAGAGGAGCAGCAACTTCACCCGGTCGCAGCAAAGAATTCGCTGCAGGGTGGTCATCTTGATCTGAAGGAGCTTGTCGCGCTCGGAGAGAACCTGATGGTAGTCGAGCGCTCGGTGAAGCACCATTTCCAGATCCGAAATTGCCCAAGGCTTCACCACGTATTGGTAGATGTGGCCCTTGTTTACGGCGAGAATTGCGCTGGGAAGGTCCGAGTAGGCTGTCGTCAGAATCCTCACGACCTTTGGAAACTCCTCTCTGACCCTGCCGAGCAGGTCCGCCCCGATCATGCCCGGCATTCTCTGGTCGGAAACCACCACGCCGATCCGGGCACTTTCCCTGCGGAGGATGGCGAGACCTTCCTCGCCTGAGGAAGCCGTCAGGATGGAAAACTGTGAAGAGAAGGCCATCTTGAAATACTTGAGGGCCTTTTCCTCGTCATCGATGTAAAGGACGCTACGGCAGGATTGGGATGTGTGGTTCATGGTGTTTTTTCGGTTTCTTCGGGAAGGGTGAAAGTGAAAATGGCGCCGCCACCGGGTTTGTTTCCGGCATGGATGGAGCCTCCATGCGCTTCCAGAATCGTATGGCAGATGCTGAGTCCCATGCCCATTCCGGAGCCGACTTCCCGGGTCGTGAAGAACGGATCGAAAACCCGGTTGAGGACGGATTCCGGAATTCCGGGTCCGCTGTCCGCAATCTCGACGGTCACAATTCCGGACGAGATGGAAGCCTTCGCGGAAATCGTTTTTTTGGCGTCCGAGGGAAGTTCGGCAAATGCCTTTCCGGCATTGCCGAGGAGGTTCATGAAAACATGGGTGATCTGGGTTTTCTGTCCCCATACCATCAGGGCTTCTGGAATGTCGGTCTCCGGGGCGACCCCATCGAGTTCGCGCGCCAGAATTTTCCAGGCGGAATCGAAAGCCCCGCGCAGCGGGAAGAGGGACTCCGTCCCGGGCTTTTCAGGGTGTGCGAAGTCCTTGAGGTGGGTGATGACATCGCGGATGCGCTGCATTCCCTCGTCGATGTCGGTGAGGATTTCCCGCATTTCCGGGGTTGCTCCGTCCTGATTCTGCCTCGCAAAAGAAACGGCGGTCATCGTGTAGTTGAGCGGATTGTTGATCTCGTGCAGGAGGCCGGCTGAAAGCGATCCGAGCGCGTTCATCTTCTCGCTCTGGATCAGAAGACCCTCTGTTCTCTGCAGTTTCTCCAGGGTTTCGGAGAGCTCCGTATTCCGGCTGCGGAGTTCTTTCTGGAGCCGCGCGGAACGCAGCAGGTTGGATACGCGTGTCCGGACTTCCGCGCTGCTGAACGGCTTCGTCAAAAAATCGTCCGCTCCGGCGGCCAGGGCATCAAGCTTCGATTTCTCGTCGATCCGTGCCGTGAGGAGCATGATTTTCAAATCGACGAGGGCGGGCATGGCCCGCAGGTCTTTGCAAATGCTCAGTCCATCCCGTCCGGGCATCATCCAGTCGAGGAGAACAACTCCCGGACGGTGTTGTTCGACCAATCCGGGAACCCGCGTGCCATTTCTGGTTTGGACAACCCGGTGGTCCGGAGATAAGAGAGACACGACGTATTGGAGCATGTCGCTTTCATCATCCGCGACGAGCACCACCTCCCCGGATTCTCCCACGACGGGCAGGATCTCTCCGGACTCCTCGCTGGTATTCCTCCATGTCCGGTCCGCGGAACGAAATGCCTTTTCAAAGGGTTCCTCCGGCCCCGGCTCCTCCTGTGGCACGGCCGGCTCCACCGCGGATTCGCGGTCACGCGGCAGAACCACGCAGAATGTGCTTCCTTTCCCAACGACGCTTTCCACGTCGATCCGGCCGCCGTGCTCGGTCACAAGATCCCTTGCCAGGGACAGTCCGATTCCCACTCCCTGAACCTGGTTGGATGAATTGCTTCTCACTTGGTGGAAGCGATCGAAGATTTTTGACAGATCGGATGCCGGAATGCCGACCCCGGTATCGGACACCTCGATGAAAACCTCTTCCGGAGCGCTCCGCCACCGGACTGTGATGGAGCCGGAAGCCGGGGTGTATTTGATGGCATTCGTGAGAAGATTGAGCAGCACTTTTTCCAGGCGCGCGGGGTCGGCGAGCACTTCGTCGTTCTCGTCCCCGTTCTCCACCCGGATTTTCAGTTGTTTTGACAAGCCGAGATGTTTCACGGAGTCCACGATCCCCCTCAGGAACGAGCCCAGCGAGAGCTGCCGCTTTCTCAGGATCTCCGCACCCTGTTCCAGCCGCATGAGGTCTAGCAGGTCGTTGATGAGCTTCAGCAGGCGCAGAGCGTTCCTGTGAACGAGGATCAGCCCTTCATGCACACGGGCATCCAATTCCTCACCGCGGCTCAGAAGCGTTTCGACCGGTCCCAGAATCAGCGTCAACGGCGTGCGCAGCTCATGGCTGATATTCGAAAAAAACCGGGTCTTGACCCGGTCGAGATCCTGGAGTTCGCGGTTCTTTTCGTCGAGCTGGTGCCGGAGCCGGAACTCTTCGAAACGGGATCGGGAGAGGAAGAATGTGATGCTTACGCAAACTGCGGTGGTGATGACGATGAAGAATATGTTGAAGGCGAAGAGCGAGTGAGACGGCAGCTCGGCGAAATTGGGGTTCGCCACGCATGCTGCAATGTAGAACAGGAGCGATGCCGTGCAGATGAGAGTGGTTTCCACGACGGTCCATGGAAGCAACACCGCCATGCCCGTGATGATCAAGTTCACCGCCGCGTAGTAGGGGGAAACCGCGCCGTCGGTGAGAAAGATCATCAGGCAGAATGAGAAATTGATGACCAGCGCCGTGAGGACCCCAAGGATCCTGACTGGCGTCAGGAGGCCCCGCTTTCCGGCAAAAAACAGGACGCCAGCAATGCCAATGAGAAGGATATCCACCGCAAGGCGGAGCCCCAGAAATTTCCAGACCATTTCCGGATACACGAAGTAATCGAGCACGATGCCGGATGGCATGCCGACCAGAGCGATGATGATGGTTGCAATCAACCCGCGCACGCGCAGGCTGCAATCATACCTGTGGTAGCCCGCCAGGAGACTCTCACTGTCCGCGATGGGCTGGGCGGCGGTCATCCCTCCCGTCGGATTGTCAGGAACACGTTGACGCCGGTCTCATCGACGAAGACTTGCGGATCGGAGCCCATCGGTGCGAGCGTTTCCAACTGGGTTTCATCCCGATAAACCAGATACCACTCGAGAAGGTGTTCCATGATGTGGCGATCGGGGTTGATCGGATGCACATTGGTTACCGCCAGCAGTCCCCCCGGTCGCACCCAGCGGTGATAAAGGTGGACGAGATTGCGGCAGACCGCATCCGGGAAATAGTCGAACAACCCCGCGCAGTAGATCATATCGTAGGTCGGAAGGAACGCCTCCTCCTCCATGTGGACATCCTTCAAAAGCTCATCGATCGACTTCTGGATGAATTTGAGCGCCGGCTTGCGGCCGGAGTCCGACATGGACAGTTGCGTGCGCTCCTTGACGTATTCCAGTGTTTCCGAGTTGAAATCCATCAGGTGGATCGCGCTCTGGCTTGCGGAGTCGTGCTTGCGGATGAAGCGTTGAATCTCGACCGCAGGTCCGCACGCGACTGAGAGGACGGTGAAAATCCGCTGCTCGTCGGCCACTCTTTCCGATTCCTCGACCAGGAGATTTTCCAAAATCGAGATGCGGTTGCGATGTGCCGCGGCGGCGGCGACATCGGTGGTGAGATCGTGAAAAATCCGCGCGTAGGTATGGTGCCCCGTATCGGGGGATTCCTTCAGCATCATGTTCACCATTTCGTAATCCCCGGCGTATCCGAGCGGCTTGTAAAACGAACGGTATACGAACGGCGCGCAGAGCATGTAAGGGTGGATTTCCCGTCGGGCGAACGCCTTGTAGAGCACGACCTCGTCCTCGGAAACGCGGGATGCCTCCGCCTCGAAGAGGCGCATCAACTCGCCCATCTTCGCGGCCACCGGACCTCCGATGGACTCCAGAAAACGGGAGGCTTTCTCTTTGTCCGCGTTGATGTCTCCAACGATGGCGGTCTCCGCCTCCTGAACCCACCGGCTCACCTCGGCAAGAAAACTGGCGAACTTGTTGACCACAAGCTGGTAACTTTCGGACAGGGCGACGCCCTCCTCCCATTCCTCGATGAACTTTCGCATTTCGGCGCTGAGGGCGGCGTCCGGTTCCAGGTGGTCGAAGCTGCTCCATGCATCGATCAGGGTGACCGAGACGATGACCATCAGGCCGGTGGAGACGATGCTGGTGACCACGCCTTTTCCCTTGTAGATCACACGTTCCCCGCGCATGACCATCAATTCCTGAAGGACCTCGCTGAGCTGGATCAGCGAGTAGGGATTGTAAACCTCGAACACCGCCACAGATCGGGAGATATGAATGAGGGTTCCCCGCCCCTTGATGCCAGAGGTGTTGGTGAACGCGACGATGCTGTCCATTCCCTGCAAAGATTTTTCCATGTCAGTCCTCTCTTTTGCTTGTGTTCATGATGTCTGCTGGCCGCCCCACAACCGGTTCTCGGCCAGGGCTGCGAGCTGCTGAAGATTCTGCCCCTTGAGGAGCTCCATTGCGGAAAATCCGATGCCGAGGCGCTCCTTGATGCCCAGTCCCAACTCGAGCACCATGAGCGAATCGACTCCCAGCTCATTGAGTTTCCGGGTGGTCGAAACATTCTCTTTGGACATTTTAAGGGTTCCGCCCAAGATTTCCTGAAGATGTTCTTCAAGGGCGCGGAGGCGTTGGTCCCGCGAGGAGCCCGCGAGAGCCGAGCGAATCTGAGAGGCGGCGTCGCTGCCGTCGTTCGACTCTGAGGCGATCCGCAGTTCGCGGAAGCGCGGGTCGTCGGCCAGTTTCGGGTTCGCATCGTGCCATTTTTCCCAATCGACATGGAAGGCCCCCATCTGCGGTTTCGACATGCGGAGGATTTTTTCCAACTCGCCGAGCGCCTCGGTGTTGCCGAGGCCGGTGATTCCAGAAGAGGCGAGTGCCGAGACGAGCCGGTCATTGCGCGCGACCACGCCGGATTCCGCCAGCGCGCCCCAGTTGATCGAGACGGCGGGAATCCCTTCCGCCCTCAGGCTGTGCGCAAATCCATCGAGAAAACTGTTGGCTGCCACGTAATTTGTCTGTCCCGGGTTTCCGATGAGGGCGGAGATGGAGGAATAGAACACGAGGAAATCGAGATCCGGCACCTTCCGGATGGCTTCCGCCAGATTCAGTGCGCCGGCGACTTTGGGCAGGAAAACGCGCAGGAAGCGATTCAGGGAGAGATCCGCCATCATCGCATCATCCAGAACCATTGCGCCGTGAATGATCCCGTGAAGGGGGAAGGATCCGTTGCCTTCGATCATGGCGCGCACCTGAGCCGGATCCGTCACATCCACGGAAAGGACTTCGATCTGAGTGCCCAGAGACTCGATGAATTGGACCGCTTCCTTGATGCCCGGAGCCTTTCCGCCCGAGCGACTGGCGAGAACGACCCTGCCCGCTCCCTGCTCGGCGAGCCAGCGGGCGGTCACCAGTCCAAACCCCGAAGTGCCTCCGGTCACGATGTAGCAGCCGTCCCGCTTGATGACTGGTGCGGTATCGGGGGCTTCGCGCACGTCGATGTCTCCGCATGAAAAGTCGACAAGCAGCTTTCCGATGTGGCGGCTGCGGGCCATCTCATGAAATGCCTCGGTGACAGCGCGGGCCGGGAAGATGCGGGTCGCCGTCAGTTTGAAATCGCCCTTTGCAAAGTGTTCCATGACTTTGTGCAGCGCCTCCCGAATGACTGCAGGGCGCTCCAGCGCGAGCCGGTCGATGTCCACGGAGGCATAAATGAGGTTGCGGTTGAAGGCGCGGAGCGGGAGGTCATGGTCCTCGGCAATGTCCTTTTTCCCCACCTCGATATAGCGTCCGCCCGCCCGGAGCAGCCCGAGTCCCGCATGGGCGGCCTGCCCGGCCAGCGAGCCGATGACCACATCGACGCCCTGCTGGTCCGTGCTTTTTCTCACCTCTTGTGCGAAATCCAGATCCCTTGAGGAAAAGACATGCCTGATGCCAAGATTCTCCAGAAAGCGCCTCTTTTCCTCCGATCCGGCGGTGGCAATGATCTCCGCTCCGATCCATTGTGCGATGTTGATGGCGGCCAGGCCAAGGCCGCCGGTTCCATGATGGATCAGGATCCGCTCTCCGCACCGGAGGTTTGCGATGTCAACCAGTCCGCGGTAGGCGGTCACGTAAACGACAGGAATCGCCGAGGCCTCCATTCCCAGCCCGTCGGGGATTTTTACGGCAAACGTCTCCGGAATAGTGGCATGGGTCCGGAAAGCCCGTGGAAGGATGGTGACGATTCTGTCTCCCGGCGCAAACCGGCTGTCCGGCCCGGTGCGGACAACGATTCCCGCGCACTCCATGCCGGGATCCGTGCCCCAAAAAGTATCCTCGAGGGCAATCGGGTGGATGTGGCCATCAATCTTGAGGACATCCTTGTAGTTGAGCGAGACGGAATGCACGCGAAGCTCGATTTCTCCGAGTTCCGGCGGTCTTCGCTCCGTCGGCTCATAATACAGGGAATCCAGCTTCCCCTTTGTTCCCAAGTGGAGCTCTACCGGTTCCTCAGCCGAGATCGTGGCCGTTCCGGCGGCGACATTCTCCTCGCGATGCGGGGCAACGGTTCGCTCAAGCCGCAGGCCTTGGCGGCGGGCGATGTCGCCGCGGCTGTCGGCAGCGAGTTCCGACACAATGTTTGAAGCCTCTCCGTCGATTTTTTCGCCCGGCAGATCGATCGAACGGCAGCGCAGGGATTCGACTTCATTTTGCGCGACAAGTCCCAGTGATCCCACGGGAAACGCCGACAGGTTGGAAAGGGCCGCATCTCCCGGGACCGTGCGGGCAGCGCGTGTGACAAGCGTCACATCCGCTCCTTGCGGGCGAACGGAGCCAATCGCCTGCAAAAGCCCGATGATTTTCCATGTGAGCCGGCCCGTGGTGGGTTCCGAGGTCCGGACGTTTGTTCCATGAAGCGAGATGATGCGGTGGCGGTGCGCATGGTCCCCGGATGACAACAACCGGGCAATCGCATCCTTTTCAGGATCCTGCCCCGGAGTGGACTCCCGAACGATCAGGGCGGAACCCGGCAACAGGGAGGCCAGATCCTTGGCGAGGAGGATGTCCGAATCCTCCGCATCCGCAAAAATGATGACATCCGCGCCGTCGGGACCGACCTGCTCTTCGAGCGGGGCTTCGTTCCATTCGGGCGAGTAGAGAAGTTGGTGGGGCGTTTCTTTGGCTCCGGTCTCAATGGTCCTGCACGACATGCGGTGCGCGCGGGCATGCACCTCGCCGGCGGCGTTCGTGAGCCACACATCCGCCACGATCATGGAGTCGGTTTTGCTGATCAGCCGTCCGAAGGCAAAGCAGGCGGCCGCGTCCGGTTTTGAAAAATATTCGAACCTCTCGATGGAGAAGGGCACAAAGAGCCGGGTTCCCCCGGCGCAGAAAAGAACCGGCTGGATTGCGGCGTCAAAGATCGCGGGGTGGAGGGGATGGTGCGCGTTATCGTCCAGGCGGGACGTGTCTATTGTCACCAAAAAACAATCGGTGCCGACCCAAACCTCACTGGTTGGCCGGAAGGCGGGTCCGTAGTGCAGCCCGCGAGTCTGAAGGTCCTCATAGAAGGCTTCGACGGACACCGGGCGCGGGCATTCCGGCTTCAGCGTCGCAAGGTCCAATTTTTCCGCTGTCGGACCGGTTTGAGGCAGCATTCGACCCCGACAATGCCTAGTAAAACTTTCTTCTTCTCCTTCGACACGGCTGGAGATGACGAACCGGCCGGCTTCCTCCTCAAACCCGGTCACCAGATATTGGAGTTTGGAATAGTCCACGATCAACACGAGTTCGAAAGAGACGTTTTCGAGCACGACGGCCGGTTTATCGTGGATCTGATGGTTCAGGGTGATCGCCGCCTCGATGTATCCCATTCCTGCGAAAACCGTCTGATTTTGAACGCCGTGATCGAAGAGGAACGGGAAGTAGTTCTGGTTGATTTCCACTTCCCAGCAGGGATGCGGGCCGGGGAGGGTGCGATTCAGGTAAACCGGGCCGGACAGTCCGAACCGGTCCATTTTCGACCGGTCAGATTCCAACCAGTATTCCAGCCTCTGCCAGGAATATTTTGGAAGGGACAGAAAGCGTCCGCTTTCCGGGGCCAGGCTTTTCCAGTTCGGATCAATTCCGGCGTTGTAGAGCTCGGCAAGCGTGAGAAGGAACCTCCTCTGTTCCGGCTCCTTGCGTCTGAGAGAAGTGAAGCAGGCGAGCTTTCGCTCTGGCGCGCATTCCCGGATTGAGTTCCCGAGCACGGGATGGGGGCCGACTTCCAGAAAGTGCGTGTATCCGTCCTCGAAGAGCGACGACATGGCCTGCGCGAAATGGACCGGCTGCCGGACATTGCGCCACCAGTAATCCGCAGTCCAGTCGCTGAAGGGAATCCGTTTCCCGAACGCCGTCGAATACAGGGGGATGTTTTCTTCGCGGGGAGAAAGCCCTGCCAGACACTCCATCAGCTCCCCTTGGAGCGGGTCCATCTGCGGGCTGTGATAGGCCACCTCGACGCGCAGGAATTTCTGGAAAATTTCCCGTTTCTCCAGTTCCGCCGCGATGGACCGGAGTTGGTCCGTGTCGCCTGACAGGGTCACCGCGCTGAAGCTGTTCATCGCCGCAATCGAGACGCCCGGGGAATCCGCGATCCATTGCAGGGCCTCCGCTTCCGGCAATCCGACGGCGAGCATCGCTCCCCGTCCCGCCATCGTCTGCTGGAGTCTGCTCCTGTGGAAGCTGATCCGGAGTGCTTCATCCAGGGAATAAACCCCGGCCACGAAGGAGGAGGCCACTTCGCCCACGCTGTGGCCGACGACCGCCGCCGGACGGATACCTCGCGATTCCCACAGGCGTGTCAGTGCGACCTGGAGCGCGAAGTTCGCGGGTTGGGACAGTTCGGTGTGCTCCATTCTGGAATCTTTTTCCGGAGCCATCATCGCTTCGAGCAGGGACCACCCCGCAAGCGTTTTGAAATGCCTGTCGATTTCCTCCAGAGCCGCGGCGAAGACCGGTTCCTGAGCGATCAGTTCCCGGCCCATCCCCCACCATTGGGGGCCCATTCCCGTATAGACAAAAACGAGGGGTGGGGTGCTTTCGACCGGTTTGGTTCCGAAGGCGATCCCCTCATGCGGTTGTCCGGTTGATGCGGCCATGAGCTGCTCGCGCAGATCATCGAGATTTTCAACGACCGCCGCGCAGCGGCAGCTGAGGTGGCTGCGACGGAAGGCGGTCGTGTATGCCAGATCCGGGAGAGTGCCATCAAGTCCCTGCCCGATCTGGAACGCACATTTTCCCGCCAGATCCCGCAACGATTTTTCCGCGCGGGCGGAGAACGGGATGAGGAACGGACCGGACTTCACCTTTCCCGGCTCCGTTTGTGCTCCCGCCGGAGCGGATTCCAGAAGGATGTGGGCATTTGTGCCCCCGTATCCGAATGAGTTGACTCCCGCGAAGAGCACCGGTTTTTCAGACTCCGCGGGAAGCCGGGTGTTTTCGCCCGCGACCTTGAGGCAATATTGGTGGAAGGGAATCGCCGGGTTGGGATGCTGAAAGTGGAGGTTCCGGGGGACTTCGCGGAATTTCAGCACTCCGACAGCTTTGAGCATCCCCGCCATGCCGGCTGCAGCTTCGAGGTGTCCGATGTTCGTTTTCACCGAGCCGACCAGCAGTTTCCTTTCCGGCTCCCTTTCCTGCGAAAAATTGACGTGCAGCGCCCTGGCCTCGGCGGGATCTCCGGCTTGCGTGCCCGTTCCGTGTGCCTCGACAAAATCCACCTCGGAGGGCCGCACTCCCGATCGTTCGCAGACTTGGCGGATCAATATCTCCTGCGCATCGGTGTTTGGAAAGGAGATCCCGTCGGTGTGGCCGTCTTGGTTGACTCCGGTTCCTCGAATGACCGCGTGAATCCGGTCTCCAGCCTCCAGAGCCTTCCGGAGGGACTTGATGACAAGAATTCCGGCACCTTCCCCGCGTGCATAGCCGGCGGCCGTTTCATCGAAGGCATGACATTCGCCGTGATCGGAGAGGAAATGGCCCTTGCTCATCAGGATCGGAAAATCGGGCTGTGTCATCACATTGACTCCTCCCGCGAGCGCGGTGTCGCAGTCCCCGGCGCGCAGGCTCCGGCAGGCGCAGTGGATCGCCACCAGCGAGGAGGAGCAGGCCGTGTCGAGAGTGAAGCTGGGACCCTTCAGATTGAAGACGTGCGAGATCCGGTTTGACAGCACCGTCATGGTTGCCCCGGCCGGAGAATGGGCATTGATCAGGTGGCGATTGGAGGGCCGGGACTGGAGGACAAAATGGTCCAGGCAGAAGCCTCCGATGAAGACTCCGGTGTTCGATCCAGACATGCGTTCCAAGGGAATCCCTGCGTCCTCGAAGGCTTCCCATGCCACTTCAAGCAGCAGGCGCTGCTGGGGGTCCATGCAGGCGGCTTCGCGGGGGGAAATGCCGAAAGCAAGCGGATCGAAGAGTTTGACATCGGCATCCAGCATTCCGAATTTCGGGGCATACGTCTTTCCGGGTCGTTTCGGATCCTCGTCGAAAAACTGACGCCAATCCCAGCGGTCCTTGCGGACAGCCTTCATCGCGTTTCCGCCGCGGAGTAGGAACTTCCAGAACGTTTCAAGGGTCGATGCGGAGGGAGGCATCCGGCACCCGAGGCCGATGACGGCAAACTTTTCGTGATCCGTTGAAGAAGTGTGCACCCGGTTGGAAATAGCAGAAAATTAAAATGGCGCGAGCCGAATTCTGAGCGATATCCAGAGAGGCTGGGGCGTTTGCCTGGATTGGTCAGAGGACTGAAGGATGTGTGGGAGTTCCTGTGGCCGTTTTTGGTGGAGTCATTCTTTTCGCTCCAGTCGCGCTGCACAGTCTCTGCGGAGCGGGCGGAGTGCATGAAATCGATTCCACGGTGCCTTGCAGGTGTTGATGCACCCGTGATTTCCTTCGCAGTTCAGGTGAAAAGGGGAGGGGTCTCCTGGGTGCTGTTGGCTGCCGCGATCCCGCTTGGGGGTGTTTTCTTTTGGCAAGCTTGCCTGTCCCATCACCAATTGGCAGATCTAGACCTCTCTCCCGGCTCCCAATTCCGTGTTTCCGCGAGAGAGCTTGATTTTCCCCTCTCTTTATCCGCTTTCTTTGTCTGCGCACAAAATACCAAACATTACGGACAAATCTGATAATTCTGAATTGACACTCTTTCGAGCGTCTGATCTTGTGCCTGCACTGCTCAATAGCCGTAAGAAAAAGCAGCCTTATTTTATGAATGTTCTTCTCGGTTCAAAAGCGGAGGCAGTGGCGCACTTTGGCTCAAAATGTCTGATGGCGATCAATCTTCTCGGGATGAATTTTCAAGGAGAGAAGGCATGGAAATTCACCCCCACCGGAATGAATGAGGGGTATGAGGTCACCATCGGGCTATTCAACGACAAGGTCCGCTATGTTGCCTTCAAAAAAATGTCATCCAAGAAGTGGGACGAGGGCGATGTTCGTTCCTGCTTGATGCATATCGCACCATACTCGGCATGGAGCTGCAGGCCGGGGTCCGAATATTTTGACTACTCGGAAAAGGAAGGTGAAAAAATCACTGCGGAAGTGACTGGTTGGTATTCTGCAAAATACCGTCATGCCTTCATCTACGTTCCGGTGCTGACCGGAGAGGTCGCCATCCTTCCCGATCGCAGTTCACTTGATACGAAATTCTGAATATGCTTCCCACAATTATCCTTCACGGCTGGAGCGACAACAGCTCATCATTTCACGGTCTTGCTGAATGGCTGGAAAAGGAGCACGGCCTTCCGGCGATCAATGTTTTTCTTGGTGATTACCTGTCGATGAACGACGAGGTGACTCTGTTCGATCTTGGGTATGCATTCGACAGGGCTTTGCAGAAATCCGGAATTTCGCAGGAACACCACAGTTTCAATGTGATTGTTCACAGCACAGGTGGTTTGGTGGTCAGGGAGTATCTGCGTCAGAAGTGCCTGGATCATGTGACCGGCAGGCGAAATGCCAAAATCACCCCTATCCAGCATCTCTGCATGTTGGCCCCGGCCAACTTCGGATCCCCGCTGGCAACTCTTGGAAAATCCATCCTCGGTCGGGTCTTCAAAGGTTGGAAATGGAGTGGATTTGGAGAAAGCGGCCAGAAGGTTCTGGATGCATTGGAGCTTGCCTCACCCTATTCGTTCGATCTGGCCGTGGATGATCTGTTCGATCCTGAGTTCCCCATTTTTGATCCCCAGAATACGCTGACGACAGTAATGGTCGGCACAACGGCCTATCCTGGGGCGCTCAAGTCCACGATGCACGAAAATGGTGGCGATGGAACCGTTCGCGTTGCCACCGCCAACCTTCAGGCTTCTTACTTCAAAATTGATTTCAAGGACGCGGACAAGGTTCCTGATTTCGTGGAAGTGAGAAGGAACGTGAACGCACTGGCCTTGGCAGTTTTCCACCGAAATCACGGAAGCATTACCCGGCCAGAGGAACCAACTCAGCATTCGGAATGGGAGACCATCCTTGTTTCGGCACTGACAATTGCGCCTGCGGACTATCAACAACATTTCAAACGCTGCAATCAACTGACCGATCAGACCTTTGCGGAGGGAATCAAAGGGGCGAATCCTGAGTGGTATCATCGCTACCAGCATGTCGTTTTCCGCGTGAATGATCAGCATGGAGCCCCAATTGATGATTACATGATCGAATTTTACCAGGAACCGAGGGATTCGGACGATCATGTCTTCAAGGAAATCAACACCAAGATCCTTGAAAGCGTCACAAAAAACCAAAGATCCGCAAACCATCGCAGTTTTCTCTTTGATCTCACGGATCTCGACGAGTTTCTGAATTCCCCTGCAAATCCGGTGGTGGATATGAGTATATCCGCAGCTCACATCTCGCGCCGCATCCGTTTCAGAAACCCGAGCTGCGGGGTTGAAGTCTTTCGTGTAGGAAATTCAACATTCGTCCGCCCCGATCAACCCATCCTTGTGGACATCACCCTCCACCGTGATCCAGATACGGATTCGACAGATCCCGGCGTGAATGTCTTTCGGCTCACTCCTTCGAACAAGACTTGATTTCTCCAACTGTAAGAAGCCATGGCAAGAGCAATTACAAAAGAAAACGATTACAGAACGAAGCTCCTGAAGTTGATTCCGGCCGAAATCGTTGCGGCCTACCTCTCGATTGACAATATCATTCCGGAAGGAGGCAATCGGGCATGGTTGCTGACCGGAGCGTCTTTGGTGTTATTGATGGTTCTTCCGTTCTATCTCCGCGTAATTTTAAAGGTGGTGAGCTTTGGTCAAATTGCCGCCACGATGGTGACATTTATTATTTGGGTTTACTCGCTTGGGGGCCCATTCAATGAGTGGGACTATTTCAACAAACCCCTTGCAGCGGTTATTCTCATTCTCTGGACGGCCATATTGCCACTTTTCAGATTCAACACCGAATGAGAAAAGCACTGGTGATTCTGCTGGGTCTGTGTTCTGCTGGCATGGAGGCTCAGGAGGTTGTTCAGAAGCCGGTGATTTACCAGTCCCGCCCCTCCTTTTATCACGATACACCACAGGGGACCATTGCTTTCGTCCCAGCCTCAAAACGGGATGGGGACGTTGCCCAGATGACTTCCTTCAAGGCATTCGATGATCGTGGGCATTACCTCCTGCCAAGGCAGCGGAATTACGGTTTCGCAATCAATATCTGGGATCCAAGCAAGAAAGAACCCTCGTTCCTGGCCATCACGATCCTCCAGGCTTTGACTTCTGAGGACGCAGACAATGCGAGACTCAATATTCAGCGGAGTGCGAATTGGGAGGGGGACGGACAGGCTGACTTTCCAGCCGGGGCCGTCGAGTATACTTTTTCTCCTGATGCCGTTTCGTTCAGCGACTTTGTAGGTTGGCATTCGTCATGTCCGTCCTATGAAGACTTTGAGAAAGCTCTTTTCCAGAAAACCCAACGCAAGGTTTTTTGGCATGGCAAGCCTATCGGGGGGCACACAACCTCGTGGGAGGTCCGGAAAAGCTTGTTTGGTAAGCTTGCGAGCGATGGCGTTGGGAATAGTCTGCACCGCTGGTTTTCGGAGTTGCCCCCCGACTGCCCGCTGAGGGTCTCCACCCGTCTGGTTCGATTTACTCCCTCCGACAATCGGGTCCCCCGTGCCCCAATGGACTTCTATTTCCAGTTCAGTGGGGCATCGAATGTTGCGATCCTCGTTTTTTGTCCCGATTATTCAGAGTATTATCGAACGGTTTTTCTCACTATCCAGTGAGGCAGGATCATTCTCTGCGATAATTTCTTGCTCCGTTTGAGTGAACACACTAAAAAGCGTCTCTTGTGGGATTCACGCAACACGTTTCGGAAAAATCCAAATGTCTCCGTCGAGGGGACGCTGGGAATTTTCCCTGCCTTGCCCAATGAGCGAGATCTTTTTCCAAGGCTTCTGGCGGATGGATTGGGGGCTCGGCAACCCAAACAAGACGGCTGCCTTGATTGCCATCCTGATGATTGCGGTCTGGTCGCTGGCCTACGTGCGGCAATGGATGTTCTGGGTATCGCTCGTGCTGTTTTCAGCCTTGGGAATCTGCTTGCTCCACACCTTTTCGCGTGGGGGTATGGTGGCGGCGTTCTGCGGGCTGATCCCCTTGGTTCTCTCTCTGCGCCGTCCGTGGCCCGGTAAACGGATTTTCGGCGTTGTGGCATCTGCCTGGATGATTATCGGCGCGTCCATCTACCTCCAAGCCCACGAACGCTTCGGCCAAGGGGTTGTTCAAGAGGATCGGTCCATCTCAAACCGTTTTGTGCTCTGGAAGACAGCACCAACGATGATGGTTGATGCCCCTAGGGGGTGGGGGACCGGACAAGCCGGCAAAGCCTACATGGACTGGTATCAACCTACCGATCGGAGCGAATCCTACCGCACGCTGGTAAACAGCCACCTGACATGGCTTGTGGAATTCGGCTGGCTCGGGCGGTTTTTCTACATTTTCGGCTGGCTTGCGGTTTTTCTGCTCTGCCTGCCAACAAGTGAGAACCGATGGCTTGCAGTCCCGCTGGGCGTCTGGATCTCTTTCTTCACTGGCGCTTGGTTCAGTTCGGTTGCCGAGTCTGTCTGGCTCTGGGTTGTCCCCGCTATCTCTCTGGTTTGGGTGTTTGTGTGGCGCGTTCGACATCGGGAATGCCCTGAGACAAAACTACTGCTTCTTCCTCCCGCTGTTGCAGCTCTTACCCTCTTCTGCTTGGCCCTCCTTGCACCCTGCTCATCAATCTCCAAGAGAGGCAACGCATACGTCATTGGGAAAGGCGTTCCGAGCATCTGGGTTGTTGCAGACCGGGTTGTTCTGGGCAAGTCGTTCCCCCGCCCGCTGAGGGATGCTTTCGCGAAAAATCCAAGCCTCTCCTGCGGAATCGTCGAGAACATCGCAGATCTTCCTGACAACTTGGCTTCCACTCTGGTTCTTTCCGGCAGGGCGGGATGGACAAAGCCGGAGGAAATCGCTGCCAAGCTGGCTCCAGTGAAGTCGCTCATCCTGGTAAATCCGGTTTTTTATCCCTCTGAATGTCCCGTCCCGAAAGAAACCAGCACCAAGGTTGTCATCGGTGAGTTTTCCCAGTCATCCGCCGCATCCGATTGGTCACCTGTCGCCACAGTCGAGTCTCTGGCTGGAATTGGAGATTTTATCCCAAACTGGCCGGATGTGGTCCTGCCTCACCGCTGATTCAGAAGAAGAAGAACTTAACCACGGATTGAACGAATGAACAGACGAGCAACAACTGGAGGAGAACGGGCAATGAAAAACCCGTTTCAGCTACAAAGAGGCGCAAAAACTCACAAAAAGGGAGCGTGCCCGACGATCATACGAATGGAGAAAATCAAGGCCGATCGCCTTCCCTCATCCGCCAAATCAGTGCAATCCGCAGTCAATTCTTACCGTTTCTTCTGTCTTTTTTTTGTGTCTTCTCGTGCCTTTTCGTGGCCAATCCATCTGCCGGTTTCCGTATGAAATCGCTCCGCTCCGACTTGATGACGATATGGCTCGTGGCAACCACCGCGCTCTGCGCCGGGCTGCTCGTCAACCAGTTCCGGGACACACCTCTTTCTCTCGTCTATAAAGACAAGGCTGCCCGCTTGCAGGATTCCGTTCAGCGGATTGCGTCAAAAGAGGCCACCTCTGCTCCAGCGCCAGTTGCTCATCTCCCTGAAAAACTTTCTTTGGAAGAATTTGCCTCCTACGTGGAGAACAAGGGAGGATTGGTCCTTGATGCCAGACCAGAAATCTTCCATCGCCTGGGGCATGTTCCTGGTGCCCTCAGCCTGCCAAGGGATGATTTTGAAAAGGGGTATGCAGCATTGAAGGGCAAATTGGAAGCCGACCAATCGCAACCGCTCGTCATCTACTGTTCCGACTCATCTTGCGAGGATTCGGGCCTGGTGAAAAAATCCCTCGCCACTTTGGGCTACACCAATCTTGCTCTTTTTGAAGACGGCTGGAGCGAATGGACGAACGCCAAGAAACCGGAGGAGATCAACCGCTGATTGCACGGATACAGCGGATGAAACCAGAGCAGACCAGCCACAAAGAGGCTCAAAAAATCACAAAAAAACGCCCGGGAGAATTCACCGCGGATTTTTCGGATCAGGCGGATATTTTATGAGATCAACCCGCCTTCCTCAACTATTCCATCCGCCCGCAGCGTCATCCGCTGTGCCCATTTTCGTGTCCTCTCGTGCCTTTTTGTGGCCCGCTTTTTCCCTGCTTCTTATCCGTTCCATCCGCGTCATCCGCGGTTCCATTTTGCAGCTATGAAATTCCTTGAAAATTGCTGGTTCCTTCTCGTCCTCCGCATGGTTCTGGGGATCGTGTTTCTCTACGCGGGGACAACGAAAGTTCTCAATCCCCAGGCATTTGTGGACAGCATCGCCACGTTCAAGCTTCTGCCCGCCCAATTCATCAATGTCGTCGCCCTCGGCCTGCCTCCATTTGAAATTCTCCTTGGGCTCATGCTCCTGTCAGGTTGGAAGACTCGCGCCGCTTCGTTGGCAGTTGCTGGCCTTGCTATCGTCTTTGGAATTGCTCTAGGGCAGGCGCTCATTCGTGAGCTTGATGTGGATTGTGGCTGTTTCGGATCTGGGGCGCCATCTGCTCTGAAAACGTGGATTTCTTTTGGTCGAACGTTCCTTCTTCTTGCGGTTTCATTCTGGGTTTATCGAAGAGCAACCCACTGATAAAAAGGGCTATACAAATGTCACGGGCTTGTAACGTGAAATATTATTGACAGTCTTTTGTGTGCGTGCTTACCTCCCTCCCGTCATCATGAAAACCTTATTCGATGTGAGAACAAGGAGGGATACAGTTCCTGCCGCTTTCTGCCTTGGGATAAAGTGCCACTGCCTAGAGGCGAGAACGGGCATCTTCTTCAGTCAGTCAGCCCATTGAAGGTATGTTCTCAATGCTTTCTGACTTTAACCCAACGCAGAAACTGTCGGCAAACGCTATCCCTTGGCAGGTTTATTCAAAACCCACAAGATGCCGGACAGAGGTGGCCTTTCGTTAATCGGAGGCATTATTTCCTATGAATATATCTTTTATCTTTAGAAATAGTTCTCTGGGGATAGCTCTTTGTACGGTTTTTCTGTTTATTTCGGAAAAAGCGATGTCTTGTGGAATTGATTGGATGATGCCTGCACAGCGCTTTGAAGGCGTGGCAGAGGATGGAACTGTTTTCTTTTCTCAAAAAGTAGCAACGCTAGTTTTGCAGAAAAATACGCATCTTCCTTTGTATATCACATTTAGTTCCTCAAATAACATCAAATCTCCATATCTTGGACACGGTTGGGAGGTTCCTCTTATTGAGTCAAGAATTACTCAATCTAGCGAAAATACATTTGAAATGATTCAGCCTGATGGGAAAAGAGCAACTTTGTTCCGATCACAAAAAAATCCGAATCTTTTGGTTGGAGATTACGGCTGGACAGGAGAAATTCAAGAAAACAATATTACGGTTTGGGCCACATGCGGTTGGACGATCAAGTTTACAAACGGAAAAATATCAACATTAACAACCGCTGCCAACGAAAAACTTTATTTTCAATATGAAAATGGCATATTCTTCCAATTGCATCAAGACTCCAATCCTATACTCACATATAAGAAGGATAAGAAACAAGGGTTGTTCCTGACAAAAACGGATCGCATCGAAATATCCAGTGCTGATGAGCCTATAGTTTCTTCAGTTAATGGAACTAAGGTTGTAAGCAGCATTGGCGAAGGGGTGAGTCAAATAACTGATGAAAATAAAAAGACTTTCTACTTCCGATATGGAATTGATTCCAATCGTAATCCAACAATAGAAATCAGAGATAAAGTTATTTCTTGGGATCCCAAAACTAAACTTGTCCTATCTACTGGCAACGACATGTTTAATATTATTCCATCGAACACGCCACGAGTGACTGCATTGATTACGAAAAGTTATGCTAATGGATTGCATGAAAAATGGCAAAGGAATGATCAAAAAGGAATTGAATTCAGAATGGAAAAAGATGGGAACGAGCGATATGAACACGTCTATATGTCCGGCGTGCTTGCGGGAAAAATACGGCTGGTAGAGGAAAAATCTCAGCAAGGGAATAGGAAAAGCCGGTTTGTCTATAATGAAGAGGGGCTATTATTGCGGCGGATCGACATCAAAACAGACATCAATGATCAAGAAAAGCAGAGTGATTTTACAATTAATTCGACTCAAGATGAAGTTGGGAAACTGACAAACCTATCAATTGCATTTCAATAAACAACAACAACCATAACATCATGAAAACATCAATTCCATACGTCATCGCATCGTGCCTGCTCATTAGTGTGTCTTGCTTATTAGCAACACAAGTGTGCTTTATTACGAAGAGCGATAATGGCACGCAAACCTATACTCACGGATCCAGCTCCTGCTCTAGTCTTGGGACTAATTGTATTCCTACGACGCAAACCGTGTACAGTGCACCAATGGGGCCGGGGTGTAAAATGGCAAGCGCGGGATTGACTGGCTGCTCACAAACTACTGTTAGTGTAACAGAGACCATAGAAGACAAACAGTGCCAAAAGGTCAATGGACAATGTTCATGGGTAACGGTCAATAGTCGCACGGTGCCGATAACTGCTATCGGCCAGATTGCTGCCGGTCAATTTTGTCCAACAAATAACACGAATGAATAATTTATGTGTGTTTCACTAAAATTCGCATTTATTAGTTTCATCTTGATGCTCCAGCTTCCCCTCACGGGACGCTGTGAGGATAGAACATTTGAACAATGGTTGAGTAATAAATCAGCCATTAAATGCGAGTGGAGTGTAACAAAAGATGTGCTTGCTGACTCGGAGCGTTATCGCGCGACAATAGATGACCTAAAAAAGCAAATTAAGAATGTAGATCTTGTTGGTGATGATTATGTCAACAGGGTAAATTTTTTAAAGACTAGCCTTCAAGCTACAGAGGAAATGGCTAGAGGATATGTTGAAAAACGACATATATCACTGTGGTATGAAAATTCATTGAGATGGAAAGTTGATGTTGTTTATGATCATATAGGAAGCGCCCTTGGGATTACGAAAATAGCATTTGGAAATGGCGTCGTGTTAACTGAAGACCGCGGAAAGCGAAGATACACTATAACCGACAATGCAGTTTCAGATCTGGCAAATGAATTAATCGGCGTGCCGGATTTATATGTTGCTGATCTTTGCATCAAAGAAGGAAATCAGTTCGCAAAAACTATTGCGCACGCCATAGGAAAAAATAGCGCATATAAGGTATCCGCTGAAGATCAAAATGCTTTAATCACGTTTTCTCCTCAAGGAGCAGTTGAGAAGTTGATATTTAAGAATGGAGATGTTCTTGATAAGACAATTGATGCCAAAGGTCATAATCAGACGGTCTTAGAAGCGTATTCATATTTGACAAGTTTGAAGATCTTTTCTGAAATATGGAAGTTAGATGTAGATAGAGAAATTCCTCTTTCAGATTTTAAGAAGGCGTTAGCTATAAAAGTTAACCAAGATTATTCGTTGGATATAAAAACAAAGACACGAGAAGAAAATGGCCTGCCAGC
Source organism: uncultured Chthoniobacter sp. (assembly GCA_964431635.1). Taxonomy (GTDB): domain Bacteria; phylum Verrucomicrobiota; class Verrucomicrobiia; order Chthoniobacterales; family Terrimicrobiaceae; genus QYQL01. The sequence continues at coordinate 350,511 of CAYSKK010000001.1, read as the reverse complement.
CAGCGCATTGACAGTAGGTGATTTTAAAATAGAAGTCCAATAAAAGCATTCATAATAGTGCACGCGCATTGCAGACATTTGTTTTTGAAGCCATTATTGCTTACATTTATTGTTTCATTTTCTTTCTATTCTTCTGCTAAGGCTGATAAAATAATCACCATAAAAGAACTTGGTTTAGTCAGACCAAAGGAAACAATCTCTTTTTTTGTTTCAACACCAAAGGAGCTGCAAGAGGGCAAATTAAGAAGTATTACTCCTGAATGCGGGTGCTTGAGTGTTAAGGAAGAGCTCAATTCCGGAGATCATTCATTGAAAGAAATACGTGGAGTATTAAATATCTCGTCGCAAGAAGGATTGGTTCAGAAAAAAATTGTGTGTAGTTATGGAGAGCAAAATACTTGGGTGATAATATTAAAAGGATTTTGCATTCTTGAAAAAGGCTTTACTTTAGAATCTGACGCAATTTATTTTCCTAGCCAAGCATCAAATGCAAGTGTGTTAGCCTTCTCTCGAAAAACTGTTTTAGAAAGGCTTGCGTTAAAAAACTCTTCTATAATGTTGGAGCTAGGGAATCTTGTGGAATCAAAGGAAATACCGGGTTTGTTTGTGCGAAAGCTAACATTCATTCGTAAGCCAGGAGCATCTGTAGAAAATAATGTGCCCGAGAGGTTGAGTATTTCGAGTGGCGATTTCTTTAAAGATGTAGTGCTGCTTAAGTGAGTAAAGTTCAGTTCGGTTTATTTATCACTTTTCCAAATCACTGCAATGTCATCGGTTGGAAGAGCAATACGGAAACCTTGTGGAATTTTATCTATTTGACTTGGAGGGAATATTTCTTGGTTGACAAAATCAGCGTAACAAAACGGCGAGCGAAATTCTTCAGGCCATGGTTGTTTAGGTATGTTCTCTTCCTCCAAACCTGGGTGCCTTTTTAGCGTTTCCTCAAGCGCCTCTTTTTTATCTTTTTGTAAAAGAGCAAATCTGAAGAACTCAAAACCTAGTGCGGCGGCGTCTGGATGGCCCGCGTGGCCTAATCCGGGAATAGCCTTGTAAACAATCGGATAGCCCATTTGTCGCACTGTCTTAACCCAGCGCTTGGATCGCTCGTAGCCGCCTTCCAGTTCTCCAATCGTAAGGCACCAGAGGACCTTAGCAGCCTCAGGTGTTGGCTTGTCGTAGCTTCCTGGCATGTGGACATGAACTGCAAGAAAGTATTCCGGCTTCCGTAAACAGAGACGTGCCGCGAATTGAGCTGATCCACAGTTCCCCCAAAGGAGAAAGTTTTTCTGAGGGATTCCGTATTTTTCCCCCAGTTCCCTGACTCCCCGAGCCCATGCATTTGAAACGATATCAAAAGACACATCGATTTCTTTGGCTTGCTCCTTCGAAAGGTCGTCGTAATTCCTGCCCGGATCCCAAAGCCCACGAGATCCCCAGGCAAGAATTGCGAGTTTGTGCTTGTTTGCGAAACTGAAAAGTCCGGCATAGTCGCCGGACATCTCCTCTTTACGGAGTTCGCGCTTCATATCCTCCAGTCCATTGGCAAGAACGCATAAGGCAAGAACCCCCTCGACTTCTGATGCGTTGGAGATTCTCTTTGGAGGCCGTAGGAATAATGTCATCTGAGGCATGCGGGGATTCTGTGTCCGCACAACATGCTCAATGAGTGGGTCCATATCGGGTTTGCGGGCCATTCTCTTTGTAGTTCTGTCCTCGACAATCATTTTCTCGGGGTACTCAAGCCAAAAGGCCGAGGCGGATGCAGGGTATGTCGTGACCTGCGCTTCGTTTTTATCTCCGAAAACAAACAAGGCTTTCCACTTCGACTTTTCAATCTTCTCAGGAATCTCGAAGAAGAAGCGGTTTGGCTTGTCCTTGTAGAACAGGACAGGAACGGAATACATGGGCTTCCCAGCTACGCCTGATTCCGAGGGTTTATCCGACGCTACGAGAAGTTTGTCGTTTTCACCGTAGAAGTAGGCTTTGGCGAATGTCTTATCCGAGCGGAAATTCTCGCTGACAGAAACTTTCACTTCCAAGCATGGCCGGAAAATCGGAGTCCCTGGTTTCCCCTTGACCAAAGGGATTTTCCACACCGCGAATAGGTCTTTTGGGGGCTTGCGGATCAAATTTACCGAATCGATTTTGAAAAAATCTGATGCCGGGGCTGACGATGTTGGGGTTGCAGCCGGTCGGGGAGCGGGCGTGGCAGGTTTGACGGTTTGAACAATAGCTTGTTGGACAGGAGATACTGATGAAACTGGGGTATCTGGCTTCGGTGGTGGGGCAGAGACAGCGTCGGGCTGTGAAGGCGTGGGGATCTCCTGGGCTGGCTTCTCAAGAGGAGCCGGATTCTCAGAGTCCGCCTTCGGAGGCTCTGCTTCAAGCGCCTGCTGAGACTCCGTGGCTGCTATTGCAGGTGGTAGAGAAGTGGGCTCCGATATGGGCGGCGGAATTTTTAGTGTCGGTGGTTCCTGAACTTCACAACTCTGGCCCGCGATGACAGTCTGTTGTTCTGCAGGAGGTTCGATTTTTGCATGCTTGTTTTTTCCCCATGAGAAGACAGCAAAAATGCAGAGAAGGATAGCGGCGATTCCGCCCGCAACCCGCAGTCTAATTGTCGGAACATTGAGCGCTTTTTGAATCTCTCGGACAAACTTCTTCCCCAGGTCCCCAAGAGCCCACAATCTCCCAGGGTTTTTATCCTCGGTGGGAAGGCAAATCGTCTTGCTCTGGCTGATAATTTCCCACAAATTGCTTAGGGCTACATCCCCCTCGAATCTGGCGGGATTTCCAAGACTCAAAACCCCCGCTTCAAGCATTGCGGAAATTTCCTCCCAAGTGAACGGACCAACTTCGTCGCCCTCCCGCCAAAGCCCCCATTCTTCAATGCTCTTGATTTCCGGATCATCTTCGATCCGCGCGGGAACGTCCATGGACAGTTCGCCCTTCCTGAGCATGATGAACACATCCACCCAAGTGAACGGGCCGGTATCAACTCCGTCGCGTGAAAGGAAAATATTCATGCTTCTAACTGCGATTCATATTGCTACAGAGAGGCCCGAAAAGACACACAAAAGAACATCTGACAACGCGAATGAAACAGATGGAAGACAGACATTGGGGAAATAAAATATCCGCCCTATCCGTGCAATCGGCGGTTAAATCTTCTGTGATTCTTTTTTGGCCTTTTCGTGGCCATATGCATCCGCCCTATCCGCGGGCACCCTACGGGGCATTGCCGTCTCCATCCGGCGAACAGATTTTCCGATGACAACCAGCCAGTCAGCGATGGTTGGGGCGCGTGCTCTGAATTCGAAACCTTCTCCTCGCGATCAAACTGCAGATCTCCAGTTTTGAAGTGTCCCACTCGCAGAGGCAGGTCAAACGGTTCATTGATCTTTCATCCAAATATCGGCGATTTCCTTTGTTGGTAGGGGGATACGGTATCCTTTCGGAATCATACTAACTTGATCCGCAGGAAACACTTCTTGATTAACCATGTCGCCCCAAAAAGCAGGCGAATTAAACTCTTTCAACCACGGCGAGGCGGGCTTTTCGATAGATGCATTCGAGATATTCTTTTGTAAAGCCGTATCAAGAGCAATTCTTTTTTCTTTTTGTTGAAGGGCGAAATCGAGAAATGCGAATCCAAGTGCTGTGGCATCCGGATGAGTGTGATGCCCAAGATCAGGAATGGCTTTGTAAATGATTGGATAGCCCATATCACGAACCATATTTACCCATTGCTTCGAACGTTCATAACCCCCATACAGTTCACCGATGGTTAAACACCAAAGAACTTTTGCGGCTTCTGGCGTGGGTTTATCATAACTGCCAGGCTGATGGATATAAACAGCGAGAAAATATTCTGGTTTTCGCAAACAAAGACGTTGTGCCCATTGACCTGCTCCACAATTTCCCCAGAGGAGAAAATTTCTTTGTGGGATACCATATTTCTCTCCTAACTCTTGTACTCCTCGCGCCCATGCAGTAGAAACGGTATCGAGAGAAACATCAATCTCTTTGGCTTTTTCCTTCGGAAGATCGTCGTAGTTTTTTCCGGGATCCCATAGCCTCTTTGATCCCCATGCCAGAATAGCCAACTTATGCTTGTTGGCAAAACTGAAGAGACCGTCATAATCCCCGGACATTTCTTCTTTTGTGAGTTCCCGCTTCATCTCTTCGAGCCCGTTGGCAAGGATACAAACTGCCAGCACTCCCTGAATATGCGTCGCGTCGGTTATTCCCTTTGGAGGTCTCAGAAATAAAGTGATTTGTGGCATTTTTGGATTTTGAGTCCGAACGACATGCTCAATCAGCGGATCCATGGCAGGCTTGCGTGCAATCCGCTTCGCTGATTTGTCCTCAACAAGCCGTCTTTCTGGATAATCCAGATGAAAAGCGGAGATAGTTGGTGGGTAAGTTGCCACCTGAGTCTCGTTTTCGTCTCCAAATACAATCACCGCCTTCCATTTTACTTTGGCAATCTCATCGGGAACTTCAAAAAAGAAACGGTTGAGCTGGTCTTTATAAAAAAGAACAGGTGATTGGACTTGGCTTGCCTTCACCGTACCCGGCAAGCCGGATTTGGAGGGAGTTTGAAGGGATTCAATAATTTTGTTGTCCTCTCCGTAAAAATAAGCTTTCGCAAATGTTGTGTCCGAGCGGATATTTTCCTTCACTGACACTTTAACCTCCAAACAAGGCGAAAAACTCGTGGTGCCTTTCCTTAAGTTCGCCCTGCCCGGGTTTTTCCAAACGCATATGCGATCATCTGGTTCTTTCTGGTGAAACTTTACCAAATCAATCTTGAAAAAATCTGAGATGGAACTTATGACCGCTGAACTTCCGACAATTGGCGAACCGGATAAGCGAGTAGGTTCCGACGCTTTTGCTGTCGAGGCAGTATTCTGGGCAAATGTAGAGTTGAAGATTGGTAGAAACAGTGAAGTAAAAAGTAAAAAAATACGCACTGTATTATTGTTTGAATATTGAGACTGGAGAGCCATTCTAGAAACCTGTTTTCTTGGCACGAGTTCTTTAACTGTTATTCCTCCGAGAAGAGGAGTCTTCGCTATCCAAGGGTATTTGAGTGCTCCGACAGATGAATTAATGAATATAAGTGTATTAAGGCGCATGAATATTCCTCCATGATTCAAATAGTGTTTGAGATGGCAACCAGCCGGTTAGTGATGGATAAGTTATCTGATTTGAAAGAGGGACTTCCAACTGCTGATCGATGTCGACCCATAAAGGTATTTTTTGAGAATGGTCCAAGATGTCAAAAAAGTAACTTCTTACAAATTGGTCCAACTCGGTATTTCGAGAATGTCCAACGTGAGGAAGACTAACCCACAACCAAGATTTTCCAGCCGCTCTGCCTTGTTTGAAGTAGATAAGGGAAGCCCCATAGCGGGAATCTTCATCGCCACACGCGACAATTCCTGGTGGCGAGGTCGGATTTGGTTTCGGCTTGTCCCACCATCCTGCCGAATACGCACACCATGCAATGACCTTGTCCGGTCTCCATTCCTCAAAGCGACTCGTAAAATGCGCTCCACCAGAGAACCCGTAAAGTAGCATGGGGAGATCCTTGCCGTAGATTTTGAGGATTCCCTCAAGCAGTTTTTCTCCTGAGCCCTTTGAGGCGTAGTAATATCCAGTCCCATCGTGAATTGCAGGCATGGGAGAAGCAAAGGAAAGCCCGACCAGGCCGAGTTGATGCTCTTTTGCGAACGCAATCCACTTGGACGAACGAATCAAATCCTCTCCACTTCCATTGCAACCAGGGCACAACACCAAAACTGCTTTGGGATTTGGAACTGTTGCGACATGATGCAGTTCCGCCCGCGTCATGTTCGGGGCCGGTTCCAATCGAAGAGTTTCGATTTTATCAGCGGCCGTAATCCTCGCCATTCCAGCAAGAAGAACCAAGAATGTGAGTCTCATTCAGACGCCCTCCGTTTTACCGCCGATGTCAGAAAGATGGTGGCCACCAAGGCGACAAGGATGTGCATTCCCAATACAGCCATTCCCAGAGGGTAGGGAGCCACCCATGTTTCGCTTGATTGACGAACGATATCGAAATAACGGGTGTCTCGGAAAGTTTGCAGATACCCACTCCATCCCCAATAGGCTGCGATGAATGGGCGGCAAATCGTGCTGAGCCAATCGGGAAGCGCGAGAGCCGCACCGGAAAGGGGAAGTTGGAATCCGACGAGGTAGATTGCTAACAGTGATGCTCGTTCCGGGGAGGGAGAGGCCGCGGATATCGCTAGGCATGTCGTGCTCATCGCGAGGGTGGTTGCGAAAAGGATTGCGAATTGATCCCAGAGATTCCCCGGAAAACCGCAGACAGTTTTGACGAACCAAGCCATCCAAAACGCTTGTGCCGCGCACAGGAGGGCAACTTGCAGAAATTTCACCCCCACATACGCCGTTGACGAGAGGCCGGCCCTTGACTCCTTGGCGAGGATATTTCGCTCCTTGGCGATTTCCCGCGCCCCGTTATTGGCCCCGATGAGCGTCAGGAGAATGACTTGGAACATCGCCAGCCCGGAAATCAGGGATGCCGCTTGAAAGGACTCCTTGAGATAGAAAAGCTGATCCTGAAGAGTGCGGAGAATGTTGGTTTCGAGGGAGAGCGTCTGGCTCCTGACTTGTGGCAACCCGCTCGTGGCGAACACAGCTACCAGAATCGGGAATGTGAGAATGAGCGCGATATGAAGGATAATTTGCCCCTTGTCTCGCCAGAAAAGTTTGGCCTGTCTCGCCAAGAGCGTCGGAGTCTGCACCCACCCTTCCGGTGGTGGCATGGATTTGATTGTAAGAGCATCGTCCGCTGGCTGTGACGGTGGTTCCTCAACAGGATCATCAAGTGCCGACAAGTCAACGTTCTGTGTTTGGTAGAGGCCGAATAACTCGGCAATGGAAGTCACTCCGTGTGAGTCCAGCAACGACTGGTAATCTCCGAAATGAACCAGCCTTCCCTTGTGGAGGAAAAGGATGCCATCGCAATAGTGCAGGTTGTTTGTCGCATGGGTGACGAGTACAACCGTTTTCGACATGTTGTGTGCCAAGTCCCGCAACCAAGCCATCATTTCCAACTCGGAAAATGGATCGAGCCCGCTGGTCAATTCATCAAGGAGGAGGAACGCGGGATCTCCAATCAATTCCTCCGCAAGGGCCATCCGCCGCATTTGTCCGCCGGAGAGGGTTCGGTATTCCTGGGAAAGCAGGGGGGCAATCCGGGCTAACTCTGTGATGTGATCCATCCATGCCTGCCGGCGTTCCCCTGTGACTTTTCGCGGGAGACGCAATGCAGATGCCGTGGAAAGATTTTCTCTCACGGTCAGTTTCTCATGGAATGCCCCAAACTGGGGAAGATAACCGACTGCTAGCGGGAGATGGTCATTCAACTCCTGCACGGACTGGCCCGCGAAAAGAATTTGACCGGCTGATGGCTCAATCAACCCTGCCATTGATTTGATTAGAGTGCTCTTCCCGCAGCCAGATGCACCGATGACAGCGATAAATCGGCCTCGTTCAACCTCAAAAATGACATTCGAGAGAAGCATCTTTGCCTGACGCTTTTCCCGAACGGTCACCGAAAGATTGTGGACGCTGATTGCGCTGGCCATAAAGGTTATTGCCGCCAAAAGGCTCAAGAAGTCACAAAAAAGAAGAGGAGAAGTTTTTACCGCGGATTACACGGATAGGACGGATAGGGAATACGATAGAAGCGGAGATTGATTCATGGATCTGAGTTCCTCTTTTTTTTGTGCTTTTGCGCCTCTTGGTGACCAATCCATTCGATTCCCTGCAATGTCTTCTCTACTTATTCGTTCCATCCGCGTTATCAGCGGTTCCTCTGTTTTGTGGCGAAAGAAGGTCACATTTTGGCTTCCAGCAATTTCTTGCTCAGACGGTCGATTCCTTCATTTGCGATCTGACTGGCCGGATATTGCCGCTGGGCATTGACGAACCAAGTGATGCTGAATCCGATTTCGTTCCGGCCTTCGGCATCCCGCGCCTTGTTGATGGCGGAAACAAATTCCGCGCTGCGCCCAGAGAGATCCGCACGGAGTTTGTTCAACTTTTTGTCGTCTGGTAGTTTTGTGCTGGCGAGTTCAATCGTCTCCCATGCGCCAAAGAAGTCCCCATTCATCATCAAAACATTGGCTTTCTCAGAGGCCATCTCGGCGTCCTTGATGGAGAGCAAGGCCGTTTTCAGGGCTTCTTCGCGTTTGGCGTCTCCCTTGATGGCGGGGGCGAACCCAAGTTGCTTGTCAAAAATCGCCCGATAATTCTGCTCTTCCACCAGTCTGTCAAATTCGACCAGTGCCTGGGACTTCATGTCCTGGGTATCGAAGAAAGTTAGCGCCTTGTCCTGCAAATCGGGATTGCCTGGCCAAGCTTCCGCCGCCGCCTGAAATTCCTCCATCGCCAGTTTCAAGTCGCCTTGCTGTGCAGCCAGTTTAGCCTTTCCCAAGCGCATTTTGCTCTCCAGCTTCACCCCGTTGACAATTGCCATCGGCTTTGTCGTGTCGAAGTCCGTGGCGGATTCTTTGACCTTTTGAAGAAGAATTTCCAAGTTCCCAAAATCCCGCGCCTCGATGAGATTGCGCATCTGGTCGAGACTGGCGTTGAAGTCCGCCACCTTCTCTTTCAGCGGGCGTTCCAAACCAAGAACGGCAGCATTGAGTTCATTTGTCATGAATGCAGTTTGCAGGCTGTCACTGGCTCCGGAAAGCTGCCCACGGTCTGCCTTGTAGCGGAAGACCTCAATGGCGCTCTGCACATCCCGCTGAATTTCCAAGGAAGCATTGACCTGCTTGGCCATGTCAACCGGGTATTCCGCTTCCTCGAATATTTTCCGGTAGAAATCGGCTGCAAGAACGACGTGGTTCAAGCGCCCGCTGTTATAGAGAGTGGAAATATACTCGGAAAAATTCGTTTTCGCCTGCTCCAGCAACTTTTCCTGTTTCAACTCATTGAGCTTGATTCTGGCTTTGAGTTCGAGTGACCGAAGATATTCCTCCGTGAGTTGCAGTTTGCCTTCCAGCCCTGCCACGCTGGGTTGGGGTATATTGCCTCCGTCTTGTGGCATCTGGGGAACTCCGCCGTTGGGCTGGGTTTGCTGTTGCTGGCCCTTCTGCTTGTTGTTGCCGATCTGATTGAGTTTTCGCTGATGCTCAAGCTCTTGGTCCGTTATTTGGTCAGACATCAAATCGGCGTTCCGATTCGAGGTTTTTACATCCTTGCGGATGGCTTCGTTTTTGCGATCAATGCCCGCTGATGCCTTGTCGGTGTTCCAAATGGACTCGACCCGATTGGCAAGCTCCCTGCTGATTCCCGCATCAATCATTGTGTAGTCGGCCAATTCATGGAGCTGCTTCCATGCCGGAAAAATCTGCTTGTCTCGAAGCAATGTGGAAACCTGCTTCATTTTGGTGAAATACTCGGTGAGTGTTTCTTGGGGAACCGGGGCCATGCCCAGATACCGTTCAAAACGGGCTCTCATTTCCTGATCTTCGTTCCGATGGCTGCCGACCGCGTCATCAGCGATGGCCTTGGTTTCTCCGCGTTTCCCTGAATCAAAGGCTTGCTTGCCCATTGATCCATCCTGCGGCTTGCGGTTCATCAGGTAGTCCAGAGCAGTCGACATGTCGCTTCCATTTCCTTTCGTGGAAGTGGGAGAGCTTGCAGGATTGGCGGTGGTCTCTGGCTTTGCAGGAACAGCGGGCGTTTCCGGTGTCCCGCCCTGATCCTGCTGGGGTAGCTCCTGCGCCAGTGCGATGGAACTGGCGATGATGATTGCCGCGCTAGTTTTTCCGAATGGAATTCGCATAAATCAGTCCTCCTTCTTTGACTTCAAGCTCCCCCTCATAGGTTTGTCCCTTGGTGAAATAAATCTGTGCCAGACTCGGCGGAATCATCACTACGATGGGGTGGGGATTGTCCCGGAGCGAAAAAACCATGAGGCGCCCCGAGCCTTCTTTCCAACCGAGGTCGTTCTCCACCCGGAGATTGCCCCGGAATTTGGAGCCGGCCAGCGCCTTGTAGCTCTCCAGATATTTTCCAACGGGGAATGGTTCCAGAGTACGAAGAGGATCGTTCAGGTAACGGGTGAGAAAAAAGCCTCCGATTCCCAGAACCAGGCAGAGGACAACGCCGAGGGAAATCCACAACGCGAGGTGACTCTTCCGTCGCTTCCGCAAAACTGGGCTTTCGGCATCCGAAAATGGGGATATGACCGGATTTTCACCGGGGTCTATTGGTTGGTGTGCCTGCATCGCCGAAGATTCTGGCGGGGATTCGATGGAATTTCAAGAAAAGAGCACACGGATGAACGCCGACAAATGTCGCTCAACATTGAAGTCAAAAGTCTCCGCGCTGGCCGTGCCCGGCGGTCTGCCAAAAAAGCGGGGGGCCGAACGCCTGAAAGAAGGGAGTTGAGTTGGGCATAAATGACGCGTATCTATCCGCCGATAGAGGGATGCTCACTGCCCACCGTATGGAATATCCCGGGTCAGTTCCTCGGAGAAACCTCGTGAATAACTCGACTTTTCTTCTTGCTTACCGCGTTATCTGGAAATATCCAACGAGCTTCCGTTAAGAAGATAATCAACAAGCAAAAATATGTCATCAATATCTGCATTAGAAAAGATCGCTGCTATCCAGGAAAAAGCGGCAAAGGAAATCGAAGCACTGAAGTCCGAAGCAATTTCAGACGTTGCAAAAAAGCTTTCAGAAGCAAAAGCATTGGTCGCTGACTTGGAGAATCAATATTATGACCTGACAGGTAAAACGACCAAAGGCGAAAAGGCAAAACGTATTCGCCTTACACCCGAGCAAAAAGCAGAACTCATTGAAAAAGTGGAGCGAATCATCAAATCCGCTAAAAAGCCGATTTCGATGTCCGATATTGTCAAACAGGCTGGTGCTTCTGCTTCTGCTGTCCGTGAAGCAGTCAGCAAAGCCAAAGGGGTTAAGAAAACTGGCGAAAAGGCAAGCACCCTTTACGCCGCCAAGTAATTTACAGTCCTGAATATAAAAAGCTCCTTGGGTTTACCCCTCGGGGCTTTTTTTATACGAGGCACGCCTTCGCTTGGCGACCCGGAAGCTCAGTATGGCTACACCACCTCAAGTGCTCACCTCTTCGCCAACGATTGCCTCGGATTGAACAACTTCAGGTGAACCCCCGCGTCAACTCGATGCTCAAGGCCCCCCCTTTTTTCGAGACTTGCAGGTCTTGCGTCTCTTCACCCATCTCATACCCGCAGGGTTGCGCCCCTCCTAGCCACCGATCTTGTGCGCCGGGCGTGGCTTTCCCGCCATAAACTCAGCAGTGTCGAATACTTTCCCTCGCACAAGCTACTGCTCCGTCTGATTCCCCTCCGGCTGTCGGCTGCCAGAAATTCCGATTACGATAGCCCCAGACGCTTCGAATTGCAGTTTCTGAGTCTTGAGGGACGATCATGCGACAATCCGGATAAGGAAGATCATCCGCATACGGAATGATTTTCTTGCGAGGTTTGGCAGATGCCAAGCCTTGACAAGGCATTTTCCAAATTCCTGAAAGCTCTGCGCGGAGATCGGAGTTACGCCCAGTTGGCCAAAGAGCTTGGCATCGCCGAGTCCACTCTCTACCGCCTGATTAACGGAGAACAGTCCGCCACACTGCGTGGCGTGGAAAGCGTCCTGCAGAAACTCGGACTTTCCCCAGCGGATGTTTTCGGCGAAGCGATTCATCGAAAAAGAGGCCGACGAGGCTGACAACATGAACGGTGCCGATTCTCATGGCTCGCACGGAAGGGTTCCCGGCGGAATCTGGGATCGTATTCCACTTTTTTGGCGGTTCCAGTTGGCGGGATGGCTTGCCTTTTCGGTTTTCTCATTTCCCTCGAAGTGGGTGATGCTGGAAAATGTTTCGGAATCGGTCGTGGTTTCCATCTATCGGGATGGCATGGGATTCCTCATCACTATTTGTATGAGGGAACTCTACCGAAGGGTTTATCACGAAAAAATGAGCATGGTTTCCCTAGCCGCACTGGTGACCGGGGTTTCATTGGGAAGCGGGTTGGTTTTGACTCTCTTCAGTTTGGGATTCCACAAATTTTTGGATTTCAATGCGGAGCAGACTTTTACGCCCCCGGTCATCTTCGGAATTTATTACTTTCGCACAGGGCTTTGCTTCGGTTGGAGTCTCCTTTATTTCGGAATCAAATTGATGCGTGATTCCATGGAACGGGAGGTGCGACTTGCCTTGGCAGAAGCCAGCAGCGAGCGGGCGGAATTGCAGATGCTCCGCGCCCAGATCAATCCCCATTTTCTTTTCAATTCCCTCAACACCATCCTCTCTGCCTTGGAACGACAGAAACAGGGCGTTACCAAGATGGTTCAGTCACTGTCGGATTACCTCAACTATTCGCTCATGCACAAGAACGACGACTTCGTGCTGTTGGGAGAAGAATGCGATGCCTTGATGGATTATCTTGCGCTGGAGCAAGCCCGTTTCGGGGAATCCCTGAACATGGCCTGCCAGATTGATCCGGGAACACGCACGACACGGGTGCCCGGAGTGCTTCTGCAACCTTTGGTTGAGAATGCCATCAAGTTTTCCCGCGAAACCTCCGATCCTCCCTTCATTGTCCGGCTAAACATTTCCCGCGACCATTCCGGCTTGTTGATCGAGGTCTGCAACACTGGGCGCTGGATCATCCCAGATCCCCACCGCGCATCAGGCGGAGTCGGATTGGACAATATCCGCCAGAGGTTGAATTGGCTCTACCCAGGCCAACACACGCTGAACATTGTGCCCGAAGAGGGGTGGGTGGCTGTAAGAATCCGCTTTCCATGATTCTCCGCGCAGTGATCGTGGATGATGAGGAGGTTGCTCGGGAGCGATTGGGCAACCTTCTTGCAACCCGCCACGACGTGAAAATCGTCGGCGAGGCGGACGGTGTTGCCTGCGCCGCGCCGTTGTGCGCCGACCTGCGACCCGATTTGATCTTTCTGGATGTGCAGATGCCCAAGGGCGACGGTTTTTCCCTGTTGGAAAAACTCGATCCCCCGCTGCCCGCAATCATCTTTGTGACCGCCTACGACAAATACGCCCTGCGGGCGTTCGAGATCAACGCGGTGGATTATCTTCTGAAACCCGTCAATAGGGATCGTTTGTCACACGCCTTGGAACGGGTCGTTCACCGGCCTCCTCCGGCAAAAGATGGAATTCTACTCGAAAGCGATCGGGTTTTTCTGGAATCCCCTTCCAGAAAACGAGTGGCGTTTGTCACCGAAATCTGCGGGATCGAAGCCAAGGGAAATTACACTCGCGTCATCCTTGCCGATGGAACCACCGAATTTCTACGCAAGAAAATTGCCGAATGGGAAAGCCGCCTGCCCGCTTCGATCTTCGCCCGGGGGAACCGGTCCGTCATCGTGAACTTGAGGCATGTCCGGAAAGTGCTCAGGACGGGGCGCGGAACCTTGAGCATCGAAGCAGCGGGATTTCCCGAACTGATTTCGCTTGGCCGGGATGCGGGAGCCCGTTTTCTTGTGGCATTTCGCCAACTGGAAAAACTGTGACGAAGGGTTGAAAAACTACAGCTTCGTCACTTTTTGATCCGGTTTCGTCACCGCTTGGGTGAACGCGCTGAAAGCCGCTGCATGGTTTTCGGCCATGAAGCACTTCAACATCGTTGGGCCGCAGGTGCGCAGGTTGAGAAGCGGCAAGGGATGGTCGCAGAACGATTTCGCCATCAAACTGCAACTCCTCGGGATGGAACATGCCACCCGTGCAAAAATCTCAAAAATCGAATCCCGGCTCGTCTGGATTTCCGACGATGATTTGATTTTCCTTTCCCGCGCTCTTGGCGTGAGCATGGAGGAACTTTATCCCGATTTCATCCGAGGCGCGAAACGTCTCTACGAGGCCATCAGCATGTCGAAAGCCTCGCGTTTCGGGGTCGTCACTTTCGGCCTGATAAGTTGCTCCCAACTGGGAGCAGGGGCCTTTCATTTTGCTGTCAGCCTCGCCTGCGTATGAAAACACAACTCCTCGCAACAGGCTCACTGGACGGCGCGCTTTCCGAAGGTCTCGGAATCATCGCAAAGTTCCTCTTCATCATCGCGGTCGTGGTCATTGCCCATGGTGGATGGCAGGTCCGCACCGGGAATGCCGACATGGGCAAGATGTCGATTGTCGGCGGGCTTCTCCTCGGGCTCGCCGTCCTGATCGCCGAAGCACTTTTCACCGCGGGTGGAATGCCAACCATCAGCGTTGCCCGATGAGCACTGTTCCAACCCACGCCGGAGACGACAGTGACGGCAGGATTTGGGGGATCGAGGGAGTGAACATCTTGTTCATGCTCGCAGGACTCCTCATCAGCATCGGGCTCGCCATGATGCTCTCCCACCACCATGCGCCGACATTCAGCGTCGGCGTAGGTGCGGTGCCGTTCCTTCTCATCACCGGATACGTCTTCACCCTCCGGCAGGGCAAACCGAAGTCCTTCGACACCGATTTGCTCGAAACCCTTGCAAACGGCACCGGCTGGATGCCTCCCACCTATCAACCCCGCAATCCAATCCATGCAAGCACCTAACGGCTGGTTTTCTCACGACCTCATTATTTGGAACGACCTCGACAAGAGGGGATTCCTTACCAAGGGCTTCGTGCTCGACGTGCCGGATCTCCGCCATGCGAGCGAGCACTCGCTCGATGGATTTTATGCGTCTGTCCGGCAATTCCTGCACACTCTGGACGAATCCACCCGCGCACAAATCCGATGGTCGGTGGATTCCAATTACCGGGACGAACTGATGGCTTACAAGGCTGTCACCGACGAGCGATGCGAGCCGGATTCCTGGGCGGCAATCAGCCGGAATGAGCGGTTCAACCGATATTGGAAAGCGATGCAATCCGGACAGCTTCGCCGCGAGAAACTCGTTCTTTTTCTGTCCAAGCGCATTGCTGCCAATCCTCCGGCTGGTGCGAGCAAGACGGTCTTGGATGAACACTACCGGCGCATTCTTGCCCAATACAACGAAGGTTTTGAACAGCATGGGCGGGTCATTTCCTCATTGGTCGAGCCGCACGGATGCCGGGTCACGTCCATGTCCACGGAGGATTTGTTCCGCTACTACGCGACTTTCTTCAATCCCTCCTACCTCCGGCGTGACAATTACGATCCCATCGGTCAGTTCCGGGAAGAGGAGACCATCCATCAAAACTGCTGGCACCAAGGGGTGCAGGCCGGAAAGACGTTCGGATTCTTTGCCGATGGATTCTACCACAACCTGATCATCCTGAAGCGCCGTCCGCAGCGGACCCGACGCGGGATTTTCTGGACGATCACATCACTCCCGTTCTTGGATTACGCTGTCACGGTCAATCTGTATCCGCAGAACATCCGTAAGGAGATCATCAAGGCGGAAAAGTCTCTGGAGCGGGTGAGGGGCGACTACGCGGCGGAAGGCAAGCATTCGCTCCTTACCTCGAAAGAGGTCAAGGAACAGCGCATCAAGAACCTTGCGCAGGGCGATGTGGTTCCTTTGCTCTACGATTATGTGGTTCATGTCTGGGACAGCACGGAAGACGGGCTCATTTCCAAAACCCGGCAAATCGAAACCGCCTTCGGGCAGATGGAGGACGCCCAATGCTGGACGAGCAATGTTTCTTCGGTGGCGACAACGAAAAATGTCTGGTTCCAGACATGGCCGGGGTGGCTCTGGGGAAAATACACCCACCATGCCGACAATGGCCTGGATGAATGGCTGGCTGACATGTTGCCGTTCTCGTCAACATTCACCGGACACCTTGACGGGGCAGAAGCCCTCTACGATGGGAGCAACCGGAATTTGATCGGGGTGCGAAATTTCCTGTCCGGCACGCCGCAGCTCGCTGTTCTGCTCGGCATGACGCGGGCGGGAAAGTCGGCGTTCATGTCGGACCTGCTTTCGCAGACGGATCCGTATTACGACTTCACCCTGATTGTCGAAGAGGGGCTTTCCTACGGCATTTGGTCCCAGGCCATGGGAGGCACGCCGATTGTCATCCAGCCGGATGGCGATCTGTGCCTGAACTATCTCGACACCCAGGGCGCACCGCTGACGAACCTGCAAATCACGACCGCCGCCGCTCTGGTGGCAAAAATGGCGGGGCATGCCGCCGACGAGGACCGGCGCAATCTTCGACTGGCTCAAATCACACAATACATCGAACAACTCTACTCTGATCGTTTCGAGGAATGGATTTCCGAGGACGCGGCCCGTTTGGACTTGGCCGCCCGACATGCGATGGCCGCACTGACTTACAAGAGGGCGCATCTGCCGGTTTCTTCCACTTTCCTGGAATCCTGGACGGAACTGCGTCATGCGGCGAGCGAGGACGAACGGAAAAATCTGGTTGCCACTCCGACTGCGGAGGAGGTTTCCCGGTTCATCAAGTCTCCGGACACGGAGCGATATGTCCGCAATGCCGCGTTCGCGTTCTTCCAACCCACGGAATACCCGACGCACGACATGTTGCAGCAAATGATGCTGGTCGCACCGTTCCCGGAACATGACCGGAACGAAATCAATCATTTGGCAACCTTGCTCGCACCGTGGAACGAGCAGCGGCTCGTCTGTGGACATTCCACATTGTCACTCACTGGCAAGTTGGCGCACTTCGACCTGACCTACATCCCGGAGTCGAATCGTCAGTTGAAGGAACTCGCCGGGTTCCTGATCGCGAACTACGGGCGTCAGCACATCATTACCCTGCCAAGAGGGGTGAGGAAGCGGGTCATTTTCGAGGAGGTTGCCAGAACGCTGGATATTCCCGGAGGCGAACAGCTTGTTTCGGAATTCTACGCGCAATTGTCGAAGTTCTCGACTTGGATCATTTCGATTGTTCAGCAATACAGCCGGTTTCAACGCTCGGGCATCCGCCCCATCGTTTTTGGCAACGCGAAGCAGTTCTTTTTTACCCGGATGAACGACCGGCGGGATATTGAGGATGTCGCAAAAGACATCGATTTGTCCGAGAGCACGAAGGAGGCAATTTCGCGCTATCCGCTTCCAGAGCATTTGCCGGACACCAACAAGTTTGCCGCGTTGACGTATTTTCACCTCGACGCCCAGCAGCCTCGGTGCGGGACGATTCATAACCGCGTCTCTCCCGAAATGCTCTTCTGTTCTTCTTCGACAGGTGAGGACTTTGATCAACGGAGCCGTGTGCTCCGCAACCATCAAGACATCGTCAGCGGGATTCTTTCTGAGTCGGCCGCTGCGGCTTCAAACAAAACCAAATAACCCATGAAAACCAACCCCAGTAGGAAAAGAAATGCGTTGGCGGTCGCGTGTTGCGCGATCTGCCTTCTCCCGGCGTGCGCGTCTCGCAGTCCGTTTCAGAAAGGCTACGAGCGCGGCGCGTCCGATACGGTCAAGCGGCAGTATTGGATTTTGCAGGACATGCAGAAGCGTGACGAAAAGAAGCCGCGCGTCTCCCTCTATCGGATGCCGGTTGCCCCCGATCCGAACGCCACCGTGAAGACGGTCCCCTACGAAATCACCATCCCCATCTACGAGTAACCCCACATTCAGCCACCCAACCCAACAACCATGAAAAAGATCCTTATATTATTTGCCGCCATATTCGCCACCCCGCATCCTGCCAGAGCTTTCTGGGGCGTGGGAGATGTGGTGAGTGATCCGGTCGCAGAACAGGCATTGGTCCAAAAGAACATTTTCGACCAGATCAAATACGCCTGGGAGCAAACGCAATGGGCGGAAAAGCTCGCCACACTTCACAACACGCTGAACACGGTGCGCGAGCAACTGGAGACGGCCAACAAGGTGAAGCAGGCTATCGGCGATCCGGTGGCTGCCATCGGTCTGATCGATAACGGGCTCTTCTCCGGCTATCTCGAGGATTCCGGGATTGTCGATACTCTGGGCGAACTGGCCGGCATCGCAGGGCAGGGGGCGGAACTCTCGGCTACGGTCAGCGAATTATTCGAGCCGATCAATCTCGACTCGTGGAAGAACATTTCTTCCGACACGGCGCGGAATTTCGAGGGCGTCTCGTCATTCCGGGATTCGAGCGATCCCTTGAAGCGGTTCCGGGCGGTGGACAACGCATTTTCCCGTTTTGAAACCCTGCTCGGTCGCGCCCAGAACAAGCGGAAGGTTCTCAACCGGCAGATTGCCCGCCTCAACACCCAGTTGAAAAACGCTCAGGACGATGCCGAAGTCCAAAAGTTGGTCGGTTCGCTCGCTACCGCGCAGACCGCCCTCAATGACCTTGATGACATGGTGGGCACCGCACGCGGCCAGGTTGAATCGCTTCACATGCTCAACCAGAACCGGAAAGAAGCGGAAGAAGTCGCTGCCGATGAAATCAGCCGGAACCGCAATCGCGAACTCGCAAAACTTTCTGCCCAAGCCGAGGCGGAAGCTGACTTGCCGGACTTCACCCAGGACAACGCTGACCTCCCGCCCGGATTCTAAAGGAGGCTACGCCTCATCCCCACTCAAGTATGAATTCGCTTTCCAATCTCTATCAAGCCGCGTTTGAGATCCGCACTCTCCTGATGCCGTTTGCCTTTGTCCTCTGCGTCATGGGCATCGGCGAAATGGGCTGGCGAGCCGGGTCTGACACCCGCGCCATTCTGGGCGCACTGATAAAAACCATCCTCGTCGTCGGGTTGCTCGTGGGCTACCCGGCAGCGATGGAAGGCGGCCAGAAGGCATTCGTAGAAATGCGCAGCAAGTTCACGAATGCCCGTGACGCCAAGTTCGTCCAACTCCTGCGGTCCCGGATCGAAAACCAGCCGTCCGATTCGTTGGCGGACATCGGGAAAATCGTTCCCGCCGCCATCGGAATGTTTTTCCAGGGCATCGGGCGGTTCATGCTGCTGGTCCTGCGCTTTTTCCAGGAATTCGCCATTGCCGGCCTGATTGCTGTCTCGCCGCTCTTGCTGGGATTTCTGTTCCTGTCCTTCACGCAGTCCTTCGGCATCCAGTTCTGTGTCATCTCCCTGACCGTCCTTCTCTGGCATGTCGCCATTTGCCTGGTGGACATCGTGATTGTCGCGATCAGCGACATGCTGTTCGCGCCGATCACCTCCGGCGGACTCATCCAGACCGCTCAAAACCTGATCGTTGTTCAAAACTGGTTGCTGTTTCCGTTCATCATGGCGTTCGCGGCCCTGATCACGGTGTTCTTCTACCTGTCCGTTCCGTTTGTCGCCGGGGCCATCATGAAAGGGGCAAGCGGGACAACCTCCGCACTCCAGGCCGGAATCCAAGGCACAATGCAGGCGGCCGGGCTTGCGGTGGGGGCGGGGATCACAGCGGCGGGTGCCGCCGCCACGTTCGGCGGATCCGCTGCCGTGCAAGGAGCGCTAGCCGGAACCCAGGCCGCCACCGGAGCAGTCAGTGCTGCAGGACGCATTGCCAGCGATGTCGCTGGATCAATGGGCGGATCAACCGACGTGCCACCACCACCGCCAGTTCCAACGGAAAGCAACAGTGTTGCCAATCCCGACAACCCGGCCATGACGGCTCATCAAACCGCAAGCAACGCTTTTGCCGTCGTGGACAACGACCAAGGCACGGTTTCCCACCATCGGGGCAGCATCGCCACACCCCATACCGCCCAGGCCGCTTTCAATTCCCATGCCTCCAAGGCCCAGTCGTTACCCCCGGATTCTCCACTCTCAACCCGTAATTCCTGATTCCCATGAAACTATCCGCCATTACCTCCATCACCAACAATCTCATTGCCGCCCGTTTTTGGATGGCCCTCGCCATTCTCGCTACCGGGTTCGCCGTGGCCGCTCCCTACATGACCATCCAGGCCATGAAGCAGCAGGAAAAAGTCGTCATTCTCGATCCGGGTGGAACGCTGATTTATGCGCCGCTCCTCGGTTTTGAGGACGCCGGGAATCTCCATGCCTACCATGTCCGCCTTGCGTGCCTGGCCCTGCTACAACGTAATCCCATCGGCCCGGATCTCCCGGATTTGATGAAACGGCTCTATTTGGAAGAGCCAGCCCGGAAAAAAGCCGCCGCGATCTACAAGGCACAAAATCCCGAATTTAAAGAAAAGCAGATCCACCAAAAAGCCGAGGTCACGAAAATCGACATCCTCGACACCCGCAAAATCAGCGACGGGTCCGGCAAATCCTACGAAGCGGTGAGCGTCCGGGCCGAGGGCAACCTCGTCCGTACCGGCACTGTCAACAAACTCGAATTTCGTGAGCCCGTGAAATTCCAAACGGAATTCCTCTTCATCCGCAACCCTGACCTCCTTGGCAACGGACGCCTCCCGCTCGTCGTCCAGGACTTCAAATATTCCGAAAAGCCTCTCTGACAGCAGGCAAGTAATCGCTATTGTGCGATACTCTACAATGGAGATCGCCGAATGATATCTACTCACATCAAAGCCATCATCAGAAGCGGGAAAGAGCCGAGCGGCACGGGTGCCCCTCCGATCAAAGTCGGAAAGGCAGCGGGACTTGAGGCAACAAGTGCGTAGATGGTCTCATGTTGTTTGTGCAGAACCAATTAGGACCACTGTTTAGGTTGCTTCGTTGCTGTGGCCGTCGTGAAGGAGACGCATTCCGTCCGGGGAGTTGGCCAACTGGAAGCCGAAACGGGCTGATAGATCGGCATCTCTGGAGGAGGGGGGAGCCAGAAAAACCGTAAATTTACTAGAATCTCCCCAAATCCAAGCATCCCACGCCTGTTGCTTGAGACCTTCGAAAGCCAATTGAAAGTCATTCATATTTACCACCTTTTGGTTGCTCCTATTATCTTTGTGAACTGTTTTGCGTTTCATATTCAATGTCGGGGCTGAATGGTTTCTTGCAGTGAAGGAAAAATCGCGACTCCGCTATGCTGTAAGCGAATGAAAGTGGGTGAATTCTTGATCAAGGGAAATGAATCCATCGAAAAGCATTCGATTCCGCAGTCTGCATGAGTCTGTTCCGAGAACAGCGGCCGCAAATATCTTTATTGTGGGTCTTCGCCTGCGCACGTCGCGGGCGATTGAACTGACAAGGGTTCCGTCACCACTGAGAAGGAGAAGAGCATCTGCGTGCGGATGACCGGAAATCATCGCACCAGTTTCAAAGGCGATGTCGAGATCAGCGTTAGCCAAGTGCTCTGTCCCGCGAATGGTCTCAACGTGCTCGCGAAAGATCGGGACGACTTCCCAACCTCCGCTAGACCACTCCTCGATGGTGTATTTTAAGTCAGGTTTGGTAGTCAAGATTGCAGTCGCTTTCAGACGGCTGGCACTACGCCTGATGGAGCTCCAGAGCGCACTAGGATTGAGCGGAGAGTTCAGAATTCGACGAGCAGAGATTGCAAGATTGTCAACGTCAGCCACGGCGAGCAGTCGAAGTCCGGCGAGCAATTGGAGAGGGTGGTTCATGGCCCCATTGTTTTCGTTAACCGGTCGAATGCCAGACTAGTAACGCTTGACGCACAACAAAGATCGAGTGGGATTTTCGATCCCAAATTACCCGATATATATTTTTCGAACAAATCTAGCTCCGAAATGCAGAAACAAAAAATCAGACAAAAATACCGCCCAATTTTTCAGGCGCTGACAGGGGCAGATGAAAGGCGCGTAACGACTTAGGAAACGGCGTTCCGAAACCGGATGGAAGTACCATCCGCAGACGGATCGGTCCATCCAATAAGCTCCGAATCTCGAGTCTCCCGATGCCATTCTCGGAGCCGAATCTCGACCGGCCATGGAGTTGCCGAAGGCTGCCCCTCCTCCCAGGCAACATACGCTTCAATCACCGGTCTGGATCGTGCGACTTGACGGAGCAACTGCCGCCACGCTTCCAGCTTTCCGGCTTCGGTCAGATGATGAAGGGTCATGCAGTGGTAAACGACAAGTGGCTGTCCCTCGGGCATGTCGGCGACGACCGCGCCAAGCTTTTCCAGCACGCAACCTTCAATGATTTCCGGGCGATGCTGACGGAGCAACGCGAGGCCCCTGTCCAGTTCCCGGCGACCGAAGGCATCGTTCGGCGCTACCAAGGCGCAGAGCCATGCGACATCGTCTTCGCTATCGGCACTCAAAGGATCGATTTCAATGCCCACCAGCCGCGCGGGTTTTGGGCTGGTGCCGGAAAGCGACAGACTCGGCTCCCCCGCAATGCGGCAATCGCAAACGGGACCGCTTTCGTAAAAGCGACCTTCGATTCCGGAACCAGTCGAATACCGGGCCGCCAGCCATGGCCAGAGCAGACCCAAGCCGATCGACGATCCCGCTTCCACAAATACGGCAGGTTCGACAACTCGCCGCTGTGCCTCCAGAAGCAGCGTTAACATCAGGGCATTTCTACCGAGCTTGTTGATTTGCACTTCGCGAGAGCGGGCGATGGTCTCAATGAAACTCCAATGAAGTTTGCAAAAGTCGAGAAACGCCTTTGCAGGGCTAATGTTGGTCAAGCTCACGTCAAAAGAAGGCGAAGCGGGGTGATAGTGTGCAAGTTCCGAATTTGGCTCCCGTGCGAGTGCATACTGCACTGCCCCGCTGAAGAGGTAGTTCGTAAGGGTGCGTTTGTGATCCGCCATCGTAGCGTAGAGGTGCTCGTATCTAGACCAAAACCAAGAGGTCTGGTCGATTGAGTGGAGAATGTCTGAGAAAAAAGCATACCTCCCATCATAGTTCGAGGAAAGAATCCACTCCTGCAAGCGTTCCACCCCTGGTGAGTTCATGCGTGGGTTATGGGAATGCTTTCGGTCAATACCACAGGCCGCGACTATTCGCAGTATCTCTACGAGGGAGAGCTGAGGTGGCAAGGCCCGTGGCCGACGCCAAATATCGCCGCTGCTTTTCTTGCCACCGGAACAATTCTGCTTTGTGGCATCGGATGCGCCCTGCACCAAAGGCTGCCATCGCTTTTCAAGTGGCCCGTTGCGACTCTTGTCTTTGTCACAATGAGCGCGGGTTGCTTTCTTCTGGCCAAGACATACTCCCGCGGCGGATGGTTGTCGATGGGCGCAGGAATTCTTGTCCTTCTTCTGGGGATAAAGCGCCCGCGTTGGTATCCGGTGTTGCTTGCCGCCTTGTTCGCGTTGAGCATAGCCCTTCATCCGGCTGGAGTGCATCGCGCGGCATCGACAACCGATGTTGACGGAGACAAATCCATTTCCCACCGTCTCCTGCTGTGGGAGGGAGCACTGCAAATGATGGCCGAACATCCATGGACAGGAGTAGGAAGCGGAAAATTTGGGGAAGTTTTCATGCGCGATTACCAATTGCCAGAGCATTCCCAGAGCTATTCCACGGCGATCAACGATTTTCTCACTATTGGAACAGAGCGTGGAATTCCAGTGCTCAGCCTCACGGCCGCATTGTTTTTGTTTCTCGCAGGAATGGGAATTTGGACGGGAATGAAGCACTCGAATCCTTTTCTGGTTGGCTGCGGAGCAGCGATATTCTCTTGCTTGGTAGGAAGCTGGTTTTCCTCGATAGCGTTCTCATCAGATTCAACATACCTGCTTATCTCAGCGTCGATCGGAGTCGTTACAGGCGCCGGATGGTATCAAGTATTGAATTGGCAAAAAAGGGCAGATTCCTTTCATCGTAAGGCATTCTCCTCTTTTCGTCGAGTGTCGCATATTTTTGCGATTCTCACCGCTGGTATCGGGGGAATCTGCGCTATTGCCGGATTGGTTGCGCTTCGTAACCGGCCTGTGATTGAGCCGATGAGTATGTCAGGTATTGCGGGCATTAGGACCACGCCTCGATGGAAACAGGCGAAAGGCACGATCTTTTATCTCGGAAACAGAGGGCAAAAGCCCTCCGAGTTGATAAAAAACACACTGCGACCACTGGCGCAGATGGGATGGGAAGTTTTCGCTTTTGAACAAGCGGCTTATGCGTCTGATGCGTGCTTGCAGATGACTCGGATTCTGCACGGCCTCAAACAGACGCGATTCGTTGAAAGAAATCTTCACCTCGCCGGGCACAATCAAGGCGCACAGGTCGCCCTTGCCCTTGCCACAACGTCGAACGCCAAAGCGGTTGCCTGCTTCATGCCGTGCAGATTAAGTGCGTTCGCAGACATCTCTCCAGATCAGCGAATTAAAGAGATGAAGGCACCACTTTTCCTCTGTTCCAAACAGGGAGATTTGCACCGCTCACCTCGCGATTTCAGCGATCTGTCGCAGCCTGATTCTAGCTCTGAGCCAGACATAAACTACATTACTATTTCTGGTGAGTTTTCCCAAGAGAACAGGAATTGGAAGGTCTGGATCAAAGCAGTTGATGAATGGTGTCGCACCAAAAAGTAAAATAGAAATCGGACGCATTTCGAATACTCATGTAGGCACCGTTTTGAGTTGACAATTCTAAGTTCGAAGATACAGTGGTTCCATGATAAAGAAAAAATTGCTTTCACTGGTTCTGAACACGCGGAGTTATCAGTCTCAGTTTAAAAAGGATTGACACTAACAGTTCCCAATTCTAAAAAACTTCAAATATGCGTTACAAACTTATCAAAATTCTTTCATTAGCTGCGATGACGGTTTTAATCGGGATGTCTGAGCTTCTGGCGAAGGCGGATATAACGAACAACGGTCCGTCGTTTTGTGCACCCCAACAAGACCCCTTGGTCGTGTGTACAGATGGATCGAGGCCACATGTGACATGCAACCCTTTTGTTCCCATGTTGGCTGAACAGCCTCACGGAACTGCAACGCAAGGGAGTGTCGGCTGCGGTAATGCTACGCCACTTCCCGCTTGTGGGGTTCCCGCGTTTCGTTGCGGTCCGCTTCGGGCTGACCCAGGTGCCGTTCCTAGTGAATAAGCGCGATTCAAGGTTTATGCGAATAGCTTCGAGCAAGTTATGAATTTCCGCACTGTTCTACTCTCAGGACTCAGTGCAATCGTATGCTCCCTGCCAAGTCGGGTGGAGGCCGAGAATCAAATTAAGGGCGCAGAGCACATGCCGTTGCTTTCTGGCCTTTTTGCAAAGCAATCGGACATATTGAGGAATGTAGACTGTGTCGAGTATACGATGCAGCGCAAATTGATCAGTGGACCCGAAGCACAAAGATTTTCTGTTGAGTATACTTTGCTTCAATCTGCTGGTGAAAAGTTTCGATGTTCATGGCTGCAAACTGAGGCAAATGGGAGCAACCTAGATCAATCGGGTGCATTTGATGGCGAAACATATCAAATAGTTATTCCGGGAGGTTCGACTTCTTTTGTCTCAAAAGGGTTACCGAAACCCTCCCGACTGGTCTTGTCGGCTGATGAGTTCATCTTGAGCCCATTTTGGTATGCGTTCTCTTCGCCTGACTCGCTAACTTATTTCGGGGGGCCCAGTTTAGAATTGTTCCGTTCTCCAGAAGTTTTATCGGACCTTCTCAAACAGGTTGTTTCTATTGAGCTTGTGAAAACGAGCAACGGTGATGCTTGTCTGGTGGAATTCAAGCCGCAAATTGACAGATGGAGGAATGAGGTTACTCGTCGAGTAACATTTAGTATGAGTGACGGATACCCGCTTGTGACTGAGACTTACAACTCTGACGGAGCTATTTTATCAAGATATAAAGTTAGTGCCTTGGGCAAGGTCGCGACAGGAAAAAACGACATGACCTTTTTGTTCCCTAAGAGTGCGGAGGTTGAGTATTTCTCACTTCCTAGAAAGGGCCACGAAAGCGGTGAGCCTACTGTCGCTGCAGCATATTCGTATAGTATCCGCGACTGCAAACTAGGTGAGGAAACCAGTGGTGATTATTCATTTGATATGTCTGCTGTTGAAAGAATTTACGATGAATCGAATAAGCTACTGATAAATGTGCCCAAGTAACCGGCAGGAATCCTTTGCTCGTCCTAATACATCGTTCCAGATAGCGGATCTGCTGGCGCAGTAGGAGATCAACTTAATACTTACAGCAATCTCAATTCGACTTCTTGCAACTTCTGGGGTGGCTGGTGGAACTTGCCCCAACGTTGGTGCCGCACAAACGCTGACGTTTACTTGGTATGTTAAAGGTGGAGTTGCCTCTGTTGCCGCAGTTGAAAGGTGGAACCGAGGTATCGGCAACAGCTACGGAATACTGCACTCAAACAAGCCAAACTGACGGTGGGGGAAGAGATATGCCGCCAAGCGAATAGAAAGCTGCTTCATGATCTGTGAGCTTCCCCCCTTAGTTGGGCCAGAGCTGGGTTGAGATGGGAGCCCAGCTCCTATCCTTGCGTAAGGAACTTTTTCAGGGTCGACTAAATACACCAGCATCATTCGTCTTTCGCATACAATATCAGCGGCACTGCGACCTCGCCGAGTTCCTTGTCAGCAAACTCAATGATGACCCTTCCTGACAAGTTGCCGGGCTTTCCCGGATGGTTTGCAATGTAGCCCACAGATGCCACCTCAGTGCGCTCAATCGGCTTGACGTTCTCAAATCGCATGCAGTTGTTGTCTGGTTCGATTCTGATAGTTTTGATTGTTGCACTCTTTCCATGTGGAACTTCAAAACAGATCGTGCCTCTTTTGGATTCATTTTTTGCCAACACACCCAGATATAGTGATTTTGGCTTTACGGTTACCAGCCCCTTGATTTCCCCTCTGACACGCACTTCTCGCTGGATAAGCTCGTTGCCTTGTATATCTCGGAAGATCAGGGTGATCGATGCCAATAGCGGACCTATGGGAAGCTTACCAGGGAGGACGTGAGCTGCGATGGACCATTTTTGATCCGAGATTTTTTGGATTTCAGCGGAAACGCTGTCGGATGTTGACTCCACTGTAATATCTGTAAACGGAAGAGGTTGGGTGCCGCGAGTCAATTCAAGCGTTTTTGGTTCGAGCGAGTCTGATTTTTTGAAAATCGCGAAATCGAGGTATGTAGGGGAAAGGCTTGCACTGTAGAGAGCATTTCCTGTAACTACGGCGGTGCATTTTCCGGTGCGAGAACCCGTCTTCTCGGCCCAACGCAAATTCACTTGTGATCCGAATTTCCCTCTCCGGCCTTGTGCTGAGAGTTGAACGCTCAGTTTTCCCCGTCCTCCTGGCGGGATGAGGTCTGGTTCAGCTTTGGCAGATGTGCAGCCGCAGGAGGCTGTGACTTCTTCGATGGTAATTGGCGATTTACCCACATTCGTGAATGAAAGCACTTCACTTTTCGATTCACCTTCATTGATGTCACCAATATCCAGTTGTTTCTTTTCAAGGACCAAAGGAAAACCAGCGTCTTGATGGGTTGGAGGCGTGTTCTTCCAGCAACCAATGCCAGGCACGCACAGCCAGAGCACAATGAGAAACAAGTAACGCAAGTTGACTCCTTTAACCTTTGATTGTTCCATAAAATGGTATTTTGATTTTTTCTTCCTTGTTTGTTGTTCCTCGTATGAGGACATATCCTGCGACAGTTTCAGGGAGATACGACGTTCCCCATTTTGGAGAAATCCTGATAATTTGGAATCCTTGGCTGTCCCTAAGAATTGTGGCTTCCATCCAAGCGGGTTGGACGCATTCGATCCAGGTTACGCCAATTGGGCGTGAGGAATGTGACAGAAGCTTCACGAACGCATCGCATTTGTCGGGTGTCCAATCGACACGGAGTGCTTTTGGAAGAGAATAGATATCTCGTGTGACTGTTCCTTGAATTGGGATTTGCAGTCCGCCAAGGACTGATTGTCTCTCGCGAGAAAAGCGGACAGGCACTTCCATGGAAAATGTGCCGCTCGGGATTGGATCCAAATCAATCACGAGATCAATGTGCCATTCGTCATTTCCCAAGCGACGAATAGTGCTCTCGGACAGCAATGGATCTGGTAGAAAAATACCGTCGATGGCTTTGACGCTTCCGCTCCTAATGGAAAAATCTGCATGCATTCGATTCCCAGACGAAATCTGAGTCGCCTCAAGTTTTAGATTATTAACAGTCGCACAAACCGGCAAAGGGCTTCCCAAGAATGAAAGGAAGGGAGAAGATTCGGAATGTCCGAATCTCGTATTATCGCCAAGTTCTGGCACGAGACGCCTCTTAACGGATAATGCAACTCGGCCCGTTGAAGGAGACTCAAATGCCGTGAGTTCCCTCGAAATGGATCGAAGAGTTCGTTTTATGAATGTTGAAACGACTGGCTGCGTATATCCGGCATCGTAATCGGAGATCTGCCCCATTGCTCCCCGCCACTGAGATTTCAGGATGTCGCCGAGAAGCAGCAGACTCTCCAGATTGGCGGCAGCTTCAGGCCCTCGGTCAGGGGTAGGCACAAGCAATGCAGGAACATGAAGAGCGTAACGTGCGATGGATAGACGATGCTTTGCCCCGCCGATTGTAACGAATCCGGCCGTCCGGTCGGGCTGGAAGGCGGCAAACTCGTACGAGAATTGGCCGGCTGCACAGACGCCGGCAAGAACCACACGAGCATTGCGGAGTGATTCTCTTCCCGAAATATCGGCAAAGTGCGAGATGGCTCCAAGGAGTGCATCGCCACTGCCATTGCCTGCCTCAAACCACAATTTCGTCGGATCGCCTGATGAAACAATGGAAATCCCAATCAGCGCGCATCCGTTTTCGAAAGCAAGCGCTTGCCATGGCTTGCTGTCTTTCAGGGTCCTCCCATTTAATCCATCAGGATGAAGCACGATGCAGAGTACGCCGCGAATCTCTTTCTTCGGAGGCAGCCAGCATTGAACAGCAGCATACCGGAAATTATCCGCGGGCTTTCCCTCGACCTGATATTCCAGAGGCACAGCGGATTCCATAAGTGGGTCATCCGCAAGAGCGGAACTTCCATGCGTGATCAAGAATACTCCCAGACACAGGAGGAAATGGGGAATTCTGAAAAAAGCGTGCAGATCACTCATTCATGCTCCTTTTCGACACCCAAGCGATAAACGGAATCCGCAACTCACTTTCTCCTGAACCGGGATGGGACACTTCGAAATATCCGGATTGATTGCCAAGGTTTTGTTTTCCATCGAAATGGCATGAAATCTTCCCCGAATCTTCGACGCGAGCCTGGGCAAATCCCGGATTGGAAGACTTAATGCCCGACACTTTCATTGCTTCACCCGATTCAGACAACAGCGTCACATTCATTTCGGAAACAGCTCCTCGGGGAAGCACTCCAACATACAAACTTGCAGGCTTTGCGCGATAATTTGTGCGAATCTTACCAACTACCGGAAGAAATGTTCTCCCCATCGTGTCGGTCTCAATTCCCACCCTGGAACGAAAGAATCCAGATTTTAACCACTCAGTCGCAACTCGGAGGGAAACAGTGAATTGATCCGCGGATTTTTTTTCATAAGCCACCTCCATGCGTTTATCGTCCGTGAAAAAACGGCACTTCCCGTTGTCGATGTCGGGTATGCTCACTAAGAAAGTCTTTTGAACGTCATTACGCCTCTCTCGGACATCAATTTGTCCGAGGTCGAGAAAAGTTGGATTTGTCGCGAGCGCTTTACGTTCCTCAATTCCCCCGTTGGCTGCAATCTCATGGAGAGAGATTGGCTTCACAAAGCGAGACCACATCATCTTGCTTGTATGTCCAGGAAGCCATGCGGTGTCGCTTTTGTCAGGATTGTTAGACGTGATCGCGTCGAGTGGTTTGCCGAGAGAGACATAGAGGTCAATTTGGTCGGTGCTTGTCCCCTCTTTCAACAATAAGGCGAGAGCATCTTGAAGGTAGGTGCGAGCAAGAGTGGCCACTGTGGAAGAAGAACCGTGCCCGCCATTTGGCTCGACTGCGAGTGCCCAGCGGGCATCAAATTGTGTTCGTGCATCCGAGAAGGCCGTCGCCGCACTTTGAACCCTGCAGGGAAGATCGGATTCCCCAATGATGAAAAGACCAGTCACTTTGGCGGCCTCCCCGTTGCTTGTTGAGTTGATGGGGCCGCTTTTTATTAATACGAACGAAAGCACTTTTTTTGGCTTCCAACATGTGAAATTAAAGGAAAACATGGCCCCGGCTGAGTGGCCGACGAACAGCAAACGAGCATCCCGGAGATCTCCTCGTCCGGACTGTTCCGCAAGAAGCCTGATCATCTCTAGGAGTGCATCACCTGAACCACCCTTCGCGTCTTCGTAGGGCTCTCCATCTCCACGGAAATAGCATCCGATCAAAGCCAACCTTTCCTTCCTTGCGAATTCCTGCCAATCCGGGTTTTCGACGGAAGCCCTTGCGTCCGAATCCGTCCCATTCAGCAGCACCAGTATTCCATTTATCTTTTTGACTTGGTCCGGAATCCAAAGTCTCGTCCTAGCTTCATAAAAATTATCGTCATTCCGGGGCGCTATGCTCGCATCAAACGTGTCCGACCGAGCGGAGGGGAGATTACTGAAATGCATCAAGAAAATGCACCCGATCAATATCCGTCTATTCAGCGTCATATCAGGTTAAACCTATGGTTTGATACGGCTGGTTTTCTGTTCTTCCACATCCGTCAGAAACTTTTCTGCGGCCTCCAGCGACAATTGGGAGGCCCGCGTTCTTTCAAAACTGTCCGCATCTTCCGGTGGATGCGACGCTCCATTTTTCTCGGATTCCGCTTTTGGAACAATGACAACTTTTGCCAATTGATTGCGTTCCTTGCACTTGGCAACAAACCCCTTCACGCTGTCTACCACCGCGAGTGAT
Source organism: uncultured Chthoniobacter sp. (assembly GCA_964431635.1). Classification (GTDB taxonomy): domain Bacteria; phylum Verrucomicrobiota; class Verrucomicrobiia; order Chthoniobacterales; family Terrimicrobiaceae; genus QYQL01. Next base: position 319,886 of record CAYSKK010000001.1, on the reverse strand, counting down.
TCCTTTGCTTCTTGGGAAGTTGACACACTGACAAGCGGCACTTCGTCGTAGACGAACACCACAGGAGCATTCATGCGGCAGCCGGGCGGTATCGGAATGTTCTTCCAAGGCATCGGGCGGTTCATGCTGCTCGCCCTTCGGTTCTTCCAGGAATTCGCCATTGCCGGACTGATCGCCGTCTCGCCGCTCCTGCTGGGATTTCTGTTCCTGTCCTACACGCAGTCTTTCGGTATCCAGTTCTGTGTCACCTCTCTGACCGTCCTGCTCTGGCATGTGGCGATCTGCTTGGTGGACATCGTCATTGTCGCGATCAGCGACATGCTGTTCGCCCCGATCACCTCCGGCGGACTCATTCAGACCGCGCAAAATCTGATCGTTGTTCAAAACTGGCTGCTGTTCCCGTTCATCATGGCGTTCGCGGCTCTGATCACGGTGTTTTTCTACCTGTCCGTTCCATTCGTTGCCGGGGCGATCATGAAGGGAGCAAGCGGAACGACATCCGCGCTCCAGGCCGGAATCCAAGGCACCATGCAGGCCGCCGGGCTCGCGGTGGGGGCGGGATTCACGGCGGCGGGTGCCGCTGCCACATTCGGCGGATCGGCTGCCATCCAAGGCGCTCTCGCGGGAACTCAAGCCGCCGCTGGTGCAGCAAGCGCCGCACGACGCATCGCCGGCGATGTCGCGGGATCAATGGGCGGATCATCCTCGACACCCGCAAAATCAGCGACGGGGCCGGCAAATCCTACGAAGCGGTGAGCGTCCGGGCCGAAGGCAATCTTGTCCGAACCGGCACAGTGAAGGAAATCGAATTCCGCGAGCCAGTGAAATTCCAAACGGAATTCCTCTTCATCCGCAACCCCGACCTCCTCGGCAACGGGCGTCTCCCACTCGTCGTGCAGGATTTCAAATATTCAGAAAAGCCGCTGTAAATGCGATGGAGTGTCGAGAAGAATCAGCTTCGTTCGGCCGCTCGTATTCAACAAAAGGCGACTCGCCGATAGAGTGACACTGCGGCAGGTCCCTACTGCGTAAATAGATTTCTAAATTATTTAAAGGAGGTATCTGCGATGAGTTGCACTGACGCAGGTTGCCACGGCAATTATTTCTCCGTAATTCGCATTTGTCGCACTCGATCTAGAAAGCCTGTAACTCCGGGCATAGATTGAAGCACGAGTTGAATTGCTTCTTTTCCTCCATGAGCATGGACGACCCACAAAAGCCCCGAGTCGACGGCGGTGGCGGGGCAAATCTCGACGGCTCCCGTCGCGCGGTCAGTTCGCAGCATGAAGGCTTTGGAAATTAAGTCATGAGAAACTAGTGCTTTCACCTGCAACATACCCGAAGAACTTCCATCAAGTGTAGCTGAAATAATCGCTATTTCCGATCCTGTGGCGGGAGGCGGTAAATTCACGTAAGGAATCTCCTTCGCAAGGTTCTGCGTGGTCACGCCTGCCACGTTGAACACCGCGACGCGTTCATCAGTCCGGGAGGATGCAATGTAATCGGAAATCTCGTGGGATTCGTGGCCAAGGTAGAACGCCACTCCTAGAAGCGTTGAAAAGGACACCAATACCACGATGGGGAGGGCGCACAAAAGCCTCCAATAATCTCCAATTCGAAATTGGGACTTCATATCGTGGAGCTTGGTGATAAGGGTAGGGAGGGTGTCGATTTCTTCCGTATCCTTTGCTTCAAAAAGGAGACTTTGCCCACGCAATGCTAGAACTCTCAAAAATGGGGTCAACTCATGGATAAAATGAGGTCCTGAAATTGACTGGTAAAGCGGACTGAGTTCCATTTTGCGCGGAAGCTCGCCAGAAGTCAATCGTCGAGCGACAGCTTTAATGAAACCGCCATTCTCGCCAATCGCACCATCTCCGGAAAAGAGTTCGCGAAACGATTGGTTCACGATCTGCGCAAAACCATGTGCCGAGCGCTCTCGAAGCGTGATGACATCACCAAATCGCGGCATTGAAAGCCCGAATTTGCGCAATCCCACGAGAAGGAAAAAAAGCAAAGCGTCATTTGAAACCCATGTCGCGTCAGGAGAGGGCGTCCGGTGTTCCATCTCTTCAAGCACTTCCTCGAAGAGTCTTTTGTCATTCTGGTAAACTGCCCGCGCTGCCCGCACGTCAGAACTGGCCGCAGGCTCGGACAAAAGGTTTCCCGATTCGAAAATATACTCCGCAACCTGAGAAAGAACCGGATCGTTTCGAAAACCGGCCCAGAGAAAATCTTGCTCGCTTATAGGAACCATTGTTTGCGGCGAAAGTGACTTGAGATAATCGCAGGATTCCAATTCGGCGTCTGAGCGAGCTGTGCGCTAATTTTAGCGATTCGCTGCGCGTAAAACTGTGTCACAGGTTGGTGAATCGGGAAATAGCTGCGCCAGCAGATGAATGCAAAATCCAGAATCTGCTGCGAGATGTAGTGCAGGTCCTTGTAGGTCGACCGTTCGTGGAGGCGGATTAGCACGGGTGAAGAGGGCCTCTGTGCCTTGTTCGGCCTGTCCCGAGGCCCCTGAATTTGGAGCAGGCATTCGTGGTTGCTGATGGCGAGATTCTGTCCGCGGTCGCAAGGCGTGACGCGCCACCTCCGCTCCTGCCTTTTTGGTTCATCCGCAAAAAGTGTGTTTAGCGCGATGAAGTGTGAGGATTCGGAGGGATAAGAAATGGAAGTCACGAAGGCCATAGTGGATGCGCTGCATGGCCCCGATCTTGTTATTGATGCCTTCGAGTTTGCCATTGGAGATGCCGTAGACCCATCCGTTGAGAATCGCGGAGCGAAATCCGCGCAGGGTTTTGGCGAAGGAAGCCAGCAGCGGGATTCCGGTCCCTGCGGCCCGACGGCACCAGTCGTCGAAGAACGCGGTCAAGCAGCCGATGTCATGAAAACTCCAGAGAGTTCGCAGTTCCTCTTTGAGGTAGTAGGCGATGGAAAGCGGTTTGTTGAGTTTGAGGGCCTCCTCCAGATCCGGGAGTCGCTCGGGCGCGAGATTTTCCCGTCCGCGCAGCAGGAGGTACCGGGTGCCCTTGATTGCGTTGCGTCCCATGATTCCGGCTTCGCGTTGAATCGCCCTGCGCAACTCATCGATCTTCTCGTTCATGAGCTTGATGATGTGAAAGCGGTCGGCGACGGGCAGGGCTCCGGGGAGGTTTTTGATCACGGCCACCGCATAGGCGGCGCCGAGATCTGTGGCCACCGCCTTGATGTCGGCTTTGGCGATCCGGAGCTTGCGGAAAAAGGGCCGCAGGGCATTCTCTCCCCTTCCCCTGGCTACGTAAAGCACACGTCCGCTCCGCCAGTCGATGACGATGGTGATGAATTTGTGCAAGCGCCCCAGATACAACTCGTCGATGGCCAGAAACTTCACTTCCTTGAGATTGGCTCGGGTTGCTTCTTTGGCCATGTCGCTTTTGAAAATACGTTTGACCGTGTCCCATCCCACTCCTGCCAGGCCCGCCGCATCCTTGAGGCTCATCATTCGGCAGAGTCCTGCAACAAATCGTTCAAGGCTGTGAGTGTAGGATCGCCCTCGGGCGGCAAAAGGGGGGAGAAGTCGAAAAACTCCCCGCACTTGTGGCACAGGCACCGGGGCACATGCGCCACAATGGTCACCGGCTTCAATCCAATGGGCACCGTCCGGATCCGTCGCTCCCTCGTGCCTCGCAGCACAATCTGGTCTGCCGCGCATTTGGGACATCGAATCCCCTCCCGTTTCGCCCTGATGTTCAACTCCACTGCTCTCCCCACGTACTTCGTACTCCGATATTCCCAGCCTTCTCCAATCCCGAAGGCCCGCTTCAAAAAAGTGGCTTCCATCCCTCACACTTTACCCTCCCTTGCAATACCTGTACACAGCCGTTGCGGATGAACCGCCTTTTTGCATCCTGAAACAACAGCCATGGGTGGTCTTGACTTATTGTCACAAATGCGAAGGTGATATTGTATTCAGGGAATTCCTTCACAACTTTACTCACCGCATCGATTTCAATGCCTTTGAGTGGCTTGAATACGTGGAAAACGATTCGAACCTGGCGCCCCTTTTTCCAATAGGTGTCGGCCACCTCTTTCAGGGACTTAACCAAACTGCTGACGAGTTCCGTCAGATACCCCTCATACGGGACCGTCTTTACCTCCTGTCCGAGAACGTATGTGCCGTCGCCAAGAAAAAAAGTAGTGATGCCGACGATCCGGCTCTGCTCCACGCCAGCCCAGTAATTTTCGCGTCGAATTGTGCTCTCAATCCCGACAACCAACTCGTGATCCACCGATTGGGAGGCGGGTAGAACCCATGGGATTCCGCCCATCTTGGCATACATCTGTAATGCAGTCGGCCCCAATGAAAACTTATGGTTATACTCGTTACCGCGGAGATGAGTGGTCTTGATTCCCTGCATCGGGATACCGTGCGCCATCAAACGCGCCTTTGCCCTCAGGTAAGGATTCATGCTCTCTGGGATATCCTGCGAATCATCTTGGCAATCAACAATTGCCAAATCGAAGTTCTTCGTTGAATCGCGGACAGCTTTATCGATAGCCTCCTCGTAATCTTCAGCGAAACTTGCGCGAATTGGTGCATGCTCAATAGAGACATCGTGAAGCAGGTATAGATTTTTGAAGCCCTTTTCAAAATAGCCGCTCTGCGGGATACCATCTATCAGTCTTCCGACGAATTGGGTGGCTGCGCCACGATTTCTTTCATGGTAAACAAGAAGGAAGTGCGGCGACTTTTTGTCGAACCTCGTCGAATCACATGGCCCGAACTTTGCTAGCCCTTGAGAGGGCGTAGAGGCAGATGAACCCGGCGTGTATCCAAATACCAGTCGCGTTTGTTCCAATGCAAAGCTGGGCGTCTCCACCGAATCGTTTGATCGAATTTCAAAAGATAGCCCATCTTCGTTTCGATATTCCTGCTTCGTGAACCACTCCCCATATTTTTTGATGTCCTCGAAATAGCGGTCGGGCTGCAGCGTTTCATGGTGCGCTCGATAAACCCTATCCATCGCAGTCCATGCGCCTTGCTCGCCGAGTCGGAATTTCAAAAACTCACCGATTTGAAAGGGTGTCCGCTGAAGAAAAAGTTTGCTGAGTGGTTTCTCAACCAACCCGGAGTTGGATTTGACCGTGGCTGTGTCTGAAGCGACCGATTCGACTGTCCCGATAAGCGAATCATCCGGGGCAAGCACTCCTTCCAGTCCTTCAATCGGAACTGATTCGATGACCGCCATGCCTATGGGGTTGTAGCCATTACGGACAATCTCTTCGAGGGAGGTTGAGAGATGCCATTTGCGGCGCGACGAGATTACCAGTCCGTAGCGGATAGAACCGCCATTGCTAATCGACTTCACATAAACTTCGACTACCCGGAAAAACCCCACTTCGTCTCGAACAGCTTCAGGCATTTCAAAATTGGGTTCTGGCCTTGCCAGAAATCGTAGAGGCGCGAAATCAAGGGGTATCCGCTCCGGCAACTCCGTTCGGAACGTCCGAAATACCATATGCCGAAGCAGAGACTGTATTGTCAGCTCGTCACGATTCACCGACAGTTTGCTTGCCGTTCCAAACACGAGGGGATGGCCGATGGCCGGGGAGCCATATATCCAGTCGCCAGATTTGAAGAACGAGCAGACTCTGTTGTGCTTCTTGCGAAGTTCCGTCAGTTGCTCTACCGAATACGGCAGTCGCTGAATGGATATTTCGTCGGCGGGAAAAACAATCTCGAAAAAATTGGTCAGCATTTCCAATGAGTAAACTTCTTGGATGTTACCGAAGCGCCCGCAAGATACCATCATGTATTTTGCGAATGCACGTGCCTGTAGCTATTTAAACCACGAGGCTTAAGTTGCTCCCAACCGGGAGCAGGCCGCGAGATTTTCTGTGCCAGATTTGGCGCATGAAACTTCCTGGCATCCTCACATTCTTCCTTCTGCCGCTGGCGCTTTACGCCGGGCAGATCACCCAAAAACCTCTGGATGAATTTGTCATCTACGACATTCCAGTGGCGTCGAAATCCGGGACGACCACCGTCATGTTTCCGTCCGAAATCTCCGGGCTCTTTGCGAAGTCGGTCGCAGTGCAGGAGCAGGAAAACGCGGGATTTCTGATTTCGTTCACGCCGGGAAATTTCTATTTCAGCATCCGGGCGCTGAAACCCGACGTGGAGGATCATCTGACGGTGATTTTCAACCGCAAGGCATACGTCCTGCATTTGAAGGCATCGGATCAGCCATTCTACAACGTGACGTTCTATCAGGACGAGCGGAGAGGAAAGGGCGGAGGACGCGTTGCAGTTGTGCCGGAGCGGCTGCTTTCCCTGATGGACAAAGCCAAAGCGTATCCGCTCTTTGCGGCGAATCGCCCGGATGCCTTGGCGGGAGTGCTCCATGCGGCACCGGGAATCACGAATTACTACGAGGGCTTCACGGTGCGTATTCGTGACGTGTGGCGGTTCGAGCAGGACGACACGCTGATTTTCCGCGTTGAATTGGAAAACACGTCCGACCGGGCCATTTCCTACAAGCCGCAGGATTTGGCCGTCCGCCTGGAGGACAGGATTTATACGCAATCGCTCGCGGATGCTTCTGGTGTCATGCCGCCGAAGTCCGTCACCCCGGCATTCTTCGCCATCACCGGCAACGGACAGGGCGGACGCAACAATCTCGATCCCGACAACAAATGGAACGTGCTCGTCGTGCGCGCCAATTCTCAAAACCAACCGCAACATCTCACAGGAGACTTCAAATGAACATCCGCAAACTCTGGACTGAACTTTTTCAAAAACCCGCCGGTCGGCTGATCCTGTTCCTGCTGGCAGGAGCCTTGATTTTCGTTTTCCTGTTTTCCGGGAAAGGCCACAGATCAACTGCGGCCATCACTCCATCCGTTCCCGCGCAGGCAACCACGGCGAAGGGATATTCTTTCACTGAGGACATCCCTGTCCCTCCTGCCGCCCGGCCACCGACACCGGCTCCCAAGGTGTCCGACAGTTCCAGCCCGCGACCATCATCGACACCGAAACCCCCGCCGCCAATTCCGCAAGCGATCTATGCCACCAAGGAAGCATCGCGAAGCGAATCGTATCTCCCCTTCGGACGGCTTCTCCGGTGCGAACTGGTCAACACGGTGGATTCCACCAACATCGAAACCCCAATCATCGGACTCATTACCGAGGAAGTCTGGCATGATGGCAGGTTGATCATCCCGGCAGGAACGGAAGTTCACGGAATTGCCCAGAAGACCGCCGCCCGCGAACGGATCGGCTCCGAGAGGAAATGGGTTCTCGTGTTTCAGGACGGCCGGGAATTGCCGCTCTCCGGAACAGTGCTGGATTACGCGCCGGATGCGGCGAAGCCGGGAGGCTGGAGCGAAACCGATGGGGCCGCCGGTCTTCGCGGTTACATGATCGCTTCCGATAAATTCGCCGAGGCGAAGGCGGTTCTTGCCGCCATGATTTCAGCGGGAGCCGGGGCGTTTCCGCAGACGACGAACCTGATTTCCCCGCTCACCGGGGGAGCCACTCAGATCCAAAACGGCGGATTCACCGACGCCATTTCCGCAGGAATTCAGGCCGGCGGGCAAATCTACTCCCAGCGCCTCCTGGAGAGTCTGAAAAACGATCCTTACTACGTCCGGGTTCCTGCCGGGACGCTCTTTTACCTCTACGTCACCCAAACCGTGGACTTGCAATGCGCCACCGCCGGTCTCTCCGCATCCAGCCCAACCCACCCATGAAATACCTCATCACAATCCTTGCCCTCAGCCTTTGTTCGGCGTGCGCGACCCGCAAGCCGGTCAAAATCGACTCGAATCCCGCCGTTGCTGGCATTTCCCGAAACGACACGCCGGGTGTGCGAGTTCCAGAATCCGTGAAAGCGTATCCGGCTGGTCGCTACACCGACCCGAACTTCCCGGACGAGATGCACGAGCGACACACAGTTTATCGACGGGAGCGGTCAGCCGAATGGAACTACCGCCCGTCTGAACCCTACTCGCTTCCGATGGGACCGACCGTGGCAAGGTCCAACCCATCACCCGGCTTCTATCAAGTGGCGGACGAGGAGCAGCGTAATGCCCAGCAGAAGGCGTATGCAGAGGCCCTCCTCGAACAAAACCGCGCCATGAAAAAGCGCGTCGAGGATTTGCAGCGAGAGGCCGCGAAAGTCCCCAACCTCCAGCAGGAGGTCGAACGCCTCAAAAGTCAGCCCGACTTCACTCCGTCGCCGTCTCCGAGTCCCGTCAAATCCTCGAACGACGATGCCTTCTCCTCCGCCGAGCCGCCGCTCCCGGAGGGGGAGGGGATTTTTGACCCGTGCGGGATCGTCCTCTTCGCTGAGGACAACGAGGAGTGCCAGTCGTTCCTCATCTCCCAGATGCGGCTCAACGACGAGTTCGCCGCCGAACTCGAATCCCTCGAGCGGCGCAGGCGGGAATCCCTTTTCCCCGCTCCGCTCCTCCGCCGCAAGGAATTCGCATTTTTCAGCAAAAACATCCTATGAAAACCACCAAACCAGCCAACGTTACAGTCACCCTCGATGAGGACACATTTGCCACCTTCAAGGAGGCATCGGACATCGTCGAGAAAGCCGGAATCCGCGTTCCAACCAGTCAGCTTGTTCAAACCATGCTGAACGCGGAGATGCAGCGTCTCAGCGCCCGGAAAATCGCCCAGCGCTTCCTGAAATCCGTCATCCAGCAGATCGGTGGATTGCAAAACGGAGCCCTCGGCGACGAGGACGAGGAAACCATCCCGCAAGTCCGGGCCGCCAAGGCCTGAATTTCGTAAGCCGAAACCGTCCAACCGCTAGGCTACGGGGCCGCAAGGTCGAAACGTCCGGCACAACCAAACATGTCAATATGGCAATCGCATCACCAAAAAAGAAAGAAGAGCTGGCCCAGCAGTTCAAAATCAACCCCGAAGTCAACACCCGGCTCGACGCCTTCATGAAGGCGGAACCCGGCCTGGTCGAATACGTCAAGGAACTCCCCCGCGAGCAGTTGGAGCGGAAGTTCCTCCTGCGCAAAATGCAGGACCAGGAGCAAAAACAGAACTACACCGCGAAGGTCAAAGCCTGGCTCGAAAAACCGGAACAGGCCGACCTAGTGAAGAGCATCAAGGCGACAGTCAGCCCGAACATGACCGCCGAAAAACAGGATCAAGTCATCATCACCCAGGCGAAAAACTTCATCCGCAATACCGGCATCAAACTCGGCTGAATCGGTCGGCGCGTCGGCCTCGCATAGGCCGGCGCGTCTCCTCTTCCGATGATCGCAATCAATGCGTCAAAGATCCAACAAATGGCGGTTCAGCCAGGAACCCGCCGCTTTTCTGAACGCGAGACGTAAACGTCGTGATGCGTCTCAGGATGCCGGAAGGAAAGAAATGCCCGACGACGACAGTTTCATCGGGGCAAAGGAGGCTGCTGCATGGCTTGGCATTCCTTTACGCTCCCTCTATCAGTATGTGCGGCAAGGGTTGCTCCCATGTTACCGGCTGGGACGCCATCGGCTTTTCCGCAAAGCCCAATTGCTGACGGCATTGGGTGTGGGTCGGATGGTCGAGCGAAGCGCCATTTTCCGGTAATCAGAGCATAATGATGGTTGTGACCAATCATCCGACCTCTCTATTTGGCGGCAGCACCGATTTCGTTTTGGAGTCGGTTTAACAGTTCGGGCGAACCGGTCGATTTTTCAGAGGATGTCCCCTGATTTTAGGTTTTCAAGTCGCGCGGTTTTTAGGTTTTTCCGCGCGTATTTTCCTTTCAAGGCATTTCCAGCCGGGCCGCTCTCCCTGGAAACGCTGAGAAATGGCGTCCATGCGCACGTCAAGGATGCCGCCTGTTCTGATATACCTTCATTCCAAAATATGGGTGGCTGTTTGACTCAAGTGTCCGCAACGGAAATTGGCCGCCAGAAGCGTTCCCGTCGAAAAGACACAGCACATCGACAGAGATTGAGTCAATCAGCCTGCCAGATTCCAAAATGTCGGAAAATAGCTGCTTTATCCGACATATTGAAATCCGCGCTGTTCGTTGAGCAGCACGTCAGCAACGTTGCGTCGAATATTGAAAATAACGATCGATAGAAAACGAGAGGGAGCGATTTTTGTCCGAAAATTGTATCTGTATTTCCGACACTGCACTGCCCTCAACTCCTCATCTCAGGGGCAAAATATTCAAACGAATTGCCGAAATGAATCCCGCGTTTTGCTCTATTTGGAACCGGTCATTCTCTTGTGAGCATTTGCCTCAAGCGTCTTATCGGCCAGGAGTTGATTTCCAATCGTTTCCCGGAATGGCCCGCTGCATGAATTCATCAAAGAGCGGGACGGTAAAGGCCATGTCGCCGTGAGATGGACTGTAGATCATTCCCTTGGCAATCAGTTTGGCTCGCACGGGTCCCAGGCTGGTAACTTTGACTTGGAGGCAATCCGCGATATCCCCCGTCCGGTGCGGTCCCGAGCCGAGTTCCGCCATTGCGCGAAGGAAACGCTTCTCGCCTGGCGTCAGGCGGTCAAAGCGCACTCGGAAAAAGTTGGCATCAAGGCGGGAAATTACTGTGGGGGTCGCTCCCTTGACTACTTCGGCGGAAATCTCCGGTACCTCGCTGAGATTCCAAGCCTGATACGCCCATTCCTGAAGAAAGTAAGGGTAGCCGCGGGTAAGACGGAAAATCTCTGCCAACGCTTCATCGGTAAAGTCGGCGGAGGCAGCTCGTGCCGGTTCCCGGAGGGCGCGGAAAGCATCCTCGTGTGAAAGTTCGCCGATGTGAGGGAAATTGAAAAGCCGTTCCGCATACGATTTGGCATTGCCAGCGAGGGCGGGAAGAATCGGCAGGCCCGCCCCGACCAAAACCAACGGAAGCTGAAGTTGTTGGAGCCGGTGCATCGCCATGATCAAGGCTCCAAGTTCCTTCTCACTGAAATACTGAATTTCGTCGATGATCAATGCCACGGGTTCCTTCTGATCGGCTGCCGCTTCTGCCACAGCCACCAAGAGATTGGTCAGATCGGCTTCAAGATTCCCGCTGTCGGCGGTCCCTTTTTCCGGATCAATGTCGAGGCCAATGGAAATGTCGCCGTAACCCACCTTGATTGCCCCGATGAAGCTACGGAGGACACGCAGACCGCGTTTGACCTTCTCGGCGGCTCCGGTCGTCCGATCTAAATCGTAAAGAAGCGAGCGCAACTGCGGGACCAAAAGTTCCGCAAGCGAGGTGTCTTCCCTCGCTTCGATGGGAATGGCGCGATAGCCGTCCGCCTTGGCCATGCGCTCGATTTCATTGAGCAGAACCGTTTTTCCAACGCCCCGCAGCCCGGTAAGGAGCATGCTTTTTTCTGGACGTTTCAGCCGGATGCGTCCGAGCAAAATGCGGGCGGTCTGCAAGATGGGGTCGCGACCAACCAACTCGGGCGGCGGTGCTCCTGCACCGGGAGAAAAGGGGTTCAGTAAAGGATCCATGTTTAGCGATTTATTTCTGTTTATAACTATGTATATCCGATTCCAAGTATAAATCGGTAAGTTTGCCACGATTCCCACAACCTGCAAAAAGCCATTCCGTGGCGTTACGCGGCCTGTGTCAGAATTTTTGAAACTTTCGGAAGTGGGCTTGAGGGCATGATTATTTTCCACGCGACCAGCTTTTTCGCGCTCACCAATTCAAGGTAATTATCACGCAACTTTCGCTCTGAGGTGTTCATTTCCCAGGCAACTTGTGGCAGGGATTTGACCTCTTCAATCCGATAGCTGGCGTAGCTGTGGCGGAATCCATTGTTGACCTTTTTGACTTTGATACCGGCCTTCTCCCACGCCTGAGCAAACTCTTGAGCCAAGGTCGAATCGTGGCTGTAGTGCGGGCACACCCAGCCGGACTTTTGCGCGTAGGGAGCCAGATAGGCAAAAAGATTGTCCGAGATCGGCACTACCCGGCGCTTTCCGGTCTTGGATTTGGAGCTTTCAACCGTGATATGCCGTTCTTCCAGATCAATGTCCTTCCAATCCAAACGATGAATTTCCGCGCCCCGACAACCCGCAAAAGCACCGATAGCCGCGAAGGGAATCCACTTATCCGGAAGGGCGTCCAAAATCTGCTGCATCTCCTCCGGTTGATAAATTTCCACATTCGCGTCCCGGTCAGGGGCCTCCCGAAGATGATCGGCCTCTGTTTCGATGTTCCGGGGGAGGTATCCCAAACGCTGGGCGAAGGAAAACAAATTGCAAAAAACCCCACGGTAATTGTTCCGATTGCGGCCTGTGGCCTTTTTTCCGAGACCCGGAAGCGTCTTCATGCCCGTCTTGGTGCGAACGCGACGCTTGAGGCAGTTCAGATGTTCTTCGAGATCAATGGTGCGGATTTCGATGATCGGCACTGTGGCGAACTTTTCGGCGGCAAGACTCAATCGCCCTGAACAATCCGACCAGTGCCGATACGAGCGAGCCGGAGGCTTCACCTCCTCTAGAAACTCCTTCACAACCTCACCGAATGGCTTCGACGGAATATGCTGGCGCTGGCGTTCCGCAACCAACAACCGGGCAGCTTCCTCAATGGTGCCAAATCCGCCCAAGATTTCGTTGGCGGCAGCCACCTGCCGGGCAGCCTCAGTAAGGCCGATGTCGTGAGGCTGGAGAATATCGACGGCGGTGTTCACGGCTGCCGCTTCCTTGGCCGTAAACGTCGCCACATGAGCAGTGCCCTTTGACAGCTCTTCAATCAATTTCTTGGCCCTTTTCCGGGCCGCAGGGATCGATGCAACCCGTTCGCGGGTTCTTTTACCATCGCTGTAGTAGGCGAGGAGATAGCTTTCCGTGTCCCGATAGGGGCTGTAGTATACCGGAATCTTGACGCCCTTACCTTCAACGATTTCAACCGGCCCTCTCGTCGATTTTTCGGCTGTGCGTGACATGGGTGAAGTCTATTTGTCACGCATTTGTCACGCAAGCACTATTTTCGGGTATTCGCCATAGCAAATAACACGGGTTCGAATCCCGTTAGGGTCGCCATTTCTTAAAGTGGCAAATCTCTCTGTGAGGCTCATGAATAGAGTCTCCGCAGACAATTAAGCAGAAAGCCGTTAATGGCAGTAACTGCTACCCGAAACCGCTTCTTCCGCCACTCACTGCCACTCAAACTTTATAAAGTTTCCGAAAAACTTTGATGTTCTTGGTAAAATTTCTGCGTTCAAGGTTACGGTGGGAAAAAATTTCCCTAAAATGGTAGCATGAAGAACTCATCAATCGAGTGGTGCCACCACACTTTCAATGGCTGGATCGGCTGCACGAAGGTCAGTCCAGCGTGCAAATTCTGCTACGCAGAAGAACAGCAAGTCGTGGAAAAGCTTGGGATTCAGTGGGGAGCTGGAAAGCCCAGGCATCGGACAAGCGCTTCCTACTGGAAACAGCCCTTGGCATGGAACAAGGAAGCTGCGAGTCAGGGCATTCGGTACAGGGTGTTTACGAATTCCTTGGCTGATTTCTTTGATGAGGAAGTGGCAGACGATTGGAGATTCGACATGTTTGACTTGATTCACCAAACGCCAAATTTGGATTGGCTGGTGCTCACAAAGCGACCTGAGTATGCAGTTCAATTCGGGGAGGCCATTAAACTCCTTCCGAACATCTGGCTCGGCACTTCCGTAGAAAGTCAAAAATATGCGGACCTCAGAATTCCAATTCTCAAAACCATCCCTGCCCGCACCCGCTTCCTGTCCTGTGAACCACTTTTGGAGGAAACCAGCCTTGCTGATCATCTATCCGATGATGCACTTCATTGGATTATCGTCGGTGGGGAGTCATCCACCGATGGCGTGTCAGCTCGTCCAATGAAACCTGAATGGGCAAGGAAGCTGCGCGATGAATGCACTTCCCGAGAAGTGCCGTTCTTCTTCAAGCAATGGGGTGGCCGCCATAAATGGGAGAAGATTGCCAATGGGCGGGAATTGGATGGGGTTCTCTGGGATGAGTTTCCTGTTCCTTGATCTTGCCAATTGACGCAATTTAATGCGTAGTGCCTCATTACATGAGCGCACGCCCCCTACGATCCAGACAACCTGTTTCTGGTGAAGCCGTGGAGAGGATATCCTTGAGCATTTCCTCAGAGGACAAGGCAGCACTGGATGTGATTGCAGCTGAGAAAAGGGTCAGCCTCGCATGGGTGGTGCGAGACGCTGTTACAAAATACCTCCAGTCTGGTGGGGAAGACTCCCCGAGTGGTTCATCATCGAAGCGGTGATTTTCAGGCCATGAAGATCACTCCCTATCATGCGAAATTCTATGCCCATGAGCTGAGTCGGGTTGGCGGCAGTGGGGTTGATCGCTTGGGAAGAGCTTTGTTTGATGCCTGTGTGGAGCTGAATCCCCACCAGATCGAAGCAGCTCTTTTTGCCCTCCGATCCCCTCTCACCAAGGGAGTGCTGCTGGCTGATGAAGTGGGCCTGGGGAAAACCATCGAGGCGGCACTGGTCCTCTGCCAGCTTTGGGCCGAACGGAAAAGAAAGCTCCTCGTCATCTGCCCGGCCTCCCTGCGCAAGCAATGGAGCTTGGAGCTGGCCGAGAAATTCAACCTTCCCTCGGTGGTGCTGGATGCAAAGACCAGCAAGACCATGCAGAAACAGGGGATCCCCAATCCCTTCCGGCAGGAGGCCATCATCATCACTTCCCTGCACTACGCTGCGGCCATGGCGGACATGATCCAAGCCGTGGATTGGGACACTGTTGTTATTGATGAGGCCCACAAGCTGCGTAATGCCCACCGGGAGAGCAATCGCATCGGGCAGGCCATCCGGCGGGCCACAGCTGATCGCCGGAAAATCCTCCTCACAGCCACCCCCCTGCAAAATTCTTTGGCGGAGCTTTATGGGTTATCCGTTCTGATCGATGACAACCTGTTTGGGGACCTGCCCTCCTTCCGCACGCAATACATGAACAGCGGTGGGGACTTGGAGGGACTCCGGGCCAGACTGCGTTCCTTCTGCTGGCGCACCCTGCGCCGGGATGTGCTGGAGTATGTCAAATACACCGAGCGCAAACTGATCACCCGCCCATTCACTCCCACGGATGATGAACACAAGCTCTACGAAGCGGTCTCTTCCTTTCTCCAGAGGGATAAAAACTACGCCCTCCCCCGTGGCCAGAGGCATCTGCTGATTCTTCTGGTGCGGAAAGTCCTGGCATCTTCCCCCCAAGCCGTGGCGGGCACCTTGGAAATCATGCTCAACCGGCTGCTTCGCCTGCGGGAAGAGGCC
Organism: uncultured Chthoniobacter sp.; assembly: GCA_964431635.1. Taxonomy (GTDB): domain Bacteria; phylum Verrucomicrobiota; class Verrucomicrobiia; order Chthoniobacterales; family Terrimicrobiaceae; genus QYQL01. Next base: position 304,648 of record CAYSKK010000001.1, on the reverse strand, counting down.
AAGAAGGATGTCCATGCAGTGGATCAGCTGATTCAAGGGGAAGAGCTGGACCCCGACCTTTTGGATGAAATTTTGGAAGATCAGGATGACCTCATGGATGGACCTGAGGAAGAAGCTCCCACGGCCATGGTCCAGGAAGCAGAGCCCATGGATTTTCCTCGGCTGGACCGGGAGATTGAGGAGCTACAGGATTACATCCGTTGGGCTCAGAGCCTTGGGGCAGATACCAAGTCCCGCGCCCTGTTGAAGGCCTTGGAGATTGGTTTCGAGCAAATGGCCGGGATGAACCCTCCAGCTCCCCGCAAGGCAGTGGTCTTTACTGAATCCCGGCGCACCCAAGCCTTCCTGCGTCAGTTTTTGGAGTCCAATGGATATGCCGGTAAAGTCCTCACCTTCAATGGGACCAACTCAGACCCGGATTCCGTAGCGGTTTATCAATCATGGCTGGCTGCCAATCAATCCACCGGGCGGGTGACTGGCTCCAGAGCCGTGGACCTTCGCACAGCCATCATTGATCGGTTCAGGGATTCGGCAGAAATTCTCATTGCCACCGAGGCGGCGGCAGAGGGGATCAACCTTCAATTCTGTGCCCTCATTGTGAACCATGACCTGCCATGGAATCCCCAGCGCATTGAGCAACGCATCGGACGCTGCCACCGCTACGGGCAGAAGCATGATGTGGTGGTGATCAATTTCCTCAATGAGAGGAATGAAGCAGATCGCCGGGTGCAGGAGCTGCTGCAATCCAAGTTTGAACTCTTCGACGGGGTCTTTGGGGCTTCGGATGAGATTTTGGGTTCCATCGAATCGGGTGTGGATTTTGAAAAACGCATTCTGGAAATTTACCAGCAATGCCGCAGTGAAGCGGAGATCAGCGCCGCCTTTGCCCGGCTCCAACAAGAGCTGGATGAGCAAATCCAAAACCGTCTCAAGGACACCCGTAGCAAGCTGCTGGAGCACTTTGATGAAGATGTCCATGACCGGCTGAAAACCAACCTCACAGGTGCCACCGAGCAGCTGGACCGCATGGGCCGGATGTTCTGGCATCTTACCACCCATGAGCTGGCCAACCGGGCTGAGTTCTCCGAAGCAGATTGGACTTTTGAGCTGAGGGATACCCCCATTTCAGCCGTTCGCCCCGGTCGCTACACCATGATTTCCAAGGCCCGGGCCAATACACCTGGAGAATTTCTTTATCGTCTGAGTCATCCTCTGGGGGAGCATGTCATCGAGCAGGCTCGAAGTGCTGACCTGACACCGGCAGAAGTGACCTTCGATGTGAGCAATCACCCCACCAAGGTTTCCTTGGTGGAAAGGCTCCGGGGCAAAGCCGGGTGGCTGATTCTGCAACACCTCCGCATCAGCTCCTTCGAACAGGAGGAGTTTATTCTTTTCTCTGCCTTCACCGACCAAGGGCAGGATTTGGACCAAGAAACCTGCACCAAGCTCTTCAGCGTCGCTGGCACTCTGGCTGGTGCCTGTGATCTCCCTCCAGATGTTCGGCATCGTTTGCATCAGGAGGCCGAGCGCCACAAGCAGGCCACTGTCGCCCGGGCCTTGGAGACCAACCACAAGCATTTCCATGAAGCCCGGGAGCATCTGGAGAAATGGGCCGATGACATGGTGCTGGCGGCTGAAAAAGCCCTGCGGGACACCAAGGAGCAAATCAAGGCCCTGCAGCGCCAGTCCCGGCAGGCTCCCACCATGGCCGAGCAACATGAACTCCAGAAACGCATTCTCCAGTTGGAAAAAGTCCAGCGCCGTCAGCGGCAGGACATCTTCACTGCCGAGGATCAGATTTTAGAGAAGCGAGATCTCCTCATTTCCTCCTTGGAATCCCGCATGACCCAGAAAACCACCACAGAAGAGCTTTTCACCCTGCGCTGGCGCGTGGTGTGATGCCACACCCGTTCCGCCCCGGCCTACCTCATCCCATGACCACCGAATCACCCAAATTTAAGAAACTCGTCGCCAAGCTCCGGGAGCTGTTTGAGTTGGACAAAGCAGACCTGGATTTTGGCATTTATCGCGTCCTCCGGGCGCGGCGGGAGGAAATTGACCGTTTCCTCCGGGAAGAACTGCTTCCCCAGGTGAAACAGGAGCTGGGAGTTGTGACCGAGGAGAAGACCAAGCAGTTTGAAGCCAAGGTAGAGGAAGAGATCCAGTTGGTCATGAACTACGGGGGCAAGTCCCGCGAAGAAGCTGAGCAGGCCGAGCCAGTGAAGAAGGCCAAGGCCCTCTTGGAGCAGGCCCGCAACCCGGCAGCCATTGAGGATGAGGTTTATTCCCTTCTGACCACTTTTTTTGGCCGTTACTACGAAGAAGGGGATTTCATTTCCCTGCGCCGCTACTCCGGTCCGGGCAAGGAACGCTACATGCTGCCCTACAACGGCGAGGAAGTGAAGTTGGTCTGGGCCAACATGGACCAATACTACATAAAATCTGCCGAGAATTTCCGGGACTATGCCTTCCGCATCCCTCCCTTGGAGGCTGATTCCTCTATCCCGGAGCCAGACCTGCGCCGGTGTGTGCGCTTCAAGTTGGTGGAGGCCAGCACGGAGAAGGACAATGTGAAGACGGCGAATGGCAAACGGCTCTTTGCTTTGGCGGATTTGGAGGAACATCCCCTCACGGTTACAGAACAGGATGGTGTCGAGACCTTGGAAATTCCCTTTATCTACAGCCTGCACGGCAAGGATGCAAAACAGGATGCGCTGTTGGAAGCGGCCTGCTCTACCTTGCTTTCCCATGCGGACCTGCCTGCTGAGTTTGCCAATGGATTGGGGACTCTGGCTCCCACTGACAAACGCCCGGAACGCACCGTGCTGGAGAAGCACCTTGAGAGCTATGCGGCCAAAAATTCTTTCGATTACTTCATTCACAAAAACCTGGGCGGCTTTCTCACCCGTGAGTTGGACTACTTTCTCAAGAGCGATGTGCTGCGCGTGGATGATCTCCTCACCGAGGATGAACACACCCGCGCCCTCACCCTGAAAAAGGCCAAGGCCTTCAAGCTGGTGGCAGAAAAAATCATCACCTTCCTCCACCGGCTGGAACAGTTTCAGAAGAAACTCTGGCTGAAGAAAAAGTTCGTCGTGGAGACCCGCTACTGCATCACGCTGGATCGGGTGCCAGTGGAGCTACACCCGGCGATTTGTGCTTGTGAAACTCAGTGGAAGGAATGGGAGGAACTTTATGATCTGAAGGTGCCGGAAGCAGACCGGACTTCGGAGTTTCTTACTCAAAATGCTTTCTTGGTCTTGGATACCAAGCATTTTGACCGGGCGTTCCTCCAAAAGCTTGTGGCTTTGATTGGGAATCTGGATGAGCAGCTGGATGGGGTTTGTTTCCACTCGGAGAATTTTCAGGCATTGCAGCTGATGCAGGAAAAATATCACCAAACGGTTAAATGCGTATATACCGACCCACCTTATAACACTTCGGAGAATGCTTTTCTCTATAAAAACGAGTATAAACATTCCTCATGGGCCAGCATGATTTATGATCGTCTTCTGAAGGCAGGATCTCTTCTGGATGTAAGCGGAACAATTGGCGTAGCTATTGACGACACCGAATCAGGAAACTTGAGGAAGGCTCTCGATGCAGTTTTTGGTGTGGAAAATTACCTGTCCACGATTTCAATAGAAGTAAATCCAGCCGGTCAAAATATCCGACCAAATGTTCCTGCTAGGAGTCACGACTACTGCCACCTTTATGCAAAGGACAGCAATCTCGCAAAATTGGAACTCCGAGAGCTGACTGAAGAGGAGAAGGCCCAATTTAAATTGAAGGATAAGAAGGGGCCATTCATCTGGGACAATCTACGACGAAGAGGTGGCAACTCACGTCCGACTGATCGGCCGGGTCAATGGTTTCCGTTGTATGCTTCAGCGGCACAAAACATGGTTTCCATTGAGCCGTTTGACGGTGCTGAAGAGTTTTGGCCGATCGATCCTAAAGGCGAAAAGAGAATTTGGCGGGTGAATAGAGCTGGAGCCAAGAGAGAAATTGAGGCTGGTGAAATTGGAGTTATTGAAAAAGCGGGCAGATTAGAGATTTCAAAAAAATCACGCATGCCAGAGGGCAAAAAGCCAAAAACCCAGTGGAATGATTCGAAATACTCAGCCACCACTCACGGAACCAAGCTGCTGATAGATATCCTTGGTGACAACCAGTTTTCTTATCCGAAAAGCTTGTGGCTGGTAGTGGATACTATCCGCTTCTGGACATCTCCAAACTCGACTATTTTGGATTTCTTCGCGGGATCAGGAACTACTGCCCATGCAGTTATCGAGCTAAACAGGGAAATGGATGGTCGATTGAAGTATGTCCTCATTGAGATGGGCGAACATTTTGATTCCGCCGTAGTTCCCCGCATCAAAAAAGTCGTCTATTCTCCAGATTGGAGAGACGGGAAACCCACCACTCGCGACAAAGGCATTTCGCACTGTTTCAAGGTTCTCAAGCTGGAGAGCTATGAAGATTGCCTAAACAACCTCATTCTCCAGCGGACGGAAGCCCAGCAAGAACTCCTCGCGCAAAACCCCAGCGTGCGGGAAGACTACCTGCTGGGGTATTTCCTCGATGTGGAAACACGGGGCAGTGTGTTGCAGCTCGATCAATTTTCCAATCCCTGGAGCTATCAGCTCTCCATTGCCACCGGCAGCGTCGGGGAGAGCAAACCCACCACCATTGATCTGGTGGAAACCTTCAACTGGCTCCTCGGCCTGCAAGTCGAGCACATCTCCCCCATTGAGCACCTGCGCCCGGACAAAGGCTTTGCCCCGGATGACAACGGACGCCTGCAATTGGCCAGCCCCCACCTGCGCTCTGCCAAGCCAGAGGAACACCCCGATTGCCGGAGTTTTCAAACCGTGGAAGGCACCCTGCGGACGGGAGAAAAAACCCTCATCATCTGGCGCACCCTCACCCAGCCTGCCAAAAATCAGGAAGCGGCCCACGCCCTGGAGGAAGACAATGTCATGCTGGAAGAATTCCTCTCCCGCAAAGCCATCAATCCCAGAGAAAAGCAGTGGGATTTAATCTTTGTGAATGGAGATCACACGCTGGACAATCTGGCAGAGCGGCTATCCTTGGAAGCCAGCTCCGCAGAGGAAGCCGTCCATTTCAAAGTCCGCACCATCGAACCAGAATTCCAACGCCTCATGTTTGAGGGCACGGAGGATTGATCACTATGAGTGTCGATAACCCCAAAAAACTGAAGCGACTCACCCTCAAGGGATACAAGTCCTTCAGAGAGATAGATGGCCTTAAATTACGAAAGGGTTTGAATGTGCTAATCGGGGCCAATGGCTCCGGAAAGAGTAATTTCATCAGCTTTTTTGAAATGCTTGGCCACATGATGGACAAAAATCGTGGCCTCCAGAACTACGTGGCGGGCAAGCCCAATGGTGGAGAATCATTCCTCTTTCAGGGTAGCTCTGTCACTTCCTCTATCGAAGCCAAGCTGGAATTCGCCCTGAACACCTTTGAGTTTGCCTTGGCTTCTTCAGAGGATGGGAGACTGTTTTTTAAAAAAGAGATCGCAACCCTGGATGCAGAATTCGGGCTAAGCACCTACAACAAAGGCAGTGGCCATTTTGAATCGGAACTTCTGAAAACTGCCAGCTATGCTGGAGAGAAATTCGCGATTGAGGCAGTGAAGGCGTGGCGGGTTTATCACTTCCACAATACCAATCCCAAAGCCCCCATGATGCAGCCCACCAACGCCGTGGGCAGTGAGATGCTAGCCGGAGATGCTGCCAACATTGCGGATTTTCTCCGCACCATGAAGCACAAGGGATGGCCGCACTATTACGACCGGATCGTCCAGCACATCCGTCAGGTAGCTCCCTTCTTTGGAGATTTTGTCCTCAAGCCAGACTCCCAAGAACAGCTCCGCCTGCTCTGGAAGGAGAAGGGCAGCGACACGGTCTATTTTCCCAGCCAGTTTTCCGATGGCACCATTCGATTCATCTGCCTGGCCACCCTCCTTCTCCAACCGAATCCACCAGCCACCCTGATTCTGGATGAGCCAGAACTCGGCCTGCATCCCCATGCCATCATGGTTCTGGCCGGAATGCTGCGTCTGGCCGAAGAGAAATGTCAGATCATTGTTTCCACCCAATCCAGTGCCTTGGTCGATTATCTGAACATCGAAGAGCTGCTGGTAGTGGATCGCATCGACGGGGCCAGCGTGATCAAACAACCCACAGAGGAGGAGTATGCTGCCTGGCTGGAAGACTACAGCCTCAGTGACATCTGGAACAAAAATCTCATGGGAGGGCGTCCGCTGTGAGTGTGGAAATTTGGTGTCTCTGCGAGGGAGTCTCTGAGATGAATTTTGTTCGTCGGATGTTGGCTCCCCATCTGGCCAAGCGGGATATTTTCATCCACGCCCCCATGGTGATGACCAGCTCCGATCAACGCCGGGGCAGAAAACACAAAGGCGGAGGCTGGACCTTCCACAACTGGCATCGGGATTTGGAGAATCTCTGGAAGCAAAATGGCCACCGCCCCGAAGTCCATCTGACCACCATGCTGGATTTCTTCCGGATCGTGGGAGATTTTCCCGGGTTGGAAGGGATGGCCGAAAACATCCCCTTCCGCGAGAAGGTGGCCCATTTGGAGAACCAATTCGCCAAGTATGCCATGGCCGAGCTGGGCATTTGGGAGAATCGTTTCCACCCCTACATTTCCACCCATGAGTTTGAAACCATGGTCTTTGCCGACCTGGAAGCTCTTGGCACCTTGTTTTTGGAAAAAGAAAAAGCCATTGCCCGCCTCAAAGAGGAAGTGGCCCACATCGCAGACATTGAGGCCATCAATGGAACTCCACAGGGAGCACCCTCCAAGCGCATCGGCAAACACATCCCTGTGTATGATAGCTACAAAGGCAGCGACCAGAGCGGGATTGTCAACGTGCTGGAAGTGATCGGCCTGCCAGCCATCCGGGAAGCCTGCCAGCATCTCAATGAGTGGGTTTCCCGCTTGGAGGATCTGGCATGAGTTTTTCCAAACAACTGATCCCCCAACGGTGGGTACTGAGCCTGCTGGAGGTCTCCGACTTCAAGGCCCTCTGCGACCAAGTGAAAAACGTGCCGGAAGGGGAGGCGGAAGGTGGCCAAACTCATATCGGAATGTCCCTCATTGAAAGGACCGTGGAGCGCCAAAAACTCAGCCATGATCAGCTTCGGGGATATGACCAAAACATTGTGCGCCACACCCGCAAAATGAATGAAGGGCGAGCGGAGCCCATCGTTTGGAAGTATTTCCAGTACCTCGCCCTACTATTCACCGAAATTTACTTGGACCACTATTTCCGTGATCCCCAGAAGCTGCGCGGGGCTCTCAATGTGGAATTGGGAAAAGTGAATGGGGATCGGGCTGGACAGCGAAGAGGCCGTCGCGCTGCCCCTCCTGATTTTGAGAATTATTCCATGGATGATCTGCGGAAGATTGCCTTCTATCAAGCTACCGGAAGCGGGAAAACCCTTCAGCTGCATGCCAACATCCGGCAGTTTTACTACTACCACAGCAGAGCTGACCGGAGGTTTTTCCCGGAAATCAAACAGACCATTTTGGTGACGCCCAACGAAGGGCTTTCTGCCCAGCACTTGGAAGAAGCTGCCCTGTCCGGTTTCAATGCAGAGATTTTCTCCAAGAGCAGCGTGGCCTCCCAAAGCCGGATAGGAGAGACCATCGACATCATTGAGGTCACTAAACTGGGTGATAAATCCGGGGACAAAACCGTGGCCACAGATGCTTTCGAGGGCAACAATCTGGTTCTCGTGGATGAAGCCCATCGTGGTTCAGCCAGTGAACTCAAGACTTGGAAATCCCGGATCGCCAGCCTCAGTGCCGAGGGATTTTCTTTTGAATATTCTGCCACCTTTGCCCAAGCCGTGGCCTCCGCATCACCGGCCAAGGCGAAACAGGAATTGGAGTCGGAATATTCCAAGGCCATTCTTTTCGATTATTCCTATCGGTATTTTCACGGGGATGGTTTTGGCAAAGACTACAGCATCCGGAACCTGTCCCAAGCCACGCGGGAACCTACCCTCACAGAGCTGGAGCAACGGGAGTTGTACCTGACGGCCTCCCTGCTCCAATTTTACCAACAGGTCCGCCTCTATCAGGAAAAGGGACTGGAGATGAATCGCTTTCAGATCGCAGCCCCCCTGTTCATCTGGGTGGGATCATCGGTCAACGCTGTCTCAGGCAATGGGGACAACCAGACATCTGACGTGCAGGATGCGATTGATTTTTTAAGTCGCTTCACCAGCCAGAGACAGGAGGCACTTGTTCGAATAGAACGACTTCTTGGGGATTCTCCAGCTCTGCTCAACTCCAAGGGCAACGACTTTTTCCACCGGGGGTTTGATTATGTGAAGAGCCTGGGGATCCCGGTGGAGGAGTGCTACCGGGATATGCTGCGGAGGATTTTTAATGCCAGCACGACCGGAAAAATTATTGTTCAGCTTCTGAAGGGCTGTGATGGGGAGCTGTCTCTTCAGGTGGGAGATCATGATGTTTTTGGGGTGATCAATGTCGGTGATGCCCCCAAGCTCATCAAATTGTTGGAGACGGACCCCTTGCTGGTGACGGGGGAAAAGGAAATTTCCTCCTCGCTCTTTCAAGGAATCAATCGCCCGGAGTCCAACATTCACATGTTGCTGGGCTCACGAAAATTTGCCGAGGGCTGGTCGAGTTGGCGGGTCAGCATGATGGGACTGCTTAATATCGGCCAGAGTGAGGGCTCCATGATTATCCAGCTTTTTGGTCGTGGTGTGCGCCTGCAGGGGTATCAATGGTGTCTGAAGCGCAGTGCCTATTCCGGATTGCCAAAAGACCAGAGGCCAGGATTTCTGCGGCATCTGGAGACATTGGGTGTCTATGGCATCCGGGCGGACTTTATGGACCGGTTCCAACAATTCTTGGAAGAGGAAGGAGTCTCCCCCGACCCAGAAAGCATGCGGGTCACGCTGCCAACGCTGGAAAATCTACCCAAAAATCAGAAGCTCAAGAAGCTGTCCCTGCCAGAGGGAACTTCCTACAAACGCCAAGGGAGGAGACCCTCTCTCACGACAAAGCCGAATCCTTTTTTTCAGAGATTTCCGGTAGAGCTGAATTGGTATCCTGTGATCCAGCAAATTGATTCGACCGGCGCGGGCACCAGAACCACGGCCAAACCAGAAAGTCACAAGCTGGGAAATGCACAGCTGGCCTTTCTGGATTTAAACGCAATCTACCGTGAGCTGTTGGATTACAAGGCCCTTCAGCATTGGAATCATTTGCTCCTTGCCAAGGAAGCAGTAGCTCCTTTGCTGGCCAATACCGGCTGGTATCAGCTCTACATTCCCAAGGATGAATTACGTCCCCGAAGCGTGCGGGACGGGGCGAAGTTCCAAGAGATTGCCCTGTCTCTGCTGAAAAAATATCTCGACCGGCTCATGGATGCCGAACGGGCAGAGTGGGAAAACGAACGGCTGGTCGTGACAGATTTGGGCTCAGACGATGTGGATCGGGAGTACCATTTCGAGCTGGAAACAGACCAGACTGCACTGAAAACGGACTTGGAAGAATTGGCTGAGGCGATCAGAAAGGGCAACCTTTGCGACATAGATTTGGCCGGGAAAAAGATCAGCGGTGCCACAGTGGTAGCATGGGAAAACCTGCTCTATGTGCCCCTGCTTCAGCTCAAAGAAAGCGTCCTTCGGCTGAGCAAGCTGGCACTTCATGAGAGCGAGCTGAGATTCGTTCAGGACCTGCTCAAGTTCATCAAGGACAAGCCGAAAATCTTGGAGGATGCCCACCTCTACTTGTTGAGGAATGAGACCAAATCCAAAGGCATTGGCTTCTTCGACCGTGGCGGCTTCTACCCGGATTTTCTCCTTTGGATCGTTCGAGGGGACCAACAAACCGTCTGCTTCATCGACCCCCATGGCATGAGAAATGAATCCCCAACCTCTCCGAAAGTTCAACTGGCCCGTGAAATCAAATCCCACGAGACCCGACTGAAAGATGCCAATCTGAAGCTGGAGTCCTTCATCGTAACAGAAACACCCTATCTCCAAACTCGCTTAGCAGACGCAGGCTGGACCAAGGACGATTGTGAAAAATCCCACGTCCTTTTCATGGAAGAGGGGCACTATATTCAGCAACTGTTTGATTTAATTCCTAATACATAGTTTTATTATAAAATAGCTAATATTTTTCTTTTACAACCGCATTATTTCCTATATTATGAAATATGCGTATAGAATCATTAGCTAACGCTCGCCTTGAGGCTCTTGGCTGCGAGCGACTTCCAAAACAGGTTAAAGAGCTAATCTGCTCTGAATTTGAAGAGAAGGCTGTTAAGGCCCTGGCCCGCCTTGCCGAAAGGCACATCACAGCGCCCTCTGTAGCAAGGGCATTTCTCTCTCAATCAAACAAGAAAAAGGGGGTTGGAACAGATAGTCTCAGTGCCGCCACGCGGAATGAGACAAACTGCATAGCTGGCACCAACCCGCTTTATGATATTCCCAATGAATAAGACTATTCAGTTCAGGATTCGTCTATCAGACGAAGCTGCCAAACCCTTTCTTGTTATCCCTCCCAAAGCTCGCTCGAGGGCCTTGTCTTTGCTCATTACGTCATCATCTAATGGAATAGATCTGATGGAGCTTTTGGCATTTCGAAGGGAGCTTTCCTCTTTAGGCAATTTGATAAATCAAAGCTTGCGATCTTCATGGGGTGAAACAGTCGACAGACAAGCCATTGAAAAGGTCATCAGGATATTGAGGAGGGTTCTTTCATGAAAGCTATCGTAGCAATCAAACGGGCGAGGGGCAAAGCTTTCGGACTCCTCAGGCACTGTTATCTGGCAGAAGGAAGGACTCCCCGGGAGGTACAATCACTCTTGGGAAACAACGACCGAGTGGTGGGGATCATCAGCGGGCTGGATGATGGAATTCCAACACGGCACCCAACCACGGACGCAAAAAGTTTATTGGGTGACTTACTACCGGGAAAGGCAGAAGTCCGCCATGTAGTCCTCTCAATTGATGATACCAGAGACATTGGAGCGAGATCCCAGTCGTTTGAAGCTTTGTCCCAAATGGGGGAGCAATTTGCAGACCGGTTTGCACCCAATGTTCCATGGATCGGAATCCTCCATGATGATCGTGAGCATCCCCACATGCACCTTGTATTTCGAAATGAGAATGAGGATGGTTCCGCTCTAACTTGGTCCAGCGAGAACCTAAAAACCATGCAGAGCATGGAATGGGTTTCTCAATCCATTCGCGAAGAATTTTCCATTGAAGCTGGCCGTTCAGGTGGACGGACTCAACGACAAGGAACGGGGTTGCCGTACCCGCTGGCATCATCACTAGATGCTTGGAAACTGGCAGCGGCAGCATTGCAACAATTAGAAAACTATGAATCAGCAGATCTCTTCAGCATCAAACGCCGTTCTCCGAGCGGTGAACCACAATCCGTCAAATTTAACGACAGGGTCATCAGCCTCTCCACAATCCGACAGTTGGCTCAGATTAGGGGAATCTTGGGCAGTCCGACCAGACCGCATCGTAATAGTTGCAGACGTGGCAGGGTACGGAATGGTCCGAGCCTGTCTTGATACTGGCAGTGTGATTGAAATCAAATCACCAGCCCAAACACGTATCAAGATTGCAGAGCTTCTCAGACAGGGAGAAGATATTCCCCAAGAGCTCATCGAGGGAATCAACGTGGAAGCGGCCTAAAAATCCAGAATTTCAATATGGGGAGGAGGTCGCTTGCCAACGTGATCCTCAAAAAGTTTCAACTGGCGAGAGTCTACGTAGTGCCATGCGCATTGCTTCAGGTGATCCCACCACTCCTCTCGGGACATACCAAGAGGTCGTAACTGTTTCCAAAAGTTACACGGTGCACAGGAGCAATCTGGGTCATGGGTTAGAACTACCCCGATGGACTCACTCATGGCATTTCAGATAAGCTGGTATTTTAAGCAGGAATTGGCAAAAGAAGGATGCAGGCAAGTACCATCCTTCTGGTAGTCCGCGCAGCTACAGCTCTGTTTTCGGACATCGACCAAAACCTGCCCCTTCTCAGGATCTGCTATGACAACTTCATCCCCGTTTCGCTCGGCCAGAAATCCAGCCTGTACCAACAGGGATACATCATCCACACTGAGATAAGAAATTTTGGGGATATTGCTCATGGAATTGGGGCGTAGGAGGATTTGAAGCGTCGCATGATCGTTTTACCATCGGCCAGTGCTTTTGCCAGCTGGGCTTCAATGCGAGCCATTTCCCGCGCACAGATCTCCTGCCGTTTGGCCTGTTCATCGGATTGAGTCTGCTCCCACTGCCATTTGCTGACATCAATTGCCCAGTGGGGACCATAGCGAATCTTTAAAAACTGCCTGACTAGATTCCACAGGGAATCATTTACCGTCCCCTTGGTGTTTTTTTTGTTTTGAAATCCATCTCGGCGCGCTAGCCGCAAGGCATCTTGTTTGAAAGCCTGACTGGCAAGTGACGCTCCCCAGGGCACTTTAATCCCCCGACTACAGGCCCACATTTTGATTCCCTTCCATCGGTGTGGCCGCTTCTTTGGGTTGAAAGTTGGGAGCAGATATTGGTCTCGCAGCCAGTGACCAAGGTAAGCCCCCAACGCGTATGCATTCTTTTTTAGTCGTTCAAAGTGAAGGAAGCCGAATGCACCATGCTTTTTAATGATCTTCCGCCACAGCTTTTTCTCTGATTTAAAAATGGTCTTTCTGTCGGTTTCGGTGAGATGGCTTCCAATGAGGGAACTAACCGCAGCTACAACATGAATGTGAATCTGCCCTCGTTTCGTTGAATGTGAGACTCGGATATGATCGGCAAATTGTTTGCGGAGATAGTACCCAAGTTGAATGTATTTTTTGTGGGCCTCTTTGGGAGAGTAGCCCGCAGAAGTGAGCTTGGATTTCCTGAATGTGAGTGAAAGAAGCGCGACGGATTCGGGACCATGTTTGTTGGCCAAATCGACGACTGCTTGCTCCAAGAGCTGTGCCGACCGAAAATCATTGAAGCTGATCTTTGGGGGAGCTTTTTTCACAGCTGTTAACAGTCTTTCAGTCAAGAGTATCTCAATTGGGCGTGAGACTCAGCCGTGAGAATGCAGACTTTCCGTCTCGGAACCGCTTCTCTGCCTTGGTATTCAACGCCTCATGAACGGCAGCCCCAAGGTCATATGTTCGACAATCCAGGCCTGCCTTCGCGATTTCACCTTTGAATGTCTGGCGGGATTGTTCCGCAGCAACCACAACGGCAACATGCTGGCTGTCAGCTGCTCCCAGGTCAGCTGGGCTTTCATGACTGTATTTGCACGTTTCCACTGTTTGAGCATGAAATGATCGGCAAAAAAACGGTCGTGCATGGTAGGCGGAACAAGCTCCATCGTGCAGCAGTGGGCATGGGTAATTGATTCCGAGTAAATCCATCTCGGATTTTTCTTGGATGAACGCATGCCGTTCTGCTGCTCTTTTTTTTATTCGCTCTTGTGAGGCCTGGTCCATGGACTGGACTGCACTTGCGAGGTAAAGAGCCTCAACCGCGCTGACATCGACTTTGAGTTCGCAGCAGTAGGAACAGCCAGAGCAACAATCTACTTTGACCGAATGTGTATTCATCGCCTGACTGATGGTGGAATCAAATTCCTTGTAGGCGTAACGCATCAAATCCGTGAAATTACGGCGTTTCTTGTCACTGATGTGCTTGCTGATTGCAGCCTGAAACGGCTCGTTTGTCTGGTTCATCGGTCTTATGTGCTGCATGGGAAGGTTCCAAACTGACAAGGCTACCTTGTCTGGAGCAAACTTCCAAGCAGTACCAAAATGCAGTCACCACGAGATTGTGATGAGCAGGATCAGTCGGCTGAATTCCCGCCGAGCTTGGATTTTCAGGACTGGAGGCGAAGAATGAGCGCAAGGAGTGGAAAACCAAGCTGGGCGGAACGGCGAAAACCTGCTCTCCCGCAGGGTGAGAGTCTGACGGTTTTGAGGAACGAAAAATTGTCAGTCTCTCAAGCAGGTTTGAGGGAGGTGGTGGGATTCCAAAAAATGTTCACCTGCAAGGTGCGGAGCCAGTTGCAGGCAAACTCGATTTACCGAGTCAACAGCTCGTCAGAAGTCTTCGAGATCTTCGCTGGTCCGCACCGTTCCAAACTTGGATGATTCCCTTTTTCTCCTCAATGAAGTATCCTCATGGCCCATGAAACCCGCTGAAAAGGCAATTGTCTTGAGAAAGCTCACAGAGACCGATCTTGTTGAAGATCCAGAGGGCGATTTGCTCTTCCCTCCAATGTTGGATGAGAAAGAATCTGCCATCCAGCAAATGGTTTCAGAGCTGAGAGCGGATCGTGCTGCAAAGGAGGCTGCTGTAACCAAACGGCTGGAATTGGCGATTGCCAAGGAAGAGGCGATGGAGACCCTGTTAGCCGCTCAGAAAAAATTTGTCCAAGAACTACTCAGCCAGGGAGAAAAAGCGGGCGAGTTGGTGGATGCAAATGAAGCCGCAGCTTTTTTGAAAATCTCTCCTCGTTCCCTGCGCTGGTACGCGGAACAAAAAATCATCCCTTCCTACCCAGTTGGAAAAAGAAAACTCCGATTTAACAAGACCGAGATCAAGCAGGCTTTGGAAAAGGCAAGGAAAGACGGGCGGATTGCTCACGATCCAGACGTGAGACGGCGTATTCTGCGTTAGCAGGGAGGAAGCACCCTTTTCCACTCTTCCAGCTGTGAAGCATTGACCAGGGCCAGGTAGTTGTCTCGTAATTTTCGTGGGCTGGTGTTCATTTCCAAGGCAACCTGATGTTCGTTCTTTATCTCTGCCAATCGGTAACTGGCATAAGAATGCCTATGGCCATTGTGAACTGTCTCAACAGGGATTTGGCTGCGCACCTTGGTAAACTCGATGTTCAGGGTCGAGTCGTGGCTGAAGTGCGGGCAAACCCAGCCTTTGTCCTGCGCCAATGGAGCTAGCCAAGCTTCCAGTTGTTCCGACATCGGAATGACCCGTCGTCTTCCAACCTTGGCCTTGTGCTTCTCAACAACAATCACCTTCTGCTCAAAATCCACATCTGCCCAATCAAGGCGATGGATCTCAGATGCACGGATGCCAGCAAAAGCTCCGAGCACAACGAAGGTGATCCATCTATCAGGGAGCTGGTCCAAGATGGTCTGCATCTCCGCTGGTGTGTAGATGCGTCGCTGTAATTGTTCAGCCTTTTGAGTGGTTGTTTTGTTGTCCGCAACGATCAGAACATGTTCGGCTTCGGTTTCCACTCCACGCGGAAGGTAGCCGCGTTTTCTTGCAAAACTGAAAATCGTGCAAAAAGCAGCCCTGTACTTGTTGCGATTTACCCCAGTTATTTTCTTTTCTTCCCCTTCAAAAATCACACCGTCTTTTGTCATCCGACGCGCAGGCATTTTATCGAGAAGTCCTTCCAAGTCGCGTGTGGTTATATCGGTGATGAGTTTGTTTTTGAAGATCACCGCAGCAGCTCCGAGCCGCTGGGAGCAATCTTGCCAGTATCTCATCGAGCGGTGGAAAACTCGGCTCTTGATGTTGGTGGGATCTGGTTGGGTCATCAGCGTTCCCATGAACTCCTTGTGAAGATCCCCAAACTTGATGGGCGGCAGTTCTTGCTTGGCCTTGAATGCCAACAGCATTTTCACGGCTTCTTCGATTGTGCCTCTTCCCTGGAGCAAATTTTCGGCATCTGCCACCCTGCGGGCCGCTTCGGTGATACCTACATCAATTGGTTCAAGGATTTCAATGGCCTGATTTATGGCCTCGGTTTCCCGCATGGTGAATGTGCCAGCATGCGCAGTTCCGTTGGAAAGCTCTTCTGTCTTCTTCCATGCTTCTTTCTTCGCTTCTTCCAATGTGCCGCGACGGCAACGCTTGCGTTTTCCAAGCACCCAGAACGGAAAAATATAGCTGGTTTTTCCCCGCAGCGGTTCCAAGTAGATCGGAATCTTTACTCCCCTGTTTTCCACAACGGCGACAGGACCATTTTCGAACTTCTTTTTCGGCTTTCTGGGCATGTTTCGAGCTTGAATGCCACTCCACAGCCACTCAAACAAAAAAATTGGGCTTTTATAGCTATAAATAAAACGTATTCGAATCCCGTTAGGGTCGCCAAACCGGCTCTCCGCCAAAAATGGAGACGAGGTCAATCCCGTCAGGGACGCTGTTTTCGTTGCGGTCCCGCGTTCAGGGGGTGCCCTGCTTCAGCCACGCGAGGTTGAAGACATAATGGTTCCTGCTTGTGATGAGCTGGATGTTGCCGTTCCGGGACTGGGTTGCTGCCAGATAGCCGCACGGCTCGGCCATGGTGTCGCTGAGTGCGAACTGAACGCGGTCGATCCCGTTCACCGTCCGTTCCTTTCCCCCGGGTGTGATGAGACGACGCACAGGCCAGGTTTTTCCCTCGTCAAACGATAGTGCGGCGAAGAGGCCGTAACCGGTGAATTCCTTTCCCTTGTCATCCCGGAAGGTGAGGCCTTTGCGTTTTGCCCAGTCGCGCCACTGGTCTGTGAACGAGCAGAGGAGGATCGGTCCCTCCTGCAAGCGGATCATCGCGGCGCGCTGCACGATACTGATCGCGGGCAACGGTGTTTCCTCAAAGGTCCAGGTTTTCCCGAGGTCGCCGGTGAAGCTGGCCGGCGTTTTGAATCCGAACTTCGCCTGGTCCTCCGGCTTGTCGTTGCGGCTCAGTGCCATGATACGTCCGTCGCTGAGTTCGACCATGGGCGCATGGATTCCGGGATAGCGGGCGCCGGTGCCGCCGGGGCGGAAGTCACTGGGACGGTTCCCCACGTCGTTGCTGCTCCAAGTCTGACCGCCATCGTGACTGATCACGAGGCTGATCCGGGGGGAATCCAGTCCGAGCACCAGCGTTCCATCGCGCAACCGGAGGAGCCGATTGCCGAACTCCCCCGGCGGCTGGATGCGCTGCGCCTTCGACCAGAATGCGCCGTTGTCGCTCGAAGTGCGCATGATGTTTTCGCTGAGGCCCTGGGCGAAGTGATAAAGCGTCTTGTCGCCATCCCACCAGATTTTTGGAGAGTGGTCATTGACATCCACGCCATCCCAGAAGGGTGAGGCTGGCTCCCATTCCGATGCCCCCTTTCGCAGCCGGCTTGCCAAATTGCACAGTTCACTTCCGCCCTCATCCACGCACGAATACCAGACGGCCAGAAGGTCACCATTCGGGCATTCGGTGATCGAAGGGCTGTGATTGTGGAAACTGAACAGCGGGCCGGCGGCATCTGCTGGAATCTTCACATACGGATTCGGCCCGGAAAAAAATGGAGCTTCGGATTTTCTGTCCGTGGCAACGGCTGGTGTCTGGTTGACGTTTTGTGCATTCAGGGGAGGTGGCGCGGGCGGCAGTGCTTTGCCCTTTGGGGGCTCCGCCTGCACGACGCGGAAGCCGATCTTGTCATTGGAAGACCCGGGCAACCATGCGCCGCGATTCGCCGAGCGAAGCAAGCGCGTGAGAACGGAGTGGCTCCCACCGCGGATAACGCGGAAATCGCTGTCACTGCGTCCCATCGGATTGATTTGGTCCCCCGCTTCATAAGGTCCATACCAATCCGCGCACCATTCGGCCACATTGCCGTGCATGTCGTAAAGCCCCCATGCGTTGGCTGGTGTTTGCGCCACGAGCCAGGTCCCGTCATTTCCGGCATCCTTCCGGAATTCCGGCGGCAGCGGCTTTCCCTCTGGAAACCAACGGTCGCGGAATCCCTGGTCGCGGCACCATTTGTGAAAGCCCTCCGGAAGAGTGTCCCCCAGATTGAACAGCGTCGAGGTGCCCGCACGGCACGCATATTCCCATTCCGCTTCGGTGGGAAGGCGATACGGTTTGCCCTCCTTCTTCGAAAGCCATTCGCAGAAGGCGACCGCGTCGTTCCAGCTCACTCCGGTCACCGCATCGCCGGGATTCCGGTCCTTGAGGTGTTCCGGATCGAACTGGTGATACTGTTCGACTGTCACCTCCGTGGCACCGATGAGGAACGGTTCGGTGATCGTGACTTTGTGCTCCGGACGCTCGTCCCAGTCCGCATCGTCGAATTTTTCCGGGTGCTTGCTGATCTGGTAGTCTGATGCTGGCCCGTTCTGTCCCATTGTAAAGGTTCCCGCCTCGATCGGCACGAGTTTCATTCCCAGACTATTTTCAAAAGCCTTCCCGTGCGTGACCGCTTTGGCGGGCTCGACGGGGGACGGTTTCGCACCGGCGGGAGTGCCTCCGGCAAGCACGGCACAAAACAAGAGGGACAAGGGGAACAAGTTGTTTATCACTATTGGAAGGGGATTGATGCCCGTCCGGGTTTCGGGTCGCAACAAAATTATTTCGCGAGGGAATTCTCTGTGTTCGGATGGAATTCATTCTGCTGCCTGGAGGGCAGGCTGGCGCGGTAACGGGAGTTGATTTCCTCCCATGTGGCTTCGCGGCTGGATTCCCCTTTAAGGTAACGCTGGAGCGGGATGCCGGCGTCCTCCTGAAGCGGGACGTAGCCGTTGTATCGGGGTCGGACAAGTGCCTGTTCCTGGTCGCCCCGGGCGTTGGAGAAGAAGCCTCCGCAGAGGGCATCGAGCCCGGGATCCATCCATGCTTCGCGGCGGGAGGGTTGGCCGCCTGCCAAAGTATAGATGCCGGATTGCACCGGGGCGCTTCCGGTGAAAAGCGCGTAGTCCAGCGCGCATCGGACATCCGTGCAGCGGCGGGTGATGGCGATGCCCGTGCCGCCGATGATGCTTCGCAGAGAAGTTCCCTCAAGGGCAGGCAGACTGCCATATCGCAGCGGCCGGGCGGAAAATGACGGACGGCAGTAGTTGTTGTAGCTGTAGGCGAATGCGCAGTGGGCGATGTCGTCGGACCGGGTCATGAGTTCGGCGATGGCGATCGGATTCCATCCGAAAATCTCCTGTGGCATTTTTTCGGCGAGCCTCCGGAGCAGGTCCATCGCATTTTTGCCCGCTTCGGGATCGCAGATCATCCCGGGATCCGTCCGGCCCGGTGCTCCCAGTCGCTCGACCAGCATCCACCAGTTGAGAAAAAGGTCGGCGGGAAACCCGGGCATCACGCAGTGTCCGGCATCGGTCAGCGCGGTCAAATCGCTCCATGTTTCGGGAAAATCGAGGTGGTGTTTTGCGAAGAGATCAGGCCGGAAGCTCGGAGCCGGTGTGGCCGCATCCACCGGAATGGACAGAAGTTTTCCTTCGTAGTGGTAGCTCTGAAACGACTGTCCAATCGAATTCCTTTCAAGGTCCTTCCATTGGTCTGCATTGAGCAGGGGCTTGAGATCATGGACGAGGTCGCGGGTGAAGCAGAAACCCGCCCACGGGTGATCGATGACGATCAGGTCGAACCGCTCTGCGAGGACATCAATCGGCATGTGACCGAACTCATGAAGCGAGCGCTTTTCCCACCGGATGCGGACCCCGGGATGCAACTCCTCGTAGCGTTGTGCCGTTGCGACCAGTGGCGGGAGCGCCCGACTGTGGTTCCATGTGATTCCTGAGAGTTCAACGGGCTTGTTCATGCCGGTCGGATCACGACGGGAGCTCCGGATTTTGACGATTGGAGAGAGGCTTCGATCACCTCCATCGAGGCGAGGCCAAGGCGGCCGTCGGAACAGTTCGGAGTCAATCCGAGGGCCGATTCGATCAGGTTGATCGCAGGGAGTCGCGCGGGGTAAATGTCTTCTTCCGCCAGACCGGCAAAGTCCGTCCGCTCTCCCTCGAACGGAATCAGTTCCATGGTCCCCTTCCAGAGTTCCATGCGCAGGATCGCGCGGGTTCCGAAGAGGCGGACTTCGTAGTTGCGCTCGGTGATCGGCGTCGCGGCCGTGCTGGCAATCGAAACAAGGGCGCCATTTTCCATTGTGACCAGCAGGGCATCGGAGATGTCGTTTGCCGATCCTGCAAAATCAAACCGGGCATAGACCTCCGCAGGTTGGAGGCCGGTGAGGAACGGGATGTAGGCGGCGACATGCGACACCTGGCAGTAGATCTGTCCGCCGCCTGCGACGGCGGGATCATTATACGAACCGTGGGACGGCTCGGTGTAGACTTGATCCATGCCGTGCGTGGGGGTTGTGTTGATGCCTTTCAACAGCTTGTCGAGCGGGTTGGTCATCAGCACGGAAACCATCCGGATTTCGCCGAGCGCGCCCTCTTGAATCAACCGTCGGGCGCTGATGCCGTGCGGGGTGTAGTGCCACGGGCAACTGATAAGAAGTTGCACGCCCTCTGTTTCGGCCAGGTCGCAGAGTTCGCGGGCTTGGGCGACAGTGAACGTCATCGGCTTTTCAAGGAGGACATGTTTTCCCCTCCCAAGTGCGGCCTTCGCCTGCGCGTAATGCATGTTGGGGGTTGTCGCGATGACGACCGCATCCAGGCCCGGCAGGTCCAGAAGCGCCTCGTAATCCGTGAGCGCGTGCTCCGCTCCGAAATCTTTGGCGACCCGTTCGGCTTTCTCCCGCGTCCGACACTGAACGGCCAGCAGGCCCGCCCGCGGGTGGGAGACGATCGCGGGAATGTGGGCGAATGTCGCCCACCAGCCGGCCCCGATGACTCCGACGTTGAGTTTTGTATCCGTGCTCATGACCCGGCTTGGAACGGAGACAGAACTTCGCGGTTCAATTCCACGCCGAAGCCCGGACTGGAGGGATCGAGGGTGATGCGGCCGTCCACGGGAAGGGGCTCGCCCGAGATGGCGGTAAAGATCGGCTGCACATCGAGGCCCTCGCCGACGCTGATGAACTCTGCATACGGGGAGTTCGTGTTGCTCATGACAAAATGGTAGTTGTAGACGGATGCGCAGTGCGGGATGACCGGCATGTCGAACGGCTTGGCCATCGCCGCGATCCGGCGGGTTGCCGTGAGTCCCCCGCACCACTGGATTTCCGGCTGGATGATATCCGTCGCCCGGTTGGCGATGATCCCGTGAAATGACTTTGGATGGAACTCCAGGTTTCCCGTGGCCAGTTGGATCGGGGAGATGGCTTCGCGCAGGCGGGCGTTCTGATCCGTTGCCCAGCCGTTCTGGAGCGGGTCCTCAAACCACTTCACATCATAGTCCCTCAGTCTCTCGCCCATGCGCGAGGCAAACTCCAGATCCCAGGAAAGATAGCAGTCGATCATGATCTCCATGTCATTTCCCAGATCCCCCCGCAGCTTTTCCACAAGCTTTTCCATCTTCCGAAGCCCCTCCCGGCCGCTTTCGCCCCCCCATGGGGCGGCGATTTTCACGCCAAAAAATCCGCGGTCTTTCCAGTGGGAGGCGAAGTCGGGATGGATCGTGACATAGCAGGGGATCGATTCCCTGGTTTTTCCCCCGAGCAGATTGTAAACCGGCTGGCCGAGGGCTTTTCCCATCAGATCCCAGAGAGCGAGATCCACACCGGCCATGGCCATGCCGGTGATTCCCCCGAGTCCGTAGGGCATGGTGGAACGGCTCATCTGGTCCCAGATCCGCTCGATGTCGAACGGGTCCTGCCCGATCAGGAATCTTTTGAAATGCTGCTCGATGACTGCACAGGCATGGGGACCTCCGCCATAATTCGCAGCGAACCCCGTCACTCCCTCGTCGGTCTCGATCTCGATCACATAGGGATCTTGTCCGGGTCCCATCCACTGCGTGCGGAGTCCCGCATAGCCGGGGTGCACGGACATCGGGTTGGCGACGAGAGAATTGGCGATCCAGCCGCCACCCCAATACTGGGACTCCCCGCGTGCCGCTCCGCGGGCGCCCGACTGGCCGGAGCGGATGAGGGAGAGCTTGATGCCGGTGATTTTCATGCGATGCGCCGTCTCTCAGCAGGGCTGATAGGGCTTCAACTTTTCGAAGTTCAACTCCACCCCGAAGCCCGGTTTTTTCTCGTCGAGCGTGATGTGGCCGTCCACCGGGAGCGGCTCGCCGATGATGGTGTCGAAAATGGGATGGAGATCCCTGCCTTCCCCCGTGGTCAGGAATTCCGCATAGGCGCTGTTCGTGTTGCTCATGACGAAGTGGTAATTGTAAACCGAGGCGCCGTGCGGGATCACCTGCATGTCGTAAGGTTTCGCCATGGCGGCAATCCGCCGGGTCGGGGTGAGTCCGCCGCACCATTGGATCTCCGGCTGGATGATGTCCGTGGCGTGATTGGCGATGATGTTGTGGAATGCCTTGTAGTGGTATTCGAGGTTTCCCGTGGCGAGCTGGATCGGCGCGATCCGCTGACGCAGGTAAGCGTTTTGATCCGTGGCCCAGCCGTTCTGAAGCGGATCCTCAAACCACTTGACGTCATATTCGCGCACGCGCTCCGCCACCCGGCATGCGAACTCGACATCCCAGGAGAGGTAGCAGTCCACCATGATTTCCAAATCATCTCCGAGGTCCTGTCGGAGTTTGCCAAGCAGTTCCGCCATGTTCTGAACCCCCTTGCGCCCGCTTTCCACCCCCCAGGGCGCGGCGATCTTGACTCCGAAAAATCCCCGGTCCCTCCAGTGGGAGGCGTGATCGGGATGGATGGTTGCATAGCAGGGGATCGAATCCTTCGTTTTGCCTCCCAGAAGCTTGAACACGGGAACATCCAGCGACCGGGCAACAAGGTCGTAGAGCGCGAGGTCCACTCCGGCCATCGCCATGTTCGTGATGCCTCCCAGGCCATAGGGCAGCGTAGAACGGTTCATCTGGTCCCAGATCATCTCGATGTTGAAAGGGTCCTGTCCGATCAGGAAGCGCCGGAAATGCTGGTCGATCACCGCGCAGGCGAACGCCCCTCCTCCGTAGTTCACGCAATTTCCGGTGACTCCCTCGTCTGTCTCGATCTCGATCGCGTAGGGATCCTGACCGGGTCCCATCCACAGCGAGCGGATCCGGCTGTAGGCGGGATAAACCGACATGGGATTTGAGATCAGCGTCTGGGCCTGCCAGCCGCCGCCCCAATACTGGGATTCGCCCTGAGCTGCCCCGCGGGCTCCTGTGTCGCCCGAGGAAATCGTGTGGAGTTTGATGCCGGTGATTTTCATGAAAAAAGTATTTTCACCGTCATGCGGGATTTGCGACCGGTTTCAATATCGAAAATACGTCAAATGACACTTGATTTCCGACAGCCCCGCGCTGCAAAATCCCCCCATGAATTCCTTCCACTACCCTCCCGTGGAGGCGGCCATATTGCGCGGGGGGTGTTGCCTGACATCCGTGGGAGCGCTGAGCTATGGCCCGCGGGAAAGGTATCCGGCATCCGGTCATCCGGCGGAGTTCAGCTTCGACTGGAAACGGGGTCGCGTTCTCGCGGACTTCGCGCTGGTTCTGATCACTGCCGGGCGAGGGGAATGGGAGACGCGCGACGGGGGCCTGACGAGGGTTTCCTCCGGGGATGCTCTCTATCTGGTGCCCGGCGGATGGCATCGCTACCGACCGGTCCCGGCGACCGGGTGGAAGGAAAAGTGGATCAGCCTGCGCGGATCGGTCGTGCACGGATTCTCACGGGCCGGCATGCTTCCTGATGTCTGCACTCACCGCCCCGGAGGGCTGCGGGCGCATTTGGAGTCGCGCCTGGACCGTCTTGTCCGCGACGTGATGGCGGACCGCGGGTCGAACCGTCCGTCCTGGGGGGTCCGTGCGCTTTCGCTTTTCCTTGAATGTTTCGGGGACCAGTTGCCGGCGGATTCCGCGCCTCGCCATGCCGATTCTTCGATCGAAACGGCCTTGAAATTCATCCGCGAAAACGCGCACCGCCCGATCGGGGTGGAGGAGGTTTCGGCAGCCTGCGGGCTGGAGCGGCGCACGCTGGAGCGGCATTTCGAGCGGGCCCGGCTCGGTCCGGTCGGCCGGCGCATCATTGACGAGCGGATTGATCGGGCGGAGATGCTCCTGGTGGAGACCGGCATGCAGATCAAGGAAATCGCCTTTGCCTGCGGTTTCGGGGGAGCCCAACGGATGATTTACGATTTCCGCAGGAGTCGCGGGATCACGCCCGGGAAAATGCGCCGCATGAAATCCGATTGACACACACTGCCCGGCCACGGAAAATCTTTCCTGTCGTTATTAAATTACGACAGCGCCACGCCTCCCATCGCCATGTCCCGCATCACTGGAATTCTCTGTCCGAACATCGTTCCGTTTCACGAGGACGGGCGCATCAACGAAGGGGAGCTGCGCAAGATCGTTTCCTGGCTCATCGACAAGGGAATCCACGGGCTGTATCCGAACGGAAGCACGGGAGAATTCGCACGGTTGAGCTTCGAGGAGCGGATCCGTGTCGTGGAGATCGTCGCCGATGAAAACCGCGGCCGCGTTCCGATCCTTGCGGGAGCGGCCGAGAACAACATCGATCTTGTGATCGAGGCAGCCGAACGATACGCGCAGCTTGGAATCCGGGCGATCTCGGTCACCGGGCCGTATTTTTTCAAAGTGTCACCCGACGGGGTCGAGGCGTATTTCCGCGAGGTGGCGCGGCGCAGTCCGCTGGACATCCTGCTTTACAACATCCCCCAGTTTGCCAACGAGATTCCCGTCGAGGTTATCCGGCGTCTGGCCGCTGACTGCCCGAAGATCATTGGGACGAAGGACAGCAGCCGCGACATGCCGAGGTTTCTTCACACGCTGAACGTGCTGCGGAAAACGCGCGAGGATTTCACCGTGCTGGTCGGATGCGAGGAGATCCTTTATCCGACGCTGATGATGGGGGGGGACGGCGGCACGATCGCCAGCTCGGGAGTGGTTCCGGAGCCGATCGTTAAGATCTATGACGACTTCCAGGCGGGGCGGCACGACGAGTGCCGGCGGGTGCAGTTCAAGCTGCTTGAGTTGATCGAGGCGATGCTCCGTGCGGGGAACTTTCCCGAGGGGTTCCGTGCCGGTGCCGCGCTGAGAGGGTTTCGACCCGGCCCGCCGAGGCAGCCGATGAGCGGGCGCGAAAAAGAATTTCTTGGCGAGATGCAATCCCGGATGTCCTGCCTGCTGTCGGAATGCGGGTTCAGCGAGGCGGCCGCACAATGCCAGCGACCGGCCACTGACGTCGCTGCGATGCTCGATCGTCTGCGCAAGAAGCTGCCGTGAGCACAGCGCAATCCATCGGGCTTGTCGAGCTGAGCTCATGGAGCCTGCCCGCTCTGCTTGCCGATGGAGCCTGCCAGCAGGCGCCCGTCCGGCTTCTTGGAATGGAGGCCACGGGTGGAGACTCTGTCGTCGTGAAGCTTTGCGGCGCACAGGCAGCGATCGAATCAGCGCTGGCATGGTGCATCGACGGTGCCGCCAGACTGGGAGCCAAGGCGATCACTTCTCTGCTTTCCAATCCAGATCCCTCGCTGGAAGGCGCCCTTTTTTCAAAGAACAGCATCCAACCCCTCTACAACCACCGGGAGCAATTTCTGCCCTCGGATTATCCTGACACACCCATGAACAACCTAGCTATTGGAATCCTTGAAACCCAGGGGCTCACGGCGGCGCTCGAAGCGACTGACGCGATGCTCAAAGCCGCCGACGTCACGCTGGTCGGCAAAGAAAAAATCGGGGCCGCCTACGTCACGATCGTCATCCGGGGAGAAGTCGCGGCCGCCAAGGCTGCGATCGAGGCCGGGAGAGCGGCTGCGGAACCGCTGGGCAAAGTCATCGCGGCCCATGTGATCGCCCGGCCGCATCCCGACTTCCTCAGCCTCCTGCCGGGTTAATGGATCTTTAAACCGCTGATTTCCCATGAAACTTTCCTGTGCTGACTTTACATTTCCGCTGTTGCCTCATGGCGACGCTTTGTCCCTGATTCAAATGCTGGGACTCGAGGGGCTGGACCTCGGGGTCTTTGCGGGCCGTTCCCATCTTCAGCCTGGCGACATCGTTGGAAACCCCTCGAGGGCCGCCGCGGAATTCACCGCCCGCCTGGACGATTGTGGATTGCTGTTGTCGGATGTTTTTCTCCAGACAGGAGAGCATCCCGGCGACAAGGCGGCGAATTGTCCCGACTCGGCCGTGCGTGCGGGTGCCCGCGAGGTGTTTCTCAAGGTCCTTGAATTCGCAAGTGGTGTCGGCGCGGTGCACATGACCGGACTTCCCGGTGTTTCGTTTGATGGAGTCTCTGATCCGGACGGGCTCCGGCTTGCGGCGGAAGAGGCCGGATGGCGCGTGGAGGAGGCCCGGAAGGCCGGGATCGTTTATTCCGTGGAACCCCATGTCGGCTCCATCGCGCCGACCCCGCAGGCAGCCGCTGATCTTGTCCGGATGGCAGGAGACCTGACTTTGACTCTTGATTACGGGCATTTTATCTACGCCGGATTCTCAAATGATGACGTCCACGCTCTGTTGCCGTCCGCATCGCATTTTCATGCCCGCGGGGGTGCTCCGAAGCGTCTGCAGTCGACGATGGTGGAGAACACGATCGCTTTTCCGGATATCCTGCGCAGGCTCGAGTCGGGCGGATATGACGGCTGGATTTGCCTGGAATATGTCTGGGTTGACTGGGAGGGCTGCAACCGCACGGACAACGTGTCCGAAACGATTCTTCTGCGCGATCTTTTGCTCGGCGCTGCTTCTGCCTGACGGGTTGTTTTATTCATCCGCCGGAGCGTGGAACGCGAGGGAGGGGTGAGTGAGAGATGGCTCTTTCCACGCGGTTGCGGAGGTGGTTTATTCATTCTCTGAACCGCCGCCTCGAACCTGCCAATTCCGTGTTAAAGTCAGCAATCCTGATCCTCTTGACTGCGTTTTTCTCCACCTGCGCCGTGGAGGGAGCATCCTCTACCGGAAACCGACGCCCGGATATTGTCTTCATCATGACCGACGACCAGGCAGTCGATGCCGTCACCGGAGGAGGGAGATTTCCGTTCTTCAAAACCCCGAATCTCGATCGCCTGGCGGACGCCGGAGTCCGGTTCCGTAACGCTTTTGTTACGACATCCCTTTGCTCCCCGAGCCGGGCGACCTGCCTGACGGGCCTTTACTCCCACAAGACCGGAGTTCCCTCAAATGATCCGCTGGTTGATCCCTCGGAAAGTGTTCCGTTGATTTCCGAGATGTTGCAAAAGGCCGGGTATGAGACCGCGTTCATCGGCAAATGGCACATGGCGCCGACAGACGCTCCCCGCCGGGGTTTTGATTACTGGGTTTCGTTCAAGGGGCAGGGGGTGTATAACGATCCCGTCCTGAACCTGAATGGCGTGCGCGTCGATGCCAGGGGCTACACAACGGATATTCTGACGGAATATGCGGTGGAGTGGATTGCGAAACGTCCTGCAGACAAGCCATTCGCGCTTTTTCTCTGGCACAAGGCGTCTCACGAGGAGGTCAAGTCGGCCGAACGTCATCGCGGGTTGTTTGCTGACATGCAAATGGCCGAGCCTGCCAACTTCCGGGACAGCTATCGCGGGAAGCCGGAATGGCAGAGAAGGGGGCTTCTATATGGACTTCATAGAAAGGCATGGGAGGCGGCACAGGGGAAGGACGTTCCTCCGGAGGTGGGAGTGATCAGGCCTTTTGAAAGCCTCTGGAGGGAAAAGCGCTTCGACGAGTATCTGAGGACTCTCGTGGCCGTGGATGAGAGCACCGGCCGCGTGCTGGATGCCATGGACAACACAGGACGGCGGGATAACAGCCTGATCCTTTTTACGTCGGACAACGGCATGAACATCTTTGCCCATCAGAGCGGGATCGACAAGCGGACGATGTGGGAGGAATCCATCCGGATCCCGCTTGTGATCCAATTTCCCGGCCGCGCCGGTGCGGGAACTTCCTGCGAAAACATGGTGCTCAACGTGGACTTTGCGCCGACGGTTCTTAAGGCGGCGGGTATTCCTGTCCCGGCGGCGATGGATGGAAAACCGTTACAGCCACTCGCCTCGGGGCATGGAGCGGACAACTGGCGGAGCAGCTTTCTCTACATCTACCAGCAGGAGAACTACGCCCCCGGGATTGCCACGATGGCGGGAGCGAGGACGGAGCGCTTCAAATACATTGTCTATCCGCGGGAAAAAGAGGGACTCAACGAACTGTTCGACCTCGAAGCCGATCCTCACGAGATGCGGAATGTTGTGAATGATCCGGCCTATGGAGATGTTTTGCTCCGGATGAAGCAGGAGATCCGCCGACTGGCGGCGGATGTTGGCTATCCTTTGTCCGAAGCCGAAGCCTCCGATGGGCGACGCACAGCCCCCTGAACTTTCCATTTGATCGTGAAGGTTATTCCAATCCTCGCAGTATTTCTCTCGCTCCAATGCCTCCCGGCCCAGTATGAAAAGTTCAGCGATATCCCGCTGAACCGGATTCATCCGGAAGGCTGGCAGCGAGCGTTTCTTGTCAAGCAACGAGAGGGCCTCACCGGCCATCTCGACACCATCTGCGAGCCGTTCAACAAAGGGGGATGGATCGGATCCAAGGAGGACTGGAAGCCCCCGTTTTACAAGCGAAAGAATGACGAGGGGGAAGACGTCCTCTGCTGGGAACCGTTTGAGCAGACCGGCTATTATTATGACGGGGTGATCCGTTGCGGGCTTCTCCTCGGGGATCAATTTCTGCTGGACAAGGCGAACAAGCAGATTTTCGGGGCGATTTTGGAAGCTTCTCCGAAGGGCGTGATCGGAGCCGGGATTCCTGACCGCTGGCCCCATGTCCCCTTTTTCCGGGCCTTCATGGCCGCCTACGAGGCCACAGGCGATCCGGTGATCCTCGGGGCCTTGGAAAAACACTATGAGAACGACGGGTTTTCTCTCGCCGGTTGCCGGAGCATCCTCAATATCGAGCAACTCGTCTGGCTCTATCAGAAGACCGGGAGGAAGTCGTTTCTTGACCGTGCGGTGACCCTCTACGAGGCACAGGCCGCGAGGGGAAGTGACAGGCTGGTGAACGATTTCAACGACTTGAAGTCCGATGAGCGGCAGGATGTTCACGGGTGCACATTTCATGAGACGCTCAAGCTTCCGATCCTCCTCCATATGGCGACAGGGGAGGAGAAATATCTTGAGGCGGCCCGGAACGGATATCGGAAGCTCGACAAGTTCCACATGCTTCCCGACGGGGTTCCCTCCACCGAGGAAGGGCTCTCGGACAGGACCTCGCTTTCCGCTCACGAGACCTGTGACATCACGGATTTCGTATGGACGACGACCTACATGCTCAAGGCCACGGGTGAAGTGGAGTGGGCTGACAAGATTGAGCGGGCCATTCTGAATGCGGGCATGTCCTGCGTCACCAAGGCGTTCGATGCCCACCAATATCTAGCGACTTTGAATCAGGTGGTGAGCAAGGTCGGGTCCTGCCAGTCCCCCATTGCCAATCCATCCTGGAGCGCCTATTGCCAGCGCCAGCGACCATGGTGCTGCACGGGAAATGTCAACCGTTTCTTCCCTGTCTATGTTGGCAGCCAGTGGCTGAAGGGGGAGGGCGATGCCCTGGTGAAGGCGCTTTACGGACCCGGCACATGTGAGCACCGCATCGGTGGTGGGAGCGTAACGCTACGGGAGGATTCCGTATTTCCATTTTCGGATGCCATCAAAATCACCGTTGTCGAGGGGACGGCCGACTTTCCGCTGCTCCTCCGGATTCCCTCATGGACAAAAAAACCATCCGTTCGTGTGAATGGCGTGGAGCAGACCGGGGTCGAGGGCGGGAAATTCTTTGTGGTCCCGGGAGTGCACAAGGCGGGCGATGTGATCGAGCTGAGCTTCCCGAAGGAGGTTCAAGTTCGACAGCTTGAGATGAACGGGATGTTTGTTGATTATGGTCCCTTGTTGTTTGCGCTCCCGATTGCCAGCCGCCCTGAAAAAGTGCTTCTCAACGAGCTCATGTGGGGAGGGACTCCCGCGGATGCGAAGGATCTTTACGGATACAACATGCTTCCGGATTCCCAATGGAAATACGTTCTGGCCCTGGACAGGACCAACAAGCATCGCATCCAAGTCGTCAGAAACCCGATTGCGGATCCGGACAATCCGTGGACGACCTGGAACGCCCCCATCGAAATCAGGATGTTCGGCCTTGAGATGCCGAACTGGGCGTGGCTTTACCAGGAGTTCAAGCCATTCAAAGAGAGCCAGGTCCGGATGGAGCCCGTCACGCCGCCTCTGCCTCCGCGTGGGTGTATGACGATGACTCCTGTCCTGTGCGGAAAGCCGGAAAGAATCACACTGGTTCCCTACGGGAGCACGACCCTTCGGCTGACTGTGTTTCCCTATTGGGACGTCAAGGATATCCCTTCGTTCCGGGAAAATCAGATGGACTACCGGTAGGTTCGCTGCCCCGCGGTGATCTGAACAATGCGCGTTTTCGCAAGAGTCGGAAGTGAAGTCAGTGCGACTGGAGCGGTTTAATTGATTTTGCGGCCGTTCCATTCAGATTTTTGTCCGCAGATTGCGCAGATGATCGCAGATGATGATATGTTATAAGTCTCTGGGAATCTTTAATCTGCGGATCTGCTTTTTCTTGAAATGCTCTGGTCAATCGGGGGCGGCTAGGAATTGCCAAAGCCGGATGACACTCGCAGTATTGCGGTTTCTTTCCCGTTCATCTAAAATGGACGGTCTTATGAAGATTTTCCCCCTTCAAAGCCGATGGGCAGCGTGTGGACTGTTACTTGCAGCGACAGGAGCATTGCGGCTCGCCGCATTTGCGGAAGAGGTTGTCATCAAGAATCCCGGTTCTCAACCCATCCCTCTTGTGGAGGCTGGTCCCCGGATGTTCACGAAGGCAGACGACGTCAGGATCACCCGTGGCGGAATTCTGTTGTTCGGTGAGCCGGGGAAACAGGAAAGCTGCGAATGCAATTCTCTTGGCATTGGGGCGGACAAGACCGGCCCCGTAAGCTCCCTGTTTGTCAGCAATTTTGATTTATTTGTTGCCAGGGGAATTTCCCTCGGCGGCATCGCCGCTGGATCGCTTCAACTTTACAAGAATTCGTCCCTGAAATGGGAGGAAACACTTGAGGTGGGGGCAAAAGGCCTCCTGAGCGTCATTTTTGAGAAAGCGCAGATTTGCGGAGAGGCCATGATCCTCGACGGAACGCTGGAAATTCAGTTCCATTCACTGGATGCGATCCGGAATTTTGTCAAAGCGAAAAGGCCCGTGGTGGAGCTTTCGGGCAGTCTTCGAATATCGGATGCGGCAACCGTTCGGATCAAGCTGGTGTCTGGTGCTGCTGGTGCCCCGCTGCCTGCCGGGGAGTGTTTCTTGATTTCCGGAAAAACCACTTCTGGAGGTCTTCCTCAGGTTGAAATGGAGGGAGGGGATTCCGGTCCGCAGATCTCCCTCAAAGCCACGCCCGAGGGGCTTTTTCTGGCTGTAAACAACCAATAGGATGCCAGCTGGATCCCGGTTCAGAATTTTTCCCATGAAGTCCTTTTTTCGCATGCCAGGCATTCTCTCCGGTGCCGCCGCGGTTTTTGCCATTCTCCCTTGTGCACCGGGGAATGTTCCGGACCGGCCGAATGTGGTGATTTTTTCGGTGGACGACATGGACTACGACTCCATGGGCATCACGGGAAACCCGCTTCCCGGGATAACCCCTCGGATGGATGCCCTGGCCGGGGAAAGCCTCCTCTTCGAACGGGCATACGGAAATGCGGCGATCTGCCAGCCTTCCCGCCAATCCATGATGACGGGACTCCACTCTCACAGCAACCGGACGCTTGGTTTTGTGGACGTGCCGAAGGATATTCCCTCCCTGCCTGGCATCCTCGCGCAAATCGGGTATCACACGGTCAACCTCAGCAAGGGCCGCGATTATTCCTCCTTTCCATGGAGTCAATGCATCGCGGGTTACGGCACCCGGGGAATGAGCCGGGACGGATCCCAGTTTGCCGCTTCCGTCAGGGAAGCCGTGAAAACCGCAAAGAATGCAGGAAAACCATTCTTCATCACCGTGAACACCTCCGATCCTCACCGCCCCTTTGCCGGTAGTGATGATGAAGCGAAGGAATTGGAGAATGCCCGGAAGAAGTTTCCCGATGCGGCCTCCCGGGGCGATGTCTGGTTTCCACCAGCCCCGGCTGTTTGTGCGCCGGAGAGTGCGCCGGTGCCGGGCTACACACCCGATTTGCCGGATGTGCGCAGGGAATGGGCGCAGTATTACAACACATTGAAGCGGGCGGATGATACTCTCGGGCTCGTGCTTGATGCCTTGCACGATCAGGGGGTGGACGGGACCACTCTCTTCATCTTTTGGAGCGACAATGGAGCCCCGTTTCCCATGTCGAAAACCGCCTGTTATCCCTTTTCGACTCACACGCCTCTCATGGTCCGCTGGCCCGGTGTCGTTTCACCAGGCATCAGGGATCGCTGTCATTTCGTCTCCACACTCGACGTCATGCCCACTCTGCTGGAGATCGCCGGAGTTTCGGACGCTCCTGCTTCCGACGGACGCAGCTTCCTTTCGTTGCTGACCGGCGGAAGCCAGAAGAACCGCGACGAGGTTTTTTCAACGTCCAACTTCTATATTCCAGGGATGCAGGTATATCCCATGCGCGGACTGCATACAGCGGAGTATTCCCTTGTTTTTAATGCCTGGAGCGATGGGCGACGAGCAATGGAAAATGAGCCGATGTCCGGGTTGACAATGGCGGCGATTAAAAAAGCAACTGATCTGGAGACACGAAAACGGTGCGAGTTCATTCTCAAACGCGTCAGATGGGAGCTTTATGACACGGTCAAAGATCCCTGGTGTCTCAGGAACCTTGCCGACGATCCGGCCATGGCGGGAACCTTGCAACTCATGAAAGCGCGCATGGAACGACAGATGAAAACCACCGGCGATCCTTTGCTGCCTTACTTCCTTGGAAAGCCCGGTTACCCTGCGGAGTGGGATGGCCACCCGCCCTCCGCGTGAGGTAAATCCATTGGGACGGCGCAGCGGAATTTCCTTGATGTTTGCCTCACTGGTTTCCGGTTCTCATGTCGTGGAGTTCCCTCTATTGAGGGTTTTGTGAAAATTTGCATCATTTCGGGGCTTTTGCTGACGGGTCTCATTTTGTCCCGCCCGGCCCGGGGGGACGACGATCCTGGTCCGCCTGTTTATCTGGCCGGAATCCATGAGGTTGGTGGAAGATCGGTCCTGCACTGGAAATACAACATCGCGAGGCCTGAAGTGGAGGGGGTGCGGGTGGAGGACCCGGCCGGTGCGGAGCTCGCGAGGGTGAGGCGGCCGGTCAGGCAAGCGGACGTGACCGGCCGGACCGCCCCGTTCCGGCTGATCCCCTTGATGACTGGATCTCAAGAGGGGGAGGGGGTTGCCGTTCCGGCCGGGGATCGCTGGCAGCCGGTGGATTCCTTTTCAAGGATCGGCATCAGGCAGCGGTCCGGGCGTGCGGAATTTGTCGAGCTGGCCTCCGGGAAAGTCTTTCACCCGGTCGGGATGAACTATATCCCGCTCCGTTATGGCGACCATGCCGCCTTCGAGGCGGCCACTTCCGTGGGGGAGGGGAATTACGATGCGCTGGAAACAGAATCGGTCATGCGCCTTCTGCGCAAGAACGGCTACAACACCGTTCGGGTTTTTTTAGCGGGACGGAGGCCGAAAAACCCGGGTCTCTCCGGGGAGGCGGACACCAGGGGCCTCTACACTCCCTATCTGGAGAATCTGGCGGATTTTCTCGGGCGAGCATCCTCCAATGGGATCCATGTCATCTTCAATTTCTGTGATGTGGACTTTCCCCAAAACCAATACTTCCGGAAAAAACTCGGGGAGAAGGACGGCACGGAAAACCTGTTTCTGCCGTCAGGAGTGCTGGCTTTCCGGGAGATGGTGGCTTCCACGCTTGGCTACCTCAAGGCGAAGAATCCAGACCTGCTGAAGACGATCCTTGGGATCCAGTTCAACAATGAAGTCTGTGCCAAGCTGACCCGGTGGCCGTTTTCCGAGAGCGGTCCTGTGAGCACAGCGAACGGAAGAACCTATGACATGTCGGTGCCCGGGGATCGCTCCCGCTGCTTCGAGGAGGGGCTCGGATATTTCTACAAACAGGTTTGCAAGGCGGTGAAGGATGTGGATCCCGGCCTCCTGACCTGCGAGGGAACGTTTGTCGCTGCGGCAGTCGGGCGCGATCACCGGACGGGGACTGACACTTTCGATCCTGCAAACCTTGCAAAAGGGTTCGGCTGGGAAAAAGGCTGCGGATTGCGCGTTCCTCCCGCTCTTCCGATCCTCGCAGCATCTCCGCTGGATTTCGTTGATGTCCACCTTTATCCGGCCGGCAAGCTTGTCCATTTTGAAGAAGACGTTGAAGGGCTTCTTGAGTCCTCCCGCTTCCGGGATGCGGTGGCTGCGGGGCTTTGTTCAAAAAAGCCTGTCATTCTCGGCGAGTTCGGTGCTTTCAAGGCGCATGTGAAAAATGACACGTGTGATGGAACAGCCGGGGCGATGCGGCGCTGGAGCGAGATCCGCCGCCTGGCCTGCGGGAAATACGGTTTCGCGGGATATCTCGGATGGTCGTTGGAGACATTCGAGCAGACAGACATCTTCCAGGCACTCGCATTCGACCCCGGATTTCTCCGCCGTTTCCGGGAGGAGTTTTCCTGGCCTGACCCCGGACCGGATGATCCGCTGAATCCAAGGGCTGCGGTGCGGTTTCCCGTGGTGATGCATGACGTGTCTCCCAATGGACGCGGGAAGGGGTTTCTCGTGCCGCAAAAGTTGTCGCCCTGAGCATCTGTTGTGATAGAACCGTCGCCTCTCGCCTTCCCATGAATGTCATCCCGGCTTCAAAACAATCCACGGACCCGGCAAGGATTTCCGCATATCTTGTCATCGCCACCCTGGTGGCCGCCCTCGGGGGCTTTCTTCTTGGCTATGACAACCTGGTGATCAGCGGCACGCTGGATTACCTGGCGAGATATTTCCGGCTGGAAGCCTTGGGCACAGGGTTTGCCGCCAGTATTGCGCAGCTTGGCGGGCTTGTCGGAGCATTGTGCGGGGGGTGGATTGCCGATCGTCTGGGCTTGAAGAAAAGCTTGTATGCGTGCGCCATCTCCTTCGTGGTCTCCTCGGCGGGGATCTTCTGGGCTCCGAGCATTGAGGTATACACATTTTGGCGACTGGTCTGCGGGCTCGGAAGTGGAGCCGCAACGATCATCGCCCCGATGTATGTCGCCGAAATTGCACCTGCGGCGGTCCGGGGCCGGCTGGTCACCGTATTCCAGATCGGCCTGGTTTTCGGAATATTTTTTGCCCTGCTGATCAACAGTTCGATTCATGGCATGGGTGACGAAGCCTGGAACATCCGGACCGGTTGGCGCTGGATGTTTCTTGTGGGGGCGCTTCCGGGAACGCTCTTTTTTCTGTGTGTGCTCGCCGCCGTCGAAAGCCCGCGCTGGCTGATGAAGGTCGGGCGCGAACGGGAGGCAGGTGAGATCCTCTCCAAGCTCGACGGCCCCGTGCGGGGGGCGGAGATTGCCGATGAGATCCGCGAGACTCTCGCCGGAGAGGAGGGGCGGTTTTCCGAGCTGCTCCGGGCGCCTTTTCTCCGGCCTTTGATACTCGGCGTTCTCCTGGCAGCATTCTCCCAGACAAGCGGAATCAATGTTGTGCTGGTCTACCTGCCGGAGATTTTCAAGGCGTCCGGACTGAACGCGAGCGATGCTTTTTCGCAGTCCGTGGTGGTCAGTCTGGTCAACATTGTCTTTTCGTTCGTTGCTCTCTGGCTGATCGATCGCGCGGGCCGGCGGACCTTGATTCAACTTGGCACCGGAATTCAATTTCTGGCGCTTGCCGTCATTGGCTTGATGTATGCCGGTTCTGTCACGGGCGTTGTTCTGGCCCTCGCTATCATGGCCGTGATGGCGGGCCATGCCGTGGGTAACGGAGTGGCCTGCTGGGTTGTGATCTCGGAGATCTTCCCCACGAAGCTGAGGGGCCGGGCGATGTCCGTCTCCCTCACCGGAATGTGGGTGGCTTCCTACCTGAGCCTGCTGGTTTTTCCGCTGATGCGAAAGCATCTCGGCGACGCGGGAACGTTCTGGGTTTTCGCCGTCTTCGCCCTCCTGAATTTTCTCTACGCCCGGTTTCAGGTGCCGGAGACCAAGGGGTATTCGCTGGAACAGATCGAATCCATGTGGCAAAACCGGAGCCGGGAGTCCCTCGATCTTTGAATATGAAAATGCCCGATCTTTGCCCCCGTCGTTCTTTCCCTCAACTTGCGGGATTTCTCATCTTCGCATTCGGGATTGCCCGGATTTGTGCGGAGACTGGAAGCACCGGTGACCCTGAGGTGCTCACGGTGTATCCGGACAAGGTGATCCAGAACGATTTTCCGGGGCTGGGGGCGGTTTACCAAGGCTTTTCGTTCATGCCCGAGCACGATTACCGCGGATTTGACGACCGGGACCGGGCGCAGGAGTTTGCGAGGGTCAAATCCATGGGCTTGAAGTTGGCGAGGACCTGGTATCGCCCGGATTACTCATGTCCTCGAGGGCTGCAGGGGGATTTTGATTTTGATACCCCCCGGATGAAGGCGTTTGTCAAATGGCTTGAAGAGATGAAGCGATTGGGTGTCGATGTGGCTTTGCAGGCCGGGTGGGGATTTCCTCACGACACCTACTACGGGCATGAACAAATGGACGCGGCCCGGGATCCTGTGCGTTTTGCCGAGTGGGTGAGCGAATCCTTAAGGTATCTGGTGGAAAAGCGGGGGTTTACAAATATCAAATACCTTGTCCTCTTCACCGAGCCAAACAACACGCCATGGGGGCCAAGTACCGAACCAAAGGATGCAAAGCCTCCGGAGGGGTTCACGATGTGGAATTACTATGCCACAGTCGTGCGGGCTGTCCATGAGAGGATGGTCCGGGACGGCACCCGACAGCTTGTGAAATTCACGGCTCCGAACGACACCGACAACCCGCCTGATTATAAAAATGCCTGTCACTTGCGCACTGCGGTCAGGGATTTGA
Organism: uncultured Chthoniobacter sp.; assembly: GCA_964431635.1. Lineage (GTDB taxonomy): Bacteria > Verrucomicrobiota > Verrucomicrobiia > Chthoniobacterales > Terrimicrobiaceae > QYQL01. Next base: position 267,751 of record CAYSKK010000001.1, on the reverse strand, counting down.
ACGACATCATCGACATCTATGCGGCGCATGCCTACTTGAAGCCGGATCAAGGCTACGATGCGTGGATGCACTTCAACGCGATGATGCTGGCCGAGGTTCAGAAGACGGGAAAACCACTCTGGCTCGATGAATACAACGCCGGCAGCAACTGGGAGCAGCATTTGCGTGATCAGCCGGATCATGGCAACTACCTGGCGCAGGTCGTGGCGGCGACGTTGAATTCCGGCCTTCAGACATCTCTTCTCTGGGCGCTTTTCGATCAGCAGTATGTGCCACCCCGCGCGGATACGGCGCTCGGTGATTCCTTCTTCCATGGCGTGCTGCGCTGGGGACTGGCCAAATGGCCGAGAGACATGATCAGCAATCCCGACGATCCGTATCCCTGCTACTACGCATGGGCCATGATGTGCCGGTATCTTGGCGGGGGCCATGCCGCCGTCCTTGCAACGAAATCCACGGGAAAGGCCATTCTTTCAGCAGTGCGCCAAGCGGATGGCAAACTCAGTCTTCTGGTGGTGAATGCCTCACGGGATCCCCTTCCGGTTTCGATTCACAGTGAGATTCCGCTGAACCGGACCCTGAGCCGACACCTCTTTGATCCGGCCGCGGTGAAGGTGACGTCAGAGGCTTGCATCCCCCCCGCAGACAGGGAATTTCAGAATCTCACAACCCGATTGGATGACACGCTGCCACCTCGTGCAGTGGCGGTTTATACCGAGCTTCGATAACGGGACCCTAAGGCCGGGCACGCCCGGTGAGCTCCGGGGGAGCAGTCTTTCCGGGAATGATGTTCGCGATGTTTTTTCCCGGAAGATCAACAACGTAGACATAGCCATCCCCATAAAGGGCCTGATATTCGACAGGGTGGGAGGAAGGTTTCAACAGGATCGCCCCGGCGATCAAGACGGATCCCGCCAGTATTGCGGACGGTGTTGACAGGGAGGTTTTCATCGTTCTTCAGGTTACACCGGAACCTCTGGAATTTCCAGCCATCGGGAATCGGGGGCATCAGGATGGGAGCTCGAGCCCTGCACCCGGCTGCTATTCCGCAATTTCTGCATAGCACTCGCGGGCCATCATGGTGCTGAGAGCGGCAATGGCTGAGGAATCATGCATCTGCAGCGCCTGCCGGACAAGCTCCTCGCAGCGGGAGGCATCCAGCGATTGGACCGCCTTCTTGACACGGGGCACGACTGCGCTTGTGGCACTGAGTTCGTCAACCCCGAGACCGATGAGAAGAGGGGTGAGGAGCACATCTGCAGCCATCTCTCCACAAACTCCAGTCCAGATGCCATTTGTGCGGGCGGCATCCACGACCATTTTGATCATCCGAAGGATGGCCGGGTGGGTCGGATTGTAAAGATGGGCGATGTAGTCGTTCCCACGGTCCACTGCGATCGAATACTGGATGAGGTCATTCGTTCCGATGCTGAAGAACCGGGCCTCCCGGGCAAGGTGGTCGGCGGCAAGGACCGCACTGGGGATTTCAATCATGATGCCCACCTCGATGTAGGGGTGGAACGGCACGCCCCTGGCGGCAAGTTCGGCTTTGCTTTCCTCAAGAATGGCATTTGCCTGGCGGAGTTCCTGCAACCCGGAGATCATGGGATACATGATCCGGACATCGCCGAATGTCGCGGCACGGAGGATCGCACGCAGCTGAGTTTTGAAGATGTCCGGATTCTGAAGGCAGAAGCGGATGGCGCGGCATCCAAGAAAAGGATTCTGCTCTTCCGGAAGGTGGAGGCTCTGGGTGGATTTGTCGCCCCCGATGTCGAGGGTCCGGATAATGACTCCGTGGGGTTTGGCATTCTCCGCAGCCAGTCTGTAATGTTCGAACTGCTCTTCTTCATCCGGAGGAGCCACGCGGTTGAGGTAGAGGAATTCCGTGCGGTAGAGCCCGATTCCCTCGGCGCCGCTTGCCGCGACGTCGCCGATTTCATCGGGGAGATCGACGTTGGCGGAGAGGACGATGTGGCGGCCGTCGAGCGTGGTGGAGGCGGTTTCGCGGATCAGCTCCAGTCTTTCGCTGACCTGCTCCTTTTGGGATTCGATCCGTCCGTATTCCGCGAGCGTCTCCGGGTTGGGATTCAGGATGAGGGTTCCGGAATATCCGTCGAGCAGCAGGTCATCGCCGCTGGTGAGCATCTGGCAGATGCCGTGCAGGCCGACAACCGCAGGGATCTCCAGCGACCGGGCCATGATCGCCGTATGGGATGTCTTGCTCCCAATTTCCGTGGCGAATCCGAGAACAAGATCCCTGTTCAGCTGGGCTGTATCCGACGGGGTGAGGTTGTGGGCCAGAATGATGTGCGGCCTGTCGTGGGTGGAGGGATTGCGCGAGGCCCTGCCGAGAAGGTGGCGGATGACGCGCCGCGTGACATCCTCGATATCCACCACCCGTTCGCGGAGATACGGGTCGTCAATCTGCGCGAGGGTCCGGCAGTATTTTTCGGCCACCTGGTGGAAAATATATTCCACATTGCAGCGCTCGCGTTCGAGGTTCCGGAGGACCTCATCGATCAGAGTCCGGTCCTCGACGACGAGGAGGTGAGCGTCGAAAATGCTGGCGTCGTTCGATCCGATCGCGCTGGCGATGCGCTGCTGGATTTCCAAAAGCTCCGCCCGTGTGGCGATGAGGGCCGATTCAAACCGGGCGATCTCTTCCGGGAGTTCCTGGGGTTCAATTTTCCTTTGAGCGATTTCCTCGTCCTCCTCCCACTGGACCATGACCGCTCCGTGGGCAATTCCAGGAGCCACAGGAATACCCGTGAACCTCCGTTCAGGGCTTTTTGAGGTGGTGAGGGGCTCCATTGGGAGCCATCCCTATCAGATAAAATCCGGCGCGTAAATACCGGTTACTCCTCGCCGAAGCGGGTCTCCACGAGATTTTTTATCTCCGCGACCGCCTTTTCGGCATCCAGCCCCTCTGCGATGACCTGGAGGCGCGACCCCTTGCCGGCCGCAAGCATCATGAGTCCCATAATGCTCTTGCCGTTCACCCGCTCGCCGTCCTTTTCGACCCAGACTTCGGCCCGGTAGCGGCTGGAAATTTTGACAAACATGGCGGCCGGGCGGGCGTGGAGGCCGTTCCGGTTTTCAATGATGACCTCCGCGGCAAACCGCTGGGAGTCGTCGTTCGATTTCTTTTTGGAGAGAATTCCCATCATCTGCTCCGGCGTTCGCTGATCATATGCAGCAACCTCTGATTGAATTCAACCGCGCTGTTTTCGCCCATGTCTTTGAGTTTTTGGTCAAGTGCCGCCACTTCTACGAGCCGTGCCAGATCGCGCCCGGTTCTCACCGGCAGCGTGACGTGGGGGATCTTAATCCCGAGGATTTCGTAGGTTTCGCGATCCAGCCCGATCCTATCCACATCTTCCATCTCGTGCCAATCCTTGAGTGTGACAACAAAATCGAGCCGCTTTTCCGCGCGGACGGCGCCTGCGCCGAACATCGAGGCGATGTTGATGATCCCGATTCCCCGGACCTCCATGTGGTAGCGGGAGAGGTTGTCCGACATGCCCAGAAGTTCACGCCCCTCGATCGAGCGGAAGCGGGTGAGGTCGTCGCTGACGATGCTGTAGCCGCGTTCGATGAGCCCGAGCACGCATTCGCTTTTTCCGATGCCGCTTGCGCCGCGGATGAGTGTTCCCACACCAAGGATGTCCACCATGCTTCCGTGCTCGGAGGCGGAGGGAGCGAAATCGAACTCCAGCGAGATCGTCGCTGCGTTGATGAACTTCATGGTGATCATGCTCGTGCGGAACACCGGGGTTTCGAATTCCCCGGCGACCTCGAGAAGAATCTCGGGAACCGGAGCATTCCGGGCCACGACCAGGCAGGGCATGTTTTTCGAGAAGAGCGTGCGCAGGCGCTCCTTGAGCTCGGGTGCCTTGAGGCTCTTGATGTAGCTCAGCTCCGCGGCGCCGATCACCTGGATGCGCTTGACCGCAAAGTAATTGAAAAATCCGCAGAGGGCGAGGCCCGGACGGTTGATCGTCGGCTCCCGGATGAGGCGGTTCAGCCCGCGGGAGGAACCTTCCAGCCGCATGCCGAGCTTCTCGGCATGGTTGGCATAAAAGTGCCCGACCGTGATGTGCGGCACATGGCTGTCGCTGGATTTCGGTGCGGTTTTCTGTGACATTTCGGGTGGCTCGAAAATCCGGCTACATCGTGAACGACTCACCAAGGTAAAGCTTGCGGCTGATGGGATCGTTGAGCAGAAAGTCCTTGTTGCCCTGGCTTTCGACTCGGCCCTCATAGATCAGGTAGGCACGGTCCACGATGTTCAGCGTTTCGCGCACATTGTGGTCGGTGATGAGGATGGCAAGACCCTGCTCCCGGAGGTCCTGGACGATCTGCTGGACATCATGCACGGCAATCGGATCCACTCCGCTGAACGGCTCGTCCAGCATGAGGAGGGATGGGTTGGTTACGAGAGAGCGGGCGATGGTGAGCCGGCGCTTTTCTCCACCGGAGAGGGTGAGGGCCTGGTTCTTTGCCAGGTGCTCGATGCCGAAGCGGGTCAGCAACTCCTCGCAGCGGTGCTTGCGCTCGGCCTTCGTCGCCTTCGTGGCTTCGAGGATGGCGAGGATATTCTCCTCGACGGTGAGTTTCCGGAAGATGGATTCCTCCTGTGGCAGATACCCCATGCCGTGCCTCGCGCGGCGATACATCGCCATGTCGGTGACATCGGCATTTTCAAAGAACACCCGGCCGCCGTTCGGTCGGATGAGGCCGACGATCATGTAGAACGTGGTGGTTTTTCCCGCCCCGTTCGGCCCGAGGAGCCCGACAATTTCGCCTCGCTTGACGTTGATGTCCACCCCGTTGACCACCGAGCGCCCATTGTAAATTTTGATGAGTCCGTCTGTCCGCAGTAGGGGGTCTCCTTCCGCAACCGGCTTGCGGGAGACTTTTTCCAGGTCCCCGTTCATTTCGCCGCTCCTGCTTCCTTGGTGTCGACGATGACGGTCTTGCTCGGGCCGACGGTGCGGGATTTGCCATTCCGGTTGAGCACCATGACCGTGGACTGCTCGGAGGCGACCTGGTTGTTCATCCCCTGCTGCACCGACGGCCAGCCTTTCAGGACGACCTCGCCGGAGGCGGGCGTGTAGGTGGCGTATTCCGATCGCCCGATCGCCTTGGATGTCTGATCGGATTTGCCGGTGTTCTCCTGGATGATGACGACGTTTCCGGTGGCCTCGGCGACTTCGATGCCCTTGCCGGTTTTGCTCAGCGTGACCTTGAGGCGGTCGCAGGTCAGGGTGAACTGCGGGTCGCGGACGATGACCTGGCCGATAAACTCGGCAACGCTGGCCGCCTTGTCAAAATTGGCCTCCTTGTTCGCTGTGATTTCCGTTTTGGCGTCGGCGGGGCGGTCTTTTCCAAGCCCGGCAAAAGCGTTCATCGGTGAGGCGGGTTCCTGTTTTTCGCCCTGGTCCATGGACGGGCTGCTCTGTGCGAGGGCGGCGGAAATCGTAAGGAGGAGCAGAAGTGCGGCTGTCTTAGTCATTTTTCGATGTCGGAGGACTGGATGATCATGTGAATTTTTCCACGAAGGGTTGCATGGCGGGTCTTGGTGTTGAATTCCACGGAATCCCCGGTGATTTCAAAATCGTCGCGATGGATCCGGGTCTGTGAGTCGCCGGAGAGGATCCGGGTATCGAGATCAAAGATCGAGTGCGGAATTTCAATTTTGACGGTTTTCCCATCATCGTCATACGAGTCGATCTTCATGTTTTCCATCTCGACATGCTTGTCATCGAGTTTTTTGGCGGTTTCCGCCTCGATCGTCATGATGAGTTTTCCCTCGTCGTTGCGGTGGGGGATCTTGATTCCCTTGACGGGAATCCCCATCGGGACGGGGATGTCGAAATCCGCCGATTTATCCGCTTCCGCCGGGTTCGCCTCCGGCTTCGGTTTGGGGTCGTCCGCTCTGGACGATGGAATGGCCGCGATCATCGCGGCAGCGGCGAGAAAGCTAAACAACCGCATCGCGAAGTTTCCGGAGTTGAGCAAGAAGCCGCGGGAGATCCCGGAGCGGGATCTGGTTCGGTCCGTCAGAAAGGGCTTTTGCAGGATTTTCATGTGTCTCGATGAAGAGGCCGTCGCACCCGGCGGCCACAGCGGCACGCGCCAGCACGGGGGCCAGCACGCCGTCGCCGCCGGTTGTTTCGCCCGCCCCCCCGGGTCGTTGGACGGAATGGGTGGCGTCAAAGACGACCTGGCAGTTCAATTGCTGCATCCAATAAATGGATCGCATGTCCGCGACAAGGTTATTGTAGCCGAAAGTGCTGCCCCGCTCGGTGAAAAAGAACGACTTGCACCCGATGGCGGAAAGCTTGCCAGCCACATTGGCCATGTCCCAAGGGGCGAGAAACTGCCCTTTTTTCACATTGACGACCCGTCCGGTCGAACCGGCGGCGACAAGCAGGTCGGTCTGGCGGCAGAGAAACGCGGGAATCTGCAGGACATCGACAAATTCCGCAGCGGTCTCGGCTTCCGCGGGGGAATGGACGTCGGTGGTCACGGGAACTCCAAGTTCGCCGCCGATCTCGGCGAGGAGCTGGCACCCGTCCCGTACCGTGGTTCCACGGAACGATTTGACTGAGGTGCGGTTCGCCTTGTCGTAGGAAGCCTTGAAAACAAAAGCCGCCCCTTCACCGTCGCAGATTGTCCGGAGTTTCCGGGCCATCCTGCGGGTGAAGGCCGGCGTCTCGATCACGCATGGCCCGAGGATGAAGAGCAGTTCGCGACCTCCCAGATGATGGCGGCCGATTTTTACTGTTGGTCGTCGGGGCATCCGAATGACACTACGCAGCCGTCCCGATTGCGCAAGTCTTTCGCCGGGAGGCGTTGAGTGTTCGGCAAAGTCAGGCTTCGGTGGTCTCCTCCTCTTCACCGTCGCTGACGACAGGGGCGATGCCTTGGAGGACTTCCCCTTCGCGAAGGTCGATGAGCTTCACTCCTTGGGCGTTGCGGCCGGTTTCGCGGATCTCTTTGATTCTGGTGCGGACCATCTTGCCCTTGTTGGTGATGAGCATGAGCTCGTCTGCGTCGCGGACGGTGAGCGCCCCGGCGACTCCGCCGGTTTTCTCGTTCGTCTTCATTGTGATGATGCCTTTTCCGCCGCGCGACTGGACACGGTATTCCTCGAAGCTGGTGCGCTTGCCGAGGCCGTTCTCCCCGGCAACGAGGAGCTGGGCGTCCTTGTTCACCACGGCCGCAGCGACGACGAAATCGCCTTTCTCCGGGCGGATGCCCCAGACGCCGACGGTGTCCCGACCCTGGTCGCGCATCTCCTCCTCATGGAATCGGATGCTCTGGCCGTCGTGGGTGATGAGGACAATCTCGTCCTGGCCGGCCGTCATCTTGCAGTCGATGAGGCGGTCGCCTTCCTCGATCTTGATCGCGATGATCCCGCCCTTGCGGATGTTTTTGAAGTCGTTGAGATTCGATTTCTTCACGATGCCGCTGCGGGTGGCGAAGACGACGTGGAATTTTTCGTTCCATGTATCCTCATCGTTCTTCTGCCCTTGCACCCGGATCGTGGCGGCGATCTTCTCGTCGTTGCGGAGCTCGAGGAGGTTGGCGATCGAGCGGCCCTTGCTGGCGCGAGAGCCCTCGGGGATCTCGAAAACCCGCTCCACATAGCAGCGGCCGGTCTCGGTGAAGAACATGAGGTAGTCGTGCGTGGTCGCGGTGAAAAGATACTCGACGAAGTCGCTGTCCTCTTCGTTCTCGCTTTCGCGGGCAGTCATGCCGATAACTCCCTTGCCGCCCCGCTTTTGGGAGCGGAATGCGCTGACGAGCGTGCGCTTGATGAACCCATTGTGGGTGAGGGTGACGATGACACCGTCGTTGGCGATGAGGTCCTCGATCGCGATCTCGCCCTCGGCCGGCACGATCTGGGTGCGGCGGGGGGTGGCGAATTTTTCCTGCAGCGCGCGGAGCTCGTCCTTGATGATCTTGAGCACGCGCTTTTCCTTCGCGAGGATGTCGAGGAGGTCCTTGATCGTGGCGACGAGCGCATCGTATTCTTTCTTGATGCTGTCGCGCTCCATCCCGGTGAGCTGGTAGAGGCGGAGATCGAGGATGTGGCCGACCTGCTTCTCCGAGAACTTGTATTTCCCGTCGACGATCCGGGCCTCGCTGCGGATCAGGATCCCGAGCTTCTCGACAGCCTTCTGCGTCCACGAGAGGGCGAGGAGCTTCGCCTTCGCGTCATCGCGGTCGTTCGAGTCGCGGATGATCTTGATGAAGTCGTCGATGTTGGCGAGGGCGATGAGATAGCCCTCGAGTTTCTCGGCTTCGACTTCCGCCTCGTTGAGGAGGAATCGCGTGCGGCGCAGAATGACCTCGCGGCGGTGCTCGATGTAGCAGTTGATCGCCTCCTTGAGCGAGAGGAGCTTCGGTTTGCCCCGGTCGATCGCCAGCATGTTGACGCTGAACGAGGATTCGAGCGCGGTGTGCTTGAAGAGGTTGTTGATGATGACCTTGGGGTTCCCATCCCGCTTGAGCTCGATGACGACCCGTGTGTCCTCGGCGCTCTCGTCGCGCACATCGCTGATGCCTGTGAGAACCTTCTCGTTCACAAGATCGGCGATCCGTTTGACGAGATCCGAGCGGTTTACGTTGTAGGGGATCTCGGTGACGATGATGCTTTCCCGCCCGCCTTTTCCCTCCTCGACCGCCACGCGTCCGCGGACGCGGACCTGTCCGCGTCCGGTTTCAAAATACTGGCGGATGCCGGCCCCGCCCTGGATCAGGCAGCCCGTGGGGAAATCCGGGCCGGTGATGTGGGCCATGAGACCGTCGATCGTAATGTCCGGGTCGTCGATCTGAGCGCAGATCCCGTTGATGCACTCGCCGAGGTTGTGCGGGGCGATGTTTGTGGCCATGCCCACCGCGATGCCGGTCCCGCCGTTGACAAGGAGGTTGGGGAAGGCTGCGGGGAAGACCGTCGGCTCGGTGCGTGTCTCGTCGTAGTTCGGGATGAAATCGACCGTTCCCTTGTCCATGTCTGTCATGAGGGCGGCACCGAGGTGCTGGAGGCGGGCCTCGGTGTATCGCATGGACGCCGGCGGATCGCCTTCGACCGATCCGAAGTTTCCCTGTCCGTCCACGAGCTGCTCGCGCATCGCCCAGGGCTGGGCCATGTGGACAAGGGTGGGGTAGATCGCCTGATCGCCGTGGGGGTGGTAGTTGCCCATCGTTTCCCCGACGATCTTCGCACACTTCAGGTGCTTGCGGTTCGGCTGGACGCCGAGCTCGTTCATGGCAAAAAGGATGCGGCGCTGGGACGGCTTGAGGCCGTCGCGCGCGTCCGGAAGGGCCCGGGAGATGATGACAGACATCGAGTAGTCGAGGAACGACTTCGACATTTCGTCGGCCACATTCACCAGTTCGACTTTTTCGTTTTGCGTATACATAGGAAATCAGACGTCCAGACGGGCATTGAGGGCATTGTCCTCGATGAACTGGCGGCGGGGTTCGACGACGTCTCCCATGAGGATCGTGAACATGCGATCCGCCTCAACCGCATTGTCCTCGTTGAGGTCAACCTTGAGCATCTTGCGCTTTTCAGGGTTCATGGTCGTTTCAAAAAGCTGCTTCGGGTTCATTTCCCCCAGGCCTTTGAAGCGCTGGATGGAGAGGCCGCGCTTTCCGATTTCGAGGACCTTGGTGAGGATCTCGGGGATCGAGAAGAGCGGGTGGGTGACCGCCTTGTCACCCTCGCCTTCGACGAGTTCGAAGATCGGGTCGGCGCTGTCGGCGTAGTGCTCGATTTTCAGTCCCTTGCGGGCGAGCTCATCGATGAGCTTCTGGGCGGAGATCGACTCGTGAAGCTCGATGAGTTTGGCGCGCCGCCGGACGGTTCCCGGATCGGCTTTCTTCGCCTTTACGACGGGATCCGCCGCGAGGACCAGATCTCCCTCCCCGGTTTCGGGTGCGGGGTCGTCGTAGATGTTGAGGTCGCGGTTGCCTTCGTGGAATTCGCGGACCTCGGTCTCGCCGGGGAAGTAAGTGGCCCACTCGGTGTTGCCTTCCCGCACCTTGACCATGAACGTCGGCAGCTTGCCGGTTTTCGCGTCGCGCTCGCCGAGATAGGACTCGATGTCGCCGCCATGCCGGACGATTGCATCGCTGAATTTCGCGAAACGCTCGAGGAGTTCGAGGATTTCCTTGAGCTGGGTCGAGGTGAAAACCTTGCCGTCGGCGAGGTTCTTGACCTTCACCTCGTCGGCACCGATCCCGATGAGGATCTTGTTGAGTTGGGCGTCGTCGTCCACGTATTCCTCGCGCTTCTTGCGCTTGATGAGGTAGAGTGGCGGCTGGGCGATGTAGATTTTCCCCTGTTTCACCAGCTCCGGCATCTGGCGGCAGAAAAACGTGAGCAGGAGCGTGCGGATGTGGGAGCCGTCCACGTCGGCATCGGTCATGATGATGATCCGGCCGTATCGCAGCTTCGCGATGTTGAACGTGCCTTCCTGGTCCTTCTCTTTCTCGCCGAGTGACGAGCCGATGCCGGTGCCGATCGCCGTGATGAGGGTCTGGACCTCGGTGTTCTGCAGCACCTTGTCGAGGCGGGCTTTCTCGACGTTGATGATCTTGCCCTTGATCGGAAGGATCGCTTGAAACCGCCGGTCGCGGCCCTGCTTGGCCGAGCCGCCCGCCGAGTCGCCCTCGACGACGTAGAGTTCGGTCAGCGCGGGATCGCGCTCCGAGCAGTCCGCCAGCTTGCCGGGGAGGCCGCCGCCGGTCAGCGCGCCTTTGCGCACGGTCTCGCGCGCCTTGCGGGCCGCCTCGCGCGCACGGGCCGCCATCAGGCACTTCTCAATGATTTTTTTGCCGACCGCCGGGTTTTGGTCAAAGTGGAGCATCAGCCCCTCGTAGGAGATCGAGCCGACGATGCCGTCCACCTCCGGCGAGATGAGCTTCACCTTCGTCTGGGACTCGAAGCGGGGGTCGGGGTGCTTGACGCTGACGACGGCGGCGAGGCCTTCCAGAACGTCGTTGCCGGTGATCGGCACGTCCTTTTCCTTCAGCAGCGAGTTGTTCTTTGCATACTGGTTGATCGCGCGGGTGAGAGAGCCCCGGAATCCGCTGCTGTGCGTTCCGCCGTCCGGGTTCGGCACCGCGTTTGTGTAGCAGAGGAGCTGTTCGTTATACGTATCCGTGTAGTGCAGACCGATCTCGACGATCACCTTGTCCCGGGTGCCTTTGATCATGATCGGCTTCGGGTGCACGACCGTCTTGTTTTCGACCAGCCGATCAACAAACTCCTCGACACCCCTCGGATGCACGATCTGGACCGGCTTCGCGCCGTCCTGACGTTCGTCGAGGAAGGTGAACGAGAGCGGGGCATTGATATAGGCGAGGTCGTTCAGGCGGGTGACGATGCGCTCAGCCTTGAATTCGGTCGTTTCGAGGAAGATTTCCGGATCCGGCAGGAACGTGATGAGCGTGCCGGTGTGTTTTTTCGACTTCACCTCCGCGATTACGTGGAGGCTCTGCTTGGTGACGCCGCGCTCGAACGACATCGCGTGGATCTTGCCGTCACGGGTGACCTCGACCTTGAACCACTCCGAGACCGCGTTGACGCACTTCGCGCCGACGCCGTGGGTGCCGCCAGAGTATTCGTAGTTTCCCTGTCCGTATTTGCCGCCCGAGTGCAGGCGGGTGAGGACGAGCTCGACGCCGGGGATGCCCTCCTCCTTGTTGATGTCCACCGGGATGCCGCGCCCGTTATCCCGGATGGAAATTGAGCCGTCCGAGTGGATTGTCACGTCGATGTGGTCGCAGTGGCCCGCGAGAAACTCGTCCACCGAATTATCCAGCACCTCGCTGACGCAGTGATGGAGCGCACGTTCATCCGTGCCTCCGATATACATGCCCGGCTTTTTGCGAACCGCCTCAAGGCCTTTGAGAGAACTCAGGTCATCAGCAGTGTATTCGCTCGCCTTGAATTCGGCTGTCGGTTTGGCGGTTTTTTTGGCGCCGTTTTTTTCTGCGGGTTGTTCAGGAAGTGGTTCGTCAGGCATCTGGTTCAGAAGTGAATTTTCCGGGCCGGTTCCCGTGTCAGTCGAGGTTAGTCAAATGCCGGGGGGAGGCAACAAATTTCCTCAATTTTCTGGCTTTTACCACAGGATGTTGGGATTAAATGCCAATCGTCCACAATATGTTGGGTCTTGCCTCGCGTTTGCTCATTTCCCTCAAGCCTCTGATAAAGTGGCTGGTTCTGGCGTTGATTCTCGGGCTTGCGCTGGAGGCGTTCACCTGGAACCGGGGGAGTGTTTTTTTTGACGGAGGCGTCTATTTTACCGACGGCGACTGCTATGCCAGAATGACACGGGTTCGACTGCTTCAGGAGCACCCATTCGCACCGATCCGGCATCATGATTTTGAGAACTATCCGGAGGGCACCCGACCGCATACGACAGCTCCCCTCGATTACCTGATTGCTTGGCTGGCATCTGTTTTTTCACCGTTTTTTGGAAATCCTCTGGAGCTTGCCGGCGCGTGGGTTTCGCCGCTGCTCGGGCTGGCCACCCTGGCGTTTCTATTTTTGTGGGGAAAAAAAGGCACCCCCTTCGCTGCCGCCACGGTTATCGTGCTCGCCGTCTCCCCGATCATAGCCCACGGTTTTCTCCTCGGTCGGCCGGATCATCAGTCGCTGCTTCTGCTGCTGATTGCCATCGCGCTTGCCGCAGAGATCCGGATCTGGACTGGGGAGGGGGGGGGGATGTTGTCGGCGGCCGCCTGGGGTGCGGCTTTGTGGGTTTCGCTTTTTGAGCCGTTGATCCTGCTGGGGGTAATCGTGATGGCGAGGCTCTGCGTCGGGCGCTTGCGTCTCGCGTGGAGGCCGGCGGCTCTCTTTTTGGCAATTCTGCTGGTTGCTTTCACCTGGGATGGATTCCGAGCGGGGGCGTTCGATGCGCACTTTGCCAATTGGGCGAAGAACATCGGGGAGCTGCGGCATGGCTCGCCGGGGCTTTTCTTTTCCTGGGCGGGGTGGCTGGTTCTTCCTGCTCCTTTGATTTTGTTGATTCGGTTTTTGCGCTGGCGGGATCCGGTCTGTTTTCTTTTTGCGGTTCTTCTGCTGTTGTTGGGAGGACTGGCATTCTGGCATGTGCGGTGGGGGTATTTTTTGGTGCTGGTGTTTGCGCTCAGTCTTCCATGCGTCCTGCCGTTCTTCCGCTGGAGGTGGGCCGGGTGGGTTGTTCTGCTGGGTTCCCTGTGGCCGGTTGCGGCAGCATGGGATCAATCCCTTTATCCGGACGATCAGGTGTTCCAAGAGCGCGTGGAATCGGTTGCGGACGGAGTCGCTCTTCGGGATGCTGCCCTCGCTCTTAGGGATCTGCCCAGGCAGGGAGTCATTGCCCCGTGGTGGTTCTGCCCGGCCATTGTTTGGTGGTCGGGACAGCCATGCGTGGGAGGGACATCGCATCAAAGTCTGCCCGGCATCGCCGATACGGCGGAGTTTTTCTTATCTGCCAGTGATGGCGGCGAGATCCTCTCCCGGAGGGATGCCGCCTACGTCATCGCCTATGAGCCGGACCGGGTGATCTCAAACTCCGCGCTGATCCTCAACCGGGCTGCCCCGGCCAATCCCCTTGCCCGGCGGCTCTACCAAAACCGGGGGAGGGGGCTCATCCACGCCAACCGGTTTTTCCGTGTTTATGACTTTTCTAAAAATAAAATGGAATCCCCTGCTGGCGGAACGCCGCCTTCTGATCACTGAGGTATTTGTCGCCCAGGCGGTCGAATCCGCCAGAAGCGCGAAATGACTGCAGGAATTCATTGATCTGTTTCCGCAGGGTTTCGTTTCCCGTCCGCAAGCCGACCGCCCAGCTTTCCTTCTGGAGTGGCGCAAGGAGTGAGCGGGTGGATCCTGGCTGTTCGAGGGCGTTTTTCCATACGCTCATCTGATCGTAGAGAAAGGCATCGGCTTTTCCCTGCACGACCTCAAGCACTGCGGCGGCCTCTTTTTCCAGGGCAAGGATTTTCGCTTTCTTCATGTTCGCGCGAGCCCAAACCTCTCCCGTCGTCCCCTGCCGCACGGCCAGCGTCCTTCCCTCCTGATCGAGATCGGCGAGCGACTGGACCGGGGAGGATTTTGCAACGAGCAGAGCGAGTCCGATATGCAGGTAAGGATCGGAAAATGCGATCGATTGCCGGCGCTCCGGCGTGTCGGTCATCGAAGAAATCACGCAGTCGATCTTTCCGGTTTTGAGCGAGGGAATCAGCCCGGTGAACGGGATGTTTTCGATCCGGACCGGCTTGCCCAGATATTCGCCAAGCGCCCGGGCAAGGTCCACACTGACGCCCGCGGGCTTTCCCGAGGCGTCGATCGTCTCGAACGGAGGATAGGAAAGATCCATTCCCACGACCAACGCGGAATCCTTCCGTCCGCAACCGGATAAGCAAACCGCAGCCAACAGCAACGTCAGTGTTTTCATAAAATAATCCAGACTGGCCCCTCAGCCTCAGACGACTTTACCAATTATTGATGCGGCCGCATCAATAATTGGCAGGGCGCATGGCTTGCGGGCGGGGATTTCCGTGCGGCGCAGGTCGTGGCGCTTGAAGTTCTTCCCGGTGTGGCTAGCGTGGGCTCATGTTTCGCCTCCTGCTCGTCTTTATTTTTTCCTCCCTTCTTGTGCAGGTTCATGCGGATGGCGATGCGGAGTCGATCCTGCGGTCGGCCCGCGTGAACCCGCTCGGCCAGCCGATCGAACTCGATGCCCAGCTGCGCGCCGGAGCGGTGAAGGTCCCATTTCAAATTGCCGTCCGTGATGGGAAAATCTCCTACATTTTCAGCGACCCGGCGCAGGAGATCCTGCTGGGCTTCGGTGATGAGTCCTCGACGCTCGAGGAGCGCAAGGACGGAAAAACCCGGCAGGTTTCGCCCGCGCGATTTGATGATTCCGTCCGGGGCGGTCTCCTGACCTACGAGGACTTGGCGCTGCGGTTTCTTTACTGGAAAAACCCGAAACTGCTCGGCGAGGAAAAAGTCGGTCCCAGCACGGCTTACAAGATCGAGATTCCGGCACCGCCCACGGCGACCGAATACGGGGTCGTCCGGGTCTGGGTGGACAAAAACCAGGGAGCATTGACGAAAATCGAGGGCTACGACCGGCAGGGGCGGCTCAGCAAGGTTTTTTCCGTGAACTCGGTCCAGCAGATTGACGGGCAGTGGATGCTCAAGCAGATGCGCGTCGAGCGGATCGATCCCGAAACCAGAAAGGCCGTGCTGCGAACCTATCTCGAGATTCTTGGAAAGGCCGGGCGTTAGCGCGGGTATTCCCGTGCCATGCCAGCGAGCGCGGCGACGACGGCATCCCGGTCCTCGCGATAGGTGACCCCAAACCAGCGGCTCTCCACGGGCAGGACCCGGACGGTCGCGGCGCCCGTTTGGATCAGGCCCGTCACCGCGTCCGGAATATAAAACTCGGATTTTTCCTCTGTGCCCCGCCGCGCAAGGAAGGAGACAAAAAGCTCTTCGAGCCCGCTGAAGACGGCCGGGGAAAATCCCCAGCAATTCATCGAGACCCGCTCGTCGCCGGAGAATGTTTCGCCGGTCACATCGTCCGCAACCCGATTCCCCATTTTATGGAGCTTTGTGAATTCCTTCACCTCCTCCAGCAGCCCTTCCGCAGTCGTGCGGCAGATCCCGCGGGAGACGTTCCCGCTTGGCGAGAGGGTTGTTTTCAGCCGGTATCCGGCCATGCAGAAGTCCGTGCTTTCAGGCGTTTGTCCGGCCAAAAACCGCTGCACTCCGGAGATGGCGTCGCGTCCGTAAAAATCATCCGCATTGATGGCGAGAAACGGCGTGTCCACCGCCTCGCGCGCGCACCAGATCGCATGCCCGGTCCCCCAGGGTTTCACACGCCCGTCAGGAACGGAGAAACCTTCCGGCAGGTCGTTAAGTTGCTGAAAAACATAGCCCACATCAATGCGGTCCTCGAAGCGGGAGCCGACTTTTTCCCGGAACTCCTCCTCAAAATCCCGCCGGATGACGAATGCCACGCGGGAGAAGCCGGAGAGCACCGCGTCGTGCACAGAGTAATCCAGAAGCGTCTCGCCGGAAGGCCCCACCGGGTCCATCTGCTTGAGTCCTCCATAACGACTACCCATTCCGGCAGCCAGAACCAGTAATGTCGTCTCCATGAGAGAAAAAATCGGGCCGGCGAGATTCGAACTCGCGACCTCCTCGTCCCGAACGAGGCGCTCTACCAAGCTGAGCCACGGCCCGAAATGTGGGCACACTCTTGTCCAGTTCCATCCCGAACGCAATCAGAATCTTTTTCCTGTCACATCCCGGATATTGGCTGCTACTCCGGCGACTCGTGCCAGAATTTGGTGAAGGTCCGGAAACGATGGGATCACCTGCTTTCGATGAAGCGACGCCCTTCTGGCCATTTTGATGGATATGGCGTTGCACAGAGACAAACAAATCTGCAAAAAGACTCCCTGTTAGACATTGCACACGCCATGCGCACATTCTGCAAATCTCAGTTCTCCAGTTGTATGCGGGAGGCGTGTCGCGTTGATCGCGCAGTTCCTGGCACTGAGATTTGTGGACTCGTCGTAGATACCGGATTTTATTTGTCCTTGGTGCAGGCACGCAACGTTTCCCGGCGATCCGGGAGTTTCATTTTCTCTCGTCCAGACGTTCGCCGCATTGTAGCCGCTGCGGAGATTTTGGGGCAGGAGGTCGTCGGCACATTTCACTCACATCCCGCAGCGCCTGCGATACCGAGCGCATCCGACATTGCAAACGCCGTCGATGACTCGCTCATGTTGATCTTCGACTGTGTTGCCCGTTGTGGTCGGCTCTGGCGGATCAGGAGCGGCAGAGCGCGTGAGTTGAGTTTCACAACTCGGCTTAACGTGGTGCAGCGAACCCGGCAGGGGCGTCGTGGTTGCAGTCGTCGCGTTCCGAGTGTCGGGTCGCTTAGCTTGGGTCGTTGACCGCCATGACGCCCATACTCGCCAACGTTGGAGTGCCGATGATTTTCCCACAGTTCATACTGATGGTGTTCGCCTTTGTGCCGGTGGTTGTCATCGAGGCGCTACTCGTTCGGAAGACGATGGGGCTCACTATTCGGGGTGCTTTGACAGACGTGGCAATCGCCAACTTGTGGACGACTTTGCTCGGCGTTCCTCTCGCATGGATTGTCATGCTTGTCATTGAATTGGTTGGCACGGCAGGAGGAACGGCTTTGGGCATGAACACGCCAGCCCAGATGCTTGCATCCGTCACTTTGCAGGCAGCGTGGCTTGTCCCATATGAGCAGTATTTAGTTTGGATGATTCCAGCAGCGGCGACATTTCTTCTCCTGCCCTGCTTTGTAGTTTCGCTCGTCATCGAGCGTAGGGTACTGACGCGTCGTTGGGTTGGCAGAGACCGCAAGGCAGTTTTTTCTGCTGTTTTCCGCGCCAACGTGTGGTCATACGTCTTTTTGTTCGTTGCTGGGAGTGTGTGGACAATCATCAGTTTCAAGTGATCCATGGCGCGGCTTTCCCGATTCGTGGGAAAAGAACTCATCCGGATCTTGGAGGGATTCGGGTTCGGGGTGATCCGGGTCAAGGGAAGCGCTCAGCCAATTCAGGAAAGACATCAAAAAAGCCAGGAAGCAAGGAAAGCAGATTGAAAAGCTGAAAGCTGTTGTCAGATTTATTGCCGATGGAGAACCCCTCGAACCCCGGCACCGGGATCATGCATTGATTGGCCCAATGCGGGGATCGAGAGATTGTCACATTGAGCCCGACTGGCTGCTGATTTATCGGACAGATGGCGAGTCACTTTTCCTTGAACGCACTGGAAGCCACAGCGACCTCTTCAAATAATCAATCCCGACGATGCGAACCTCTGCATGCCGGATGCTTCGTCGCTTCGCTTACGGCATTTGTCGCGTCAGCAGTCCGACGTCGGTGACCGGGGGCTCATTCCGGGATTCTGAATTGTTTCCCCCATGAGGCGGGGGATGAGGAGCTACTCCGGCGACTCGTGCCAGAATTTGGTGAAGGCCTCCGTCCAGTCGCGGGATTCGACGCGTCCGCGGGCGACGGTTCCCATGGCGATGCGCAGGGAGGGGTCCTCGACGAGGCGGCGGATCGCGCCAGCGAGCTCGGAGGAATCGAGGGCTTTTGTGATGAAGCCGTCCTTTCCATGGTGAACCAGATCGCGCGGGCCACCGACATCCGAGACAACAACCGGAATGCCTGAGGCCTGGGCTTCGAGGACGACGTTGCCGAAGGTGTCGGTCGTGCTCGGGAAGACAAAGAGGTCGGCCGAGGCGTAGGCGGCGGCGAGTTCCTCGCCGCCGAGGTAACCGGTGAAGATCGCGTCGGGGAGCAGGCGCTTCATTTCCGACATGTAAGGTCCGTCGCCGACGATCAACGGCCGGGCGGGCGTCTTGGTTTCCGCGAGCTTGCGCGTGGCGGAGACGAGGAGATCCAGATTTTTTTCCTTCGAGACGCGTCCGACGAAGAGCATGCCGGCCTCCCCGTCGCGGAGCCCGCGGGACTTCCAGAAATCCGGGTCGCGCCGCGACGGATGGAACAGGTGCGTGTCAAGCCCGCGCGGGAGGATCCGGATTTTTTCCCGGGCGATCCCGCGGTCCACCCAGCATTTCCGGTAGTCCTCGGAGTTCACATAGATCACGTCGAGCTGGCTGTAGAACCAGTGCATGAAATTCCAAGTGAGGGTCTCCATGAACGAGTCGTCGGTGAGGATGCGGACGTATTGGGGAAAGTCGGTGTGGTAGATCCCGATCGCCCGGAGGCCGAGCGCCTTGGCAGCGGCGAGCGCGCTGAGCCCGGTCGGGCCGGGCGTGCTGATGATGACCTCGGAAAAATTTTCCCGGTCGAGGTGATCCATGATCTGGAGGACGGGCGGGAAGCTGAGCCGCTGGAGCTCGTATTCCGGAAGCTCGAACTCGCCGATCGGTTTGAAATTTTTGAGCGGGATCCCATGGTCGGCGACTTCCGACCGGCAGGTCATGACGGTGATATCGTGTCCGGCCGCAACTCCCGATGCCGTCATTTTCCGGATCGTCGTGGCGACGCCGTTGACGTCCTCCAGGGTGTCGGTGAACCACGCGCGCTTCCGGTTTTTCAAAATTTCCGGGATGTTGCCGGTGAGGCTGCGGGTGGTCTCGCGCAGCCACTCGCGCTTCGGGTGGCGGAAGGCGTAAATATACGGGCTGAGTAAGGCGACGATCGGGGCCAGCGGGATGATTGTCTGGATGCTCTCCACGAATTTTCCGGTCGAGAGCTGCTGGATGAACTGCGTGACCAGCCGGTAGCCAAGCTGGTTGGCGATGAGGTTCGCCATGAGGAACGAGCGCCGCTCGGGCTCGGCCACCCCGGCCGTCTCTCTCGCGAGCGCCTGGCGCATCTCGGGCTTCCCAAAATACGCCGCGAGCTCCTTCCACATCGAGCTCGACCCTGCCTTTGCAATCTCAAAAATCTTTCCGGTGGCGATCCCCTGCGCGAGGAACCCGAGCTTGTCGCCGAGCGAGAACTCGGTCGGATCCTGCCCCTCCATGAAGCGGGAAAAGATTTTTTCCATGAGTCCGGAGGTGGGATCCCCGGGTTTGAGGGCGAGGCGGGCCTTGGCGTATTGAAACGCCGTGCTGTAGGTGCTGTGCGCGAGGGTGAGGGGGGTTCCCGCTGACCCGCCGGCCGTGCACCGGCCTTCCCGGATCTGTTGGAGAAATGCCGCCGCGTCATCGCTGCGGGGGCATTCGGTGAAGGCGCGTGCCAGGCAGGTGCCGCCGTGGTCGTCGGATCCCCCGGTGAAGACTTTTTTCCACGGCTCCGGATGCGTGGGCTCCATCCCGGTCCGCGCATTGAAGATCTCGATGTGCCGGGGAGTGAGCGAACCGAGCAACGTTGCCGCCACGGCGCTCTCCAGGCTGGAGTAGCGGCCATTGATTCCCTCGAAATGGCGGAAGAGCAGGGCGAGTTTTTGGATGTGCAGGGCGGTCAGCTTTTCGTTGACGCTGTGCAGGGGATGGGCCACCGCGTGCGCGATGCCCTGCTCGCTCAGCAGCGCCTGCATGTCATAGATGCTTTCGCGGGTGTCCTGAATCTGGCGGTGCTGGGCCTCGGTGATCCCCCAGACGAGCAGGTGGACTTTGCATTCGTCCTCCGGAAAATAGACCGTCACCTCTTCGCCGACGATAACGCCCGGCAGGTGCGCGATCTCCAGACACCCCCCGATCGTGTTGTGGTCGGTCAGGGTGACAAAATCCATCCCGGCCGCGCGGAGCCGGTTGTATGTCTGGAGCGGGTCCGAGTAGCTCGCCGGAAAATCCAAACGCCGCAGCACCCAGTCCGCCGCGCGGTCGCTGTGGCGGGAGTGGATATGAAGGTCGGCGCGCGAGGCTGGGGTGGTCATGGATTCGTGCGCATGAGCCACCCCTCATAGGTCATCGCCTCGCGCCCGGCAAGCGCGGCGATTTTCAAAATCTGCCGCCGGATCGCCGGATGCTCCCAGTCGGGCGGGTGAATGCCGATGCGCGTCAGCGGGGAGTTCCGGGTCGTCCGCTCGAGCGCCGCATTCCAAGCGAGGCTGCAGGCGCGCCGCCATCCGGCCCGGACACTCCAGACCTGGCTGCGGGAACGATGGATTTTTCCTGATCGGAAATCGCTCACCGTTGCGATGCGGGTTGTGTATCCGAATCCGGCGGAGCGGACCGCATTTTCGGCGGCACGTCCGAGCAGCCACGCGGGAGCGATGAATCCGGTGCAGGAAACGCCGCAGTTTTCGAGGGCCGCCCTGCCGCGCTGAAGGAGATCGGCGGCCGTCCGTTCATCCAGGTCGAAGAACTCGCCCTCGCCAGCCGTGTAGGACCGCGTGACAAGGCGCTTCCACGGGCCGTCCTCCCGGCGGTTTTTGCGCAGATGATGATACCCGTGAAGCACGGCCTCGCGGCCCCGCCCGCATTCCTCCCGCAGCCAGCCTGCAAATTCCGGATTGTCGGAAATGAGGCCGCTCCGGTGATGGTCGGGGATGACCAGCAGGGAGACCCGTGTGATACCAAGCGACTCCAAATCGCCGAGAATCGCCCCCGTTCGCTGCCGTGTCAGCGGGCTCACATCATGGATGGAGACGACAACCGCGCGGGAAGCTTCTTGATGTTCAGTCGCTTTTTGCATTTGCCAAGAGCCTGTGATAAGTGAAAGTAAGCCGAATGTCAGAAGAAAATCCGAAGCCGCCACAAGACAACCGCAACCGCCCGGGCGGGGGAAATGATCCGCAGATGAACTGGCGCGGGCTGGTTCTTTTCGCCGTCGCCCTTTCGCTGATCGGCGGGGCATTCCTTTTCCGCGGAAACAATTTCGTGCAGCCGGAAGCGATCCCTTACCCCAAATTCATCGAACTGGTCAAAGCGGGGAAGGTGATGAACTCGGCGGACACGCCGCTCGATCTCGTCGTCGAGGAGGGCCGGAACACCCAGTATTTCGAGGGCAAGGTCAAACAGAAGTCGAAGACGACCGGGGAGGAGACAGCCGTCCCGTTCCGCACCCCGATCTTCACGTCCTTCAACGGATCCGACATCCAAAAGGCGCTCGCCGATGCCAACATCACGCCTTCGATCGTTCCGAAATCCGACTACCTGGCTTCGGCGGTCATCAGTTTTCTTCCGATCGTCCTCTTCCTCGTCATCCTCTATTTCTTTTTCCGTTCTCAGATTCGCATGGCGGGAAAAGGTGCGCTGAATTTCGGAAAGTCCAAGGCCCGGATGATGACGAAGGAAAAGAACCGGATCACATTCAAGGATGTCGCCGGTGTCGAGGAGGCGAAGGACGAGGTTCAGGAACTCGTCGAGTTTCTCAAGGACCCCAAAAAGTTTCAGAAGCTCGGCGGACGGATTCCGAAAGGCGTGCTCATGGTCGGGTCGCCCGGAACCGGAAAGACGCTTCTCGCCCGGGCGATCGCCGGGGAGGCGGACGTTCCGTTTTTTTCGATCAGTGGATCCGACTTCGTCGAGATGTTCGTCGGTGTCGGCGCATCGCGTGTGCGCGACATGTTCGAGCAGGGGAAGAAGAGTGCCCCCTGTCTGATGTTTATTGATGAAATCGATGCCGTCGGCCGGCATCGCGGGCATGGGCTCGGCGGCGGGCACGACGAGCGCGAGCAGACGCTCAACCAGCTTCTTGTCGAGATGGACGGCTTCGATACCCAGGACGGGGTCATCATCATTGCCGCCACGAACCGTCCGGATGTCCTGGATCCTGCCCTTCTCCGTCCCGGCCGGTTCGACCGCCAGGTCACCGTCAGTCTTCCCGACGTCAAGGGCCGGGAGGAGATCTTGAAGGTGCATGCGAAAAAGGTGAAGCTGGGCGAGGCGGTGGATCTTGCCGTGCTCGCGCGCGGAACCCCCGGCTACTCGGGTGCCGAGCTGGCGAATCTGATCAACGAGGCGGCGCTGCTCGCCGCGCGCAAGGGACTCAAGGCCATCTCCCAGCGCGAGCTGGAGGAGGCGCGCGACAAGGTCCGCTGGGGCAGGGAACGCCGCAGCATGGCGATGAGCGAGCGCGAGAAAATTTCCACCGCATGGCACGAAGCCGGGCACGCCCTGATCAATGTCCTCCTCGAGCACACGCACCCGCTCCACAAGGTGACGATCATCCCGCGCGGTCCCTACCTCGGGGCCACAATGTATCTTCCCGAGGGGGACAAGTATTCGACCCAGCAAAAAGAGGCGCTCGACCTTCTTGCGGTGACGATGGGAGGAAGGATCTCCGAGGAGATGTTCACCAACGACGTCTCGAACGGTGCTTCCGGCGACATCAAGCAGGCGACCACGCTCGCCCGCCGGATGGTCTGCGAATGGGGAATGAGCTCGCTCGGGATGATCAGCTTCAGCGAGGGCAACGACTACGTTTTCCTCGGCCGCGACATGGGCCGTCCGCGCGAATACAGCGAATCCACCGCCCAGCAGATCGATGCCGAGGTCAAGCGGATCATCGACGAGGCCTATCGCCGCGCCAAGGAGATCCTCGAGGCGAACCGGGCAAATGTCGAAAAGATCGCCAAGGCCCTTTTGGAATACGAAACCCTCGACGCGTCGCACATCCGGGAGATCATCGAATTCGGCGAAATCAAAAACCCGCCGAAAATGGAGTCCTCCCCACCGCCGCTTCCGCCGCCGCCTTCCGATGTCGCTCCCGAGCCGCCGGAATCCATCAAGCCGGAACTCCCGCCCGGCGGACTCGCCGCCCCGGCTCCGGCCTAGCACTGGCGGGGATTTCCACGCCCTGCGCCGGAAAATTTTCTCCGGAAACCTGCCCCGCCACCCGGCGTCAGGGAATTTCCCGAACAGAAATATTTTCCGTTCCGGCACGGGTTTTGCTCACAAATTTGTTGTGCCCACCCGCATCGGGCAGATAAAAGATGCGGTCCGATTGCGGGGGATCCTTGGGGATTCCCTGCGCAAACAAGACGACCCAGCAAACGAAGAATTTCAGCATGCAGACAAAACCAGCCCGCCTGACCGGACCGCCGCCGAAACAAGGACTTTATGATCCGGCATTTGAACACGATGCCTGCGGGGTCGGTTTTATCGTCAACACGACGGGGCAAAAATCGCACGGGATCGTCAGCGATGCGCTGACGATTCTTCGCAACCTGGATCACCGGGGGGCCGTCGGCAGCGAGCACAATACCGGTGACGGGGCCGGCATCCTCATCCAGATCCCGGACAAATTCCTGCGCAAGGTATGCGAGGGGTCGGGAATCCGGCTGCCGGAATTCGGAAATTACGGGGTGGGAATCGTCTTCACCTCGCCGGATCGCGAGGAGGCCGCGAACGCACAGGCGACATTTGAAAAGATTGCCGCAGGCCAGGGCCTCGCTGTCCTCGGATGGAGGGAGCTTCCGACCGACAACTCTTCGCTGGGGGCCACCGCATGCGCCAGCGAGCCTCGGATGCGCCAGGTCTTCGTCGAGCGCAAGCCCGGCTGCACGGATGTCATGGATTTCGAGCGCCAGCTCTACATCGTCCGCAAGCGGGCGAGCAACGCCATCCGCACCACAGGCATCGATCCTCTCTGGTTCGTGGCCAGCCTCTCCAGCAGGACGATCGTTTACAAGGGCATGCTCATGCCCGAGCAGGTGGACGCCTATTTCCAGGACCTCAAGGACCCCGATGTCGAGTCCGCTCTGGCGCTGGTCCATTCGCGCTTCTCGACGAACACGTTTCCGAGCTGGGACCGCTCGCACCCGTATCGATACATCGCCCACAACGGCGAGATCAACACCCTGCGCGGAAACATCAACTGGATGCACGCGCGGCAGGCATTGCTCTCCAGTCGTCTCTTCGGCGACGAACTCGCGGAGACGTTCCCGGTCATCAACAGCGGGGGCTCGGACTCCGCCATGTTCGACAACTGCCTGGAGCTTCTTGTCCTTTCCGGACGCTCGCTCCCGCATGCGGTCATGATGATGATTCCGGAGCCGTGGGAACTCCACGAGACGATGCCGGATGACAAGCGGGCGTTTTACGAATTTCACTCCTGCCTGATGGAGCCGTGGGACGGCCCCGCCTCGATCGCATTCACCGACGGCACGATCATCGGGGCGATTCTGGACCGCAACGGGCTCCGGCCTTCGCGGTATTGGGTGACCAAGGACGGCCTGGTCATCATGGCTTCCGAAGCCGGCGTGCTCCCGATCGCTCCCGAGCGGGTCCTGGAAAAGGGACGACTCCAGCCGGGCCGCATGTTCCTCGTGGACACCAGCGAGGGCAGGATCATCGCCGATGAGGAAATCAAGAGTGGCATTGTCCGCCAGCATCCCTATCGCGAGTGGTTGAATGCGAACCACGTCCTCCTCTCCGATCTTCCGCAGCCGCCCCGCGAGTATCTGCCCGAACACGAGACCATTCTGCAAAGGCAGCAGGCGTTTGGATATACCTATGAAGACCAGAAGGTGATCCTTGGACCGATGGCCCGCGACGGCGTGCAACCGCTCGGCTCGATGGGCACCGACACGCCGCTGGCGGTTCTCTCGGACAAGCCGGTTCTCCTTTACAATTACTTCAAGCAGCTCTTCGCCCAGGTGACCAACCCGCCGATCGACCCGATCCGCGAGGAGATCGTGACCGCTACGGTGACGATGCTTGGATCGGAGGGCAACCTCCTCGAGCCGAAGCCGGAAAGCTGCCGGATGATCAAGCTCGACGGTCCGATCATCAGCAATGCGGAGCTGGAGCAGATCCGCCACGTCGAGCGCGAAGGGTTTCATCCGGTCACGCTTCCGATTCTTTTCCCCGCGTCCGAAGGCGCGGAGGGGCTTGCTCCTGCGATGCAGGCGCTGTGCGCCGCGGCTGACAAGACCATTGCGGAGGGGAAAAATATTCTGATCCTCAGCGACCGTGGAGTGGATGCCGGCAATGTCGCCATCCCTGCGCTTCTCGCTGTCTCCGGCCTCCACCACCATCTCATCCGGGCGGGTACTCGCACAAAAGTGAGCCTCGTTCTTGAGTCCGGGGAACCGCGCGAAGTTCACCACTTCGCCCTGCTTATCGGCTACGGCGCGAGTGCGATCAATCCGTATCTCGCCTTCGAATCCCTCGACGACATGATCCGGCAGGGAATGCTCCCGGGGATCGACCACAAGACGGCCGTGAAGAATTTCGTAAAGGCCGCGCTCAAGGGCGTGGTGAAGACGATGGCCAAGATGGGGATCTCCACGATCCAGAGCTACCGCGGAGCCCAGATCTTCGAAGCGGTCGGACTCCACCACTCGGTGATCGACCAATATTTCTGCTGGACGCCCTCGCGCGTTGAAGGCGCAGACCTGCAGGCGATCGGGGCCGAGCTCCTCCGCCGCCACACGCGTGCGTTCCCGCCCCGCGGCGAGGTGAACCCCACGCTCGACCCCGGCGGCGACTATCAATGGAGGAAGGATGGAGAGGATCACCTCTTCAATCCGGAAACGATCCACTCGCTCCAGAAGGCTGTCCGCACGGGCGACTACGCCACATTCAAAAAATACGCATCCCTGGTCAACGACCAGTCGAGGAAGCATTACACTCTCCGCGGGCTTCTGGAATTCCGCAAGGGCGAGCCGGTTCCCCTCGAGGAGGTCGAGTCGGTCGAGGCGATCATGAAGCGCTTCAAAACCGGGGCGATGAGCTACGGCTCGATTTCCCAGGAGGCGCACGAGGCGCTTGCGATCGCGATGAACCGGGTCGGCGGCAAATCGAACACCGGCGAGGGAGGCGAGGATGCCGAACGGTTCACCTGGACGAACGAGGCCGGGGATTCCAAGAACTCCGCCATCAAGCAGGTGGCCTCCGGGCGCTTCGGGGTCACGGCGCATTACCTGACGAATGCGCGGGAGATCCAGATCAAGATGGCCCAGGGCGCGAAGCCCGGCGAGGGAGGGGAACTGCCCGGCAAGAAGGTCTATCCCTGGGTGGCCAAGACCCGTGGCACCACTCCCGGCGTCGGACTCATCTCTCCGCCGCCACACCATGACATCTACTCGATCGAGGATCTGGCCGAGCTCATCCACGACCTGAAGAACGCCAACCGTCGCGCCCGTGTCTCCGTGAAACTCGTTTCGGAAATCGGTGTCGGGACGATCGCTGCGGGCGTCGCGAAGGCGCATGCGGACGTTGTCCTCATCAGCGGATTTGACGGCGGCACCGGAGCTTCGCCGCTGTCGAGCATCAAGCATGCGGGGATGCCCTGGGAGCTTGGCCTGGCCGAGACCCATCAGACGCTCGTTCTGAACAACCTCCGCAGCCGGATCGCGGTCGAGACGGACGGCCAGCTCAAGACCGGACGGGACGTGGCGATTGCCGCACTTCTCGGAGCGGAGGAGTTCGGCTTTGCCACCGCCCCGCTTGTCACGCTCGGGTGCATCATGATGCGCGTCTGCCACCAAAACACCTGCCCGGTCGGCGTCGCCACTCAGAACCCCGAGCTCCGGAAAAACTTCAGCGGCGACCCCGCGCACACGGTCAATTTCATGCGCTTCGTCGCGGAGGAAATGCGCGAGATCATGGCGGAGCTCGGATTCCGCACGGTCGAGGAAATGGTCGGTCGCACGGACAAGCTTGAACCCCGCAAGGCGGTGGATCACTGGAAGGCTAGGGGCCTCGACCTCTCGCCGATCCTTTACCAGCCGCCCGTCGGACCCGAGGTCGGCCGGTTCTGCCAGATGGAGCAGGACCACGGTCTCGCAAAATCCCTCGATGTCAGCGTTCTTCTCGATCTCTGCGAGCCGGCGATCCAGCGCGGTGAGAAGGTGAAGGCGACGGTTCCCGTAAAAAATGTGAACCGGGTCGTCGGAACCATCGTCGGCAACGAGGTGACCCGCAAATACGGCGCGGAGGGTCTTCCCGACGGTACGATCCACCTGCATTTCCAGGGCAGTTCGGGCCAGAGCTTCGGGGCCTTCGTCCCGAGCGGAATGACGCTCGAACTCGAAGGCGACACGAACGACTACCTCGGCAAGGGGCTGAGCGGCGGCCGCATCATCCTTTACCCGCCAGCCGCCTCGACGTTCAAAGCCGAGGACAACATCATCGCCGGAAACGTCGCCCTCTATGGAGCCACGAAGGGCGAGGTTTTCATCCGGGGAATGGCGGGAGAGCGGTTCGGTGTCCGTAACTCGGGCGTCCACACGGTGGTGGAATCCATCGGCGACCACGGCTGCGAATACATGACTGGTGGACGCGTCGTTGTCATCGGGCCAACCGGCAGAAATTTTGCCGCGGGCATGTCGGGCGGTGTCGCCTACATCCTCGACGAGGTCGGCGACTTTGCGGAGAAGCGCTGCAACAAGGCGATGGTCGGGCTTGAGAAGGTGAGCGATCCCCTGGAGGCGGAGGAACTCCGGAAATTTATCAGCCGCCATGCCGAGTTGACCGGGAGCACCCGCGCCCGCGAGGTCCTTGCTGCCTGGGACAAAGCGCTGCCGAAATTTGTGAAGGTGATGCCGAAGGATTACAAGCGCGTCCTGGAGTCGCTTGCAGAGGCGCAGGCGGCAGGCCTGACCGGCGAGGAGGCGATCAACGCCGCCTTTGAAGCCAATTCGCGCGACACCTCGCGCATGGGAGGAAACTGATTATGGGAAAACCGACCGGATTCATTGAATACCATCGCGAGGTCCCGGCCGACGTGCCGCCAACCGAACGGATCGCCGACTGGAACGAGTTCCATATCCACATGCCGGAGGAAGCCCTGCGGACGCAGGGTGCCCGGTGCATGGATTGCGGAATTCCGTTTTGCCACACGGGAAAGCTGATCAGCGGAATGGCGAGCGGCTGCCCGATCAACAACCTGATTCCCGAGTGGAACGACCTGGTTTACCGCGGGCTCTGGCGCGAGGCGCTCGACCGACTCCACAAGACGAACAATTTCCCGGAGTTCACCGGCCGCGTGTGTCCCGCTCCCTGCGAGGGGTCCTGCACGCTCGGAATCATCGAGCCGCCGGTCGCCATCAAGACGATCGAGTGCGCGATTGTGGACAAGGGCTGGGAGGAAGGCTGGATCAAGCCGAGCCCCCCGGCATTCCGCTCCGGAAAAAAGGTGGCCGTCGTCGGTTCCGGTCCGGCCGGACTCGCCTGTGCGGACCAGCTCAACAAGGCGGGGCACACGGTCACCGTTTTTGAGCGTGCCGACCGGATCGGAGGGCTTCTGCTTTACGGCATTCCGAACATGAAGCTCGACAAGCGCGGGGTGGTGGAGCGCCGTGTGCGCCTCATGGAGGACAACGGGATCGAGTTCAAGACCGGCGTGGAAATCGGGAAAAACCTTGCGGCGGAGCGCCTGCTCCAGGACTTTGAGGCGACGGTTCTTTGCACCGGAGCGACGAAGCCGCGCGATCTGCCGATCCCGGGACGCGAGTTTTCCGGAGTCCATTTTGCGATGGATTTTCTGACTGAGAACACGCGGTTTCTTCTGGATCACGGCGCACCCGGGGCCTCCCGCCCTCCGATCGACGCCAAAGGAAAGCATGTCGTCGTCATCGGCGGCGGCGATACCGGCACCGACTGTGTGGGCACCTCGCTCCGGCACGGCTGCGCCTCGGTCACGCAATTGGAAATCCTTCCGAAACCGCCTCTCGACCGAGCCAAGGACAACCCGTGGCCGGAATGGCCGAAGGTGTATAAAATGGATTACGGACAGGAGGAGGCAGCAGCCGTTCAGGGACAGGATCCCCGCCAGTATGAAGTCACGGCAAAGCGGTTCCTCGCCGGGACGGATGGCAGCCTTGAGGGTGTCGAGATCGTGAACGTCCGCTGGGAAAAGGACGACCAGGGGCGCTTTGTGCCCCGCGACGTCGAGGGAACTCTGAGAGTGATTCCCGCACAGCTCGTTCTACTCGCCATGGGATTTCTCGGGCCCGAGGACCGGCTGCTTGAAGCGCTCAAGATCGAGCGCGATCCCCGCAGCAATGCAAAGGCCGAGCATGAGAAATACGTGACGAACATCCCGGGCGTCTTTGCCGCCGGCGATTGCCGCCGCGGACAATCCCTCGTCGTCTGGGCGATCAACGAAGGTCGCGGAGCCGCCCGCGAGGTGGACCGCTATTTGATGGGCTCGACGCAGTTGCCGTAAATCCCGGCCGGAGGAAATTACTCCCGTCCGCGGAGTGCAGTCGGCACGAAAACATGGGCCATCCCGGCGGCCTCGGCTGCCGCGATGCCAGTCGGACTGTCTTCGAAGACCACGCACTGATTGGCGGGGACTCCCAGGAGTTCGGCGGCTTTCAGAAAGGGATCCGGAGCCGGCTTGCCGTGGACATAATCTTCAGCGCAGACGACCGCATCGAAGAGTGACGTGATCCCCAGCGCTTCGAGCGTTGCATCAACGAGTTCGTGGTGCCCTCCCGAGGCGATCGCCATCGGAGCCGTGCCGTGGATGCTTTTTGCAAAATCCAGAACCGGCCCGACCGGTCCGACCTCGCTGACGGATTTCAAGTAGTAGCCTTCCTTGCGCTGAACGACCTCTTCGACATCGAGCGAGAGTCCGAATTTTGCGTTGAGCTGCTCGACGATCACGCTCGTTGGCTTGCCTCCCCACGCATAGAAGAGGTCTTCGGGGAATTGTCCGCCGAAGTCCGCCATGGCCCGTGCCCACGCACGGTAATGGGAGGGCATCGTGTCGGCGATCGTGCCGTCGCAATCGAAAATGTATCCCCCGAACCGGCGGGTCGGAAACGCGATGTCCACCGGTCAGCGGACCTTCAGGAGCTCGACCTCGAATACAAGAGTCTGGTCGGGCCCGATGACTCCGCCCGCACCGCGCGATCCGTAGGCAAGGTTCGGCGGGATGTAGAGAAGGATTTTTCCGCCTTCCTTGATCAGTTGGAGGCCTTCGGTCCAGCCGGGGATGACGCCGTTCAAAGGAAACTCGATCGGCTCGTTCCGCTTGTAGGAGCTGTCAAACTCCGTCCCGTTGAGCAGCGTCCCGCGGTAGTTCACCTTCACGGTGTCCGTCGCCTTCGGGGCCTTTCCGGTCCCGGGTTCGACAATCTTGTATTGAAGCCCGCTGGCAGTCTGCTGGACGCCGGGTTTTGTTGCGTTGTCGGCAAGGAAGGCCTTGCCCTGGTCGAGTGCGGATTGTGCCATGGTGGTGTTAATGAGTGCTGCAAAAATGAAGGTGAAAATGATTGCTCGCATGCCGGAAAACTAGGTGAAGCGCGCGGAATTGCCAGCGCAATCCCGGGTCAATGCGAAAAGCCGTTGTCTGACATGATCGTGATGTCCGACAGCTTGCCCCGGCGAATCCGGACGGACGAATTTTCAGGTTTCTTTTTTCTCCGGCAACGGATTGTCTCTGTGGCATGAATCTTGATATTTCCTCATTGGAGTTGGCGGCGCGTGATGCGCGAGGGTTGGCGATGGATGCGGTGGCAAAGTGCAAGTCAGGGCACCTCGGGTTGCCTCTGGGGGCGGCTGATGTGGGAGCGGTGCTTTACGGTCACGCCCTGAGCCACAATCCGGATGAGCCGCGCTGGCTGAACCGCGACCGGTTTGTTCTGTCGGCAGGCCACGGGAGCATGTTCCTCTACAGCTGGCTGCACCTGTCCGGTTACGCGCTTTCGCTCGAAGAGGTCAAAAATTTCCGCCAGCTTCACAGCATCACTCCCGGGCATCCGGAATTTCATGAGACTCCGGGGGTCGAGGCGACGACCGGTCCGCTGGGGCAGGGGGTTTCCAATGCGGTCGGCTATGCGGTGTCGGCGAAGATGTGCGAGGCGCGGTTCAACACCGCCGAGCACGAGATTTTCGACCACCACGTCTTTGCCCTGGCTGGTGACGGATGCCTCCAGGAGGGGATCGCGCAGGAGGCGTCTGCGTTGGCTGCGCACCTCGGCCTGGACAACCTGATCCTGATATACGACTCCAACAACGTGACGCTCGATGCCATGGCTCCCGTCACGCAGAGCGAGGATACGGCAGGGCGTTACAAGGCCTACGGATGGGATGTGCAGGAGATTGACGGACACAACCTTCAGGAGATCGCGGACGCCATCGCGATAGCGAAGGCCGCAAAGAGCGGCCGGCCGCAGCTTATCATCGCAAGGACGATCATTGGCAAAGGCATCCCCGAAGTTTCCGGGACGAACAAGGCGCACGGCGAGGCCGGGGTGAAGTTCGTTGCGGAATCCCGCAAGGCGCTCGGCCTGCCCGACGAAACATTCTTTGTCGCTCCGGAGACACGCGCATTTTTTGCCTGCCACAAGGCCGGGTTGAAGGCGGCGCATGCGGAGTGGGTGAAGAAGTTCAACGCATGGCGCGCGGCGAACAAGGACCTTGCGAAGGAGCTTGACGATGCGGTCGCCGGCAAGGTGCCGGATTTGTTGAAGGTGATCCCCCCGTTCGATCCCGCCTCGAATATTGCCACCCGCAAGGCCGGGAGCGATGTGCTCCAGCCGATCGCAAAGGCAATGCCGCTGCTCATCAGCGGGAGCGCGGACCTTCACGGCTCGACGCTGAACTACATCAAGGATGGAGGGGATTTCAACCGGGAGAACCGTGGCGGGCGCAACCTGCATTTCGGAATTCGCGAGCATGCGATGTGCGGGATGCTCAACGGGCTCGCCTACGACGGGATTTTCCGTCCGAGTGGCGCGACATTTCTCGTCTTCAGCGATTACGGGCGTCCGTCGATCCGCGTTGCGGCGCTGTCGAAGCTTCCCGTGGTATACATCTTCACCCACGACTCGATCGGAGTGGGCGAGGACGGGCCGACGCACGAGCCGGTCGAGACGGTGGCGGCTTTGCGTGCGATCCCGGGCCTCGATGTGATCCGTCCGGGTGATCCCGAGGAAACCGCCGGAGCATTTGCCGCCGCGTTTGAAAAGACCGACGGCCCGACCATGCTCGTGCTGTCGCGTCAAAACCTTCCGACATTGAATGAGATCCCCGTCGGGACCCGCCGGGACGGAGTTTTTCTCGGTGGCTACATCGCGAAAAAGGAATCTGCCGCACTGGAGTTGATCCTGCTCGCATCCGGCAGCGAGTTGCAACATGCCATGAAGGCCGCAAGTGAGTTGGGAGCCGGGACAAGGGTCGTTTCGATGCCGTGCTTCGAGCGCTTCGAGCGCCAGAGTGAGGAATACAGGGAGTCTGTCCTCCCGTCATCCTGCCGCAAGCGCGTCTCGATCGAGGCGGGTATCTCGGATCCTTGGTTCCGTTACGTCGGGCTCGACGGGCGCACTGTGGCGGTGGACCGGTTCGGCCTCAGCGCGCCCGGGAACATCGTCATGGAGCAGCTCGGAATCACCGCCGCTCATCTGGTCGCAGTTGCAAAAGGCCTCTAGCCGTGCGATCGCGTAATGCCCGCCGGAACAGACGGTCTGTTTCAGCGGGGTAGCCGAGCCATGAACCATTTCGATCCGGAATTGATCCGCCGCAAGGCGGAGGAATTTGAGTCTGCCGCCCTGCCTGAGATTCTGCGTTGGGCGTGGGAGGCTTTTGGAGAGCGGGCCGCGATTGGCACCAGCTTTCAGGGGGCCGGTCTCGTGGCCATGCACACCGCTTACCGTCACGGTCTCCGCTTTCCGGTCTTCACGATTGATACCGGTCTCCTGTTTCCCGAGACCCTGGCTCTCAAGGAGGAAATCGAAAAACTTCTGAGCATTCAGATCGAATCGCTCGTTCCGGAGCAGTCCGTGGACGAGCAGGCGGCCGAACTGGGGCCGGAGCTCTGGAAGTCGAAACCCGACCTCTGCTGCTCACTGCGCAAGGTGATTCCTCTGCAAAAAAAACTGGGCGGACTGGACGTGTGGATCACCGGTGTGCGCCGCCAGCAGAGCTCCACGCGCGAAACCACGAAAATCGTGGAGCTCTACCATTTCGACGTCCTGCGCGACCGCTACATCATCAAGCTCAATCCGATGGCGAACTGGTCGCGTGAGCAGGTGCACGCATATATCGCGGAGCACTCGCTGCCGGTCAATGCGCTGACTGCGCGCGGATACCGCTCGATCGGATGCCGTCCCTGCACGCATCCGGTGGGTGAGGGGGATGACGAGCGCGCCGGACGATGGACCGGCTTCGACAAGAGCGAGTGCGGGATCCACACGTTTCTCGGAAGCAACATCTAACCGGCTCTCCGACCGGGAAATTTTGGTTCTTGCATCGCGCGCGGCGGTGGATTCTCTGGTGGGATGGATCGAACGCCCGTGACCATTCTGACCGGATTTCTGGGAGCCGGAAAAACGACATTGCTGAACCGCATCCTCACCGAGGAGCACGGCCTGAGAATCGCTGTGATTGAAAACGAATACGGGGAGGTTGGCATCGATCATGAACTGGTGATCAACGCGGACGAGGAGATCTTCGAGATGAACAACGGTTGCATCTGCTGCACCGTGCGGGGCGATCTGATCCGGATTCTCGGCAACCTCATGAAGCGGCGGGAGAAGTTCGACCTGATCCTGATCGAGACGACCGGCCTCGCGGACCCCGGGCCGGTCGTGCAGACGTTTTTTGCCGACGACGAGATGAAGGAAAAGCTCTTCGTCAACGCGGTGGTGACGCTTGTCGATGCGAAGCACATTTTGCTGCATCTCGACGACAGCTCCGAGGCGCGCGAGCAGATCGCCTTCGCCGATGTCATTCTTTTGAACAAGTGCGATCTTGTCAGTGCGGGCGATCTCGACTCCCTCGAGCAGCGGATCCGCTCGATGAATGCGCTCGCGAAGATCCACCGCACAACGAACGCTGGAATCGAAATTCCGCTGGTTCTCGATGTGGGCGGATTCAATCTCGACCATGCGATGGAGGTGGATCCGCATTTTCTTGAAGGCCATCACCACCACCACAATGATGATGTCTCGAGCGTGGGGATCGAGGCGGCCGGCGATTGTGATGGAAAAAAGCTCAACGACTGGCTGTCAAAGGTGATCCGCGAACAGGGGGCGGATATCTTCCGCATGAAGGGCGTCTTTGCGATCAGCGGACAGGCGGACAGGGTTATTTTCCAGGGTGTCCACATGATCATGGACGCTGCCAACGGCGGACCGTGGGGAGAGCGCCACCGCCACAACCGCCTGGTTTTCATCGGTCGCAATCTCGACCGCGAGGCGCTCAACTCCGGGTTCCGCGGTTGCCTCACATGAAGCAGATCGGGTCGGTTCAGGCGGATGACAATATCCTCCACCTTGCGTGGAGTGGCGATCTCCTTGCAGCGACGCCCGTGACCGGGGAGATTCTGGTGCTGGATCTGGTGACGCGGGATGTCATCGCTCAACCCGGCCACGGTCTCGGAAACGGGGATTCCGCATGGTTCGGCGGCCGGCTGGCGACATGCGGGTTGGACGGGCGGGTGAGATGGTCCGGACGCGAACTGCATGCCGGGCGGGGAATGATCGAGCGGGTGAAGGCGAGCGCGGACGAAAAATTCCTCGCTGCCGGACAGGGCAAATCCCTGCTGGTTTTCGATAGAGAGGGAAATCCGGCGCAAGGGCTCTCCGGGCTGCCTGCCTCAATCGCGGATTTTGCGTGGAACGGTTCCTCGCAGGTGGCCGTCGTCGGGGCCGGGGGAGCCAAGATG
The DNA here is from genome assembly GCA_964431635.1 of uncultured Chthoniobacter sp. GTDB lineage: Bacteria > Verrucomicrobiota > Verrucomicrobiia > Chthoniobacterales > Terrimicrobiaceae > QYQL01. The sequence continues at coordinate 232,699 of CAYSKK010000001.1, read as the reverse complement.
TGGAAACTGGGAGCGGATGAGCCTTTTGCGCGTTTTGACTGGGGCGGGGCGAGTCTTCGCGTCGAGTGGAGTTCGTGCGGGCGCTGGCTGGCAACGGCCGACCAGACGCCAAGCGTGCACATCTATGATTTCACGAGGGACTATCCTCTGCACATCCAGGGATTCGACAGCAAGGTTCGTGCGATGGCGTTTTCGGCGGATGGCCGCCAACTGGCCACCGGCGGGTCTCCCGTCGTCACCGTCTGGCCATGCACCGGAAAAAAAGGCCCCGAGGGGGCGACGCCGCTCCAGCTCGACGGCCATGACGGGGATGTCTCGGCGGCGGCATTCTCTCCCGCAACCGGAAAGCTCGCGACCGGGGACGGCACCGGCGGCATTCTGATTTTTACATTCAAGGGCGACCGCGTCCTCCGCAAGCGCCTGAGGCTGAATTCCGGGATCAGCGCGCTTGCATGGCATGCGGAAAAGGAATGGCTTGGAGCGGGCATGGAGGATGGCACGGTTTCCGTTCTGTCGCTGGAATCGTGAAAAAAGATCCGCTTCTTCAGGAGCTGAAAACAACTTTCGGCTACGACGGGTTCCGCCCGCTCCAGCGCGAGATCATCGAGGCGTCGCTCGCCGGCCGGGACACGTTTGCCCTCCTGCCCACTGGCGGGGGGAAGTCGCTCTGCTTCCAGCTGCCGGCGCTTGTTCGCGACGGGCTCACGGTGGTTGTCTCGCCGCTGATTGCTCTGATGAAGGATCAGGTGGACCAGCTCGAGGCTGCGGGAGTGGCCGCCACATTTTTGAATTCTTCGCTGAAAGCTTCGGAGGCAAAAGCCCGTATGCGCGGTCTGCACGAGGGGAAATACCGGCTCCTCTACGCGGCTCCCGAGCGGCTGATGCTCGACAACTGGCAGGAGAATCTCCTTCGCTGGAATGTGTCGGCGGTGGCGATTGACGAGGCGCATTGCATCTCCGAATGGGGCCATGATTTTCGTCCGGAATACCGCCAGCTCTCCCGCCTCCGGGACCTCCTGCCCGGTATTCCGGTGACCGCGCTCACCGCGACTGCCACCGAACGTGTGCGGGAGGACATCGTCCGGCACCTTCACCTCGACGATCCCGCCGTTTTTGTAGCCAGCTTCAACCGTCCGAACCTGTCGTATCGAGTTGTTCCAAAGGAGAAGGGAGTCACACAGGTCGCGGAGTTCGTGCGCCGGCGTCCGGCTGACAGCGGGATCGTGTATTGCGCGACCCGTGCGACCGCCGACCGTCTGGCGGAAAGCCTGTGCGACCGGGGCTTTCCCGCGAAGCCCTACCATGCAGGACTCACCGCTGGAGAGCGCGTCTCCCATCAGGAGCTGTTCCTCCGTGACGAGGTGCGGATCATCTGCGCGACAATCGCCTTCGGTATGGGGATCAACAAGCCGAACGTCCGCTGGGTCGTCCATCACGACCTGCCGAAAAATATCGAGGGCTATTATCAGGAGACCGGACGTGCGGGACGGGACGGGCTTCCCGCCGACTGCCTCCTGCTCTTCAATCCCGGTGATGCCGCGAAGCAGACTCATTTTATCGATGAGATGCACAGCCCGAAGGAGCAGCAAATTGCACGCGAGCAGCTCCGTCAGATGATGCATTATGCCGAATGCCCGTCGTGTCGCCGCCGCGAACTGCTCGGGTATTTCGGCGAGACTTACCCGGAGCCCGCCTGCGGCGCCTGCGATAATTGTCTGGAGCCGAGGGAGTCCTACAATGCGACAACCCATGTGCAAAAGCTGCTTTCGTGCGTGTATCGCGTGCGGCAGGCGGGACGCTTCGGCGTCGGCCTCAATCATCTCATCGAAATCCTGACGGGTGCTGATACGGAGAAGGTCCGGCGCTGGGGGCATGATCGGCTGAGCACCTACGGGGTCGGCCGCGATTTGAGCAGGCCGGAATGGTCGGCGATCGGCCGCGAGCTCCTCCGCACCGGCCTGCTGGTTCAGGAAAAAGGGGAGTTCCCTACAATTGCCCTGACGGAAGAGGGCCTTGATGCGCTGCGCTCCAGACGGGTGGTCATGCTGACCAAGGCGATAGCCCACCGGCGGGCTCCGGTCCGGCGGGCTGGCGAAATCTCCTGCGACGAGACGCTCTTCGACCGACTTCGCAAGGCCCGCAAGAGGGTTGCTGACGAGCGGGGAGTGCCCGCCTATGTCATTTTTGGAGATACGACGCTCCGCCAGATGGCGCGAGAATATCCGGATTCTGCCGAGGGACTGCGCTCCATCACCGGCATCGGAGAAAAGAAGCTTCAGGAGTTTGGAGACATCTTCGTGAAGGAGGTTTCCGAGTATCTGCGGACGTATCCCAAAGTGAAGTTTTGATGGTCGTATTCCGGTTTCGTGCTACAAAATGAACGGGTGAATGGTGCCTCCCGTTCCCCGGCCGCACGGAGTGGGGTCCTCCGGGTTGTTTTGGCCTCCGCTTTTGTCTCTGCCGTATACATTGCCGTATCGGATACCGTGGTCCTCTCGATTTCACATGGATTATTCGGGGATCTGGCTTCGATGCAGGTTGTCAAAGGCTTCCTTTTTGTGGCCGTCACCTCGCCCACACTTTCTGGCTTTTTCACAGGTCAGGGAGTTGGCAGCCAGAAAGGGAATCCCGCTTCTGCATTGACCTGCCGGGACGCCTTGTTAACCAGGTCCTTTTTGAGGTTGTCGGAGGACAACGGGTCGAATGATTTCTGCCAGCTCGCCAGTGGTTTTTCCGGATTGCAGGCCGAAACGGATGTCGTAGATTGTCGCTGATGCTCTCCCCGACATCGTCAGCCCAGATCAAGCTTCGGCAGAGAAAGACCCTGCCGGGAAAGAACGTTCCCGAACCGGAGACAGCGACGACGCTCGCCGGAAAGTTGGATGAACTTTTCGAAGCCGGATACGAACAGGATGAAATTTATGGATTGGTCATTCCGTTGCTGATGCAGGGAAAAGTCCGCATTGATCTCGAGGAACGATCCGAGCGCCTTGAGCTCGACGAACCGGACATGAAATTTCCCCGAAGCGAAGCGGTGAAAATTTTTGAGGACTTCCTCTCAGGCCGCGGGTCTTCCTGACAAATCAGCCTCCTGAGCGGTCTCCCCGGCGGGTTGGCTTTCCGGTCCTGAGTCTCACATAGTCTTCGGATCCGGCAATATCGTGACGACAATGTGTCATTCTGGGGACACCTCCGATTTCTCTTTCCCCTTCGGTTCTGGCATGAGAGGGGAATCCGGGATGATTGTGTCCAGTGATGCCACTCCGGTCCGATCGGGTCCGCTTCCGCCTGTCGGAAAAATTGTTCTGGCGTTTGCGATCGTTTATCTCGGATACGGGCTCAACTTTCTGGCGGTGAAAGTCGGGATGGAGACGCTGCCACCGTTTCTGTTTGCCGGATCGCATATCTTTCTGGCCGGGGTCATCATCATGGGCTGGATTGTCGTGCGCCGACAGCCTGCAGCCCTTTCCGCGACCGGCTTTCGTCGGGCGATGTTCTCAAGCTTCTTTTTGTTTGTTGGTGGAGTCGGTCTGGTCACTGTCGGAGAGAAACTCGGGGTGGCATCCAGGATGGCCGCCATCATCAAGTCATCCGTTCCTCTTTGGGTGGCGGTGTTTGAGTCAATACGACCCGGAGGGGAGAGGGTGAATGCGCGCATGGTTTTCGGGCTGCTGCTGGGTGCGGGAGGCGTTGCGGTGATGGTGGCTCCCCAGTTGGATTTTTCCGCGCGCGGCTCCCACCCGCTCGGGACGGGTTTGCTCGTGCTTTCGGCCGTGCTGTTTGCCATCGGCACCATTTTTGTCCGTCACCATCCCCCGTCGGATTCCGTGACCGTCGGCGTCGCGTGGCAGATGGTGATGGGCGGGGTTTATCTGCTCTTGACCGGGCTGGCGATGGGCGAGCTTTCTTCAATATCGGGACCGGATTTTACGCGCCCTGTGATCATCGCTTTTTTCTTTCTGCTCTTCGTGCATTCGATCGCGGCTTTTTCCTCCTTGAACTGGCTGCTCCGGCATCTTCCCGCCGCCCTAGTCACGACAAAATTCTACGTGTCGCCCGCCGTGGCGGTGACCGCCGGGTGGCTTGTGCTGGGGGAATCTGTCACCGTGCGCACATTTGCCAGCATGGCAATGATCCTCGCCGGGGTGGGGATCATTCTCTGGGGTGGCGCACGCCGGCATGAACTTCCGCTCCGGCCGGATGATCCCGGCGAACTTGAGGATTGAGGAAGTCTTTGAGTGTCGTGATCGCGATGCTCTAAAGCTAATCAAGGAAGCTTTTTCAGAGCGTCGATCAGGAGGGATTCGGAGAGGAGTTCCGGGAGCACGACCGGTGAAGAGGGATTGCCTGCCGGATAGATGACGTAGAACGGGACTCCGACCCGTCCGAAGCTTTTGAGGGCGGCTGTGATTTCCGGGTTCGCATTCGTCCAGTCAGCTCTCATTGGAACGATGTGTTTTTCCGCGAGCAACTCGCGCACGGCAGGAGTGTCGATTGCCGTCTTTTCGTTGAATTTGCAGGTGATGCACCAGTCCGCGGTAAAATCCAAAAAGACAGACTTTCCTGCGGACTGGAGGGAGGAGAGTTCATTTTTGGAAAACGGGACCCAGGCGATATCTCCGGCCTCCCCGGTTCCGGCATAAACGAATTTCTGTCCGAGGAAATACCACCCGCCGCATCCGGCGATCATGATCGAGAGGAAAAGGGCAATCGCGCGGTTGCGAGACTTCGACAGGGGCCCGCAGAAGCCGCCATAGATCCAGCCGGCCAGCCCGAGGCAGAGGAGGAAGCAAAGGAACCAGAAAATTCCGTCCGTGCCACGCTGTCCGCCGATGATGCCGAGGATCCAGACAAGGGTTGCCATGAGTGGGAATCCCATGAATTGCTTGAGGCGTTCCATCCAGGCTCCTGGCCGGGGCAGGAACCTCATCCATCCGGGGCGGGCGGTGAGCAAAAGATAGGGGAATGCCATTCCGAAGGACACTGCGGCAAACATTGCAAAAATAACGCCCGCCGACTGGCTGAAGGCGAATCCGAGGGCTGTCCCGAGAAATGGTGCGGTGCAGGGAGTCGCAAGCAGTGTGGCGAAGACCCCCTGAAAAAACGAACCCCCGAATCCGGATGAGGACGAAGCCTCTTCGAGCGCCGTGCTGGCGCGTCCGGGAAGCACCACCTCAAACACGCCGAAAAGATTCAGGGCGAATGCGAACACGACCGATCCGATCACCACATTGAACCAGGGGTTTTGAAACTGGAACGCCCAGGTCACCTCGGTGCCGCCGGATTTGAGCGCCACAACCACAACTGCCAGGCCGAGAAACCACGCAAAAATCCCGCCCGCGAATGCCAGGCCATGGGCAAAAATTTTTCCCGGTGCCTCGCCGGCCTGCCGGATGAAGCCGAAGACCTTGAGCGAAATCACCGGCAGGACGCATGGCATGAGGTTGAGGATGAGCCCTCCGAGAAATCCGTAGAACAGCGCGATCCAGAGGCCGGTTCGGGCCTGGTCGGCCACGGGTTCATTGCTGCTGATCAGCCAGGCTTTTCGGTCGCCATCCTTTCCCACCGCAAGCACGCCCCGGAAGGGACCGCTCGCCTCGATGCGAAAGCTTCCTGCTCCCGTTGAAACCGCATGGCCGATTTGCTGATCGGGGCTGGGGAGGGGAAAGATTTCCGCCTTTTCCCCCTCGGCGAGATTTTTTATGGAAACCTCCCATTCGTTGCCCGTCCGCTTCCAATGCAGCGGGAACGGCGGGGCTGCCGCCGAGGGAACCCGGGAGAGAAATTCGGAGAAGAGCTCCGCATTTTCCGGGGAGGATGCGGAAGCAACCGGCAGGTCGAGGTGCAATTCCCCGGACCCCGGAATACACATGTCTTTGCAGACAAGCCAGGAGGCCCTGGCCTGAAGCGTGACCGTGCCTCCCAGTTTGAGGTTCTCTGCGGGGATGATTGTGGTGACCAGAAGGACTTTTCCCTTGTAGCCATAAGTCCAGATATCGCCCGGCTCGATCATGAGGTGAGGGGCGGGCCACTTGATTGCCCCGGCGCGGAATCCTTCGGGAAGAGACCATGTGATCTTTGTCGGAAGTCCGGCGTCCCCGCCAAACTCCCAGTAGCTGTGCCAGCCCGGAGCCATGTCGAGCAAAAGACCGACGTCAAACGGCTGTCCGGGGACAACCGCATTCGTCGAGGAAACAAGTTTTGCCTCAACGAGCCGCTGTCCCTCGAAGACCTGCCCGTGCAATCCCGGCGGAAGCAATAAAACCAGCGCCAGGCAGAATCGGAGGAGTGCGGGCATTGTCGGCATGCATCCTCCTACCACCGTGTTGCCGCCCGCGCAATTTTCAATGCCGGGTCTACAGCGGGAAAATTCGTGCCATGCTCCGCGAAATCCTCCACGATCCGCCCATGGCCCGCGTCAAATCACCCACATTGAAAAAAAAGTTCCGGCTGCTCGGCAGTTCGGAGGCCCGCTACCCCGACCAGCCGACTGCGGCGGTGCTGGAGACCTTTCCCAACAAGTTCCGCAAGCGCGGCTATTGGATCACCTTCGACTGCTCGGAATTCACCTCCATGTGCCCGGTGACCGGCCAGCCGGATTTTGCGGTCATCCACATCCGCTACGTTCCGGAGGCGCTCTGCATCGAGACGAAGTCGCTGAAGTTTTATCTGGCCTCCTACCGTCACTCCCGGAGCTTTAATGAGGAGATCGTAAACAGGATTCTGGACGACCTCGTCAAGGCGTGCGGGCCGCGCCGGATGGAGGTGCATGGCGAGTTTTCTGCGCGTGGCGGGATCAGCGTGACGGTGGACGCCTCGTATCCGGATTCTGAGTAAGTTACTCTTCGCCGCCGGTCGTGTCGGAATCGCCGAGCCGGTTTGACGTGCAGGTCCCCCGCTTGGAGGACCTGATGAATTCAAAGAACTCGAGGGCTTCCGGGCCCCAATCCGATCTTGCGGCTTCCTCAAGGGCCTCTCGCACTCGCATCCCGCTCCGGTAAACCAGCTTGAAGGCGCGCTTGATTTCCATCCGTGCCGACGGACTGAATCCACCTCTCCGGAGGCCGACGACATTGATTCCGACGAGAAGGTTGCGGAAGTTTGCCGTGACAAAAGGCGGGATGTCTTTGTTGAAGCTCGAGCTTCCGGCGACCATCGCCCGGCGTCCAATCCTCATGAACTGGTGGAAGACGCTTCCCCCGCCGAGAACCGCCGCTTCGCCGACGCTCACATAGCCGGCCAGCAGGCAGTTGTTTGTGATGATGACGTTGTCGGCCAGTGAGACGTTATGCCCGAGGTGGGTGCCCACCATCAGAAAGCATCCGTTTCCGACCACCGTCTCCGTGCCCTCTTTCGTGCCGCGGTGGATCGTGACGTATTCGCGGATCCTGTTGTCGTTTCCGATCCGCACCGCGCTGGAAATTTCCGGTCTGTGGGCGAAATCCTGCGGGGCGGCCCCGATGACCGATCCGTATCCGATCGTATTTCCCGTTCCCATGGTCACGCTTCCTTCGACAACCGCATGGGCCTGGATCACGCAGCCCTCGCCGATGACTGCGCCGCCTTCGATCACCACACCCGGGCCGATTTCGACGGTGTCTGCGATCCGGGCATCGGGGGAAACAATGGCAGTGGGATGGATTTTCATAAGAGGCCTGCGTCGCGGAAGCTGAAATACGGAAGCCGTCCGCCGTCGGGCGAGCCGAGGATCAGGTGGTCGATCAGGTTGATCTGGAGCAGCGCGGCCGCTTCACGGAGCGAGGCGGTGAGACGCCGGTCCGCCGCGCTCGGCTGGGGATCCCCGCTCGGGTGGTTGTGAACCAGCGCCACCGCATACGCGCTGTGGATGATCGCCGGACGGAAAATTTCCCGCGGGTGGGCGACGCACTCGTTGATCGAGCCGAGCGCGATTTCCTCGGCCAGCACCAGCCGCAGCTTCGTGTCGAGAAGGATGACGCGCAGCGACTCCCGGCGCAGGCTCTGGAACTCCTGGCCGAAGACCTGAAAAATTTTCTCCGGCGTGTCGAGAACCGGCCTCTCCTCGCGGTTCCGCGCCAGACGTTTTCCGATCTCGAAAGCCGCGGCCAGCTCGATCGACTTCGCCTTTCCGATTCCGGAGACCCGGTTGCGGATCTCCATCGCGGTGTCACGGGAGAGGGGGACGAGACCGCCGCTGCTTTCCAGCAATTCCGACGCGATGGTGAGCGCATTTCTTCCCGGCCTGCCGGTCCGGATGAATATCGCAAGCAGCTCCGCGTCGGTGAGGGCACCGATTCCGTGCCTGTCCGCCTTTTCCCTCGGCCGGTCCGAGGCGGGCATTTCGAGGATCCGGGTCGTGTGCACGCTCAGATCCGGTCGAGGAGCGTGCGCAATTGTTCGGCGATAGCGCGCAGCCCGCCCGCGTATTTGTTGCTTTGGATCGGCGCGAGTTGCTCCAGAGACTCGTCGATTAGACGGAATGCGATCGATTTGGCGGACTGCAGAGCCCCGGCGCTTCCGAGCATTGCCACCAGCAGCTCCCCATCGACCTGATCCTCCTTCAGGAGCAGCTCCCGCAAAGTGCTCATGTCCTTTCCGGACTGCAGCATCAGCAGCACAGGGAGGGTGAATTTGCCTTTGCGGAGATCCGTGCCCAGGGTCTTGCCGGTCTGCTCCTCGCTGCCGGCGAGGTCGAGGATGTCGTCGTAGATCTGGTAGGCCACCCCGAGTTTCAAGCCAAACGTCTTCAGCCCGCTGATCACCTGCGGGCTTGCCTCGCTGATGAATGCCCCCAGTTCGCATGCGGCCGAAAAGAGAGCGGCCGTCTTCATCTCGATGATCCGGTAGTAGTCGGCGGTCGAAAGTTTCAGGTCGAAACGCCTCTGGGTCTGGATGATTTCGCCCGAGCAGACCTCGGCCGCGGCGTCGGCGATCCTCCTGCAGATGTCGCTGTTGCTGAAATTGGTCGAAAGTCTGAGCGCGTGGGCGAAGAGGCAGTCGCCAAGCAGGACGGTGATCGCGTTGCCCCACTTCGCATTTGCCGAGGGCTGGTCGCGCCGCAGTTCGGCCCCATCCATGATGTCGTCATGAACCAGCGTCGCAATGTGGATCAGCTCGAGAATCACCGCGAGATCCACGTGGCTCGCCGTGATTTTTCCTGTTGCTCCGGCGGAGAGCAGGGCGAGGGCGGGACGCAGGCGCTTCCCCCCCGTCTCGCAGACATAGGACACGTAGCCCTCGACCGCGGGATCGAAGATTTTTGCCTGTGCGCGGATCCGCTCCTCGACCGTATAGAGGTGCGGGTTGATCAGTTCGAAGGCTTCCGCGAAGGAGATGGGCTCGGAGGATGTCATGGCTTCAGATCGTATCGGCTTTGCATGTCAGGATGCGGCGGATGATGAAAAACGGAATCGCGAGAGCGACCGCGACGGAGGCAGCAAGCAGGGGGCCGGGAATTACGCGGGCCCGGTCGCGGGCGACCGCGCGCAAGCCTGCGGTGACGGCCTCCTGAGGACTGACCACAAACGCGGGGAACGCCTTGAAGTGATCCGCCATGTCCAACTCATGCTCGCGGGTGGCCGTGTTGAAGAATTCCGTCGGAACCGGGCCCGGGCAGAGTGCGGTGACGGTGATGCCCCCCGGTTTCAACTCGATCGCCAGGGCCTCGGAGAAGCTGGTGACATAGGCCTTCGTCGCGGAATAGACCGCCATGTTCGGGAGGGGAAAGAACCCGGCCACGCTGCTGACGTTGAGGATAGCCGCACGGCCGGATTTCAACATCGAGGGAAGTAGGAGGTGCGTCAGATGGGTCAACGCTCCGATGTTGACGTCGAGCATCGACTTCACTCGCTGCCAGTCCCCGGATGCAAATTGCCCGTGGTCGCCCAGTCCGGCGTTGTTGATCAGGAAATCAATGGCGACGCCCTCCTGCTCAAGCCATGCGACCAACGCGCCCCTCTGACCCTCGTCCGAGAGGTCCGCCCCATATGTCCTCACATCCAGTCCGGCGTGGATCCTCCTCAGTTCATCCGCCAGCTCGTCCAGGCGCTCCCGGCGCCGTGCCACCAGGATCATTCCCCGGGCGTAGGGGGCCAACTGGCGCGCAAACTCCGCGCCGAGACCCGATGAGGCCCCTGTGATCAGCGCTGTGCAGCCTTCGAAAAATTTCATATTCTTAATCTTGATGATTGTTCAGAACCTATCCAGCCAAAAACCATTTACAACCGCTGATGGATCCCGGATTCGCAGCATCCTTGACCGGTCGAACGCCCCGGTCCAGAACCAAAGCCTTGCCGAGGCAACCGTGCCGGCCGGGACATCCACCCAGCGGCATTACCACCGCGCGAGTGAGGAATTTTATTTCATCCTCGAAGGCATCGGGACGATGGAAATTGACGGAACCTCCCGCGACATCGCGCCCGGCGATGCCATCCTCATCCCGCCCGGCTCCCGCCACCAGATCTTTGCAACCCAAACGCTCCGCTTCCTCTGCTGCTGCGCGCCGCCTTACTCGCACGACGACACGTTTTTTGATTGAAAGCTTTTGAATGGCGCGATCGTGACATTCAAGGGCGTCGGGTGACGTGGCGTCGGACTTCGATGAGGTGGCTGTTGAAAGGGGTTTTGCCCCACATGGGGCGGACGGAGAGCGACAGGGCAGGGGATTGGAATGCGGTTTCGATTTCCCGCCTTGTGGGAAAATGGCAATGGCCGCCGCGGATCCAGCCGGAAGTTCTGACGAGAACTTCTTCGAGCAATGTTGCAAGATACCGCCAGCTTGAGTCGCGGAACGTGGTGCGGATGATGGCGCACCCTCCGGGGGCAATCCGTGAGGCGACGGATTCCATGACGGTCCGTTGGTCGGCTGGTTCCATGTAGTGGAGGACATCGAGAACGACGACATCCCCTGAAAAATCCGGCAGCGAGCGGGCGTCGCCCGGCTGGAAATCGAGACCCGGGTAGGCCTTGGCCACCAAATCGCGTGCGGTGCGGACTTTTCCCGCATCCGGTTCGATGCCAAGAACCGGCTGGGTGCACCCGGACTCCCGGAGGTAGGCCGCAAGAAGGCCGACTCCGCAACCGACATCGAGAAGAGGGCGCGGGGAGTGGCGGAGGATTTCCGAGACGGCGGGATAGGCGGGATCCCAGGAGGTTTTTCCCCGGGCATAGCCGTGAAGGAATCGGGATGTGACAAAGCACCGCGCGGCGCGCTCTGCGGCATTCACGGGTGCCTCCTTTGCAGGAACCAGAGAAAGGCACCCGGGATTCCCCACAGGGCGGACATGAGATATCCGGCCAGCGAGATCGAGACAGCTGTGGCCGACGGAACCGATGCCAGGGAGCCGAGCAGCAGAACAAAGACGCCTTCCCGGACGCCGACTCCACCGAGGCTGATCGGGAGTCCCGAGAGAATATCCACCGTAGGCATGAGCGCCAGGAACCGGCCTATGCCGGGATCCATGCCGTAGGCCCGTGCGGAAAAGTAGTAGGTCGTGAAAAAACACGCGAGCATGACAACCGAGATGCCGAGGGCGGATGTCGTGCGCGGCCACTGAACGGCGCACTGGAAATAGGCGCCGGACAGTTCGAGCAACTTGGCGCGGCCCGGCCACCGCAGGGGGAGACGGGACACGATACCCCTCGCGGAAAGGACGACCGAAAGAATGATCATTGCTCCGAGAACCGCGAGGTAGAGAGCCATCACATGGACGAGCCCCGCCACCACTGGGCTCGTGGTCAGCCAGGGCAGGTTCCACGCCATGAGGGTGCCTCCAAGCAGGATCATGGACACGGATCCGGCGAGGCGGTCCATCACCACCGAAAGGGCGGACCGCGCCACGTCGTGCCGCCGCGCCGCCAACAGCCCGATTTTGACTACGTCCCCGCCGGCACCGCCCGGAAGAAACAAGTTGCAGAAAAGCCCGGCGAAAAAGATCCCGGCGGACTCCATTACTCCGATTTTCACCCCCGCCATCCTGAGAAAAATCCGCCATCGCGCGAGGCACAGGATCTGGACAACTCCCGCAAGTAAAAATCCCCCGGCCAGCCAGCGGGGGTCGGCGGAAAGAAGGACGGCGGACAGATCGCCTCTGAGACCCGGCCGGGAAAACAGCCAGGCCAGCAGGGCAAAGCTTACGGCAGCCTGCAGGACGATCAGTATGCGGGATTTTTTCGGTTCGATCACGGAGCGGGGTAACCTGACAGTTGAAAGCCCGTGAGGTCAATGCCCCGGGCGCGGCTACCCGCGGGGATGGAATTTTTTGAGGACGGCCTTGAGTCCGCTCTTTTCAACATGCGTGTAAATCTGCGTGGTGGAAATGTCGGCGTGGCCGAGGAGTTCCTGGATGATGCGCAGGTCGGCTCCCCCGCCGAGCAGGTGAGTCGCAAAGCTGTGCCGGAGGAGGTGGGGATATACGTTCGTTTCGATCCCTGCGCGGGCGGCATACTGTTTGATCAATTGCCAGACGCGCTGGGAGGTGAGTTTTTTTCCCCGGATGGAGAGGAAAACTTCCGCGCCGGTCCAGCGGCGGACGAGCGGCGGACGTCCGGATTCAAGATACCTGCGGATGGCGGTTGCGGCGGGATTGCCGATCGGAATGAGGCGGGTCTTCGAGCCCTTTCCGGTGACCCGGATGAATCCGGCATCCAGATCGAGATTTTCCAGGCGGGCCGCACAAAGTTCGGATACCCGGAGTCCGCTTGAGTAGAGGAGTTCCAGCATCGCGCGGTCCCGGCAACCTTGCGGATCGGAGGATTCGATGCTCTCAACCAGTTTGCGGACCTGCTCGACCCCGAGCGTTTCGGGAAGGTGCTTTTCCGGTCTGGGCAGGGACAGGGACTCAGCCGGGTTTTCCTTCCATCCCTGCCGGGCGACCAAAAACCGGAAAAATATCCGGAGGGCGACCGCATCAAGACGAACCGATGCCGCCTCGAGCCCTCCGCGCTTTCTGGATGCGAGGAAATTCGTGATGTGCCCGGGGGTGACGGCCCTCCATTCCGAAATTTCCCCTGCGGTTCCCGACCACTTGGCAAAAGCTTCAAGGCTTCGCTGGACGATCAGTTGGTAGTTGGTGGAAAGCCCCCGTTCGGTGGCCAGATACATCAGAAACTGATCGATCTCAGAGGACATGGAAAAAGGTGCCGTGGCATCGGCTTTCAGCCAATGTGTCGCGAAACACGGGCTGGAAGCCCCATGCCGCATTGATCAGTCAATAGCGGGTTCCTGACCCGTTCTTCCTTGGGAATACCCCTACCAGTTCTTGATCCACTTGGGCTCGCTGTTTGTCGAGGTCGTGGTTCCCGCAGTTGACCACAGGTCGAAAAAGTTCGTGCCGTTTCGGCTGCTCGACCCGGGATATTGGTAGCCGTAAGTAGTCCCGAAGGGATCCACGATGTAGCCGCTGGCGTTGGTCATCCCTTTGTTGAAGGAGAAATAGACCTTTCCTGAAGAAGGCATTAAGTTTGTCAGAAGATAGTTATTCGCCGCCCCGGGCTGATTTGTCCCGCCCGGGTAATCCCCATTATCCGTCTTGTATTGCTCAAGCGCATTCTCCAGAGCTGCGATTTCAGCCGTCGCGCGGGACATGGCTCCCTTTTTCTGGATGTATCCGGCGGTGTTGAGGATCAGGCCCGCCAGAATCGCGATGATCGCGATGACGACGAGAAGTTCGATCAACGTAAAACCGTTAATTAAGGACGCAGTTTTCCGGCGAAGGCGCTGAAAACTGAACGCAGTTTCTGCATTCCGCATTTTTTCAATCATGTCTGTGCCTGCATGCCGGTGATGATGCTGATGAGCGGCAGGAAGAGGGCGATGACGATCGTTCCGACGATCACGGCGAGGAAGACGATCATGATCGGCTCCAGAAGTGAGGTGAGGCCCGAGACCGCGTTGTCCACTTCATCGTCATAGACCTCGGCAACCTTCAGGAGCATCTCCGGCAACTGGCCGGTCTCCTCACCGACGTCGATCATGCTGATGACCATCGGTGGGAAGACCCCGCTGGCCTCGAGCGGCTGGACGATGGATTCGCCCTCCTTGACGCTGTCGTGAACCTTTGAAATAGCGTCGGCGATGACCATGTTGCCTGCGGTTTCGCGGGTGATGTTCAGCGCCTGAAGGATCGGGACGCCGCTGGTGACGAGCGTCCCGAGGGTGCGTGTGAAACGGGAGATCGAGCTCTTGCGGGTGAGGTCTCCGAAAAGGGGGGCCTTCAGCTTGATGTTGTCGATGATCTGGATGCCCTTCTTTGTCTTTCCGACCACCTTGTAGAGGATGATCAGGAGGGCGATGACTCCGACGATTTCCAGCGAGTGGTTCTTGATCAGATTGCTCGCGTTGATTACGAATTGCGTGAGAGCGGGCAGAGGCTTTCCTCCGAGCATGTCGGCAAAGATCGCCTCGAATTTCGGGACAATGAAAACGAGAAGAAATGCGAGGATCACGATCGCGATGACCAGAACGATGATCGGGTAAAACATCGCGGCGACGACCTTGTTTTTGATCTTCTGGGCCTTTTCCTGGAACTCGGCCAGGCGGAGGAGAACCAGTTCCAGCACACCGCCGAGCTCGCCGGCTTTCACCATGTTCACGTAAAGCTTGTTGAAAATCCTCGGGTGGCCACCGAGGCTTTCGGAAAATGTTCCGCCGCCCTGAACCGACTCGGCGAGGTTGATGATGACGCCCTTGAGCACGGGATCGGGCTCCTGCTTGGAGAGCACGGTCAGGCCGCGGAGGAGGGGAAGTCCGGCATCGATGAGAGTCGCCAGCTGCCGCGTGAAGATCATCAGGGTCTTCGGCTTGATCGTCTTCTTTTTTAGAAAGGGAATGTTGATCTTGATTTCCTTCCTTGCTGCGGACTGGGCTTTCGCGGGGCTTTTGGTTTTGTTTTTTGAACCCTTTCCCTCCTCGGCAATGCTTTTCGGGAAATATCCGGATTGCCTCAGTTGTCCGAGAGCGTCGTTTTGGGAGTCGGCTTCGATGACTCCGGAGGATTCCTGCCCTCGTGAGTCAAGTGCAACGTATGAGTATCTCGGCATGGTTTTGGCGGGAATGGAAAGGATTAAATCTACTGGTGGAGAGGAACAGTGTCGAGCAAAGAAAAACTCACTTTCCAACGTAGGGGTTGTGCTTTTTTTCGAATCCGACCGTCGTTGATGGCCCGTGGCCGGGAAGCACGATGGTTGCATCGGGAAGAGAAAAAATTTTCTTTTTGATGCCCTCGAAGAGGAGTGTTCCGTCGCCCCCGGGCAGATCCCATCGCCCGACTCCCCCGCGGAACAAGACGTCTCCGCCAATCAGAACCCCTTCTCCCGAAAAGAAAAAACAGATGCTGCCCGGACAGTGCCCGGGGACGTGGAGGATTTGCATCCGGGCACCCGCCACCTCACAGGCATTGCATTCCTCAAGAAGCCGGTCCGCCTCAAAGGGCTCAATCTCCAGCTCAAAGCCGTGGCGGCGGAAGAATCCGGCATCGGTCACCATGGGAGCGGTGTCCGGATGGTAGGCGATCTTGCATCCGTGGCGGCGCTGGATTTTGGCCGCATCGGCGACGTGGTCGAAGTGGCCGTGCGTGAGAAGAAGCCAGTCGATCTTTTCCCGCGCAAACCTTTCATCCGCCCCGTCCGGAGCGTCAAAAAGGAGGTTTCCCGCCCCGGATTCATAAAAAAATGCATTGGTATCGAGGGCGCCGCCGGTGAACGATTTGAACTGATTCATTGTCTGATGGTCTGATTTCTCATGACGAAGTTTGATTTTCCCAAGGTTCTCTGCAAGGTTTTCGCGTCATTCATGCAAAATATCTTCCCAATACGGACGCTTGCGGTCCTGGCGGCGGGGTTCTTTTCGACTGCTTTCCCGGCCCCGGCGGCTGTGTCCCCGGACTCCGGGCAGGTGGCCCTTGCGGTGGCCCGCTGGCTTGAGCAGGCGCATTACAGCCGCCAAAAGCTTGACGACGCGATGTCGGCCAAGCTCTTGACAACCTATCTTGAGCTTCTGGACTACAACCGCCTGTATTTTACCCAGCAGGACGTCGATGAATTTCAGAAAAAATTCGGTACCAGCCTCGACGATGCCATTTTCCGCGGTGATCTCAGCCCGTCCCACGAAATTTTCGCGCGCTTCAAGCAGCGCGTCGAGGAGCGCGTCGCCAGCAATAAAAAACTCGCCCAGAAAAAATACGACTTTTCGCGCAAGGAACAAGTCCAGCTGAACAGGCAGAAGGCCCCCTGGCCGAAGGACACTGCCGAAGCTGACCGGCTTTGGAAGGACCGCGTCGAGGCAGAGCTCCTGCAGGAGCATCTCAGCGAGATCCAGATCCGGCCTCCGGAGCAGACGGTGGTCAAGCGCTACGAACAGGCGCTGCGCAACGTCCGCGAAATGGAAGCGAGCGACGTGGTCAACTCATTCCTGAGCGCGCTGGCGCAGACCTATGACCCGCACTCCGAATACATGAGCCCCGAGGAGATGGAGAATTTCAACATCTCGATGAAGCTTTCCCTTGTCGGCGTGGGGGCGGTTTTGCGCAGCGATGACGGGTTTGCCCGGGTGATGGAGGTTGTGCCCGGGGGGCCGGCGGATCTGGACGGACGGCTCAAGGAAAACGACCGGATTGCGGCGGTCGCCCAGGGTGACGGGGAATTCGAGGATGTCGTGGACATGAAACTCGACAAGGTCGTGGAGAAGATCCGCGGCAAAAAAGGTTCCCTGGTCCGCTTGCAGGTGATCCCGGGCGATGCGGCCGATCCCTCAAAGCGGCACATCGTCGAGATCACGCGTGACGTGGTGAAGCTCAAGGATTCCGAGGCGAAGGCCGAAGTGCTCGATGTCGAGGGGCCAAATGGCAAAACGACGCGGATCGGCTGGATCACCCTTCCCTCCTTCTATGCGAATATGAACGGTGGAGGACCCGCCAAGAGCACGACGGAGGATATGGCGGCGCTTCTGGGCCGGCTCAAGCAGGAGGGCATCGAGGGGCTTGTTGTGGATCTGCGCAAGGACGGTGGCGGCTCCCTTGAAGAGGCCATCAACCTGACCGGGCTTTTTATTCCCAAGGGACCAGTCGTTCAGGCAAAAGATCCGAACGGAAAAATCACCGTCTCCAGCGATACCAATCCCGGTGTCGCCTATGCCGGTCCCATGGTTGTCGTTATGAACCGTCTCAGCGCTTCGGCGAGCGAGATTTTTGCGGCCGCGCTGCAGGACTACGGTCGTGCGGTCATCGTCGGCGACGAGCGAAGCTTCGGAAAGGGGACCGTGCAGACCGTGCTCGACATCGGCCGCGTCATGCCGTTCTTCAGTCTCGGAGCGGCTGATGCGGGGGCGCTCAAGATGACGATCCAGAAATTCTACCGCGTGAGCGGCGGCTCCACCCAGCTCAAGGGGGTCGAGTCGGATGTCGTCCTTCCCTCGCGAACCGACAACGTCGAGATCGGCGAGGGTTCGCTCAAAAACCGTCTGGAATACGACGAGGTCGCTCCGGTGAAAATTTCCGAGTCTCCGACTCCGCTCTTCCTGGACGAACTCCGCGCCAGCTCCAAAGCGCGTGTCCAGGCGGATCCGGAATTCCTCTATGTCAGCGAGGACATGAAGCGCCTTCGCGAGCGGATCGAGGCCAATACGATCTCCTTGAATGAAAAGGATCGCCGAAAGGAACTCGCCGACGAAAAAGCCCGCAAGGAGCAGCGAAAGGTGGCACGCCTCGAACACGGCCCGCTCGTCAAGGCGCAGGTCTGGCAGTTGACGCTCGATGACGTCCGCACAAAACGGGAGAAGCTCGAACCGGTCGCCTACGAACGCGAACGCGAAAAACGCTACATCGAAGATCCGGAGGAGGCGGCAGCTGAAAAGAAGGACGGCCCCCAGCCCCCGGAGCCGGATCCAATCCGGAATGAAACGCTCCGCATCACGGAGGATCTCATTGCCCTGACAAAGCAGCTCAAGACTGCCAGTGTTGGCGGGAACTGGAGCAAAACGCCCGGTGTTGATACCGTCCCAGGCAAGCCGGGAGAGTGACGGATGCGCCCTCTGCGGTAGGTTTCAGCGGTTCGGGTTTCTCGTTGGAAGCAGGCAATCAGCGCCCTGGCAGTCGAACTGCATTCTCGTCCCGTCGGAAGATGGGGTGACCGACGGGATTATCCTGCCTGCGGCAGGCTCTGCGGAATTGGCTTCGCCCGGGAAGAAAGCGCTATCGCGCTGGCAGTCGAACTGTGTTCTCGTCCCGTCGGGAGATGGGGTGACCGACGGGACTCGAACCCGCAACAGCCAGAACCACAATCTGGAGCTCTACCATTGAGCTACGGCCACCATCTCCTGCATCATCCCTGGGGAAGTGCTGAAAGGGGAGATATTCATTTCGCGAGAGAAATTTGTCAACGCGGTTCTCAATTTGTGAAACAAAACCAATTGGGAGTTGACCAAGGACACCGCCGCGGTAAAATCCCAAAACTTCTTGCGGGTATAGCTTAATGGTAAAGTTCCTGCCTTCCAAGCAGGCCATGCGGGTTCGATTCCCGCTACCCGCTCTCTTTTAACACGTTGGAATAGAGCAACTTACGGAGGGTGCAAATGATGTGTCCCCCAAACGTCCCCCAAAGTAAGAGGGGCCGCCCAGCCAAAAGAAGTCGGAAATCTGCCCAGCCCGTGCGGGCCACAACGGGCCAAAAAGTTTCTGGAATCATTCGATACGGAAAATGGTTCCCGTCTGGAACGAGTGGGAGGGCAGCTGGAAACACACCAACCCCACGGGCCTGGAGCAGGAACTCGCCGAGGCCCTGGACGAACAGGCGGCCAACTTTGTCAAAGGTGCTGGCCTGCGGCTGCGTGAGGCTTTGCGGCCCGTTGACCAGCGGGCCAGGGCGCTCGGGGTCGCCTCTGAAGACATCTCCACCCAGGAAGGCATTGAGCTGATTGCCGATCGCTTTGACCAGGCATTTGAGGCTGAAAGGAATCTTGGAATCAAGGCAGCCGCTGCCGTGGAGTCGGGGGATCTTGGCAAGATCCGGCAGACTTACCGCGAGCTGACCCGCGACCGGTGGACCCGAGATGCCATGGTTGCTGTGATGAAGGCTGCTGGTCTGGATGTGGACTCTGATGGCCACCAGGCTGACACCGAGGCTAATGCCCTCCGCCTCGGGGATCTCGCACGCTCAGGGGAACTTGTCCGCATGGAGGCGGATCTTCCGGAGCCCGTGCGCAATCTTTTGAATGCCATGCGGACCCATCTGGATGCCGAGGGCAAGCCCCTTGTGCATTTGTCGGAGAATGCCAAAGAGCCTGGTTACCGCGCCTTTCTCACAAGCCTGATGAACCAGAACGCAGCGGTGCGGAATGATCTGAATCTCGGGCTGCTCTGGACCAGTCTCTATCCGCGCCAGGGGGGCGTGGGGTTCACCCGTGGATTCTGGCAGGAGGGGACCAACAAACTATGGGTTAGCCCGGACCTCTCCCAAGCGGAGTTTGAAGATGTGGTTATCCATTAGACCGGCCATGCGGTTTTTGGGGACAAGCTCAATATTTATGAGGATGCCGATCGGCGGGCGCTGCTCCTTACTCCGGATGAAATCTCGGCCATCGAAGACCTGAATTCCTTCCGCGAGACGACACTAAAAAACAAAGCCAAGCTGGTCGAGGTGGCGGGGCGGCTCGGCACCCAGCACCGGCTGCGGGATCTTTTGAATTCCCTGGAGAATCCCAAGGAATGGATCAACGAGGTTTGGAGTGACAAGACCATGATGGAGTTTCTTTCCGCCCTCCCCGGCCCGAAGGAGCACAAATCCCTTCTGGATGCCGTGGTTGTTCTACGGATCAGCCGACATACCCACGGCCACAGCAAAATTCCGACTTGTTCAGATCGCCGAGGAAATTATCGCGGTGCTTGGTAGCGATCCCAACGCCACGGTGAAGGTTACCCTTGAAATCTCAGCAGATTTCCCAAACGGAGCATCTGATCAGGTGAAGCGTGCGGTTTCTGAGAATGCCAACGCCCTCGGCTTCAAAACCAAGACGTGGGAGTAGTCCGGTGAAAGGGTCTGTCGGAGTAGTGGCATTTTTATGACACACTTTCGCCTATTTGAGGCTTGTCTCGAAGCGCGGCTTTTGGTATAAAAGTTGAAGCATCAGGAACGTCTGGCGTGAAAGCGACAGACTGCCAACCGGAGGACGGAGAACCCTTACGGTGGTTGGCTCGGCGAAAGCCGGGCGATGTGCGGGCTCCGGCCTGAACAAAAATTCTCTGCGGATTCGATGGACCACCGCCCTGATGAAGGACGGTGGTTTTTTGTGCCCGAAATTCCTGGTGGAAGCAGAAAGAGAGACCACCAATGAATTCAAAACTCGCCATCCGGATACGGGATGACAATCCCGATCACCATCTCTGGGACAACAATGGCACATGGTGGTGCCACTACACCGAGCACCTGCCCGATTTCACGAAGCGCAGAGTGCGCCGGAGCCTCCGCACGGGGGACCGGGCGGTAGCACGGGTTCTCCGCGACAGCATCCTCCACGAGATCGGAAGGGTGCAGCATGCTTGATTCAGGAAACTCATCATCAACAGTGACTGCAACCAACCCAACCCCGCAGCCGACAAGTATGGTCTCCAGTTCACAAAGGACCTTGCGGATAGCTTCGCTGCTTGGGAAAAAGCCCCTGCCAGCGGACCATCCATTCTATCAGGATCAGGATTGGTCAATCGGGCCGGTGCCCGTGTTGCCAAGGTCATCACCGACTTCTCCAATCAAATCTCACGAAGAGTCTGCACGCTACATTTCGCTGAATGCGAAGAAGCCAATCCCTTCCACAGGCGGGCCAGGGGGAGATCCACCTGCGGAACAATCCGGGGACAATAACCCATATTCGCACCCTTTCGATGCCTATTGGTGCGGATGTTTCGCCCAACCGCTCGGCATGAAGCAGTGGGAACTCCGGGACACCGAGGGTTGGGAGAGGGAATTCTCTCAGTGGGTCAAGGATCATGGATTTTTCTACCATGAGCTTTATCCCCAAAGATTCATCATCGGAAAGAAAGATCCTGGCACCCTGAAGCCATGCGATCTTTCCCGTCGGGAATTCAGGCAGATCCAAAAACAGTTCGAGTTCCTCATTGCGAAATACGGACTCCTTGTGACCGGTGGGCTCGACTATTCGCGACAGTTGCCCAATGGGACATTTGAGAGCTATGCAGAAATCTATATTCAGAACCGCGTGACCTCGGGGGATTCCATTGGTCGGCCTGTGCGTCACAGCCTGCGTAAGGCACCCCGCAAGCGGAAGCTCCAGCCACAGGACCAGCCTCCGAACACCTAAGCATTCCAGCAAATTATGAATTCACCCTCCTTCTTCGCCATTATCAGCGACATCCACGCCAACATTGACGCCTTGGAGGCTGTGCTCGCGGATATCGAGAGGTGGCCCTGCCGGGGGATCCTGTGCATCGGCGACATCGTCGGTTACGGTCCGGAGCCAGCAACCTGTGTGCAGCGGGTCATGGATACTTGTGCGGTTACTGTTCTTGGCAATCACGAAGCGATGCTTTTTGTGGCCGACCAATTTCCCGCAGACGATTTCATGCCATCCATCGGCGAGCCCATCAAACTGGCCCTCGACCAACTCAGCGAGGAGCAGAAAAGTTGGCTTCGCAACCTTCCAATCTCCGCTGACCTCTCGCCGCTCACGCTTTCGCACACTTCTCTGCATGAGCCGCCGTCTTTCCACTACATCCACGACAAAGATGAGGCAAAAACCCACTTCGCCGCCCAGACGACATTCGTCAGTTTCCAGGGACACACCCATGTACCGTTGATCTGGGAGATGGCGAAGAAGAGAATCAGGAGTTTCAACCCGGTGGAAACTCCGGTGAAACTTGACGAGACCAAATGCTACGCGATCAACGTCGGCAGCGTCGGTCAACCACGCGACAATGACCCGCGTGCCTGCTACGTGCTCTACGATTACGAGGGCAGCCTCCTGCTGCACCGCCGCGTGGAATATGACATCCCGCGCGCACAGACACGCTTCAAACAGGCCGGTCTGCCGACGCACAACGCCAACAGGCTCAAAAAGGGACAGTAATGGATCCCGTTAAAACTGCATTTTCGGACGCCCACTCACACAAACACAATATGGAGAACCAACCACCAGCACCTAAAACAGCGACGGGATCAGGCAAAGTGATCCGGGGTCGGATTGCACAGCAGAATACGGGAGTCTCTTGCCGCATCACACCAAGGGCCGCTAAGCCAGGTTTTTACATGAGCACCGATTCAGAATCGGACATGGAGAAGTCCTCGGGAGCTGGACCTCGCGAGCCGAAGGACGCAGCCGCTATCTCGAAACGGTTGGACGCGCACTTGCTCGCTATGGGCTGGCGGGACGGAACGATGGACGCCTTGGCACCCAAGGCATTCGAGTTGATCGGAGTCGAGGGCTCGCCGACCTCGCCCGCGAAGCCGGTCTAAAGATCCCGCAGTTTTCCTTCTCCCAGTCGGTTTTTTCTGCCGACAACCGGGCCTACACGTCCGCTCTGGATCGGGCACGCCAAAACAATCCGGTCATTGACCAGGCTCTGCGCGGGAAGCAATACCTCTCCGAGGAGGACCCCCACACTCTCTCCTAGGCCAATTCCTACATTGACGGGGAACACAAGGGGGACGCCTTTGCTGCCGCCATGGCTGCCGAGGCTGATAGTCGCCTCTCCGGGAAACAAGCCTCTGTGGTGATGGCAGTGGCCGCCAAGCGGCTACGATTCCCGCTCCCCGCTGATTCATCATTTTGTCGACTGGCAAAGGTCGGTCCGGAAAAACTTGACTTATCGGACAGTTTTCGGACACAGGAGTTTTCTGCTCGAATGGCCAAGAAAGCCAAAGCTGTAAAGTTTGAGATGACGTTCTCATCCGCGCGGGCGCTGTCTTGCCAGCCTGCAGGATTCGATCCGCGTTCGGAATACGCTGTTTCGATGTGCCGCGAGGCACAATCTCTTGGATGAATAAATCACATCTCGGACTTGTCGGTGGGACTCTTCTGCTGCCGATGATGGTTTCTTCGAACAGCTTTGTTTTTAACCGCCTTGAAATAACGCCCGATGCTCAAAGCGGTGCATTGCTGCGCATAAGCCATCCCTCCACAGGCGTTGTTTTGGAAACCACTCGGGAATTGGGCGGCTTGATCAGCGTGTCTTATGGAGGGCGCCGTTTGGAGCCCGCCGGGTCGAAGGCCGTTATTGTTCGATCGGAAAACAGTGTGACCATCACATGGGATGCGTTGGGCGGAACCATGCCCGATGGGAAAGTCATCGCGGAAGTGACGGTCAAGCCGGCTCCTGACGAGCGCTCGGTGATCCTGTCCGCCCGGGTGAAAAACGAAGCGGAAAAACCCATCTCGCAGGTTCTTTTTCCCGACCTCAAAGGTCTGCGGCCGTCAGGCGATCCCAAGGCCATGGAATTGCGCATGGCAATGGGTGCCGTGAATCCCTTTGCCCACCCGGTTCGGCCCGAAGGCCGCGCGCGTTACTATCCTCCCTTCGTCTGGCAGCGTTTTCCGTTTGAACCGATCTACCAAATGCATTCGCTGCGCTGGATGGATCTTGGCAGCCTGACGGGAGGGCTGAGCATCTTCCAGAAAAAGTGGAACGATGAACCGGTGCCATCGCTGGTCACACGCCGGCTTGAAGCGGATCCGGACTGGTTGGAGTTGGGGTGGCAGGATTCGAGAACCATTGCCCCGGGTCAGACATGGGAGAGCGGTGAGTATTGGTTCACGCCGCATGAAGGGGGCTGGGCAAAGGGGATCGAGCCTTATCGCCAATATGCCCGTGAGATGGTTCCGCCGCGCCACATCTCCAAACGAATTCGTGATGGGCTGGGCTTTCAGACCTTCTGGATCAACACCCAATCCTACAAGTTCATTCCGAAGCTTGCCGCAGACGCCAAGGCCAATGGGATTGACGAGATCTGCCTTTGGGGCTGGTGCAACTACGGGTTCATTCCTGTCCGGTTGAATCCCAGTTTCGGAACGCTCAAAGAATTCGTCGAGGGGATCAAACAGGCGAGGGACATGGGGGTCGGGGTGGCGCCATTTTTTAACATGAAAAACCTGGATGACAGCCTGGCCGAGCGTTACGGCGTCACCCCCGGAATGGGGGCCAATTGGACATTTGACGGCGGGGCTCCGGCTTCGCAGAACCCGCTCGCAACGCCTTCGGGCCAGTTTGACATCGATACTCGCAATCCGATTTGGCAGGAGGATGTGATCGCCGAATTCAAGCGCTGGGCCGACCAGGGTGTCACCTGTTTTGGTTGGGATGTTTTTCAGGATTACGGTTCGCCGGGGCTGGTCAACACGATCAAGCAGGTGCGCGGATATGTTCAAGGAATCGATTCGGAGAGTTCGTTTTGCGTCGAACCCTACCTGGCCAACATGGAGCGCGTCAGCAAGGTGGGCGATTATACCTGGAACTGGCTCGATTATACCGAGGCAGGTCCCTATCTGAATGCCGTCCGCTATCCGCGGATCAACTGCAATGTCGAGAGCGATCCCCGTGTGGTCAAGATGGCGTTTGCCGACGGTCTGTATATCAACGCCATGCCCAGATATCACGACACGGGCAACGGCACAAAATTGATCAGCGAGGAACCTGCCCTGGCTGCGGCACTGAAGGAAACCGGGGCATTGCGCCGCCAGTTCCTGCCCTATTTCATCGACGGCAATTTTTTGGGGGAGTCGGTTCTCAGCCGGCCCGTTTGCACCTTTGTTCGTTCCAGAATGAACGGAGAGATCGGCGGCGCACTGTTTGATGCGGGCCGGTTTGAATACCCCGAGTTGTTTGTGCGCGGCTACCAGGACAAGAACAAACTGCTGATCATTGTATTGAACAACGCTGAGGAGCCACGAACGGTCACCGTCCCAAGCAATCTCGCGTTATGGCTTCCCCCAAGTGCCCAATACCACACAACCTATTATGACGGTGGCGGAAAAAAGGTGCGCGAGATGGTTGCGCCGGCGGCTGCGGGCATGGAATGGAGCGGGAAGACCGATACGCTTCAACCTTTGGAAATGGCTGTTTTTGAAATAGAGGCAACAGGGGCCGGAAATACTCCGTAAGCTGTTTCCCCATATCGACCGCTTCGCCCGAACCTTTATTGATCTTCAGCGGCAGCGTTTTCATGGCGAACTTGTCGCCGGAAATCGGATGCGATCATTTTCCGGAAATGAAGCGAGTCCATTTCCGGCCCCGTTCAATCAGAGCTTTTCCGAGTCGATTTTTTTCGTCCAGGGGACAGGATTTCGGCCTGCCCCTCGATCCGCCGCTGCAGGCTTCCGCAGACATGGTCGCACATGTCGAAGATGGATTTGTCGGCGATATGGTAGATCACGTTGAGACCCTCTTTCCTGCGCCCGAGAATTCCGGCCTCCGTCAGCGCCTGAAGCTGACGGGACACATTCGCCTGCGTGAGCCCCGTTCCCGACACCAGGGCCGAGACGTTCTTTTCCCCGTCCTCCAGGGCGATGATCAGTTTCAGCCGGCTCGCCTCGCTCAGCACACGGAACCGCGCGGCGATCATCTCCAGCGCCTCGTTGCCCATTCCCGCCCGCTTTGATTGGCTCCCCATGACTTGAAAGAAAAGGTTCATCTTTTGATTGACTATATTACCGTATAGTTATATTGTCAATCGCGTGAACAAAATGATTGTAGTTTGGTCATTCAAGTGCTCCGCATGCGGGGAGGCAAGGGGAATATGATCCGGCCTCTGGTCTTTGCGGTGGTCGGGGCGCTGGCGGGAGGGGCACTGGGGTATTTCGGATCGTGCAGTTCGGGGACGTGTCCGCTGACCTCGACGTGGTGGGGCGGGGCGGTTTATGGTGGGCTGTTTGGTTTTCTGATCGGGCAAGCACTATGAACTCAATAATTCGATTGGCATTCGTCCTGGTGGTTGCGGTGTCATGCAAGCCGGAGGCCGGAAGAAGCGGGGGGGAAGCGCTGCCGCGCATTGCGGCGGCGACCGCGGTGGTGGAGTCATCGCCGCGCGAGGTGGCGGAAGAGGTCGTCGGAAGCGTCCGCACGAAGACGCGGGCGGTTGTGGAGGCGAAGGTGAGCGGACGGATTGCGGCGATGCCGGTGGTGCTCGGGCAGGTGGTCAAGGCCGGCGATCTGCTGGCGGAGATCGATGCGCAGGAGATCCTGGCGAGGTTCGAGCAGGCGAAGGCGCAGCGCGAGCAGGCTTCAAAGGATCTCGACC
Source organism: uncultured Chthoniobacter sp. (assembly GCA_964431635.1). Lineage (GTDB taxonomy): Bacteria > Verrucomicrobiota > Verrucomicrobiia > Chthoniobacterales > Terrimicrobiaceae > QYQL01. The sequence goes on along the minus strand of CAYSKK010000001.1, from coordinate 206,488 downwards.
GGGCGGTATCGCTCATGAAAAAACAGGTTTCCAGCAGGCAGGAATACGATGCGGCGGAGGCGCGGTTCAAGGTGGCTGATGCGGCGGTGAGGGAGGCGCAGACGATGCTCGGCTACGCCCGCGTCACGGCACCCTTTGACGGGGTTGTCTCCAGAAAGCTGGCGGACGTGGGCGATTTGGCGGCACCGGGCCGGCCTCTTCTGGAGATCGAGGAGCGGGGGACACTGCGCTTTGAGGCCGACGTGCCCGAGGCGCTCATCTCCGGCGTGGCAGCGGGGCAGAAAATTTCTGTCACGATTCCCGTGGTCGGGAAATCGCTGGAGGCGACAGTAGTGGAGGTTTCGCCGACGGCGGATAATTCGAGCCGCACGTTTCTGATCAAGCTCGATCTGCCGCAGGCGGAGCGGCTTCGCGCCGGTCAGTTCGGCAGGGCCTCGATTCCCGTGGGGCGTGCCGAATCCATCCGGGTTCCGGCGGGATCCGTGCTCCAGCGCGGGCAGATGGAGATGGTCTTTGTGGTTCAAGACGGAGCCGCGAGGCTCCGCCTGGTGAAGACAGGCAAGCGTTTCGGGGATGAGATCGAGATTCTGTCGGGTCTCGCGCCCGGAGACCGGATCATCACGACAGGCCCGGCTTCCCTCATCGACGGCCAGTCCGTGGAGGCTGCGAAATGACGGAGGAAGTTCAAATGGGGCTTGCCGGTCGGGTGGCGCGGACGTTTGTCGATTCCAAGCTCACCCCGTTGCTGGTGATTACCTCGGTCCTGCTCGGAATTTTCGCCGTGATCATGCTTCCCCGCGAGGAGGAGCCGCAGATCAAGGTCCCGATGATCGATGTGCTGGTCTCGATGCCCGGGGCGAGCGCAAAGGAAATCGAGGAGCGGGCGACCCGTCCGATGGAGCAGCTTCTCTGGGAGATCCCCGGGGTGGAATACATCTATTCGACCTCCCGGCCGGGCGAGAGCCTGCTCATCGTCCGCTTTCTTGTGGGGTCGGACATCGACCGGAGCCTGGTGCTCCTCAGCGAGAAGCTGCGATCCAATTTCGACCGGATTCCGCCCGGAGTGGGGACCCCGCTCATCAAACCGCGATCGATCGACGATGTTCCGATCCTGGCCCTGACGTTTCACAGTCAGCACTACGACCACCTGACGCTTCGCCGAATGGCCGCCGAAGTGGCGGATGCCGTGAAGCAGGTGCCGCTCGTTGCGGAAACCCACCTCATCGGCGGAGCGAAGCGGCAGTTGCGCGTGCAGCTCGATCCCGCCCGTCTGGCGGCCCGCAACCTCAGCCCGGCAGGAATTGTCCCGATGCTCCAGCAGGCGAACCGCCAGTTCGCATCCGGCGGTCTGACAAGCAACGACCGGGAGGTGGCGGTGGAAACCGGGGCATTTCTGCAGACCGCTGACGACGTCGGCAATGTCGTTGTCGGGGTGAACGCGGGAAAGCCGATCTATCTCCGCGAGGTGGCCGACATCGTGGATGGGGCGCAGGAGCCGGACCAATACGTTTTTCATGGATCCAACGGAGAGGGAAAGGCGGAGGAGCCTGCCGTCACATTGAGCCTCGCGAAACGTCCCGGCGCGAATGCGATTTCCGTGGCCGATGCGGTTTTGAAAAAGGTGGACGGGCTCAAGGGAACACTGATCCCGGCGGACATCGACGTTTCCGTCACCCGCAATTACGGCGAGACCGCTGCGGAAAAATCCAACGAGCTGCTGATCCACATGGCAATCGCGGTGATCAGCGTGTCCCTCCTGATCCTGTTTGCCCTAGGATGGCGGGAGTCCCTGATCGTGGCGGTTGCGATCCCGTCCACCCTCGCGCTGACGCTGCTGGTTTTTTATCTGCTCGGCTTCACCCTCAACCGGATCACGCTTTTCGCACTGATCTTCAGCATCGGGATTCTTGTGGACGATGCGATCGTCGTTGTCGAAAATATCGTCCGGCATTTTCACCTGCCGCACAATCGCGGAAAGAGCTGGCCGGTGATCGCGGTGGAGGCGGTCAACGAGGTGGGCAATCCGACAATTCTGGCGACATTCGCGGTGATCTTCGCCGTGCTTCCCATGGCGTTTGTCGGCGGGTTGATGGGCCCCTACATGCGTCCGATTCCGATCGGGGCGGGCGCGGCCATGCTGTTTTCCCTTGCGATCGCGTTCGTGGCGACCCCGTGGGCGTCCGTCCGTATTCTGCGCTGGCGGAACGGCGACAGGCGGCTGCTCTCGCACGCGCCGGTTGCGGACGATGGAAAAACCCATTCGCACTTCGAGCACGAGGAGGATTTTTTCACGAGGTTTTACCGGCACATCATGGGGCCGCTGATCCAGAACGGGACGGCCCGTTTCAAGTTCCTCGTCGGGATCTGCCTGCTTCTGCTGCTGGCCATGGCAACGGTGGGGATCGGCTGGGTCAAGGTGAAGATGCTCCCGTTTGACAACAAGAGCGAGTTCCAGATCATCCTCAACATGCCGGAGGGATCGTCGCTCGAGCGCACGGCGTCTGTTGCCCGCGAGATGGCGGAGGTGGTGCGAAAGGAGCCCGAGGTGACCGATTATCAGATCTACACCGGCACGGCATCCCCCTTCAATTTCAACGGACTGGTGAGGCATTACTTCATGCGGCGCGGGGCGAACGTGGCCGACATCCAGGTCAACCTGCTGCCCAAGCACGATCGCAAGGCCCAGAGCCATGACATCGCGAAACGTGTCCGGCCGGCCCTCACCGCGATCGCCGACAGATATCATGCGCGGGTGGCCGTCGCGGAGGTTCCACCCGGTCCTCCCGTGCTTCAGACTCTGGTTGCCGAGATTTACGGACCGGACGAGGCGGCGCGTCAAGCCCTTGCCCGCAAAGTCATCGAAATTTTCAAAAGCACGCCTGGGGTTGTGGACACCGACTGGTATATCGAGGCCGACCAGCCGAAGGCGCGCTTCGTGATCGACAAGGAAAAGGCGGCGCTTCACGGGATCACGGCCGAGACGATCTCCCAGACGCTCCGCCTCGCCGTGGGGGGACAGGCGGTCGATCTTCTCCACCTTCCGAGGGAAAAAGAGGACGTCAATATCGTGCTAGAACTTCCTCGTTCGCTTCGCACGACACCCGAAGAGCTGCTGGGATTGCGCGTCCGCTCGGGTGATGCGAACGCGCTTCCCGAGCCGGGGTCCTCGGCCTCCTCGACGCCTCTTATTCCGCTCCGCGAACTGGTGACGATCGACAACACGATCACGGACAAGAGCATCTACCACAAGAACCTGATGCCGGTAACCTACGTTGTCGGAGATGTGGCCGGGGTCGTGGAGAGCCCGGTCTATGCGATCCTTGCCATGAACAACGCGCTCGCCAAACTCGACACGAAGCCGTTCGGCGGTGACGGGGCACAGCTCAAAATCTATAATGCCTCGCTTCCGTTCAGCGACGCGCAACCGTCCATGAAGTGGGACGGGGAGTGGCACATCACGATCGAGGTCTTCCGCGATCTCGGCCTCGCGTTTGCGGCGGTGCTTGTCCTCATCTACGCCCTCATGGTCGGGTGGTTCCGTTCGTTTCTGACCCCCGTGATCGTCATGGCGGCGATTCCGTTCTCCCTCGTCGGCATCCTTCCCGCACACGGGCTCATGGGCGCATTTTTCACAGCGACCTCGATGATCGGATTCATGGCCGGCGCGGGGATCGTGGTGCGAAACTCGATCATTCTGGTGGATTTTATCGAGCAGCGCCTCCGGGAGGGGATGCCCCTTGCGGAGGCTGTGATCGATGCCGGAGCCGTCCGTTTCCGCCCGATGCTGCTCACCGCGATGGCGGTTGTTGTCGGTGGAGCGGTCATCCTCTTCGACCCGATCTTCCAGGGCCTCGCCATCTCCCTCATGGCCGGAGAAATCGCCTCGCTCCTCATCAGTCGCATGGCCGTTCCCGTCCTCTACTACATGGCAAACGCCCGAAAGACCGCCTGAGCGCAAGTTTTCGCCAAAAGCTCAGTTACAAATATCCCGCCGGTTTCCGATGATCGGAACGAGCAGCGCCGTCTTCGATTTCGCAGATGATTCCGAGCATCCATGTGTTCAGATGTGCCCTGCCGCAAGGATGATGGAATGTTGCTGGGGCTCGAATCCCCGAAAAAGCAGGATAAGGTCGAAGTGAGAATGTCTGATCGCAGTATTCCTTCAGTGGCATGGCTTCACTTCTGCGTCAATCGCCGGAGAGTTGGTCTGGGCAAGTCTCTTCGATTTTTCTCACGAGTTGAAGGACTTCTAATTCGGTCATGTCTGTGTAGCAACGCCCGTTGCTTTAACTTTTAGCTTTGGTTTCTATAATTCTCGCAAAAGCTGTTTCCTCCTGGCATTTCTCAGTTTTTGTGCCCGCCTTTCCAACCACCGTTCTTCAGCGCTGCGGACCAAGTTCTCCCAGTCCTCGTTGCCCTGATTCTGTTTATAATTACTGCACGCCTGTCGGATCAGTTCTTTAGCCCTTGCAATGTCGCAGCTCCGATTCTGAACATGAAACTTGCGCCAGTCTTGGAATTGACCGCACACAGTGTCATTGCCAGTAAAATCCTGCTCTCTGCCATAAAGCGATACCCAGATCGAGGTTTCCCACAGTGCCGTCCCGACCAGTGCAACAAATGGTGGCAGAAATGTAATTGACTCCCCGGGGCTTTCGACTGGCAGAAGTCCGAATTCAGCTTCGATAAAATCGAGAAGGAGATTCATGCAGTGTGGATTGTCGCTGTGCTGGGAGTATCGGAACGCGTGCAAACCAAGCCGCTCGTCAGGCTGAATATATGGAACGGAGATGGGCATTCGTATGCGAGTGTTTTTACCTAATGTCGCTGTAGTCCTGGGCGATTCGGATTCATTGATAGATCAAGAAATCTTTGGCGTGTCAGGAATAGTTGGAGCAGGCGCCGTCGATGCGGGCCAGAATGTGAAATGGATCAGTGAAAGATCCCTCTCTCTCCTCAATCTCTATCAGATAACGAATGACGCCGTCGAGTGTCATGCACTTGGTGGCGACTGCTTCAAGGTTGTCAGTGATCTCGGAGATTTCTTCCGGTGTCAGAGGGTTGGGAGCGGTGTTGTAGGGGAGTGCCGTCAGCTTTTTGAGCATTCGGTCGCCGATGGCGCAGCCAAGATACTCGGTCTCTGAGTAACCTGGCATACGACGCTTGGCTTCGGCGTATGAATTACGGATGCTTTTGATTGTGGCAGTTCGTGAGCACATGACGCCCATCGCAAACTGCTCGTGATCGAGGCCGAGTTCTTGTCGAAGCTTTTCGAGCTTAGAAATAAGTGACCCGTTGGTGAAGCGTATCTCGGCTGGCATGTTGGTGAGCCAAGCGGGACGACCACCGAAGAGTGAAGAGAACAAGCCCATATGAATCAGTTCATGACCGTCATTGTAAATTTTGTCGCCTTCAAAGTTTTCGGATCGACGGTGTAGAATCCTCCTCGTCCGGCGCGCATGCGCCAGGTGTCGGGCGGGGTCATGAAGACGAGGATGAGGGCTTTGGTCGAGCCGTCGGCGTTTTGAGTTGAGCCGCTCATGTCCCAGTCGCCATGGAAATGGAGGCAGGCGAGCAGGGCGTCGAGCGGGTGTTCGTAGGATGCGGCGATGGCTTTTCGCGAGCGCTTCATTTGTTTGATCAGGGCGGTCCGCTCTTCCTCGGAGAATTGGACGACCGGAACTTTCAAGAATTCGACCGGATCAGGCGGCTGTTGAAAACCGGGCATTTCACGAATTACCCGGCGTGGCGGACGGCGGGTGTTGCCGTATTGGATGATCTTGTTCGGCGTGATGGATTTTCCCTTCAGATCCTTGGCGAGTTGGGCGATGCTTTTGACGTTCGCGAGTTGCTCAGAGCCTTCCAGCGGCTTTATGTCATCCCGGTAGTAATCGAACCACGGGATTCCGCAGGTGTCGTATTCTTCGGCCGTCAATGGTGGATGAGGTGGGTCTTCGTGCGTTATTTCACGCCAGTCCAGCGCATTGCACAGGTGGATGAAACAGCGGATCGGGTGCGAGGTATCCCAATCCTCAAACGGATGCGGGTCTTCGTAGATTTCCTGCCGCATCAAGCCTCCGGCGGCGAGGCCCATGGAGCCAAATAGTCGTGGAAGGGACCTTTTGATGTCGCTTTGTTTTTCGACTAGGTGGTCTCGGAATAGAGCAGGAACCAATTCGAGCAATTCCTCCGGCAGGTTGGGAACGATTTCCCTGTTGAAATACGACTCCACACGCATGGGGCAGGCTTGCAGTTGGATGCCGCCGAATTCCGCTTTGCCGGTCAGTTGTTCCTCGACGGAGAAACCGGAGCCGAGCGGCATGGCGACAAATTGCCGGATGAGGCCCTCGCCCACGGCAAATCCGTCAAGCCACTGGTGATCGGGGACAACGACATAGTTCTGCGGGTCGCGCTGGAAATCTGGTGCCCATGGCTCGCCCGAGACGGCGTTGATCTTCCCCGTCCCCACCTTCAACGCAAAAGGGTAACTTGATGAGAAACGCATCCAGAGGGCTTCGCTCTGATACATCGGCATCATCACGCCGCCCCGCTTCAGCCACTCTGCGGGAACATCGAAGTCGTCAACCGAGCGGACCGGAAACTCTCCCAAGCCTGCGGGGAGTGGATACTCGCTTCCGTCATCCGGAATCCGCAGCGTGCGCTGGAAGGAAACTGCCAGAGTGGACATGGCCTCGGAAATCCGGGCGTTGTTTTTTGCTGTCTCCCGCAGGGCAGCATCGACATCGGCATCTGTCAGCGCCTCAGCATCCGCTAGGACATTGGCGGTGGATGTCCTGCGAGACAGATCCCACATGTCCCCATGTCGAATGAATTGATCCAGCATCAGCACCAGTTCGTAACGTTTATCCGGCAGAACGAAACCCGGACGGATCTTTTGAATGTGCTGTTCCAGGAGGGATTCGAGTTGTCTGGGAATTTCCGGGAACGCGAACGAAAGAGAGTTGTCTTCGAGTTGGATCATTGGCGGGCTACCATTCCCCGTCGCGGACTTCCCGGACGGCTTGCGCGATGCGCTTTGCCGGGACGCGGCGGACGGCGCGAAGCAATTCCGCGATCAATGCGGGGCGTTCGCGGATGATTTTGAGCAGGTCAGTCGAGACTTTTCCCGCGAGGGCGAGCAAAACGTCGGGATCTTCCCCGAGGTCCCTGGCGATCCGGTGAATCGTCTCCTCGCCGGGTGGAGGTTGCTCCCCACGCTCGATTTTGCTGAGATATGACGGCTCGATTCCCACTCGCCCCGCCACACGCCGCAGCGAAAACTCCTTGGCGGGTTTCGCCTCCCGGCGCTCGCGGACATACGGGCCGAATGCCTGGTTCATTTCCAGAAGTAGTAGCGATTCTGGCAAGGTTGAAAACACGGAAAAAGCAACGGATCTTTCAGGCACGAGGACCGGTTCCATTCGTCACGCTTCGAACGGTTCCAGATCACCTGAAGCTGGGCGTCAAGAATCGCGTCACGTTGCTGGCGCTGAATCGCCAGCAGAGCGTCAAGCGTTTGTTCGCGAATACAGGCGTCCCGTAACTCGCCACCAAATGCCGCGATGGTTGAGAGGAGGAGACAGAGGAATATTGATGTTTTCATAGTGTGTAGAACATACTACACATTCTTCGTCTGTCAAATCGGATTTGAAACGACGGATCCAGAGATCTCTGGATCCGCCACTCCGGCAGAGGCACGTGCTCAAATCCTTCTCATCATAAATGATTTGTGCTGTGTGATCACCCTGGGCAAATGCTTTGCCCGGTCGGTCGGAGAGTGGATTGCTGAGTTTGCTGATTGAAAACCATCCCCTGTTGGTGGTTTCCTCCTGTCCGGAATGATCAACAACTATTTGGAAGCTGCGGAAGAGGCGGCCCGTGCGGCGGGGGGGCTGTTGCGCACGCACTTTGGCCGGCCACTGACTGTGGATGAGAACCACGCCCACGATATCAAGCTGGAGCTGGACAAGCGGAGCCAGACGCTCATCGAATCGCTGATTCTCGGGCGTTTTCCCGGGCATGCGATCTACGGCGAGGAGGGGATCCGGGGGGATCAGGACAGCGAGTTCCAGTGGGTGATTGATCCGATCGATGGCACGGTGAACTTCTTTTATTCCATCCCGCATTTTGCGATCAGCATCGCTTTGCGCCAGGCGGGAGAGATCATTGTGGGGGTGATTTACGATCCGATGCGCGATGAGATGTGGTCGGTTGTCAAGGGTGGTGTGCCCACACTGAACGGCAGGCCGATCCGGGTCAGTGACCGGAGCGACCTCGGCGAGGCGATCGTATCCGTGGGGGTGGCGAAATCGATGGACTCGATCAACAGCAGCATCCCGCTCTTTGAAAAAATGGTCCGGAGCGCCAAGAAGTGCCGGATGATGGGCAGCGCGTCCCTGGACATCGCCTATGTGGCTTGCGGGAGGCTTGATGCCTACATTGAGGTGGCGATCAGTTTGTGGGATGTGGCGGCGGGCATTCTCCTCGTTGAAGCGGCAGGCGGCTCGGTCAGGATGACCCCCCATCCGAGTCTGCCCGACAAGTTTTCCATCGTGGCGAAGAGCGGAAAGATCGATCTTCCCTGATGATTGCCACGGGGATCGGCTATGATGTTCACCGGTTGGTGATGGACCGTCCGCTTGTGCTCGGCGGCGTGACGATCGAGCATTCCCTCGGGCTTGAGGGGCACTCGGATGCGGACGTGCTCTGTCACGCGATCGCCGATGCGCTTCTCGGGGCGGCCGGCGAACCGGATATCGGGCACATGTTTCCCAACACCGATCCCTCGATCCGGGGGATCAGCAGCCTCGAAATTCTGCGCAGGGTGCACGCGCGGCTGACGGAGCTTTCCGTCTCCATCAACAACGTGGACGCCACGCTCATCGCCGAGGAGCCGAAGATTGCGCCCCACCTCGCCGCCATGAAGGGCAACATCAGCACCGCTCTCGGGCTCCCTCCATCGCGGATCGGGATCAAGGCCACGACCAACGAAAACATGGGATTTCTTGGGCGGGGGGAGGGGATTGCCGCGATTTCCAGCGCCTGCGTTGACCGCCCGGATTAAGAACCTGTGAAAAAAATGCTCAACAACGGCTTGCGGCGGGAAAACGGCATCCTGCGGCGTCGAGGCTCGCTTACGTATCACAGAGGATACGCGCGCTCGCCACGCCTGGCAGGCCACCATTTTCGCTTGCAATCCGCCGCCGATCACTTTTTTCACAGGTTCTGAGAGCCATGCCGATCCAATACTTCAATTCCTATTCCCGCCAACTCGAGGATTTTGTTCCGCTGGAGGAGGGCCGCGTGCGCCTCTACACCTGCGGGCCGACGGTTTACAATTTTGCGCACATCGGGAATTTTCGCGCCTATATTTTTGAGGACCTGCTCCAGCGGCACCTGGAGTTCAGGGGCTTCAAGGTCCACCGCGTCATGAACCTGACCGATGTGGATGACAAGACGATCCGGGGGTGCCAGGCGGCGGGCGTTCCGCTTGCCGGGTTCACCAAGCCATTCAAAGACGCGTTTTTTGAAGACCTCAAAACCTTGCGGATCAAGCCGGCCGACGACTTTCCCGAGGCGACCGCCTCCGACCACATCGCCCGCATGATCTCCATGATTTCGACGCTGGAGGAGAAGGGACATGCCTACCGGGCCGACGATGGGTCGGTCTACTTTCGCATCCGCTCGTTTCCCGCCTACGGGCGGCTGGCCCACATCGTGCTCGATGAGCTTCAGGCCGGAGTCAGGGTCCGGAGCGACGAATACGAAAAAGAGAATGTCGGGGACTTCGCGCTCTGGAAGGCCTGGGACGAGGCGGACGGCGACGTCTGGTGGGAAAGCCCATGGGGCAGGGGACGTCCGGGCTGGCACATCGAATGCAGTGCGATGGCCACGGGAATTCTTGGTCCGCAGCTCGATATCCACTGCGGTGGCGAGGATAACATTTTCCCCCACCACGAGGCGGAGATCGCCCAGAGTGAGTGCGTCACAGGACTCCGGTTTTCAAAATACTGGATGCATTGCAAGCATCTCCAGGTCGAAGGGACGAAGATGGCAAAGAGCGCAGGAAATTTCTTCACCCTCCGTGATCTCATGGACAAAGGCTGGTCCGGACGTGAGGTCCGCTACGCCCTCCTCTCGGTGAAATACCGCGAGCCCCTCAATTTCACCATGGACGGTCTCGCCGCGGCCAGAAGCGCGCTCGCCCGCCTGGACGAGTGGTCGGCAAGAATCACCGAAGCGGCCGGGACCTCTTCTCTGGAGCCTGTTTCATTTCCTGAAATGGATTCCTTTGGAGCCGCCCTCGATGACGACCTCAATATTTCCGCCGCCCTCGCGGCTGTCTTTGAGCTCATCCGCGAAACGAACCGTCTCCTCGACGGAGAAAACCTGACTCCCGGCCAGGCACAATCCCTCGTCATATGGTTGTCCGGCGTTCATTCGGTTCTGGCGTTGGAGCCCGAAGCTAAGTCTCTCCCTACTGAAGTTGAGAGCCTTCTCGAGCGGCGCGCCCAAGCCCGGGCCTCGAAAGACTGGAAAGCCAGCGATACGATCCGGGATCAGATCGCTGACCTCGGTTGGACAGTCAAGGACACCAAAGACGGACAAAAAGTCACTCGAATCTGAACCATGTTCACACCAGCCCACTTCTTCGATCTCGATCATACCGAGCACCGTGTCATCTTTGAAAATCTTGAACACGTCTGGCAGGCACTCACGAAAATTTCCGCCTACCTCCAGTTCAGATTGAAACCCGCAATATTAGGAAAAACTATAGGTAAGCCGTTCATTAGCAATCAGGTATTTATTGGGCAAGGAACCGTCATTGAGCAGGGTGCCATGATCAAGGGACCGGCTTGGATTGGCGAAAACTGCGAAATTCGCAATGGTTGCTACATTCGCGAAAATGTCATCATTGGGAACAATGTGGTGGCTGGAAATTCGTGTGAGTTCAAGAATTGCCTGATCTTCGACGGGGCTCAGATTCCGCATTTCAACTATGTGGGCGACTCGCTTCTTGGCCACAAAGCCCACTTGGGTGCCGGGGTGATCTTGTCGAATGTGAAACTGGACAAGACAGAGGTTCGAGTGGCGACGGTCGATGGGGCGCTTTCCACTGGCTTGCGGAAATTCGGTGCCGTTGTTGGCGACCATGCCGAAGTCGGTTGCAACAGCGTCCTGAGCCCCGGATCTCTGATTGGAAAAAACGCGATTATTTACCCATGCAGCCAGTGGCGGGGGATTCTTCCGGCCTGGCACATCGCCAAGCTCCGTCAGGAAGTGACCATGATCCAGCGCCGGGACCGTTCGGTCTGACCCTCATTCCGGTTTCCTCTTGAGAGACAGGATGATGGGCACCATCAGAAAAGGGCAGACGGCAGTGAGAAGGTAGGCGGTCTTGAGTCCCAGTGCCTGGGGGGTGAACTGGGGGCCGAAAAGGAAGGCGATCCATGTGGGGGGAGTGCCGCTGACATGATCGGCAATGAGGCCGACCAGCCAGGGCATGAGGCCCGAGCCGAAATCCCCGGCGGCGGCAAGGATCGCGAACAGCGAGGCGCCCGCCAGAGGAAATCTTTCCGCGGAGAGGGAGATGGTGCCGGGCCAGAGCATGCTGACAAAAATGCCGGAAAATCCGGTGGACAGGAGGGCCAGCAGGGGGGAGGGCAGGAGGGACATGGCCAGGCAGGTGAGGCCGGAGAAGACAGCGCTGATCAACATGACCCGGGAAAGGTTGGAGCTCCCGCCTTTGCATCCGAACCACACCCTTCCGATGACCATCCCGACTCCGAACAGACAGAAGCCGACGAGGTCGGCGACGACTTTGGTATACCCGAGAGCGGTCTCCACGTAGGCGGACGTCCATTGGGCGATCGTCACCTCGGTCGCCCCGGCAAGCATCATGACCGCCAAAAGCAGGTAGATCGGCAACCCGCGCATCATGGACCGCAATGTCTGGCGTCGTTCGGGGTCGACAAGCGGCGGGAGGGGCACCAGCGCGAAAGCCGCGGTGTTGAAGACAGGGAAAAGGCTCCAAAGCACCATGATCCATGGCCACGACCGGGGCCCGAGCACATAAAGCGCGACACCGGTCGCCACGATGACCGCCACCTTGCCAATCGGATAGAACGCATGCAGCACCGCCATCGAGGCGCTTTTGTTGAGCGAGGGCATGGCATTGATCAGCGGACTGAGAAGAACCTCCAGAAGGCCGCAGCCGATGGAAAAAATCACGGTTCCCGCCATGAGGCCGGCATACGGGTTGGCCAGGTGAAACGGGCTGAACGCAAAAACCCACAATCCGATGGCCGAGAGGGCATTGGCCGCGATGATGAGCGGACGCGGATGCACCCGGTCCGCCAGCGCTGTGCACACCAGATCCACTGCCATCTGGGTCAGAAAATTCACAAGGATCAGCCGTCCGATTTGTTCGAAGGTCAGCCCAAACTGATCCTTCAGCGGGATGAACAGCATCGGCGTGATGTTGATCACCAGCGCCTGGATGAACATCCCGAGATGGCAGCACCGGGTCACCCAGCGGAAGGAGGATTTCATGCCTGAAACCGCGGATTTGCGCAGATTTTGACAGATGTGTTCACTGGGGGAAGCCGGAGTTTGGAAGGAACGGACAAAATCTGCAAGCGGCGACCGGATTTTGCCTGCCCGACGATTCCCATCTGCGAAACCCGTGGGAATCTGCGGTTTTATCCGTTGCGGAATTTATTCCCGGCGGCGTTCGCGGACGGCGGCGAGGATTTCCGCCACGGCCTCGCTTTTCGGCCTGGCTCCGAGGTTGCCTTTGCCGTGGACGCGCAGGCTCACGGCACCGGCTTCAACATCGCGTTTTCCGATGACGAGCATCGTGTGCACTTTTTGAAGTTCGGCCTTCTGGATTTTCCCCTGCATCTTGTCGTTTGATGCATCGATGCTGGCGCGGATCTCATGGGAGCAGAGTTCCGCGACCAGGGCGTTGCCGCATTCGAGAACTTCGGCGTCGTCACCGATGGTGATGATTCGGACCTGCTCGGGGGCAAGCCACAGCGGGAAGTTTCCGGCGAAGTGCTCGATGAGAAACCCGATGAATCGCTCGTGCGTGCCCAGCGGGGCGCGGTGGATGCAGAGCGGGGTCTTCTCGGTGTTGTCGCGGTCCTTGTAAACCAGGCCGAATTTTGCCGGCACGGCGAAATCGACCTGGTTCGTGGCGATCGTGAATTCGCGTCCGATGACATTCCAGACCTGCACGTCGATCTTGGGACCGTAAAACGCCGCCTCGTTGGCGACCTCGACGAAGTTGATGCCGCTGTCGATCAGGACCTGCCGCACCATGTCCTCGGTCTTCTTCCACAGTTCGGGCTCGTTGACGTATTTCTTGCCGAGCCCTTCCTGGCCGTGGGTGCTGAAGCGCATCTGATATTTTTCGAGGCCGAAGATTTTGAAATACTTCAAATACATCTCGTTCACCGCGCGGAACTCGTTGGCGAACTGCTCCTCGGTGCAGTAGATGTGAGCGTCGTTCATGTTCAGCGAGCGCACGCGCATGAGGCCGAACAACTCGCCGCTCTGCTCGTAACGGTAGCAGCAGCCGTATTCTGCGAGCCGCAACGGCAGGTCGCGGTAACTGTGTTGCTCCGCTGCGAAGATCCGGTGGTGGTGCGGGCAGTTCATCGCCTTGAGGTAGTAACGCTCGCACGACGGGCCCTCCCCGTCATCCTTCACCTCCATGGGCGGGAACATCGAGTCCTCGTAATACGGCAGGTGGCCGGACGTTTGATACATCTTCTCCTTTGCGAGGTGGGGGGTCCGGACGCGGACGTAGCCGGCGGCGAACTCGGTTTCCTTGGCGAGCTTTTCGAGCTCCTCGACGAGCACCGTTCCCTTCGGAAGCCAGAGCGGCATGCCGGGACCGACGTATTCGGAGTCGATCGCGAAGAGCCCCATCTCGGCACCGAGCTTCCGGTGGTCGCGCTTCTTCGCCTCCTCAAGCATGGTGAAGTAGGCCGCCATCTCGGTCTTGTTTTTGAACGCGGTCCCGTAGATCCGCTGGAGCTGGGGGTTGCTCTCGTCGCCCTTGTAGTAGGCGCTGGCGACATGGGTGAGCTTGAACGCCCCGATGTTTCCGGTCCGCATGACGTGGGGGCCGGCGCAAAGATCGGTGAATTCCCCGTTGCGGTAGAGCGTGATCACCTCGCCGTCGGGAATGTTTTGAACGATATCGAGCTTGAACTTCGACGCCTCGCCGCGCGGGCCGAGCGCGGCCAGTTCGCCGCGCTCCGCCATCGCGACCGCATCGGCACGTGAGAGTTCGACCCGCTCGAAGACATGGTTCGCCTTGATCTCCCGCTTCATCTCCTCCTCGATCCGCGAAAAATCCTCGGGCGAGATCCGGTGAGGGAGGTCCACGTCGTAATAGAACCCGTTCTCGACCGGCGGGCCCGCCGCAAACTGGGCCTCGGGCCAGATTTTCAAAATCGCCGTGGCAAGCACGTGCGCGCAGGAATGACGGATGCGTTCAAGTTCGGTCATGGAACAGGTAAATGAACCACAGAGGACACGGAGAGCACAGAGAAAAGTCGGGTGCTGACGAGGGAGCCGCAATCCACTTGCTGCTCGTGAACATCACGGAACACGCTGCCCCGTTCAGTTTGCCCCAACGAGTGAGGTGGGCTGGCTTCCAAGTGCTCTTTCAAAATAGCGGTATGCGGAATCCCCCATACGGGCTATGTTTGCCTCGTCTCCCTAACTTTTTTTCAATCGCGAATGAGACAAAACACCATGGCGAATTTGAATCCAGTCGGCGAGAGTCAGCACATGTCCGGGCGGTCCGGGCGGTTTTTTACCAATCACCCGGAGTCACCCTCCCAGCTCAGGAAGGTCGCATTTCTCGGCGATTACCTGCCGCGCAAGTGCGGCATAGCAACATTCACCTCCGACCTGCGGAATGCGATCAGCACGCTCTATCCCAGGCTCGAGTGCCCGGTGGTGGTGGTCAACGACCGGGACGAGGGATATGACTATCCTCCGGAGGTTCGTTTTGAAATTCCAGCCCAGGAGGTCGGAGCCTATCAGAGGGCTGCCGATTTTTTAAACCTGAGCAATATCGACGTGCTGAGCGTCCAGCACGAGTTTGGGATCTATGGTGGAGCCTCTGGAGGACATGTGCTCGGTTTGCTGCGCTCGGTGCGGATGCCGGTGGTGACGACCCTTCACACGGTTTTGAAAGAGCCCACCCGTGAGCAGAGGCACATCTTCGAGGAAATCGTTTCCCTTTCCTCGCGTCTGGTCGTCATGGCCGGGCAGGGGGCGGAATTTCTTCAGGAGGTTTACGGCGTCACCGAGGAGAAAATCGATGTCATCCCGCACGGGATTCCGGATGTTCCGTTTACGGATCCCAGCTTCTTCAAGGACCAGTTCGGGGTCGAAGGCAAGCAGGTCCTGCTGACGTTCGGGCTGCTGTCGCCGAACAAGGGAATCGAGAACGTTTTGAACGCGCTTCCCGACATCGTCTCGGAGTTTCCGGATGTCGTCTATATCGTTCTGGGCGCGACGCACCCGAGCCTTGTCCGCGACCAGGGGGAGACCTACCGCCTGTCGCTCGAGCGGCAGGCGAAAAAGATCGGCGTGGACAAGCATGTGATCTTCTTCAACCAGTTCGTCGGGATTTCCGAATTGATGGAATTCATCGGGGCGGCGGATATTTACATCACGCCGTATTTGAACGAGGCGCAGATCACCAGCGGCACGCTCGCCTACAGTTTTGGTGCGGGCAAGGCGGTGATTTCGACTCCCTACTGGCATGCGAAGGAGCTTCTGGCTGACGGTCGAGGGATGCTGGTTCCGTTCCGGGATTCCGCCGCGATCGCGGAAGCGGTCAAGGAGATGCTCGGGAACGAGACCAAGCGTCATGCGATGCGGAAAAACGCCTACCTCATGGGACGCGACATGGTCTGGTCGAATGTCGCCCACCTCTACGCCTCAACGTTTTCACGCGCCCGCCGGGAGGATGTGAATTCCAATCGCAAGACGTTCCACATGGCCACGCTCGGTCAGCGCGAAGGGGAACTGCCGATCTGGAGGTTCGATCACATGTTCCGGATGACCGACCATGTCGGGATTTTCCAACACGCGATTTTCACGGTCCCGAATTTCAGCCATGGATACTGCACGGACGACAACGCGCGGGCGCTGATCCTGATGACGCTGCTCCGCGAGCTGGGTGAGAAGACGCCCCAGCAATATCCGCTCACCGGGGCCTACGCGGCATTCCTCCAGCATGCCTTCAATCCAGACACCGGTCGCTTCCGCAATTTCATGGGATTCAACCGGGAGTGGCTTGAGGAGGTGGGCTCGGAAGACAGCCACGGCCGGGCGCTTTGGGCATTGGGAACCTGTGTCGGCCGCTCCGGGCGCGAGGACCTGCGCGGCTGGGCCGCCAATGTTTTTGAGGCCGGACTCGCCGCAGTGGAATCTTTTACGTCTCCGCGGGCCTGGGCGTTTACGATTTTGGGCGTGCAGGAATACTTGCGCACCCTGTCTGGTGACCGCATGGCCAACCGGTTCCGCGAGGAACTGACCGACCGCCTCATGAATCTTTTCCGCAAGGTGTCATCTGCCGGATGGATGTGGTTCGAGGATGTCGTCACCTATGACAATGCCAAGATTCCCCATGCCCTGATCCTCAGCGGCAAATGGACCAGCCGTGGGGATGTTCTCGATGTTGGACTCAAGACCCTGCGCTGGCTGGCCCAAAACCAGACCGGTTCGGGGGGGTGCTTCCGCCCCATCGGATCCGACGGATTCTGGAAAAAAGGAGGGGATCCCGCGTCATTCGATCAGCAGCCGGTCGAGGCTCACGCCATGGTCAGTGCGTGCCTGGAGGCCTACGGCGTCACCAAGGATCTCTTCTGGATGCATGAAGCCCGGCGGGCGTTCGACTGGTTCCTCGGCACGAACGAACTCGGCATCCCGGTTTACAATCCCCAGACCGGAGGCTGCCGGGACGGCCTCCATGTGGACCGGGTCAACCTGAACGAAGGGGCGGAATCCACCCTGGCATTCCTGCTGTCGCTGGCGGAAATGAAGCGCGTCCAGGACCTCGCCCTCACTTTCCACCCCCTTTAGCCATGCCTTCTTCCATTCCCTTGAAGCGTCAGCCCGTCTTCCTCAAGCCGGAGCCGCGGAGGGTCCTCATCCGCCCGTTTCTTCCTGCGGTCGAGCCACGCGCCATCAATCCCACGGATGCCCCCCGCGCATTGAAAATCCTCGCCCGCATTCTGTCGCTGACCGATGCCGAGGTGGATGCGCTGCTTGACGATGTCTTTCGCGATTTCGGCGACCGCCATCAGGAAATCACGACGATTTTTTCCGATCGATTCAAGCAGGTGGAAATGTATATCCCCACCGATCGGCCACTGTCGGAAAACCGGCGGCTCCTCACCGGCTCGTATTTTACCAACGAATATTCCTTTGAGTGTGCCGCGCTTTTCAATCCGAGCATCGTTCCCCACCCCGACCAGGCCGGTGTCCCGGACGGCTCGCTGAAGATCATTTTGAGTCTGCGGGCCACGGGGGAGGGGCATATTTCCTCGATCACATTCCGCTCCGGCCTCATTGATGGGGCTGGCGGGATCACCATCGATCCGCCCTCCCGTTTTGTCCGGGAGCCGAAATATTTTCCCAACACCTCCTACAATCGGGAGTTGTTTCTCCGCAAACTCGAAGAACTCGGTCTCGCTGACGACTTCAACCTCCGTGTGTTGGAAGGGGTGAATGAAAATTTCACCCTGGAGGAACTTCGCAGCGTCATAGAAGTCCATCGTCGATACCACGCTCATGCCGATACCGGGCAGAAGATGCTCATGGTGGCCAGGTCGAACTATGAGTTTTCCTTCGCTCCGGAGCATGAGGTGTCGGAGCGCATTGTCTTCCCGTTTTCTCCGAGCCAAAGCAACGGGATCGAGGATGCGCGGTTTGTGCGGTTCACCGAGCAGGACAAGAGCGTCTGCTACTATGCGACTTACACTGCTTACGACGGGCGCACGATCCTGCCACAACTTCTGGAGACGCGTGATTTTCTGCACTTCAAGGTCTGCACGTTGAACGGGCCGGCAGTCCAAAACAAGGGGATGGCGCTCTTCCCCAGGCGGGTGAATGGCATGTATTGCATGCTGTCGCGACAGGACAATGAAAACATCAGGATCATGTATTCGGATGATCTCCATTTCTGGTATGAATCGAAAATTCTGCTCCGGCCAACGGAACCCTGGGAGTTTATCCAGTTGGGAAACTGCGGATCGCCCATGGAAACGTCCGCCGGATGGCTGGTCCTCACGCACGGGGTGGGGGCCATGCGCAAGTATTGCATCGGGGCGATTCTGCTCGACCACGATGATCCCTCACGGGTCATTGCACGATTGAAAGACCCTCTCCTCAAGCCGGAGGCGGAGGAACGGGAAGGCTACGTGCCAAACGTCGTCTATACCTGCGGCGCACTCATCCACAACGGGATCCTGGTCATCCCCTATGCCATTTCAGATTCGATATCGACCGTTGCAACCGTCCCCGTGGATGCGGTCATTCAGGCGATGGCTCCTGTCCGAGGCTGATTGCCGAGGAGGGAAGGAGAACTGGGATGCCGACCGTGACGGGATAAGCGATTTTGAGATCCTCCCGGATGAGTGCTGACTCCAGTTCCGGCGCGAGAAGATTCCGTTCCGCCGCCGTAGCCTCTCGCAAAGCCTGGCCGGTCACAGGGCAGCGTAGAAGCTCCAGCATGTCATCCATCAGGAGAATCGGAAAATCCATTCAATATTTTGGCATGGATGCATCAACCTTTTCCGCCCACTCGCGGATGCCGCCGGTGAGGTTGTAGGTCTTGGTGAAGCCGGCCTTCTGGAGTTCACGGACGGCCGTTTCGCTGCGCGGGCCGATTTTGCAGATGAAGACCATCTCGTCAGCTGAATCCAATTCGCTCATGCGCGAGGCAAGCTCACCGAGCGGGATCAACTTTGAGCCGGGAATGCGGGTGATATCCCATTCGAAATTCTCACGCACGTCGACAAGGACGAGCCTGTCGCCACGGTCGAGCCGGGCCTTCAGCTCCGTGACGGACATTTCCGGAACCGGAGGTTCGGCATCGTGCGACTCCTGGGCCTGTGGGATTCCGCAGAACTGCTCGTAGTCGATGAGCCCGGTGAGGGAGGGGTGCTCAGAGCACACCGGGCACTTGGGATCCTTCCGGACCTTGAACTCGCGAAACTTCATCTTGAGAGCGTCGAAGTGAACCAGGCGCCCGATGAGAGGCTCTCCGATTCCAACGATGAGCTTGATGGCCTCGATTGCCTGCATCACGCCGATCACACCCGGGAGAACCCCCAGCACGCCACCCTCGGCGCAACTGGGCACCATCCCCGGCGGCGGAGGTTCGGGATAGAGGCAGCGGTAGCAGGGTCCGCCCAGATGAGGGGCGAACACGGTGCACTGGCCGTCGAACCGGAAAATGGAACCGTAGATGTTCGGCTTCTTCAGGAACACGCACACATCGTTCGAGAGATACCTTGTCGGAAAGTTGTCGGTTCCATCGATGACGATGTCGTATCCCTCGACGATTTCCCGGGCGTTTGCCGAGGTGAAAAACGCATCGTGAAGCCCGACCTGGACATTCGGGTTCACTTCCTTGATCCGGTCGCGGGCGCTGTTGATTTTTTTGCGTCCGACATCCTTCGTGCCGTGCAGGATCTGGCGCTGGAGGTTCGAATAATCGACCACGTCGAAATCCACCAGGCCGATCGTTCCGACACCTGCGGCTGCGAGATAAAGCGCGATCGGCGAGCCCAGCCCCCCCGCGCCGATGCAGAGGACCTTTGCCGCCTTGATCCGCCGCTGGCCGTCGAGCGTCACCTCCGGCATGATCAGGTGCCGGGAGTAGCGTGCGATTTCGTCGTTGCTCAGTTCCACGGCATCCAGCCGGGACGGATCCAAAATGCTTTTGCTCATATCAATAGGTCAGCGGGGCAGGAACATTACCGATCCGGCCCGGGAATGCAAGGCGCCGTCTTTTCAAGCCAGAATCCCGCGGAGTTCCGCGACCCGGCGTGCGAAGAGGTCGAGAGCGGCCTGCACCGGTGCCTGCTGGCTCATGTCCACCCCTGCAGATGCCAGCGTCTCGATGGGGAACCTGCTGCCACCGCTCCGGAGGAAATCCAGATATCGGGATGCGTCCCCGGATTCGGTCACCTGGCGGGCGAGGGCGGCGGCGGCCGAGATGCCGGTTGCATATTTGTAAACGTAAAAGGCGCTGTAGAAATGCGGGATCCGCAGGCATTCCAGGTCGAGTTCGGGGTCGAGCGCGAATTTGTCGCCGAAGTAGGCGCTCAGGAGATTGCGGTAGATCCTTTGGAAGGCATCCAGGGTCAGCGCCTCTCCTGCCTCCTCGGCGGCATGGATATCACGTTCGAATTCGGCAAACATCGTCTGCCGGTAAAGCGTTCCGCGCAGGTCGTCGATTTGACGGTTCAGGATATACGCTTTCCTCCGCCGGTCGTCGGTTGTCGCCAGCAGGTGGTCGGTCAGGAGGATCTCGTTGAACGTGGAAGCCACCTCGGCGAGAAAGATCGGGTAGTGGTAGTTTTGAAACAACTGGCTGCGCTGCGAATACCAGGTGTGCATCGAATGACCGGCCTCATGTGCAAGCGTGTAAACGTCGGAAAAGACGTCCGACTTGTAGTTCATCATGATATACGGCGGGCTGGTAAAGGTGCCGTAGGAAAATGCCCCGCTTCGCTTGCCCTTGTTTTCATAGCGGTCGCACCAACGCCCTCCGCGGAGCCCGTGGCCGAGCACGGTGACATATTCGTCACCCAGGGGGGCCACTGCAGACAGGACTTTATCCACCGCCGAGTCCCATGGCACGTCGCTCTGAACGTCGTCCACCATCGGGACATAGGTGTCATAGTGGTGGATCTCATCCAGGCCGAGCACCTGCCTGCGCAGCTCGAAATACTCGAAGAGCGGATCGAGATTGCTGCGGACTGTGGAGATCAGCCCGTCGTAAACCGATACAGGAACATTGTCCGCAAACAGCGCGGCCTCCCGCGCTGATGGGTAGTTGCGTGCCCGCGCATAAAAGACTCCGCCACGGACGGCATTCGCAAGCCCGGCGGCAAGGGTGAATTTGTGGTCGGAAAACTCCGCATAGAACTGGTGGAAGGCAGCCTTTCGGACAGACGGATCGCGCTGTTGGAGAAACGACGAGAACGAGCTTTGCGTCAGCTCCCGTTCAGCTCCGGATCCGTCCTTCAGTTTCCCAAATTTCATGTCCACGTTCGTGAGCTGGGAAAATGTCTCGCTATGCCCGTGCACGACCGAGGAGCCCAGAGCAAGGAGCCGTTCCTCCGTGGCGCTGAGAATGTGGGATTTCAACCGCCGGAGCTTTTTCAACGGGATCGTCCAGTCCGCCAGTGCGGGGGAGGCGAGGAAGGCATCGAACGCCGCATCCGGAATGGACTGGATCTCCGGAGCGAGAAAGGAAACCGCCTCACCGACACGGACCATCACCCCCTCCAGCCTGGCTTCGCGGTCGAGGGCTTTCGCCTCCGAACTGTCCTCCGTCACCTTGAGTGCGGCATACTGATTCAGACGTTCGATGCGGAGGTCCAGCGTCTTTTCAAATTCCAGACAGGCGGACAGGGTTTCCGCGGAGGTCCCAAGTTTTCCCCTGAACTTGGAGACTTCAGGAAACTCAGTCTGGAGAGCCGAGAAATCCGCCTCCCACGCCGCGTCATCGGCATAGAGAGGGCTCAGATCCCAGGTGTCGGAAGCCGAAATATCGGAGCGTAGTGGAGCGGTGGACATGGCGCAGGAGCATACGCAGGTTGCCGCCTCTCTGCAAACCCCTCCGGGAGGGAAATCATCGTCTGCTCCGAAAGACTCCCGTTTGAAGGTGGGGATCTGATTCCTTGGCATGGTGGGGGATGCGTTTCAACCACAGCCGGAATGCCTCCCAGTGGATCAGCGTGATGATTTTCAACGTGACCAGGGGATACTTGATCGAAAGGAAAAGGAGGCTGCCCAATGTGAGTTCGCGGCGGGAGCCGGTGAGCGTGCTGATGAGGGTTTTTTCGGCACCCTGGTAGTCGTCGATGAGGATGCGGAGGTGGTTGCCGGGAAAATCGAACCGGAAATCGAATTCCAGATCGAGGGTTGAGAACGGAGAGACGTAGAAGTGTTTTGGGAGGCGTGCGTGGAACGACGGGGATTCCGGATCGGGCGGAACGACGAACGGTTTGAGCTCGCCGAAAGTGTTTCCCACCTGGACGACCGATGTCAGCGGCCGGTTTGAGGCATCGTAGCAGAAGAAGACCGAGATCGGGTTGAACGTGTAGCCGAGGAGCCGGGGCAGTGTCAGGAGGCGGATCCGGGCCGGAGTTTCCGTCACCCCCTCGCTGCGGAGAAACGTCAGGAGGTTTTCCCGGATCGAACCGGATCCAAGACGGAAGTAATCCGAATCGTGAAGGGCATACACGTTCGGGGCATTTGTGCTGAAGATCGGGATGCCGAGATGATCCAACTCATCGAGGTCGAGAAAAAACAGAAAGATCCTGTAAACGAACCCGTGTGTTTTCGGGGAAAGGCGCCGGTGCATAACCGTGCATTCGTAGAGGCAAGAGTTCCTCATTTGCGGAGGAGCGGTCGAAGGGTGGCGGCGAGCCGGACCGCCGAGGAGTAGGCGTCCTCGTGAAATCCATGGGCAAAGTAGCTGCCGCAAAAAAACAAGCGCTGGGCGGGGGAGCGTGTGTTCAAACCGGGAAGCTCGACCTGTGCACGCATCGCTTCGAGCGTGAACACGGGATGCATGTAAACGGTCGAGTAGAGAATTTTTTCCTCCGGGATCTGGCCGTCGGCATTGATTGAGACGAAATAGTTCTTCGTTTTGGATATCTCCTGGAGTGCGTTCATCCAATAATGGGTTGTGGCTTTGAGTCCGCCGCCGGGATCCGTTTCCAGCCGGTAATTCCACGAGGCCCATGCCCTCCGGTGGCGGGGCATTACGGATTCGTCGGTGTGCAGGGTCGCGGGGTTTTTCTGGTATCCGAACGCGGAAAGCAGGCGCCTTTGCAATTCATCCGGGGCTTCGAGCATTGCCAGAGCCTCGTCCGCATGGGTGGCGATGATCACCCGGTCGTAAACCTCCCGATGGCCGTCCTCCGTTCGAAGAGCGACCCCTCCGCTGGTTTCCGAAACCCCGACGACCTTTGCCGGGAGGCGAACTGGCTTCACCGCTGCAAGGATCTTGTCGACATAGGATTTTGCTCCCCCCTCGACCGTGAACCAGGGGTGGTGGGTGGTGACTCCGAGAAAACCGTGGTTTTGAAAAAATCTGAGCAGGCTCAGGGCTGGAAAATCCAGGATCCGCCGGGGATCTGTCGACCAGACAGCCGAACTCATCGGGACGAGGTAGAAATCCAGGAAGTCCTGTCCGAGCCGGTGCATGCGAGTGAATTCCGCAATCGTGAGCGCCCCGGTGTCCGGGTCGGTCAGGGCGTCCTGCGCCACGCGGAAGAATTTCAGGATCTGGAAGAGGAGGCGGTAGAAGCGCGGCCGGAGGAGGTTTCTCCGCTGTGCAAAAACCTTGTTGGGACCCATGCCGTTGTATTCGAGCCCGGAAGGACGGTGCTGGACGCTGAACGACATCTCCGAGGGTTTCGTGTGGACTCCAAGCTCATCGAAGAGCCGCACGAGGTTCGGGTAGGTCGCATGGTTGAAGACGATAAAACCGGTGTCGATCGGAAGGGATTTTCCATCGTCCACGACAAAGACGGTGTTCGAGTGTCCGCCCGGTTTCGAGTCCCGCTCGATGAGCGTGATGTCGGCGTCACCGCGGAGCTGCCATGCGCATCCGAGCCCGGCCACTCCGGTTCCGACGATCGCGATCCGTTCCTTCACCGAACGTGCGCTTTTCCGGCGGGTGCGGATTCCAGAACCTGCTGCGGAACCCCTTTGATTTCCCAGACGACTCCCAGCGCCCCGAGAAGCCGGATGATGTAGTAGGAGATATCGATCTCCCACCAGTAGAAGCCCTGCCGGGCGGATGACTGATAGTGGTGGTGGTTGTTGTGCCATCCCTCTCCGAGTGTGAAAAGCGCGAGCACGAGGCTGTTGCGGCTTTCGTCACCTGTCGGGAACCGTTTGCTGCCCAGGGTGTGGGCGAAGGAGTTCACCGCGCAAGTCGCATGGAAGAGGACGGTGGTGCTGATAAAAAATCCCCAGACAATCATCTGCCAGGGGCCGGTGCCGAGGCCCGGAGACACCTCCTGCAGCAGGGTTCCCCATGCCGCCAGAAGGACCAAAAGCAGCAGCGGGCCGATGAGGTCGAAGCGGTTCAGAAACACCAGCTCGGGAAATTTTTGGAGGTCGCGGACCATTTTGTAATCCGTAGGGAAGTTCCGGCTGCTGGTGAGCCAGCCGATGTGTGACCAGACGAACCCTTTGCAGACCGGGGAGTGGGCATCGGAGGTCTCGTCCGAATGCGCGTGGTGGTGACGGTGAACGGACGCCCACCAGAGCGGCCCGCGCTGCACGGCTGTCAATCCGAGAAGGCCGAACAGAAACTGGGCGGTCCGTGAGGTTTTGTAGGCGCGGTGGCAGAAGTAGCGGTGGTAGATTCCGGTGATCGCAAACATCCTGATGAAATACAGTGCGACAGCGGTCGCAACGGCAGGCCAGCTCCAGCCGGTCCAGATCACTCCGAGGCATCCGATGTGCAGGATGATGAAGGGAATGCTTCGGGTGAATTCGAATTTTTCCGGCTTGCTCCTGACAACATCCGCTCCTTCCGGAAAATAATCCGAATCGATCATCCGCAGAAGGGAGTCCGCGAACTTGTGGGCCATCCTACTCCTCCGCCATTCCGAGGGTGGAGAGGATCCTGTTGAGATCGTCGTCCCCGTAGTATTCGATCTGGATCGAGCCCTTCTTTTCCCCGTGATGAATGACAACACGAGTGGACAGGCGGTGAGTCAAAAGGTTTTCAATCCGCTTGACGGCCGGGGTGAGCCCGGCTCCGGCAGAGGAGAATTTTGTCCGGGACCTGCCGGATTTTCCCGTTGCGGCGAGATGATGGGCCGCCAGTTTTTCGGCGACCCGAACCGAGGCGCTCTGGCGGATGATCTGGTCGGCGAGCAATTTTTGTTCCTCGTGGGATTTGAGCGAGAGGAGGACCTTGGCGTGGCCCACGGAAATCCTCTCGTGTTTCAGGAGCGATTGGACATCCGGGGCGAGGTCGAGAAGGCGCATCGCGTTGGCAACCGAGGCCCGGCTTTTTCCGACGCGTTTGGCGATGTCCTCCTGTGTGAGTCCGAAATCCCCCGAGAGCCGCTGGTAGGCGGTTGCTTCCTCGATCGGATTGAGCCCTTCGCGCTGGAGGTTTTCGATGAGCGCAAGCTCGAGGACTTCCCGGTCGCTCGCTTCGCGCACGATCGCCGGAGCTTCCGTGAGCGAAAGTTCCTTCGCCGCCCGCCAGCGCCGTTCCCCGGCGATGAGTTCGAATTTTCCGTCGACTTTCCGCACGATGAGCGGCTGGATGATCCCTCGCTCCCGGATGCTCTCGACCAGCTCGTGCAGGTGCTCGGCGGGGAAGTCGACGCGCGGCTGCAGCGGGCTGGGGAGGATCTTGTCCAAGGCCAGCATCTGAACCCGCTCGCCCAATTCCTCCGCGGGAGAGGGATTGACCACGCGTGTGTTGATCAATGCGCTGAGTCCCTTGCCGAGTGCCTGCTTTGCCATAACTTGCGACCAGCTAACCATCGCGGACGGTTGGCGACAAGCAGAAGGAGTGGATTTTACCGGACAGATTGGCCATTGTGCGGAATCATGTTTCCAGTTTTACAGGTTTGGGAGGATTTCTCCCTGCGAAAACCTTCCGCCCACATGGCGGTGGACGAGGCGCTCCTGAGACTGTCTGAGGGGCCAGTCATCCGCTTTTACCGGTGGGAACACCCGGCTGTGACATTCGGGTATGCCCAGCGGTATGACGAGGTCCTGCGGTCTGCGGGAGCGCTTTCCGCCGTGCGCCGATGGACAGGCGGAGGGACGGTTTTTCACGGGCATGATCTGACGGTCGCACTGGCGGTTCCTCATTCCTCCGGTGTCGCAGCGATGCCCGCCGAGGTTGTTTATCGGAAAATCCACGAGGCATTCCTGCGGGTGCTCCTGCCATCCGCTCCCGGGGCGCGTCTGGCTTGCGGAGAGGACTGCCGTCCCGGGGCGGCCTGTTTCGAGAGTCCGGCACTTTCAGATATCCTCTGCGACGGGAGGAAAATTTGCGGGGGTGCGCTTCGTCGTGGAAAAATCGGGATTCTCTATCAGGGGTCCCTCCATGTGGATGCTCCTCCATCCGCGCTGGCGGAATCGCTGGGCTCTTCGATCCGGGAGTTTCTTCCACCGCCGGAATTTGAGGGAGTGGCAGCACGGCTTGATCAGGAAAAATATTCCTCGGATGATTGGACACGCCTGAGGTAGAGGCATTGGATTCGGGGGTGCATCGAAGGGAGCAGGAATCGGGTGGCGGAAGATCCCGGACAGTTTATCTTCCCGCGTCATGAGTGATTACGAAAAAATCGCATTAGTGATCCGATTTCTCGATGAGAACCGGTCAGCCCAGCCGTCTGTCGCGCGCATGGCGGGCGTCGCCGGGTTGAGCGAGTCACGGTTTCACCGGCTCTTTTTCCGCTGGGCGGGACTTACGCCGAAAGATTTTCTTCAATGCCTGACCGTCGAGTATGCAAAAAGCCGCCTGCGCGATCCGGTGAGTGTCTTCGACGCTTCGTTGGACGCAGGGTTGTCGGGGCCTGGCCGGCTGCATGATCTCACGGTGAGCCTGGAGGCTGCGTCCCCGGGGGAATGGAAGTCCGGCGGGCGGGGAGTCGATGTGACCTGGGGTTTTTCCGAATGCCCGTTCGGCCTGTGCAGCGTCGGATGGAATGCCCGGGGAATCTGCCACCTCGCGTTTCATGACGGGCCCTGCGATTTTCCCGAAAGCCTTGCGCGGAACTGGCCGGAGGCTTCCCTCACCAGAAGCGACCGTGCGGCCGCACGGCAGGCGGGAGTCATTTTCGAGAACGACAGGGGGCGGGAGATCCGGGTATTTGTTCCGGCAAGCAGGTTCCAATCAAAGGTATGGCGCGCGCTGCTGCAAATTCCCGTTGGATCGCTGACGAGCTACTCCCGCATGGCCTCGGCAGTCGGCTGCCCCGGCGCCGCGCGCGCGGTGGGGACGGCCTGCGGGGCCAACCCCGTGGCATATCTGATTCCCTGCCACCGGGTCATCCGGGAGACCGGGGTTGTGAAAGGATACCGCTGGGGGCAGGAAAGAAAATTGGCGATGCTTGTGCGGGAGTCCGGTGGATTTTCCGCCGGATGAGTTTTGGAGACGAAAAAGCGCGGAATCGGGCTGGCCCGACTCCGCGCTTTCAGAGTTTCAGTGATTAGAAGTCGACGCGGACCGAATGGGTCTGGTTCGTGCTGCCGTCTTTCTTCTTGTCCTTTTTGCCGCCGCACCCGCCGCCGGGGCAGGATTGTGCCAGGGCGGATGACACGGTGAATGCGACAAGCAATGCTGCTGTGAACAGGAGTTTTTTCATAACGGGAAAACCCTCGGCGAAAAAATCCGCCTGTCAAATGGAATTCGATTCCTTGGTCAGCGGGAACGCGAGATTTTCCACGGGTGGCCGGCTGGCAAGCTTTTCACAACGTGCGGCCATGACCGATGCAGGGGATTTTATACGCCGTGAAGGCTCCAGATTGTCGGCACGCAAAAACCCCTCCCGCGCGGCGGCCCAGGATCCGTGCACGTAAAGTTTGCGGGCGTTCGCGTAGGCCTCGAAACATTCGCCGTAGGCTTTGCGGATTTCGTCTCCGGCGCCGATCAGTTCAAATAGCTCCACGGGGTGGGTGCGCCCTGGCACAAGGACCCTGTCCAGCGGGCGGAATACGAGAGTGTGATCGGACGAGGAAGCCGCCCCATAAGTATCGCCGGAGACAAGGATGCTGACCCCGTAGTGGGAGGCTGCCGCCTCGACTCTCTGGGCGAGATTTACGGTGTCGCCCATCATGGTGTAGTTGAAGCGGAGTTCCGAGCCGATGTTGCCCACGACCGCCAGGCCGGTATGAAGGCCGACACGCGTCTGCATCCGGAGGGCGGCATCCGGCCATCTGGCCTCCGCCTTCCACTGCTCGCGGAGCCGGACTTGAGCCGCTTGAAGGCCGATCGCCGCGCGACAAGCCGCCGCCGCATGGTCCTTGCACACGAGGGGGGTCCCGAACATGGCGATGATGGCATCGCCGACATACTTGTCGAGGGTGCCTTCCTGCTCGATGACCGCCGCCGTGCATTCGCCCAGATAGTGGCACATCAACCTGACCAGATCGGCCGCGGAGAGTTGCTCAGAGAGGGGAGAAAAGGAAACGATATCGCTGAAGAATGCAGTGATTTCGACCTCCTCCCCGCCGGTTTGTGGGGGGGCATTCCTCTCCACCATTTCGTTGACCACGGTGGAGGAAACATAGGATCCGAATAGCTGCTTGATGCGGCGCCTTTGCTCGTCCTCGATGGTCAACTGGCGGAGAACGGCCAGGAACGTGCAGGAAAGCGCGGCACCGAGAGGCGCGATCACAGGCAGAAGGACCCGCTGATGGGAAAAGAGGAAGAACGCTGCGGCGACATACGCGAGAGCCAGAAGCGCAGCAGCGATTTTTCCCGGCTTGGCGAGCTGGTTGCGAAGCACGCTGAGGAATGCGGCGCCAAGTCCGATTCCCAGAATGAGCAGGCCATTGACCCACGCCGGAGGACGAATAATGCTCTGGCCGGATACGATGGTTTTGAAGAGGTTTCCGTGAATGGAAACGCGGGGCACCGGCTGCGATCCGCTCATCGGAGCAGTCGAAATATCCTGCAGGAGCGGGTCTGTCGGACCGATCAGGACGACCGCATCCCGAAAGAACCCGAAGAATTCCTCCGCCTGTTGCTTTTCCTGTTCCGTTCCCTCGCGGGCGAGCCGGTCAAACTCCAGGACCGAAACCACGCCGGCCATGGGGTTCGCCTTGGAATCCCAGGCCGAAAACCAGTTGGGTTCGACGATCTGCCGGAGATTCAGGGGAATTCCTGCGAGCACCTCACCGCCGGTGTTTTTGAGGAGAATGCGGTCCTTTTCGATTTGAATGCCAGACTCATCCAGCCCGTAGTAAAGTCGGGCCAGTTGGAGCGCCAGAGTGAAGTAGGTCTTGAACTCAGTGGGAGCGAAGGCGGGCAGCCAGCGCACGTCGGCGTCAATCAAGCCGACATGCCCCCACATGGGACCGACGACGGGAAAGTCGGGCAATTCCGGCAAATCGGTCTCGGACGGTTTGGTGCGCCGGTCAAACAAAAATGGAAAGGACTTGTTCTCCTTTCCCAGGAGTCCGGTTTGCGTTCTATACGTGGCGGCTAAAACAATATTTCTGTTCTTCTGAACGCTCTTTCCCAGCTCCAGGTTGCCCGCTTCGGCTTCCTCATGTCCGAGCTGTGGAAGCCCTGAATTGCTGAAAACGAAATCCATTCCAACCGCCCGGACATGTCCCCGCTCGAACAGAGCGTTGAGCACCTGGGCAAAAATCGACCGGCTCCACGGAAAATTGCCCAGCGCGGTTATGGAATCGGTGTCGACATTAACATAACACAGCTTGACCGGGCAGGGGATTGGTCCGCGGACTTCCAGGCGCGCATCGATTGTCTTCTCCTCAAGAAAGGAAAGGGCTCCATCCAGTCCGAGAAAAACATCGGAGCCCTTCCACGGGATGACTAGAATCTGGGAGAGACCGATCCACGCCAGGCAGATGAAGGCGCATAGAAGCCAGAGTTTCCAATTGTTCTTCATCGCGGAAGCTCCCTTCGTGCCGGGAAATGATCAAGCCATCCGCATGTGCGAACGAACTGTCAGGGATCCTACGACGGGGGAGCAGGGGGAGTAGGCGTGGGGGTAGGAGTCGGAGTAATGACAGCACCACCACCACCGCCGCTTCCTCCACCGCCGCCACCACCGCCGCTTCCCCCGGTGGCACCACCGGTTCCGCCACCCGGAGTGGCTGTTCCCACATCACCTGTTCCCTGGTCACCTGTGAGAATCCCGTTGTTTTCCTCAGGTGTTCCAGTGCCCAGCTGTTCTGGAGCAGTATCCACCACGCCTTCAAATGCGGCCTCGGCGGGAATGGCGGCAGCCACCTGCTGAGCCAACGACTGAATCTGCTGGACCGTCATGGCGCTCAAGGGGCTGACACCGCTGATGCTCATCGTGCCCGCGACGGGATCGCTGCTGACTGTTACCGTCTGCCCATTTGCCAGGGTGACTTGCTGGCCGTTGGTTGCGGCAAAATCCGACAGGCCCTCTGGAAGGTTGATGGTGACGCTGATCGAGCCTCCGATCGTGGTGTTGACAGTCACCTGGATGAGGGTGCCACGAATTCCGGCGACGCCAAGTGGTGTCCCGATTTTGAAAGTCGATCCCTTGTTCAGTTTGCGCACGTCGGCAACGATACTGCCTTCGTTGACGTTGATCTGCGTTTGAGAAACCGAAGGCTCGGCTTTGAGTTTCGTATAGTCCACCTCAGTCGAGTCGAATGGGGTTTGGAGAAATTTCTCCACCGAGAATGAGGAGTTCGGCTGGACAGTCACCGTGGTGCCATTGGAGAAAAGGAGCCAGGCTTGCGAGTCCGCCCCGGTTTTAACCAAATTTTTCTGGTGGATAAAAATACCCTCTTTCAGCGGCTCGGCCGGCTTGCCGGAATCGGAAAGGGTCACCGTTCCCTGCACCTTCAAAACACGAACATTGCCTGCAACTCCTCCCGCTGCGTCAGCCGCAAATAGCTGGGTTGTCCCAATCAGACCCAGCGCCAAAAATGACAGGAACCCTAGGGTGAAAGTTTTCATGTCATAACACTGCCATTTCACACCCGAAAACTCAACGGGAAAATCACGGCTTCCTGAAAACACATTTTCACATCGAATGCCTTGACATGGGCTGGAATTGAAATACTTAACCCGGTTAACAATCAGAATCATTAAGAGAAATTACGAAGTTATGTTATCGGAAGAGCATCAGAAATCTGGAAAGAAGGGGAGCATGGTCTGGAAATGGGGATGGGCTGTATTGGTGGTGCTCCTGGTGTTTGTTGCGCTGGGGGTGGTGAAATACACGCAGATTCGATCAGCGATGGCTGCGCACATGGGGTTTTCGATGCCTCCCGAGTCGGTGACGACAGTTGTGGCGGCGGAGCAGAAATGGCCGGGAGGTTTGTCCTCCGTGGGTTCCTTGAAGCCGGTGGACGGTCTGCTGATGCGGGCGGATCTGGCCGGGAATGTTGAGGAGATCGGGTTTGAATCCGGGGTGAAGGTGAAAAAGGGGCAGCTTCTTGTCCAGCAGGATGTCTCCGAGGAGCAGGCGCAACTGCGTGCGGCGGAGGCCAGGCAGCGTCTGGCGGAGCTCAACCTGCAACGGCTCCAGGGTCTGCTGAGCAAGCGGGTTTCATCGCAGTCCGACTACGACCAGACAGCCTCGGAGTTTCTTGCGGCGCGGGCGAAGTGTGAGGAAATCAAGGCGGTTATCGAGAAGAAGACGATCCGCGCGCCGTTCGACGGGGTCGCCGGGATCCGTGTGGTGAATGCCGGCGAGTATTTGCAGCCGGGAAATCCGATCGTGCCCCTCCAGTCGATGAGCCCGATTTTTGTGAATTTCAGCATTCCGCAGCAGAATCTGGCGGACATTTCGGTGGGCAACCTGGTCCGCGTGACTTCGAGCGGTGCCAACGGACGGGTTTTCGAGGGGAAGATCACGGCTGTGGATTCCGTGGTGGACGAGGCGACGCGGAATTTTCTGGTTCAGGGGACGCTGGAAAATCCGGATGGTCTGCTGCGCCCGGGGATGTTTGTCGGCGTGGAGGTGGTTTTGCCGGTTGAGAAGGCGGTGCTTGCGATTCCAGCGACATCGGTGAGCTATGCGCCGTATGGCGACTCGGTTTTCGTCGTTCAGGACATGAAGGACCCGAAAACCGGCAAGGACTACCGCGGGGTGGCGCAGCATTTTGTAAAGCTGGGAGAGGCCAGGGGAGACCTGGTGGAGATTTTGTCGGGGATCGGCGCCGGGGACGAGGTGGTCACCTCGGGTGTTTTTAAACTCCGGCCGAACGCAGCCGTCGAGGTGAATAACGAAGTCCGTCCCCCGGAGAGCCTCACGCCTCAACCGGAGGACCAGTGACATGAAGTTCACCGACCTTTTCATCCGGCGGCCGGTGCTGGCGCTGGTGATCAACCTGCTGATCCTCCTCGGCGGGCTCGTGGCGATCAACGTCCTCACGGTCCGGCAGTATCCGCGCAGCGACGTGGCGGTGATCACGGTGAACACCGCGTATATCGGGGCGAATGCGGACCTCGTGCGCGGGTATATCACGACCCCCCTTGAGCGGGTGATCGCGAGTGCGGACGGCATCGACTACATTGATTCCATCAGCGCACAGGGATTGAGCACGATCAAGGTCCATCTGAAGCTCAACTACGACGCGAATGCGGCACTCACGCAAGTGCAGGCGAAGGTGGCTCAGGTCCGGAACGACCTTCCTCCGGAGGCGGAGGCGCCGGTCATCGAACTCGAGACCGCCGACAACGAATTCGCCGCCATGTATATCGGGTTTTACTCTGACGAGCTCGACGAGAACCAGATCACCGACTACCTGACGCGCGTCGTGCAGCCGAAGCTTTCCGCGATCAGCGGGGTCCAGCGCGCGGAGATCCTCGGCGACCGGACGTTTGCGATGAGAATCTGGCTGAAGCCGGAGCGGATGGCGGCACTGAACATCTCCCCGACCGATGTGCGGGAGGCGCTCCAGGCGAACAACTACCTCGCTGCCGTGGGAACGACGAAGGGCTCGATGATCTCGGTCAACCTCGTCGCGAACACCAACCTCCGCACGGCGGAGGAGTTCCGCCAGCTTGCGATCAAGCAGGCCGACGGAACGATCGTGCGGCTTGGCGAAATAGCCGACGTCGCCCTCGGGGCGGAAAACTACAACGAGGAGGTGCGATTCAACGGACAGACAGCCACGTTCATGGGGATCTGGGTGCTGCCCACCGCGAATTCGCTGGATGTCGTGCGGGCGGTCCGCGAGGCGATCCCGGGAATCGAGAAAGCGATGCCGCTGGGGATCCACGTCGGCATCCCCTATGACTCGACTGTCTATATCAACGACGCGATCCACGAGGTCATCAAGACGCTGATCGAGACGCTCGTCATCGTGATGCTCGTGATCTATCTTTTCATGGGCTCGTGGCGTGCGGTCATCGTTCCGGTCGCGGCGATCCCGATCTCGCTTGTGGGGGCGGTCCTGCTGATGATGCTCTTCGGTTTCACGATCAACCTGCTGACGCTGCTTGCGATCGTGCTGTCGGTGGGGCTCGTCGTGGACGACGCGATCGTCGTCGTGGAAAATGTCGAGCGCCACATGCAGGAGGGGCAGGGGCCGCTGAAGGCCGCGCTGCTGGGCGCACGGGAGCTGGTCGGGCCGATCATCGCCATGACGATCACGCTCGCGGCAGTCTACACGCCAATCGGAATCCAGGGCGGCCTCACGGGGGCGCTCTTCCGGGAATTCGCATTCACCCTGGCCGGCGCGGTGATGGTGTCGGGCATCGTGGCGCTCACGCTTTCGCCGATGATGTCGTCGAAGCTGCTCCGGCCCGGCGACGACGAGCGCGGGTTTGCGGGCTGGATCAACCGCCGGTTCGACTGGCTGCGAAAAGAATATTCCGCGCTGCTGGCGGTGACGCTGTCGAACCGATGGATCGTGATGTTCATCGCCGCTTCGGTGGTCTTTCTCATCCTGCCATTCTGGATGTTCAGCATGAAGGAGCTGGCGCCGAAGGAGGACCAGGGGGTTGTTTTCGGGATTGTCCAGGCTCCTCCGAATGCCACGCTCGATCAGGCATCGCTGTTCGCGGGACGCCTCAACGGGGTGTTCCAGTCGCAGCCCGAATGCGCCGCGACGTTCCAGGTCATCCGTCCCACCTTTGGCTTTTCCGGGCTGGTCACCAAGCCGTGGAGCGAGCGCACGCGGACGGCCGAGCAGATTGCCGCCGCGCTCTTCCCTGTCGCCGCGAAGGTTCCGGGGGTCCGCATCATTCCGGTGACTCCGCCTCCGCTGCCGGGGGGCAGCAACTTCGATGTCGAGTTCGTCATCGCCTCGACCGCCGAGCCGCGCGAGCTCGTCGAGTTCGCTCAGAAACTTGTCAAAAAAGCCTTCGCGAGCGGGATGTTCATGTATGCCGACACGGATCTGAAGTTCGACCAGCCGCAGACCGAGGTGGTTTTCAACCGCGACAAGGTGGCCTCGCAGGGGCTCGACCTGCGGCGGATCGGGGCCGACCTGACGACCCTGCTTGGCGGCGACTATGTCAACCGGTTCAGCATTCAGGGACGCAGCTACAAGGTGATCCCGCAGGTGAAGCGGAGCGAGCGGCTCACCACCGACCAGCTCAAAAATCTCTATGTCCGCGCCACCGACGGGAAACTCGTCAAGCTCTCGACGTTCGCGACGCTGAAAACAACGACCGAGCCGCGCGACATCAGGCGGTTCCAGCAGCTCAACTCGGCCACCATCCAGGGCGCGATCCCTCCGGGGGTCCCGCTCGACGCCGCGCTCAAGGTGCTCGAGGATGAGGCGGAGAAAATCCTGCCGGCCGGATTCAGCATCGACCATGCCGGCCAGTCGCGACAGCTCCGCAAGGAGGGCAACAAGCTGGTGCTCACGATGGGGCTCTCGTTCGTCCTGATCTTTCTCGTGCTCGCCGCGCAGTTCGAGAGCTTCCGCGATCCGTTCATCATCCTCTTCGGCTCGGTGCCTCTTGCTCTCTCCGGAGCCCTCCTCTTCACGTTCCTTGGCCTGACCACGATCAACATCTACAGCCAGGTCGGCCTGGTGACGCTTGTGGGGCTCATCGCAAAAAACGGAATCCTGATCGTCGAGTTTGCGAACGTCCTCCAGCGGTCCGGACTCGACAAGTTTGCGGCGGTGACGAAGGCGGCGGCGACGCGTCTCCGTCCGATCCTCATGACCACCGCCGCCACCGTCATGGGGCACTTTCCCCTCGTTATCGCCAGCGGACCGGGAGCGGGGGCGAGGAACAGCATCGGCATCGTCCTCGTCTCCGGAATGATCATCGGCACGGTTTTCACCCTCTTCGTGGTTCCCGCGATCTACACCGTCGTCGCGAAAAAAATCACCGCGCCGGAGGCGGAGGAGCTTCTGCCCGAGCCCGCCTGAGCCGGCTTCTCATCCGGCCCGGGCGTCCGCGTGTTTTCTGCGGCGGAATGTTGTGTAGAGCGTGGGCAGAACCAGGAGGGTCAGCAGCGTGTTGGTGAAGATGCCGCCGATGACGACAGTGGCCAGCGGGCGCTGCACCTCGCCGCCCACGCCGACATTGACCGCCATCGGAGCAAAGCCGGCTGCCGCCACGAGGGCGGTCATCAGCACCGGGCGCAGGCGCACAAGGCAACCTTCGCGCACGGCTGCTGCCAGCGGCGTTCCGGCATCCAGCCGCTGCCGGATGAAGCTTGCGAGAACGAGGCCGTTGAGGATGGCGACGCCGCTCAGGGCAATGAACCCGATGGCCGCGCTCACGGTGAAAGGCATCCCCCGCAGCCAGAGGGCCAGCACCCCGCCGACCGCGCCCAGCGGGATGCCGGTGGCCACAATGATCACATCGCGCAGGGACTTCAGGCTGAAGAAGAGAAGCGCGAAGATCAACCCGAGCGCCATGGGGACCACGAACAGAAGCCGGGCGTTCGCCCGGTTCATATTCTCGAATTGGCCGCCCCATTCGATGCTGTAGCCCTCCGGCATTTTGACCTGTCCGGCGATTTTTTTCCTGGCGTCTTCGACGAAGCTGCCGACGTCGCGACCGCGCACGTTGCACTGGACCGTGATGCGCCGCTTTCCCCATTCGCGGTTGATCGTGGAGGGGCCTTCCGTCTCGATGATCCGCGCGACCTGCTTGAGGGGCAGAACGGATCCGCTGGCGGTCGGGATCAGCGTGGCCGCGAGCTTGTCGGGATCCGTTCGCCGGCCGTCGGGCAGCCGCACCACCAGCGGAAACCGGCGCTGTCCTTCGCGGATTTCCCCCACCTTGAGGTTGCCGGCGGCTTCCACCACGTTCAGCACGTTGCGGGTGGGCACCCCGTGGCGGGCGACTGCGTTCGAGTCCACTTTCACTTGCAGAATGGGTTGTCCGACAAGCTGCTCCCCGGAAATTTCGCCCCGTCCCGGGATCGCTTCCAGAACTGCCTGAACCTCGTCCGACAAGCGGCGCAATGTCTCCAGATCATCCCCGTAGATCTTGATGGCGACATCGGTGCGCGCGCCCGCGATCATTTCATTGAGACGCATCTCGATGGGCTGGCTGAACGCCACCGTCATTCCCGGGAATCTGGCGAAGAGCTCCCGCATCTTTTCCACAAGCTCCGTCTGCGTGCGTGCTTTTTTCCACTTTTCACGCGGGTTGAGGGCCAGGAAAAAATCCGTGAGTTCGATCCCCATCGGATCGGTGGCGATCTCCGCGCTGCCGAGCCTCGACCAGATGTTTGTGATTTCGTCCGGGAATTCTGCCAGCAGAAGCTTTTCGATGCGGGTGTTGTAGGCGACCGCCTCCTCCACCGAGACCCCCGCCAGGCGGACGGTCGTGCCGACGATGGCGCCTTCGCCCAGCTTCGGAAGAAATTCGCCACCCATGCTGGAAGCCAGAACCGCCGTGGCTGCCAGCACCGCCAGCGCTCCGAGCAGGGTGATTGCCCGATGGCGCAGAGCCAGGCCCAGCACCGGCTCGTAGATCCGGTGGGCGAGGCGGACGATCCATGGTTCCCGTTCCTTCACATGCCCCGGCAGGAACAGGCTGGCCAGCACCGGCGTGAGCGTCAGGGCCAGAACCAGCGAGCCGGCCAGCGCGAAAATCATCGTCAGCGCCATCGGCTTGAACATCTTTCCCTCCACGCCTTCCAGCGCGAGGATGGGCAGAAAGACAACAAGGATGATCCCGACGCCGAACGCCACCGGCCGCGCGACCTCCCGCGCCGCTCCCGACAGCGTTTCCGCGCGCTCTTCCCTTGTTAACATGCGTCCGAGCTCGTGCTGGCGCAGGGCGAGGCGCCGCATGGCATTTTCCACCATCACGACCGAGCCGTCCACGATGAGTCCGAAGTCCACCGCTCCCAGGCTGAGCAGGCTCGCCGAGATGCCGGCCTGCAGCATGAGGTCGCCCGCAAACAGCATCGAGAGCGGGATGGAGGCCGCCACGACCAGGCCGGCCCGGAAGTTGCCGAGAAAGGCGAAGAGGATGGCGATGACGAGCAGTGCGCCGGCGAGAAGATTGTGTTCGACCGTCCGGATGACATTATCCACCAGTTCGGTGCGGTCGTAGAGGACCTCCAGCTTCACATCCCTGGGAAGCATTTTTTGAACTTCGGCGAGTTGCTTTTTCAATCCGTGCGTGACTTCCGCGCTGTTCTCGCCCATGAGCATGAACCCGAGTCCCAGGACGATTTCTCCCCTGCCGGCGCCGGTCACCGCCCCGCGCCGGATTTCGTGATCCACCTTCACTTCGGCCACGTCCCGCACGCGCACCGGCACGCCGTCGTGCGAGGCGATGACGATGTCGGCGATCTCATTCACGTTCGTGGTCAAACCGATCCCGTGCACCAGCAGCGATTCGCCGCTCCGCTCCACCTGCCCGCCGCCCGCGTTCTGGTTGTTGTCCTCCAGCGCCCCGACCAACTGCTCGAGGGTGAGTCCGTATTTCACCAGGCGCTGTGGTTCCGTGATGACATGGAACTGCTTTTCGTAGCCGCCCCAGGTGTTCACCTCCGCCACGCCGTGCACCTTCCGCAGCTCGGGTTTCACCACCCAGTCCTGAAGCTCGCGGAGTTCGGTCAGCGTGCGCTTCGGGTCGTCCGAGCGCACCACGTAATGAAACACCTCGCCGAGGCCCGTGGAGATGGGGCCAAGCTGGGGGCGCTCGATGCCCGGCGGCAGATCGACGGTCTGCAGCCGCTCGGTGACAAGCTGGCGCGCGCGGAAGATGTTCGTGTCATCGTCAAACGTGGCCACAACCTGAGAGAGCCCGAACTTGGAAACCGAGCGGATGTTGTTGAGCCCCGGCAGACCGCCGATGGCCAGTTCCACCGGAATGGTGATTTGGGCTTCCGCTTCCTCCGCATTGAATGCGGGG
The DNA here is from genome assembly GCA_964431635.1 of uncultured Chthoniobacter sp. Taxonomy (GTDB): domain Bacteria; phylum Verrucomicrobiota; class Verrucomicrobiia; order Chthoniobacterales; family Terrimicrobiaceae; genus QYQL01. Next base: position 168,198 of record CAYSKK010000001.1, on the reverse strand, counting down.
ATGGTGGTGTTGATTTGAACCTGCACCGGGGTGGTGTCCGGAAAGGCGTCAATGGGGAGATGGAGGAGCGATTTTCCGCCGACGAGAATGAGGAGAGCCGCCAGGACCGCGATGAGCAGGCGGTTCTTCAGCGATGAGGTGATGATCCAGTCAAGCATGGGAGCAGTCTTTCAAGCGGGATCAATCGTCCGCGCATCCCGCGCCCAGGCGGGAGATCAGGAAGGCGGACTTGAGCGGGAAGGAATGGTTCACGGCAACAATTTCTCCGGGGTTGAGCCCCTCAAGGATCTCCACCTTTCCGTCCAGTTTCGCCCCCAGCCGGACCGCGCGCGCATCAAACAGATCGTCCTCCAGCTTCACGAAGACGAAGTCGTTTCCCTCGATGCGCTGGATGGAGGAGGCGGGCAGCAAAACGGCACCGTCCGCAGTGCGCGTCAGAATGCGGGCCTGCGCGAACATGTTCGCCCGGAGCATTCCGTCCGGGTTGGCGACTTCGGCCCGTGCGCGGGCCATGCGGCTCTTTTCGTCCACCTCCGCAGCGATCCAGGTCAGCCTGGCCTCAAACGTCCGGTCCGGCAGCGACTCCACCCGTAACTCGACCTTCTGCCCCACTTTCACGCGGCCGAGCTCGGATTCCGGGATGTTCAGCATCGCCCACATGGTCGAGCGGTCCGCCAGGACGAACAGAGGCTTTCCTTCCTCCACCAGCGCGCCGCGCACCGCCATGCGCTCCACAATCTCGCCGGCGAACGGGGCGCGCACCTCGAGATACACCGGGTCGCTCGATTTCTGCTCCAGCCGGTCGATGTCCTCCTCGCTGAAGCCAAACGTCCGCGCCTGCTGGCAGGCGGCCCGGTGGTCCGCCTCGGCCTGTTGCAGATCCTTTTCCGAAATCACCCGCCCGGATCGCAGCTTGCGCTCGCGGTCCAGTGTCTGGTGGGTGAGCACCGCTCCCGCCACCATTTCCGCAATCGCGGCCGACCAGATTTTGGCGACGCCCTGGTTTTCGGCGACCATGCTGCCGAGGTCGGCGTCCACCTCCTGGATAATGCCGCCGACCTGCGCGGTGATTTGAGCGACCCTGTTCTGATTGTATGTCAGCTCGGCATAGCACTCGACCGCATCGGCGATCGGGCCGACGGCCGGCGCGGCGGTTTCGACACCGGCAATCGCGGCCGAATCGCCGGAAGGAAGCCGGATCTTCGCCGACTCGCCCGGCGCCAGTGTTGTTGCGAGCCGGGGTTTGCAAATTCCGCAGACGTCCTCCGGCACTTCGTGCTCGGTGCACATGAGCACGCCGTCGCTGGTTTCGGTATGGCTTTTCCCATGCCCGTGCCCGTCGTGCTCCCCGTGTCCGGACGGTTCATTGTGTTTGGAGCACGCCACTGTCAAGGTGACGAGGAAGAGCATTCTTATCGTGTTCATAAGTCGTCCGGTTACGAGCCGTGCCCCTCCAGGCTGTAGCGGACAACGATCTTCGACGCCTGCCGGGCTTCGCTGATCGGGAAGCTTGCCACGTAGCCAATCTGACCCGGACTGCCGGATGTCGGATGCGACGGATCGATGTCGTCCTGTTTTTCAGCAACCACCCGTCCGGAATCGTCGACGAGTTGGATATCCACATGCGCGGCGCAGGGAATGTGCCTGCCGAAAGATTTCTCCATGCGACCCGAGATGTAGAGGCGGTTGGAGAATTCATAAGCGCGGCTGCCGGTGACTTCTCCTCCCGTTGAATCCATTGTTTCGATGGGGAGGGGAGAGGTGGTTGTTTTGAAATGGGAGGTCACGGACGAGCAGGCCGATACGGTGGCCAGCGCGGTCAATGCACAGGCGGTTTTCGCAATGCGGAGTGATCGCATGTGTTTGGAGTCTTGATGGGAAATATTCATGGTTGTCTTGATGAGGGGTGCAGCGCGGCATTCGAGCGGCGCAGGGTGAAAATGATTCGTCCGGAAAAGAGGACGAAGTCAGGAGGCGGCAAAAGGCATCACGGGCGCACCGCGCCCGTGATTCGTCAGGACAACTGGGGAGGGTGGTCGATTTCCCGGCAGGGCCCCTCGCCACACGTTTCATCGAGAACGGTGAACGATCCGGAAATCCCTGCCGCAAAAAAGATGTCCGTGCCGGCGGGCATGATGGAACTCATGCATGAGAAGGCATGACAACAGCAGTGCCCGAGCGGACAGTCCTGTGCATCCGGACAGGATGAGTGATCGTCTGCCCCCCGTTCTTCCTGGCAGCAATCGAAATCCACGCAGGCATGGAGAACCTGCCCGCCGGCCATTAATAGAACTGCCAGCGTGCAAATGATCCCGATTTGCCTGCGCAAAAAATCCATCGCGGGGGATAAGTCGCCGATGCGTGAGGTGTTGTCAACTCCGATGCCGCAGCCCGGTTTCACGCGTGAAGCCACTGACGGGGAGAGCAGCCCTCCGCATCGGGAGGAGGGAAGGATTTTTGTGCCTCAGACGGAACTCCGCTCTCCCGGAACGCAGCCGACTCCATATTTTTTGAAAAGTCCTATTTACAGTCGACATTTCGACATATATGAGATTGCGACTCACAATCAATACAACAACATGAAAAACCAAAACTTTATCAAGATACTTGCATTAACAATTGGCGGGCTGATTGTTACATTAAATCTTGAGGCTGGAGAACGCCGCTTTACCTACGTCTACGAGGCTACGACTGCGGCAAAAGGAGAGGTGGAAATTGAGAATTGGATGACATGGAAAACTCAGAAGGAAGAAGGCAGCCGGGGGAATACTTTCGACTTTCGCCACGAAATCGAGTTCGGGTTGACCGACAAGTTGCAGTTGGGTGTCTATGTGGCCGATTGGTCGGTGGTCGACAAATTGGCTGGCGGGGAGGATGGGGCGCACGCCGTTTATCAGGATAGTGCGGTGGAACTCATCTACAACCTGACGAATCCCGTCACGGACATCATCGGTTCGGCGGTTTATGCGGAATTGAAACTGGGAGATCAAAAACTGGAGTTGGAGGGAAAGTTCATCCTGCAGAAAAATTTCGGGCCGTTTTTGATCGCCTACAACGCAACGCTCGAAGCGGAATGGGCGGGGGAGAGGTTCGGGTATTTCAACGAGCGCAAGGGGGCATTCAAACAAACTCTTGGAGCGAGCTACCAGATTTCCCCCAACTTCCTGCTTGGCGGGGAATTCCTCCATGAGATCGGATTTTCGGATTGGGCTGAAGCCGGGGACTCCCTTGTCTATGCCGGGCCGAATGCATCCTTCCGCTACGACCGGTTCTATGTCACGACCACCGCTCTCATCCAGGCAACCGGCATCAGCGAAGAGCCGGATTTCCAGCTCCGGACGATCTTTGGATTTTACTTTTAAGAACACCACATGCATCGGAAATTTCTGCTCATTCTTCTTCCTGTTCTCGGCTTCGCGGGATGCGAAGCCATGAAGTCGGGGGTTCCCGCCGTCACTCCGGAAATGGCGCGGGCGGCACGGGGCAATGGCGATTCCATTGAGACGCTCGCCGCAGGAAGGCGCCTTCTTGCGATGCGCTGCACGAACTGTCATGCCCCCGCCCCGATCGCCAAATACACTTCCGCAGAGTGGCAGCGGCATGTTCTTCGCATGGCCGACAGGGCGGGACTTGATGAAGTCCAGGCCAGGCAGGTGGCCGCCTATCTTGCCGCCGCCCGTGAGAGCCGGCCATGACGGGCGGGGGGACTCCATGATTTTGTTGCAGGCGCTCCTCTCCGTATGTATCACTTTTTCTAATGCCTACAAAAAAGGAGGGAGCACCGGTTGCCAGCGCCGATTTCATCAAGGCCTACCGTGTGATGCTGCTGGCGCGGGTGCTTGAGGAGAAGCTGGCGAGTTTGTATCGGGCCGGTGCGATCAAGGGCGGGGTTTTTCTGGGTCGCGGCCAGGAGGCGCTGAGCGTTTCCGTGGGGATCCATCTTAGAAAAGGCGACATTTACGCGCCTCTCATCCGCGACCAGGCGGGCCGGATGGCTTTTGGCGACACCGTCCTCGACACGCTTCGAACCTATCTGGGCTCGCAACTCGGGCCGATGCGCGGAAGGGATGGCAACATCCACCGCGGGCGTCCGCGCGAGGGATATTATGCGATGATCAGCCATCTGGGCGCGATGATCCCGGCGGTCGCCGGGGCCTTGCTCGCGCGGCGGCTGAAGGGCGAAAGCGGGATTGTGGGGGCCACCTGCATCGGAGACGGCGGCACATCGACCGGGGCATTCCATGAAGGACTGAATGCCGCGGCAGTGGAGAAGCTTCCCCTGATCATGGTCGTGGCGAACAACCAATACGCCTACTCGACCCCCAATACCCGGCAGTTCGCCTGCGCCGATCTGGTGGACAAGGCGGCCGGATACGGGATTGCCGGACACAAGGTGGATGGCACAGACCTGGAGCAATGTCTTTTGACCCTGAAGAAAGCCGTGCGGGCGGCACGCGAGGGCGGGGGACCCCAGCTTGTCGTGGGGGATCTGCTGCGGCTGGTCGGACACGGCGAGCACGACGACGGGAGCTATGTGGATCCCGCCCTGAAGTCGTCTCCCGTCGGGCGCGATTGCGTCCTGCTCGCGGAGAAGAAAATCATCTCGAAGAAATGGGCCTCCGCCGACGAATGCACGAAGTGGCGCCGTGAGGCCGAGGAGGAGGTCAACGCCGGCGTGGACAAGGTCCGGCGCGAGCCCGCCCCGGATCCCGAGGAGGACGACTGGGCCGCATTTTCCCAACATCAGTTTGACGAACAATACGCCGGAGCATGATCACGTATTTGGAAGCCATCCGCCTGGCACAGGAAAAAGCCCTCTCCGAGGATACCCGCGTCTTTCTTTACGGTCAGGATGTCGGGAATTTCGGCGGCGCATTCAAGGCCACAAAAAATCTGGCGAAGGAATTTCCCGGCCGGGTTTTCGACGCCCCCCTGAGTGAGGACGCCATCATCGGCATGGCGGTCGGGGCGGCTATCGAGGGGATGCGCCCGATCGTCGAGATGCAGTTCGCGGATTTTTCGACCTGCGGATTCAACCAGATTGTGAACCATGCGGCGACGCTGTATTACCGCACCGGCGTGCCGTGTCCGATTGTCGTGAGACTTCCCTCGGGCGGCACGTCCGGCGGAGGGCCGTTTCACAGCCAGAGCATGGAGGCGCTCTACGCGCACTATCCCGGACTTGTGGTGATGACTCCCGCCACGGTCGAGGACGCCTACAGCATGCTTCTTCAAGCGGTCGCCCTGGATGACCCGGTCATCTTCTGCGAGCACAAGTTCCTCTACTACCACTTGAAGTCGGAGCGGTTGCCGGAGTCGGCCCTGCCGGTGGGCAAGGCCCGCCTGGCGCGGACGGGACGCGATGCCACGATTGTGACCCACGGGGCCATGCTTCATGAGGCATTGGCCGCATCCGTCGAACTTGCAGAGGACGGCTACGAGATCGAAATCGTGGACCTTCGCACCGTCAAGCCGCTCGACACCGATACGATTCTGGCCTCTGTCGCCCGCACCGGCCGGCTCCTCTGCGTGAGCGAGGAATGGCCCTGGGGCGGAGTCTCCGCCGAGGTGATCGCACGTGTCACTGCGGAGGGGTTCGGCCTTCTGGATGTTGCGCCCATGCGGCTCAATGCCAAGGACACCCCCGTGCCTTACCACCCCGATCTCTGGTCGGTCCACCGTCCGACCGCCAATGCCATTGCCGAAGCCGCCCGCAGGTTGCTAAACATCTAAATTACCCATGGCCCTCGTTCCCATCCTCATGCCGCAGCTCGGCGAGTCCATCGCCGAGGCCACCATTGTCCGCATCCTTCTCAAGGAGGGTGATGCCGTGCAGGCGGACAGCGATATCATCGAAGTCGAAACGAACAAAGCCGTGATGGGGGTGACGGCACCCTGCTCCGGCACGCTCGGACAGATTCTCGCCGAGGCGGGCACGAGCTATCCCGTGGGCGCCGTGCTCGGCCACATCGAGGTCAGCGCCGAGGACGCCAGGCGGTTCGGAGTCGATGAGGATCCGCCGAAGACAAAGCGGCCCGAGAAAAAGCGCGTGGAAAAACCCGCCGTCCCTGCGGCCGTCGAGCCGACCGTCAAGGGAGGACTGCCGGTTCCCGCCCACGCCGGCGGGGCCAGCTACCTTTCTCCGCGCATGAAGGCGCGCATGGCGGAACTCGGCCTGCGCGCGGCCGACCTTTCCGGGATCCCCGGAAGCGGGGCAGGGGGGCGCGTGACGATTGAGGACCTGGAGCGGTTCATGGCGGGAATCGAACGCAACAAAACCACTCCCGCGTCGCCGATGAGAAAGGCGGTTGCCGACGCCATGATCCGGAGCTGGTCGCGCCCGCTTGCGACTGTCGTGCGTCCGATCCAGCTCGACAACCTGCTCGCCCACCGGAAGAAGCATCCCCTCAAACCCGGTCCGGCCCTCTATACGCTCCGCGCGCTGGCCATCGCGCTCGGCGAGAACAGCGCGCCCGCCGGACGCCTCATCGGCGAGCGCATCGTCCATCCGCCGTCGATCGACATCGGGTTTGCCGTCGAGGCGGAGGACGGGGTCATGGTTCCCGTGATCCGCAACGCCGACCAATACACCCTTACCGAACTGCAGCCCCGCTACAACCGGATGGTCGAGCTTGCCCGGCAGCGCAGGCTTCCTCCCGGGGATACCGGCGGATCGATCGCCACGATCACAAACTACGGCACGTTCGGCCTCACCTTCGCCACGCCGATTCCGCTGCCCGAGCAGACGATCCTCATCGGCATGGGGGTCGGACAGACCGTTCCGTTCTGGAATCCGGCCATCGAGGAATTCATCCCCGTCGTCGAGGCTCAGTTCACGCTGAGCTTCGACCACCGGGTGCTCGACGGCGGTGCCGCCGGCCGCCTCCTCAAGCGGGTCGCCGAGCTTCTCGAAGGCCCGGAGCAACTTTGACGATGGCCCATTGACTCCCGGGAATTTGCCGCTACATTGCGCGGCAATTATGAGCAAACCCGAGATCACAGCCTACCTGAAAACCCATTGTGGATGGAGCAAGGGCGTCCGCGCCGTCCTGGCAAAATACGACCTGCCCTACACCGAGAAGGACATCATCCAGAACCCGGATTACCGGTTCGAGATGGAGCAGCTCAGCGGCCAGCCGCTTTCCCCGTGCGTTGTGGTGAACGGCGTGATGGTTCCGGACATCAGCGGCGAGGAGCTGGAGAACTACCTGCTTTCGCAGGGACTGGTCGGAGAATCCGCCAGGACGACCGATGTTCCGCTGAATGCCGCCTGCTCGGATGCCGAGCATGCCGCGATGGTTACAATGAAGATTTAGAGCGGTTTAAATTGCTGGAGGGACGCCCGCCGAAAACAACGGACCGGACGGCGCCGGTCCCTCCACGGAGCAACTCAGGCCGGCTGGTGCAGGATCCTCCCGCACTGCGGGCAGGAGACGATGGATTTTTCCGCGCGGAGTTCGACGGATGTCTGGGTGGTCACCTTCATGTGGCAGCCGGTGCAGACGTCATGCTCCAATGCGACCACGGCGAGGCCGTTCTTGGTGCGGAAAAGCCGTTCGTAGCGGTCCAGTTCGTCCTCGTCGATTCCGGTCGCCGCTGCGGTGCGTGCGACTTCGAGCTCCGCGATGCGGGCTTTCAGGTTGACGCTTTTTTCTCCGAGCACGGCGATCTGCCCCTCGAACTTTGCCTTGTCCTGCTGGTAGGCCTGCTCTGCAGCGGTGATCTGGGGTTTCAGAAGTTCCGCCTCCTCCATGAGCTCGATCTCGCGGTCCTCGATCGCCGACACCGCCTTTTCCACGCCTTCGATTTCGTGCGACAGGGCGGTGAATTCCTCGTTCTTTCGCGTCTGCATCTGCTGGGTTTTATACTTCGCGATCTGCTCGCGCTTGGCCGAGGCCTCGACCTCGAGGGATTTTTTCTGGACCTCGATTTCCTTCGAGCGCGTCCTCGCCTGGTCGAGCCGGGAGGCGGCCTCGGCAATCAGGCGTTCCTTTGCCGCCTTTTCGGCAGGGAGGGCATCCAGTTCCGTGCGGAGCGTGCGGAGGCGCTGGTCTTTGTCCTGAAGGGAGAGAAGCTGGGTGATGATCTCGATCATTCGCGCATCATGCGGGGTCCGGGGGAAATTATCCAGCAGCAGTTTTTGAGCGGGACGCTCTGCCGAAAACGGGGGAAAATCGCCCTCGCCGGGGCGGCTGCCTGATGCTATGCGGGATGGATGGACGTTGTCGCGTGCGATCTGCCTGGCATCAAAAAACTGAAGAGCGGAAAAGTCCGGGAGGTTTTCGATCTTGGCGAGACGCTTCTGATTGTGGCCACCGACAGGATCTCCGCGTTCGACTGCATCCTTCCCACCACCATTCCGCACAAGGGAGAAGTGCTGACCCAGATGTCCGCCTACTGGTTTGAGACGCTCGACTTCGTGCCCAACCATTTTCTGACCGCGAACTTCACCTCGTTTCCGGACGTGCTCCAGCCGTTCAAAGCCGAACTCGCCGGTCGCTCGATGCTGGTGCGAAAAACGCGTCCGCTCCCGGTCGAGTGCGTGGTCAGGGGGTATCTGGCCGGATCGGGTTGGAAGGATTATCAGGCGACCGGCTCCGTGTGCGGAAACAAACTTCCGGAAGGACTCCTCCATGCGTCCCGCCTTCCGGCCACTTTGTTCACCCCTGCCGCAAAAGCCGGGACCGGCCACGATGAGAACATCACCTGGAGCCAATGCCGGGCGCTGCTCGGCGACGAGATCGCCCATGAGGTCCGCAGATCCTCGATGGAGCTCTATGAACATGGCCGCGCAAAGGCGGCCGCCGCCGGAATCATCGTCGCGGACACAAAATTCGAGTTCGGGGTGGCCGGTGACGAGGTCCTGCTCATTGACGAATGCCTGACACCGGATTCCTCCCGCTTCTGGCCGCAGGAGTCCTGTGTTCCCGGCGGGAGCCCTCCCAGCTACGACAAGCAGCTTGTCCGCGACTGCCTTGAGGCGCTCGACTGGGACAAATCCCCGCCGGCTCCCGCCCTGCCGCCGGAGGTGGTGGAGAGGACGTCGCAGAAATACATCGAGGCCTTCACCAGGCTGACCGGACGCACTCTGCTCACTTTCTGACGGTTTCCGGTTCTTCGCCCCGGAAGACGGATTTTTTCCTGTGAAATGTTGACAAGCCTTCACCCGTTGTGTGTATTCGCCGCGGGTTATGAGGAAAACTAATACACGGTCAATTTTAAAAACAGCATTAGCGGCGCTTATTGTTGCGGCGGGGGTGTCAGGATCGGGTTTCTGCGGGGCGGTTCAGTCTTCGGAGAAGGAAGAGAGCGGTGTTTTGCAATGGTGGAACGGGAAGTATGTGACCGGGCAATGGTTCGGCATTCGCGATGGACTTGCGGAAAGGGGCATTGAATTCAAGGGCAAGGCGGTGGGGGTTTACTACGGGGTGGTCGACAGCCAGCGCGGGGCGAGGGGATTTTTCGACGAGGAGGTGACTTTTGATGCGGAGGTCAACCTGGCGAAACTGACCGGGTGGGAAGCGGCGGAGGGATGGACCGCGTTCGGCGGAGTGCGCTGGCGCGACCCCCGCTTGGCATCGAATCCGAATTCCTTTGTCCAGGGAACCCCGATGTTCAATCCCGGCCGCTACCAGTCCGGCACCCAGTGGCGGCTGACGCATTTTGGCATGAGCTACGCATCTCCCGAAATCTTCGGCGTGAAGAATTTTCTGACATTGAAGGGCGGATGGCTGCAACCGCAGAAGGATTTCATCGTGCAGCCTCTCTCCCTGCTTTTCGTGAACAATGCCATCTGCAGCTCGAAGGGGCTTTGCTACAACATGCCGTGGTCATCCAGCCTCTCGACGTGGGGTGGGACGGTGCAGGTGAAGCCGATGGAATCCGCCTACATCAAGGGCGGCCTCTACATGGCATTCCCCCAGGCCACCGCGAGCGGAAACCACGGACTCGCGTTCGAGGGGTTCGCGCAGGATCCCTCCAGAAACGGGCTCATGACGATGGTGGAGGCCGGCTGGACGCCCAAGCTGGGTTCCGCGGCGCTTCCAGGAAAATATGCCGTGGGCGGGTATTATCATGGAGTTGAAGCCGTGTCGTTCGATGGGGATACCGCGGTTGACGGTATTTACGGTTTTTATTTTCAAGCCGACCAGATGCTTTACCGCGAGCCGTCCGCCGGAGGAGAATGCGACGGAAAGTCCGCATCCGGAAAGTCCTTCAAGGCACCTGTCGGGGCGGCACCCCGGAGCGAGCAGGGGCTCTCGATGTTCAACCTGCTGAACTTTGCCCCGGCCGACGTCAACCTGGTCAGCTTCTATTTTCAATCCGGCTTCGTTTACAAGGGCCTGATTCCCGGGAGGGACAACGATCAGGCGATGTGTGCGATCGCCTACGGCAGTTATAGTCCCGACCGCATCGATGTCCTGCAGGACACCGGGGTTGGAAGCCAGGCGAATTTCACAACCGTCCTGGAGGCGGATTACCGGATCCAGTTCAACGAGTGGGCGTATGTCCAGCCCTACGTGCAGTATCTGATCCGGCCGAATGGCACCGATGACGTGGCCAATGCCACGGTGCTGGGATTCATGGCCGGGCTCGCCTTCTGACGGCCCGCTGGCGCGAACTCCGGGCTTGCCATGCCGTTTCGACGGCGGGAATCAGGATTTTCCCGAGCGGATTTTTTCCTTCTTCTGCTCGCGTTTTTCCTCGAGGCGGGCGAGTTCGGAGACGAGCTGGCGGCGGATCTCCTCCTTTTCCTCCGGGTTTGCCGTCGCCATCTGCCCTTCGAGAAAGATTTTTTTCTCGGCGATTTTCGCGTTGATCTCGCTGTCCACTTCGGAGAGGGCGAGCTTTTGGGCATCCGTGAGGCTGACCGTCGGGGCGGATTTTTCCAGCCGGCTCATGGCGAGTTCGTAGGCGGATTTCATGCCGTCCATTCTGTCAAAACCGCGCCGGAACGACAGAAAAATTGCAGGCCGGCCGGCATCCGTGTTTATTATGTATCCCCATGTCATTTTTCCGGCTTCTCAGCACCGACTTCGACGGGACACTGATCGGGCATCCCTCCGACGGGAGGTGCTCCGACTCGTTCGCGGACATCCTGCAGAGCCACAGGGATTCCGGCGGGCGCTGGGCCGTGAACACGGGGAGGGGACTTGACCACGCGCTCGAAGGGCTCGCCCTTTTTTCCGCCCCGGTCGAGCCGGATTTCCTGCTGACCAACGAAAGGGAGATTTTTTCGCGTGCGGAGGACGGGACATGGACCGCGCATGCCGGGTGGAACGAGCGTTGCTACAAGCAGCACGATGAGCTTTTCCAGACAGCCGGGAGCGTGATCGAGGGAATTTGCAACTATGCCGCACGGTCCCCGCATGTGGAGATCATCGAGGAGGGGGGGCGTCCCATCGGCCTCGTTACGACCAGCGAGCAGGTCATGGAGGAGGTCGTTTCGTTTATCGGGCGGGAAAGCGCATCGGTTCCGGATTTCTCGTTCCAGAGAAATACCGTCTATCTCAGGTTCTGCCACATCCACTATCACAAGGGCTCCTCGCTTGCGGAGGTTTGCAGGATGCTTGAGCTGGACCGTTCCTCCGTGCTGGCCGCAGGGGATCATTTCAACGACCTTCCGATGCTCGACGGGCGGTTCGCCGCGTTCCCCTGCTGTCCATCCAATGCGATCCCGGAGGTTAAGCGGACCGTGCTTCAAGCCGGCGGCCATGTGGCATCCCGTCCTGCGGCCGACGGGATTGCCGAGGCGTGGAGGGTCTTTCATCAATGACAAAATCTCTTCTGAAAAAACTGACCGCGAAACTCGGCGCATCCGCGGTGCAGACTTCGCCCGCCCCGGAATTCTTCGGGGACAAGTGGTTTGCCAAAACCGCTCCGGATGCCGTCGTTTTTCCGGCCACCACATCGGAAGTGTCGTTTGTCCTGCGTGAGGCATTCCGGTCGGGCGTGCCCGTGACCCCCCGCGGGGCGGGCTATGGATACGTGGGCGGATGCACGCCGGTCCGGAAGGGGCTCGTTCTGTCGCTCGATCGGATGAACAGGATCCTGGAAATCCACCCCCGGGATTTTGTGGCTGTCGTGCAGCCGGGAGTCATCACCGGGGATCTGCAGAATGCCGCCGCAGCAAAGCGGCTTCTCTATCCGCCAGATCCCGCCAGTTTGAAGGATTGCAGCATCGGGGGAAACATCGCCACGAATGCCGGAGGACCGCGCTGTTTGAAATACGGGGTGACCCGGAATTATGTCCTCGGCCTGGAAGTCGTGCTGGCCGACGGGCGGGTCATCCGCTGCGGCGGGCGGACCCACAAGAACAAGACAGGCTTCGATCTGGTCGGGCTTTTCACCGGATCGGAGGGGCTTCTTGGGATCGTCACGGAGGCGACGCTCCGGCTGATTCCGCTTCCTCCGGCAAGGGCTGCCCTCTCCGCCGGCTTCCCTTCGATGGCGGCGGCGGCAGCGGCGATCCAGTCCGTCTTTGCGGAGGGATTTCTTCCGGCGGCGGTCGAGGTGGCCGACAAGTTTACCTTGGATGCCGCCCGGTCTTACGAGCCGGGAGCACAGTTTCCGCCAGGCGCTGCCCAGGTGATCATCGAGGTGGACGGCCAGCCATCCAGCGTGCGCGGCGAGGCCAAAGCGCTCGAACGCATCCTGCTTTGCGCCGGAGCCCTGGCGGTGCACAAGGCGATCACCCCGGAAGCCTGTGCGAAACTCTGGGGCATGCGGAGAGTATATTCGCAATCTCTGAAGGCGACCGGGTTGAAAAAGCTGAACGAGGACATCGTCGTCCCTCGCGGCCGGCTTGTGGACCTCGTCCGGTTTGCCGGGCGCCTCCAGAAAAAATCCGGCTTCCCGATTGCGTGTTTCGGACATGCCGGCGACGGCAACATCCATACGAACATCATGGTTGCCGATCCGGAAAATCCGGCTGTTCAAAAAAAGGCGCGTGCGGCGCTCGACGAGTTGTTCCGTCAGGTCCTGGCCTGGAACGGATCGATCACCGGCGAGCACGGAATCGGTCTCGCCAAGATGCCCTGGTGGAATCAGGCCGTCTCGAAGACCACCAGGGAGGTTCATGAGATCCTCAAAGGCGCGCTGGATCCGGAAGGAATTCTGAACCCGGGAAAATTTGTTGTGGGCAGGACTGGAGGGTGTGATGAAAAGTGGATGCGGTAAAAGTCGCGAAGCAGGTCAGGGGGCACAGGCGATGCTTCACTTCGTTTCGGTTGTGCTCCCTGCACCAAACTTCGTCTTTCTCTTGTTATGATGCGCTATCGCGCAGGTTTTCCGCCTGTGTCAGGCTCTGATTGTGCTGCGAGGCTCCGTCTCCAAACGGGCGGGACGCCCGCTCCCCCTGGTTCACCAACTGCTTTTCATCACACCCCGGCCCCTATAGGAAGCGACAATGTGTTTGTTTCGGGGATCGGATCCGGCTAATACTCCGGGGCATTGAACCCGCAGGCCCGCAGGCGAATTCTTCTGGCGTTCCACACGTTCGGCCACAGCTACATGCATGTGGCGGAGCTTTTTCGTCGCACAGGGCTTCCTGTCGATGCGGTCATCACATCCGGGCACCCGCTTCGAGGGGTTCGTGCCCTCTCTCGCAGCTACATTGTGGATCCATCGGAGTGGGCCGCCGTGGTGGAGGAGCGTCTGTTGAGTGGGGCATATGCCGGGTTTTTCAATGTGGATGAACCCGGACTCCAGCAGCTTTATCTCCGTTCGTGGCACCCGGAGGCCGCCAAATTTCTTCCCTTTCCTCCCGGCGGGGAGGTGGCGTCAACCATCCGCAGCAAAATGGCATTCCACGAGTGGTGCCGGCGTCACGGGCTGCCGTTCCCGGAAACCCGCTTTTGCTCCAGTTTTCAGGAGGCTTGCGAACTGCGTTCCCGGCTTCCCGGATCCTGGTTGATCAAGGCGGATGCCGGTTCGGGAGGGCAGAATGTCATGAGGCATCCCTCCGAGGTCGATCCCGAGGATGTTTTGGAATTCGGAGCCTGGCTTGTCCAGCGTGATGAGGGAGATCGTGTCGGATCCGGAATCTTTCTGGCGGATCAGGGCCGGATTCTTGCCTGGATCGGAATCAAAAAAATCGTGTGCCTCAACCGGGGATACGGGCCGACCGTGCTGGGAGGCGGCGACGATTCTCCCGATGTGGGGGAACTTTGCCGGCGGGTCGCCGGGGCGAGCGGTGTGACCGGATTGACGGGTTTCGATTTCGTGAAAAATGCCGGAAACGAACTGCTTCTGATCGACTCACACCTTGGGAGAATGTCACCCATGCAGCACTTCGACCGGATCTATGGCGTGGATTTTTCATCGGCCCTCTCCGCCAGTCTGAATGGGGAATCCCCTCCTGTTCAGGCTCCGGTTCACGGGCAGGGCTTCGTCAAATTTCCCGAAGCAGTGCAACTCGTCATGCAGGGCGGTTGGGGCAGGCTGGTCAAAGCCGTGGACCTTCCGATGAGCATGCCACTGTTCCCTTCGTGCGACCCGCTGACCGGCTTGCGGAGCGTTTGTAACATTTTGTTCAGTCAAGCCCGGGTGAATTTCGGCCGCTTTCGTCGCGTCAGCAGTCGACGGATTCGCTCCTCTTCCTCTCCGCGCGCTGTCGATCTGCCTTGATTGACATCGCGGAGGTAATGGACCCCATGCCGACAAGCATGCCTCCACCTGCACAGACTCCCGCTGACGCGCAAACAGGTTTGCGATTTTTTTTAAACCCTGCATTCTCGCCAGCCATGACTCCCCGCGAACGCATCCTTGCCACGATTCAACGCGAAAGCGCCGATCAGCCGCCTGTCGACCTCTGGCTGACACCTGAAGTTCTGGCCGGTTTGAAGCGCCATGCCGGGGAGCAGGATGAGCTCACTCTCTACAGCAAGCTTGGAGTGGACAAGATCGTCTGGATTTTTCCCGGATACGGATCGGACGCCTTCGATCCCAATGAAAGCGCCGGCATGGACCCGTGGGGAGTGCCGACGCACACCGTCAAAGCCGGCCTGGCGTCTTATCAGGAATACGGCACTCCTCCGCTTGGGAATTACTCCAGCCCCGGGGAACTGGACGGCTATGAGCTCTGGCCGGATCCCGACAAGTTCAGCTATGCCGCGGCCAGGCGGGCGGCGGAGCGGGCCCGGAGTTTTCACTTTGCGACGATGGGGCCGTGGGTCTCCCATTTTGAAATCTACTGCCATATGCGGGGCATGGAAAATGCTCTGATGGATGTGGTCGCGGAGCCGGAATTTCTTGAGGCCGCGTTGGACCGGATCGACGCGATCCAGACGAAGATGATGCACCGGTTCCTCGGCGAACTCGGCGACCTCATCGACATCGTTTTTATTTCCGACGACATGGGGACGCAGGAAAGCCAGCTCATCTCGCTCGATGCCTGGAAGCGCTTTTTTGAACCGCGGCTGAAAAATTGGACATCCCTGATCCACTCCTACGGGAAAAAAGTGCTCTTCCACACCGACGGCGCCATCCGGGATTTCGTCCCTCATCTCATCGATGCGGGCATCGACATTCTGAATCCGATCCAGCACGTCTGCCCCGGCATGGACCGGGCATCTCTGAAGCGCGACTTCGGCGACCGGGTGATCTTCCACGGTGGCGTGGAAAACCAGAATATCCTGCCCTTCGGTTCCCCCGATGACGTGCGGCAGGAAGTCAAAACCTGCCTGGAAACCCTTGGCAAGGGTGGGGGGTATATTCCCTGCTCCTGCCACAACATCCAGGCCGGAACGCCCCCGGAAAATGTGATCGCGATGATCGAGGCGGTTCAGAAGGCTTCCTGAAAATCCCTCCCGGGTTTTCCTCCCGGCCTGATCTTAAGGCTGGCGCTCGAAGAAGATGTCGTAGGTCTGCTTCTGGGTCGCCTGGAAGTATTTTCCTTCCAGCCGGTTTTTGTCTGCACCGAGCGTCAGATTGTAGGTGCTGCCGGTATAGTTGACGTCCTCGAACTTCACGAAGAGCGTCGCGGCCCCGTCTTTCAGGGCGGCGCTGGCTTCCGCCACATGAATGGGGTTCGGGTTGAAATATTGCACGTCGGCTTTTCCGTCCGCTCCAACCGACTTGACCAGCAGCTTGTATCCGCCGTCCGGTCTGACCCATGTGCCAACCAGATCGTTCAGGGCAGGGGAATCCGCGTGAGCCATGTTGCTGATTGCGAGCAGAAGCGCCGACAGCAGGACAAAACGAAGGGGGGAGGGAAGGAGATGGTTCATGGTGACACGATCATGGGGCTTTGTCGGCCCATGCGCAATACTTCTCTGTCCGGCAAAATCAGGACAGCGAGGAGGCGGCGCGGCGGTTCAAAATGGAAGCGGCGATGATTCCGAAAACAAATACCGCAACGACGCCCGCCAATCCGGCTGCCGGAGTGGAGAGGACGGATAGACCAGAGACCTCATATCCGCTGAGGGGGGCAACGAAGGCCGGGGCTGCCTCGTGCCAGATTCCCAACTGCGATGAGGCCCACTCCAAACCATCGGGGAAACCGCTGGCAAAAGGACTGAGGATCAGAGCGATGACCAGTGCCGCAACGCCCGGAACGACGAATGCCATCCGGGCGGATTTTTCCGTCGAGGGGAGCAGAGCCACTGCCGCCACTGTCAGCAAGGATTCCCCAATGCCGATCAGAGCATGGATGCCCAGCATCATTGGGGCGACTTTTGAGAACGGGACCACTCCGGCCACAGCCAACTCGATCGAGCAGGCCAGCGCCGCCAGCAGAACGGACGCCCATGCGGCAAGGCCAATCCGGGCGAATGTCGATGCGGATCGGTCCCGGAGACTTCCCGCCAACCATCCCCCCACGCCGGCACCCAGCAGGGCCATGTTCAGGATGTTTGCACCAAGCACCGCAAGTCCTCCATCCGAAAAAAGCAGACACTGCACAGCCAGAACGATCGAGATGGAAAGCACTCCGAACGGCGTCCCAAGCAGCACCGAGGCGAGGACCCCGCCAAGAAGATGTCCGGAGGTTCCGAACTGAACGGGAAAATTCATCATCTGCGCGGCGAACACCAGCGCGCTGACCGCAGCGAACCGTGAGGCGGTCGGTTTCGATTCGCTTTTCGATGCGGCCCAGGCAGCCGCTGTCACACCTGCTGCCGCGACAACCGCAGTGACCGGACAGACCGACCCTTCGAGCATGGAG
This sequence comes from uncultured Chthoniobacter sp., assembly GCA_964431635.1. GTDB lineage: Bacteria > Verrucomicrobiota > Verrucomicrobiia > Chthoniobacterales > Terrimicrobiaceae > QYQL01. Next base: position 151,034 of record CAYSKK010000001.1, on the reverse strand, counting down.
CTTGGAATGTGCATAATGCGTTTCAGCTTATTCGAGGCTCCTGACATTGTCCACACCGAACCCTGCCAGGCATGGGGAAAACAGCGGATGTTCCGATAAACTTTGCAGCTTGTGAAATGGTGCCCGGTGTGCGTAGTTTCCTGCACATGGATGTGCGCCGGGCGACGGCGGAATGCCGGGGAGTCAGGAGGCACCCATTAAACCGGAAACGAAAACCATGACCAACAACTCCTCCCGCCGGCATTTTTTGAAAACCGCACTGTCTGTCCCCGTAGCCATGACGCTGGGTTCCAGCGTGCAGGCTCAGACCGCGGCGCCCGCTGCCACTTCGGAAGGAGGAGCTCTTCCCAAACGGAAGCTCGGCAGGAACGGGCCGGAGGTCACGATGATCAGCCTCGGAGGAATGATGGCCGCGCTCAGCCCCGAGTATCTCGATATCGCCTGGTCGATGGGGATCCGGTATTTCGACACGGCGGATTGCTACCTCAAGGGGAAATCGGAAAAAATCATCGGCGAGTGGCTCGCAAAGTATCCCGAGCGCCGGAAGGAGATATTTCTTGTTTCCAAGGACCACCCGAAGAACGGGCCCGAGGATCTGCTGGGCATGATTGATGCCAGGCTGGCCGCCTGCGGCACCGACTACCTTGATCTTTTCCTGATTCATGGCCTAGGCCCGGGACCGAAGGCAAAGCCGGGCAAGGGCTATGGCGAGGACTCGGTCAACTGGCCGAAAAGCGACGCTTTCAAGAAGACCGCCGAAAAGCTGAAGAGTTCCGGGAAGGCCCGGATGGTGGGGTTTTCCTGCCATGACGCCATGCTTGTCCAGTGCCTCAACTCGGCGGCGGAGGGCGGATTCCTCGATGCGATCATGCTTCAATACACGCCGTTTTTCAAGCCGGGTGACGATTTTGACAAGGCGGTTTCGGCCTGTCACAAAGCGGGGATCGGCCTCGTCGCGATGAAGACGATGCGCAACGCCGGCGAGGTGCCCGCGCGCATCCCCGAACTCGACAAGCTCGGGCTCACAACCCATCAGGGACTGCTTCAGGCGGTTTATAGCGATCCGAGGATTTCGGCAGTCTGCTCCATGATCGAAAACGTCGGGCAGATGGAAACCAACACGGCGGCTGCACGGGAATACAAGGGACCACTCAAACTCGCCGACATCGAGGCATTGAAGGAAACGGTTCTGGCCCACCGCCGGACGTTTTGCCCGGGATGCCCCTCATGCAGCGCCCTGTCTGCTGCCACCGGGTTTGCATTCATGGATATCTCCCGCTACGTGACCTATTACGAGCAGGATGGCAATCTGGAGGCGAAGGAACTTTACCAGTCCCTCCCGGAGGAGAGCCGCGATCTCGGACGGGTTGATCTGGCGGCTTTGCGGGACGGGTGCTCGTTCCAGACGGATTATCCGGAAATCATCCGCCGGGCCAACCGTTACTTCGCTTGAGCGGCTCCGCCAAGGATTCCTCCCGCACGGGGAGAAGCGCATTCAAGCGCACCAGGGTTTCCGTGCTGGAAAGAATCATCAGCATCTCGATCGTCGGGCTTCTTGCCGCCATCGGGATTGCGGTCTGGATTGCCGGCAGGAATTTCGATCCAGGTCTCTACAGCCTTCGCACGGAGGCGCTGAAATCCACGGAGGCTCCCGTCCCTGAGAAGCCCGATGCCACGGGAGCAAAGACGGCGGCCGCTGCAGAGAGTCCTGAAAATCCCTCGTTGGCTGCTGAAGCCCCGGACGGACACGAGGCCGCGACTCCTCCAGCGGCGGCTCCCCCGGCTGCAAACAACAGGCCGATCGAAATTCCCGGAGCGAAGCCGATGGGAGAGACGGAGTTTTATTCCGCCGACACGCTCTACGAAAAGATCGACGGGCGCGCTCCGGCCTACCTTGAGTTCGGCTTCCAACAGCTCCGCACCCGTTCTTTTTCCGGGCCGGACAACGGCTATGTGGATGTTTACGAGTATCGCATGGACTCCCCCGTCAACGCCTTCGGAATCTTTGCCCTGGAACGCGATCCGTCCGGGAAGCCTCTTGATTTCGCCCCGGACGGGTATTCCGGGGAGATGGGGTATTTTTTTCGCCAGGGCAATTGCTACGTGCAGGTGATCGCCTCCGATCAAAAGCCTGTGACACTGGCTCTGGCAAAATCGGTGGCTGAGGAGATTTCAAAATCCATCCCCGCGGACGATCAGGGACTTGGCGCCCGAAGGAGTCTGCCCGCGCAGGGGATGATCGCCGAGTCGGTTGTCTATACGCAGGATAACGCGCAGGGGCAGTCGTTTCTCAAGGAGGTCTTCCAGGCTGATTACGACTTCGAGGGGAAAAAGATCACATTTTTCCTCATGGCTTCCACGCCGGAGGAGGCCGCAAAAGCCTGGGAGGCGTATCTGGCATTCAGCGGGCGCTACGGTGGCAAGGCGGAGGTGCTGTCCGACATCGCCGGCGCAAAAGTTTTCCAGGCCGTGAACTTCGGAAAAACGAAACTCATCTATCAGCGCGGGGGGGAACTCGGCGGGGTCATCGACGCGCAGGATCCGGTTGCGGCACGCGCATTTCTGGAGAAGGTTCTCGCGGGCGACCTGAAATGAATGCCCGCGAACAGATGCGATGAACAATCATTCCGAACAATCTGACCGGATCGGCCGCAGGGAATTTCTTCTTCGCGCGGGTGCCGCCGGCGCGCTGATTGCGGGTTCGGGGCTCGGCGGGCTTGCGTTGTGGCAGAGGAGGCATTTTGTTCCCGGATTCCAGGAAAAGGGGGGGCTGCACCTGCCGAGCTACTCGCTGGCTCCCGACAAGCTTCTGCCGGAGATGGCGATCGCACACGGCTCCGATCACGAAAGGGTGATGAGGGCGGCGATCGGCGCCCTGGGAGGCATGGGACGCTTCATCAGCAAGGGCGATGTCGTGGTGATCAAACCGAATGTCGCGTTTGACCGTCCTCCGGCACTCGCGGCCACGACGCACCCGGACGCCCTGCGCGCGGTGGCCCGGATGGTGCTTGAGGCCGGCGCGGCAAAGGTGCTCGTTGCGGACAACCCGATCAACAGTCCGGCCGGCTGCTATCTGAAGAGCGGTTTGCTTGCCGTCGCCGACGAACTTCATCTCGATCTGCTTTACCCGGAGACGAATTCCTTTGCGCCGATCCGCATGGACGGCGAGATCCTGCGGAACTGGTCGTTTTTCGACGTGCCGTTCAAGCGCGCGACCAAAGTCATCGGGCTCGCCCCCTGCAAGGACCACAACCTCTGCCATGCCTCCATGACGATGAAAAACTGGTATGGCCTTCTCGGCGGGCGCCGGAACCAGTTCCACCAGCACATCCACAGCATCGTCTCGGATTTTGCGCTGATGATGAAGCCGACCCTCGTCGTCCTCGACGGAATGAACGTCCTCATGAAGAACGGTCCGACCGGCGGACGGCTTTCCGACGTCAAGCCGATGGGGACGGTGGTTGCGGGGACCGACATGGTCGCGGTGGACAGCTACGGATACACGAACCTCCTGGAGCGGGACATCGCCGAACTGGCCTACATCCACAAGGCAAACGACCGGGGGCTCGGAAACATGAACTGGAAGCAGTCGCGCTACAAGGAAGTCCAGGCATGAAAATCCGCACGGCCCGCCGCATCTCGCAGGTGTTCTTTTTCTCGCTCTTCACGTTCTTTGTCGTCGTGACCGACCTGCGGTATCTGAAGGGATATCCGGTCTCGCTTTTCCTCGAACTCGATCCGCTTGTCGCCTTCGCGACGGCGATCACGACGCACTCGATTTACAAGGGCCTGCTCTGGAGCCTTCTTCTCATCATCCCGACCGTTCTGCTCGGAAGGGTGTTCTGCAATTGGATCTGCCCGTATGGCATCCTGCATCATTTCATTGGATGGGTGTTCGGCAAGGGCCGCGCCGCCGATCCGGTCCGCATCGAGTCGAACCGCTACCGCAGCATCTACCAGATTAAATACATCATCCTCATCGCAATGATCGTGGCGGCCATTTGCGGCACTCTGCAGATCGGGCTCCTTGATCCGATCTGCCTGTTCTACCGTTCGATGAGCACGGCTGTTCTCCCGGCCATCAACCTTGCAGCCCCTTCAAGCGTTTACGTCCGCCAATACTTCCACGCCGGCGCGTGGGCGATCGGCTTCCTGCTTTTTTTGCTCGTCGGGATGAACGTGATCATCCCTCGTTTTTTCTGCCGGGTCATCTGCCCGCTCGGCGCATTTCTTGGCACCCTTTCTTCGGCGGCGCTCTGGCGGATCGACCGGAATCCCACAAAGTGCGTGGACTGCGATCTCTGCCTGAAGAACTGTGAGGGAGCATCCGATCCCCACACCCAGCTCCGGAAAAGCGAATGCTTCGTCTGCTTCAACTGCATCGAGGACTGCCCGGAGGATGCGCTTTCATTTAAATTCATGCCGCCGCTCCAGCAGGAGGTGACGTTGCCCGCCGTCCCAGCGAGGAGAGCCTTTCTCGGCGTTCTTCTCGGCGGGGCATTTTTTGGGTTTGGCCGCTCGTCCGGTGACTCGGACCGGAACTACAGCAAGAAGGTGATCCGGCCCCCCGGATCCGTCGAGGAGAAGGAATTTCTCGACCGCTGCATCAAGTGCGACCAGTGCATTCGCGCCTGCCCGACAAACGTCCTGCAGCCAGCGATCTTCGCGGCGGGCATCGAGGGCCTCTGGACGCCGATCCTGAACATGAAGGTCGGCTACTGCGAGCTCAACTGCACGCTGTGCGGACAGGTCTGCCCGACGGGCGCGATCCAGCGGATCACGATTGAAGAGAAGACCGGCGTGGGAGCATTTGCCGCGCAGGGCCCCGTGCGGCTCGGTACCGCCTTCTACGATCACGGCCGCTGCCTCCCGTGGAGCATGGAGACCCCGTGCGTCGTCTGCGAGGAAGTCTGCCCGGTTTCACCCAAGGCGATTTTCACCCGGGAAGTCCATATCACCAAGCGCGACGGCACGCCGATCACGCTGCATCAACCCTACGTTGACCCCGCGCTGTGCATCGGTTGCGGGATCTGTGAGCGCGAGTGCCCGGTCACTGACGAGGCGGCCATACGCGTGTCGGCCATCGGGGAAACCCGCTCCCGCGACCGCCGTCTTCTTCTCGATGGGGGAGCTTCCAAATCCTGACAAACAATGGCCAAGCCCCAACCCGCCACTCGCATCCGCACCTGCCGGGCCTGCGGAACAAAGTATGAGTATCCTCTCAAGGCGGATCCCGCCGCCACCCGGCATCACTGCGCGGATTGCGCTCCGGTTCCCGCCCATCTGCGGAATGCGGGCGAACGCCTTCTGCTCCGAATTCAAAAACTCGAACTCGAGGTCGCCCGGCTCAAGGCATCCCTCGCTTCTGGAAAATAACCGCAGATGTTTCTTGAGCTGCCTGCATTAACATGATTCAATGCAGGCATGAAAGAGAAGCGCGCCAGTCAATACACGGTCAGAGACATTCCCGAGGCGGCGGATCTTCGTCTGCGGGAGACGGCCGCCATGGAGGGGATCAGCCTCAATCAGGCTGCCGTGCGGGCACTTGAACGGGGGGTCGGGCTCGCCGGGGAGCCGGTTCGCTACCGCTCGCTGCGCCGGATCGTCCGACCTTCGGACAGGGTGGATCGCAAGGGTTGGTCCGAGGCATTGGAGTCTCTCGACAAAATCAACCCCGAAGACTGGAAGTGAGAGTCCTCATCGATTCCAATCGGTTCATCGATTTCTGTGCCGGCGAGGAAGCGGTGATAGAGACGTTCGAACGGGCGGCTCTCCTGGTCATTCCTTTTGTGGTTTTGGCGGAAATCCGCGTGGGGGCACAGCTTGCCCGGCGGGGGGAATCCCAGGTCCGCGTCCTGAGCGAACTCTTGAACCAGCCCGGGGTTCGGACCGTCCAGAGCACAGATGGCACAGCTCACCATTACGCGGCGATTTTCGCGCAACTGCGTCGCAGGGGGACTCCGATTCCGAGCAATGATATCTGGATTGCAGCCCTCGCCATGGAGCATAACCTCGTCCTGTATACGCGGGACGCCCATTTCGATCATATCCCGAGTCTGCCGCGCATTTGCGAATAATATGATGATTCCCACAAAGATTGCAGCATGCGCCCGTCGCATCTGGTTTTACGCTCTTTTTTCAATCCCGCTGTATTGCGTTGCGGCGACCTCCGGTTCAAGGGAGGGGCTGCGCGTGGAGCATTTGACCTGCGAATACCTGAGCGACCCGGTTGGGATCGGAGAAGTCCGCCCGCGGCTGGGATGGATGCTGGAGTCGGAAACGCGCGGCCAGAAGCAGACCGCCTATCAGGTGCTTGTTGCGAGCAGCCAGGCATTGTTGGATCGTGATACCGGCGACCTGTGGGATTCCGGGAAAGTGGAATCGGATCAGTCGATCCAGGTGAAGTATGAAGGCGGAGAGCTTAAATCCCATCGGCAATGCTTCTGGAAAGTCCGGGTATGGGACAAGGATGGCGAATGCTCCGGGTGGAGCCAGCCGGGAAGCTGGAGCATGGGTTTGTTGGATCCGACAGACTGGCGTGGCAAATGGATTGGAAAGGATGAGCAGGACCGGAAAACCGTTCTGAAGGGGGCGGACTGGATCTGGTTTCCGGAAGAGGAACCTCCGCCAGCCACACGGTATTTCCGCCGCACGGTTGATCTTCCGGAAGACCGCGCCATCAAATCGGCGCAGTGGTGTGTCGTCGCTGACAACCTCGTGACGATTTTTGTCAATGGCCGGAAGATCGGTGAAGCCAGCACGGCGCAGTCCGCCCGCAGGTTCGATGTGACAGAAGCTCTCCATGCGGGACCGAATGTGCTTGCCGCCTCGGTTGAGAATATGGGGGATGCTCCGAATCCAGCGGGGTTGCTGGCGCGGCTGAGAGTGGAGTTCGAATCCGGCGAACCGCTCGACGTTGCCACAGATGGTCTTTGGAAGTCGTCCGATACAGGGCCGGAGGGGTGGGAGCAGCCTGCCTTTGCGGATTCTGCATGGATCGCCGCAAAGAATCTCGGTCCAAACGGCATCAAGCCATGGGGTGAGATCTGCGAGCCGGAGGAGCGGCGGCTGCCCGCCCGCTGGCTGCGGAAGGAGTTTCAGGTTGCGAAGCCGGTCCGCCGGGCGACGGTCTCGTTTTCCGGGCTCGGACTCTCCGAGCTTTATCTCAACGGGAAAAAGATCTCCGACGACGTGCTCTCGCCCGCGCTGAGCGATTATACGAAACGCGATTTCTATGTGACGCGCGATGTGACCGGCCTGTTGAAATCCGGAGGAAATGCGATCGGGGTCGTTCTTGGAAACGGGCGTTTTTATGCTCCGCGGCTGCAAACGCCCATGCAGACCAACACCTACGGTTTTCCGAAACTTCTCCTCCTGATGCGCCTCGAGTATGAGGACGGCACCGACGAGGTCGTGAGCGACGAATCCTGGAGGCTGACCGATGCCGGGCCGATTCGCGCCAACAACGAGTATGACGGGGAGGAATACGATGCCCGCATGGAAATGGCCGGCTGGGCGGAGCCGGGATTCGACGATTCCAAATGGGAGAGCCCGCAGTTGGTCGCGGCTCCCGGCGGAGAAATGGCGCCGCAGATGATTCCGCCGATCCGCATCACCGGAACCCTTAAGCCGGTGAGCGTATCGGAGCCCAGGCCGGGGGTTTTTGTCTTCGACATGGGACAGAACATGGTGGGGTGGTGCCGGATCAAAGTTGCCGGCCCGGCTGGCACGCAGGTTTCTTTGAGGCACGCCGAGACGTTGCAACCGGACGGAACGCTTTATCTTGCCAATATCCGCGATGCCAAGGTGACGGACAAATACACCCTCAAGGGTGGGGGAGAGGAGACTTGGGAACCTCGCTTCACCTATCATGGCTTCCGCTTCGTCGAAGTGACCGGCTGGCCTGGCCGGCCGTCGCTCGACTCGATCGAGGGGCGCCTCGTCAACGACGATGTCACCACTGCCGGGGAGTTTTCCTGCTCAAATCCGATGGTCAACCGTATTTATCAAAATGTTGTCCGGGGGGTCCGCGGAAATTATCGGAGCATTCCCACTGACTGTCCGCAGCGCGACGAGCGGCAGGGCTGGCTGGGCGACCGCTCGGTCGAAGCGAAGGGAGAAACATTCCTGTTCCACGTCGCGCCTCTGTATTCAAAGTGGACGCAGGACATGCTCGACGCGCAAAAGCCCTCGGGTAGCGTCCCGGATGTCTGCCCTCCCTACTGGCCGCTCTACAACGACAGCGTCACCTGGCCGAGCAGCGTCGTTCTGATCCCGGGAGCCCTGCGCGATCAATACGGAGACATGTCGGTGATTGAGAAGCGGTATCCGGGGATGGCGAAGTGGGTCGATTACATGAGCGGATTCATCAAGGATGGGATCATCAGCAAGGATTCCTATGGCGACTGGTGTGTGCCTCCCGAGGACAACACGATGATCCACTCGAAGGATCCCGCGCGAAAAACCGCGCCCGCCATTCTGGCCACCACCTACTTTTATCACTGCCTCAATCTGATGGCCGGTTATGCGGCCCAGTTGGGAAAGCCGGAAGACGCCAGCCGATTCACCGCGCTCGCCGCCCAGCTCAAGACCGCGCTCAACAGGAAATTCTACGATCCGGAGCGGGGGTATTACGGCAATGGTTCCCAGACGTCGTGCGTGCTGCCCCTCGCATTTGATATGGTTCCAGAGGACCAGCGTGGCAGGGTATTCGATCACCTCGTCAACAAAATCACGGACGAGAGCAAGGGCCATATCGGAACGGGATTGATCGGCGGCCAATGGCTCAACCGCGTTCTAACTGAAGGCGGACGGGAAGATCTGGCCTACGGGTTCGCCACGACATCCACCTACCCCGGCTGGGGATACATGATCGAGCAGGGGGCGACCACGATCTGGGAGCTGTGGAACGGAAACACGGCGAATCCCGCCATGAATTCCGGCAACCACGTCATGCTCGTCGGCGACTTTGTCATTTGGCTCTACGAAGACCTGGCCGGCATCAAGTCCGATCCGAAACAGCCCGGATTCAAACACATCCTCATGCGCCCGCAGCCGGTGGGCGACCTCAGTTGGGTGAAGGCCACCCACGATTCGCCCTACGGCCGGATCACAAGCGACTGGAAAATCGAGAACGGGCTCTTCCACTGGAATTTTATCATTCCCGCCAATACGACTGCGACCGTATCCCTGCCGGTCTGCGATGCCTCAATTGTGAAGGCGGGCGGCAAGCCGCTCGAACATGCGGATGGCGTGAAGATTCTCAAGCCAGTGGATGGGAGGCTGCTTTGCGATGTTGTTTCCGGCACCTATGAGTTCAAATTTCCGTGGCCGGGTGAAACGAATTCTCCAACCGGGAAGCGTTGATTTTTCGGGAAATGCCATGCGCGGTCCTGTCATCTGCATTCTGATCGGTCTGCTAACCGCCGTGCCGGTGGTGGCGAGCCAGAAGAACGTCCTGCTCATTGCCGGTCCCAAAACACATGAGGCCGGAACTCATGAATTTCCCGCGGGCTGCAACTTGCTTGCCAGGCATCTGTTGGAAGGCGATCCCGGGCTCCATGTGGAGGTCTGCACGGAATGGCCGGATGCTTCCAAAGTGCAGGCGGCGGACAGCATCGTAATTTATGGGGATGGATTGGAGAAGCATCCTGCAAATGGCCACATTACCGAACTTCGCCGTCACTACGAGTCAGGCAAGGGGCTTGTCGTCCTTCATTTCGCCCTTGAACCCGGTGACCCCGAAATGGCCAGACTTCTGGACGACACAATTGGCGGGCGCTTCGAGGTCGACTGGTCGGTCAATCCCGTCTGGAAAATGGAGGCCCCTGAGATCTCTGACCATCCGGTGACCCGGGGAGTGAGGCCTTTTTCCCTGGAGGATGAATTCTACTTTCATCTCCGTCTGCGCAAATCCATCATCCCGTTGTTGCAGGCTCATCCTCCCATGGAATCCCTGGGAGCGGATGGCCCCCGCTCGGGGAATGCTTCCGTACGCAGCGACCTTGTGCGCAAAATTCCCCAGACCCTGGCCTGGGCGGTTGAGAATCCGAACGGATCACGCGGCTTAGGATTCACCGGCGGACATTTTTTCCGCAACTGGGCGCAGGAGGATTTCCGCAAGCTTGTCCTGAACGCGATCATTTGGACGGCACACATCGATGTTCCGAAACAGGGAGTGAAGGGTTGTCTTATCCCCGTGCCAGCTTCTCCAAGCATCGATGAGGCGATTGCGAAGGGCGATCTGGAGGACGTCCGGCTTCACCTGTCCTCGAACCCCGCTTCACTGAATCAGGCCCGTGATAAGACGCGTCCGCCCCTGTCACAGGCCGTGCTGAGAAACAAGACGGACATCGCTTTGCTCCTTTTGGAGGCGGGAGCCGATCCGGATGGGCAGGATTCTTCGCGGCGCACTCCTCTGCATCTTGCTGTGGAGCGCGGAAACCTGATCCTTGTTGCTGCCTTGCTGAAGGCGGGCGCGAAGCCGGATCTGCGGGACAAGGGAGGGTGGACTCCCCTGCACCACGCCGCCGCAAAGAACCGGCTTGAGATCGCAAGGGCGCTTCTTGACGGCGGAGCCAACCCGATGACATTGAGCGAACTCGGCGGCACGCCGCTGCATGAGGCCGCCGCCAGCGCCGGGGCGGAGCTCGTCCGCCTCCTGCTCGATCATCATGTTGATCCGTCCATCCGGTCCACGGAGGGAACGACCGCGCTCGACATTGCAAAAAAATGCAATAATCAGGCAGCCATCCAGGTGCTTTCACAATTTCCATGAGTGCGACTGAAATGATCCAGCGGTTGTGGAGGCGGGCCATTCTTCTCAACGGAATTCCAGGCACGACCCGGATGGCTTTCCTCCGGATGCGGGGGGCGCAGATCGGAAGCGGAACCCGGATTCCTTCGCGAACCCTCTTTACCTGGCCGCATCAGGTGAAATTGGGGAGCCGGTGCATCTTGCAGCCAGACATATTTTTTAACTTCGACCACTACTGGACGCCCGGTCCATCGATCGTCATTGGCGACAGGGTGTTCATTGGCCGGGGGTGCGAGTTCAACATCCGCCGGCAATTGTCGATTGGCGATGATTGTTTGATCGCCTCCGGCTGCACTTTTTCCGATTCGAATCACGGCCGGAGCTCAGACGAGCCCATGAACCGGCAGCCGCTCGAATCGAGCCCGATTCTGCTGGGGAGGAACGTCTGGATTGGAGCACGGTGTGTAATACTTCAGGGAGTTGCCATCGGAGACGGGGCAGTCGTGGGCGCCGGCGCAGTGGTTACCAAAAGCATCCCCCAAGGCGAGACCTGGGGAGGGGTTCCTGCAAGGCCGCTGAGAAAATCGGACGGGTGAATGCCAGGCCGTCAGCTCTCGTCGGCTGATGCCTTTTTCAGGCGTGAGGAGCCCTTCACTTCCTCCTGAATTTTCCTCGGAGGAAGCTGGATGCGTGTTCTCTTCCTGTCGGCATGATTAGAGTTGCCTTGTTCAGAGTTTCTCTGGAGGCGTTGCGTTCGGATCAACTCAGCCATGTAAACGTCATTGATGACCGGAGCCTCCAGCGCCATCACGCAAACGTCGAGGATCTCCTTCAAGCTTTTGCGCTTTTTGCGATGCAGGTTTTTGTGGATTTGCTCGACAAGCCTTCGCAGAGATTCAAATACGGAAGAAGAAGGTCGTCCGTCAGCATGGCTTTCCCGGACCATGTGACGATCGACCCTCTCCGCAAAGGAGCGCAGACGCCTGTCCGCACCCTCGGCGGCGCGATGAAGTGAGGTTCCCAGCGACTCCGAGAACCGGCGCAGAGATTTTGCCAGAATTCGTGCAACCACGGGAGCACGGTAGGGATTTTCCCCTGTACCCGCAAGCCTCTCCGCATCGCCGGAGCGATTCCGCGCCCCGCTGGACGCGCGAAAAATCTCCCGGGCGGATCAGATCCTCAGAAAAATCTTCCGCTTGTAAAGGAACCGGGCGAAAGCGAAGACGAGCACGCAGGCGATGGTGGTGACAAGGACTTGTCCCGAGCCCCGGGCCACATGGGAGTCCATCCAGTTGCTGATGTCTCCCCCGGCGAGACGGGAGGCGAGCAGGGGGAAATCCACGAGCAACACAGCGAGGTAAATGGTCAGGGCGTTGCATCCGATCCAGACAAACGGCTGGCACCACCGCCGCCAGTTCTTGATTTCGACCATCCAATAGAATGCAGCGAGCAGCAGGGCGCTGTAGCCACCGGCCACAAGGACATAGGACGAGGTCCAGATGTTTTTGATCACGGGGAACTGCAACCCCCATAGCGACCCCAGGACCACGCCCGCGACGCCGAAGCCCGCGAGGTAGGCCACCTTCAGGTTGTCTCCGATGTCTCTTCTTCTCAAGAGCAGCCCCGCGAAAATCCCCAGAAGACCACTGGCGATGGCCGGAAGGGTTGCCAACAAGCCCTGCGGATCCCAGAACGCCTGGACCCGCCGCCCGGGCAGGTAAAGGAAATCGAGGTGGTTGGCGAGGTTCAGTCCCATGTCAAATTTTCCGGTTACGAATTCCGTCGTGGCGAAGTATTCCCGGGTGGCCTGCTGGACGACCTGGTTGCGGATCTCCTTGCGTTGGGCTTCGGTGACCGGTTTGGGCGGTTGTTCTCCGCGAGCCTCGACCTCCTTTTTGACACGCGCGTCAACAAGGTGCTCCACGTCATCGAAGCGGTAGTTCCGGATTGGGACAAAGGTCATGAGGCCCCAGTATCCCACCAGCAGGAAGATCGTCACCAGCATCAGCCCGCGCGGTTTGAGGTAGCAGAACAGGATCGCTCCGGCGACGTAGCAGATGGCAATGAGTTGCAGCACCCCGACCAGGCGGATGTTCGGCCAGGTGTTGTTGAATCCCCCGTAGAAAAAAACACCCAGAAGATAAAGGAGGATGCCGCGCGGGATGATCCGCCGGATCGCCTGCGTTCGCCCTCCGGCTTCCAGGGCTTTCGTCAGGGAAAAAACGATCGAAATCCCCATGATGAAAATAAACAGCGGAAACACGAGGTCCAGGAAGCGAAGGCCCTCCCATCTCTCGTGCCTCAACTGACCGAGTAGAAACCCGGTGACCGGTGTGTCCGACATCTGGTTCAACGCCCGCACCACCCAGATCCCTCCGACGATCCAGAACATGTCGAACCCCCGCAGGGCATCCACCGACATCAAACGGGTCGAGGGGACGGGTTCGGGAGGGGGATTGTCACTCATGGCGTGAAGTCTGCAAAATTTGCCGCGGGGATTCCAAGCGTATTCAAGGGCCGGGACCGGTAAATGCGCGAACCTTGATTGCCAGGTGGAGGGGCCGGACGGATCGATGGGATTCCCGGCTTGCGCGGCGCACCGGGGCCCGACACATTGGCGTGACCAAATACGCCTCAGAGCCTGAAAATATTTTTGCAGCTGACATGGAACAATACCACCGCCTTCTCCGTCTGGTTCTCGAAAAGGGCCGCTTCAAATCCGACCGCACCGGCACAGGAACGTATTCGGTGTTCGGGGCGCAGGAGCGCTTTGATCTGAGGCTCAGCTTTCCGCTCGTTACGACGAAGAAACTCCACTTGCGTTCGATCATCCACGAGCTGCTCTGGTTTCTGAAGGGCGACACAAACGTTGGTTATCTCCGAGACAACAGGGTTACGATCTGGGACGAGTGGGCGGATGCGGAGGGAAACCTGGGGCGGGTTTATGGCGCGCAGTGGCGCGACTGGCGAAAGCCCGACGGTTCCTCGATCGACCAGATCCGGGAGGTGGTGGATCAGATCCGCACGAATCCGGACAGCCGGCGGCTTGTTGTCTCGGCATGGAATCCCGGCGAGATCCACCTCATGGCGCTGGCGCCGTGTCATGCCCTCTTTCAGTTTTACGTGCAGGATGGAGAGCTGAGCTGCCAGCTTTACCAGCGGAGTGCGGACCTCTTTCTCGGCGTTCCGTTCAACATCGCGTCCTATGCCCTGCTGACGATGATGGTGGCTCAGGTGACCGGGCTCAAGCCGGGCGAATTTGTCCATACGTTCGGCGACCTGCACCTGTATTCCAATCACCTCGACCAGGCGCGCGAACAACTCTCCCGTGAATGCCGTCCGCTTCCAAGGATGCTCCTCAATCCGTCGGTGACAAACCTGGAGGATTTCCGGATCGAGAATTTCACGCTGGAGGGCTACGACCCGCATCCCCCGATCAAGGCGCCGATTTCTGTATGAAGTTTTCAGTTTTCAGGGTTCAGTTTTCAGTCCTTCTGACTTCCGACTTCCCGCTTCCCACTTTGTCATGATTGCCATCGCCGCCATGTCGCCGGATCGTGTGATCGGGAGTGCGGGAAAAATTCCGTGGCACCTTTCCGAGGATTTGAAATTCTTCAAGCGCACGACGCTGGGGCAGGTGGTGGTGATGGGCCGCAAGACGTTCGAGTCGCTTGGAAAGCCGCTTCCGGGGCGCGAGAACTGGGTGCTTTCCCGCACCGCATCGCTCGATGGGGCCCGGGTTTTCCGAAGCCCTGCGGAAATTGTGTCACCCGCCGACGGGCGCGAGGTTTATGTGATCGGAGGAGCGGAACTCTACACCGCCCTGCTTCCCCGGTGCCGTGAGGTTCTGCTGACCCATGTGGACATCCGGGTGCCGGGGGATACCTGGTTCCCGGAATTCGAAACGGAATTCGACGCGGGAGAGGTTGTGCAAGCCGGCGACGGTTACGAGATCCGCAGATATCGCAGGCTACCAGCCTCCGCCGCCCCCGCCTCCCCCCCCGCCCCCTGAGGAGCCGCCGCCCCCGCTGCCGGAGCTCGAACCCGGCGCGCTGGATGCGGAGGAGATCGCGCTGCTCAGCGCCCCGGCAAATGCTGCCGATGCAGCGGGGATGGTCAGGGTGGATGAGTGAGGGCCGGATTCCGGCGTCCGGGAGGCTGCCGTCAGGATGTCGGAAAACTGCTCCGACCACGCCTGCTCGACGCCGAGGGCGAGCGCATAGGGCAGGAACTTTTCAAAGAGTTCGGGCGTGCGCTCCGGGGGATTTTCGAGTCCGAGGCGTTCGGCCTCCGCCACCGAAAGGTATTTTTTAAATCCTCGGATCCTGTCGCGGAGTTTCTGTCCCTCCGGGGTCGGGCGCTTGAGCAGATGCTGAAAAACCGCACACAGGGCGATTCCCGCCAGGTAGAGACAGCAGACCCACGGCGATGCGGCTTGGACAAGGGCCAGAACGCCGAAAATCCAGCCGGCAAAAAACGGAAGGCAGAACAGCAGGAGCGGAAGAGAGGTCCATTTCGTCTTGCTGCGCCATGCGGAATAGAACGCCATGGAAAGAGCGGCGCAGCCGATGGACCAGATCGAAAGCCAGACCATCATGAAAACCGCCCCGCCAAGATCGCGGGCGTCCAGAATCGAAATTGCCAGTGGGACCAGCGTCGCCAGCAGCCCGATGACCCAGATGCGCGTGTTGCGGTGAAAATACGGATTGTTCTTTGTCGCGAGGTCCTTTGCCAGGGCCTTGCGTGCGGCGGCGAGGAGATCGTGTTTGGTATTGGTCAGCTTGAGGGAGCGGTTCTCCGTGAAGAGCGATTCCAGCAGCCTGTTCTCCGCCTCGTCCATGCCGGCCCCCTTGTCACGCTCGATGGTGAAAACGTGCTTTGAGGATTCGGTGATCCTGAGCGCCTTCTGAACGGCGAGGTGCATGATCGCCGCAGTGAAGCTCGCGTTGTCGCAAGTGCCCAGTCCGTTGAGATAGCGGACATCCTGCGGGGTGAAATGCTCCGGTGGCTCGAAGAGCGGAACGATGACGCCGCTTTCCGGATCCCGGCCGATCAGAATCCAACTGATGAAAAAGTATCCGAAGGCCGCCAGCAGGCCGAGCCCGCCGACGATGAGCCCGCGATTTGACGAGGCGAGTGAAAGCCATCCTGATTCAGGCGAAGGCCGTTTGACGAACCCTTTCGGCCAGGTGATGGCAACCGTGAATCCTTCGCCGGGAGAGAGCGGTGCCGTGGTGACGAGCGAGCCGGTGCAGTTCGGCGAGCCCTCCACCCGGTAGTCCGATCCTTTGGCTCCCTTTCTGCCGGTGTAACCTTCGATCGAGCGGGGTTTGGCACCCGCAGGGAGATCCACGCAGGCGGCAGCCTGCAGAATCGGGAATTCCCAGCCGTTGCCCGTCACGTTCCAGTAAAGTTCATCGAAGTCTTTGAAGAATCCCAACTGCCGGCCGGTCCGGTATTTGATCGTGTAGGTTGTCTCTTCATGCGGGAGAAAGACATTTTCACTTCCGAGATAAATCCGGATTCCGTTTCCTCTTCGCTCCGAATGCCACGGCTCCGGTTTTCCATCGCGGAGGATTTCCAAAATCTTGAATGGCACGGATGCCCGCAACCCGGCTTTTCCGGCATAGAGGGTGGGGAAGTCGCGGTAGATGCCCCGTTTGATCTGGTTTCCTTCGGGCATCACCCGGATCGTCTCGGTGACGATGAGATCGGAGTCCGGCAGGACTTCGATCCGGCTTGAAAAATCACGGATTTCCTCGCCGGCGCAGACGCTGGCGAGCAGGCATGCGGCCAGAGCCAGCCGCATCAGAATCCGCATCCCGGTTTTCCCATATCGCAATAAGCGAACCCCCCTCAGGGGTCCCGAATTCACAACTTGACCTCCGGGGTGTTGCGTTCGAGCACGGACTCGACCTCGAAGAACTCCGCCGCATGGAATCCGAAAATTCCGGCGATCGCATTGGAGGGCACGGATTCCACAAGGTTTCTGTAGTCGCGGACGGAGCCGTTGAAATACCTGCGGGCATACTGGAGGTCGTCCTCAATCGCGACGAGCTGGTCCATCAGCTTCCGGAAATTGTCCGCCGCCTTGAGTTCCGGATAACTTTCGGCGAGCGCGACCAGGCCCCGCATTTTCCGCACCGTGTCGGCTTCGTTGCGCGTGGAGGAATTTTCCCGGAATGTCCGGGATTCGTGGGAGCGGTAGGCGGAGACGCATTCGACGAGCGGGGGGATCAGGTCCGCGCGTTTTTTCAGTTGGACTTCCACTCCGCTCCATGCCTCGGCCTGCTGGTTGCGCGCGTTGACGAGCTTGTTGTAGCAGATCGCCGCCCAGGCGAAGATCAGCAGAACAGGAAGCAGGACAATGAGTGCGCTCATCTCTGCTCTCCGGGAAGCGTGATTTCAAAGACCGTGGCTCCGCCCCTGCCCGAGCCCTCATGCGCTTCCAGTCCGAGTTCCTGATAAGCCTCCTCAAGGGCCCTGGGATCCAGCCGGAGCTCCGGGTAGAGTTTTTTGAGGCGCTCTTTCACCCAGCGCTTCGCCATTCTCCTCTCCAGCGGGTGGAGGGCCGGTTCGCCCTGGAGCTTGCTGCGCAGGAGGTCCCAGAACGTCATGGCCGCAATGCCGCAAGACGGGCGGCGAGGAAAAGGAGGTTGATGGAAACCCAGGCTATGGACGCCGCGTTCCAGCGGGTTCTCCGCATGCTGGTATCCGCAGGATATGCGAAGGAAAGCAGTGCGGCAGCCGATCCGAGCACCAGACAGGAAAAAACGATCCGGCCGGTGGCACTTCCGTTGCCCCATGGGTTCCAGAGCCACCAGATCCGGTCGGCGACCAGAAATTCCGTTCCGTTCGCGATGCTGACGAGGAAGGCGACTGCCGTTCCTGCTGCAAGCCCTGCCCGTCCCGCGCCGGGCATCAGAGCCGCAGTCACCTGCCCGCTCGCCGTGAGCAACGCAAACCCAAAGAGCGGCAGGGCCAGTGGGATGGCCCCTCCCAGGCGCAGCCCCGAGTGCTCGGTAAACCTCAGGGGGCCGACCGGCCATCCCGTCAGTGCTCCCAGCCCGAGAAGGACGGCCATCGATACCAGAACGATCCCGGCAGTCATCCGTGTGGCGGAGAGTCCCGCCACCTCGACCATGCCTGCATAGGCGGCCACAAAGAACAGGAGAATCCAGGTGGAGTCCCACCAGGACCAGGAAGCCGGGGGAAGGAACGGCAGGGCCAGGCCGGCCGCCGAACACGAGAAAAAAAGGATCCAGAATACTCTTCTCACGGATGGTGTGCTGCGCGCCGCTTTTCGCGGAACTGCAGGAATTTCAGCATGCCGATGTATGAGACCACGGCGGCCGGAGTTGAAAGGAAAATCGAGCCGATCAGGAGCGGCAGGCCGACCTGGAAAAAGGTCGTCCACTTCATGAGCTCTCCGAAGTGAAGGTGGTGGAGTCCGATGGGGGGAGGGGCATGGTGAAAGCGCGTCAGGATGAAGGCTCCGATGTCATATTCAATTTTCAACAACACCGGCCAGATCGGGGTGACGATGTCGTGGAGGGAAACGGCGACCACGGCGGCAATTGGATTGCACCGCAGCAGGTAGGCCAGCCCGAGGCAGAGAAGCGTCTTCAGGCCGAACAGCGGAGTGAACCCGATGAACATTCCGATGGCAACCCCTCCGGCAACCGCGTGCGGCGTGTCGTGCAAATTGATCAACTTGCGGCCCAGATTCGCAAAATACGCCCAGAGTTTCTTCATCCTCCTCCAGTGAGGACAATCCCTGTCATGCAGGCAAGCCTGCAGTTTGCGCGCTTTGCGGGAACACGAAGAAGAAGAAAGGCATTTCGTTCCCGCCCGTGCTGTGAGAGAAATCAGGAATGCATCAGATTCCCGTGTTTCTTTTCTGTGTGGGATGGATTTTTTCCGGCATGGCCGTGGCGGCCCTCTTCACCAGGCTGGCATTTGCCGTGACGGAAAAAATCAGCGAAGCCCCCCTGCTGGATATTTTTGTGAGCCTCTTCACCTGGATCCCGTGGGTGGTCGGAGCCTGCCTGGGGGGATGGGCCGGCGTCGTTGCCTCCGTGGTGGCGCAGTTGGCATTCCTTCATGCATTCTGCCTCGTCCACCGGGCGATCCGCGGAAAAAAGGGCCGGACGCTCACCGATGCCCAGGCGAAGCTCCTCGGGCCGGTGCGAAACCAGGTTTGCCTGATGTTTCAGACTCCTGCCGTCCTGGTCTTTGCCCAGGTCCGCCTCGCCACCATCATACTCTATCCGCCGGTGGCATGGCTCGGCAGGCTGCCGACCTACAAATCCTCGGAGTGGATCAACCTCTCCCGCCACAAATATGACGGGCTCATCGGCTACGACCTGTTGTGGTGCTGGTATTGCGACTGGATGACCGGGGTCTGGGCGCTCGGCAGCGAGATGCTCCGCAACATCGAATCGTTCTGGTGTCCGATCCGCTTCCGCAGCGATGTCAAAAACCGGAATATTTCGACCGATTTTCCCGATGTGGAAAAATGGGCCCCGGCGGATGGGAGCATGGAGGATGCCGTGCGGGCGTTTGAAGCCCACTATGGCGAGGGGCGTCCGAACAGCTGGTGGGGGCATCCGGGGCGGAGCACTCCCCCGCGCAAGCCGTGACGTTCCGGCGGGCCGATCCGAATGCGGAATTCCGCCTGCTCCGGCTGGTAAGCGTCGAGGGGCGCTGGGAACTCGGCCTCAGTTCCTATCAAAGCGGCACCCGCCTCCGCATGGGGCTGGCCGGCCGGCCACCGGGAGTGATGGATTTTTGCCTGGGCCACGACAGCAGGATTCCTGCTCCGGTGCTGCTTGCCGTTGTCCGACGGCTGGAGGAGGTCGGCGAAGAGGCAGGGGCAGGAGAGATCGACTCGCTTTTTCCGTGGGCAGGAACCCGTCCGGACCTCACAACCCACCTTAAGCCGTTGCTGGAGAGCCTGCCTTACAGTCCGCTGGAATAGTCGAGGACCGAAACATCGTCGACAGCAACGAGGGTGTCGATTCCCGCGATGGCGTCGAATGTCTGGTTGAAGTCGCCGAATCCCGCAATGCCCCCGGCTCCGGACCGGGCCGAATCAAGATTGAGACAGAAGCCGACGGTCAGCACAGCCAGGGCTCCCGCAGCCAGCCAGCGGAGCAGGAGAGGAGGCAGCAACGGCTGGGCGGGCGACAGTCGGATATCCCGCAGGACACGACGCGAAAAATACGGCGAAACGGAAGCGGTCCGGGCATGTCCCAGAAGCTCCCACAGGGCATCGTTCTCGAAGTCGTCTTTCATGGCAACCGATCCAACACCGGCGGTGCAAAAAAGTCGCGCGGAAAAATCAGAGTTCCTGGGCTTCGAGGAATCCCTCGAGCTGCCGGATCCGGGTCGGATGGCGCATTTTCCGCAGTGCCTTGGCCTCGATCTGCCGGATGCGCTCGCGGGTGACCTTGAACTGGCGTCCGACTTCCTCAAGCGTCCGGCTGTAGCCGTCCACCAGTCCAAACCGCTGTTCAAGCACTTGGCGCTCGCGTTCGGTGAGGGTCTCCAGAACGTCCTTGATCTTGTCCTTCAGAAGGACGATCGCCGCCATGTCGGCCGGGTTTTCGGCCCCCTTGTCCTCGATGAAATCGCCAAAGCTGGTGTCGTCGCTGTCGCCGACCGGCGCCTGGAGCGAAATCGGCTGCTGGGCCATCTTGAGGACGGCCCGGACGCGCTCGACCGGGAGCTGGATCTCGTCGGAAATTTCCTCGGGGCTCGGTTCGCGTCCGTATTCCTGCACGAGCTGCTTCTGGACCCGGATGAGCTTGTTGATCGTCTCGATCATGTGGACCGGGATGCGAATCGTGCGGGCCTGGTCGGCGATCGAGCGGGTGATCGCCTGCCGGATCCACCATGTGGCATACGTCGAAAACTTGTATCCGCGGCGGTATTCGAATTTTTCGACCGCCTTCATGAGCCCCATATTGCCCTCCTGGATCAGGTCGAGGAACGAAAGCCCGCGGTTTGTGTATTTTTTGGCGATCGAGATGACGAGGCGGAGGTTCGCCTCGACCATTTCCGTCTTCGCCTTGAGCGCTTTCCGGTGCCACTGCTTCAGGTCGTGGTGCCTGGCAACGAGGTCGTCGGGGGTGAGCCAGAACCGGCGCTGCATGTCCTTGATCTCCTGGGCGAAGTGCTTGCGGTGTTTGGAATCCGGGTTCTTGGCGTGCTTTTTATACTCGTGCTGCAGGTTTTGCAGGGCGCGGAGATTTTCATCGGCCAGGAGAACGAAATCCTCGATCACCTTCTGCTTGAAGAAAAATTTCGGGTAGAGCTTCTGGAGGTTCTGGATCGATTTCTCGAACGTTTTGACATTGGCCGGGCTGGGGGAGGCGACGGTGAGCTTTTCCCCGTAGATTTTTGACACCGAATCAGTCTGCCTCTTGAGCTGCTGGCAGAGACGGGGAAGCGCTTTCATGTAGCGCTCGCGGCTTTCGATTTTCTTGTCGAGGATCACCCGGTCGAAGCGCTCGCGCTGGTCGATGAGTTTCTGGGCCAGATCGTGGTGCGCGCGGGCGATGAACCCGAAGCGGTAAAGCGTCTCCTGGACCTTGAGCTCGGCGTCCTCGATGCGCTTCGAAATTTCAACCTCCTGCTCCCTTGTCAGCAGGGGAACCTGCCCCATCTGCTTGAGATACATGCGGACCGGATCGTCGAGGATGTCGAGCTTGGAATCCGTCTTTTCCTCCTTCTCCTCCTCTTCCTCGTCCGCCTTGCGGACCTCCTTGACACGGTCGACATCCGAGGACTCGATGATCTCGATCTCGACGGCATTGAGCTGGCTGATGATCGAGTCGATGTGATCGGCCTCGGCGAGCCCCTCGGGGAGATGCTCGTTGAGGTCGTCGAACGTCACATAGCCCTGCTCCTTGGCGAGCTTGATCAGCTCGCGGACCTTTTCCTGGATCGCCTTTTGCAGATCCTGAGGGGTAATTGGTGCTGCCGGGATGAGCGGGGCTTTCGTGCCGGCATGTTTCGCCTGGGCCGGCTTTTTTTCCGGGGGCTTTGCCTTCTGGGCGGGCTTGGCGTGAGGTTTTACCTTGCCCTTGGAACCCGGCTTCATCTTGCCTGCGGGCTTCGGTTTTGCGGCCGGGAGAGCTTTTTTCGTGCCGGCCTTTTTCGGGGCCTTGGTCGCTCGTGCGGCGGGTGTCTTCTTGCCCGCCTTGGCGGCGGGCTTTTTCGGCGCGGCTTTGTGGGCCGGCTTTTTATGAGACGTGGACTTGGCCAATCGGGCTTGGCTCTTTGACGGTTTGGTTTTGGTTTTCAAGCAGGCGTGCCGGTGTTTGCCCTCTCACTGAGAGGGCCGAAAACCATCGGCTACACGGATTTTCAGGTCAAGGATTTGTTTTTGTATTTTTAACCGCTCGTCCGGGGTGATTCCCGGCCGGGCGAGGAGGTTCTTTAATCCTTCGATCTCCCGGGCGAGATGCTGGGCCGCGAGCCCGGACCAGGTTTCCCTTGCGCGGGAGAGGGGATCCGCACCGGGGCGGGACAAGTCCAACGCGGACAGCGCCCGCTCGGCGGCGACTCCGAGGGAGCTTGTAAAAACGGCAACGGACGATGGATCGTTTTCATCGAATTCCGCACCGGCAATTTTATCGAGCAGCCCGCCGTTGGCGTCGAACGGGACTGCGGAGCCCTGTTCCCTCAGCCACTCGCGCACGGGGCGGCTCGTCATGGCAAGGCGGCAGAGGATGGAGATCCCGGGCGAAAGCGCGATCGTCTCCAGCGCCGGGGCGGGTTTTTCGTCCCGGGATTCCGTCTCAGTCGGCGGCTTCATGGCCGTGCGGATCGCCTGCTGGGGAATGCCGAGGCGGGAAGCGAGGCGGCCGAGATGGGATTCCCGGAGAGCGGCATCCTGAACGAGCGCAAGCGGCGGGCCGAGGCGATGGACAAGCCGGGATTTTCCGGCGGGGTCGGCAAGCTCCCCGGAAGCTTCCGCCTTGTCGGTGGCATGATCGAAAAAATCCCTGGCGCGGGCGACCACCTCCAAAAATGCGGCGGGTCCGGCCTTGCGGATGAGGGAATCGGGATCCTCGCCCGAAGGAAGTTCGACAACGCGGACGGAGAGCCCCTGGCCGAGCAGGGCGGGAAGCGATCGGGCGACAGCCTGCTGGCCGGCGTTGTCCGAATCGAAGCAGAGGAGGACCGTTTCCACAAACCGGCGGAGAAGCCTCGCCTGATCGCTTGTGAAGGCCGTGCCCTGGGGGGCGATGACGTGGCGCACTCCCGCTTCATACGCGGAAATCAAATCTAATTGCCCCTCGCAGACGATGGCCGCATTTTTCTCGATGAGGTCGCGCTTCGTTTTATTGAGGCCGTAAAGCACCTTCCCCTTGGTAAAAAGCGGCGTCTCCGGGGAATTGACGTATTTGGCGGTTTTTGCGTTGGGGTCGAGAACCCGTCCGCTGAATGCCACGACCTCGCCGTAGTCGTTGTGGATCGGGAACATGACACGCCCGCGGAATCTGCTGTAGAGGTCTCCTCCCTCGTCTTTGGACGAGGCCAGTCCGCTCTGTGAGATTTCTTCGACGGAAAATTTCCTGTCTCGAAGGAAGTCGAGCAGTGCGTCCCACGAGTCGGGGGCGTAACCGAGCTGCCACGAGCGGGCAATGTCGCCGGTAATGCCTCGGGACTTCAGGTAATCCCGGGCGGGGGAGGCGTCGGGGGATTTGAGCAGGTTCCTGTGGAACCAGTCCGCCGCCTCCGCGTGGAGTCCCAGCAGTCGCTGCCGCAGTCCGCGTTTCCTGTCATCGTCGGCGTTTCCCATCTCCTCGATGATCGGGATTCCCGCGCGCTGGGCGAGGCGCTTCACGGCCGTGGGGAAATCGACATGCTCGTAGTCCATGACGAAGCGCAGGACCCCGCCGCCGGCACCGCACCCGAAGCAATGGAAGTTCTGCCGGGCCGGGTTTACATGGAACGAGGGGGATTTTTCGCGGTGAAACGGGCAGAGCGCACGGAAACTCGTTCCGGCCCTTTTGAGGGGGAAATACGAACCGATGACCTCGACGATGTCATTCGTCTCGGCCACCCGCTGGATGGTTTCCTCTGAGATCAGTCCCACGGGGTCAAATTACCTTGCGGGTCACGCCGGTGCGAGTGAGATTCGGAAAAATGATGCGATTTCTTTGTCTGCTGGCCTTCGCCATCATGCCGATCCGGGCTGCCGAGCCGGCGATTGCCAAAGGCTCCGTGGTCGTCGTTCCGGTCGAGGGGGCGATCACCGAGGCGCAATTTTATTTCCTGCGACGGGCGTTGAAAAATGCCGAGGCGGCCGGGGCGAAGGCGCTCGTGCTGGACATGGACACCCCCGGTGGCGCGCTCAAAGCCACGGAGGAGATCGTGCAGATGCTGATGAAGAGCCCGCTTCCATGCTACACCTATGTGAACACGAATGCCGGCAGCGCGGGGGCGCTCATCGCGATTGGCACCAAGAAGGTCTTCATGGCCCCGATCAGCGCGATCGGAGCGGCGGCACCGGTCGTGAGCTCCGGGGAGGAAATCCCCGCGACGATGAACGCAAAAATCGTCTCATACTACTCCGGCTATTTCCGCAGTGTCGCCCACCTCAACGGCTACCATCCGGAATTGGTGGACGGGTTCATGAACCTCGACAAGGAGGTGAAGGTCGGCGGCGAGGTGATCAATCCCAAAGGAGCCCTTCTCACACTCAGCGCTCAGGAGGCGGTGAAGGTGATCGACGGCAAGCCGCTTCTGGCCTCCGGAATCGCAAAGGATCTCGACGAGGTTTGCAGGGAGGCCGGACTCGATCCCCAATGTGTTGTCAAAGTGGAACCGTCGGGGTTTGAGATCCTGGCGCAGTGGATCACGATGCTGGCCCCGCTTTTCCTGCTCGGCGGCGCAATCGGGGCCTATATCGAGTTCAAGTCCCCCGGCTTTGGTGTCCCGGGAGTGCTCTCCGCGATCTGCTTTCTGCTCTTCTTCGCGGGGCACTACATCGCGGGCCTCACCGGCCTTGAGGTGGTCGCGGTCTTTGTGTGTGGCGCGGTTTTGATCGTTGTCGAGCTGGCATTTTTCCCCGGGGTGACCTTTGTGGCCGCGCTCGGAGCCGCGCTCATGGCGGGGGCACTCTTCTTTGCGATGGTGGATTACTATCCGGCCCAGCCGCTCGTTTTCTCCTACGATCTTGTGGTGCGGCCGATGATGAATCTGGGAATCGCCGTGGTGGCATCGGTCATTTCGATGGCGGTCCTGGCCCGCTTTCTTCCGGACCTGCCGGTCTTTCGCAGGCTTTTCCTCTCCGCACAGTCGGTCTCCGGGCCATCGACCCCGCTTCCGGAAAATTCCCGCTCCCTTCGCTCGGGTGATGTCGGCATTGCTCAAACGCCCCTGCGTCCTTCCGGGAAAGCGCTGTTCGGAAACTCCCTCGCCGATGTCGTGACCGAGGGGCAGTTCATTGAGGCGGGATCAGCAGTCAGGGTGCTTTCCGCATCGGGTGACCGGACGGTTGTGGAGCCGGCCTGACTGGTTTTCAGTGTTTCCCGCAGCACGCCGCCCGCCGACCCGGCTTCCCCTTTTTTGCGCAGCCCGGGCAGGTCCCATACAGGATGATCTCGTGGTCTTCGACAAGAAATCCGGACGGCGCCATTTTCTTGATTCCCTCGAGGCACTTCTCAAGTTCAAAAACCTCCCCGCAACCACGGCACAGAAAGTGGTGGTGGTGGCCTTTGTCCGCCCGCTCGTATCTGGGCGGCTCTCCCGGAATTTCGACAGACACCACCTGTCCGTCGCCGGATAACGCCTTGAGCGAGCGGTAAACCGTGGCCATGCCGATCGACGGGACCTCGCGCAGGGACAGCTCCAGGATCTCAGCCGCAGTCAGCGGCTTCCGATGGTTCCGGAGAACCGCCTCGATCGCCCGCTTTTGTTTGGTGCTTCTGTCCACAGGCAATGCATACGACTTGGACGGATCAAGATCAACGCCGGGTTTCCTGCCATCCCTGCAAATCAACGGGAAAGCCTCCCATTTCCCCGATAATTTTTTAAATGATACTTGACTCTCATTAACTATTATCGAGAATTTATTCTCATAATGAAAGCCTGTCTTCGTCATCTCTGCCGTCCCGCTGCGGCGACCATCGCACTTGTGTCGTGTTTTCCATTGGCTAGGGCGCAGCAACCGGACCCCTCGGTGGCGGCACCGGTTCTCGAAAGAAATCAGGTGACGGGGGACTGGATGGGATCACGTCCGCTTCTTTCCGACAAAGGCATTGAGATTTTCGGCGGCTACACCCTGGAGGTGTGGGGGAATACAACCGGCGGTTTGAAGACAGGATCGGTTTACGCCGGACTTCTGGATTTTGGAGGGACGGTGGACCTGGAAAAGGCCGCTGGCTGGAAGGGGGCGAGCGTGAGTACGACGTGGCTGTGGCTGAGCGGGCGCGACGCGAGCGAGGATCTTGCTGGCAATTTTCTGACCATTTCGAACATTGCGGGGTTCAACACGGTGCGGATGTTCGAGCTCTGGTTTCAGCAAAATCTGCTGGATGACAGGGCCTCGATCCGGCTCGGCCAGCTCTCGGCGGACTCCGAGTTTTTGATTTCAGATTATTCCGGACTGTTCATCAACGGGACCTTTGGATGGCCGGCATTCGCCTACATGAACATCCCGGAAGGCGGTCCTGGATACCCGATGGGAACGCTCGGGACGCGGTTGGCTTTAAGCCCGGTGGACTGGTTCACTTTCCAGACCGCCGTATTCCAGGGCAATGTCTTTGCGCAGGATGTCAACCGTCACGGATTCCGTTGGCGGCTGGATGCGCAGACCGGATATACGTTCCTGAACGAAGGGCAGTTCCGCTGGAATCACCGCGAGGACGAGAACGGCCTTCCTGGGCAACTGAAGCCGGGCGTCTGGTTTCAAACCGGACAGAACGCGGATGCCCTTTCGGAGTCGACGAGCTCCGGGAACGCGGGGTTTTATGTCGTTCTCGATCAGATGCTCTACCGCGAACCGGGCGAGCCCGCCGGACCGGCCAGGGATGGAAAGACGGTCACTGATGAAAAACGCGGCAAGAGCTTCAAGTCGCCGGTGGCCGCGGAGAAATTCGACCAGGGGCTCGGGTTCTTCGGACGGGTGGCCTTCACTCCGGAAGACCGCAACTTCGTCCATTTCTATTTCGACACCGGACTCAGCTACAAGGGGCTCATCCCGACACGCGACAATGATACCATCGGCATCGGATTCGGCTACGCGCAGCTCAGCGACGGAGCCCGCAGTTCCGTGCTGGACGAGGGTGCGAATCCGGCCGCCGCCGAGATGGTCATCGAGTTTACGTATCAGGCCGAGATCACGCCCTGGCTGATCATTCAACCCGACCTGCAATACATCATCAATCCCGGAGGGGCCAGCGACCTCAACAACGCGCTGGTCATCGGAGGCCGTGCGGCGATCACCTTCTAACACAATAAAGCCATGACAACTCATCAACTGAAACACACCGCGGCCCTGGTCGCAGCTTCCCTGCTTGGCGTCTGCAGCGCAAATGCCAGGCTCTTCGAAATCCTGACCTCGTTCTACCCGATGTATGTGAGCACGCTCAACGTGGTCGGCGACACGCCCGGCGTTGATGTCACCTGCCTCACGCCGCCGTTCGTGGGCTGCCTGCACGATTACTCCGTCACGGCGGGGGACATGAAAAAACTGGCCGGAGCGGAGATTTTTGTGGCGAACGGTGCGGGCATGGAGTCGTTCATTGACAAGGCGGTGAAGCAATCGCCTTCGCTCACAGTGGTCGAGGCCAGCAAAGGGATTCCTCTCGCCTTCGAAGACAACCCCCACATCTGGGTGGGGATTTCAGGAGCGATCCAGCAGGTGAAAAATATCGCCGCCGGGCTGGCGGAGGCCGACCCCGGCCACGCGGAAGAATATAAAAAAAACGCCTCCGCCTACGTTGCGAAGCTGGAGAAGCTCCGGACAGAAATGCATGCCGCCCTGGATGGATTGAAAAACCGGGACATCATCACCTTCCACGAGGCGTTTCCGTATTTTGCCAGCGAATTCAACCTGAACATTGTCGGGGTGATCGAACGCGAGCCCGGTTCCGAACCGAATGCCAGGGAATTGGCTGAAACAGTGGAGACCGTCAAAAAGGACAAAGTGCATGCCCTGTTCGCCGAGCCTCAGTATCCCTCGAAGTGCGCCAGGGTCATCGAAAAAGAAACCGGCATTCCCGTGAGTGTCCTCGACCCGGTTGTCACAGGAGCGCGAGAACCCGCCAAAGCCCGCGATGCCTACCTCGCTGCAATGCAGAAAAATCTCGACGTCCTCAAGAAGGCCCTGTCTGACTGAAGGGAGTGACTCACGATCACCATACCGGAATTGCGCCGCACCGATGCGGGCAGTGCTGCACGCACATTGACAACATCAGCGTGACTCTGGAACGGCATCCTGCGATCGAAAACGTCTCCCTGCATCTCCATTGCGGAGAGCTGACGACAGTTGTCGGCCCGAACGGGGCGGGAAAGTCCACCCTGCTCCGGGCATTGCTCGGCGAAGTTCCCCACACGGGGACGATTCATTTTCATCCGGTTTTCGGTCCCGGACGCGAGGATGCCCCGGCGATCGGTTATGTGCCTCAGAATCTCGATTTTGATCGTTTTTCCCCATTCAGCGTCAGTGATCTGTTCGCTGCTTCCACCTCGCGCTTTCCTGTCCTTTTCGGCAGCCGGGGAGGGGGGAGGAATTCGGCGCGGCAGGCCTTGGAAGCCGTGGATGCCGGCGATCTTCTCGACCGCAAGCTGGGAAAGCTGTCCGGTGGCGAGCTCCAGCGCGTTCTGCTGGCTCTGTCGCTCACCCCGCTCCCGAATCTTCTGCTGCTCGACGAACCGGTTTCCGGGATCGACCTGCCGGGACGCGAGCTCTTCTATCGGACCGTTTCGGAGCTGCGGCACAAATTCGATCTGTCGATCCTGATGGTGTCGCACGATCTGGCCGGGATCGTCCCGGTCTCGGACCGGATTGTGTTTCTGGATCGTCAGGTGGTGGCCGTCGGCACTCCACGGGAGGTGCTTGCCAACACGGAATTCCGGCACGCGTTCGGACTTGATTTGGAGGACCGCCATGAGCACGCCGATTGATCTCCTCGCCAACCTTCCCTTTGAGTGGGCCCGCTATGAATTCATGCGCAACGCACTGGTTGCGGTGATCCTTGTCTCCCCGCTCTTCGCCGTCATGGGAACGCTCGTCGTGAACAACCGGATGGCATTTTTTTCCGATGCCATCGGGCACGCCTCCCTGACGGGGCTCGGTCTGGGGGTTCTTCTCGGGCTGGCCGATCCCCTGCTGGCGCTCGTGGCTTTCGCCTTGATTCTTGGCTTTGGAATTCTGCTTCTCCACCGCTTCACCCGCTCCGCGATGGACACCCTGATATCCCTCTGCATGTCGTTCAGCATCGCCCTCGGCGTGGTGTTGCTTTCCCGTGGGGGAAATTTCAACCGCTTCAGCCGCTATCTCATCGGAGACTTGCTGAGCATCACTCCCCAGGAGATCGGGTGGCTTTGTGTGACAGTTCTCGTCGTGGGAGGAGTGCTGCTGGCTTTTTACAACAGCATCCTTCTCATCGGAATCAATGAGTCCCTCGCCCGCAGCCGGGGGCTGAATGCCTGGTGGATCCAAGCGCTGTTCGTCGCATCCATCGTGATGGTTGTCACAATGAACCTGAGCTGGGTGGGAATCCTGATCATCAATTCCCTTCTCATCCTTCCAGCCGCGGCTGCCCGGAATCTGGCGGGAAATACCCGGCAGTATGTTGCGACGGCCATCGCCATTGCGCTCTGCTCGGGGATCTGCGGGCTCCTGATCTCCTACTATGCGGATACGGCAAGCGGCGCGACCATCGTTCTTGTCGCCATGGGATTCTACTTTCTCACGCTCGCGGTCAAGGCGGTGCGCCGTCAGTAAAGATACGGCTCCTCCGGAGGTCCGATCTGTTCCAGAGTCGCATTTTGAATGACCGGCTTCCTCTGTCCGCCTTCGAGCGGAAACGCGGCTGTTCCGGTGATCTTCACCCACGCCATCTCCGGCAATTCCGGCTTGATCTGAGGTTCGATCGGGAGCGCAACCGGCTGGGCGTCGGCGGCGCAGCAGGTCATGATCATGCGGATGATGACATATCGGTTGCCTTTGGGGTTGTGATCTTTTGCCGGCATCAACTGGCCGACGACCTCGACCGGCTTGCTCTCGAGCTGCTCGCGAACCTCCGGCAGCTGGGCCGCGTAGAGAAAGTCCATCACCCCGGCCCGAACCTGCCCCGCTTTGTTTTTGGGCAGCAGGTATTGATCATCCTGGGCCGCGTCGGCTGGCGGGGAATTCGCAGATGGGGAGCCATCGTCGGGCAGGGGAGTTTCGATGCTACCCGGAGTCTGAGCGAGCGGTTGGGCACCGGGAAGTTGGGCAAGATCCTGCACGTAAACGCGGTTGGCGACCGTGCTTGCGCTGAACCGGTCGAGCGTCTTTGAAAAGGTGAGGAAAAGGAGGGCGACAAGGAAGAGCGATGCGAGGATGCTCCCGATCGACGAACGCGAACCATGCGGGGCCGCAGACTTCGGGGAGAGGACCACCAGAACAGCCATGCAGGTCAACACGATCCCGGCCATGAGCGCGAAGGGCTGGAAGGTCGGGTGCAGATATGCGCGGATTCTTCCGGTGAAAAAGAAGGTGAGCAGGATGCCCCCCCACACGGCGAGAACGCCGGCGGAGAGCAAGCGATGAAGGAAAGAGTTCATAAGCCAATCACATGCAGGCGGACGCAGAGGAGTCCGATCAACACAAACAGTCCCACGACGAGGCCGAGGACAAAGCGCTTCCGGAACACGGATGAGTAGATGAAGATGAGCTTGAGATCGACCATCGGGCCGAAAACGAGGAACGCCAGCTTCGACACGGCGGGGAACATCGTGAACGTCGCGGCGATAAATGCGTCGGTCGTGCTGCAGAGGCACAGCGTTGCAGCGAGCCCCATCAGGGATCCGGTCGCCAGCCAGTCGTTCGTGGCGAGCGGCACGATGGAATCCTGGTTCACCGAAGTGTTGAAAATTGCCGCTACGGCGGCTCCCAGAAGGAAATAGACCGTCATGTTCAGGAAATCCCCGACGCAGACAGCCAGAGCGGCCCACAGACGTCCGACAATGCCCTCCGCCTCCGGGCATCCGGAAATCCCTTTGGGCTGTGCGATGTCCGCGATGATGTTAGGTCGAAGCACCTGGTGCAGCGGGAGATTATGAACGGCCATGCCAACCGTGACCGCCACTCCGAAGCCCAAGCCGAGGCGGAGAAGCGTGATTTCGAGGGGAGCCTGTCCCCGGAAAGCAGCATAAGTGCTGAGCGCGACGACCGGGTTCACAATCGGTGCGGAAAGCATGTAGGTGATTGCGTTCGAGGGAGGGAGGCCCTTGGCCATCAGCCGCCGGATGACCGGCACCACCCCGCACTCGCACATGGGAAAAACCAGCCCGAGCAACCCGCTGACCAGTGCGCCGGCAAATGCGTTGCGCGGAAGGAGGCGCGTCATCAGACGGGCAGGCAGGAACTGGTCGATCAGGCCGGAGAGGATCGTCCCGAGAAGCAGGAAGGGCAGACCTTCGAAGAGGATGCTCAGAAAGGCGTAGCTGAAGCTCGACAGGCTGAAGTTGAAAATGCCGTCCATTTTTTACACCCCAACAACCTTTGGAGCACTGCCGAGAAGCTCCGCAGCCCGTGCATGAATGGATTCCGGATTGATGTCGGGCCCGATGAGCACCGCCACCGGATGGCTCAGGCGGGTCGTTTGACCGATGGGCAGCCACTGCGTGGCGCCGTCATCAACACGCTGAAAAACGTGGTATTCCCCTGGAGATTCTTCGAGGCGGGCGAGGCCTTTGACCCGGATCACCTCGCGCGGCAGACCGTCCAGGAAAGCCGCCAGTGATTTTTTCGAAACCGGTTTCGGCAGTTCGACCTGCAGCGACGCGAAGTGGTGGCTGGGGTGGGGAATGCTGTCGGGGGCCTCATGGGAATGGTGGTGTCCGCATTCGCATCCCGCCGGATGTGCCGAAGCCTCCCGGTTCGGGAGGTCGCGCACGTCGGCGCAGATCCCCTCGATCTCCACGGCAAGCTCTTCCGGGTTGACTCGTTTCCGGTGAATCCCGTGATGGGAGAGCGATTCCTCCACTTTCTCCCGGCGTTTCCCATCGATGTCGTCCCATCGCGAAATGTAGAGATAATTCGCTGTTTTTGCCTGATCGAGCTCCAGCGCATTGTGCCAGAATCGCTTTTGCCAGCGCTGCCCATCGATGACGGAGAGCTGGAGCGGCAGGGTGAAGGGCGCGAGGGACGGCTCGAGGGAGAGCAGTTCGATCAGTTCCTCCGAGTCGGTCGTGCCGTTCGTTTCGATAACAACGACCCGGCCCGGTGAGTGAACAAAATTTTCCAGGGTCCCGAGGAGTTCGTCCCGTGAGCCGCAGCAGACGCAGCTTCCGCTGATGGGGACGATTGATTCGGCAAGGTCCCGGAGCAGTTCCGCGTCAACCCGGGCATTCTGGTAGTCGTTGATGATGACGTGGGGATCGATGCCCCGGGAGCGGAGTTCCCGCAGAAGCCTGCGCAGGCAGGTCGTTTTGCCCGAGCCAAGAAAGCCAACAAGGAGAATGAGTGGAGTCATAAAAGTAGATGCGTCCGTTTGGGACGCGGGTGAAAGGAATGCGTTCATCCGGCGGGAAGCCGCAGGAAAAATGATGCGTTGCGGGCTACGCGGAGGGCGGAGCCCGGCCGAACACTGTGGAAGTGAACGCGACGAGCGGACCTGGCGCGGATGCCAGGAAAACAGGCGCATCCGGCAGCGGGGCCGGAGGAACTGCGGCGACCGGATGGATGGTTGAGTGGTCAAGCTGCCCGCAGATCAATGCGGTGGCGGCGCAATGGTGGCCGGGTTCGTCCGAATCCCCGTGGAGCCAATGATGCAGCATCGGGCTGTGTGCCAGAACAACCGCACAGAAGTGACCAAGCATGAACGCCATGGTCAGGAACCGGCCGGCCGATGGGAATGCCCGTTGCATTTTTGGTTTAATCGACGAACGAACCCTCTTTGTCAAATCCTGCTGCCGATGAATGCTGTTCTGTAGATGCCGGGGAAGCCAAACCCGATACGGTTCCCTTTGCAGGAAAAGGTGGCATCGGCGTCCCGCCGATGAATCGAAAATCCTTCATGGCCGGAACGGCCATGCCACGTTAAGTGAACAGTATTGTGGCTAAACCCAGCCGAGGCCGAAGAAGACGATTGAGATCCCGCCGCGCGACGGCTTGAGTGCGACGGATTGAATGTCCGGTTCGGCGAGACCTGCGGAGAGCGCGGCCGACTCGGCCTCGAAGTCGGTTTCGAGCCGTGCCCGCTCGGCGGTGAGCATTTCGGCCGATTCCTGGGCGGCCGCGACATCGGAGTTTTCCTGGACCGTCCGGCCAACTCCGCGCGCGGCGGTTCCCGCGCGGTTCAGCGTCGTGGCACTGATCGCCTTGCGTCCGAGAAATGCCCCGAGGATCGTCGAACCCACGGAAATCGCGGTTTGGAATGTGGCCTGTCGGGCCTGGTTTTTCTGCTTTTCGACAGCGGTATTGGCGCGGGATATCCGGGCTTCGATCGCGGCGAGTTTCGGCGCAAACTTCTTCCGGAGCGCATCCACCTTTTCATCGCGAAGCTCCCGCTGGCCGAGCGCGGCACGGGCACGGAATTCCGCTTCGGGCTCGCCTGGGTTCGATGCCAGAGCGAGCGACGGGCATTTGAAAATCTCGCACCGTTCGTTGTCCGCGACCCACCGGGTGAACGCCTTCTCCCACACGGCATAACTTTTCTCAATGGTGGCCGTGGGAGGCAGGTCGGCGAACGTCGCATCAGCCGGCGGGGAGGTCAGGAAATCTTTTGGCGCGGCATCGAGGGCTTCCGTCCATTCGGCTTCTCCGGCTCCCGTCGGGAATTCGGCTGCGAGAATGATGTCGCGGATTTCCTCCACTCCGGATTTTGCGTCTGAGAAGCGGACTTTTGCGGAGCCGACCAGGCGCGGCCTGAGCGTTCCATCCGAGGGCAGGAAAAACTGGCGGATTCCCGGAGGAACCGGGGGATGGCTTCCGCCGGCGGGAGCTGGTTCGGGCGCCTTTGTAGCCGGACTCGCCCCCTTTTTTTCCAACATCAGAATTTTAATCTGATCGCGGGTGAGGGGACCGCGAAGGTAGCTCATGACCCAGCGGGACTCGAAAACAACGGGAGCATCCTCGTGCACGTTATTGAGCAGGAATTTCCTGCTGCCGAGTTCTGCAAGGAGTGCTTCAAGTTCGGATTTGGCGAGCTTGGATGAGGATCCGAGCATTCCCTCGATCACCTTCGCCTTGTCGCGGTCGGTCTGCAGGCGTCCGATGAACCACGTTCCCGTGTTGGCGAGCGCCTTGTAGTCGAGGTCCACTGGGTTCTGTGTCGCGAGCACAACCCCGACGCCGAATGCGCGCGCCTGCTTGAGAAGCGTGAGCATCGGCAGCTTCGACGGCGGGTTGGCCACCGGTGGCAGATACCCGAAAATCTCGTCCATGTAGACGATCGCGCGCAGGCTCGTCGTCCCGCTCTGCCTGCGCATCCATGCGACCACCTCGTTGAGCAGGAGTGATACAAAAAACATCCGCTGGGCATCGTCGAGATGGGCGATGGAAAAGATCGCGTGGCGCGGCCTGCCGGCTCCGTCGTGGAGGAATCCGGCGATATCGAGCGGTTCTCCGGTATTCCATGAGGCGAAGCCGGGCGAGGCGAGGAGCGTATTCAGCGCGACCACCATCGAAAACCGTTCCTTCGCCGGAAAAAACGATTCGAGGTCGAGAACGCCGACCTTTTCAAACGGCGGCTGCTGGATTTTCGTGATGATGCCGGCCAGGTCGAGATCGTTTCCCGCTTTCCACTCGTGTGTGAAAACCGCCGCCAGAAATGCACCCTCGCGGCTCTTTGCGGGATCCACATTCATGCCCAGAAGCCCGAGAAGGCCTGCGACGGCGGTCTGGACACGCTCGCCCAGCGCCTCGTCATCCGGCTCATCCTGCGGTGCCCGAAAGGCATTCACCAGATTGACCGGGATCCCTGCCGTGCTGCCCGGCGTATAGATCGCAAAATCCGCCTTCTCCCTCAGTGCCCGGATCCGTTCGCCGTCCTGGCCCCACTTCGCCAGCCCGTCGGTCCAGGTTTTTGCCTGCTGTGCAGCCCATTCGTCGGGTTCGACCCCCTTGCGTCGGGCGTCGTCCTCGATGATCCACGGACGGAAGTCCTCCGGCCTGAGGTCGGGAAATGTCAGGAGCAGGTTTCCCAGATCCCCTTTGGGGTCGATGATGATCGCCGGCACGCCGTCCATCGCGGCCTCCTCGAGCAGAGCGAGGCAGAGCCCGGTTTTCCCGCTTCCCGTCATGCCGACGCAAACCGCATGCGTGACAAGATCGCGGGAGTCGTAGAGGAGCGGCTGGGGACTGTCCACCGGGCTGCCGAGATAGAACGTGCCGAGTTTTTCGAAGTCCGCAGGGGTCGCTGGCATGGGGGAAGGATCCGCAAATTTCCGGGGGTTTTCCAGAGGAATGTGCTTGAACTTCCGGCCCGGCTGCCAATGTTCATCGTCATGCTTCGATTTCTTGCGATCATTTTCCTGACAGGCATCCTTTCCGCGCATGCGGACGCCGGGAGGGAATACATCCTCCTCAGCGGCGGACCCTCGCTGATCGAGTGGGAAAAATACAAGGCTTCCCCCCATGACCGCTGGTGGGGGAATTTCATCCGGGCCGCCCGCGTCCGCATCGAGGAGATCCGGAAAAAACAGGGGCCCGACGCGCTCATCACCTGGCTGGTTTACAAACCCGGATACGTCCGCCGCGCCGAGCGGCAGGATAAAACCGACCTCATCGGGAACATCCTGTCCGTCCGCGACAAATACAACGTCAACCTCGTCTGGGTCACCAATGGCGACGACGTCATCAACTACCTGAATTCCGGCCGTCCTCGCAGCGAGGTCAAGATTGCCGACTTTGAGTTCTTCGGGCATTCGAACCGCGCGTGCTTCATGCTCGACTACAGCAACGAGATCGACAGCGGATCGAAGAGCTGGCTCCACGAAAAGGAGCTCTCCAAACTCCACCGCGGGCTCTTCACCCGCGACGCCTTCGTCAAAAGCTGGAGCTGCCACACCGGCGAGAGCATGAGCAAATACTGGCGCATGGCCACCGGAAAAAAGATGATCGGCGCCATCGGCAAGACCAACTACGCCGACGGACACCTCCGCGGCTGGGTGCCGGCCCTCAGCGAGGGTGCCCACTGGGGCGGATAGCCAGCCCGTAAGATCCTGAGTTTGATTTACAAGAAGAAGCCCGTTACCCTCGTTTTTTGCGTCCGGGTTTGGGATAAGTTCCCCGGCTCCGGGGTTCTCCGGTTCCGGACTTGAGCTCCATGATCTGGTCGCGGAGGAGGGCGGCGCGCTCGTATTCGAGGCTTGCGGCGGCGGAGGCCATGTCGCGCTCGAGTTCGCGCACGAGTTCGTGGAGGTCGAAGTTGCCCTCGTCTTCCTTGACGATGCCCTGCTCGATCTCGCGGGCTTTGAGGATCGTATGGAGGCTTTCCTGGACCGCGCGTTTCACGCTGGTCGGGGTGATGTTGTGTTCCCGGTTGTAGGCCTCCTGACGGCTGCGGCGGTAGTCGCTGACATCGAGGAGGGCCTTGATGCTGCCGGTGATCGTGTCGGCGAAGAGGACAACCTCGCCGTTGATGTGCCGCGCGGCGCGGCCGGCAGTCTGGATGAGA
Organism: uncultured Chthoniobacter sp.; assembly: GCA_964431635.1. Classification (GTDB taxonomy): domain Bacteria; phylum Verrucomicrobiota; class Verrucomicrobiia; order Chthoniobacterales; family Terrimicrobiaceae; genus QYQL01. The sequence continues at coordinate 114,425 of CAYSKK010000001.1, read as the reverse complement.
CTCGTCTGGCTGCGGAGATAGCCCTCCTTGTCAGCGTCGAGGATGCAGACCAGCGACACCTCCGGAAGGTCGAGCCCTTCGCGCAGAAGATTGATGCCCACAAGGACATCGCACTCGCCGACGCGCAGTCCGCGCAGGATTTCCACCCGTTCGATCGTGTCGATGTCGCTGTGCAGGTAACGGACTTTCAAACCGATCTCGCGAAGATAGTCGGCAAGGTCTTCCGCAGTTCGCTTCGTGAGGGTGGTGACGAGCACGCGCTCGCCCTGTTCGATCCGGGTGCGGCAGAGTTCGATCGTCGCGTCGATCTGACCCTTCAGCGGCCGGACCGTGATTTTTGGATCGAGGAGTCCGGTCGGCCGGATGATCTGTTCCGCGATGAGCGGCGATCCCGGGGTGTGGACATCCGGGGGATTTTTTAATGCTGCGGGCTGGCTGGGAACCCGCAGGGCGGGCGAGCCGGGGATCTTTTCCGGATTGGCGATCCATCCGGAGTTTCCTGCGATGCTGTTGCGCAGCTCGAACGGCCCCGGCGTGGCGCTGACATAGATGACCTGCCCGGTCATCTGCATGAACTCCTCGAAATTGAGCGGACGGTTGTCCAGTGCGCTCGGGAGCCGGAACCCGTAGTTGACGAGCACGGATTTCCGCGAGCGGTCGCCCGCGAACATCCCGCCGATTTGCGGCACCGTGGCGTGCGACTCATCGATCACGAGGAGGGTGTCCTTCGGCAGGAAGTCCATGAGCGTATAAGGACGCGATCCCGGCGGGCGCCCGGTCAGGTGCCGCGAGTAGTTCTCGATCCCGCTGCAATACCCCATCTCCTGCATCATCTCGAGGTCGAACTCGGTCCGCATCTTGATCCGCTGGGCCTCGATGAACTTGCTGTCGCGCTCGAACTCGACGACCCGCGCCTCCATTTCCTTCCGGATGTCCCCCATCGCGCGGTTGAGCTTGTCGTAGGGGGTCACGAATTGCTTGGCGGGAAAGAGCGTGAACGTCGTGAGCGTCGAGGCGACGTGCCCGGTGAGCGGGTCGAACTGGCTGATCCGCTCGATCTCGTCGCCGAAAAACTCGACGCGCACCGCCTCGTCCTCGTTCTGGGCGGGGTGGACCTCGACCACATCGCCGCGCACGCGAAACTTGCCGCGCGCGAATGCAATGTCGTTCCGCTCGTAGAGCATCTCCACCAGCTTCGTCAGAAACGCCTCGCGCGTCATCTGCTGGCCGGGTCGGATCGTGACGAGCATCTGCAAAAAATCCTCCGGGGAGGCGAGGCCGTAGATGCACGACACGCTGGCGACAACGATCGTGTCGCGCCGGCTGAGGAGCGAACTCACCGCCGACAGCCGCAGGCGCTCGATCTCCTCGTTGATCGAGGAATCCTTCTCGATGTAGGTGTCGCTGCGCGGGAGATACGCCTCCGGCTGGTAGTAGTCGAAGTAGCTCACGAAATACTCGACCGCGTTGCGTGGAAAGAACTGCTTGAACTCGCTGTAGAGCTGGGCCGCGAGCGTCTTGTTGTGTGACATGATGAGCGTCGGGCGCCCGAGATCCCTGATCACGTTCGCCACGGTGAACGTCTTTCCCGACCCGGTGACCCCGAGCAGCGTCTGGTGCCGGTTTCCCGCCAGCAGCGAGCGGGAAAGGGTCACGATGGCACTCCCCTGATCGCCGCACGGCTGGTAGTCGGATGACAGCTCGAATCCCATCCGTAAATTGCTAGGCGACCCGGTGGCGGATCTGCGCGCGCAGGATCAGGTAGAGGACGAAAAACAGTCCCAGTGTCGAGAAGATCAGGACCATCGTGTTGAACCACAGAAGGCCGGCGCGGATGCCAAAGTATTCCTTGATCGGGCCGAAGAAAACGTTGAGCTGGCGGCTTTCGTTGCGGTAGTCGCTCTGCTCCATCTCCGCCTTCGAGACAAGATCGGTGATCTTCTGGTTCACATAGAGCTGCTCCGCCGTCACCCCGATCCCGGCCCCTTTGAACACCGACCGGTCGAACGGCGCGCCGGCGATGATGGCGTCAATTTTTTTGAACTGGGCGTCGAGGGTGTCCGCGTCCGACGCCTCCAGACCGGAAAGCACGGCCAGTGTGTCCTTCAGATCCTCCAGGCGGTTTTCCTGTGCATCCGTTGGATTTTTCTCGGCAACGATCCTGTTGATCTGGTCCTGGATGAGTTCCTGCCGCCGGGTGAGCGGATTGAGCTTTGCCTGGCCGAAGACGAGGGCCTCGTAGGACCAGCGCGTGGGCATGAGCTCGCAGATCAGCGGCACCTGGAGGTCGCTCCGCGCCGGCATCGCACTGTCCGGGTGGCTGTTCACCCATTGCTGGATCGAATACACGAAATCGAGGTTCTTGTTCATCTCCTCGTATTTGATGAGCGCGCCGCTGAGGATGATCTGCGGGATGAGGACGGCCGGAATGATGAGGATCCCTGTCTTGCTTTCCGCGACGAGCGAGGAGATGACGAGTCCGATGGCAACGCCGCTTCCCACGGTGAGGAACATGGCTCCGAAGACGATCCAGAATCCCCCGCGGAGGGACAAAAGCGAGTTTCCGATCCACGTGAAAAGCGCGCATTGGACGACCGCGAAGGCAGCCAGGGTGAGCGCCTTTGCCAGGACATAGTAGATCAGTCGCACGTCGAGGTTGCGCTCGCGCATCAGCACTGGACGGTCGCGGATGATGTCATCCACGCTGTTCGTCAGCCCGAGGAACATCGCCACCACAAGCGCCAGAAAGAGGTAGGTCGGAATGTGGAAGGCCGACGCGAAGTCATAGACGTCGCTCTCGGAATACCGCAGCACCATCCCGGTCAGCAGCGCGAGGAGGGGCGCCTCGAGAATCGTTGTGAGAAGATTCGCCGGGTTCCTGAGCTTGCTGAGGAATGCCCGCTTGAGCAGAACCACAAACTGATGCCATTCCTCGCGCCACCGGACGGGTGCCCGCCGGCGGGCAGGTGTCGGCGGGGGAGGGGCCGCCTCGCGCGGCGCGGATGGCTGCTGGACATCCTTCATCAGACGGTAGGATTCGTATTTGTCGCGCCAGTAATCCGGGGAAAACCGCCGGGCGGGGACAAGCTGGCCGCGGTTGTTCTCCTCGAAGATGATGTCTCCGCCGAGGTCCCGGAGCGGCGTTTCCAGCACGTCGAAGATGAATTCCGGACGTGTCGTCCCGCATGCCTCGCAGCCGCCGAGGGCCGTCCCGAAATGCTGCTGGTGCTCGGCCTCGGCGAAGTATTTCAGCATCTCCTGCGGGGTCCCGAAAAACACCAGCTTGCCGCCCCGGTCGAGAAGCACCGCCTTGTGGAACATCTGGAAAATCTTCGAGGTCGGCTGATGAATCGTCACCAGGACGATCTTGTTGTGCGACATCCCGCGGATGATCTCGACGACATGCTCGGAATCCTTCGAGGAGAGCCCGCTGGTCGGCTCGTCGAAGAGGAAGACATCCGCCGAGCTGACCATGTCGAGCCCGATGTTCAGGCGCTTGCGCTCTCCGCCGCTCAGCGTCTTTTTGTGCGCGCTGCCGACCACGAAATTCCTGCGCTCGTTGAGGCCGAGCTCGGCGAGCTTCCCGTCGATCCGGCGGAGGCGCTCGCGCCGGGAGAGGTGGGGGGCGCGGATCGCGGCGGCGAAATTCAGATTTTCCTCGATCGTGAGGTGCTCGTCGAATGCGTCGTATTGCGGGACATGGGTGACATATTTCCGCAGGGCGTCGTAGTTCGCGTAGAGCGAGCGGTTGTTGAATAGAACATCGCCCTGATGGGGCGGAAACTGCCCGGAAAGCGCGCGCAGGAGCGTGCTTTTTCCGCAACCGCTCGCGCCCATCACACAGACCATCTCGCCGCGCTGCACGGAAAACGAAACCCCGTCGAGCGCGACGGCTCCGTTGCCGAACCGGCAGACGAGGTCGCGCGCCTCGATCGAGCGGATGACATTGCGCTCCTCCTCGATCAGGCGCTCCGTGAAGTTGCATCGCAGGACCTGGCCGACATCGACCCGGATCGTGTCCCCGTCGGCCAGGGGGGCCGTGTTGCGGACGGGAACCCCGCGCACAAGAATCGGCCGGTCCGACTGCAGAACCTCCAGCCGTCCCTCGCGGCTGTCGTAGTCGCAGGAGATTTTCAGGAGGACGTCGCCGCCCGTGCCCGGAGCCAGGAGGATGTCGTCCTCCTGCAGGAGGCCCGGGTTGTTGGAGACGAGATACTCGCTCTTCGACGTTTTCAGCTGGAATCGTCCGCCGTAGGAGCGGGCCCGGCGCCGCAGGTTGCCAAGGTCGAGCTCGCTGTCGTTGTGAAAAACGATTTTGTCCTCGAGGGTCGCGTCCACCTCGACTCCCTGATTGAGACGCACCCCCTTGAGCACGGCGTCTACATTGCGCAGGGCCCGGACCTTCACCCGCAGCCCGAACGTGACCTGCAGGCAGGAATCCCTCGAACGGTTCTTCTCAAGGCGCACCTCGTCGGAGGAACTCACCGCGATGTAGATCTCCGGAAGGGTGACGTTTTTCTTGGCGTTGAAATAAAAGACGAGATCCGAATACGCGAGGACCTGGTCGTCGATGAGCACGCGCTGACCGGTGTAGAGCCTCGCAAAATCACCCGGCTTCAGCGCGCGGCCCTGAACGACGAGATTGCGTCCGCTCAAATTTTTTAAAATGACGAGGTCGCCGTATCGGTAGGCGTTGAGGTGCTCGTCCGGCGCGAAATCCGCGAGTGCGACATCCGCATGGTCGGGGTGCCCGAATGTCACCATCTCGAGCGGAGAGGCTCCGGCCCGGTAAATCGTGGGGTCGCCCTGGTCGTCGGAATTGAGCTGGTAGACAATGTCGATCGCCTGCTCGGCCATGCCCAGGCGGGACATGAACGAGTAATACTCGATGACCTGGTCCTGACGGAGTCCGGCCTTGGCGATCAGGTCGTAGAGCTGGACGCCGAGGAGAATCTTGCGCTCGTCGCTGAGCTGCCCGGCGAGACGCTGGGCCATCTCGTTGAGATCCTGCTTTTCATGAAGCGCATCCCGGAAGAGCTTGCGGAGCTCGGAATAGACGGCGTCAGGGTAGTCGTAGCGGAGGAAGCCGAGCCCGGAGTCGATTTCCTCCTCCAGCAACTCCCCGTCGGCACGCGCAAACGCCGCCAGCACCTTGATGAGGGTGGGAAGCAGGTTCGGGCTTTCAACGACCGTGCGCGGCTTGCGCTGGAGCCGGCGGAAGAAGTGCCGCGTGTGCGAACGGGCGAGGGAAAACCCGCGCAGCGCGCCCTCAATACGACGCTGCACTCTTCCCGGCCCAAGCTTTGAATTCGCGGTTCCCACCAACGTTCCAGCCTATCCCGGGTTTCGTGCCTTTGCAATGCGCGACTCGAAGCGTTCAGCCCGGTTGACGGCCAATTCACGAACAAGAAGAAAATTCACCACGAAGGCACGAAGACTTGAAGGTTTGTTGAATCCCTCCTCTTTGTGTCTTGGTGCCTTTGTGTTTATCTGAATCAGTCTGAAAAATTTCCGCGCATATTCTTTGATGAGACCTAAAGAAGTCTGGTTCAGACGTTTGCTTCTTCACCTGCATTGCCGTTAGCCCGGTTGACGTCCAGCCTCCGCCTGACCTATGATCCGGCCATGACAACGTATGTTTACGAGACCATCCCGAAAAAAGCGGGGGAGGCTGTCCGTCATTTTGAAATCCGGCAAAGCATGAAGGATGCCGCCCTGACGAAGCATCCGGAAACCGGCGAAGCGATCCGACGTGTTGTCGTCGGGGGATACGGAATTCTGAAATCCGGCGAACCCGCTCCCCGCGCGGCGGTTCCGTCCGGCGGACACAGTTGCTGTGGCGGCTGCGGCTGCCACTGAGGTTTTACGATGCACCGGAAAGGAGGAGTCCTCAATCGGGTTGACAACTCCGTCAAGACAGACACCCCGATGCCTGTCCGTTTGTCGCCAATCGGGAGTGGAACTGCTGGAGATTGAGCCCCTGTTCAAGAGTGGGGCGGATGTCAAAAATCATCTCGGATTCTGATCCCGGCCGACGGAAGAAGCACCATGATCAAGTCTTTTAAAGATCCGCGATACCGTCGGGAGAGGATTTTTTTGGTCGTCGGGCTTCCCTTGCTTGCTCTTTTTCTCGCTGGAGTCTTTGTTTTTTCCCTCCAGCAGTCTCCCCCGCTGAAATCGCCGTCAGTTTCCTTCCCGACCCCCGACCGGATTGCGAAAAAGGAAACCGCTCCCCGACCGGATGCCATCGCACAGAAGACGGCATCCCCGGTTCCTCACAGTCCTCCTCCACCTGTGTCAGCACCGGATCAAGCCGCATCCCCTCACAAGGAGCTTCGTCCGGAGACGGATGATGACCGCATCGGGCAGGCTGTTCAGGCATTTGAAGCAGGAGACATCGACATGGCGCATCAGTTGATCGATCAGGTGGATCTCGATCGCGCACATTCCTCCTCCGCCTGGTTGCTGGCCGGCGTCTTGAAAGAAAAGTCGGGAGATCCCTCCGCAGCAATGGAACTCTACTCGCGCGGCATCGCATCCTCGCCGTCTTCGAATCTCTATTACCGGAGAGCCCTACTATGGCGCGCGAGCGGGAATTTCGATTCAGCGCTGCTTGATCTTGAAAACGTGACACACTTGGATCCCGGTGACTTCCTAGCTTCGAACGAACGCTTCCTCCTCCTTCTGCAAATGGGAAGAAAGGAGCAGATGCTTGCCGAATTGAAGGAGAAGAACGTCGGCGGAAATGCGGTGCGGGAGGCGTCCTGCGTCCTCGGTCTCTGCGGGTTGGCTCTGGAAAACGGTCAGTTCTCCGAGGCTGCCAAACTCCTCGACCACGGGAAAATCCTGCTGTCCCCGGAAACATTCGACCAACTGCTGATAAATCCGGTTCTGCTGCGGCACCAATCAAATCCCGCCATCCTGCCCTTCTACATCACCAACCTCCCCAAGCCGGGGCAACCTCCCCGCTGACCGGGTATTTGAAAAAATCCTCCGAATTTCCATGATGAGAATCAAGGGTGCAGGGTGTTATTGTTGACGAGAGGCATTGGGGGAGGGGAAAATTCTGGCATGAAAGACTCTTTCTGCTCCACCGGGAGGGTTTGCGGCACAGCGGCAGGTTTTTCCAGGCTCATGGTTGCTGGTTCAGGATTCTGGAATCGCATTCTCTTCGCCATCATTTCCATGCTTCTGGCAGCCGGAACGTTCGTTCAGGCCGACAGCCTGTTTTTGGTTCAGGAAACGGCCTCGGGAAGAATCGGCAAATACGATTCTGGAACAGGCAGCGCAATCAACGAGAATTTTATCACGGGCCTGGCGACGCCCCACGCATTGGCGTTCGACTCATCCCTCAATATCTATGTCACCGGCTTCACGAGCGACTATGTGGCCAAGTATGCGTCGGACGGAACTCTCCTCAATGGCAACTACATCACCAGCGGGCTCAGCCATCCCACGGGGATCGCAATCGATGCTGCGGGGAAAATCTATGTTGTGGAGAATGGGAACAACTATCTGTCCAAATACAATGCCGATGGCTCGGAGGTGAATTCGACATTCATCGATGTGGCCACAAGCCCTGACGGGATCCTCATCTCCGGGTCCGATATCTTTGTCGTGCGTTGGGCTTCGAGCGCCGTCGGCGAATACACCACAAGTGGCGACACCACGAATTCCAGCTACCTGAGCTACACCGGCATCACTTGGCGGCCTTACAATGTGGCCCGGGATACCGCGGGGAATTTCTACGTCACCGGAAATGACCGGGTTATCAAGTTTGCATCCGATGGAACCCTGCTCAATTCGAACCTGATCAGCTTCACCGGCGCCTACGGTCTGGCTATTGATTCGAACGACAATTTGTTCGTCGGTGCCTACAACGGTTCCACCATCGCAAAATATCACACGGATGGAAGCGTCATCAACGCGAACTTCATCACAGGAGTCAACAACGTGACTGGCATTGCGATCCAGACCTCGGTTCCCGAGCCGTCCACTTGCGCCCTGGCAATCCTTGGCATTGCGGCGCTGGCTTGGTTCGGAAGAACCCCAGGCAGGGTTGCCAGGGAATAGAGGCAGTCGCTATTTGCGCATCACCCAAAGGTGAGGCGCATTGTTTTTTTGTTGCGGCACTTGTCTTCCGCCGCAGGTTTGTTTTTTCCCGCCCGCCTTCGGTCCGGCTGCGAGCAAGATCTCCTCATGTTGTATCGGCTTCAGGGGAGAACCATCAGGATCCCGCCTTTTTTCTTTAATTTCCCATAGAAACCCACAGCATACGGTTTTCCAGCATGCTCACCCGCGTATTCTCAGCCGCCATTCAAGGAGTGGATGCCTTGGAGGTGGAGATCGAAGTCAACACCGGGGCGGGAGAGCCGAAAATCATCGTGGTCGGGCTGCCGGATACGGCGGTGAAGGAGAGCAAGGACCGCGTCACGACGGCGATTGCCAACAGCGGGTTTAAATGGCCGCGCGAGCGGACCACGATCAATCTGGCACCAGCCGACATCAAGAAGGAGGGGCCGAGTTTCGATCTGCCGATTGCGATCGGCATGGTGGCGGCCGCGCGCCGTGAGGAAATACCCCGTCTGGAGCGCTGCCTCGTGGCTGGAGAGCTAGCTCTCACCGGTGAAATCCGTCCCGTGAAGGGGGCGTTGCCGATCGCGATCGAGGCGAGGGAGCGTGGGAAAAAGGCGGTTCTTCTACCTGCGGCCAACGCGCCCGAGGCGGCCATCGTCGAGGGAATCGACGTGTATGGAGTGAAAAACCTCCGCGAGGCCTACGAGTTTCTCATCCGGAAAACCGACCTGTCCCCGGTGCCCGGCAATGCCGCCTCCCGGCTCGCCGCCGGCCGGGAGGAGGATGTGGATTTTTCCGAGGTCAAGGGTCAGTTTCAGGTCAAACGCGCGATCGAGGTCGCAGTCGCGGGAAACCACAATCTCCTGCTGTTATGGACAATTAACCCTGTTTTTGCCCCTGTCAGAGATTTGGAACGTGGGCCTTCTTGGCAGCCTCCGCATCGGCCTTGCTCTTTTCCCACGCGCAGAGCCAGGACGACTTTATTGCCACGTTGTTGACAGCCCACAGCATGATGGTGTCGGTCTGGGCTCCATCGTCCCGCTGAAAATACCCGTGCCGCATGTCCTCGCCGGTCATGGCGGAGGAAATGGCAGTCCCGACCTTGCTGCCGCCGTCAAAATGCGGCTCCCATTTCTGCCCGTCTGCATTCGAGGAGAGGATGGCATTCAACTGCTCTTTCGTCATTTTTGATTTTGCCGTGTAAAGGATGTATTGCGCCTTGTCGGTGCCAGGGAACCAAGCCATGCGAATTCATAATTGAACGTGGCTTCAACATTGGAATCTTTGAACTGCCTGCCTGTCGGAACGAGAATCGTTGCCGGACCGTATTTCGCTTCACATTGCTGCATTGTCCAACCAAGACGGGCTTCTGCGGTGCCACAGAGGAAAAGAGCAATCGCGGGGATGAGAAAATGGCGTTTCATGCGATGCCAGCAATAGCAGGCTGGAAATGCGGAATAAAGCTGGATGTGTGGGTTACTCCGAGAGGCGGGAAACAATCACCCCAAGAAAATCCTCATTTGCGATTGGCTGCCCCGTTTTCTTTATACGTAGTCCCACATCCACCCCCCAAACCACGTTCTCCGCTTCCAACCTCCCAGCCCGGCGGATAAATGACATTTTGCCGTCAGGATATTTGTTGGATATGCACACAACAAACTTTTCGGCGGGCTTCACCGGAAAATGATGTGGACTCCAAAGCGTTCCGGCTTGCAGCACGATATATTTCTCATCCGATTTCAGGTTGAACAGCTTCGGGTCGAGCCAAACGCCATCGTATGGTTTCCATTTGCTTCTCGGCCAGTCAATTGTCTCTTGAATTCTGAAAATCGAGGTCGGGCGCACAGACTGCTTGCCGATGCCGGTTGGGTGCATTGAACGCCGTTGCCCATCTATCCAATCAATGAGTCCTGCATCCCGCAAATGGCAGAGAATGTAATGCGCCTTTCCGTAGCTCGCCTTCAACACGGTTTGAACACCCCTGACCGTGGTATTTGTCCCGGCGACGCTTGATGCCCTGATAAAATCCAGAGCGCGGGTTTCATCAACAGTCAGTTTCATTCCCTCGCACCGTAGGCAGTTTCAGAGGCAAAAATCAAGGTGATCGTTTGATCACATTAGATTTTTAGCAATTCCGGTTTCTTGGAAACATGACCACCAAACTCACCAAGCAAATACAGCCATTTCAGAGGCATCTCACGGAAACCGGTATCTGTCTTTGTGGAACCCCACAAAATATGAGAATTCGCCCCCAACGCCACTCACTTATCCCGCCCACGATTTATACGGGCGAAACAGTCGCCCAAATCGTCAACTGCGTGCCGGAGACCATTCGGCCCGCTGTTATCCTGGTAGCAAGCAATCTATTTCGCATGGCCGAAGCCTGCTCAATGACCTATGAGCAGTTGTTCCAACATTGGGATGCGGGATGGATATGGATTCCTAACACTGCGGCTACGCGCCTTAGAGGCCGCTACCTGACCCGGTGGGTGCCCATCAACCCGGCGACGCGGCACCTCCTCACCCCATACATCGGAAAAAGCGGGTCGCTGTGCCCGCTTTGCAAAGACGAAAAGGCGGCTGGTGCCCTATATGCCAAGGCTATGAAGCGGGCGGGCATCCCTATCGTGAGGGGCGGTTTACGAACATCCTGCATTTCCGCGCATTTTGCTATCGGGGTGCCCATGGGGCATATCGCACGATGGGCAGGCAACACCGAGCCCGTCTGCACCAGCCATTTGAAGATTTCTACCATGGACCGCGAGCGCGCTGCTTCTTGGGCAGCCAGACTTCTCGGGGTCGGGAAGGATTCGCCTGCCGTCGCGGAGTTTTTTGCGGCTTTACGCAGCTATTCCTGCACTCCACGAGCATCTTTGAAAGCCGTATGAACGCAAAGGGAGATTTCTGTTTTCAGTTACTTGGTTTCCGAAACCAATACACCTCCGAATCCTCGGGCCCCGTTCATACGGTAGGAACGAAAGAGGCACGGAACATCGTGCGAATTTACAAGGGTTCGGACCGCGACGGCGATATTTACCAGATTTACTGGAAGCCGCCCGGAGCAGTCGAGCCAAAGCGAAGGTATCGGCGGCAGAAGGCCCGAGCGATTGCAGAAGCCGACCGCATACATAGGTTTCTCACCGAGAACCGACCCGCGCCGAACACGGCCCGTTTCCACAGCACGAATGAACGCAGCCAGTCCCCCGGTGGAACGATTTTTTCCCCGGAACGCCGAAACCCCCAAATCTCTGATGGAAAGCGAGCGGTCGAGCTGCAATCCATGATTTTCGGCATACTCTTCGGACAGGGCGGTCTGCCGCCGCAGAGAGTCACCCTTTGCTTGTTCGAGGGAAGAAAAGCGGATATACGAATATGCTAGCCTCGAGGGGATTGCGCTCATTTCGACCTCGCTGTACCATTATGGGGTTAATTGTCCACAACATTCTTTTCATCGGGCCCCCGGGCTCGGGGAAGAGCATGCTTGCGAAGCGGATGGCCTCGATCATTCCACCGATGAGTCTTGAGGAGGCGGTGGAGACGACAAAGATCCACAGCATCTGCGGGCTTCTCAACGAAAAGTCCGCGTTCGTCGCCATTCGTCCGTTCCGATCGCCCCACCATACGATCAGCGATATCGGGCTTCTCGGAGGCTCGGCAAATCCGACTCCGGGCGAAGTGAGCATCGCACACAACGGGGTCCTTTTTCTCGATGAACTTCCCGAATTCAAGCGCTCCACTCTTGAGGTGATGCGGCAGCCGCTTGAGGACGGTCACGTGACGATATCCCGCGCCGCCGGCACCATGACATTTCCGGCGGACTTCATGCTGGTGGCCGCAATGAACCCGTGTCCGTAGGGCTATAAATGACGCAGCGTTAAGAATAATGCTGCAAAGGGTTCAGCCTGAGGCGTCACTACCGGTCTCGACGAGGGGAGGGGAGGCGGTTGGAATCGTGATTGTCGGATGGGGTGAGAAAGTTCACCATCCCCGTTGAGCATCACATGTCAACAAAGGGAGCAATCAGTCGGGAAATCAGCCGCGCGGTCCAAACCCACATCATTCGCCCTCTCGCAGATAAAGCGGTGGCAACTGCAGTTCGCCACGGTCCGACTGTTGTCAAATCAATCGCTGGGGTGGTCGGCGGTATATTTTTCAAGCAGGCAGTCCGTAAATCCCGTCGGAACCCCGCTGTGAAGCAAGGCACCTTCAGGGCAATTGAGGAATCGCCGGTGCGCGGGGAGGGAGTAAAGCGAAAGAAGCCAGTCGGGAAGGCGAGGAAATTGCAAAATGAGCACTGTCGCCACGTATAGTATGGTTTTCATAGATTTGATTTATTGGCTATCGTCAAAGGAGACTCATCGCGTCCCCCCGAACCATTTCCTCGACCGGCTCGAACGCCGCTTTCCCAAAATGCAGGTTCCTCCTCGATCGCCTTCGCCTCGCTTGTGTGTGCATTTGCGCAATTGATGCCGCATACTTCCTTGTCGATTGGCACCGATTCCGCTTCAATTCCCGATAAAGTGTGCTCCGATGCCTCCCCAATGCCGCCGCTATCGTTGACATTTTCCACAATGACATCCTCATCGCACACATGTCGTATCTCTCCTGCTCCGTCAGTTGGTGGTATTTCATCCCTCTTTCTGTCGCACTTACCTCTTGAATCCAAGATTCCCAACAGGGCGGTAAACTCAATCGCGGGGAAGCCATCCAGTATCGGACACTTGATCGTAATTTGTGGCAGTGAGATGAAAATTTCCCAACTGCTACGCAGGTCGGTAAACATACAAAACCCAACGCCGATACATGAAGGATTCAGTTCTACGATAAGGACACTGCTTTTCGCTTTCTTGCTCGTATTTAACTCCGTTCAGGCTAGCCCAACGGACGGAGAACCCTGGCCTCCTTCCTGGCAGGTCTACGATGTGGCAATGCCAGAGACTGAGGATTCGGGCACTTTGAGCCCAACGAGCATTCTCGCCATGAAATTGCTTCCCAGTGAGAGTGAGCTGGTGGTCGCAATGCGGGATCGTACTGTGGCGATCCTCGATGTTTCCAGTGGAAAAATCCTCCGAAAATCAGAGCCTCTTTCTTACGGAATAGAATGGATGTCGGTCGCTCCGGCCAAAGATCGAATTATTGTCGGCGGAGGAAATCGTCTGGTATTTCTTACGCTCTCGGACTTCAAATCGGTCGCGGAAGTGCCCCTGAAGAAACGGATTTTTCAAATGGCGCTCAGCCCCGACGGGGAGCGACTGGCAGTTGCCCAGGCAGCTAACGAAGCTGTCGTAGTTCAAGTTTCCGATCCGGCCAAAAAAATTACGTGGACGTTGCCGAGTTTCGGATATGCCGTATCTTGGCTGCCCGATAACCGGCATTGCGTTATTCGCTGTCACGAGGCCGACATCTATAACGCAGATTCAGGCAATCGTGTCGGACAACTTACAGGGGATTTGGTTAATGTTGATCGCACGTATCAACTCAGCACAGATGGCAGGTGGTTTCTCAGTTGCACGGACAATCTAAATATCTACCAAGGCGATCTCGCGATTTGGGATGCAGCGGAAATCATCGCGCACATTCCCGGAGACACGAATGCAGTATGCCATTTAAGCGTTCCGGGAACCTGCATCCCCGCGTTACTTCAACATATTCCAGTCGAAAAATTTGATTTCGCCAGCGTGAAAGGCTTTGACCCTCGCAAGCCATGCGCTCTTCCGATCATCACGGGTGAGGCGCAACCCGACACATGCGCGGTAGCTTTGCCCAATGGGAGAATCCTTTTTGCGAAACGAAACGGCCATCTTTACTGCTGGGATGGAACGAAAGCGATGCCGGACCGACGATGGGCTGAGGCCGTTCCTCTGGAATCCACCCGGCGTATGCAACGGGATGCCACGAGCCAATCGCCCACACCAAGGCGGTCCGTCAATTCGGGGCAGGTATTTCGGTTTGGCGCGGCGGAGTGCCTTGCCTTTCTGACCCCTCCTAATGCGAATTCGGAAAAGCTCGAAAGCGTGCTAGAAATCGTCGTGGCCGATGATCCCTCCAAAATGGTCCAAAGAATGGTGTTGGCTCCCTGTGAAAATGTGGAGATCGCTTCCTCACTCGATGGGCGTTTAATCGCCATCAGTATAGGCTCTCCCGGACAAATGTTCACAGCACCTATCTCGGAGATTCGCAAGAATCCCGGGCTCATGCGCACGGCGATCAAGATCACGCCGGCTGTCACGATTTTCGATACGAAGACAAACCAGACATTCACCGACAAGATCTGGGAGAGCCAGGGCGCTAATCAGATACAATTCGATCCAATGGGAACGCGCCTGCTGTGTAATAGCAGGACGCGTGATGGGGGCGAAAATCAACTTCTTTACAACATTGCGGCCAGCCGCGTCGAAGCCAATGCGCCCATCACAAGCGAGCAGGCCAAAACCCTTCTTCTGCCAGATGGCCGCATTGTGCTCTCCAGTTATGAATGCGTAGCCGTTTACCGGCCTGTTGGCGGTAAGTGGGTAGAAGATGTGAAACGGAGGGATTTAAATGCCGCCAACCGAAGAATGGTCGCATCCCCGAATGGAAGCCAGTTGCTCCTTTATAATCCCAACGTAGGCGGACAACTCCTTTCTACAACGACCCTCGAAAGCCAAGGGTGGATATTCCCCACGTTGCTCCTGAGCCGTATTTCGGCCTACAATGCAACATGGTCCGAAGCCAACCGCATCGTCGCCCGAAACGGAGAAAAGACCGAAGAGTTTCGGATCCCTCAAGATGTCGTTTCCACCATTATACCGAGTCTCGGCAGCGATCCCAAGGTGAGTCAGGATGGAAAGTGGCTTTCCCTCCGTAATGGAGACAAAACTGTTTTCGTCGATTACGCGAACGGCAAGGAAGGCGTTCCGCCCGCAGGCACATCATTTGAGCGGGCGTGGGGCGAGACTCTGTCGCCTAAGCTGACTTCCGGAGGCTACAACCATATTCTCATGCCTGACACCGAAAACCCCGGTAAAAAACGTATTTTCGCTTGGCTAAGAGGCGTCGAGCAGGACCGCTGGCTACAAATTCCAGATAAAAATCTCGCTGCCTACGCCCTCAATGGAATTTGGCTCGTGGAGGTTCCGTCTGGAAAGGTGATTCGGCACTGGAGCGCGCCCGGCGTCGGGTCTTTTGCCTACAACGAGCAGACTGGCGAATTGGTAGGCAATACGCCGGGAGCAATTTTGAAATGGAAGCTTTCCGAATGACAAGGTTTCTTCTGCGAGACCGACACTGAATATTACCGATCCCTTATCAGCCGCTCACACTGCAAGTCGACTTCGGGCCTACGACCGCATCCTGAAGGTCGCCCGCAGGATCGCCGACCTCGCAGGGACGGAACAGATCGCCCCCGAACACATCGGTGAAGCCATCCAGTATCGGACACTCGACCGGCGGCTTTGGGCATGATTGCGTGAAGCGTTACGGGGCGGAGCTTGCAGGCTTCGCTTCGCGATGCGCCTTCGGGCAGTTGGAAATCGCCTGGATCAACGGCGCGAGCAACGGCTCGATCGGTTCCTCGAATTCACTGATGAAGCCCGGCCGGTATTTATTTTTTTCATACCGCGCAATTTCGGCCTGTTTGCCTGTTTTCACCGCATTCTGATACGGCAGACAGAATCCGCGAATGTATCCGCAGTGATGAAATCCGACGTAATAGGGAAGGGAAAAAAGGGCTGCGAGCTCGGTGGCATAGGTTTCGCCCAGAGCTTTATAAAACTCGTCGCTCTTTTTCTGCTCGTCATTCCTGAAATAGGTCGTGTCGCCGTTCAGAAGAGGCTTTTGTGTTTCCGCATAGATCCGCTCCAGAACGGGTTTCTGCTCAGAAAACGGGGCATAATACTGCATGTAGGTCAGGTCCACATAGTCTTTCATGATCCGCAGCACCCCGCTCATTTCCTCCATGTCCCGTGAATCCCGGTTCACATTGAGTTTGTCACCGAGGATCAGATGGTTGGGATCGTATCTGCGTAAGGCGTCCTTCCGCACAGAATACCACTGCTGGATGATCGAATGCAAAAAGGCCCGGCTGTCTTCCCCGGCCTTTTCGGAATCGGCAACCGATGACCAGTCTGTTTTCGATGCCAGATCATTCCACGAAGAAGCAGTCAATGCGTAGGTCCGGCCCGCGTCCTCCGGCGAGCCATGGCGCTTTTGCAACATCGCGATCCATGCCTGCTTCCCTTTGGCATCCGCCGGACGGTTCATGAGCGCGAGAACCCACGGATGAATGATCTTCTCCGCGTCACTCATCAATTTTTCGCCTGCCTGATCGGAATCGACGGCCCACGGAGGCCCGTCAGTGTAAGCATACCCCAGAACCCGCGGGTTGTTGGCATATGCAGAGACAACCTCTTTCGCATTGGCGTCGACGGTCGTCGCGAATTCTTCGCTGAAGACATCAACCGGATTGCGTTTGAACGCCTGGTGCATGTCCCGGCGCTTCATGTTCCATCCCCATGAGATCGGGATTTTCAAATTCACCACAAAGTAGAGATCCTCAAACGAATGCAGGCAGTTCACCTGAGGGGTGTGCATGCCGAGCGTGTTGAACCCCCAGGTTCTCAGATTTGCCGCAACCCGGTTTGCCCATTCTTTCGCTGCGGGGGAGTCATCATTGATTTCGCCGTCCGGCAACAGAAAGTTCGGGCCATATGTTTTGGTGACAAACTGTCCGTCCCCTTGATCGCGCCAATAGACAGGTTCGGCATGATTGACTCCGATCGAAAGAAACGGCTTGCCGTCCGGCGCGGTAAACCACCAGATGCCGTGGTCGTTTTTCAGCCCGACGAACTGACCCGGTCCGGATTCCGCCCAGATGCAGACCGATGAAAGAGCCAGGATCACGAAAAAGAACAGAATTCGCTTGGCGGATCGGGAGGGCATGGGAGGTGGATTGTGTGGAGACACGCTTTCTTCAAGAATAGCCATCCCATTACAAGAGATTTCTAAATAGTGACGTTGGAAGACTGAGAAAAGAGGGATCTTCAAGGGGAGGGGATGCCTCCGAAGCATCGATATTTTGATGAAAAGAGGCAGTCCTTGATAATCTTCAGCGGGAAGATGCTGTTTTCAAGCAGCGTTCCAAGGTCAAAGCCAGTTTTTCTCCGATGATGGTTCTGTCGAAATTCTTTTCAGCTGTGTCTCGGGAAATGGTAGCGCCGCCTGTGACATTCTGATCCGCAAGAGATCTGACCGCCTGAGCAAGTTCCTCAACCGAATCCCCCTTGAGGCAGATGTCCCGAACGTTGAGATAGTCCCTGTTTCCGCTTGTCTTCCCAACGACAACCGGGAGCCCGCAGGCTTGGGCCTCCGCAACCGAAGAGCCGAAATCCTCCTCCTCGCTCGGCTGGATGAGAACGTCCGATTCCGCCATGAGTTCGGGAACCCGATCACGGGGCAGGGATCTGATCCAATTTAGGCGGCTCTGATGAGGAAAGCTTTCGATCAGTCCGCTGAGTTGAGGAACGAGAGCCGGAGTCCCGACAACAGTGAGCTCGATGTTGTTCCCGGAGCGAATCAGTTTGTCGGCCGCAGCCAGAAACAGGTCGAGTCTCTTGCGCGGGACGATCCGGCCCAGCCAAAGACATCTGAATGCTGGACTGGCTCGCTCCATTTTCGTGGGACGGAAAAGGTCGAGATCGATCGGGTAGGGGAGAGCGGATGTGTTTTCAACCCGATAAATCCCGGAGAGGGTGTTCCGGGATTGGCTGCTGCCGACGATGATATGGTCGGAATGATGAAATGGCGGGAGGCCGACAAATGAGAGGCGGATTTTTGCAAGGAGCCAAAGCCGGGCGGCACTCCATGGACCGGCCAGCTTTCGGATCAACTGGTAGTGGCGCAGGATGGAGCGTGCATCGGTTCCGGGCGGACCCTGGGCAAAGCTGCAATTGGGAAGTGAGGAGATTCGTCCTCTTGCATATTCCCCCATCCAAAGGCACAGGTCGTAATTGCGCCTGCGGTGGACCCGCGCGATCGCTGAAACCAGCATGCGGTTGTATGTGAAGGAATCGGCGCGCGCGGCAAGAGGCCCCGCGATGGGAACCGCGGCCAATCTCCGGCGAGTGGAATCTGCAACCGTGTTGCGAACATCAACAAACTGGAAGTTCGGGTGAGCTCCAACAGAGGGCCGGGGATCAACAAAGGTGGACTTCGAAAAAAAGTCCACCTCCCAGCCGCGGTCGAGAAGCGTGCGAAGCAGAATGGCGTTGGCGCTCGCGATGCTGCCTGCCGCCTCCGAGACGAACCCAGTAACCGCCAGCTTCATGTCTACCGTTCCACCGATGGTCCCGCTGAATCCCCCCGGCCGGCTCGCGCTTCAACCACAAGAGTCTCGTATCGGTCCCTGTCTCCGGTCCGGAACTCAAGGTTCCTCAGATGTTCGTGCGAACTCTGGCCGGGCTCGCAGCGGACCACGCTGCAGAAACCTGCCCGTTCAAGAGACTGCTGAATCGTCTGTTGATCATACATGAACAAATGCCCCCAATGAACAAAGGCTGCATTCATCACAAAGCAGGCATTGGCGCGGCCGGCTTCCGGATAGCAGGTCTCCATGACCGCCTCAGCGTATTGCCTTTGCAGCGGGGTCCACTCCGATCCAAACAAGGCCAGCAAACTGTCGAGGGACGGAACCGCAATGCGGATCATGCCGCCCGGCTTCAACACCCTGTGGCATTCCCTGAGCATGTTCATCCCCTGATCGTAGGAAATATGCTCCAGTTGGTGCTCGCTGAAAATGTAGTCAAGAGAATGGTCTGCAAACGGAAACCGCTTTGTGGCGTCCAATGTGACAGACCGGAGAGACTGGGGATACAGATCCGAGTTGAGCCAGCCCGGCAGGATGTTCTCATGCGCGCCGAGCTGCAGTTTTCTGACGGGATGGGACCGCAGATACAACCTGATCGCGTTCTGGCGGACAAGCAATCCTCCCGCTTGCTGGCAGCTTTTGATCGCCGAGACCAGCCACCTGTGCCGCTTCACGAACGCGATGATCCGTTGTTTCATTCGTTGTTCAGTGACCCGGCGGTGTTGTTGCTGAATATTCCCATTGTTTGCCTTGGAATTTCACCCGGCAGGATTTTTGGCCTCTGAGTGAAGGCCATCACGGAGCCTGAAAAGTTCCAGAGCGTGGGTGAATGGTCAACATATAAACTCTCCCTCGAATGCCGGATCGGAATCATGCGACAGCAAGGATCCCCGCCGCAACCGCCGGCCAATCGAAGTGAAGTCCATAATATTCCTTCAGGGAGATACGCCGGGAATCCGGAAATGGAAGCTGCGCGGCTACGCTCCTGGCCAGGGATGCAAACCCATCGACTCCGGCATGAACCGGAGAGAGAAAAATCGACCGCTCCTCCTGAGCCATGAGCAAACGGTCTGTCCAGATCGAAGAAGTCGATACGACGGGGATGCCGTGTTGAAATGCGGCGACCACCGACCCCCGCCGGGTCGAAAGGCCATCGACGAAGGGCGCAAGCAGTAAGTCCGCTGAAATCAGGTGGTCGCCAACAGCGTCGCCGGCCAGTAATCCGCAATCCACAAACCGGATTCCAGGATCGAGACCCCGACGGAGCTTTTCGCCGTCCGCTCCAATGTAAACCAAGGCGGTTTCCCGAACATTGACTGCCACGCAGTTTGCAGCCTTGAAAATCCAGTCCACCAACCGGCTGGGATGAGCCGAGCCGAACACCCCGAAAACGAGCGACCCGTTTCCGATGCCCAGGCGCTCGCGCGCCTCCTCACGGGACAACAGTGAGCGTCCAATGTTCGATCCCACCGGCAGCAGAGTTGCCTCGCGTCCGGCCGCCCGGCGGATCGGCGGGAGCCAACGGCTGCAGGATGCATAGAGCGGACCGCCCATCCGACAGAGTGAAACGAATTGCGGGATCTGCCAGAGCCTCATGGCAAACCGCGATGGGGACTCACAGGGCACATACGTTTCATGGAACATGATCGAAACGGGAAGCCGCTTTCGAAGATGGAGGAGAGTCAACGGGAGCCAGGGATTAAAGCCTTTGGGACCGAAGCCGAACGGATTGTATTGGACGACAAAACGGTCGAATACCGCCTCTGCCGCAACGGCCCCGTCGAGGTTGCGAATGGTGCCCGGCCGCGCCGGATCGAAAACCCCTCGAACGCGGATCCCTTCATCCGCTACGAGGGAATTCTGACAGCGCGTAAAAACCGTGACATCATGCCTAAGGCTCAACTCGCGCGCCAGGAGGTGCGTGTAGTCGCCGATTCCGTCAACTGCGGGGGGATACGCCCCGGATAGGAGTCCCACCCTCATTGTTGCCCGGATTTAAAAAAAGTGGCGCTGATAAGTCCACTCATAGTTCAGGTTGTCCGGCCGGTGCCCGATGACTCTTGCCGGGACGCCGGCGACGATCGTGCCGCTCTCGACATCTTTTGTCACGACACTGCCCGCACCGACTCCGCATCTTTCGCCCAGCGTCACGCCGGGAAGAATGATGGCCCTGCTTCCGACAAAGGCCCAGTCCCCGATGCGCACCGGCAATTCGCGACCGGCAAAATCCGGCGAGGAAAGATCATGGTCGGCCGTCAAGATATGAACTTCGGGCGAGATGTTCACGTTGGCTCCGATCTGGATGCCTCCGCGGTTGTCCAGACGGCAGTTCTGGTTGATCGTGCTGTTCCTTCCTATCTGGCAGTGCCCGCGGCAGTCGAGCCAGAGGCCGGAGAGAATCCGGACTCCCGGGGCGAGGTCCAACTGCATGACATGGCGGTAAAAAAACTGACGGGCGCGGGCGGATGGAAACCAGGCGACCATCCGGTTGCAAATATAAAGCAGGGCGTCAAACCGGGTGTTGGCTGAAATCATGGTTTTTTCACTTCTTCGCGGGCGGCAAGGATGATGGCGCGCAGGTTGGGGGAAACGGCCGCGGGAGAAAAGCTTCGACTCACGGCCAGCGCCGTTTCCGCTAGCCGCCTGTAGTTGTCATCAATAGGAGTCCCGCCCAGGCGAAGCAAAACTTTTTCCATCTCCTCAACGTCTGAAACGGGAAATCCAAATGCTCCACGCTTGGCATGGTAGTAATCCATGAAGTCGTTCTTCAGGTAGATCAGCGGCTTGCCCATGGAAAGCGCATCCAGAAATGTCGCGCTCGCCCGCAGGCGGGCCGATCTGGCATCACCCAGCCAGACCGCGTAGTGGGATTCCCTGAGGCGTCTCCGGTATTCCTCCGGAGTCAGGGCCTCGGACGAGGGGCTGTCTCGGCCGATCCAGTTGACCATGCAGCCGGTTTTCCGCTTCACCCTGTCCAGCATCTCCCTCGTGCCGGAGTCGCCCCGCTCGAAGCCGGCAAGATAGCCGAAACACACGGGAGGGGATGGCGGGAGGAAGAAATCCTCCCCCGTGCCCGAATACGGGTGATCGATCGATTCCCACCTTGCCGAGCCCAGGCCCATCGTTTTCAGGCTGGCGAGGATGGGCGAGCCCAAAACGACCACCCGGACTCCGCGAGGAACCGGAAGCCTTGCCACGGCATGAATCGACAACGGATTTCTGAGACACTGGGTAAGCGGGTTGAAAAGGAGCCCGGCAAGGCAGGCGTGCAGGACAACGATCACGGCGGTGGACCGGGGGCGCATCGCCGAGATGGCCGCAAGAAAAGCAGGAGAGGCGGAACAGATGATCAAGACATCAACCTTCTCGCTCCGGCAGTATCGGCAGACCCGCCATGCCTCGAACCACAACCGCGGCAGGTCGGCAGCGCTTTCATTCCGGACAATTCCGCCGAATCCAGACCTCAGGATGAGTTTTTGGGAAAACCCCTTCCCAAGCGCCTCACGAACACGTTCGACATGCGTCGACTCCCCGCTGAAAACCAGACTGGCCTCGGGGATCGCAAGCGCGATCGACTCCAGCAGCGAGGCATTGAAAGGAACGTGCTGAAGTCCGGTGCACTGGGGTTCGATCAGGGCAATATTCATTCGATCGTTCCCGCTAATCCCGCGGCGGTCGGACCGTGATCCACACCGAGCGGAGAGCGGAGGCCACGAGTTCCAACAACCGGAACCGGGGATCCGTGGGAGGGATCCGGCCGGATTTCATTTCCGACTCCCAATGCTTGGCCCAGACTTGGAAGGAGTAGCTCGCGAAGAAGACCGACATGATGAGACCGAATGCGCCTTCACGGTAGGCCCCCTTGTAGAGGTAAAGGTTGCAAAACGTGCGGAAGCTGTCGAAGAGCGGACGGCGGTGCAGCGGGGCGTTCTTCTTTTCCAGTTCGAGGGCCTCCAGCGAGGTGTAGCGGTTCTGAGTGGCGAGGTAGTCGGCAATGGAATCCTTCGAGTAATGAAGGAGTTTCCCCTGAAGCTGGCGAATGGATCCCGAAGTAACGATCCCCTCGTGAACCATGCGGTCGTTCCAGCGGACGCGGTCTGTCCGCAGCAGGCGGACGAGCCAGCCGCTCCCGTGCGTGTATTCCGTGTGAACGCCGAAAAAGAACTCTTTGCGCCGGATTTGGAAGGCGGTCACGTCATCCGGAGGAGGGGACGCCAGTGCCCTCTGAATCTCATTCGCGAGCTCCGGGGTGCAGCGCTCATCCGCATCGATGAAAAAGACCCAGGGGGATATGACGTTTTGCAGGGCGAAATTCCTTTGCTCGGAGTAGCCGCCGGGATTTTTCGGGCCGAGCAGGTCGCTGAGAAGAACCTTGCCGGTGAATTCTTTTGCAATGGCGACCGTGTCGTCCGTGCTGAACCCGTCCACCACAACGATTTCATCCGCCCAGCGCACGCTCTCCAGGCACTCCCGCACACGGGAGGACTCGTTGTAAGTCAGGACGACGACTGAAACGGGCATCAGCGAGTCTAGCCTTGGTGCGGAGGAACTCTCAATACCCGTTTTCAGGGGCGAAGGCCCGCGCGTGAATTGCGGCGACGGCATCCCATGTCAGCGTGGCCTGTTGAAAAGCCCTTCCGGCCTCTCCCATCCGCAAACGCAATTCGCTGTCGCCCAGAAGCCGGTTGATTGCCGCGGCCACGGCCGGGGGGGCCTGATCCGAGTGAAGTCCGGTCTCGCCATCCTGGATCCATTCCCGGGAAGCGGGAGCCGGACCACAGATGACGGGTTTTCCATAGCTCCATGCTTCGGCAAAAACGATGCCGAAGGATTCGTGCGCGGAAGGGAGGCAGAAGATGTCGCAGGCTGCCAGGGCGGAGGCTTTTGTTCTCTCATCGGCCACGCCAAGGTCTATGAAGGAATCGCTGGAAAGATCAGTGGATCGGATGTCCCCCGTTCCTGCGATCACGAGGACTGCCTCCGGATTTTTTACCAACACCGACTTCCATCCCTGAAGCAAAACGGGAAGGCCCTTTCCCTCATCGCGCCTTCCGACGAACAGGACAATCGGCCGGGTGCCGAGATTCCACTTCGATCGGAATTCCCTGCCGTTTCCATCCGGCCTGCACATCGGGGGCAGTCCGCAAAGAACGGCTTTATTCAATGGAAGCCCGCGATCCGCCAGGTGGTTGAT
This sequence comes from uncultured Chthoniobacter sp., assembly GCA_964431635.1. Lineage (GTDB taxonomy): Bacteria > Verrucomicrobiota > Verrucomicrobiia > Chthoniobacterales > Terrimicrobiaceae > QYQL01. Next base: position 90,813 of record CAYSKK010000001.1, on the reverse strand, counting down.
TTCCGACTGCGACTGGCAGAAGACGGCGTCCGCGAGGTGGTAGAGTGCGAGATCGATGACATCATCCCCCCACTGGCCGGGATGGGTCGCCGGCCAGACAGTGAAGCGGGCGCCGGCATTTCGCGCGAGTTCGCAAAAACCGAACCCTGCAAAATCCCAGCCGGTGCCGACAAAGTGAATGACGTCCGGATTGCTGATGGCGGAAACGTCCATCCCTTTTTTATTCGCAACCGATTTGCGGAACGCTGCGGCAATTCCCCGCTTGAGAAGGGGATGGAAGAGTGGCCTCGACGCCATGCTCATCCATGCCGTGCGGTTGCAACGACAGTTCAAAACCTGCGCCGGAACCGGGAGAGGTTCCTGGATTCCGGGCTCCGCTCCGTCACCTCCCCAAGCCGCAATAAGGCGGACATCCATATTGGCCCTGTGCGAGAGTTCGATCGCCAATCCTCTTTGATACGCGGCCAGTCCGCCGGTGGATTCCGGCAGGTTGCGGGAGGCGATCATCACCCGGAGAGGCGATTTCCCGGGAAGCGGTGATCTCGAAGAGTCGTTCACCATCCGTGCGGGCGCGGTTAGCAGCGGGTGGCGATCCCCGGAGGAAAGGCGATGTGGTGTCCCGTTTTGAGGTCGAGTCCCATGCGGAGAGGTTCCCAGTGGTGCTCGGCGGAATAAGGGGCCAGAAAGTGGTCGCCGAGCAGGTCGTCGCGGACGAAGAACGCGTCCGTGCCCGAGAGTTCACAGCCAACGAGGGAATACCCAGACTTCCGGGTCAGCCGCTCCAGCGCCTTCAGGCTTGCGCCATAGGCAATCGACGAGTCCCAGACGGCATCTTTTCCATACGGTGCGACCCAGTCGAGAAATGCCGGAAGCTGGCTGTTGTATTCGACAGCCAGCACGCGCGGACGAAGACCGAGGCAGGGCTCCAGGATATGAAACGTGTTGTGATCCACATCCACACTCAAAAAATCGAGTTCCGCATCGAAGCCGCCCCTGGCGATGAGCGGGCAGACATTCTCGCGGTTCAGAAACGCGCGCTCGCAGGAAAGCCTTCCTTCCCTGACCGCAGCGTCCAGAGCCCCGGGAAGGGTTTCGGGAAGGGCCGCATCCATCCAGAGTCCGCTCCATCCCTGCAGGAGGAGCATGGCCGTGTTGTTTTCCAGCGGTGCCGTTCCAATCTCCACAAACCGCCGGGATCCGGGACCGATTCGCCGGAAAATTTCCGCGATGATCCCGTCCTGACCGTATTGCGAAAAAAGTTTGAACCGGTGAGGGACGAGGGATTTCGGATCCTGATACCTCGGATGCCGGAGCAGGGAGGCAACACGGGATTCCGCGGCGGCGTTCTGAATCTGCTCCACCATCGGAGGCAGCAATTCCATACCCGCTTTGAATGCACGAAGCTTGGCCAGAAACGATGTGATCATTGGGATAGTAGCGCGGCGACAACCGTCTTGTTGCTCACTTCGGGCCTCCAATGCGAGGCAATTTCGACGGGGTTGCGCTTTCCTTCTTCCCAGAGGCGCATTTCGGCCTCCGCCGCCTCCGCGAGCAGCCCGGGAGAATGCCCCTTGGAAAGCGTTCCATATTCGCCCCCGCCGACAATGTCCCGAAATCCTGGAACCGGCGTCGCCACGACCGTGCATCCGCAGCAGAGCGCCTCCAGCGCACCGATGGGATGCGATTCCCATCGCGAGGATGACAGGAGGAACCGGCAACCTGACAGAATTCCGGACAGTTCCGAGCGGTCCCTCAATCCGAGCAGGCGAACCTGTGGATGCCGCGCTGCGAGAGAGGAAAACGCCTCGTCGACCCCGTATCCGGCAATGAGAAATTCGGTGTCGGGATGGGAGTCCAGAAGAAGGGAAATCGCCGCCGCGAGGAGCGGGGCATTCTTCTGGTCATCATCCCACCGGCCGCTGCAAAAAATCCGGTTCGTCCGCTGAGCAGGCAATTCTGCGGACAGGAACACGTCGGGCACCGAGTGGGGGACAACAGAGAACCGTTCCAGAAGATCGGACCGATGGTGAAAGCGCAGGAGCTTCGCAAAGTTTTCCAGAAACGACCAGGTCTCGACCACCACCCGGTCGGAGAGTTCAAGGATCCCGATGACGCTCGCGTCGTGGTCCTTGAAGTGATGGAAATACCAGTTCAGGAAGTGCCGGAACCGGCGGAGAAAATCGAGAAGGCCACGCCGGGGATGAACAAGCCTCATCCATGCGTCGCCGGGGAAAACGCGCACGCTGACGAGACCGTCGGAATCCGCACGGTTGATGATCCGGATTCCCGCCTCCCGGATCGCCCGATAAATTTCCGCGTGCTGGAACCACGTCATCACAATCACCCGGTCCAGTCCCAGTTGCTTCCAGAATTCCGGGCGGGCCGCTTCTCCGGCGGCGTAAACCTTCACGGGAAACGGAAACTCCGGATGCTCGTTGGCGGGGCAGATCACCAGCGGTTCATGGCCGGAGTTTGTCATCTCCGCCGCATAACCATCGAAATCGATCGAGTATCGCCGGAGCGCCTTGGGCAGGAAAATCCCGATGCGCATGGGATCAGGTCTCGCGCATTTCCATGGAGAAGTCCGCAAGTGCCTTTCCCGCGTTCTTCGCGCTGATGGAGGAATACCCACCCACTGCGACACCGGCGCCGACGCGGAACCGGCAGGCGTCCGGCCAGTGGTCGATGATCCCGTTGCAATGGAGATATGCATCCGCCCGGTAGTCGCCCGGCGGAAGCCAGGGGGTGCGGATGCGCACGGAGACCACGCGGTTTCCCGGTTGCACGATCATGTCCTCCAGATACTCGGTGTTGATCGCAAAGACCTCGGTGTCCCACTCGTCCAGAAAGTGCATCGAGAAATGGAAGGGGCCGTCGGGGGCATGCTGGCGGATGCTGGCGGTGAACTCCATCGGTTTCCGGGGAGCAAACTCGCTCCCGGCGCACTTGATTTCGTGGATCCGGTGTGTGCCGCTCCCGCTGCGGCGCGCGGGATCGGGAGCGGGTTCGTCGGCCGCGCGGACGACGTCGTTCTGGTATTTTGCGATCACCGCTCCGCTCTCGCCGGTCATGACCATCTCCCCGGATTTCAGATAGACAGCACGGTTGCACAGCGAGGCCACGGCCGACAAATTATGGCTCACAAAAAGGACCGTCCGTCCGCCGTCGGTTACCTCCCGCATCTTGTCGAGGCACTTTTTCTGGAACTCGGAATCCCCGACCGCCAGGACCTCATCGACGATCAGGATCTCCGGCTCAAGATGCGCGGCCACCGCAAATGCCAGGCGCACATACATCCCGCTCGAGTAGCGTTTGACCGGGGTATCCAGAAACTGCTCGACTCCGGCGAACGCCACAATCTCATCGAACTTCCTCCGGACCTCGGCGTGCTTCATCCCAAGGATCGCCCCATTTAAATAGACATTTTCGCGACCGCTCAGTTCCGGGTGGAATCCCGTTCCCACCTCGAGGAGACTGGCTACGCGGCCCTTCAGGCCGATGCGTCCACTGGTCGGTTCGGTGATCCGGCTCAGCACCTTCAGCAACGTGCTTTTCCCGGCCCCGTTTCTCCCGATGATTCCCACGACCTCGCCACGCGTGACGTCGAATGTGATGTTTCTGAGCGCCCAGAATTCCCCGGCGTCCTTGTGGCGGCCAGGCTCATTTTTTCCGGAGAACGCATTTTCAACCCACCGGAAGGGGGCCGCAATGGCATCCTCGATTGCATGGCGAAGGCCGCCCGCCTGCCCCGCCCTCTGACCGAGCTGGTATTTTTTCGAGAGCCCTTCGACCCGTATGACAATGTCGCCGCTCATCAGATCACGTCTGCAAAGGAGCGCTCCGTTTTACGGAAATACGAGATGCCCGCCGCCAGGAGCAGGAATGAGACCGCAAAGGAGACGAGCATCGGAGGCTCAAGAAGGCGGAACTCCCCGCCGAGAACGCACCAGCGGAAGCCTTCAATGACGAATACCAAAGGATTCAGGCAGTAAATGTAAAAGAGCTCCGGACTGATCTTCGAGCGAATCTGCTCAAGGCTGAGCGCCACCGGACTCACGTAGAGCCCGAACTGCACGATGAAGGGGACGAGGATCCGGAAGTCGCGGTATTGAACCGTCAGTGCCGTCAGCACCAGCCCCGCTCCCACGGCCGCCACCATGGCCATGATCATGAACAGCGGAAGATACAGGATATTCCAGGCCGGCGGGAAACGATACCACATCATCAGGGCGGCCAGGATGACGAGGGAAATCAGGAAATCCACAAGCGACACGAGCACCGACCCCGCCGGGACGATGATCCTCGGAAAATAGACTTTCGAGATCATGTCGCGATTCGAGACCACGCTCTGCCCGGACGCCGACAGGGCGTTGGAAAAAAATTGCCAGGGCAGAAGCGCGGCAAAAACCATGATCGCGTAGGGGGCATTGCCCATCGAGGGGAGCCCGGCGACCTTTCCGAAGATCACCGTCATGATGATCATGGTCAGAAGAGGCTGGAGGAGCGCCCATGCGGTCCCGGCCACGGTCTGCTTGTAGCGCACCGCAACATCCCTCCATGCGAGGATGAAGAAGAGTTCCCGGTAGTGCCAGAGATCGAGCCAGTAGTGCTTCTCAACATGCCCGGCCTCGATCCAGCGGTCAAAGCTGTCTTCGTCGATGATGTCGGTTTGTTCGGATTGCATTCCAGAATGCTTCCGTCGATCGGCAGAATGCCCGGGAAGCGCGTCCGGTCTGCCTAGCAGGTTTTCACCTCCTCCGCAACCCCGGCTTTGCTTACTGCTCAGGGCTCATCAGGGCCGCTGCCCGGCATTTCAGGCGGAAAAGCAGCGACGCGTCCTCGAACTCCCGCAGGTTCTCGGGCCGGCTCCTGTCGAAGTCGGCCAGAAACATGGATTCGACATCGGCGGCAAACCTGCGGTCCCGCACGGCGGCGGAGAGCTCGAAGTTGAGCATGAACGACCGGTAGTCCAGATTGATCGAACCCACGATCGCAAAGTCGTCGTCGGCCAGAAGAACCTTCTGGTGCATGAACCCCGGCTGGTATCTCCAGACCTTCACCCCGGCGGCCCTGAGTTTCGGATAGTAGGTGAAGGAGGACAGCCAGGGGAGCAGATGGTCGGCAAATTGCGGGAGGATGATCCTCACGTCAACGCCCCGGAGCGCGGCGTGGCAGATGTCGTAGAGGAGGGGACTGGAAGGGACGAAATACGGGCTGGCGAGCCAGAGCCTGTGCTTCGCGTCCTGGATCACGGACAGATAGACGGCCGGGCAGACGCCCCATTCCTCGGCGGGTCCGGATGCGACGGGAAAAACAATCGCCCCGCCGGAAGTCCGGGATGATCTCAGCCGGTAGACCGGGAGGGATTTGGTCACATAGTTCCAGTCCTCCAGAAACGGGATCTGAAATCCCGCCACGGCAGGTCCCTCGATGCGCATGTGGGTGTCCCGCCACGGGCCGAATTTTTTGCTCCGCCCCATGTATTCGTCCCCGGCGTTGAGCCCGCCGACGAATGCCACGCGTCCGTCGGTGATGACGAGCTTCCTGTGATTCCGGAAATTGATCTGGAAGTGGCGTCCGTGCTGACGGTTGGTGATGAACGGCTGGACCTGAACCCCGCCCTGGACAAGCTTCTCGCGCCATTCGGGCGTCAGTGTCTTTGAGCCCACCTGATCATACATGACGAGGCACTCGACCCCGCGCGCCGATGCGGCGAGCAGGCGGGCGGAAAGGTCCCGGCCGAGCCGGTCGTCACGGATGATGAAAAACTGGACCCAGACCGACTCGCGCGCCGCATCAATTTCCCGGAAGATCGCGTCGAATGTCGCCTCCCCATCCACGAGCAGCCGGACCTCATTCTCTCCGGTGGGTGGCAATTTGCTCAGATTTTCAGCCACCCGGGTTCCATCGTCGCAGAGGCCACCCGGCTCGGCCCGGTAGCCATCCATGTGGCGCGAAGTGGCCCTGAGCGCGTTGTCCAGGGGAGCGGAGCCGCCGGTGCCGGCTCGTGTATACCCGGAAAATCGCGACTCACCGAAGACCAAAAACAAGGGAATCGCGACCACCGGAACGATCACCAAAGCAATCGCCCAGCCGATGGCCGACTGGGGAGTCCGCGCAATGAGAATCGCCTTCAGCGCAAGAATGATGCCCGCCACCTCGATGACGACGGTCAGGAATGCATAGAGGGACACCAGCACGGGAACGGATTTTAATCCAGGCGGACCGTTCCGTCGAAAACAAAGTCGGCGGGTCCGGTGAGCATGACATTCCGGAATTCCCCGCCGGCGTCGCATTCGAATCCGACAAGCAGGGTGTCACCGCCGCGCACTCGCACGGCGACAGGCGAGGGGGCTCCCGTGGAGAGGTGGTGGAGGAGGGCCGTCGCGCAGACTCCTGTTCCGCAGGCAAGTGTCTCCGCTTCGACCCCACGCTCAAAGGTCCTCAGCGCCAGGCTTCCAGGCGACAGAATCTGCGCAAAATTCGCATTGGTCCCCTTGGGGGAGAACTTCGGATGCCAGCGGAGTGCGGCCCCGAGACGGGCGATGTCAACTACCTCGATGTCATCAAGAAAGACGACGGCATGGGGAACCCCGGTATTGATATAATGGACAACTTGAGCGGAGCCGGCCAGGTCGAGTTCCACGGGAGCGCGGCGATCGTGAGGAGCGCTCATATTAATGGTCACAAGCTCCCCGGAGAACGTAGCGCGGATCAGCCCGGCGGGCGTGTCGAAGCTCAGGGATGGCGGGGGCTCGGGGAGCAGGCTTGCCGCGAATCTGGCAAAACACCGCGCCCCGTTTCCGCACATTTCCGCCTCGCCGCCATCGGCATTGTAATAGCGCATCCGGAAATCCGCGCCGGACTGTGACGGTTCGACTGCGAGAAATCCGTCCGCGCCGACCCCGCGGTGACGATCGCAGATCCGGGCGATCTGTTCCCCGGACAGCGACAGTTCCAAACTCCGGTTGTCGACAACCACAAAGTCGTTGCCTGCGCCGTTCATCTTTCTGAAATTCATGAGTGAACAGTAGGCGCGATCCGCCACACCGGCGAGCGGGAAATTGCGCCTTCAGGATCAGGGATTGAACCGCCGGGCGGGGTGTGCCAGAATTTCCGGCCGCAGGGCTGTGGCGACCATTCCCGCCGGAGATCTCGCCCTTGCGGTTCCCCATGAAATTTCTTCCTCTTTTGTGTCTTGTCGTCACGACCTGCTCAGCCCATTCGGCCGACAAGCCGAACATCCTTTTTGCGATCGCTGATGACTGGTCGTTCCCTCATGCCGGTGTTTACGGTTGCAAATGGGTGCAGACGCCGGCTTTCGACCGGGTTGCGCACGAGGGGCTGCTATTCACAAACGCCTACACCCCCAACGCGAAGTGCGCCCCCTCCCGAGCATGTGTGCTGATCGGCCGGAATTCCTGGCAGCTCAAGGCGGCCTGCAACCACGTGGCATTTTTTCCTCTCGAATTCAAAACCTATCCCGAATCCCTTGCCGGGCAGGGGTATTTCGTGGGAATGACAGCCAAGGGATGGGCTCCCGGAGTGGCACTCACGGCCGATGGAAAACCGAGGGAGTTGACCGGAAAACCCTTCAACGCCCGCACCGCGACCCCGCCGACCCGGGGAATCAATACCAACGATTACGCAGCCAATTTTTCGGATTTTCTCGATGCGGTGCCCAAAGACCAGCCGTGGTGCTTCTGGTATGGCGGGACTGAACCCCACCGGCCGTATGAATTCGGCAGCGGCGCGTCCAAGGGGAACATGAAGCCGGGGGAAATCGATCGCGTTCCGGGGTATTGGCTGGACAATGAGATGATCCGCAATGACATGCTCGATTACGCTTTCGAGGTCGCCCATTTCGACAGACATCTCGGGCGGATGCTGGACGAACTGCAAAAGCGGGGGCAGCTTGACAACACTCTGGTCGTGGTCACGGCTGACAACGGCATGCCATTTCCCCGCGCAAAGGGGCACGAATACGAGACCTCCAACCATATGCCGCTCGCGATCATGTGGAAAAAGGGGATTGCCTCCCCCGGACGGGTGGTTGACGACTACGTCAGCTTTGTGGACCTTGCTCCGACTTTCATCGATGTCGCCGGTGTAACCTGGCCCCGGACCGGCATGGCTGATCCCGCCGGACGGAGCCTGACCGACATCTTCCAATCGGAGAACCACCCCGCCCGCGATCATGTTCTTCTTGGGCAGGAGAGGCATGATGTGGGCCGCCCCCACGACTGGGGATATCCCATCCGCAGCATCATCCAGGATGGATGGCTCTATATGCGGAATTTCGAGCCCTCCCGCTGGCCGGCCGGCAACCCGGAAACCGGCTATCTTAATACCGACGGGGGAGCCACCAAGACGGAGATCTTGAATGCGCACCGGAAGGATGCCGGAGACCCGTTCTGGGCGCTTTGCTTCGGCAAACATCCGGAGGAGGAACTCTACAATTTGAAAAATGACCCCGACTGCCTGCGCAACCTTGCCGGGTCGCCGGAACAGCAGGCGCGAAAGGAAAATCTCCGGACCCGGCTGTTCGATGAGCTCAAGCTGCAGGAGGACCCGCGCATGTTCGGCAGGGGAGAAGTCTTTGAAGCGGAGCCCTATGCCGAGCCTGACACCAGGAATTTCTACGAGCGGTTCATGAAGGGCGAAAAACTCAAGGCCGGTTGGGTGAATGATTCGGACTTTGAAAAAAATCCCTTGGATTCGCCGGCTCCTATGTAGATTTCCACAGCGGTTGAACCGGCCGCCTTGAGGGCAAGGCTTGCAATTTTTTTTCCACCCGCAGATGGTGTGGCCTGCTCTGCCGACGACGGGCTTGATCTCGGACCCCCGGTCGGGCAAATCTATTTACCAAGCAATGTCGACCACGATACTGGAACACCAAGACGCTTCAGGCCGGACAGCCCTACACGAGACCGGGGAACTGCTCGGCGAAAAGCTGACCCTCAACATGGGGCCCTCGCACCCCTCGACGCACGGTGTCCTCCGGCTGATCCTTGAGCTCGACGGGGAAGTCGTCACCAAGGCGACCCCAGAGATCGGCTACCTCCACCGGGGGGACGAGAAGATCGCTGAGAACATGCAGTTCAACCAGTTCATCCCCTACACGGACCGGCTGGACTACCTCGCCCCGGTCGCCAACAACGTCGCCTATGCCCTGGCTGTCGAGAAGTTGATGGGGTGGGAAATCCCGCCGCGCGGCAAGGCGATCCGGGTGATTGCCTGCGAACTGGCGCGCATATCAGCCCACCTGCTCATGATCGGCTGCCTGGGGATGGACCTCGGGGCGACGACGCTTTTCCTCTACACGTTCACCGAACGCGAAAAGATCTACAACCTCATGGAGCTCCTGACGGGGGCGAGGTTCACGACAAGCTACACGCGGATCGGCGGCCAGACGCACGACGTGTCGCCGGCTTTCCTCGCCGCGCTCAAGGAATTCCTGCGCACGTTCCCGGCCGCCTTCGAGGAGGCGGACAAGCTGGTGACCCGCAACAGGATTTTTGTGGACCGAACGAAAGACATCGGGATCATCACGCGGGAGGACGCGATCGCCTACGCGCTGTCCGGCCCGAATCTCCGCGGCTCGGGAGTCGCGCACGACCTCCGGAAAAAGCAGCCGTATCTCGACTATCAAAACTACGATTTTGAAGTTCCGGTGGGCACGGTCGGGGACTGCTACGACCGATATCTCGTCCGCATGGAGGAAATCCGCCAGAGCGTCAGGATTCTCGAACAGGCGCTGGACAAGTTGCCCGACGGCCCGATCAACTGGCACGATCCCAAGAGCACCCCTCCGGAAAAGGTCGCCGTCCTCACCAAGATGGAAGAGCTCATCCACCACTTCATCGTTACGACCGAGGGCGCGGATGCGCCGGTGGGCGAGGTTTATTTTGCCGCGGAAAATCCCAAGGGGGAGCTGGGCTTCTATATTTACAGCAAGGGTGGGGGAGTCCCCTACCGGCTGAAAATCCGCTCCCCATCGTTTGTGAACCTGAGCATCATGCCGAAAATCCTTCCCGGTCACATGATCAGCGACGTGGTGAGCATCCTTGGTTCCATGGACCCTGTCTTCGGAGAGGTGGACCGCTAAATGACACTCGCAAATCTTCTTTCGGAATCCCAGATCGTCCCCGACCTGGTCTCTGACGAACGGTGGACGGCGATCGCAGAGCTGGTGGATTGCCTCGTCAAGGCGGGTAAAATCTCCGCTTCCGACCGTGACGACGTCCTGGAGTCCATCCGCCAGCGGGAAGAAACCATGAGCACGGGCATCGGGTTCGGCATCGCCATCCCCCATGCCTCGTCGGACAAGGTCCAGGAGGTCGTCGCCGCATTCGGTCGCTCGGTGAAGGGGGTTCAGTTCGACTCCCTCGATGACCAGCCGGTCTTCTTTATCGTCCTCTTCGTCGTTCCGAAGGACCAGTTTCAGACCCACCTGCGCACGCTGGCCGCCATCGCAAAATTTCTCAATGACAAGGCGGTGAGGGATGACCTCGGGAATGCCTCCGACGCCGGAGCGATCCTCCGCGTTTTTGAAAGCAGGTCGTCGCGGTGATGGAGGGCACGCTCCGTGAAATTCTTGCCGGGCGTCTGCGTTCGGCACTGGAGGCAGCCGGTCTGGACCCCGCCCGTGGCGACGTGACCGCCGCGGCGGACACCCGGTTCGGCGACTACCAGTCCAATGCGGCCATGGTGCTTGCCAAGGAGCAAAAGCGGAACCCCCGGGAGTTGGCGGGCATCATTCTGGCTCATCTGGACGTCTCCGGAATTTCGGCCCCCCCCGAGGTGGCCGGCGCGGGATTTTTGAATTTCCGGATCGAGCCTGCTTTTCTTGCCGGGGCGCTGCGTGGGCTCGCTTCCGATCCACGCCTCGGAGTGCCGGTCTCAATGGCTCCGAAGCGGATTGTTCTGGATTTCAGCTCTCCGAATGTCGCCAAGCCGATGCATGTTGGCCACATCCGCAGCACGATCCTCGGAGACTGCCTCGCCCGCGTGGCCCGCTTTCTCGGACACGAGGTGATCACCGACAACCACATCGGCGACTGGGGGACACAGTTCGGAAAAGTCATCTACGGGTGGAAGCATTTTCTCGACCGCGAGTTGCTGGAGCGGGATGCGATCGCCGAACTCGTCCGCCTCTACCGCGAGGTCAACCGGATCGAGGAGACCGACGAAGAGGTCCGGAAAGCCGCCCGAGAGGAGCTGGTGAAGCTCCAGGCCGGGGATCCGGAAAACCTGGCCATCTGGAAACAGACGGTCGAGCTCTCATGGAGGGAATTTGAAAAGCTCTACGGCCTGCTCGACATCCACTTTGACGAGCGTCTCGGCGAGAGCGCCTACAACGATGCGCTCGCGCCGCTCTGCGAGGATCTTCAGGGCAGGGGAATTGCCGCGGTCAGCGAGGGCGCTCTCTGCCTGTTTTTCCGGGACATCCCCGCGCTTGCGGAAAAGCCGGCGATCATCCGGAAAAGCGACGGGGGGTTTCTTTACGCGACCACTGATCTCGCCACGATCCAATACCGCGTGAAACGCTGGAAGCCGGACGCAATCTGGTATGTGGTCGGCTCGCCCCAGGCCCTGCATTTCCAGCAGATCTTCGCCGCGATGAAAAGGATGGGAATTTCCGCGAACCCGGCCCACATCGCATTCGGAAGCATTTTGGGGGAGGACCGGAAAATCATGAAGACCCGCTCGGGCGAGAACGTCGGTCTCGCGGAGGTCCTGCACGAGGGGATCGACCGCGCGCGTAAAATGCTCGCGGCCCGGCAGGACGCACTCCCGCCGGAGGAGGCCGAGGCCATCGCCCGCACGATCGGGATCGGAGCCGTCAAATACGCGGAGCTCTCCCAGCATCGACTCACCGACTACGTCTTCTCGTGGGACAAACTTCTCGCGATGGAGGGCAATACCGCGCCCTATCTGCAGAATGCCTATGTGCGCATCCGCTCGATTTTCCGCAGGGGAGGGGAGACCGCGAATCCCGGTGCCCCGGTCATCCTTTCGGTGCCGGCCGAGCGCACGCTGGGTATCAAGCTTCTGCAATACGCCGAAACCGTTCCCGTCGTTCTGGAGGACTTCCGCCCGAACCTCCTCGCCAATTACCTCTACGAACTGGCGAACACCTACCACTCGTTCTACGAGGCCTGCCCGGTGCTCAAGGCCGAGCCCGAGATCCGCGCCAGCCGGCTTGTGCTCAGCGACCTGACCGCCCGCATCCTTGCCCACGGGTTGTCACTCCTCGGCATCCGCTGCCCGGAGCGGATGTAGGTCACAGCTTGTGGCCCATCTTCTTTTTCTTGGTCGCCAGATATTTGGCGTTGTGCGGATTCGCTGCTGAGCGGATCGGAACCTGCTCGGTGATCTCCAGATCGTAGCCCTCGAGCCCGACCACCTTCCGCGGGTTGTTTGTCAGGAGCCGGAGCCGGTGGACACCGAGATCCGAAAGAATTTGCGCGCCGAGCCCGTAGTCGCGGAGGTCCATCGGAAAGCCGAGCCGCTCGTTGGCCTCCACCGTGTCGAGCCCCTGCTCCTGGAGCTTGTAGGCATGGATCTTCGGCCCGAGTCCGATCCCCCGGCCTTCCTGCCGCATGTAAACAAGCACTCCCGAACCCGCGTCGCGGATCCTCTTCATCGCCTGATGAAGCTGTGAGCCGCAGTCGCAGCGCTTCGACCCGAAGACGTCTCCGGTCAGGCATTCGCTGTGGACGCGGACAAGCGTCGGCTTCGTGGCGGAAATTTTTCCCATGACGAGCGCGAGGTGGTGGGCCCCGTCCACCAGGGAACGGTAGAGGTGCATGTCGAAATCCCCGTATTCCGTCGGCATCAGGACGGTCTGCTCGCGCTCGATGAGTTTCTCGCTCTTCCGGCGGTGGGCGATCAGATCCTGGATCGAACAGAGCTTCAGCTTGTGCTTCCGCTTGAACTTGATGAGATCCGGCAGCCTGGCCATCGTGCCGTCCTCGTTCAGGATCTCGCAGATCATGCCGGAGGGATCCAATCCCGCAAGCCGGGCGAGATCCACCGCCGCCTCGGTATGCCCGGCCCGGCGCAGAACGCCTCCCGGCTTCGCCTGCAGGGGAAAAACGTGTCCGGGCTGAATCAGGTCGGTCGGCTTCGATTCATCGCTGGCCAGAATCCGCATCGTCTCCGAGCGGTCTTTCGCGCTGATCCCGGTCGAGATGCCCGAAGTGGCATCCACGGAAACCGTGAAGTCGGTTTTAAAAAGCTCGCGGTTGTGGGCGACCATCCTCTGCAGACCGAGCGTCTGGGCACGCTCCTCGGTGATCGGCGCGCAGATCAGCCCCCGGCCGTGGCGGGCCATGAAATTGACGGATTGCGGTGTCACCTTTGACGCGGCCATCAGAAGATCGCCCTCGTTTTCCCGGTCGGCATCGTCGGTCACAATCACCATCCGTCCGCGGCGGATGTCGGCAATCACAGAGGGAATCGGATCAAAGGGAGTCTTCATAGGCACAAACGGTGAGACTATGCGCGAATTTCCAGTCCCGCAATTTCTTTCAAAAAGGGCTTGCCACATGAGGTTTCATGGATACTATTTCCGCTTCTATGGCAAAAACAGCATGGCTCGAGCGCAACAAGCGCAAAGCGAAGACGGTGGCAAAATACGCGGCTCTTCGTGCGGAATTGAAGGCGAAAAAGGACTACGCGTCTCTCGCCCAGCTGCCTCGCGATGCCAGCCCGACCCGCCTCGTCAACCGCTGCCAGGTTACCGGCCGCCGCCATGCTTACATCCGCCGATTCAAAATCTCCCGCATCACGTTCCGTGAGCTCGCCTCGTCCGGACTCATTCCGGGCGTGACGAAATCCAGTTGGTAATCCGGCGAGCCGGTTCATCCGGATCATGCCGATTTACGAATACGAAGTCGCTGTAGATGGCGGCTGCAAAGCCTGCGGGGGACGTTTTGAACTTCGTCGTCCGGTGGATCGTCCGAACCTGACCGCCTGTCCCGTATGTAAGAAGCCGGTCCGACGGATCGTGTCACTTTCCAGCACCCCCAGGATCGCAAAGCCGCTTTCCGTTTCCGACGCAAAAAAAGCCGGATTCTCGGTCTTCGAGAAAAAGGAAAAAGGCGTCTACGAACGCCAGTAAGAGATCGAAACGAGGCGAAGGAAGCAATTTTCATCTCGATCTGTCGCTTGATTTTATTCGAGTTGATTCACCGCATTCGCGGGCAAAATCCGAATTAAAGCGGTTTACAAAAGAATGTAGCCGCTGATCCGGAAGCGCCGGAGGTTCGTGCGGGTGGTGGCGGAGCGGACGTATGTGAACCGAAAACGGTTTTTCCCTGCGGGCTTCTGCGTCCCTGTGTAGATGGAAGCTCTGCATTGCAGGCCCTCCGGCCTGTCACAAGGCGCACACCGACAAATCTCACTCCCCGAATTACTGGAGGATCTCGGGCTCCATCCAGTCCGATTTGATCAAGCGGGAAGATCCCTTGCTGTGAACAACTCTCGGACTCAGCACGCAATCGAAGCGAGGCAGGCGTCCCTTCACATGTTGTTCACATGTGAATAAAGCACTCTCGCAGAGTGGCATTTATATAACATCATATAATATATGTAGTGTATAATGGAACTTGGAAGGTGGGACAGGATGGCTGGTAGCTTCGTAGAGTGAACAAAGCGATCCTCCCCTTGGGGATTTTGTTCCTCAAGCAAAGGAGCGTAACGGGCGCTTGAGAATCGACGGGAGGATTTGCTGGATTCCGGAGGCCAGAGATTGCTGGGCCATCTTCGCATCACGGAGCAATCTGGCAAAATCCTGAGCTTTGGAAGGATTGCGGAAGAGATAGTTGAAAATGGCCTTCGGGTTGGCACGTCCGCTTTCCGGATCGATGAGCACCCCTGCCGGAATCGGAATATCCCGATCAAGAGTATCGCTGATTGCGCGAATGGAGATCATTGGCACCCCGCTTCGATGGCAGACTTTCTGGAGATGCGATGATTCCAGATCGACTGCCAGAGCGCCGGTTTCCCGGCCGGCTGCTTTCTTTTGCTCTGCAGTCTCCAGAACATCGTCCACAGTGATCGCCCTGCCGACGCGGAAGGATTCAGGCAGTGGCATGGTGCGAAGCAGCCCGGAATCCGAGAAATTTTCCGCCAGAACAATCGCTCCAATCGGGAGTCCGGGCTGAAGCGCCCCGGAGAACCCGGCGGACACAATGATCCCGGGTCGGTGTGCCTGGATCAGCCTTTCCAAGATCGGAACACATCCTTTTCCCATCACGCCAAGGGTCAGAACGGAAACACAAAGCCTGCGATCCAGCCGGACCCGGAATCCGGCACTCTCGAACTCAAGGGCAAAGACAATGGCGGTCATGGCTCCGGCAGAATGATTTCGTAGAGCCCCTCAGTGGATGCCGAATCGCTTTGCAGGTTGCATGTTCCCTCGAGGGCGGTCGCCTCGAAGCGGGCTGCGGCATCGGATGGAATTCGCACGATCAGACGGATGCCTCCTCCGTTTTCCACCGGACTTGCAACGACGACACCCCCGCCAAGCCCGGCTGCAGTCTTTTCAATCAGCGCCCGGCTCGCGGCAGCGTCCTGTCCCTTGCTGATGACGAAGCGGCGGCCTCCCCCCAACTCTGCTGGCGGAGGCATGGCTTTGGAGGCCGCGGCCTCCAGGGATGCACGGAGTTCGGGAATCTCCGGGGCCGGACGGGAGGGCTTGAAGATTTCCCTGCCGCCAAGAACGATCAGGGTCAGAGGGATGGCCAGCGCAAGAAGAAGCACTGCAAGCATCTGAAAAACCTGCGAATTCAGTCGGAAACGTGCGGGACCGGGATTCACTTGCAATTCCCAACGATGGACCGGCCGGTGAGATTCCGCAAGAACGGAGAACGCGGGATTGACCGCTCCCCTCGTCTGCCCGATATTCCCGTGCCTGCCGATGTCCATTCATAATACCCGCAACTTCTGCATCATCGCCCACATCGACCATGGCAAGACGACTTTGTCCGACCGGCTTCTGGAATTCACGGGCACGATCCAAAAGCGCGAATCCCAGGAACAGCTTCTCGATGCCATGGATCTCGAACGCGAGCGGGGCATCACGATCAAGGCCCATCCGATCGCGATGGACTACAAGGCGAAAAACGGACGCCACTACAAGCTCAACCTCTCGGACACCCCCGGACATGTGGATTTTTCCTACGAGGTCTCCCGCTCGCTCGCGGCCTGCGAAGGAGCCCTCATCATTATCGATGCCGCGCAGGGCGTCGAGGCCCAGACGGTTGCCAATGTCCATCTGGCGGAAAAACAGGGACTGAAGCTCATCCCGGTCATCAACAAAATCGACCTGCCAAACGCCGACATCGAGACGGCAAAAAGACAACTGGAGGACATCCTCGCGATCCCGGCCGAGGAAGCCATTCTGGCCAGCGCCAAGGCGGGCATCGGCATCGAGGAAATTCTGGAGGCCATCGTCGATCGGATCCCCCATCCTTCAGGAAAGGCGGATGCCCGGCTCCGGGCACTGACGTTTGACTCGACGTTCGATACCTACCGGGGAGTCGTCATTTACACGCGCGTCGTCGAGGGTACGGTCAAGGCGGGAGACCCGGTCAAACTGATGTCCACCAACTCCTCCTACGACGTCAAGGAAGTCGGGATCTTCAAGCCCCAGCAACCGAAGTTTTTTGCAAAGGAAAAGCTCGTGGCCGGAGATATCGGCTACGTCATCGCCAATATCAAGACGAGTTCCGAGGTCAAAGTCGGCGACACTCTCACCAATGCCAAAACCCCGGCCGAATCTCCCCTTCCCGGCTTCCAGGTTGTTCAACCGATGGTCTTTAGCGGGATCTATCCGATCAATACGGCGGACTTCGAACATCTGAAATCTGCCATGGGCAAGCTACAGCTCAATGACGCGGCTTTTCATTACATGTCGGAATCCAGTGTCGCTCTCGGTTTTGGCTTCCGCTGCGGATTCCTTGGACTCCTCCACATGGAAATCATTCTCGAACGCCTCCGCCGGGAGTTCGATATGGATATCATTGCAACCTATCCATCAGTAATTTACGAGATTCTTCGCACGAATGGCGAACTGATCCGGGTGGACAATCCCGAGCAGCTGCCCGATCCCAGCGTCATCGAGGAAATCCGGGAACCCATGGTCGTCTGCTACCTCATGCTCCCCAATGAATACATCTCGCCCATGATGCAACTCATCATGGACAAACGCGGAGAGATCAAGCATACAGAGTCCCTTGATACAAAGCGTGTTATGCTTACAACAGAACTTCCCCTCAATGAGATTCTTGTGGATTTTGTCGATAAAATGAAATCCATCACCCGGGGATACGGGTCCATGGATTACGAGCATGGCGGCTACCGGGCTGGAAAACTCGTCAAACTCGACATGCTGGTCAACGGAGATCCGATTGATGCGTTCAGCAGCATCGTTCACCGCGACAAAGCCGAAGCCCGGGGACGCGCTCTCGCTGCAAAACTCAAAGAAGTCATCCCCACCCAACTCTACCAAGTCTCGATTCAAGCGGCCATCGGAGGCAAAATCGTTGCCAGAGAAAATGTCAGCGCCATGCGGAAAAATGTCACCGCAAAATGCTACGGCGGTGACATCACCAGAAAGCGCAAGCTTCTTGAGAAGCAAAAAGAAGGTAAAAAGCGAATGAAAGCGATTGGAACTGTGAATATTCCGCAGGAAGCTTTCATTGAAGTTTTGAAGACTGGTTAGGCGGAATATTTTGATGTTTTTTGGATTATCTATCAATATGATTAAATCTTCTCATTTTGCTAAAAATAAGTAAGTTATGATTATAATTTAACTATTTCTGATAAAATATTATAGCAAGTAATTTATAGTAATGTTATTATTAACTCCGAGATATATTAAAGAAGCCAAGCATTATCTGCATGGCGCGAAGAAATTCATCCACTATAAAAGAGACATCCTTTCATCCGCAAATCTCGCAGAAATAGCGAATTGCGTTACTGAGTTGCAGGGAGCCATGAAACGGCGAAGCCGGTCTGATGTGGAAGCCGCCATCGGAGCGTTGGATACCCTGATCGGAAAAATTTCTCCGCCGGCCAAGGATTCGGGATGGCGTGAGAATGTGGAGGTGTTTTTGGTCGCGATCGTGGTGGCTGCGGGAATCAAAGCGTATCTGCTCCAGCCTTTTCGCATTCCGACCGGTTCCATGCAGCCGACTCTTTACGGGATCGTGGGCGTCCCGACGGACTCCCCTCCCCCGAACATCCTGGTCAGGGCGTTCGAGTTCGTCTGGCTTGGCAGGCATTATTTCGACCTGAAAGCGCAGGAATCGGATGTCGTCATGGGACTTCGCGAGCGGACCTATGCGAATTTTTTCACGTTTACCGACATCGTGTGCCGGAACCGAACCTACACGCTTTTTGTGCCGCGCGATCCCCTGGCGAGATATTTCAAGGTTCAACCCGGACGCTCATTTCAGTCGGGCGAGACGATCGCGAGGGGACACATGGATACAGGCGACCAGGTTTTTGTGGACAAGGTGAGCTACAATTTCGTGAAGCCATCGGCAGGGGATGTGTTCGTGTTCAAGACCACGGGGATTCGGAAAATCGAGGACGGCCTCGATCCGGCGCTCGGTTCGCAGCACTATATCAAGAGGTTGGCCGGAATGCCCGGCCAGACGCTCCGGATTGCCCCCCCGATGCTCTATATCAACGGAAAGGTGCCTGAGCAGTTTGTTTTCCAGCGGGTCATGAGCATGAAGGATGGCTACCGGGGGTATTCCAACGGACCCGATGGCGGCGGATCGTTTTCCCTTCTGGGTAGTCCGGAGGAAACCTTCAAGGTTCCGCGCCAATCCTATTTTGCGCTTGGGGACAACAGCTACCATTCGAGGGACAGTCGGGATTGGGGACCGGTGCCGGGACAGAATGTGGCCGGCCGGGGACTCTTCGTTTACTGGCCGTTTTCCAGCCGGTGGGGGCTGATCCGCTGACGGCCTCCCAACTTCCGGAGCAGGAAAAAAATATCTTCTGTTGTGGAAAATCCGGAAAGGTCCGGATATACTCCCGCCCGGTCAGTCAGGGCCACACCAACAAACGAGCACATATCATGAGCGAAAAAGCCACACTTTCTTACAACGGAACATCCACGGAACTGCCTGTGATCGTCGGCAGCGAGAATGAGCACGGTGTGGATATCGGCCATCTTCGCGACCAGACCGGCCTGATCACTTACGACGATGGATTCGGCAACACCGGATCCTGCACGAGCAGCGTGACATTCATTGACGGAGAGCAGGGAATCCTCCGCTACCGCGGGTATCCGATCGAGGAGCTCGCCGAGAAGAGCACGTTTGTCGAGGTCGCGTGGCTCCTCATCCACGGCAACCTCCCCTCCCGTGCCGAGCTTAGAAAATTTTCCGATACGCTGACGGAATACCAGGTTCTCCACGAGGACATGAAGCATCACTTCGAGGGGTTTCCGCCGAATGCCCACCCGATGGCGATCCTCTCCTCGATGATCAACGCCTCGGGCTGCTTCACCCGCGAGCTTACAAGCCCGTATGACCCGGCCAAATTCAAACGCCATTCCGCACGCCTCATCTCGCAGGTGCGCACGATCGCAGCCTTCGCCTACCGGAAATCCCTGGGCCTGCCCATCGTCTATCCCAAGCCCGAATACAAATACACCGCGAACTTCCTGCACATGATGTTCTCGATGCCCTACAACGACATCGAGCTTCAGCCGGAAGCCGTCTCCGCGCTCGACCAGATCTTTCTCCTCCACGCCGACCACGAGCAGAACTGCTCGACCTCCACCGTCCGCATGGTGGCATCCAGCCGCGCGAACATCTTTGCCAGCGCGGCGGCCGGTGTCTGCGCGCTCTGGGGACCTCTCCACGGCGGTGCCAACCAGGCGGTTCTTGAAATGCTCGCACACATCCGCCACGAGGGGGACGACGGGTCGAAGTTCCTCGAAGGCGTGAAATCCAAGGAGGGCGGCAAGCGGCTCATGGGATTCGGGCACCGGGTTTACAAAAACTACGATCCGCGCGCGAAGATCATCAAGGCAAGCTGCGATCGGCTGCTGGAGCGCCTGAAGAAGAGCGATCCCCTGCTCGACATCGCCCTCAAACTTGAGGAGACCGCCCTCAAGGATCCCTATTTCCTCGAGCGCAAGCTCTACCCGAACGTGGACTTCTACAGTGGCATCATCATGCGGGCGCTCGGCATCCCGACCGAGATGTTCACCGTGATGTTCGCCATCGGGCGCATGCCCGGCTGGATCGCCAACTTCAAGGAAGTGATGGACGATCCCAAATCGCGCATCTACCGGCCCCGGCAGATCTACACCGGCCCCACGATGCGGAACTACAAGCCGATCGAGGAGCGCTGACCTGCAACTCCTCCGCGGCGCAACACGACCTCCTTTTCAGAAAAACCAGCGACAAGATTCCAACAATCAGCAAAATCGCGGACTGCGGCTCCGGAACCGCCACAACAGCAAGAACTCCGCTCGCCTGACTGAAGGCATAACTGGCCAACGCGTCGCTTCCCGACCAAATCCCCCCTGCCAACGCCAACGAAGTAGTGCCGACGGTAACCGATCCGAAGTCGCCCGACTGCCCGGAAAACTCGAACAAATCATAAGAACCGGTTGTCTGCGTGATGTCGTAACCACCGAATCCTTGGATGCTCAATGCGCCCCCATAATTCAGCATGCCGCTGACAACCAGTTGATCAAAGTCCACGCCTGACACTCCTCCGAGTCCAGCCAGCTCCATGAGTGTCGTAGAAATGGCATCAAGCGTTGTGTCTCCAGCCACCGAGGTAATCCCGGGACTGTTTCCCGGCGCCAGGGTTCCGTAAATGGTCAGCGTCTTGCCTTCCCCGAGGTTGACTGTTCCATAGCCGGTCAACTTCTGTCCGCTGTAGATGGAAAATCCCGTCTTGGCCGACACGTCGAAGGTTCCCCGGGCATCCGCCGTCCCCCAGATTGATTTCGGAACTGTTGTCGATGGAGGCGTCGCTCGTCAGGATCAGGGTCCCGGCGTGAATCGTCGTCTTCCCCGCGTAGGTGTTGGCCGCAGTGAGAGTCGTTGTGCCGTTCGCGGTGACATTGACCTCTGTGTTTCCCGTCAGCCCGAAATCGACGGTCGTGTTGCCGGTCTGGTTGAAGTTGACCGTGGCGGAACCGCTTCCGACAACGATGGAAGAGACATTGAGGCTCCCTCCATTAAAGCTCAACGTGCCGTGCGAACCCGCATATTCAGCGACAACGATCTGGCCGGTGATGTTGATCGTTCCCGCATCAATATCCAAAATCCCGGCACCATACTTGCCGACATAGATGTTGCCCGCGGAAACCGTGCCGCCGTCAACATTCAGGGTTCCTGCGGTATAGGCATCCAAATACACGTGATGCTCGCTACCCAGAATGATATCGCCGCCGACCTCCCATGAGCCGCCAGTCACATTCACCGTGCCATTTCCCTCATACCACGAAGCGTCCCAATAATACGAATACCCGATGTCCTTGCCTCCAATGATGGCGTGATTGTTGGTGATGACTTGGCCGCCGCTGATGTTCAGTTCGCCAGCCCCTTGAGCGCCGACACTCAGAGAGGCTGTTCTCAACTCCCCGTCAGTGACATTCGCCGTGCCGCGCGAGTCCTGCCCCTGGCCAACGGACGTTGTCCCGGAGACATTGACCGTGCCGCCACCCACGTTCAGGGCTGTCATTCCTTCGGTATAAGATCTCACCGAAAGGTTGCCATCGATCCCCCATGTGCCTCCGGTGACGCTCGCAGTGGAGTCATCCCCGACGGCCGCATCAACGCTGGTCGTCACGGTGCCGCCGCTGATGTTCAGTTCGGCAGAGCCGCCGTTGCCAACGTAAAGATATCGTGTTTTCAACTCCCCGGCGGTGACGTTCACCGTGCCTTGGGAGCCTGGGTTATATGACGGCGAGGCAATATAAAACGCTGAATCTTGAGAATTTGCGATGACCGCTCCCCCGTCGATGTTCAAGATTCCCGTGCCATCGTAGCCGACAGCAAGGGAGGTCGAGTGAGTCCAGGTGCCGGTTGTCACATTTACGACACCGAGGGAACCGTCACTGCTTCCCAAGACGCTCCATTGTGAAGAGGTGACATTGCCGCCGTTGATATTCAGAACACCCGTGCCGCTGATGCCGACAGAAATTCCCCCCGCATCCCACGTTCCTCCCGTCTGCACATTTGCTGTTCCGTGAAAGCCTGCCGCGGTGCCGATGCTGCCATCCCCGACGACTGTCGCGCCGGTCTGGATATCCAGCGTGCCGTTGCCGGAAGCTCCTACGTTGAGGGATCCATTCAGTCTTGCCCCATCGCTGATTGTCGCGGTGCCGACGGATTCCGGGGCGTCGCCTACGTTGACGGCGGCATTCACCGTGGTATTCGATCCGCTGACGGAGAGATGCGAATTATTTCTCGCGCAGCCGACATGGATTTCACTTCCGAACCCCGCGTTGAAAACGGTCGTTGAATGGGAGTCGCTGGAAATAGTGGTCGTAACATTGAAGCCGTTGGCGGTTCCGATCCATGTGTCCCCCGAGTCCACCGTCCCGGAACTGACACTATAGTCTCCGTAAACTTGATCCAGATTACCGTAGGACAAGCTGCCTCCCGCCACCACCAGCGAGCCTCGGGCGGATGCGAGGGGCAACCCCGTCTCCGCATCGAACACGACAGCGCCGATATAGGGTCGCGCCGTATTCAATGTGCCTCCCACAACAAGCGACCCCGTGCCGGCGAGGTAAATTTTTTCCCCCGGCGCATCCCCCCAAAGAAACCCATCGGTGAGGCCGAGATAGAGATTCTCGGCATAGTTGGTGAAGCCGACATCCGCCAAGACGGTTAAGTCCCGGCCAATGTAGGTGCGCTCCCCCGACGGTACGACATTGGCATACCAATTCTCCACGATGTTCCAATCATTGCCTTGGAGGAAATAAGCCGATCCCCGCACGTTGGGAAGGAGAGACAGAAGACCAAACCAGATCCCAAACAGGAGAAAACGCCTGAATTTCATGGCAGGGACAGCGTATTCCCCCAAAAAATGGATGAACAAACTGTTTCATTCTACAAATTGGAGGCCGGGAACCAGGGGGGCTGCGGCAGGAATCATTGCCGGGCTGGCGGAAGGCGGTTGCAGCGCTTCATGGCCTCGCAAACGAGGCACTGAATGGCAACTTTGGTATATTGGGAAAGCAGCGAGAGGTTGTGACTGGAAGGAAATCGACGTCCGGATTCCCAGTGATCCCATGTCGAGGGCGCGACACCGAATTCGCGCGCGCAGACGACAAGCTTTCGGTCGCCTTTCTGCCTCCACTCCCTGAGATTCGACGACAGGGTGAACGCGACTTCACTTGGCATGGACTTTCCTTCCTGAAATCTCATTTTACATGCGGATCAGGGGTTCTCCCTCTAAAAAGTTTTCCAACAAAGGAAAGGGCCGGGTCATGGAGCTCGACATCTCCATGTGCCGTCCGGATTCCGACGAATCGAGGATCGAGTGCATGATGTCGAGGACATGGTAGGCAGTCCGGGCGTTGGCCCGGTGTTCGTGCCCGTTCTGTTCGGCCGCGATCATCTCCGAAACTCCGAGCCCCCGGCTGTTGTCGGCATATCCCGGCTCCAGCGGGATTTCCGTCCAATCGCCCTCCTTGTGGCGCTTGATCCGGACCGGCCCGCCAAAGGTGTTCGGATCCGGGAGTGAGAGGGAGCCCTCCGTGCCATAGATCTCCATGAACGGCATCCCGTGGGCCTGCACGTCGAAGCTCGTCACCAGGGAAACCACCGGACCCGATTCGAAATCCAGCACCGCCGCAATATGGGACGGGGTTTCCACCTCGATGATTTTTCCGGCGAGGGGCTCGCTTTTGATTTCCCGCTCCGGAAACGTGATTCGCGCGGACCCGCAGACCCGGCGCACCGGACCGAGCAGCGTCGTGAACGCGGTCAGGTAATACGGTCCCATGTCGAAAAGCGGCCCGCCTCCCTTCTTGTAAAAAAATTCCGGTGCGGGATGCCAGAACTCCACGCCGGCAGCCAGCATGAATCCGCTGCCGCCCACCGGCTCTCCGATCGCCCCGGAGTCGATCAACTTCCGGCAGGTCTGCAATCCTGCTCCCAGAAACGTGTCGGGGGCACAGCCGAGGCGCAGCCCTTTCTCCCGTGCCAGCCCGATCAGCTCCCGCGCCTCGCGGCGTTTCAAAGCGAGCGGCTTTTCGCTGTAAACATGCTTCCCGTTTTTCAGCGCTTCCAGACCGACTTGCGCGTGAGAGGCCGGAATCGTCAGATTGACAACCACCTCGACATCCGGGCTGGCCAGGAGTTGCTCGACACGCATGGGAGATGGGATGCCGTGCTTGTCCGCGAGTGCCCGTGCCCGGGAGTCGTCGAGATCCGCACATGCCGTGATCTCGATGTTGCCGAACCGTTTTCCAGCCTCCGCATAAATCCCGCTGATCGTCCCGCACCCGATGATCCCCACCTTCATTTTCTTCATCGGATACAAATGGCCGAGTCCGGTGCCGCTCAGCAAGCCGGATCACACAAAAAAGAGCGCTTTCGCGCGACGGGGAAGATTTTCGGAAATTCTTGAAAGGCGGCCCTTGACAGGCTGTCCATTAGCTGAGCTAATACGCGCTTTCACGCACATGATTTCGGCACCATCCCAATCCCGCTCCGGCCCCCACCCCATCTTCCTGTGGCTCTTTTCCTCCATCGGAAAAAAGACCGTCGTCGCCATGTCCGGCATCGTGCTTGTTCTTTTCGTAACAGGTCACCTGCTTGGCAACTTCACGATCTATCTCGGGAAGGACTGGTTGAACTGGTATGCCGAGCACCTGCAGAGCCTAGGGCCGATGCTCTGGGTGATCCGGCTGTTCCTCCTGGGCGTTGTTGTCGCCCACATCTTTTTCACGATGCTGCTCTGGAAGGAAAACCAGGCTGCGCGCCCGAAAAAATACATCGCCTCCGATCCGGTGGGCACGAGCGTGTTCGCGCGCACCATGAGGCTCAGCGGACTCATCGTCCTGGGCTTCATCCTGTTCCACCTCGCCCACTTCACCGTGAGGATCGTCGATCCGGCGTTCCAGCACATGGATACGATGCTCGACGGCCATGAGGTTCACGATTGCTACCGGATGGTGGTGACCGGGTTCAGCAACGTGCCGGTCTCGATCCTCTACATCGTCGGGCTTTTCCTTCTCATGATGCACCTGAGCCACGGGATCGGCAGCCTGTTCCAGACGCTCGGCCTCACGAACCGCCGGATCCACCCGCTCATCGAGCAGGTCACCCGCGCATACGCCTGGCTCCTCTACATCGGTTACATCTCCATCCCCATTTCAGTCCTCACCGGAATTGTCAAATGACACTCGACTCAAAAATACCCGCTGGTCCGCTCGACAAAAAGTGGACGTCCTTCAAGAACACCGCCAAGCTGGTCAACCCGGCCAACAAGCGCAAGTTTGAGATCATTGTTGTCGGCTCCGGCCTCGCCGGGGCCTCTGCCGCCGCGACCCTCGCAGAGCAGGGCTACCGCGTGAAATGCTTCTGCTACCAGGACAGCCCGCGCCGCGCGCACTCGATCGCCGCGCAGGGCGGGATCAATGCGGCAAAGAACTACCAGAACGACGGTGACAGCGTTTACCGGCTGTTCTACGACACGATCAAGGGCGGGGACTTCCGCGCCCGCGAGGCGAACGTCCACCGGCTCGCAGAAGTGAGCAACCTGATCATCGACCAGTGCGTCGCGCAGGGGGTTCCCTTCGCCCGGGAATACGGTGGGCTCCTCGACAACCGTTCGTTCGGCGGGGCGCAGGTGTCGCGCACGTTTTATGCGCGCGGCCAGACCGGCCAGCAGCTCCTGCTCGGTGCCTACGCCGCACTGAGCCACCAGATCGCGCTGGGGAATGTGACGATGCACGCGAAAACCGAGATGATGGATCTCGTCGTCGTGGATGGCCACGCGAAGGGGATTGTCGTCCGCGACATGACCACCGGGGAAATTTCCTCGCATGCCGGCGATGCCGTCCTCCTCTGCACGGGCGGTTACGGGAACGTGTTCTACCTTTCCACCAACGCGCGCGGGTGCAATGTCACCGCGACCTACCGCGCCTACAAGCGCGGGGCCCTCTTCGCAAACCCGTGCTACACCCAGATCCACCCGACCTGCATCCCGGTGAGCGGCGAATACCAGTCGAAGCTCACCCTCATGTCGGAATCCCTCCGCAACGACGGGCGCGTCTGGGTTCCGAAGAAGAAGGAGGATTGCGGGAAAGCTCCGCAGGACATCCCCGAGGACGCCCGCGATTATTATCTGGAAAGAAAATACCCGAGCTACGGCAACCTCGCTCCGCGCGACATTTCCTCGCGCTCGGCCAAGGAGGTCTGCGACGACGGCCGCGGGGTCGGCCCCGGCGGGCTCGGCGTCTATCTGGATTTCGCCGACGCCATCAAGCGCCTCGGCAAGCATGTCATCGAGGAACGCTACGGCAACCTCTTTGAGATGTATCACAACATCACCGGCGAGGACGCCTACGAGCGCCCGATGCGGATCTACCCGGCCGTCCACTACACGATGGGCGGGCTCTGGGTGGATTACAACCTGATGAGCAACGTCCAGGGGCTCCATGTGCTCGGAGAGGCGAATTTCTCCGATCACGGTGCGAACCGCCTCGGTGCCAGCGCCCTCATGCAGGGGCTCGCCGATGGATATTTCGTCATCCCCTATACCCTCGGACAATACATGGCCTCGCAATTCGGCAAAAAGGTCGATCCCAATGCCCCGGCCTTTGCGGAGGCGGTTGAGGAGGTCAAGGCCCGGGTCAACAAGCTCATGAGCATCAACGGAACCCGCACGGTGGACAGCTTTCACCGCGAACTCGGCAAGCTTCTCTGGGACAAATGCGGCATGGCCCGCGACAAGCAGGGCCTCGAGGAGGCGCTCCGCAAAATTCCGAAACTTCGCGAGGAATTTTGGTCGAACCTCAAGATCCTCGGCTCGAAGGACGGCATCAACATGGAGCTCGAACGCGCCGGACGCGTGGCCGACTTCCTGGAATTCGGCGAGCTCATGTGCCTCGACGCACTGAACCGGAACGAATCCTGCGGCGGACACTTCCGCACGGAATACCAGACTCCGGAAGGCGAAGCACTTCGCGACGACGCCAACTACGACTACGTGGCGGCCTGGAAATACGAAGGAGATGGCAAGCCGCCGACCCTCATCAAGGAACCGCTGGTTTACGAAGAGGTCAAACTCGCAACACGAAGCTATAAATAACTCATGAAATTCTATCTGGAAGTCTGGCGGCAGAAGGGCCCGAATGGTGCGGGCAAACTCGAACACTACGAGGCGAACGACATCCCGGCCGAGGCCTCGTTCCTTGAAATGCTGGATATCGTCAACGAAGACCTCACCAAAAAGGGAATCGAGCCGATCCAGTTTGATTCCGACTGCCGCGAAGGCATCTGCGGAAACTGCTCGCTCACGATCAACGGCGTCCCCCACGGCCCCGGCCGCGGCACGACCTGTCAGCTCTACATGCGGAAGTTCCGCGACGGGCAGATCATCACGATCGAGCCGTTCCGTGCCGATGCGTTTCCGCTGGAGCGCGACCTCGTCGTCAACCGGGAAGCCTACGACCGGATCATGCAGGCGGGCGGGTTCATTAGTGAACGCGCCGGCTCGGCACCCGATGCAAATTCCGTCCCCATTCCGAAGGTTGTAGCCGACCAGGCGATGGATGCCGCCGCCTGCATCGGATGCGGGGCCTGCGCCGCCGCCTGCCCGAACGGCTCAGCCATGCTGTTCGTCAGCGCCAAAGTCACCCACCTCGGTCTCCTGCCCCAGGGCAAGCCCGAAAACGACCGCCGTGTGCTGAAGATGGTGCGCCAGGCGGACAAGGAAGGCTTCGGCAACTGCTCGAACTATTATGCCTGTGAGGCGGTTTGCCCGGCTGGCATCCCAGCTTCTGTCATCGCCCACCTGAACCGCAATTTCTCGGTCGCCTCGATCAAGGAATCCATCGGGATCACGGTCTAACGCGCCTCCGGCGCGAATGCGGAATTTAAAATTGAAAATGCGGAATGCCGCGTGCTCGGGGGGGCCACTCCGACGCCAGCCGTGAGTTTCGCTTCAAATTCCCGATTGGCCCGGAACAGAAGCGCCGTATAGGATTCCTTCCGCAATGGGCACACCGAACGACTCTCCCGGCCGTGCGCCCGCCGATGTCCCCCGACTTGGCCAGCACCTGCTGACGGTCCTGCAGGTGCTCGTCACGGTGGGCCTTCTCTGGTGGCTCTTTCATGATCCCCACCGCCGGGCCACAATCTGGAGCGCCCTTCAGACCGCCGACTGGCGGTGGATGATCGCCGCGCTGGCCTCGGCGGGACTCTGCGAGTTTCTCGGGATCCTTCGCTGGCAGTTGTTTTTAAAAATGCTGCATCTCCGGATACGGCTGGTCGAAGTCACACGCCTCTTTTTTATCGGCGCGTTTTTCAACCAGTTCCTTCCCGGCACGACCGGAGGCGATGTCGTGCGCGTGATTTTTTTGATGCGGGATCACCCGGAGCACCGGACAGCCGGCTTCCTGAGTGTGGCGATTGACCGCCTGCTCGCCGTGCTGGTCCTCGTAGCCATGGGTCTCGGCTTTGCATGGACGCGCAGCAGTTGGTTTGCCAGCAGCTTCGCCATCGGGAATACCATGAAGGTTTTCGCCATCGTCCTCTTTGCGATCGCCATCGGGCTCGTCGCTTCGTTTCTGCTGACCAGCCGGCATCTCGTCGGACGCCTCCCTGAGCGGTTTCCGATGAGGGAGCAGATCGTGAAGCTCTCCACCCTCTGGCAGCTTTGCATAGAAAACCGCAGGGAGGCGCTTCTCGGGGCATTCTACACCGTGCCGATGCTTCTGGCCTACTTCGCGGCGTTTTATTTTGTCGCGCTGGCATTCACCGCGAAGGTGACTTTTCTTGACATGACATCGATCATGCCGCTCGTTACCGCGATTTCCTCGCTGCCGATCAGCTTGAACGGCATCGGAGTCCGCGAGGCACTCTTCGAGCAGCTTCTCTTCGAGCTGTGTGGCGTTCCGCAGGGCACTGGCCTGTTGATTTCCATCACCGGCATGTTCGTCTACATGATCTGGGGTCTGCCGGGCGGGCTTTTCTATCTCGAACGCATCCGTCGCAGATACGCAAAGTGACCGTCGCCGGAGACTTTCGCTGAGTTCACCGAAACATTTGCTTGCCGGGTCCCTCGCCCGTGGAAAAACTCAGCCATGAGCATAAAAGTTGGAATTATCGGTGCGGGGGGAATGGTTCAGTATCATATCCCCGGATTCACGTCGGCAGGTGCAGAGATCGTCGCCATCACCGACGCCAATCCTGCGGCCGCTGAAGCGGCGGGAACCCGGTATGGCATCGGAAAGACCTACACGGATGCGGCGGAGATGCTGGCGCGCCAGCCCGAGATCGATGCGGTGAGCGTCATTCTTCCGAACAAATTCCACAAGCCTGTGTCCATGATGGCGCTCCAGGCGGGCAAGCATGTCTTTTGTGAGAAGCCGCCCGCCCTCACTGCGGCGGAAGCCCAGGAATTGAAAGCCTGCGCCGAACAATCCGGCAAAGTTCTCATGTTTAATTTCAACAACCGCGCACGTCCGGAGTCCCGCGCGATCATGGATTATATCAGCGACGGCACGGTGGGAGCAATCAACTCCGCCCAGGCCAGGTGGATCCGCCGCGCCGGGATCCCCGGTTTCGGCGGGTGGTTCACCACGAAGGCTTTGTCCGGCGGCGGGCCCCTGATCGACCTCCTGCACATGGTGGATCTCGCGTATTATTTCATGGGATGCCCCGAGCCGGAATACGTCCTTGCCAGGACGTTCGACGACTTCATCACGGACAAGACTTTCAAGGGGCCGTGGGGAATTCCTGACGTTGCGGACGGTGTGACCGATGTCGAAAGCGCGGCTCATGGGTTTGTAAAATTCAAAACCGGACAGGTTCTTTCGTTCCAGGCGTCCTGGGCTGAAATGGTCGAGCGAGAGGAGGCCTCTGTCGTCTTTCAAGGACGCAAGGCCGGCGGCGTCATCCGGCGGCTTTTCTCGCGCGACGGGATTGATGACGGCGCGATCGACTCGGCTGAACTTTTCACCCACGAACACGGCCGCCCGGTCAACCGCAGGCTCATCGTCGAGCAGGATCCCGTCATGGGCCGCCGACGCTCGGCAGCCAATTTCATCCGGGCGATCGAAGGGACCGAGGCACCGCTGAACTCCCCGGATCAGGCGGTCTCGCTCATGAAGCTCATCGATGCCGCCTACGAATCGTCGCGGTCGGGGAAACCGGTCGAGATCCGCTGAGGCCGGTCAACTCTCCTCCGAAAGCCGGGCGATGGCGGGGGGAATGGTTTTATCCCCGCGGGCACCGAGCTTTTGAAGGTCGAGCGTGCGCTTGACCAGATTGCCGCGCCCGCTGGCGAGTCGTGTCAGCGACTGGTCATAGGCATCGCGCGCCTGCTGGAGGCGTGAACCAACTTCCTGAAGGGATTCGAGAAAGAGGACGAACGCGTCGTGCAGGTTGCCAGCCTGCCGCGCAATTTCCTGGGCGTTCTCCGTCTGCTTGTGATGCCTCCAGACGCTTTCGACGGCCCGGAGTGCCACAAGGAGCGTGGAGGAGGAAACCAGGACGACATTCTTTTCAAAAGCGTCGCCGTAAAGCGCCGGATCCTCCTGGAGTGCAAGATGCAGGGCAGGTTCCACCGGAACGAACATCAGGACAAAGTCCGGGGATTGCAGACTTTTCAGGCCGGGATAATCCTTCCCGGAAAGCTCATCGACATGGCGGCGCACGGAGAGCACATGCTCCCGGAGAGCCGAAGCCCGCCGGCTCTCCGAGTCGGCGTTCACCGCCTTTTCATAACCGGTCAGGGAGACCTTGGCATCGATGATCAGGCTTTTTCCCTCGGGCAGATGGATCACCACATCCGGCATCCGCCGGGAGCCATCTTCTCCCTGAAAGGAAGCCTGCGTCTCGTATTCCAATCCCTTCGTGAGGCCGCATTTTTCGAGGATGCGCTCCAGCACGAGCTCCCCCCATGAGCCCTGCGTCTTGGACTGCCCCTTGAGCGCGTTGGTGAGATTCTCCGCCTCCTCCGCCATCTGGCGGTTGAGTTCGTGAAGGCTTTTCAACTGGATCCCGAGAGCTGCCGCGGACTTTTCCTCCTCCGTATGAATCGTGTCCATGCGCTCACGGAATTCTCCCAGTCGCTCGCGCAGCGGGGTGAGCAGGGCGGAGAGATGCTGCTGGTTCTGATCGAGGAACTTCGTGCTCTTTTCCTCCAAGAGCCGGTTCGCAAGGTTTTCAAACTCCAGCTTCATCTTGTCCTGCATCTCGGCCAGGCGCCGCGCTTCGCTGTCGATTCTCTCCAGCAGGTGGGAGTTTTCAGCGCGGACGGTTGCCAGCGCGGAAGACAGTTCCGAACTGTTCCTCCGCTCGGATGCAAGGGATTCCTCCAGTCCGGAAATCCTGCTTTCCAACTCCACCCCCCGTGTGGCAAGTGCGACAGCCTGCGCCTGCAGGCGGATGCCGCGATGCGATGCGAGCATCCATCCCAAAAGGAGGCCAACAACCAATGCCCCGGGCGCTGCCAGCCAGATCCAATTCGTCATGGGACCATCGTATCTTCACAGGCCGGCGGATGGCACAAAAAAAGGTGCCGGAAACGCGGGTTTCCGGCACCTTCTTGTATAGGTAAGATATCAGTTGCGACCGCCGGGACGGTGCGGACCGTGATGAGGACCGGGACCTCCGGGTCCGCCGGGACCGAATCCGCCGCCGGCATCCATTTCTCCCTCCTCGATGGCCAGCTTCTTCTGTTTGACAAGCTCGCCCACCTTGCCGGTTGTATCTACAATCCAGAATTTGGGATGCATATGCCCTCCCGGAGCGGCAACAAGCACCCCTTTCAAGGTGTTCGAGTTGGTGCGCCCCTCAAAATCCGTTCCATACTTTTTGGCGAATTTCTCGGCTTCCGCAGAGGGAATGGCGACCATGATTTCCCCTCCGGGCTTGTAGTCGCGCTTGTCAATGGTCAGCGCATGGAAAAATGCCAGCTCGGGGATCGGGCACTTCCAGTGGGTGGGCTTCACGAAGGCGACGTCAAGGGTCACTTCCTTCCCCTCGAAGTCGGTTGGAGTGACGAGGTAATATTCCGCCGTGCGCTTGGAGTCTGATGCGTGAAGCATCGGAACCAGGGCGGCAAGGAGGACCGGCAGGAGCAGGCATTTTGTTTTCATGACAACGATGAAAAACCCGCCTGCGCGAAAAGTTGCAAAAAAAATGACCTTCGTTAAGAAAAGCGGAGCGCGGCGATCTCTGCGCCGGCATCGGCGGCCTTGAAAACCGAGGTGCCGGCGACAAGGATATTTGCTCCTGCCGCGATGGAAGTCGCCGCAGTGGGCACATTGATTCCTCCATCAACCTCGATGTGGAAATCCACCCCGTCCCGCAACCTCCACTCCACGGCGGCAGACACCTTGTCCATCATCTCCGGAATGAATGGCTGGCCTCCGAAACCGGGGTTCACCGTCATCACGAGAAGAATGTCAAACTGTCCAAGATACGGTCGGATCATCTCCAGTGGAGTCGGAGGGCTGACCGCGAGTCCGGCCAGGCAGTCCGCATCGCGAATCGCCCGAAGAGTCTTGGAAATATCGTGGGGCGCCTCGACATGGCAGGTGATCGACGAGGCCACCTTTGCGAATCTCGGGACATAAAGATCCGGCCGATCGATCATCAGGTGCACATCCAGGGGGAGGTTCGTATGCCGGGACGCGGCCTCCACGAATGCCGGACCGAATGAAATGTTGTCCACGAGATGACCGTCCATCACGTCGCAGTGGATCCAATCGGCCCCGGCGGAAGTCACCCGCTCGACCTCGGCACCCAGCTTGGAAAAATCGCAGGCGAGGATCGAGGGGGCAACGATGGTTTTGCGCAAGGACATGTTTCTGTCATAGACTGCCCGCATGGAACTGGCGAGCGAGGAATATTTCATGAGGGAGGCGCTGCGGCAGGCGCGCAGGGCATTTGCGGCGGATGAAGTCCCGGTCGGAGCGGTCATCGTTCGCGAGGGAACGATCATCGCACGGGCGTGGAATCAGGTGGAACTGCTCAAGGACGCCACCGCCCATGCCGAGATGCTCGCGATCACCCAGGCGGAAGCGGAAGTCGGGGACTGGAGGCTCACGGATTGCGACCTTTACGTGACGAAGGAACCCTGCCCGATGTGTGCGGGTGCCATCGTCCACGCCCGGCTGCGCCGCGTCGTCTTCGGATGTCCGGATGCCAAGGGTGGAGCAGCCGGCGGCCTCCTCAACCTCCTCCAGATGCCGCAACTCAACCACCGCAGCGAAATCACCCCCGGCATCCTCGCGCACGACTGCGCCGGCTTGCTCAAAGAGTTTTTTTCCGTGCGCAGAAACCCCTGAACGCATCGGCGCGCAGGCGGAGATTGTGGATTTGTCACCGCCACACGAGAAGTCCGATGGCTTCTGCGGGGGTGAGCAAACGCACCGGTCCGCGGCTTTTGGCCGGGTAGTGTTTCGTGTTGCCGGTCACCAGAATTTGTTGTTCGGAGGCGGCTGCGACTTCCAGAAACACCGTATCGTCGGGGTCGGAGGCGGACATTCCCTTTCTTGCAACGGCGCTGACATGCATCTGAAAGGGCAGAATTGCCAGGAAAGCGCTGACCCTTGCGGGATCCATCCGAAACCTGGGGCGTAAAAGCACTTCCCGGTATTCCGCAATGATGCGATCCCCGACGACGAGCTGGAGCTTGCGGGCAAGAAGGGCATCAATCAGGCGTCCCGGAGGACCATGAGGAGACAGAAGTCCTGAAACAATCACGTTGGTATCCAGAACCCAGAAATGGCTCATGGGGATTCTTTCAACGCTTGCGGGCCTTGCGTGCCAGCCGGATTTCTTCGTCGATCTGTTCCGCAGTCATTTCCGCAGTGCCGTTTTCGGCGGCAGCCTCCCGGATCGCCCTGACCGCGTGGCGGGCCTTGGTAAAAATAATTTCCTGCATGTCTTCGAGCAAAGTCCCCGGGCTTGTAGGCGTAATGATGCCCACCGGCGTCCCATCTCGCGTCACGACCACCGCCCCGTCCTCCGCAAGGTCGGACCAGACCGCTCCCGGCCGCGCCGAGAGTTCCCGTGAGGCGATCATCTTCATGCTCAACATATGCTCTGCAATCCGCTTGCGGTCAAGTGGCGAATATGTGCCGGGTTGACGCCGAGGAACAGGTTACCACCGGACGGGGGCGTTTCACCTAATTTCCGGGAGGGATGAGCGCCAACCCCAGCTCTTGGAGAAATTTGTTGTGCACGCAAGCCGCGGCTTGGATGCGCTTTTGAATTTCCAGCAACTCAGTGTGCGTCGCTCCGAGGTCGATTTCTTCTTCCCCAACCGCCGTGCTGATGTAGCGGGAGATGTTCAGGTTGTAGCCTTCCTCGGCGAGACTCTCCATTGAGATCCGCTTGGAGTAGCGGTCCTCCTCCGCGCGGTTTTGATAGGTGTCGATGATCTTGGCGATGTTCTCCGGCGTGCGACGGTTCTGGGAACCTGTTCAAACTGGCGCTTCCTAGAGGAGAACTTCTGCCGGGATGCCGAGTCCGCGATGGAGTCATGCCGATACGCAGAAACGCCCTGTTCATCCTCTCAAAAAAATGCATCGTATGGGCTCCATGAAACTCCTTTTTCTGCTGCTGGCGTTCGCCACGACATCTCTGCCTGCCTCGGAGATATCCGACAGGCAGGCGGGCGAGATTGGCCGGCGGATTTGGAAAAACGAGTGTGCCGGGACGATCTCCGGGCTCACATCCTGGAACAAGGGGGAGGAATTTCCCTCCTTGGGCATCGCCCATTTCATCTGGTATCCTGCGGGGCACCGGGGACCGTTTGAAGAGAGCTTCCCGGGGCTCGTCTGTTTCCTCAAGGCGAACGGCCAGCCTGTCAAACCCTGGATGGAGGGAGCTTGTCCCTGGTCATCCCGCGCGGCGTTTGTTTCCGAATTGAGCGGTCCGCGCCTGTCGGAGCTCCGGAAGCTTCTGGCAGACACGGTTCCGATTCAGACCCGTTATGCCGCGCTGCGCCTCGAAGCCGCGCTTCCGAAAATGTTGACGGCTGCCCCCGCCGGAGAACGCACAAGGGTCGGTGAAAATTTCCGCCGGGTCGCCGCGGAGCCGCTCGGTTACTATGCGCTTATGGATTATGTGAATTTCAAAGGAGAAGGCACGAACCCGTCGGAGCGGTATGACGGCACGGGATGGGGGCTTCTTCAGGTGCTGACACGGATGTCCCCATCGGGACCCGCCGTTCCGGCTTTTGTCCGCGCGGCCGATGAAGTTCTCACGCTTCGGGTCAGGAACTCCCCCCCCTCGCGCCACGAGGCGCAATGGTTGCCCGGTTGGCGGAACCGCCTGAAAACTTATCTGGAATGAGCAAAGACGACATCATCACCATCCTCGAAAACATCGCGCGGCTGCTCGAACTCAAGGACGAAAATCCGTTCAAAGTCCGTGCCTACACGCATGCCGCCCGCGCGCTGGAAACCCTTTCCGAGCCGCTCGAAAAGCTTGTCGAGGAGGATCGCCTGGAATCGGTCGATGGCATCGGCAAAGCCACCGCCGAAAAAATTACCTCCCTCGTGCGGGATGGAAAGCTCGACTACTACGACCAGCTCAGCGACGAATTCCCTCCGGACATCCTGAGCCTTTTCGAGCTCCAGGGTCTCGGCGCCAAAAAAATCAAGGTTCTCTGGGATTCTCTCCGCATCCATTCGATCACGAAGCTCGAGCGTGCATGCCAGTCCGGAAAAGTCGCCGCCCTCCCCGGCTTCGGAGAAAAGACCGCCGCCAACATCCTGCAAGCGATCGAGCACCACCGGAAGCACGTCGGCGAGTTCCGCATCGGGGATGTCGCCGCTCTTGCGGAGGGCCTGCTGGACGACCTGCGCAGCCATCCGCGTGTCACACTCGCCCAGATTGCCGGAAGCTACCGCAGAAAAAAAGAAATCGTCCGGGATCTGGATTTTATCGTCTCCTCCAGGCATCCGGACGAGGTCTCGGAGTATTTCACCTCCCATCCGCTGGTCGCATCCGTCCTCGCCAGGGGGGCCACGAAGTCGAGCGTCATTCTAAAGTCCGGCATCCAGTGCGATCTCCGCGTCGTCACCAGTCCGGAATATCCATTTGCGCTCGCGTATTTCACCGGCAGCAAGGAACACAACGTCCGTATCCGCTCCCGGGCGCTCACGCGAGGCTGGTCGTTGAATGAATACCGGTTCAGCGAAGCCGAAGGACGCGAACTCAAGGACCCCCTGCCGGAGATCCACGAGGAGAACGACATCTATCGTTCCCTCGGACTTGACCCGGTCGTTCCCGAACTCCGCGAGGACCGCGGGGAAATCGAGGCGGCAGAAGCCCATGAGCTCCCTGATCTCATCGAGTGGCAAAACCTTCGCGGCACGTTTCACAACCACACCAACGAAAGCGACGGGCGCGCCACGCTGGAGGACATGGCCGCCGCCGCCCGCGAACTCGGCCTCGAATACCTCGGCATCGCCGACCACAGCAAGGCGTCGTTCCAGGCCCACGGGCTGGATGAAAAGCGCCTCGCCGCCCAGGTCGTCCGCATCCGCAGCCTGAGCGACGACTCGCTCCACCTCTTCGCCGGAACCGAGTGCGACATCCTCAAGGATGGCACCCTCGATTTTCCGGACGATGTCCTCGCCTCCCTGGACTATGTGGTGGCCAGCGTTCATTCCTCGTTCACCCTTTCGGAAGCGGAGATGACCAGGCGCATCATCCGCGCCATGAGCAATCCGTATGTCACCATGCTCGGCCACCTCACGGGACGGCTCCTCCTGACGCGGGAGCCCTACCGCGTCGATATTCCCGCCGTGATCGAGGCCGCCGCCGAAACCGGCACGATCATTGAATTGAACGCCAATCCCCGGCGGCTCGATATGGATTGGCGCTGGTGGCCGCTCGCTAGGGAAAAGGGAGTCAAATGCTCGATCAATCCGGACGCCCACTCCACCGCCGGCCTTCAGGATTTGATTTTCGGCATCGGTGCCGCACGCAAGGGCTGGCTGACAAAAAACGATGTGGTCAATACCCTGCCGCTCGAGAAAATCAGACCCGTTCTTTCCGCCAAGCGCCCTGGCTAAAACCGGAAAAACGCCATCTGATCGGGATCTTGTTTACAATTGGCATCAAACTTGCTTGATTCAGCCCGCCGGTCGGGATTCAGGGAAAACCAACACAAAACAGCCTCACCCCGGCGTGAGGTGGATAAAATCAAACACTACAATATGGCGAAGTATAAACTCGAATACATCTGGTTGGACGGTTATGAGCCGGTGGCCAACCTGCGCGGAAAAACCCAGGTCAAGGACTTTGACACCTTTCCCTCCCTGGCGGAGCTCCCCCTGTGGGGATTTGACGGCAGCTCGACACGGCAGGCGGAAGGCAAGAGCTCGGATTGCATTCTCAAGCCGGTGGCCTGCTATCCCGACCCGACGAAGACGAATGCCGCGCTCGTGATGTGCGAAGTGCTGATGCCGGACGGGACTCCCCACCCGAGCAATTCCCGCGCGGGCATCCTTGACGATCCGGACGCATGGTTCGGCTTCGAGCAGGAATATTTTCTTTATCAGGACGGCGTGCCGCTCGGCTTTCCCGCCGGCGGTGGATTCCCTCCCCCGCAGGGCGAATACTACACGGGTGTCGGCTACAAGAACGTCGGCGACATCGCCCGCGAAATTGTGGACACCCACCTCGATCTCTGCCTCGAAGCGGGCATCAACCACGAGGGGATCAATGCCGAGGTGGCGAAAGGCCAGTGGGAATTCCAGATCTTCGGCAAGGGATCCCGGACCGCGGCCGATCAGGTCTGGATGGCCCGCTATCTCCTCCTCCGCCTCTGTGAAAAATACGGAGTGGATGTCAACTGGCACTGCAAGCCGCTCGGCACAGACGTCGATTGGAACGGTTCGGGGATGCACTCGAACTTCTCGACGAAGCACATGCGCGAAGTCGGTGGCAAGGAATACTTCGAGGCCCTCATGGCCGCGTTCGACAAATACAAGAACGAGCACATCGCGGTTTACGGACCGGACAACCACATGCGCCTCACCGGGCTGCACGAGACCCAGTCGATCGACAAGTTCAACTACGGCCTCGCAAACCGCGGTGCCTCGATCCGCGTCCCGCACAGCTTCGTGAACAACGGCTACAAGGGTTACCTTGAAGACCGCCGTCCGAACTCCCAGGGGGATCCCTACAAGATCGCCAGCAGGATCCTGCAGACGATCGCCACAGTTCCGACCAAGTAAGACTCCAAAAGGCAGACACATAGCAAAACGCCGTCCGGGTATCCGGGCGGCGTTTTTGCTGGCATTCGATTGTTGTGGGCGGTGCACGTCAGGGTTATTGTGCCCGGCTTGGAAGCAACAGTTTTAATCGAAAGTCTGGGATTTGGCGGGGCCGGTGTCGGTCGCCTGCCCGATGGGCGGGTCTGTTTTGTTCCGTTCACCCTGCCCGGCGAGCGTGCCATCGTGCGCCTCACCAAGGAGAAAAAATCTTTTGCCGAGGCGGAGGTCCTCCGTCTGCTGGAGGTTTCCCCAGACAGGATTCCCCCCCGGTGTGCGGTTTTTGGAAAATGTGGTGGGTGCGCCTACCAGCACCTTCGTTACGAAAAGCAACTTGAAGCGAAGACGGCTCAGGTGCGCGATCTGCTCGCGAGGTTCGGGGGAATCACCGGCGCGGACGTCCGCCCAATGCTCCCCTCGCCCGATGAATGGAACTACCGGAACCGGCTGGCGGTGCATGTGCAGGACGGAAAAGTGGGGTTCCACGGTCGCAAATCGAATGCCATCGTTCCGGTGGCCGGGTGTCCGATCGCCTCGGAGGATGTCAACCGGCAGCTCGCAAACCTCACGCTGAACCCTCCACCGGGGAACCAGAGGATCACGCTCAGGGAAAAATCGGAGCATTTCGGGTTCAGTCAGGTGAATCACGGAGCGGCGGAGCTTTTGGCAGCGGTCGTCTGCGGGATGCTGGAAAACGGAGGAAGCCACCTGATCGACGCGTATTGCGGGGCTGGATTTTTCACGAAGCGGCTGCGCGGAAAATTCCGTGCTGTCACCGGCATCGAGTGGAGCGGCGGAGCGGTGCGCGCGGCACGTGCCTCCGCGCAGCCGGGAGAAAGCTATCTGGAGGGTGCGGTCGAGTTGCATCTGCCCGCCGCCCTCGCCGCATACGCCCCGTCGGAGACCACCCTCCTTCTGGATCCGCCGGCCGAAGGTCTCTCCCGCGAGGTGGTGGAGGCGATTCTTGGGAATCCCCCATCCGCCATCGTCTATGTCTCGTGCGACCCGCCGACGCTCGCCAGGGATCTGAAGCGCCTGGGCTTTTCCCTCTGCCACATCCAGCCGGTTGACATGTTCCCCCAGACTGCTGAAATCGAGTCGGTTTCCCTGTTGAAAATCCCATGATGATCACGCGACGCTTCGGACGGACGGAACTCGACATGTCGGTTTTCACCTGCGGGGGGATGCGCTACCAGCACTCGTGGAAGGATGAGGAGGTCGCTCCGGACGACAATCAAAAAAACCTCGAGGCCACGGTGGAGCATGCGCTGGAGTGCGGGATCAATCACATCGAGACCGCCCGGGGATATGGGACTTCGGAATACCAGCTCGGAAAGATCCTGCCTCGCCTTCCGCGGGAGAAAATGATCGTCCAGACAAAAGTTTCCCCGGAGTGCGACGGCGCGAAATACCGCGAGACATTCGAACGCTCGATGACATTGCTCCACCTTGACCACGTGGATCTTCTTTCCCTTCACGGCATCAACTCGGCGGAGATCCTCGCAAATTCCCTGAAACCCGGAGGTCCCCTATCCGTGGCCCGCGAGATCCAGCGAGAGGGCCGCTGCCGGTTCATCGGGTTTTCCACCCACAGTCATTGCGATGTGATTTGCGATGCGATCGAAACCGGGGAGTTCGACTACGTGAACCTCCACTGGTATTGGGTGAACCGCTCGAACTCCCGCGCCATCGAGGCCGCAAAGCGCCACGACATGGGAATGTTCATCATCAGCCCGAACGATAAGGGAGGCAAGCTCTACGAGCCGCCCCAAAAGCTCCTGAACCTTTGCGCTCCGCTGAGCCCGATGGCTTTCAACAACCTGTTCTGCCTGCGCCGGCCGGATATCCACACGCTTTCCATCGGAGCCGCGCGACCGTCGGATTTCGATGAGCACATCAACTCGCTCTCATTCCTCCCGCAGGCGGACGTCATCGTGCCGGAGATCGAAGCGCGCCTTGATGCCGCCATGCAGGAGGCCCTGGGAGCGGAATGGTGCGCCCGGTGGGATGAGGGACTGCCAAGATGGGAGGATGTCCCGGGGCAAATCAACGTCTGGGAAATCCTGCGCCTGTGGAACTACGCAAAAGCCCTCGATATGGTCGCCTTCGGCAAAATGCGCTACAACCTCCTCGGGCAGGCGGAGCACTGGTTTCCCGGCAAAAATGCCTCTGAAATCCCGGACCTCTCCGACGCCCTCAAGCACAGCCCGTTTCGGGATATCATCCCTGGGATCCTGCGCGAAGCCCACGGGATGCTTTTTGAAAAACCCGCCGAGCGGCTCAGCAAATCGGATTGAAGTCCGCGCTCTCTTCCGCTCCTCCCCCCCGTCACGCCCAAAACTTCATTTTTGGCTCCACGCCAACGCCGATCGTATCGGACTTGGATGAAGAAACTCACGCAGAGACGCTGGGACGCAGAGAACAAAAGCGCCATTCATCCGAAAGGTGTCCATCCCATCTTCCGCAACTTGCTCTCCTCTGCGGCTCTGCGTGAGATTCCATTCCTGGTTTTAGGGTTGCGCAGGCGCGAGGGTGGTTTTTATTCGTGAGAGTTGCCGACCTCCGGGCGGGTCGGGTGTCAATAAACCATGCCTGACCCCTGGCCACTCTTTCTCTCAGTCTGAGAATTGTGGGAGGCGGCGCTCCTAGCGCGAATGCAGCCTTCCGTAGGGGCTCAGATCGGTGCGCAGCCGGGTGAAGAGCGACTTCCCGTCGTGCAGGTTCCAATCGTTGAGCACGCGGTAGATGGCGAGTTTCACGAAGTCGAGCAGGAACATCCAGGCGATGTTGTAAACCCAGACCCAGCCGATGATGTTCCACGGGAGAGCCGGGATGAAGGTCCCGGCGCCAAACCCGCAGAGAAGCACCGCCACAAGCTGGGTGCCCACGATCGCCCCGAACAGGCGCAGGTCAGGGAACGGCGGCTTCCAGAACGGGCCGACCGAGCGGGTCACGAAGAGCATCAGATGCCCGCCGGCCACGAGTTGCAGGAACATCATCGTCTGGATATGCGGGCTGTCGAGGCGGTAGATCTCCTTGCCGAAGAAAAGAAGCATGAAGCTTTCGACCACCGAAGCAATGCCGAGGATCGAGGAGATGAGAAAGACCCTCGGCATGTCCCATTTCACCGGCTTCGCGGCGGCGCGGGCGTTGTCGTAGGCGATCGTCATGATCGGAAGGTCATCCAGCAGCGCCAGCGCGATGATCATCACGGCGGTCAGTGGAAAAAAGTCGTAGCGGACGACCGAGGTCACCACGAAGAACATGATCGCAACCGTCATGGCCACGCGGTAAAGCATGTAGCTCATCATCCGCTCGAAGATCCTCCGGGCTTCCTTGATGCCGTCGATGATGACCGAGAGGCCGGGAGCGGTGAGGATCAGCGAGGCGGCGGCGCGGGCGGCATCGGTCGCGCCGGAGACCGCGATCCCGACGTCGGCTTGCTTGAGCGCCGGAGCGTCGTTCACCCCGTCGCCGGTCATGCCCACGATATGTCCGGCTTCCTGAAGTGCTTTGACCACGCCGTATTTGTGCTCCGGAAACACACGCGCAAATCCGTCGGCCTTCACGATTTTCTGCTCGGCCCCCGGGGGCAGGCTCCCGTTTGAGGAATCATCTGCAAAGAGATCGGAGGCGAGCTGGATGTTCTCGCCCATGCCAAGCTCTCCGGAAATAGTGCGGGCGATCGCCACGTCGTCCCCTGTGACCATCTTGACCCTGACGCCAAGTTCCCGGGCCTCTGCGATCGTTTCTTTGGAATCGGTCCGCGGGGGATCCATGAGCGGCAGGATTCCGAGAAACTTCCAGCTTGTTCCGTCGTCGCTCCGGGCGGACGCAAGCGCGCGCATGCCCTTCACCGCGAGTGCGGCAACCTGCGACTCGATGGCCTTGCGCATTGCGTCGTCCGGATTGCAGAGCGCGAGAATGACGGCCGGCATGCCCTTGGTGACATGAAAAGTTTTTCCGGAGGCATCCTGCATGGTGGCCTCCGTGCGCTTGCTCACCGGGTCGAAGGGAACATAAGCGGTCTGCTTGAATGTGGAAAATGCGGCGGTATCGGACAAGCCCGCCATGACAGCGAGATCGATCGGGTCCTTGTCCTCCCTTTTTGATGCCAGTGATCCCGCAAGGATCACGTCCTGGACCGTGGCACCGCCCCAGGGCTCGACTTCACCGAGGGTGAGCTTGTTCTGGGTCAGGGTGCCTGTCTTGTCCGAGCAAAGAATGTCAATCCCGGCAAGCTCCTCGATGGACTCGAGTCGCGAGACGATCGCCTTCTTCATGGCGAGCATCTTGGCTCCCATGGCCATCGTGACCGAAAGGACGGCGGGCGTGGTGAATGGAACCGCCGCCACGAGCAGCACGAGGACGTATTCCGCCAGACCAAAAAGTCCGTTTTTGGAAAAATGCCCGCGCATTCCAGCCAGCTGATCCACCACGAGCACGGCGGCCAGCGCGATGGTCAGAACAATGAGGAAGTTTCCGATTCCGACGACCGCCTCCTGGAAGTGCGACTTCGACCCGGCGCTGGCAACCAGCTTGGCCGTGCGCCCGAAAAACGTGTTCGATCCGGTCGCGGTCACCACCACTGTCATCTCCCCTTTTTTGACAATGGATCCAGAATAAACGACCTCACCGCTCTTCTTGGAAACCGCGAGGGATTCGCCGGTCAGCGCCGCCTGGTCCACATCAAGGAAATCCCCTTCCAAAAGCACACCGTCCGCCGGAATCACGTCACCCAGACGCACTCGCACGATATCACCGGGCACGAGCGCCGCGGCCGCAATATCCCCCCACGCGCCATCGCGCAATGCCTTCGCGGTCAGCGCCAGCGAATTTTTCAGCGTGGCCAGCGCGTTCGATGCCGCGTTTTCCTCCCAGAATCCGAGCACCCCATTGAAGATGAGCATGAACATGATGATGGAAAAATCCACCCAGTCCTGGATGATCAGGGCCATGACGGCCGGTGCTTCGACCATCCATGGCAGCGGTCCCCAAAAATAGCTCAGAAACTTGAGAAGCGGGCTCTCCTTCTTTTCTTCGAGAGCATTGGGACCGTATTTCGCGAGCCGTGATTTTGCATCCGTTTCTGCGAGGCCGCGGGCCGGATCAACATGCAACTCGCGAAGGACATCTTCCGGTGATTTCGTCGGAGCGTCGGTGGTGTTCATAATTGGGAGGGGACCTCAGTTTAGTTTCGATGTCCGCATTTGACGATAGCAAATGAGGGAAAGAACCCTCTTCTCTCCCGGATTTTGCAGTGAAAATGATGCCGATCATATTTCAGTGTTGATAAACCGGCCCGCGAACTGTGAAACAGGCTTGTGGATGCCGCGCTCACGATCGCTGAATTGAAAGAACTCCGGAACCTCACCGCCGATCAGAACGGTGCGCATCGCGAAGCGTTCTCTCCCGGCTGGGTCGTTGCGAGACGGTTTTTGGGGGAAAAGCTTGAGGGTCTCCCGGTTGAGTCCCACCGAGATGAGGCGGGCAACTTCTGGACAACCCTCCCCGGCCAATCTCCAAAGTGCCTCCTCATCGGAGGCCACTTGGATTCCGTTCCCAACGGAGGCTGGCTCGATGGCTCGCTGAACACCCTCGCAGGACTTGCGGTCCTGAGACGGATCTCAAAGGAATTCAATGGCAGGCCCCCTGTTACCGTTCGTTTGGTGGACTGGGCTGACGAAGAAGGAACGCGATTTGGCAAAAGCCTTTTTGGCTCCTCCGCCTGCGCGGGGATCCTAAACCTGGACGAGGTCCGTCACCTCGTGGACCGTGACGGGATCTCCCTGCCTGATGCCTTGCAAGAAGTCGGTGTGGATTTCGA
Organism: uncultured Chthoniobacter sp.; assembly: GCA_964431635.1. GTDB lineage: Bacteria > Verrucomicrobiota > Verrucomicrobiia > Chthoniobacterales > Terrimicrobiaceae > QYQL01. The sequence goes on along the minus strand of CAYSKK010000001.1, from coordinate 46,504 downwards.
GAAGGTTTTGGATTCCGGAAAAGAGCTGGCCCATGCCGCCGCATACATCGAACTCCATATCGAGCAGGGCCCCGTCCTGCTGGATCTCGGCCTTCCTCTGGCCAGCGTTTCGGGAACGTGCGGAGTCGAGCGTCATGCGATCACATTCCACGGACAGGCCGCCCATTCGGGCAGCACCCCCATGAACCGCCGGAAGGACGCCTTCCTCGCCGCCGCAAAAATGGCCCCGGAAATTTACCGGATTGCGGATCGCCACGGCGGAGTCTGCACGATTGGATCCTGCACGACCGAACCGGGGATCGTGACCAGCGTGGCAGCCAACTGCCGGATCACTCTCGATCAAAGGCATCTTGAGGAAAAGTCCCTGGCCGCGATGCTCGCCGACGTCCGCACCGCAGCGGGCCGGTTTGCCGCGGAAGGTGGAGTCGGGGTTTCTTGGGAGCGCCTCTGCCAGATCGATCCGGTTCCATTCGACGGCCGCCTTCTTGACTTTTGCGACGAGGCGATTCTTGAAACATGCGGCGTCACCCATCGCATGCCATCAGGCCCGCTCCACGACGCCTCGGCTGTCGCACGTGCAGGGATCCCAACAGCCATGATGTTTGTCCAAAGCCTCCACGGCATCAGCCACAACTCCATCGAGGACACCACGGAAGAACATCTCGTCATGGCGGTCCAAGCCCTCGACTGTCTCGCTTCGAAAGTCATCAAAACCCTCATTTGAAGCTTTTTGATAACGCGATCGCCTTATTCCAAAGCTTTTGTTCGGGTGAAATCGCGGGAAATTGAAGCTGTCACTCGACAAGCGCGGGAAGCGGGTCATATTTTTGCGCGGCATGAACAGCGCATCGAACAACGTGGTCCGGGACATTCTTCGTTCATATGAGGAAGTCGGCGGATTGAACAACACGGACGGGCACAACCTGCCGTCGAAGCGTGCGCTCGGAGAGATTTGCAATCGTCTGTTGCAGGTGTTGTTTCCTGGATTCCACGATGATAAGCCGATCCATAAAAGCGAGTTAAACGATCTGACTGGCGAGCGGATCCGCGAGTTGTCCACGGCATTGGAGGATCAGATTGCGAAGAGTCTGCAGGTGACGGACCCAGCGTGCCCCAAGGCGAAAGCCCATGACGTGCTGATGCGGTTTCTTGGAGCTCTGCCGGGGGTGCGGGAGATGTTGCGCACGGACATCGAAGCGGCTTACGAGGGAGATCCGGCGGCGCTCAGCAACGAGGAAATCATTCTCTCCTATCCATGCATTGAGGCCATTGCCGTCCAGCGCCTTGCGCACGTATTATATTTGGAGAAAGTTCCCTTCATTCCGCGCATGATGACCGAGTGGGCGCATGCGCGGACCGGGATCGACATCCATCCAGGAGCCCGAATCGGCGCCTATTTTTTCATCGACCACGGGACTGGCGTGGTGATCGGAGAAACCTGCGTCATCGGAGCTCATGTGAAGCTCTACCACGGGGTGACACTGGGAGCGCGGAGCTTTGCAAAAGACGAGGCCGGACAGATCGTGAAGGGCGGCAAGCGACATCCGAATGTGGGGGAGCGGGTGACGATTTATCCGAATTCCACAATCCTTGGTGGCGAGACGACCATCGGATCGGGCTCCACGATCGGGGCGAATGTTTTTCTGATGCACAGCGTGCCCTCGGGCTCGCTGGTCGTCTATGAGGAGAAGCAGCTGAGGGTGTTGGACAAGTCCCAGCGCACCGAGGCATTGGAAATCGAATGGTTTATCTAGATTACAATGCGACGACGCCGGTTTGCCCCGAGGCAAAACGGGCGATGCTGCCGTTTCTGGACGGAGTTTTCGGGAATCCATCCTCGATCCACTCCGAAGGACGGCGCGCGCGCGCGGTGGTGGATGATGCGCGGGACCGTCTTGCGTCCTTGATGGGGGTGAGGCCGCACGAGGTGATTTTCACCGGGGGAGGCACCGAGTCGTGCAATCTCGGCGTCATCGGGCTCGCCCGCGCCCACGCGCCGAAAGGCAGGCACATCATCACCTCCTCCATCGAGCACCATGCCGTGCTCCATGCTTTTGAATATTTGAAGCATTTCGAGGGGTTCGAGGTGGGGGTTCTTCCCGTGGGAAGCAGCGGACTCGTGGATCCAGCCCAGCTCGCGTCGATGATCCGGGCGGACACCACACTCGTGAGCGTGATGCACGCCAACAACGAAACGGGGACGATTCAACCACTGCGCGAGCTGTCCGAAATCTGCCGGGCTCATGGGGTCCTTCTCCACACGGATGCGATACAAACCTTCGGGAAGCTGCCGGTGAAGCCGGCGGATCTGGGTGTGTCAGCACTCTCGATTTCCTCGCACAAGTTTTACGGACCGAAAGGCGTCGGGGCATTGTTTTTAGCCGCAGGGGTGGCCATTTCCCGCACCTCTCACGGGGGTGCTCATGAGAATGCCAGGAGGCCGGGAACCGAGAACGTCGCAGGCATCGCAGGCATGGTTGCAGCGGCAGAAACCGGCTGCTTCAACGACTCCCTTCTCCCTCTCCGCGAGCAGCTCTGGAAGGGAATCCTCGACGCCTGCCCGCAGGCCGTGCGCAACGGGGATCCCGGGTACTCGCTCGCCAACACGCTCAACGTCAGCTTCCCCGGAATCGACGGGGAGGCCCTCCTGATCGGCCTTGATCTCGAAGGGGTGTGCGCGTCGAGCGGATCGGCCTGCATGGTCGGGTCGATCCAGCCTTCCCATGTCCTCCTCGCCATGGGCATCCCGGCAGCCGAGGCAATGGCCACGGTCAGATTTTCCCTCGGCAAAGAAACGACTGAAAGCGACATCCGCCACGCGATCAGCAGCGTGCACCATGTCGTGTCAAACCAACTTCTGGCAGCCTGATGAAATACCAGCAGCTTCTCCTGAATTTCGGAAGGGCGGTGATGCGCAGAGTGCGTTCGTCCCCGGACGACCTCCATGCGCCGCGTCGGAACTCCAGGCTGAGATCCGATCCGCTCCTTCAGGATTTTGCCAACCAGCTTCTCGTGGCCGCCGGCTGTCGCGGGCTGTCCGTCTCGGTTTTTTGGAATCCTGCGCTGCGCACCACGGCAGGCATGGCGAGCTGGAGGGAACGCCGCATCATCCTGAACCCGAAACTCGTCGAGGTGTCTGCCGCGGAAGTCCAGCGGACACTCCGCCACGAGCTTGCCCATCTTCTGGCCCAGCACCGCACGGGCCGCCGCCGGATCGATGCCCACGGGCCCGAGTGGAGGCAGGCGTGCGCAGACCTGGGAATCCCGAACGAGGCCCGCTGCCACGCCCTTCCCTTCAAGCGCCGCAAGGTCCAGCGGAAATATTTCTACGCTTGTCCGGAATGCGCGACCGTTCTTGCAAGGGTGCTCCCCCTCCGCCGAAAAGTCGCCTGTGTGAAGTGCTGCCGGAAGTTCAATGGTGGTGCCTATCTGGAGCGTTTCCGGTTCAAGCCGGTCGAGCCGCCGGTGGACATCGCAGCCTGATCCGTCAGTTTGACGGGCGTTTTCGCGAGTCGATGAGATTGATCCCCTCCTGCTTGGGATCGAAATTCAGCACGAGCATCTCAGGGAGGGTCAGGGACTCGACCTCCTTGAGCTCATCCGCGCTGCTCTTCATGAATGCGGCCAGCTCGGTCTGGAGGCTGAGCGTTTTGTGGGTGTTCCGGGCGGCGATGATCGAAAAGCCGATCCGCTTGTTCGCGAGCTGAAGCTTTTTCCGCTGGGCCTCCAGTTTGAGGATCGTCCACCGCGCGCCCTCGATGGTTTGCTCGCAGGTCTTGATGTTGAGTCCAAGCGCCGCCGCTCCCTGCGCATTATCCAGTGCCTCGTCGGTCAGCAGGGCATCCTTGGCCTCGCGGATGGTCTTCTCGGCCTCCGCGATAATGCCTTTCGCGTAGGGAATGTGGACCGCGTCGATTTTTTCCATGTAGTTTTTCTGGATCTTGTCGAGGGCCATCAGAAGAACGGTGTAGGTGGCGTAATACTTCCTCGCCAGATTCTTGTCCGGCTGGGCAAGCACCATCAGCTCGAGCTCTTTGGTGATGACCTGGATGCTGCGGAAACTCTGGGCCAGCCCGATGATGTCGTTCCGATCCGGAGACGCGCACAGGTTTTTCACGTTCTTTGCGTCGATCGGGAAGCCCTGAGCCTGAAGGGACTGGGCGATGCGCTCCGCGAGTTCGTTGTTCTCCGCAGTGGCAACCTGGATTTTTCTATTCGCGTCGATCGTAGAGGACATGCCCCCGGCCTGAGACTTTGAAATGGACTCGGCGGCTGCCGGATTGGATTTTTTCATCGCCGCGAGATCCTCGGAGGAAACCTTGGCCAGCTCCTCGTTGCTGGCAATCTGCTTTCGCGACACGTTGATGATTTCGTCGTTTTCCCTGTAGGTCTTGATCAGCGAGTAGAGCTCAGAACTTCCAAGCTCCACGGCCAGCGCCTCAAGCATCTGGGAAATGGTGTTTTCGTTCGTGAGCCGGTCCTCCCGCAGCAAGGAGCGCTCGGGAAGGATCGCATTCCGGTCGAGCCGGTCGGCCACATCCTGCGCCAGCTTGATTTTTTCAGGATCTGAAAGCACCTTGGTGGACGAATCCGGAAGCAATTCCACGGACGTTCCGTTCGGTTTCGTCACGATGACCTTCTGCTGGGCAAGGGAGGCCTCCCACTTCAAGCTGGTCAGGCGGGCCAGAATTCCGGACTGGACAAGAGCAAAACCCACCGCAGCCGTCAGGATCAGCAGGATGACTGCGGCCGCGAGGGTGGATCCGTGCTTGCCCCGGCTCATGAAATTATGGAAGCGCCTTGTGCGATCCGTCGCAGAAGGGCGCGTTGCCGGTTCGCTTGCACTGGCAGAGCCAGGCTGGACCATCTTTCCCGGCCGTGAATTTCATCGGAGTGAATCCCGTCCCCTTGTGGGCGCCGTCACAAAACGGCTGGGTGGAGGAATGTCCGCAACTGCAAAACCAATAATCCTTTCCGGCCTCGAGTTCGACTTTTGCGGGGGCCTTCGCTGCGACGTGTGCTTCCATCGGAGCAATATGATCGCTTTTCCCGGAAAACAAAATCAAAAACCCTTCCTCGCGCGGGCAGCAGGATTTTCAGACTCCCGGTCCGGACATCCCCTGTCCTTCTTCGATTGACTTTTTAAGGTTTTCGATAGAACCGCAGCGCCTCGATCGGCCCGCCAAATTCCCGGAGGGGATACACGCCGCGTGCCCCGCCGGAACCCGGATCTCGGACCAGATAATCAAATCCCCGCTTGCCGGTGATCACCATGAAGTGCGTCGTGCCGCCGGCATAACGAAGACGGATGATCACCGGGTTCCCGCGAAGGATGTTCCAATCGATCAGAAAAAACGACGGAGCGTCCTCATAGTGCGGCAGGAGGCTCAGCCCCGGGGCTGCCTCGGCGGCCTTTTCCCAGTAGAGCCAGCCCTGCGGAGTATAACCTCCAGGGCGCGACTGCAAAAAGGCGTTGAGCCTGCCGGGGTCTGTATCAACTCCGTAGCCGGCAAGCACCATCGCCGCCGAGGCGACAGCGCATCCGGCGGAAGCGAGCGAATCCTCCGTCGGACCAAGCCGGTCCCCTCCCCATCCCGGATCGAACTGGAGGAAATGCGGACCGGAAATCAGAATTTCTCCGGGAACAAAAAGACCGCCGGATGGCGGAAGCGGACGCTTCTCCATCCAATCGAAAACCCAGGCAGCCGCCGCCACGAGGAGGATCAGGATGGCAAGAATGGGAAAAATGCGTCTTGCGAACATGGGGAATCGAACGTTGTTTGCGGGATGGTGATACGATTGCTGATCTTGCTGCCGGCCCTCACGCTCGCCCTGCGGGCCTCGGATTTCAATGATGTTGTTCTGCAGGCGACCGCCGCCATGCCATCAGGCGGCGGGTATTCCGTTTCAACATCCGCGCATGAGGCGCTGTCATCCGCCGCTGGTATTGATCCTGCGGGCGTGCGGATCCTCGCCAACCGGGCCGTTCCCAGCTACTGCTCGGGCGCTACGTATCTCGTGTTTTTAAAGACGCTGGGAGAGCTTCAAAAGCGTGGAGCCATCCGCCTCGACCGGACGACATGGGCCGGGCTGCTCCCGGGAAAAGCCGCCGACGGAGAGGGGGTCTGGGGCCGATGGAATGCCAACGGCCCGGGAACGCCCAGGCTCTTTTTCGAGCTCGGGCTCGGCAGAAACTTCTCCGATTTCCGCGAAGCCAGGCCGGGAGATTTCATGAAGATCTTCTGGACCGATGAGGTCGGATGCCGCGAGCGGGGGCATTCGGTGGTTTTTCTTGGCCTGGAAAACCGGGACGGCTCGGAATGGGTCAGGTTCTGGTCGAGCAACAAGCCGGACGGCTACGGCGAGAAATCCGTGCCGAGAACGAGAATTTCGCGCGCGATATTTTCCCGCCTCGAGCATCCCGAAAAAATTTTAGAAATCCGCGCGCTGCCCCCCAGGGATTCCTACCTGGCCGGACTTCTCTCCAAGAGATCCAGCTTCGCGGAAGCCGCCCGGATGTGCGCCATTCGATGACCAAGGTCATGATTCATGCCACGTGAAACTGTTTCTTGCTGTTCAAATCCGGCGCGTGTGTTAGGAGCAACTGTCCGCTCTGCGCGGGCGAAAAACAACAATACACATTATGAGCGACAATAAAAAATTCCGGGCCGGAGTTCTGTTCGGCGACGAGGTGAAGCAGGTTCTTGACTACGCGAAGGCGAACGAATTCGCCCTGCCCGCAGTGAATTGCGTGAACACGAACTCGGTGAATGCCGCGCTGGCGGCCGGCCGCGAGGTCAACTCCCCGATGATGATCCAGTTCTCGAACGGCGGCGCCCAGTTCTTCATTGGCAAAGGCGTGAGCAAGGAAAACCAGCTCGGCCCGATTCTTGGCGGCATTGCCGGAGCCCGCTACGCGGACGCCGCAGCGAAGGCCTACGGAGTTCCGCTCATCCTGAACACCGACCATTGCGCAAAGAAGCTTCTTCCCTGGGTGGACGGCATGCTGGCCGCCAGCGAGGAGCAGTTCGCCAAGACGGGTGCCCCGCTCTACAGCTCCCACATGCTCGATCTTTCCGAAGAGCCGATCGAGGAGAACATCGAGATCTGTTCGAAGTATCTCGCCCGCATGAGCAAGATGGGGATGACGCTCGAAATCGAACTCGGCGTCACCGGCGGCGAGGAGGACGGCGTGGATAATTCCGGCGTGGACGAATCCCGGCTCTACACGCAGCCCGAGGAAGTCGCCCTCGCCTATGAGGCGCTCCTGAAGATCAGCCCGAACTTCACGATCGCGGCCGCCTTCGGCAACGTCCACGGGGTCTACAAGCCCGGCAACGTCAAGCTCAAGCCCGCCATCCTCAAAAACTCGCAGGACTTCATCCAGAAAAAATTCGGCACGGGACCGAAGCCGGTGAACTTCGTCTTCCACGGAGGATCCGGATCGAGTCGCGAGGAAATCCGGGAGGCACTGAGCTACGGCGCCGTGAAGATGAACCTCGACACCGATCTCCAATGGGCGTTCTGGGATGGCGTGCGCGCCTACGAGGCCAAGAACCACGATTTTCTGCAGGGCCAGATCGGAAACCCGACCGGCCCCGACGCGCCGAACAAAAAATACTACGACCCGCGCGTGTGGCTCGGAGCTGGTGAAGCCACCTTCACCAAGCGCCTGATCCAGTCGTTCGAGGATCTCAACTGCGTCGGCCGCAACGCGGCCTGACATGGAAAGGGCCGTGGCAACACGGCCCTTTTTCCAAAAACAGGGCTAACCCGGATTCAGCGCTGTCCGTTTCTCAGAAACGCCAGCGCTTTTTCGTAGCTCTGCCGCTCGAGGAAGTGAAGGAGACGGGCGTCGGTGTCCGCCGGAAGCCCGGCCTGCCGGGCTTCAAGCTCCCTGTGTGCGGCCTTGAGCGCTTGAAGATGCGCCTTCGGGTCGCGGTCGCGCAGGGCGTGGTCCGCAACGACGGAAAGACGCCTGTGGAGAGCCTCCTCCAAAGCCGCATGACCGCCCGAACCGAAAACGGTTTTTCTCTGCGGGCTCTGCGCCTCTGCGTGAGGAATCGCCGGATCCGGGCTCATGCGGGTTCTTTTTTCTCCCCGGCGGCAACCGGTTCGTCTGCAGATCCCTCGGGCGGCTCATCCGCTGCCGCAGGCTCTTCAAGGAAATCCGAAGACGGCTCCTCGTCAGGCGGGGTCTCGCTTGCGAGACGTCTGGATTTCCCGAACGAATCCGCGATTGAGCGTTCCGGGTGTTCGGCATCCGCCTTTCCACTGAATTTCACGCTGACGAGTTTGCTGACCCCGTGCTCCTCCATCGTGACGCCATAGAGCATGTCCGCCCGGCTGATCGTCCGCTTGTTGTGGGTGATGACGACAAACTGGCTCTGGGCGACAAAGCGGTCGAGGATCTTCACGAACCGGCTGATGTTTGACTCATCAAGCGGAGCGTCCATCTCATCCAGCACGCAGAACGGGCTGGGCTTGACCATGTAGATCGCAAAGAGCAGGGACACGGCGGTCATCGTGCGTTCCCCTCCGGAGAGAAGGCTCACGCTCTGGAGCTGCTTGCCGGGCGGCTTGGCAATGATCTCGATTCCGGACTCCAACGGATCGCTGTCGTCCACAAGCATGAGGTTGGCCCGGCCGCCTCCAAAAAGCTCGGTGAACATCTCCTGGAAGTTAACGCGGATCTTCTCAAACGTTTCCGCGAAGAGTTCCTTCGTCGTGCGGTTGATCTTTGAGATGACCTCCAGAAGCTCGGCCTTGGAATTCACCAGATCGGCATTCTGCTTCTCCAGAAAAACATAGCGCTGCTCAAGTTCGTCGAATTCCTGAATGGCTTCAACATTCACCGGTCCCATGGATTCGATCCGCTCAGTGAGCTCGGCAACAATCTCCTCGATACGATCCCAGGGGATCCCCTCCCCGGCCGCCATGGAATCGGAAGGCGGCGCGGACTCCGCAGGCCCCTCCTTCTCGGGAACAGCCTCACCGCTCTCCTGATCCGGCTTGCGTTTGCTCCGCTCGCGGAAGGAGACGAGCAAGGCATAGGTGTCAGGCTCAAAAGCTTCAAGATCCAGCTGGTAGCGGTGGGAAACATGGTTCCGGATATTCTCCATCCTCATCTCGGTCTGGGCTGACTTGACCTCGATCCGACCGCGCTCCTCCTGGATGCGCACCAGTTGCTGTCGCGCGGAGCGGAGTGCGGCTTCGACCCCTTCTGCTCCCGTGTGAACATCTGCCCGGGCGGCTCCGAGGGCTTCCACCTTCCCCTCCTCGTCGGCAAGCGACTGCTGCCACTCTGAAATCGAAACCTGCAGGGACGAACTCTCGGCATCGAGCGCCTCGATCCGGGACTCGTAGTTGCGGATATCTGTGCGGCGGGCGTCGAGAAGCTCGGAAAGCTCGGTGAGCCGGACGGTCATCGGCCCCCGCTGGCGGTGGAGGCTTTCCTGCTGCTGGCGTTCCGTCGCCACCTTCACCCGGATTTCATTCAGCGCGTCCAATGCGGCGCTCTCGCGCTCGCGGGCAACCTGCAGGCGAGTCTCTGCATCGCCGCGGCTGGCCCTCAAACCGTCGAGTTCGGCTGATGCGACCGCGATGGTCGATTCCAACTCTCCCAGATGAGAAAGGCTTGCCCTCAGGGACTCCTCGATGGAAATGGTTTCACGGACAAACGAGGCCCTCCTGGCCTCGGCGTCCGCAAGCTGGCGCTCGGTATGACGGCGCTCGTTCTCGAGCGACGCCGATTCCAGTTGGACGTTCTGCACCGCTTCACGGGCATACTTGAGCCTGTCGGCAGCCGCATCAAGGATCTCTCCAGCGCGTGCCCGCTCGGCGGCCAGTGTCTCCAGCCGCGCTGTTGCATCGGAAAGCTCGACATCGAGCTGGGCAATCTGGGCTTTGCGTTGAAGAGTCGAGTGTCCGGGACTCTCCCCGGCCCCGGCCTGCCCGCCATGAACGATGCCCTCACCGGAGATGAACTCGCCCTCAAGCGTGGCATACGCAAACCCCGGCGACTGGGAGCGGAGGCGGAATGCCGTCTCGAGATTTTCAACTATCAGAACCCCGGAAAGCAGATGGCGGGAAAGATCCGCCGCATCGCCGGAACCACCCACACACTCGGAAGCGCGTCCGATCACGCCGAAGGGGAGCTCTTGGATCGTGTGGCCGGTGCGGTTGATCCAGTCCGAGGGAATCACCGCCGCGCGGCCCAGCTTGTTGCGGGAAAGGGTCAGAAGCGCCGACTCCGCGACCCCAGGATCCTTGAACACGATGACTTGAAGCGCGGACCCGAGGGCGGCCTCGACTGCAGGGATGAATTTCGGCTCAACCTGGATGTTCTGCGCCAGAGCGCCCTGAATTGCCGGGCTGAAAAATGCCGGGTTGTCGAGCCCGTGAAGAACCGCCTGGGTCCCTTCATCGAAGCCCTCCCCCTGGTCCTGGAGCTGTCGGAGCACTTCGAGCCGCGACTCGATACCGGTGGCCTCCTTGCCGGCCACGGTGAGAACGGCTTCGGCATTCTGCCGGGCCTGTTGGGCCGCATCATGCGACGAAGCCGCTTCGGCAGCCTCTGCCTGGGCATGCTCAAGGGCCAGGCGGGAGGCCTCGGAACGGCGGGTCAGATCCGACAGTGCGGCACCGAGCTCACCGGATGTTTTCGTGGCGGCCTCTGACTCTCCCTGCAACAAGCGGAGCCGGGTTTCCCCGGATTCGCGCCTTCCAGCGGCTGCGGAGATATCTCCCCGCAGGGAGCCCATGCGGGCTTCGAGTCGGGAGATGCCGGCTCCTGCCTCCTGAATCTCGCGCTCGACGGCTCCGCGATCCTCGCGGGCGGTGCGGACTTTTTCATTGTGCTCGTTGAGCGATTGCTCATGTCCACGGAGGGCTTCGATCATCTGGCCGAGAAGCGAGTCGGTCTGCTCGATTTGCTGCTGCTGGGAACGGATTTTTTCTTCCGCCTGTGCAATATCCGAACGGTGTCGCTCGATGAGTGCGGCGGCTTCCTCGCTGCGCTCCCTGTTCGTCTGAATCCGGCTCTCAGCAGAAAAAATCCTGTTTCGAACCGTCTGGAGTCCGTCGCGCGCTGCAGAGATCTCCCGGTCGAGTTCATCAATTTTCAGCCGGAATCCGGCCAGCTCGTTTTCCTGACGGGAGATTTCCTCGTCGTGGATTGCACGGGCATCCTCGCCCTGCGCGAGCTGCAGCCTGAGGGCCTCCAACTCGTCCGAGAGCGCGCGGTAATTGCGGTGGGAAAGGTGCGTGTCGAATGTCCGCAGATCCTGCATCAGCGCCTGATAGCGGCGCGCTTTGCCGGCCTGACGCTGCAGGGACCCGATCTGCCGCTTGACCTCCTTGATGATGTCCTGAACCCGGACGAGATTTGTCTCGGTGTATTCGAGCTTGCGAAGCGCCTCCTTCTTTTGGGCCTTGTATTTCGTGATGCCCGCGGCCTCCTCGAAGATCGCGCGGCGGTCCTCCGGACGGCTGCTCAGGATCTGGTCGATTTTCCCCTGCTCCATGATCGAATAGGCGCTGCGCCCGACACCCGTGTCCATGAAGAGCTGGTGGATGTCCTTCAGCCGGCAGGGGGTTTTGTTGAGAAAATATTCGCTCTTTCCATCGCGATAGACCCGCCGGGTGATCCGGACCTCATTCCACTCGACGCCAAGTTCCTTTTCGCACTCTGCAAAGGTCATCGAGACTTCGGCCATCCCCAGCGCCGGGCGGCTGTCCGTGCCGCTGAAAATCACATCCGCCATTTCGCCGCCACGAAGCGCTTTTGCCGACTGCTCGCCAAGGACCCACCTGATCGAATCCAGCACGTTCGACTTTCCACAGCCGTTCGGGCCAACGATCGCCGTTACGCCACGGTGAAATGTCAAAAGCGTTTTCGGCGCAAACGATTTAAAGCCGATGATTTCCAAAGATTGCAGATACATGGGAACTCCGTTGAGTTGTCGTCTCAGAATCGTAAATAGCCCAAATGGGGAGGCAAGAGAAAATACAATATAAAGGGCGGATTTTTAACGGGACCACAATATGTGGGGCATTCGGCAATTCAACCCGCTAAAGCATCTTCGGGAAGTTTACTTCACAGGAGACGCGGTGCCGAAGAGATAAACCGGGACCAACGCTTTCCGCCGAATCGTCACTCCCCCATTTCTGCTCTCAGCTTCGCGATGCGCGCGTTGTTTTCGTCGATCTGCTTCTGAATCGTCCGGATTCCGGATGCGTCCTTCCGACCGATCAGCTTTTTTTCCAGATCGTGATTTGACGATTCATAAAAGCTGATCCATTTGAGGCGGCTTTTGTTTCGTTCAGCAGGCGGAGGGGGCGTGGAAGGCGCCTTTTTCTCCACCGGCACGGGAGAAGGTTCAGAATACACTTGCTGAACACTCGGCTCAACCCGGGACGCTTGCGGATGCGTGTCACACGCGGCCAGACAGACAATCCAAAAGCCAAACAGGACCAACTGCCCGCATTGAAGAAAACCGTTCATCGAAGTTGACCAAAAGCTGACCGGGCACGCGCAACCCGTCAAGACGGGTTCCATGAACGACCCGCCGATTTGAAACGCGTCATGACACGCGTCATGAAAGGCGGACAACATGCCATCCTGCGGATCTCCCATTGGCGGCGAAAGGATTACAATCCACCGTGTTTCCAGATGGAAAAGACCAGCCGCAGGCACATGTAGGCCCCGAAAAGAAGACCCAGTGCGCCCGGAATGCTGACTCGACCGATGTGTGGCGGAACCGCGGCGAGGAGCACGATGCTGGAACAGATCAACACGGAAGCCGTAAGGATCGCGTTGGCGAGGCGGTTGGCAATCGAGTCCAGCGTGGCGCGCAGGGGCTCGAATCCCTTGGGATCAATCTTGTGTTCGAGCGGGATGTTGAGCTTTCCGCGGCGGATGCTCTGGTAGAGCTGGCGGAAGTCGCCCGGAGCATCGCGAAGAAAATCCAGCATTTCCACCGCGACTCCCTTGAGGATCCCCCCCACCCTGCCGGCTCCGAACTTCCCGAGCAGGACACGGGTTGCATAAGGCTCGCCAAGCTGGATGAAGTTCAAGTCGGGGTCGAGCGCCCGCCCGATGGCCTCCACCTGGGCGAGAGCCTTGATACCGAGATAAAAGGCCGGCTTCATACGCAGATGATTGTCGCGAAGAAGGTCGAGAAGATCGTTGAGAACCACCCCGAGGCTGATATCCCGCAGCGGACGGTTCAGATTGGACTCCGCGAACTTCTCCACCTCCGCCTGCAGGAGCATCTGGTCTTTCGCGATCCCCTCCTCGGACAAATCCAAAATCGAGCGGGTCGTCTGGGCGTGGTTTTTTTCCGCAAGGCCGCTGACGAGAAGAGCAATGCTCTCGCGCATCTGCGGGGTAAACTTCCCCATCATCCCGTAATCGTAAAGCACGATTCTTCCATCCGGCAGCACGGTCATGTTGCCCGGATGCGGATCGCCGTGAAAAAATCCGTGCGTGAAGATCTGCTCGTAAATGAGACCAGTCATCGTGACGGCAAGCCGCGCGGGATCAATCCCCTGCGATACGAGGGCCTCCGTGTCGGTGATCGCCGCCCCCGTCAGGTAGTCCATCGTCAGAACCTTGTCATTCGAATGATCCCGGTAAATTGCGGGCACACGGATGGAGGCGTTCCCCTCGAATTGCTCTGCGAAGCGCTCCGCGTTTGAGGCTTCGTTTTCAAAGTCCAGCTCTCGCTGCAGGGTTTCGGTGAACTCCTCAACGACGCCGATGGGGTTGAGCCCCGCGGATTCGGGAACGTGCTTCTCAATGAATTTGGCGAGGTCGTGCAGGATCGCCACATCGAGCGAAATCGTTTTCTCGATGTCGGGCCGCTGGACCTTCACGGCCACGGGAGAGCCGTCCGGGAGCGCCGCCTTGTGAACCTGAGCGATGCTCGCGCTGCCAATCGGCTTTTCCCCGAAATGAGAAAAAAGGAACTTCATCGGCCGCCCGAGCTCCCGCTCCACGATCTCCCTGGCTTCGGCAGTCGGAAACGGTGGCACCCCGCACTGAAGCTTGCTCAACTCGATGAAATAATCATCGGTGATCAGATCCCTCCGGCTGCTGAGAATCTGCCCGAACTTGATGAACGTTGGACCGAGCTCTTCGAGCGCAAGCCGGAGCCTCACCGGAAGCGGTTTGGAGAGGATCTCGTCATCCGGATGCTTGCGGATCGTCGCGTCCTCAATCCGCAGAACGTGCTGAAGCGCCACGAGTCGCAACACGTCTGCAAAACCATACTTGAAAAGAATGGAAAGGATCTCCCGGTAGCGCGGCAGATGGGTGTAGAGGTCCATCGCGGACCGGAGGGCGTCAAAAATCACGCATGGCATCCTACTCGCTCCGGCACCTCCGGGCAAAGCACGGAATTCCTCTCCCGCACCGGACGGGCGGAAAGGTCCTTCAGGCAGCCCGCATCCGGGCAAGAAACTCGCAGGCTTTTTTGAGAACCGCAGCCATCTCGGATCTCCTGATCGGCTTGCTCAGATAGTCGTTCATGCCCGCTTCGAGGCACCGCTGCCTGTCACCGGTCATCGCGTCCGCGGTCAGCGCGATGATATACGCGGCGGGAACCCCGGGATGGAGGGACTCGTATTTCCGCAGCTCTGAGGCCGCCTCAAGGCCATCCATCACCGGCATCTGCAGGTCCATAAATATGATGTCGTAGGGCTGCTTTTCATGGCGCATGACGCCGACCTGCCCGTTTTCTTCCGAGTCGCTCGAAAACCCGAGCGAAGTCAGCATGCGTTGGGCGAGCATGCTGTTCACAGGGTTGTCCTCGACGACCAGAACCCGGAGAGCTTGCTTGTGCGCCTCATCGAACTCGCTGTCGGGAGACTCATCTCCCGCAAGCTCGTCAGTCGTGACGGGCAGGGCCACCAGCGGCAATTCCACGGCAAAAATACTCCCGGAAGAAGAGGATTTTTTCAGAAACACGTCACCTCCCAGCAACTCGGAAAGGCGCTTGCAGATGGCGAGCCCCAGCCCGGTACCCCCGAAACGCCGCGTGGTGGAGGAGTCCGCCTGAGAAAATGGCTTGAAGAGCCGGCTGATCCGGTCGGGAGGGATCCCGATCCCGGAATCCGACACCTCGATCAGAAGAGGAAACCTCCCATCCTGGGTATCCTTCTCCCCGCTTTTGGCAGTGATCCGAACTTCCCCTGAAGGGGTGAATTTCACGGCGTTGCCGATCAGATTCAGCAAAATCTGCCTCAGCCTTCCCGGATCCGTGCACAGGGCCCTCGGAACAGCCGGATCCACTTCGACCCGGAGCAGGACCCCCTTCGCCTGAGCTGTCGCGCGGTAAAGATCAGCCACATCGCGCAAGCAGGACCGGATCTCAACCGCAGAGGGCTGGATCGGCATTTTCCCTGACTCGATGCGGGAAAAATCCAGAATATCGTTGAGCAGCATGAGGAGTGCATCCCCACTGCGCCGGATCATATCGACGTGCTCCTTCTGCCCCTCGTCCAGCGATGTTTCATTCAGGAGTTCCGCGAAGCCAAGAACGCTGTTGAGAGGGGTCCGGATCTCGTGACTCATGACGGCCAGAAATTCGCTTTTGGCGCGGTCTGCGGCCTGGGCGGCCTCCTTTTCCCGGATCAGCTCCTGCTCCACCGATTTCCGAACGGTGATGTCCAGTCCGGCCCCCCGGTATCCAGTCACCTGACCACCGACATTGATGACAGGGACGCCATTGATGCTGAGCCAGATGATTCTGCCGTCCCCTCGAACCATTCTGTGTTCGAAATCGCGGAAAATCTGCTGCCTTCCGGTAAGGCTCTGGGATTTCGCACGCACCTCCTCGACATCTTCCGCCGGAACGAAGGACAAAGGATGCTGTCCGATCAACTTTTCAAGCGGATATCCCAGCACGTCCACCACCCGCTCGGAAAGGTAGGTGTAATGCCCGTTTGCATCCACTTCCCAGATGTATTCCCCTGCGGCATCCACGACGTCGCGAAGCCGCCTTTCGGTTTCACGAAGCGGCGTGAGATTCAAAATGGTCCCGACCGCGATGCTCTTCCGCCCGTTGATTTCCACATGCTGCCCCCGGTCGAGCAGCCAGTTGACCTGTCCGCTTTTTCCAATGATGCGGTATTCGACATTCCATTTGGAACCATTGGAGCCGCTCCAGGCCTCGCGGCAAAGATGCATATCCTCGGGGTGGACGCAGGCGAGCCACTCCTTCCGGCTCCGTGGAACGTCTTTCCCGTCCGGCCAGCCAAGATCAGAAAAATTTCCCTGCCAGGAAAGCACATCGAACAAGGGATCGAAGCGATAAATAGCCTCACCAATCGCATCGATCAGGGCGGTCTCTGTGCGCTCGACCGTGGCAAGCAGATTGGCATCGGCCAGGTTTCTCCGGCGGTAGGAGTATACAGCCAACGCGACAGTAAGGGAGACGACGGCTCCGATAAGGACCGAGGACAAGGCTGCGGACTTGAGGGAAGCAAGCGTCGGTTGGAGGCGGTCAGCCGTGGATTCGACAACCAAAACGCCGGAAGGCACATCGGGAGCGGCGAAAACCGGCACCATCGCCAGGACGTATGACTCGGAGGAGCCGGGATACGCGATTTCTCCAACCCATCCCTTTCCGGTGTTGTAAACCGAGAGAGCACAGTAATAGAGGGTCTCCTTGCTGAAATCCCCGCTTTTTCCAGGCTGAAGAGGAAGCCGCTCCCAAGTTCGCGCCGGAAACCCCTCACTGTCGATAACCATGCGGGGAGCTTCCTTGTCAAAGGCCACAGTGTAGATTCGGGAGAGGATGGGTTCCTCGGTTTTTGCCGCGCTTACCGGCTTCTGCAGCTGCAGATAGTCTTTGGCGTCAACTTTTCCCGTCGGAATCGCCGCAACCCTGGCGTGCTCGGCGGAATTGAGCTGATTGGCGGTCCTCCAGGCGATCGCCTCGAGACGCTGCCGATTATGAATATTGTTCCGCGCGCTCGCCTGGCTGTAAATGAAATAGGCGGACGCGATGAAGCAAAGGAGCACGGACAGCCCAACATAAAACGCATCCCGCAGCGGGGTCGTTGGGGTGCTCAGCGTGATTTTCACTTACGGGGATGCTCGACGTGCTATCGGGTGTTTTCAGCCGGAGGGTGATGCCCGGACGTTTTCTATGCGGGTTTGAACTGCTCGCCCTGCATCTGAATCAAAGACTTTTTCTGGTCAGGAGTGAGAATCCCTTTGAGCCTGTCGGACGCTTTGATGCGCCAATTGCGGAGGCTCTGGAGGCGGTCCTGAAGATCGATTTCGCCATTCTCAAAAGACCGGTTGACCTTTCCTGCGAACGCGTCGGCCTCCACCCGGACCTTGTCGATTGTCGATTCCTGGGATTTGCTCACGCCAAGCTTCTGGCGGACATGGGGCTGGAAAAGCATCCAGCCGCCCAAGGCTTGATGGCCGATCTGCTCGAGACGAAGCTTTTGCTCCCGGGTTAAAACAGCTGCGGCTTTGGAGTTGTAGCCGGAGTTGAGCTCGGCGAGCGCCGCGTTGGCGGCCTTCCGCTCAGCAGCACTTCCCGGGTTCCTCGCCGTGATCTGGCGGGCATCGACCTTGTAATCCGCTCGGATTTGGTCAAGACGGTCACACTGGCTTTTCGTGAGCGCCAGGTCCGACCTGACAGACTCGTTGCCGAGGAGAACCGGGAGAGAACCCGGCAACAAGGAGGCATCGTCCGCACGCACCGGCGACGAGGCCATGGCAACACTCAGCAGGAATACAGAAGCTAACAGGTTCGGTTTCATAAGCATTTTGCAACAATCCCTTCCAGTTTGACGATGTCGGCCGCAAACTTTCGGATTCCTTCCGCCAGTTTGTCCGTCGCCATGGCATCCTCGTTGAGCATCCAGCGGAAGGCCTTCTCATCCATGGAGATTTTCCCGATCTGCTCTTTTTCAGCCAGTGCGGGATCGAGCTTGCGGGTGATCGCGCTCCGGGAATTCTGGAGTTCCTCAAGCAATTCGGGGCTGATGGTCAGAAGATCGCAACCGGCGAGTTCGGTGATCTGCCCGACATTCCGGAAGCTGGCTCCCATGACCTGCGTGGCGTAGCCGAACTTCTTGTAATAGGAATAGATGTGCCGGACAGATTGTACTCCGGGATCGTCAGAACCTGCAAATTCCTTTCCCGTGGTGGATTTGTAGTAGTCGTAGATCCGTCCGACAAACGGGGAGATGAGGCGAACGTCCGCCTCGGCACACGCGATCGCCTGGGGCATCGAAAACAAAAGGGTCAGGTTACAATGGATGCCTTCCTTCGAGCAGATCTCGGCAGCCCGGATCCCCTCCCACGTCGAGGCGATCTTGATCAGGATCCGTTCCCGGGAGGTGCCGGCCTTCTCGTAAAGCCCGATGAGGTAGCGCGCCTTCTCGATCGTCCGCTCCGTGTCGAAAGACAGGCGGGCATCCACCTCCGTGCTGACCCTCCCCGGAACGATGGCCAGGATCTCGCGGCCGAAAGCAATCAGCAGATCATCGATGATTTTCCGGATCAGGTCCCCTCCCGAGAGTGCTGTAGCCCGGTTTTCTGCAACGGCCTTCTCAAGCAGATGCCGGTATTCGGGCTGTTGCACCGCCTTGAAAATCAGAGTCGGGTTGGTAGTCGCATCCTGCGGCGTGTATTTCCGGATGGATTCGAAATCACCGGTATCCGCAACAACTGTGGTGAAGGATTTGAGTTGATCGAGTGTGCTTGCGGTTTGGCTCATGGAAAAGTGAATTGGGCTGAAAACCAGTGACAAGTTGCTCCCGAAGGCGGACAAAAGCAATATGGAAAATGCCGGTCCGCCGCGACGCAATGCGGTGTGGACTTTTTGCATATCGTGTCCCATATTGCGCTGAATCCCGCACGGTGCGACCGGGCGATGTTGTCCATTTTCAATGAAGTCAGTTCTCCGTAAAGCATCTCTTCCTGCCCTTCTCGAAAAACTCCACCCTGCTTCAAAAACACGGGATGTGGTGTTGCAGGAACCGGAAGACGGCTCCACTCCGCTGCGAACGTATCTGACCACAGTCCGGAAAGCCCACCGCGATGACTGCATTGTTCTTCCGCCCGGAGAATACCCCGCCCCGCCCACCACCAGGCCCCTGATGCTGCGCGCGCTGCGCCCGGGAACCGTCGTGCTCAAAGGAACCGCCCAGCAGCCGGCGCTTGTCGTGGGCAGCGACGTCTGCCTCTGGCTGTCGGGCATTTTGATCCTTCCCGGAGAAGACGGAGACCTTGCCATCCAGCAGAGCCGGGGATGCGTGATCCTCTCCAACTGCCAGATTGCCGGAGGAATCGAGATCGAGGGACGCGAGGCATCGATCTACTGTGAATCCTGCCGGTTGGAGCGGTCGGACACGGGGATCTCCGTGACAGGCGGAGCACGCGCGGAAGTTTGGGGCTCGGTGGTTGCCGGGTGTCATGTGGGTTTGTTTGCCGGGCAGGATTCGACGCTGGATGTCATGCACTCGCGCATCGAGGGTTCTTCCGGCAGTAGTCCGGAGACTCCCGGTGCCGGCTTGCATGGAGAGGGGGCAACAATCTACTGCACAGGGAGCCTGTTCATCGAAAATCAGCTGGGAGTGCATTTGGACGCCTGCAAGGATGTCAAATTCCTCTTCTGCCGCTTCGAGCGGCAGTTGCTGGGAGGTCTCATGATGAGGGGCGGACCGCTCCTCATGCACGAATGCCTTTTCCGTGAGCAGACCGCGACGGATTATGCCCATCTGACGCTGGAGGATGTCACCGCTGTTTTGGCGCATTGCGATATGGACTCCTCCGCAGGGATGGAAGTGGATGCCAAGGGCGGAAACGTCTCCCGCCAGAGCGACTCCCCGAAGAAATCCCCTGCAAAGGATGAGATTTTTTCATCGGCCCTGGATGAAATCCACAAAGTGATCGGCATGAGCGATTCCAAGGCGATCATGGAAAACATCCTGCATCAGGCTCATGCAGCGATTCAAAGAAAGGAGCGGGGACTGCCGGTTCCGCCCCAGCGATTCCATTGCATTTTTGAAGGGCCTGAAGGGAGTGGCAGGGGTCACGCGGCGGTGATTCTCTCCCGGGGCCTGCGTGCCTTGGGGCTCCTCAATGGAAGGGGAAATGTCGTGGAAGGCAGCACGGAAAGCCTTCTTCACGGACGCACAACCGTTTCCGAAATGATCGAGTCGGCCCGGGGCGGCATCCTGCTCCTCCATGCTCCGGAGCAACAGGATCGCAGGGATGCCAAGCTGTCCTTCTCGCGGACCCGCGAAATCCTGCGTCAGGTCATTGAGGCTTGCGGCGTGGATACCATTTTAGTTTTCACCGGTCCCCGTGACAGTGTCAGGCCGGTGGTCTGCAACTCCCCGGAGATGGAGGAGATGTTCCGCGCCACCATTCATTTTTCCCACCCGTCACCACCCGAGATCGCAGAAATGTTTGCCGCCCTCGCCTCTGGCCAGAATATCGGCCTGACCACCAAGGCGCGGATGAAAGTCCTGCTGGCTCTGCACATGATGCACGACCGCCGGGACCGGAGGTTCCTGAACTCCGGCGGAGTGGAAAAACTATTGCATGCGGCCCAAAAGCGTTATTACGAGCGCTGCAGCAGGGAACGGAATTTCGAGCTGAGCATGGAGACCGGCGACATCGACGTGCCGGTCGAAAAACTCGCTGATACGCTGCTTCAAACCCAGCCAGCCTTCGTCAGCATCTGTCCGCACTGCAAGGGAGAAAACCCGTGGGTTCCAGGCCTTGAGAAAAATATCCGATGTGCAAACTGCGGCCAAAGCTGGCACGCCGGATGGGGCATCTGGACCGGCTCGCTGTTTTACCGCATGAAGACCGCCGATAAGGAGGATCTCCTGCCGGCTGGAATGCTGCCCCTCCGGAAACGGGCGAGACCCGCTGACTGACGATGCTTTTTCCGCGTTTCCGGCGGATTCTCGCCATCTCGGCACTGTTTGCCGGCGGCGTTTTGACGAAGGGGGGATGTGGAGAGATCCCCTGGAACATCACCTCCGCAGCGGTTTACTCACGGGACCACGGCGGCACCGCCCTTTTGATTTTCCGGAATGGCCGCCTGGAACTCGAGGAGTATTCCCGCGGGGTTTCCCGGACCTCGGCCCTCCCGGGATTCAGCATCACGAAAAGCATTGTCGCCCTGGCCTGCCTCGCGACGCCGGGAATCGACCTCTCCGATCCGCTCGGCACCGCCAATCCCAATCAAAAAATTACCGTCCGCCATCTTCTCTCCCAGACCTCGGGAGTTGCGCCCGGTTACAACCTCCTGTATGCCCGCGGACTCAAGGATGTCCGGAAGGCCGCTGCGGGCTTGAAATGCGATTCCGAACCGGGGACGCAATTTGCCTACGGCCCCTCTCACTATGAGCTTCTCGGAAGTGTCTTGTCCAGCGCCGGGAAGCCGTCCGGCCAGAGTCCGATCAAGGTGTTTCTTGGGAAACTCGGCATCGCTCCCGCGGGCTGGCGCACCGACCTCTCGGGCAATCTTTTTCTTTCAGCCGGAGTTTTTCTCACCCCCGTGGACCTCCTGAAACTCGGAAAATTCGTCATGGACCGCGGCCGCATTCACGGGATCATGACGCTCATCCCGCCGTCCAAGCTCCTCGAGGCGTTCCGCGGGACGAATGCCAATCCTTGTTACGGCCTGGGATTCTGGCTCAACAAAACCGCATGGGATCATGCGGAGGAGAGGGACATCGAGGAGGCCATCAAAGCCGGACTTCCAGGCAGCGGCTGGCGGACCACATGCATCTCAAAGGATGCCCCGCGCGATCTGGTCTGCATGGCGGGAACCGCCGGGCAACGGGTGTATGTCATCCCTTCCCAGCGCACCGTGATTGTCCGGACAGGCCGGCCGGGAAAATTCCGCGATCCGGAATTTTTCAGCGCCTTGTTCAGTAAAAGGGCCGGGTGATTACGGCGGGCTCCTCCGGCACGAGCGGTCTTGCCGGCGCAAGCGGTTCCGCCCGGGGAGGGATCTGGCGGATCGCAAGCAACAGATTCGACTCTCCGACCTTCCACTTGTATCCCGTGCCGAAGACAAGCGGTATCCCGGAAGTCCGGAATGCGCGGTCGAGTTCCGCCTGGTGGTATTTTTTGAAAATATCCAGAGTGCCGGTATAAGCCCCGAAAAAATAACACCTCCAGTCCCCGCTTTGAAAAAAGGAAAAGGGGATTCCTGAATCGTCCTGCAGGACGGAAGCTCCCTGCCGCAGCAGGAAATCCCTGATTCCGGAAAATGACGGCTCATGCATGAGATACGATGCCGCCTTGAGATACACATTTCCTTTGCCGAACCGCTCCACCCACCGCAGGACACCGTCGTGGGCTTTCAGGTTGTCGTCGGCCACGTTCGCCTGCACGTAATGAATTCTCTGCGGCGGCGAGACGGCATCTTTCCTGAAGGTGACTCTCACGCCGTTCGCTTTTCCATCGGCATTGCTTCGTCCGATATCCTGCACGCCTCCTTCCCGGTCGATTCGAAAATAGCAAAAATCCAGGACTTCCCCGCCTGTCATCGCGACAAAGGCAAGAACCACCGGTAAAACGCCGCGGAACTCGGTTGCCTCGAGATCGGACTTCATCTCCTTGGTGATGAAGTGCCCGTAGGACAGGATGACGTCGGTTGAAGCTCTCAAGTTGTCGAGGGCAAGCTTGAGCCGATCCCTCGGCAAAGACTCCGGCGCGGGCAGGCTGCCCACAGGCTCAAGTCCTCCCATCAGGTAGTCCGTCGCGAAAGGATACAACGCGATGGCCGAAATCGCGTCCGGCCCGGAGAAAAAGTAGAAGACCGGCGCGGTTGGCTGAATGCGCGGGGTCAGCTCGACAGAGGCCCATTCGCGCATCGGAATGAAGTGATGTTCGTTGTATCTGGCCCAAAGGGTCTCAAAGGCCGAGGCATGCGCCCTCCCCGGGGAACTGGATTGAATCCGTCCGAGCACACTGTCCGGAGGCAACGGATATCCGGCAAGAAATTTGGCCTGCTCGTCAAGAGTGGCATTCTGCCCCGCCGGAAGGGCACGTTGCGAATTCTGGCAAAATCCAGCCGGACACGCTAGCAGCAGCAGCACGCAGGCAGCCGTGGAACACCTCGTCGCAATCATTTTTTCCTGACAACAAAATACAGACAAACCCCGGCGGCCAAAGTCAAAATGCCGGCCCCGGCCTGAACCGGCCTCACCGCAACAGTATAGGTCAGCGAAAAAAGCCCCACCGCAAGGAAGGCCAAGGGCGGAAAAGGAAACAGCGGACAGCGAAACGGACGCGGAAGCTCCGGCTCCCGCCAGCGCAGGACGAGCATCCCCAGAATTGTCAGGCAGGAACAGGCAACCAACGCGAATTGCGCATACAGCAGGACCGACTCAAACGATCCCGATACCAGCAGCACCATCACGACGGCGGTTTGAAATGCCTGGGCCCGCACGGGAATTCCAGCCTCCGACTTGCGGGCAAACCACGACAGCTCGCGAAAATCCTCCCCGGCCACCTGCGCCACACGCGGACCGGCCCAGGTCAGCGCACTCAACGCCGCGATCAACCCGGCCGCAATGATCCCGGACATCAGCCGCCCGCCGGATTGCCCGAAAAGATGCCTCGCAGCCACCTCCCCGATTTCGATTTTTCCCTGAAGCTCAGACAGGGGAGCGCTGGCCAGAAACACAGCGTTAAGTCCGATATAGAGCAACATCACAACGAGCGTCCCGGTCGTGAGCGCGGCCGGGAGAACCCGCCCGGGATCCCTGACCTCACCGGCGATATACACCGCGGAGTTCCAGCCGGAATAGGAATACATCACGAACATCAGGGATACCGCGAAGGCTGGACTCACCACCAATCCCGCATCCCCCGGGACGGGATGGAAATCCGCACCCCCGGCACGGAAAAAACCCGCGACAAGAAACCCCGCAATCAACGTCGCTTTGAAGAGGGTCGCCACCACTTGAAATCTTCCGCTGACGCCCAAAGTCAGCCCGTGCACAAGCGCCAGCGCCAGAATCACGACCGGAGCCGCCACCCCGGTCGGAATTCCCGGAAAGGCGCGGGAAAAATAGCTTCCAAATGCCATGCCTCCCAACGCCAGCGGCGCGGAAAACCCCACGAAGACAGACACAACGCCCGCCATCACACCGAATGCCGGATGAAAAATTCTGGAAAGAAAATGATACTCCCCTCCCGAACGCGGCAGCGCCGCCGCCAGCTCCGCATAGCTCAGCGCCCCGCACAGCGCAACCACTCCGCCCACCCCCCACACCGTTAGAATCACAAAGGGCGATGGCAGCACGGCGGCCTGAAACCCGAGACTGGTGAAAACTCCTGTCCCCACCATGCTGGAAAACACAAGTGCCGAGCAAACCCAGAATCCCACACGCCGCATCCCCCACTCTTCCGTGTTCTCCTCTTGCTGGCAACCCATTCCCCCCACGGGATTGAAGCCTTTGCGCAAAACGATCGCGACAATAAAAGGCTTTGAGAGATTTTTTACGCCTTCGAAGTAAGAATTCGGAAATCGTTTTGCTTGATGCGGAGGAAAGAAAAACAGAGTAATCTCGGCATGATCGAAATGACGACGCGACAAGCCGACCGGGTGACGCCGGCTTTGGAAGCCGAAGCCGATGAGATAGTGAGCCACTATCCGGTCTCAAAGCGAAGCGCCTCCCTGCCGCTCCTTCACTTCTGGCAAAACCATTTCGGGTTTGTAGATGACAGCGGGGTCGAATGGATCGCCGCAAAGCTGGACCTCACTCCGATCAACATCCTCGAACTGGTCACCTTTTATCCGTGGTTCCGGCGCGAAGCGGCCGGCCGGACGATCATCCGCGTCTGCCGAACACTCGCCTGCGCGATGGCGGGCGGATACGAGGTGAAGGAAAAGTTCTGCGATGCGGTGGGGCTCGACCCTCACTCCGAACACCACGGGTTCGGTTCCGCTCCCCCGACCACGGCTGACGGGAAATTCAGCGTGGAGTTCGTCGAGTGTCTGGCCAGTTGCGGTAGTGCTCCGGTGGCCCTGATCAACGACGAACTGGTGGAAAACATCAACACCGCCGACATCCCCGCCCTCGTCGAAAAACTCAAGTAACCATGGCCAACTTCCTCACGACTCCGCATCCGAAGGAGCGGCGCATCATTTTCGAAAACATCAGCAAGCCGGGTTACGCCCCCGACATCGAAACGTATCTGGCTCACGGCGGCTACGAGTCGTTGAGAAAAGCGCTGGCGATGAAACCGTCCGAGATCATCGATGCGGTCAAGGCCGCGAACCTTCGCGGTCGCGGAGGCGCAGGCTTTCCGTGCGGCACGAAGTGGAGCTTCATCCGATACGACGACGGCAAGCCCCACTACATTGTCGTCAACGGGGACGAGTCCGAGCCGGGGACCTTCAAGGACCGCTACATCCTCCACCAGGATCCCCACCAGCTCATCGAGGGTCTCGCGATCTCCGCTTTTGCAACCAATACGCACCTCGCCTACATCTATATTCGTTGTGAATTTCCCCACGCGGCGCGCATCGTCTGGAATGCGATCAAGGAGGCACGGGCGAAAGGCTTCCTCGGAAAGAACATCCTCGGCTCCGGCTTCGACTTGGACATCTTCGTGCACCAGGGGGCCGGCGCCTACATCTGCGGCGAGGAAACCAGCCTGTTGGAGTCCCTGGAAGGCAAGCGCCCCTACCCCCGCATCAAGCCTCCTTACTTCCCCGCTGTTCTCGGTCTCTACATGAAGCCGACGATCGTCAACAACGTCGAAACGCTCTGTCATGTGAAGCACATCATCCGCCTCGGTGCCGCCGAATATGCAAAAATGGGAACGCCCGGCGACGGAGGCACCCGCACGATGTGCGTGAGCGGAGACGTGATGCGCCCGGGTGCCTATGAATTGCCCTGCGGTGCCGTGACCCTCCGGGAGCTGATCTACGACGTCTGCGGAGGACTGAAACCCGGGCGCTCGCTGAAGGCGGTGATCCCGGGGGGAAGCTCCGCGAAGGTCATGCGCGCGGACGAAACCTACAAACTCAAAGTCAAGGGTCCGGATGGCACCATGACCGAAAAGCAAATCCCCATGCTCGACGTCGTCATGGACGCCTCGTCGTTGCAGTCGGTCGGAACCATGATCGGCAGCGCCGGGGTCATGGTCCTTGATGATTCCCGAGATATGCTGTGGGTGCTGAACAACCTGAACCAGTTCTACGCCCACGAGAGCTGCGGCCAGTGCACCCCGTGCCGCGAAGGCAGCCTCTGGATGTCGAAGATGACGACGCGCATGCTCGCAGGGGGGGCGCTTCCCGCGGACCCGGGCAATCTGAAGAATGTCGCTGACAACATCGCGGGACGCACGGTCTGCGCATTCGGCGAGGCTTGCTCGTGGCCGACTCAAAGCTTCCTGGAAAAGTTTCCCGAGGAGTTCATGAAGACGGACGGGTGACGAACAGCCGCCCCTCTCCCTACCATGGAACCGCTCCCGTCCGGTCAGGAAAAAACACCCAAGGGAAGGCCCAAGATCACCATTGTTCCCCGCAAGGAGCATTCTTCCGATAACGATTCGGCCCTGCATCTTCATGTCGTGCCAGAGGAGGCAATTTGGGAACGGGGAAACCGGATCCGGCCGAAGGAGCCCAAACAGCCGTTTCATCATCCACTGAAAACCACTGTCACCCCCGGCCACCCTCCCTCTCTTTCCAAAACCAAAGACCGGGCGGGACACTCCCTGATCCATTTTTTCAGAAGCCGCCGGAAGGGCCGCTACCGGATCATCAACTTTATCGTGCTCCCGCTTGCCGTTCTGCTGGCACTCCTCCTGATCATCATGATTCTGAAATTTCTTTGAGCCCCGGCTTTACAAGGAACCCGGGGGGAATTATTCTTACTGATTCTGTATGTTTATCGTTCTGCCAGTCCTCATCGTGCTGCACATCCTCGTGTGCCTTCTGATCATCTTTGTCGTGCTCATGCAGCGCCCTCGCAGCGAGGGGCTCGGGGCGGCGTTCGGCGGTGGTGTCACCGAAAACATTTTCGGGGCCCAGACGACGCATGTGCTCGCGAAGTTCACAACCTGGCTGGCCCTCGCCTTCTTTGTGATCACCCTTCTGCTTTCCATTTTGACGGCAAAGACGGCCGCCGGAAAAACCGCGATCCAGAAGAGTCTGCTTGATTCCCCGATCCCGCAGGCGGCTCTTCCGGCATCATCGCCGGCCGGTTCCCAGACACCGGCTCCAGCCACCGCGCCGGTCGCCCCCCCTGCCTCTTCTCCGGCCAACTAGAACGCCAGGACGCGACCGCATTTTCGTGTTTTTTCCGACATGAAGGTCGCCAAAACCATCGCATCCCTCCGCTCATGGCGCAGGCGCCATCCGGGCCGGGTGATATTTGTGCCGACGATGGGGGCTCTGCATTCCGGCCATTCCGCGTTGATCCGGAAGGCCAAAAATCTCGCGCGCCCGGAGGATGCCGTTGTCGTTTCCATT
The DNA here is from genome assembly GCA_964431635.1 of uncultured Chthoniobacter sp. GTDB lineage: Bacteria > Verrucomicrobiota > Verrucomicrobiia > Chthoniobacterales > Terrimicrobiaceae > QYQL01. The sequence continues at coordinate 19,016 of CAYSKK010000001.1, read as the reverse complement.
TTTGTCAACCCGACCCAGTTCGGTCCGAAGGAGGATTTCGCGTCGTATCCGAGGCCCCTGCGAAGCGACCTGTCCATCTGCAGGAATGCCGGCGCGGACGTCGTGTTTGTCCCGTCCCCGCAGGAGATGTATTTCGACGATCGCTCGGTTTTTGTCGATGAGTCCCTGCTTTCAACGAGCCTCTGCGGCCGGTCGCGTCCGGGACATTTCCGCGGAGTCTGCACCGTCGTCGCAAAGCTGTTTCTGATCGTCCAGCCCACACACGCCATCTTCGGCGAAAAGGACTGGCAGCAACTGGCGGTTTTGAGACGGATGGTCCGGGATCTGAATTTTCCGGTAGAGGTGGTCGGCCATCCGACTGTGCGGGAACCGGACGGCCTGGCCACAAGCTCAAGGAATGTTTACTTGACTCCTTCCGAGCGCGCTCTCGCTCCCCGCATCCATGCTGCACTTCTTGCGGGTGCCGGAAAAAAATCCCCTGCAGCGGTGGAATCGACCGCCACCCGCCTGATTTCCGCTATTCCCGGCGCCCGCATCGACTACATTCAAGCGGTGAATGCGGAGACTCTCCAGCCCCTGACGAGCAGGAAAGTTTCCGGCCGACTCGCATCGGCGGTTTTCCTTGGCACCACCAGACTCATTGACAACATCCCCCTCCCCCCGAACCCATGAGAGAATTTGATTACGTTGTCATCGGCAGCGGCATCGCCGGATTGACGTTCGCATTGAAGGCCGCCGACAAGGGCAGCGTTGCCCTCATCACGAAACGCGGACGCGCGGACTCCAACACGGCGTGGGCGCAGGGAGGGGTCGCCTGCGTGACAAGCGAGGAGGATTCCTTTGATCTCCACATCCGCGACACCCTCACTGCCGGCGCGGGGCTCTGCCACGAGGACGCCGTCCGGGAAATCGTCACGCAGGGGCCGGATCGCATCTCGGAGTTGCTCCATCTCGGCATGCACTTCGACCGGCGCGAAACCATGAACGGGGAAAGCGAGCTCGATCTCGGCAGGGAGGGAGGTCACTCGAAGCGGCGGGTTCTCCATTTTCAAGACTCCACCGGCATGGAGATCGAGCGAACTCTGCTCGATCAGATCGCCGGACATCCGGGCATCGAGCTCATGGAAAACCACATGGCTGTGGACTTCATCACCACCGGAAAGCTCGGCTATGCCATGGAAAACAGCTGCGTCGGCGTTTATGTGCTGAACGAGGAGAGCGGCGAGGTTGAGACACTGCGAAGCGATGTGAATGTGCTGGCCACCGGGGGCTGCGGAAAAGTCTATCTCTACACGACCAATCCCGACGTGGCCACGGGCGACGGAGTCGCGATGGCCTGGCGGGCCGGGGGGCTGATTGCGAACATGGAATTCATCCAGTTCCACCCGACGTGCCTTTTCCATCCGGAAGTCAAATCGTTCCTCATCTCCGAGGTCGTGCGAGGAGAGGGCGGCTATCTCCTGGATGCTCGCGGAAGGAGGTTCATGGAGAAGCACAACCCCCAGAAGGAACTGGCTCCGCGTGACGTCGTCGCCCGCGCGATCGATGCCGAAATGAAGCGCAGCGGCAGCAAGTGCGTCTTCCTAGACATCACCCACAAGCCGGCCGATTTCGTGAAAAGCCGGTTTCCGAATATCTACGAGACCTGCATGAACCACGGCATCGACATCACCAAACAGCCGATCCCGGTCGTTCCCGCAGCCCACTACCAATGCGGGGGAGTGAAGACGGATCTGAATGGCGAGACATCGCTTCGCGGGTTGTTTGCCATCGGCGAGGTCGCCTGCACCGGGCTTCACGGCGCAAACCGCCTCGCGAGCAACTCGCTCCTGGAAGGCCTTGTCGTGGCCCACAATGCATTTGAAAAATCCTCCCGCAACCGCCCGCCCCGCGTTGCCTTCGACCTTCCGGAGTGGAGGCCGGGACAGGTCTCGGATGTCGATGAGATGGTTGTCATCTCGCACAACTGGGAGGAAATCCGCCGCCTGATGTGGGATTACGTGGGCATCGTCCGCACCGACAAACGCCTCCAGCGCGCCGCCACCCGCCTCCGCAACCTTCACGCCGAGGTGCAGGAGTTCTATTGGAATTTCAAAATCACCACCGATCTCCTCGAACTGCGCAACCTCGTGACCGTCGCATCCCTCGTCGTCGATTGTGCGCTCAACCGGAAGGAAAGCCGCGGGCTCCACTTCACTCTCGACTATCCGGACCGGGACGACGCAAAATTTCTCAGGGACACCACGATGAGAAGAACATAGGCTTCTCTGCGGGAGGAAGCCCCCCCCGCGCTTCAAAGCCGGAGAAGCCACGTGTAAATGATCAGGCGGTCGGGCGGAATGTTCAGATAGTGCGGGCCCGGGACAACATTCCGGCTCATGAATGCAAAAAGGTGCCGCTGCCAGAACGGCATCAGTTTTTCGGGACACGAGACGATCAGCTCCCGTGCAATCACAAAAAAGGAATCCTCCGGGTCGATTTGGAACGTTCCGCCGCTCTGGTCGGCCGCCTTTTTCATCATGCCTGGAACGTCCGGCTCGGCCATGTATCCATGCGCGCCCCTGACCACCCAGAGTCCGCCGTCGCAAGCTGATACCGTGACCTCTCCAAGGTTTTCCGACGGCTTCGCCCACTCGGGATCCAGAAGAAGAATGACGAGCCGGCGTGCCAGGACCTTGACCCGGCGGTTCTGCTCCAGGATGCAGGCCACCGCATGCTCGGGGTTCGGCCGCCGGACAACAAAGATCTCCGTGCCCTCAACCCTCTGAAAATCCCCGCCCGCCAGCCGCCGCCCGAGTTCCTCCACCGAGACGGTCCCGAACTTCATCGTCCGCCGGATCAGCAGCCTTCCTCGCCGCCAGGTCAACATGACGGCCCCCGTCGCAACTGCAAGCAGGACCGGCACAAAGCCACCCTCGAAGAGCTTGGTCAGGCAGGCGCCGAAAAGCGGAAGGTCCAGGCAGAGGAGCGCGGCCGTGAGGACAGCGGCCTGCCAGGTGGGCAGCACGCCACGCGAAAAAAGCACCGCCCCGAACGCGACCGACGTGATGACCATCGCACCGGTGACCGCGATGCCGTAGGCATTCGCCAGAGAAGAACTGTTTCTGAACGCCACCACCAGGAACAGGCACACGGCACCAAGCAGAAAATTGACAAGCGGGATATAGATCTGCCCGCGGATGCGGGTGCTCGTATGCTGAACGAAAAATCTGGGGAGGAACCCGAGGTCCATCGCCTGGCTCGTCAGGGAAAAAACCGCGCTGATCAATGCCTGCGAGGCAATCACCGTGGCCAGCGTCGCCAGGATCACAAGCGCGGCACGGGGCGCTCCATCTGGCATCAGCAAAAAAAACAGGTTCGGGTTCCGGGCCGCCTCGGAATCCCGCAGGACGAGGGCCGCCTGGCCGAGGTAGTTCAGAACCAGTGAAGGAAAAACTACAAACCGCCATGCCCGCAGGATCGGCTTTCTGCCAAAGTGTCCGAGGTCGGCATAGAGGGCCTCCGCGCCTGTGACCGCGAGCACCACGGCCCCGAGGATCGCCCAGCCCCCCCATCCCGCAGTTCCCAGCAGGTGAATCCCCTCGCGAGGATCCAACGCCCTCAACACGCTTGGAAAACGCACGATCTGCATGGCTCCGGTGGCAGACAGACAGAGAAACCACAGCAACATCACGGGACCGAACACCCCGCCAAGCCGCCCGGTTCCGAACCTTTGGACAATAAACAGCGCGCTCAGAATCCCCACGGCTGCCGGCAGGGAAAAATGGCCCCAGCCGGGATGGACCGCAGCGAGTCCCTCGACCGCGCTGAGAACGGAAATGGCCGGAGTGATCGCCCCGTCACCGAGAAGCATTGCTGCGCCGAAAACCACCATCGCGGTTAAAAATCCGCCTGCAGCCCAGGTCTTCCCGGACGTCCTCAGCAGGGCCATCAGCGCAAAAATCCCGCCCTCGCCGTGGTAATCCGCCCGCATGACGACTGAGGCATATTTGATCGTCACGACAAGGAACACGGTCCACAGGATCAACGAGGCCACTCCGACCGCCGACCTCTCTCCGGCCATGCCCAGCGCCGTCTCAAAGGCGTAAAGCGGGCTTGTGCCGATGTCGCCGAAAACAACACCAAGGGCCAGCAACGCCATCGCCCCATGACCGGGCTTCTGGTTGTCGGAAGACATGCGCCCGCTATACACGAACCCCGTCTCTCTGGCCAGCGGGGTCTGTCGTTTCATTGGTTTTGTCACTTGCAGAGTTGCGTCAGGCGGTTGGCTGCGCTCTAGTTTGCACGCCCATGCCAACCGAGCCAGCCACAGGGAAAATCGATGAGGAACTGCGCCGGCATTTCGGGCACGGACAATTCCGTCCGGGGCAGAAGCAGGTCGTGGAGTCGCTTCTGGCCGGACGTTCCGCCCTGGCGGTGTTTCCGACGGGCGGCGGCAAATCCCTTTGCTACCAACTTCCCGCCATCCTTCTGGACGGTTTGACTCTGGTGGTTTCGCCACTGATCGCGCTGATGAAGGATCAGGTGGACGTGCTGAAGACGCGCGGGCTCGCGGCGGCCCGGCTGGACTCAACACTCGGCTCCGCAGAGGTCTTTGAAATTTACGACCGCATGGCATCGGGCTCGCTCAAGCTTCTCTATGTGGCCCCGGAACGCTTCGTAAGCGAAACATTCCTGTCGAAGGTCAGGCGCGCAAACATCGGCCTCCTCGCGATTGACGAGGCTCATTGCATCTCCGAGTGGGGTCACAATTTCCGGCCGGAATACCTCCGCCTCGCCGCGCTGGCAAAAAAGCTCCGCATCCCGCGCGTGCTCGCTCTCACCGCAACCGCCACGCCGCCGGTCGTGAATGACATCTGCCGGAGCTTTCGCATTGCCAGGGCTGATCGCGTGCAAACATCGTTCCACCGCCCGAACCTCGCGATCCACATCACGCCGGTGGAAGCCAGCGCCCGACTGGACCTGCTCACCGGAAAAATCCATGCCGGACGACCATTCCCTGCGATCGTCTATGTGACACTGCAGCATACGGCGGAGAGCGTCGCCGCTCACCTCAAAAAATCGGGCGTGCACGCCCGGCCCTACCATGCGGGACTGGCGGATGACGTTCGATCATCCGCACAGGAGGAATTCATGGCAGGGCGGTGCGACGTCATCGTGGCCACGATCGCTTTCGGCATGGGAATCGACAAGGCCGACATCCGCGCGGTGTTTCACTTCAACCTTCCGAAGACGCTGGAGAACTACCAGCAGGAGATCGGCCGTGCGGGACGCGACGGGCTTCCCTCGCACTGCGAAATCCTTGCTTGCGCGGACGACCTCACCGTCCTCCGGAACTTCACCCTCGGAGACACGCCGGACGAATCCTCCCTCCGCCATCTCGTGGACCACCTGCTCCGGCAGGGCGGCGAGTTCGACATCAGCCGATACGATCTCTCCCGCGCCACCGACATCCGCCCGCTTGTCCTCGAAACCGTCATCACCTACCTCGAAAAGGAAAAGATCCTCGAACCCGCCGGCAGCTTCTACTCGACGTTCCAGATCGCATTCCGACACCCGGAGGATCGCGTCATCGCCGGACACACGGCGGACCGTCAGAGGTTTCTGAAAAAAGTCTTTACTGCCGGGAAGCGCGGGCGGCGGTGGCTGACGATCAATGCGGATGCGACGGCTGAAGCGACCGGCGAGCCGCGGGAGAAGATCTTGAAGGCGCTCGGGTATCTCGAGGAATCCGGGGACATCGAGATGAAACCGGCAGGCCTGCGCCATCGGTTCCGCCTCCTGCCGGGCTCGAAAGAACGATCTCCGCGCGACATCGCGAACTGGCTTCACGGGCTTTTTGCGGAGCGCGAGAAATCCGACCTTGCCCGGCTGGATTCCATCGTGGCATTCGCCGAAGCCACCGGCTGCTCGACCCGGCGCCTCCTGGAGTATTTCGGGGAAACCCTCCCCTCGCCCTGCGGACACTGCGGACGTTGTGAGGGAGTGGAGGCCTCCCCGATGCCACGAACCACCGCGAGGGAGATTTCGCTCTCCGATTTGCAGGCGATCAAAGATCTGCGCTCGGAAGGCCACGCCGCGCTGCGCGGAGATCGGGCGCTGGCCCGCTTCCTCTGCGGGATTTCCAGTCCGGCGGCCACGCGCGACCGGCTCACCCGTCATGACGTTTTCGGGATGCTTGAGGAGGTCCCATTCCAAGAGGTTCTTGCACAGGTTTCATCATGAGCCGGAACATTCCCCTTTTCATCGCCTTCCGGGTGTTTTTCAACGCACGGTTCTACTACCCGGTCCTCGGAGTCCTCTTCCTCGACCTCGGGCTCTCGCTGGAGCAATATGCACTGCTCAACTCGGTCTGGGCCGCGACGATCCTCCTCTTTGAAATCCCATCCGGCGCGCTTGCTGACCTGATCGGGAGAAAATCCATGGTCGTGCTGGCGGCGTGCCTCATGGTGATCGAGATGAGCGTGTTCGCCTTCGCCCCGCACGGCCCCTGGCTGTTTCCACTCCTGATCCTCAACCGCATCCTCAGCGGAACCGCGGAAGCCTGCGCAAGCGGGGCGGACGAGGCGCTTGCCTACGATTCCCTTGCCGAAGAAAACCGCGAGGCCCGCTGGCGGGATGTCCTGACGACTCTCATGCGCTGGTCGTCCGCCGCATTTTTCGTGGCGATGATTCTCGGTGCCCTGGCATTTGACCGTCACGTGGTCGGTCAGGCGCTGAAGTTTTTCGGGTTCGACGGAGCGGTTCCCACGACAACCCGCTGGCCGGTTTTCATGACGCTGGCCACTTCCCTCCCCGCGCTCCTCTGCGCACTGGCAATGCGCGAACCCGGCGATGCCCGACACGAGGGGCATCCGATCCGGGGAGCCATTGCCAACATCACGGCTGGCGCGCGTTTTGTTTTTTCCGATCCGCGCATCCGCCTCCTGCTCCTCTGCGCGGTTCTCTTCGACAGTCTCGTGCGGCTGTTCCTGACATTCGCGAGCAACTACTACCGGCTGATCGAAATTCCCGAATTTGTGAATGGATTTCTTGGCTCGGCCTACGCCGTGCTGGGCTTCATTGCCGCTTCACTTGCCCGCCGTGCGGCATCGCGATTCTCCGCGCCGCAGGTCTTCGTCATGGTCGGAATCCTGATTTTTACCGGACTCTGTGGACTCTGTCTCGCGACTCCGTATTGGGGTGTCTGGGTCGTCCTGCCGATCGGTCTCTCCATGCCGCTGATGCAGTATTTCCTCTCCAACTACATCAACGCGTGGACGGAATCCGGTCTCCGAGCAACCGTGCTCAGCTTCCGGGGCATGGCCATCAACCTCGGCTATGGGTTCGCTGGGATCGCTTTCGCCGCCTTTACATCCGCATTGCGCTCATCCGCCCCCGGGCTCCCGGAGAATGCTCTCTTCGGAAAATCGCTCGTCGCTCTTCCGATCGGATTCGCGCTCGGCGCATTACTTCTTGTGGCTTCCGCATTCTTGAGCCGCAAGAAAATCGCTTTCCGGACACCGGACTGAACGCCGAAACCTCCCGGCACCCCGGGAGGTTTCATTCTGCTGCGGCAAAACGGTAGCCGACTCCAGGCTCGTTGGTAATGAGAACCGGAATCGACGGGTCTGCTTCAATCTTTTTTCTGAGGCGGGTGAAATAGACGCGCAGATACTCCCGGTGCTCGGAGGCATTCGGCCCCCAGACGTCGCGAAGGATTTGCGTGTGAGTCAGGATTCGCCCTGAATGGCGGACGAGCAGTGCGAGGATCGCCCATTCGGTGGCGGTCAGGTGGATCTCGCATCCGTCGCGCGTGGCAACGCGCGCGGAGAAATCAACGGTGAGACCGTTGCGGCAAAAAACCGGAACCTCCTCGCGCGGATGTGCTCGCCTCGTCGCCGCACGCAGTCGGGCCAGCAGTTCGCCGGTTGAGAATGGCTTCGTAACAAAGTCATCGGCTCCCGCATCGAGCGCCGTGATTTTTTCCACCTCCGAATCCCGGACAGTGAGAACGACGACAGGAACCTCACTCCACCCGCGAAGTCGCTTGAGCACATCCAGTCCGCCAAGGTCCGGCAGGCCGAGGTCCAGAAGCACGATATCCGGACGCGCATGCACGAGCAACTGGAGACCAAGCGTGCCATTCTCCGCATCCACGACCTCGTATCCGTCGCCTTCGAGCGCGATTCTCAGGAGCCGCCGGATCTGAATTTCATCATCGATGACGAGAGCTTTCATCCGGGGAGCTTCATGGTCCCGCCTGTGGGAATTCGCAACAAGAAAAGGGAGCCTCCTCCACTCCGAGAGGAAGCGGTCAACGAACCTCCGTGGATTTCCGCAAGATGCCTGGCGATGGACAGACCAAGTCCCACCCCTCCCGCCGGGGCCTCCGGGCCGCGCACGAACTTGGAAAAAACATCCCTTCCGGCAGGCAACCCCGGCCCCCTGTCGCCGACAAGAAATTCCACCCACTCCATCGAAACCCGGACAGAGACCTCCGGCTTCTCCGTGGCTGCGCCGTGGGTGAGGGCGTTATGGATCAGGATGGCAAGCGCTTGTGCGATGAGGCCCGCATCGCAACGCAATGCGGGAGCCGAAGCACTCACGAGAACAAGGTTCCCTGGCACTTCGCAGAGACGCAGGGCATCTGCGATCAACTCAGCCGGCTCGCACCATTCGAGCGCGGGTTGGAGAAGACCGGACTCGATCCTCGTCGCATCAAGAAGCTGTCCAACCGTCCGGCGCAGGCGGCTTGCCGCCTGTCGGAGTTCCGCAAGATCCGGTTGGGGCTGTTCCAGTGCGGCCTGGATGGCGGCTATGGGGGTTTTCAGTTCATGGGAGACACTGTCGAAGAGTGTCTGCTGGAGCTTTGCCGCCTCCGAGATCACCGAGGACCTTTGCCGGACAAGCAGGCCGCGTTCCTTGGCTGCAACCACGGCAAACTGCGCAGCGAAGGTTTCAAGAAGGCCGCGCTGCTCGGGTGTCAGCCCCTCGCTTTCAGCGAGATTCACGGCGACAACTCCTTCATTGTGTTCGCCGGCGCGAAGCGGCAAATGGAGCCCCGCCGCCTCCGGTAGGGTGTCCGTATCCCTGCCGGCCGGCTTGTGGTTTGCAAACACCCACTGGGAAACCGCCACTTCGGCTGAATGGATCGCCCAAGTGCCTTGCGGGTGCGGATCAAGGTCGAATCGCCCCTGGGCATCACAGAGAAAGACGGCTGTTTCCAACGCGAAGGCCTCATGGATTTGCCCGCAAAGCGCGCGAACCGCCTCGTCGAGATTACCCGCCTGGGCGAACCTTTGGGCCAGTTCATACAGAGCCGCAGCGCGCTTCTCCCTGCGGCTCTCCAATTGCTCCCGCTCCCGCAGCCGACTGGTCAGGTGTCCGACCACAAGAGCCACCACAAAAAACATGAAAAACATCAGGATATCCGGCGGTCGACTGATGAAAAACGTGAACTGCGGCGGGATGAACAGGAAGTTCCATGTCAGGGCGGACAAGCCGGCAAGGATGAACGTCTGCCGGCGCGGAAGCGTGCTCCCGGCCACGGTCACAACGAGAAGGTAAAGCAGTGCGACCGCCCAGTATCCGACAGGCTCCAGAATCCAGAGACCGATTCCGGACACTGCGGCGACCAACCCCAGCACAATCAGGCATTGCCTCCAGAAGCTTCCAACCGGATCGGGCGGATCCCTGGGGACGGTCGCGTCGGCGACATCCGTTCGGATCAGTTGAACATCCATACCCGCGCTGTTCTCAATCGTCCAAGGAACGGGAGATCGGAAAAACCATTTCCATGCGGGGCCGTGCGGCTTGCCGAGGATGATGTGAGTTGCGTGTTTTTCCCGGGCGACGCGCACCAGCGTCTTGGCGACGGAGGTTCCTCCTGCGAGAACGACCTCCGCCCCCAGCTCGCGGGCGAGGGAGAGGTTGGCAGCCCTCCGTCGTTCGTCCACGGCGGAGAGCGGCCGTGGAGTTTCCACAGCCGCGGCAATCCAGGGCACCTCAAGCCCCGCCGCATAGCGCCTTGTCCAGCGCAGGAGCTGTGCGGAATGAGGGCTCGCGCTCACTCCGACCACCAGCAGCTCCCCCCCTCTCCTTGCGGACTTGGAATCATTCCTCGCCCGGCGTTCGACCTGCTCCGCCGTCAGGCGCAGCGCCATCTCACGCAGCGCACTCAGATTGGATTCACGGAAAAAGTTCTCCGCAGCAGCTGCGGCCCGCTCGCCGAGATAGACCTTCCCTTCACGGAGCCTCTGGCGGAGCTGCTCGGCGGTGACGTCGATCAGCTCAATCTCATCGGCAGCATCCAGGACTGTGTCCGGAACCGTCTCCCGGACCGGGATCCCGGCCAGCCGGCGCACCGACTCGCTGCGGCTCTCGATGTGCTGGACATTGACCGTGGTAAAAACATCCACCCCACCGTCGAGAAGCTCCAGCACGTCCTGATAACGTTTCGGATGCCGGGATCCGGGGGCATTTGTATGGGCCAGTTCGTCCACCACGACAAGGCCGGGCTTCCAGAGCAGGATCGCCTCGATGTCCAGTTCTCCAAACACAGTGCCACGGTATTCCAGCTGCAGCCGCGGAACAACCGGCAGCCCCTCGATGAGCGCGGCGGTCTCGCTGCGCCCATGGGTCTCGACGATGCCCACCACCACCTCGACCCCATCGCCATGCTTTTTCTGCGCGGCCTGGAGCATGGCATAGGTCTTGCCCACTCCCGGACACATCCCGAGGAAAATCTTCAACCTGCCGCGGCGGGCTTTCGTCTCTTCCCGGCGGATCCGTTCCAGAAGCCTGTCGGGATCCGGACGGTCGGGATCATGGTTTTCCGCTGTCATCGAGGGCGAGATTCAACTCCAGAATACGCACCCTTGGCTCTCCAAGAAAGCCGAACTGCGGGGCATCGGTGAATTTCTTCACCTGCGCAAGCACCTCCCCGATCGGAAGCTTCCGGGCTTCCGCCACCCGGGGAGCCTGAAAGGCGGCGGCTTCCGGTGAAAGGTGCGGATCAAGACCGCTTCCGCTCGTCGTAAGCATCTCCGAAGGTGCCTCCGCTCCCCAGACCGCCCGGCGTTCTGAGATCGCCCCGGCCAGCACGGCACTCGTTGGGCCCAGGTTGCTCGCTCCGGAGGGCACGGTGGCATAGTCCGACGCGCTGGGACGCGGTTGGAAATAGCCGTGCGATTCGTTCTTCTGCGCAAGAAGCGCCGAACCGACCGGACGACCGTCGCGCCAGACCAGCGAACCTCCTGCCTGAAGGGGAAAAAACCGCCCGACAGCGACGAGGGAAAGTGGATAAAGAATCCCGGTGAGAACGGTCAAGACTCCCAACAGGCGGAGGGAAACAACGAGGTTTTTCATAAATCAGGCGAGGTGAAGGAGCGTAAGAAAAATATCGATGAGCTTGATGCCCACAAAAGGCACAACGAGCCCCCCGAGCCCGTAGACAAGGGCGTTCCGCCGCAGGATGGCCGCCGCTCCGAGTGCCCGGTAACCCACCCCGCGCAGGGCCAGTGGAATGAGGGCCACAATCACCAGCGCGTTGAAAATCACCGCGCTGAGCACGGCGCTTTGCGAGCTGTGGAGCCGCATGATGTCGAGAGCGGCCAGCGGCCCCCGCCCGCCGGGTGTTGCCGAGTAAAGAATGGCGAACATCGCGGGCAGGATCGCGAAATACTTCGCCACATCGTTGGCGATACTGAATGTCGTGAGCGCACCGCGGGTCATGAGAAGTTGCTTCCCGATCTCGACCACCTCCAGGATCTTTGTGGGATTGCTCTCCAGATCCACCATGTTGCCGGCCTCGCGGGCGGCCTGGGTTCCGCTGCCCATCGCCACCCCGACATCCGCCTGGGCCAGGGCCGGAGCGTCGTTTGTGCCGTCTCCCGTCATCGCCACAAGGTGCCCTTTTTCCTGCTCCTCGCGGATACGTGCAAGCTTGTCCTCAGGTTTGGCCTCGGCCATGAACCCGTCCACCCCGGCTTCCGCGGCAATGGCTGCGGCGGTGAGCGGATTGTCCCCGGTGATCATCACCGTGCGGATGCCCATCTTGCGCAGCCGGGCGAACCGCTCGCGGATCCCGCCCTTCACAATGTCCTTGAGAAACACAACTCCCAAAACCGTTCCGGCACCGGCCACCACCAAAGGGGTGCCGCCGGATTTCGACACATGGTCCACATCCGCCTGCACGGAGTCCGGGCAAATTCCTCCCAATTCTCTCACCCACCGCAGGACGGATTCCGCAGCTCCCTTGCGGATCCGGAGGGTTTCTCCGCCTTCGGCGATATCCACCCCGCTCATCCGGGTCTGCGCGGTGAAGGGAATGAAATGATGTTCCCCCAGATCGTGCGGGCGGAGGTTGAAGCGCTCCTTGGCCAGGATCACGATGCTTCGCCCTTCGGGCGTCTCGTCGGCAAGGGAAGCCAGTTGCGCGGCGAAGGCCAGTTCTTTTTCCTCCACTCCGGACGCAGGCAGAAAGGCGGACGCCTGGCGGTTCCCGAGAGTGATGGTTCCTGTCTTGTCGAGCAGGAGCACATCGATGTCGCCCGCCGCTTCGACCGCCCGACCGGAAGTGGCCAGCACATTGCGCTGCATCAAACGGTCGATGCCGCTGATCCCGATCGCACTGAGCAACCCGCCAATGGTCGTCGGAATCAGGCACACCAGCAACGACACCAAAACCGGCAGGGAAAGATTCACCACTCCGGTCTGCCCGGCCAGGCGTTCGGAAAATCCGGCGAAAAATGGCAGCGTCGCCACGGCGAGAAGGAAAACCACTGTGAGACTCACCAGCAGGATGCCCAGGGCGATTTCGTTCGGCGTGCGCCTGCGGTTTGCCCCCTCGACCATGGAAATCATGCGGTCGAGGAATGTGTTGCCGGGCTCGGTTGTGATGCGGATGACAATCCGGTCGCTGGTGACACGCGTTCCTCCGGTCACGGCACTTCGGTCGCCCCCGCTTTCCCGGATCACCGGCGCGGATTCCCCCGTGATCGCGCTTTCATCGACGGTGGCGATGCCTTCGATCACATCGCCATCCGAAGGGATCACATCGCCCGCCTCGCAGACGACGAGGTCTCCCTTGCGCAGTTCCGCCGCCGGCACGCTTTCCTCCCTCGCTCCTCGCAGGCGGCGCGCCGTCGTGCTGGTGCGCATCCGGCGCAGCGTCGCCGTCTGGGCTTTTCCGCGCCCTTCGGCAATCGCCTCGGCAAAGTTGGCAAAAAGAACGGTGAACCAGAGCCAGACGGCAATCTGGATATTGAAGAGGGTTGGCGCACCAAAGCAGAAAAACGTCGTGGCAACACCTCCCAGAAAGACCAGGAACATGACGGGATTTTTCCACTGCACCCGGGGATCGAGTTTGCGGAAGGCTTCGAAAACAGCCGTGCACAGCAGCGCGGGATCGGCAAGGGATGACGTGTTCATGACATTCAAAAGGTTCGCCCTCCCAACAGGAGCAGGTGTTCGGCGACCGGTCCCAAGCACAGTGCCGGGAAGAAGGTGAGAGCCCCCACGATCACAATGACGGCGATCAGAAGAACACCGAAGGTTGCCCCGTGGGTCGGGAAGGTGCCGGGAGAAGGAGGGGCTGTCTTTTTTGCCGCAAGGCCCCCCGCGACGGCCAGCACCGGAATGATCACCGCAAACCGTCCCAGAAACATGCAGACAGCTAGGGCGGCATTGTAGAAATCATTGTTCACCCCGAGACCACCGAAAGCCGAACCATTGTTGGCCGCCGCGGAAGCGAAAGCGTAGAACATCTCCGAAAATCCATGGGGCCCCTGGTTTCCCAATGTTGCCGAACCGGCAGGAACGGCACACGCCACGGCCAGTCCGGTCAAAATGCAGACGCAGGGGGCCAGCACCCCGATGACCGCCCAGCGGATCTCACGGGATTCCAATTTTTTTCCGAGATATTCCGGCGTCCGCCCCACCATGAGCCCCGCCAGAAACACCGTGAGCACGACAAAAAGCAGGATGCCATAAAGCCCGGCCCCCACACCGCCGAAGACCACTTCGCCGAGCAGCATGTTGAGAAGGGCCACGCCACCGGCCAGCGGACTCAAGCTGTCGTGCATGGCATTCACCGCGCCGCACGAGGCATCGGTCGTGGCCGTGGAAAAAAGCACGCTGTTCATCACCCCGAACCTCACCTCCTTGCCCTCCATCGGCACGGCCAGTCCCAGAGAGGGATTCGGGCGGCTTTCCGCCCACCAGGAAACCGCGAACCCCGCCAGGAACAGCGCCAGCATCACCCCGAAGAGCACCCAGCCCTGCCGACGGTCCCCGGTCATTCGCCCGAAAAACGAGGTCAGCCCGGCAGGGACCGCGAAGATGGCAAGCATCTGGAGGAAATTGGTGAGCGGCGTGGGATTTTCAAACGGATGCGCGGCATTGACTCCATAAAACCCTCCGCCATTCGTGCCCACCTGCTTGATCGCCACCTGCGAAGCCACCGGCCCCAGCGGAATTACCTGCTCCCCTCCGGACAGCGTCACGACTTCGGCCCGGCTTTCCAATGTCTGGGGAACTCCCTGCCAGAGGAAAATCACGGCCAGCAAAAAGGAAAGCGGCAGGAGCACATAAAGCGTCGCCCGCACCAAGTCGGCCCAGAAATTCCCGAGCGTTCCGGAGGACTTGTGAACAACCCCCCGCGTGACGGCCACGGCCACCGCGATTCCGGTCGCGGCACTCAGAAAATTTTGCACGGCCAGTCCCGCCATTTGGGTGAAGAGGCTCATCGTGGCCTCACCGGAATACGCCTGCCAGTTCGTGTTCGTCACAAAGGAAACCGCCGTGTTCAGGGCCAGCGCGAAGGGCACGCCGTCCAGATGCCCGCTGTTCAACGGCAGGGACGCCTGAAGCATCTGGATCGCCAGGAGAAGGACAATGCCCGCGCCGTTGAACACCAGCAGCGACACCACATACGACGTCCATTTCATTTCCCCATCGGGATTGACTCCGGAAAACCGGTAAACCATCCGCTCAAGCCAGCCCAGCGGGACCGCCGTCTTTTCGCCATGGAAGACCCGGACCATCAGCCCGCCGAAGAGTGGCGTCACGGCAAAAACCGCCGCGACAAAAACCGCCACTTGAAGGAATTCATTCACACCTGAATCCTACCCCCCATCGATGCGTCGGCGTGAGTTAAACTCCGGTCGATAGGCGCTAAAAATATGCTAACAAGAATCGTCAGCCGCCGCCAATGCGGTCAGCGCTCGACCTGCTGGAGTTCCCTCGTGCGGTCGCGGTCGAGGCGGGCCTTCGAAAAGCCCCCCCCGGCGCCGGGAAGAAGAAGCTCGAAGCGATTGCACTCCTCCACTTCGATCAGGACGCCCGGCGCGGCGGTCATGCCGAGGATGTGGCCGCCGCTCGATCGGGATTTCGACAGAAAGTGCAGGTGGTATCCAGGCACGTTGAGCGACTTGAAGTATGCGGGAAACCGGAATCCCACAACCACCCCCTCCGCCGGACCGAGGTCGAACACCGTCTGCCTTTCCGCCGCAGCCACCAGCTCGGGATACGGCTTGCTCTGGGCCGGCACGCTTCGGGTCTTCATGGCGGAAAAACATCCGCTCAGCCGGATGGCATAAATCCCGTTCGGGTTCGGGCAGAGGCGGTCGATCTGCTCCTCCAGTGCCCGCATGGGAAGCCCGGAGGACGCCCTGAAGGTTTTATCGGGACGGAAATTCACGACCGTCGCGAACGGTGTTCCAAGAGATCCCGGCGGGCGAAGCACCGATCCATCCGACTTGACCTGGTAGACCCGATGGCCCGTGACGACCATCTCGCCGTCCAGACGGTCAAATGTTCCGAGCCCGAGGTTCCCCGCGCGGGCGACCTGCGCACAGTCGAAATCCCCATCATAAACCCCGGCCAGCAACGCATCGATCGTGGAAAACTGGGTGACTTTTCCTCCTCCGGCGCAGCCGCAGGAAAACAGCGCGAGGACAAGGATGGTTTTCTTCATGCGACCGCAAAATCCACCTGCTGCTTGAACATGTCCACGCGGGCCACAACCACCTCGATCTCATCGCCGACACGGTAAACCTTTTTTGTCTTCCGCCCGACGAGTCTCCCTTTTGCAAGGTCAGGAACGAAGAAATCTCCCGCGAGGGACGAGATGTGGACGAGTCCTCCGAGAAGAAACTCGGGCAGCTCGATGAACATCCCAAAATTCCGGACGTCCATGATGACGGCCCGAAAACCCTGGCCCGTGCGGCGCGCGACCTGAAGCTGGAAAAATTCCAGTTTTTTCAGGCGAACCGATTCGCGCTCGGCATCGGCCGCCGTGCGTTCGGTGGTAGAAATGTGGTCGGCGATCGCCCCGAGTGCCTGCGAATCGGGACCGGATTTTGTCAGTCCGAGCTGGCGCTCAAGGGCCCGATGCACGACCAGGTCGCTGTAGCGGCGGATCGGGCTCGTGAAGTGGGTGTAGTCCGGCTTCGCAAGCCCGTAGTGCCCGACCGGTTCGGGCGAGTAGCGGGCGCGTTTGAGGCTCTTGAGAAGCGCAACCTTCACCGCCGACTCGTGCGGCTGTCCGCGCAGCCCGGAGAGCAGCTTCTTGAGTTCCTCGCGGTTCGTGAGATCACCCGCCCGCACTCCCTGGCTGGATGCAAATTCGCGGAATTCCTGCAGTTTTTCGGGATCCGGCTTTTCGTGGATGCGATAAAGCGCCGGCTGCCGCTTCAGTTTCAATTCACGTCCCACCAGTTCGTTCGCCAGCAGCATCATCTCCTCGATGAGCTGGTGCGAAATGTCGTTCTCAACCCGCTCGAGGCGGACCGGCTTGCCATCCGCATCCAGCCAGACTTTGAGCTCGGGAAAATCCAGATCGAGCGACCCCGCTGCAAATCGCTTTTTCCGGAGGAGTGAGGCAAGTTCCCACGCCGTGTGCACGCGCTCGGCGAGCGTGTCCCCGCGCGGTGGAAGATTCAGAATGTCAAACGCCTGCCTGTAGGTCAGCCTCACCTGGCTTCGGATCACCGACTTCGCAAAGCGGACGGAATGCACTTTCCCGTGCCGGTCCACTTCCGCAAAAACGGAAAAGGCCAGCCGGTCCACACCCGGCTTCAAACTGCAGATCCCGTTGCTCAGGGCCTCTGGAAGCATCGGGATCACCCGGTCAACCAGATAGACGCTGTTCCCGCGCACCTTCGCCTCTCGGTCGAGACCGGATTTCGGCTTCACATAGTGCGATACGTCCGCGATGTGGATCCCGAGCCTCCAGCCGTCGCCGGTCCGCTCAACATCGATCGCATCATCGAAATCCTTCGCGTCGTCGGGATCGATCGTGAAAATAAATTTGTTCCGGAGGTCCACCCTCCGGGCAGCCTCGCCGGCCTCGACCTCTGGCAGGACAGATTCCGCATCCCGCAGGACATCTGCCGGGAAGGCCACGGGCAGGTTGTGCTTCCGGATGATTGAGAGCATGTCCACACCCGGATCACCGACTTTTCCGAGCACCTCGATGATGTGCCCCTCCGGGTTGACATGCCGCGAGGGCCACGAATCGAGGTGCGCCACCACCTTGTCCCCGACATGCGCCACCAGCGGCGGTGCCGGTGGCTGAAGATACAGGTTGTGAACGAACCGCGGATCGTCGGCGACCAGGTAAAAAAAGTTTTTGGACTTCTGCAGCGTGCCGACAAGCGTCTCGTTCGCACGGGTCAGGATCCTGATCACTCGTCCCTCGCGGCGCGCGGGAGACGGCTCGCGAAACCCTGGACGCCCGGCATCGATCCGCGCCACCACCCGGTCGCCATGCATCGCCGTGAACGAGTTCTCCGCGCTGATGTAAAGATCCGGCTCCCCGGCCGTCTCGTTGAGAACGTGCGCCCCCCCGCTGGCATGGAATTGGATGACCCCGGTGAAAAGATCCGCCTCCTTCGGGATGATGTAGCGGTCCTTGCGAATCCGGGCGATTTCGCCCGCGATCTCCATGTCGCGCATCAGTCCGAGGAATTTCGAGCGGAGCGACGGATCCAGTTTCAGAGATTCGGAAATCTCGCCCTTGTCCAAAGGCCGCTTGGCGAGAAGGCGCAGGATGTTCTGCTTCAGGGAATCCGGTTTCCGCTCACCACGCTCCGGATTTTGTTGTGTCCGCCCGGGCCTTCCGGAGCCTTTCCGGGGAGCCTGAACGCCAGATTTCCGAGCTGGCTTTGCGCCGCTCCGTTCCGGTTGTGCTCCCTGCACCAAACATTGGTCCCTTTGCACGAAGCGCTCCCGCGCTGGTTTTCCGCGCTCCGCGTTCCGCATTCCTTTTGTTCCGGAACCCGACTTTGCAGACTGCCCCCCATTTTGTTTCCTGCCACGAGGGCGCTGATTGTTCACAGCCCCATCCATCGCCCCGATGGGGCCCGTTGGCAAGAAATTGCTTGCTCAGCCGCGTCCCCGACACCATCTTGTAACCGTCTTCACAATGTTGAATTCCTCCAATCCCGTCATGCGAAAAGCTTTCACTCTCATTGAGCTTCTCATCGTCATCGCCATCATCGGCATCCTGATGTCACTTCTGTTCCCCGCTGCAAGCTCGGCGATCGATGCCGCCCGCAAGGCCCAGGCAAAAAACGACGTCACCCAGATCGCAGCGGCCGTCGTTGCCTACGAGGCGGAATATGGAAAACTGCCGGGCACAGGCACGAGTGATCAAACAACCGATGTAAACAGTGCATTGGTGAATACACTCGTCGGTCAATCAGGTAATACAAACAATCCCAGACAAATCGTTTTTCTTGAAATTCAAGCCGCCAAAAAAGGCAAGAGCGGAACAAATGGCAGCGGAAATTTTGTCGATCCTTGGGGGGGAAGCTACAAAATTGTCATGGACTTGGGCTATGATAATTCAGTAACAGCAGGAACGAATAGCCAAACTCTTCAAAAAAAGGTGGCTGTTTGGAATAATCCTTCCACTCACACAAATAGGACCGCAGCGCAAAAGACGCGGAGCTATGTCACATCTTGGGAGTAATTTCACGCGGGTGTAGTTCAATGGTAGAACGGCAGCTTCCCAAGCTGCATACGAGGGT